>NZ_JBWJFH010000002.1:0-254528 GCF_056388475.1 Pseudomonas sp. TUM25319 | reverse complement strand
GACCGATCTCCTCGGTCTGGCCACGCAGGCGGTCGTAGCGCGCCGTGTTGGCGACGGGGGCTTCCTTGAGCGACAAGTGGGTTTCGACGCTGGGCGGCGGTTCGGATGCTGTCAGCCGTGCCACGACATTGAGGATGTGTTCGGCGCTCAGGCTGCCGCTCTCCAGTACCAGCTCAACGGCTACCAGCACGGCATCGAGCCCAGCCACTGGTGCGGCAGCCAAGACTTGCACCATGATCCGATCACCGCCGGCATGACGTTTCAGTCCGTGCTTGAGCTGACGCAGCGGCGCTGGCAGATCAGCAAAGGGCGCTCCGTTGCGCAGCGCGCCGGGCTTGCGCTCAATCAGCGGGATGTAGTGCTGCCAGTCGTAGCTGACCTGGTCGCGATCCAGCAAACGCGCATGGCTGGCAATCAGCGCATCATCGGCCACCACCTCGATGCGGGTCGGATACAAACGGCTGCTGACCCACTTACCGGCGTACTCACAAGGCACCGAGTAGCGGTTACGCCCGACGCTGACCAGGCAGGTACTGGAAACCCGCGCAGGCCGTTCGACGTAACCGTCGAAGGCCGCGGGCATAGGCATCAGTTCGGCGCGCTCCAACTCCAGCACCTCGGCCACACTGAGCCCGCTGTATTGCGGGTGCGTCAGCTCGTTCCAAAGCGCGCGGCAGCGCTGGCCCAGCCAGGCATTGAGTTCCTCGAAGGAGTGAAAATGGCAGTCCTGGGCGTCTAGCCAGATGCGCCTGCGGCTGTCTTGCACGTTCTTTTCAACGATGCCCTTTTCCCAACCAGCGGCGACGTTGCAGAAGTCTGGATCGAACAGGTAGTGCGCGCACATCACCGCAAAACGCGCATTCACCGTGCGGCCTTTGCCCTTATTGACCCTGTCGACGGCGGTCTTCATGTTGTCGTAGATGCCTCGGCGCGGCACGCCGCCAAAGGCGCCGAACGAGCGTGTATGGGCGTCGAATAACATCTCATGGCCCTGGCTCGGATACGCCACCAGCCAGAACGCACGGCTGGCACACAGCTTCAGATGTGCCACCTGCATACGCCGGTAAATGCCGCCGACCAGCAAGCCTTCCTCGCTCCAGTCAAACTGAAACGCCTCGCCAAAAGCAAAGGTCAGCGGCACAAAGGCCTGCGACGCCTTGCCCTGTCCCCCTCGCCAGGCACGGATAAACGCGGTGAGCTGGCTGTAGCCACCGTCATAACCTTCGGCTTTGATTTGCGCCAACAGCGCCTTGGCACTGCGCCGCTGTTGCTTGGGCCGCAGCGAATCGGCTTTTAGCGCCTGCTCCAGCGTGGCGTGAAAAGGGCTGAGTTTGTTGAAGATCGCGCGGCGTTGGTAGACCGGCGGCTTGGCCTCAGGTGCTCTGACCCACTTGCGAATCGTGTTGCGCGCCAACCCGGTGCGCTTGGCTATCTCATGCAGCGACAGCTTGTCGCGGAAATACATCCGGCGAATTTTGCCCATCATTTCCATACTGATCACCCTGTGTTCTCCTGCTCAAAAATTGAGCAGAAGCAGTTGAACACCTGGGTCAGTTTTCAGTCGGCAGAACAGCCTCTACTGGGTCAGTTTTCGGTCAGCGGCAACACCGCTGGTGCTTTTTCTTGGCATGGCAGCATTTCTCTGTAAAGGGTTGTACCTCGATCCCTCGGCGTTGCCCTCAGCGTTGATTGACAAGCCGTTCCCCAATTTCTCCCTGCAATCCGTGCAAGACAATAGGTCCCTGACCCGTGCCGATTTGCTGGGCAAACCGGCGCTGGTAAACGTTTGGGGTACCTGGTGCGTCGCTTGTCGGGCAGAACACCCAGTGCTGAACAAACTGGCCCAGCAGGGGGTGGTGATTCATGGAGTCAATTACAAAGACGTTAATTTCGATGCTCTGAACTGGCTGAAGGATTTTCACGACCCTTATCAGCTGAATATTCGCGATGAAGCCGGCAGCCTCGGATTGAATCTGGGCGTGTACGGCGCGCCGGAAACCTTCCTGGTCGACAGTAAGGGCATCATTCGCTACAAGCACGTCGGCGTTATAGATGAGACGGTGTGGCGTGAACAGCTTGCAGATCTTTATCAAGGTCTGGTGCAGGAGGGCACGCAATGAGCCGGTTTCTATGTGGAACTCTCTTAGTGTTGTGTTCCGCTAGTGCCGCCCAAGCTGCCATCGATGCTTACGCGTTCAAGGATGAGGTCGAACGCGCCCGGTACACCGAGTTGACCCGGGAACTGCGTTGTCCGAAATGTCAGAACCAGGATATCGCAGACTCCAATGCCCCCATCGCCGCCGATCTGCGAAAAGAGATCTTTCGCATGCTCGATGAAGGTCAGAGTAATCAGCAGATCATCGACTTCATGGTCGATCGCTATGGCGAATTCGTGCGCTACAAACCTGAGCTGAACAGCCACACCTGGTTGCTCTGGTTTGGGCCTGGCGGTTTGTTGTTGGGCGGTGTGTGGGTGATTTACTTGATCGTTGCACGTCATCGTGGTCGGCATGGCGATGATGTTGAGGTGTTTTCTGACCAAGAGCGTCAACGGCTCCTCCTCCTATTGGGTAAAGAATCTAATGATTGATTTCTGGCTATGGGTCGGCCTGCTGTTGCTGGTTGCCCTCAGTTTCGTGCTAATCCCTGTGTTGTTTGTACGTCGTGCCCAAAGCGAAGAAGATCGCACCGCTTTTTACGTGGCGCTGTATCAGGAACGCCTGGCGGAGCTACAGCTTCAGCAAGGGGACGGAGTGATGTCTCCTGCGCAAAAAAACAGTGCCCGCTCTGAGGCGGACCGCGAATTGCTGGCGGACACCGAAGGAGCTGGCCTCGAACGTTTTTCGACTACAGGCAAGCCGCTACCAGTATTCGTGGCTTTCTTGATACCGGCGCTGGGGCTCGCGCTGTACCTGCATTTTGGCGCCAGCGACAAAGTCGAGCTGGTTCGTGAGTTCGCCCAGCCTCCCGGTTCACTCGCGCAAATGAACGACCGTCTGGAACGCGCGGTTAACGCCCAACCGGAGTCAGCTGAGAACGCTTATAACCTGGCCCAAAACTACATGGCTCAAGGGAGGCCCGACGATGCCGCTAGAATGTTCGAACGAACGGTGTCACTGGCCGGTCGCCGACCGGAGTTATTAGGCGAGTGGGCTAAAGCATTGTATTTCTCTAACAACAAAATGTGGTCTCCGCCAATCAAGGCGCTGACAGATGAAGCTTTAAATGGAAATCCGGGTGAGCTCCAGAGCTTGAGTCTCATAGGTCTGGCTGCGTTTGAAGAGCATCGTTACCAAGATGCTTTAAAATATTGGCATCACGCATTAGCAGAGATGGGTTCCGACCATCCGTCACACGCTGCTTTAGTACAGGCCATTGGAAAGGCAAGAAACGGTCTTTCAGCGGATGAAAAAAACAACAATTTGACGATTAACCATGTTGCTGGCTTGCCACCAACACCGCTCAAGGTACGGGTGGACATTTCCCCGGAAATTTTCGAAAAGGTCGCTTTGGATGACAGTGTGTTCGTTTTCGTACAGACGCTATCGGGCTCCAAGGTACCTCTCGCTACCATACGACTTAAGGTCTCAAGTCTGCCGGCCGAGGTGGAGTTTTCAGGCGCTGATGCAATAGTTACCAGCAACACCTTATCGCAGACAGCCGCGATTCAAGTGACTGCTAGGGTCTCTAGGGGAGGGAAGAGTAGGTCGGGGGAATGGTTGGGCCGAAGCTCGACGACATTAAATTCGAAGAGCGCTAGGCTGAAGCTTACGATCAACCTTCCGGATATCTGATCGACTGCACCGCAAAGTGCTGTTGCCAGGTACTGTAAAATAGAAGAGTGAGCACTTGATTTGCTGGTGCTTTCAAACAACGGTGTTGTTTTTTTAACAGCCGAACTGGAAAGGGAGGCTGAGCTGCTCAGTGATCACTTTATCCGTTGGCTGATTTACGCCGGCATGTTCGCTACCAATGTCATCAACTTTGGAAATTATCCATAAATATCATATAATTAGCGCTCAAATCAGTGCATGGGAGAAGCCCTTTTGACTACCTATACCGCATCGCTTGACACCGCCAGCCAAGCCCTGGTTTGAAAATTGTACAAAAAATAACCAGTCCGCTCGATTGTCCCGCCTTCATCGCCGCCCACCGCCAGAATCCTCAAGACTTTACCCGCCGACGCCAGCTCACCTTCAAGAACCTCGTCCTGTTCCTGCTCAATCAGCCGCGCACGGCCCTGCAAACCGAACTCGATCAGTTCTATCGCGTACTCAATCAGGCGTCGACTGAGACGCAAATGGTCACTGCGCAGGCCTTCTGCAAAGCGCGCAAAAAGCTCAACCCCGAGGTATTTGAAAGTCTCAATCACCTCCTGCAGCAACAAATTGACTGCTTCGGGCTGCGTCAGAAGTGGCGTGGGCTGAGGGTGCTCGCGGTGGATGGCTCGACCGTGCATTTACCCCTGGAGTCGACCATGGCGACCTTCTTTGGCAGTCACTCTGGCTTTCCCATGGCTCGCTTGTCCACACTCTACGAAGTCGCTGACGGTCAAACCCTGCATAGCCTGATCGTGCCCCTGACCGTCGGCGAGCGCGACTGTGCCCATCTGCACCTTGAGCACCTGCCGGCTGACAGCCTGACGCTGTTTGACCGTGGTTACCCTGGGCACTGGTTATTCGCGCTGTTCGCGCAGCAACAGCGGCACTTTCTGATGCGCCTGCCCTGTGGCTATAACGCCCAGGTCAAAGCGTTTCTATACTCTGGCCAAGTTGAAGACACACAGCTTTTCGTGGCCAACCATCCTGAAGCACGTCTGTTCTGCTCCGAGGCTGGCGTTGATCCTGCCAGCCAGATCGAGCTGAGACTGATCCGGGTCGAGTTGGCCAACGGCGAAAGCGAGGTATTGCTGACCTCGTTGCTGGATCGAGAAGCCTTTCCCGCTGAGGTGTTTGCCGAGCTTTACCACCGCCGCTGGGGCATCGAAACCGACTTCCGTCGCCTCAAACAAACCCTGACGCTGGACAACTTCAGCGGCCGCAGCGTGACTGCTGTAAAGCAGGACTTTCATGCCGCTCAACTGTTGAAGAACCTGGCGCTGTTGATGCAGCACCTGCTACAGCCGGTCATCGAACAGCGCCACAAAGGTCGCAAGCTGCGATGGAAAGTCAACTTCACCCAAGGCGTGTCACGGCTCAAAAATACCCTGGTCGAGCTGCTGGTGCGGCACTGTGCTCAGGGGCTGAGCAATGTGCTGGCCTTGATGGCTAAAAGCCTCAGTGCCGTACGCTCAGGCCGTAGCTTTGCGCGCCAACGCAAACGCGCAGCCAGCCGAGGTTGTGAGGGCTACAAACCGACGCGCTGAAGAAACACCACCGCCCAACCTCCGTGCAAAAAAAAGCTGGCCACAAGCGGTCGGCATAGGCTCGTCCGGAGAACGAGAAATCTCGCCTAGACAGCCGGAACAGACGATGATCACATCACCGCCAGCCCAGTTAGACCGCCTGATTGAGCGGCAGAGGCCTGGTCATCGCCCGACGGCCATGGCGGCTGGCTGCTTCGGGGGGCTTGCCTTGGGCAGGGCTGCAGCTTAGGTTGATGACATTGTGTTCGCTACAGGCACTGAACGACAACGCAGATGGTATGGTCTGTGCGTTCTGACTCGTCAAGGATCGGCCAATGGATCGTTTGTCTAATTTGCTCTCGCGGTTCGGCGTGCGGGCCAATCTGTTCTATGACGGCGACCTATGCGGCTCTGCATCTTACGATGGCGCCGAGCGGCGAGGTTATATCCATCTGCTTCAGGCCGGCAGCGTGACGTTGCTTGGTCCCGATCGCAAGGATTTGCAGCTCACTCGCCCTAGCTTGATTTTTATGCCACGCCCCGCCAAGCATCAATTGTTTGCGGGTGAGTCCGATGGCGCAAAGTTGTTGTGTGCTTCCATGGAGTTTGAGGGCGGAATTGATAATCCTTTGTCGGCTTCATTACCGGACTGTTTGGTGCTCGCACTCGATGATCTGCCCATGCTGGCAGACACGTTGGAGTGGATGTTTGCCGAGGCGGCAAATGTGCATTGTGGAAGGGAAGCCGCGCTTGAGCGCTTATTTGAGCTCCTAATCATTCTGTTGCTCCGTTACCTGCTCGATCATCACCAGTTGCGCACCGGAATGATGGCTGGACTGGCCGACATGCGGCTTGCCCGATCGCTTTTACAGATGCACAACTCCCCGGAACATGCCTGGTCAATAGCAGAGCTGGCCAGTGAGTCAAATATGTCACGCGCTGCGTATGCCGTGCATTTCAAGAGTGTCATCGGACAGACGCCTGCTGATTATTTGTTGAGTTGGCGAGTTAGCCTGGCTCAGAAGCTGATGCGAGAAGGGCGCTCGATTACGCTGATTGCAGCTCAAGTCGGCTACGAAAGTCCTTCGGCGCTGTCTCGCGCATTTAGACGCAAGACGGGGTTGAGCCCTCGTGACTGGTTGAAAGATCTGGCGGGGGAAAATGATGGCAAAAAGGCCTAAGGCATTACTGCCTTAAGCCATTGAAAAAATTATGCATTAATTTTACGTTTTTCCAGTTCAACCAGCGAATGGCCTGCCACAAATATCGAAACAGCAAGCAACCCTAAGTCTTTAAGCAGAAACTGACCTGGCGCAACGGAAATCGCCGGAAACCCTAAACTAGGCTCAATGACGCCCGGAGTGGAAAACATAAAGCTAAGGGTTGTGAAGAACAGGCCTGCAGACAGAGCGCCTCCTACCACGGATAGTTTGGGCGACAGCATGCGGCCTGCGATCAGAGTGCCGATCGAAATCTCTAGTATGCCGAGCAGGCTGGAGAACATGTCGACCGAAAAAATGCTATACACCCATCCCAAAAGCGGGCTGTTGCTCACCAGTGGAACCAGGCCCTCGGCCTCGTAGTGGGTAAATTTCATGCCGCCGAACCAGAAGTAAATAATAGCGAGAGCCAAGTACGCGCCATAGATACCTAGCCCCATAGTTTTGGTTCCAAGCGTTAAGTGGGCCTGTACGCTGGACTTCGAGTTTTCAATGCCTATGGTTTTCATGTCTGAGCTTCCAGTAGTGAGTGAGAGTGTGTTGGCTGCCGAACGCCGTATGCGTTGGCGATGAGATGATTATGGCTGGCATCTCTAATCAAGAGGCATCAGAAAGTATTGATTTCAGTGCAGATCGTCTTGGGCGGTGCAATTCGCGATGAAGGGGGTCGCCTCAGAAAACGGAAAATAAAGCACGCTAAGCCGGTTGCAGCGGTCGTAGCGGCCTGAACTTGCCCGCGCCGATCTTGGCGCTGCTGCGCCAGAGGTAATCGCCGGTGAGGTTGATGTGCTCCCAACCGAGCGGCGACAGGTACTGCAACAGCGCGTCATCAACGGCATGGCCGTTGCCACGCAGCGCGTGCGCAGCCCGTTCCAGATAGACCGTGTTCCACAACACGACGGCAGCCGTTACCAGATTGAGGCCGCTAGCCCGGTAGCGCTGCTGCTCGAAACTGCGGTCGCGGATTTCACCCAGGCGGTTGAAAAACACTGCCCTGGCCAGCGCATTGCGCGCCTCGCCCTTGTTCAGGCCGGCATGCACGCGGCGGCGCAGTTCCACGCTTTGCAGCCAGTCCAGGATGAACAGCGTGCGCTCGATGCGGCCCAGCTCGCGGAGCGCCACGGCCAGGCCGTTCTGGCGTGGGTAGCTGCCGAGCTTTCGGAGCATCAGGGAGGCCGTCACCGTGCCCTGCTTGATCGAGGTGGCCAGCCGCAGGATTTCGTCCCAATGGGCGCGGACGTGCTTGATGTTGAGCGTGCCGCCGATCATGGGTTTCAGCGCGTCATAGGCGGCGTCGCCCTTCGGGATGTAGAGCTTGGTGTCGCCCAGGTCGCGGATGCGCGGCGCGAAGCGGAAGCCCAGGAGGTGCATCAGGGCGAAGACGTGATCGGTGAAGCCCGCCGTGTCGGTGTAATGCTCCTCGATCCGCAAGTCGGACTCGTGGTACAGCAGGCCGTCGAGCACGTAGGTCGAATCGCGCACGCCGACGTTCACGACCTTGGTGTGAAATGGCGCGTACTGGTCAGAAATGTGGGTGTAGAACGTCCGCCCTGGGCTGCTCCCGTATTTCGGGTTGATGTGGCCGGTGCTCTCGGCCTTGCTGCCGGTGCGGAAGTTCTGGCCGTCCGACGATGAGGTGGTGCCGTCGCCCCAGTGCTCGGCGAAGGGATGGCGGAACTGTGCGTTGACCAGATCGGCCAGCGCCGCCCCGTAGGTTTCGTCGCGGATGTGCCAGGCTTGCAGCCAAGCCAGCTTGGCGTAGGTCGTGCCGGGGCAAGACTCCGCCATCTTGGTCAGGCCCAGGTTGATCGCGTCGGCGAGGATCGTGGTCAGCAACAGGTTCTTGTCTTTGGCCGGGTCGCCCGATTTCAGATGCGCGAAATGCCGAGTGAAGCCCGTCCATTCGTCCACCTCCAGCAGCAGTTCGGTGATCTTGACGTGCGGCAGGATCATTGCCGTCTGGTCGATCAGCGCTTGGGCGGTGTCGGGTACCGCCGCGTCGAGCGGCGTGATCTTCAAGCCTGACTCGGTGATGATGGCGTCCGGCAGCTCGTTGGCCGTCGCCATACGGTTGACGGTGGCAAGCTGTGTTTCCAGCAGCGTCAGCCGGTCGTTCAGGTACCGGTTGCAGTCGGTGGCCACGGCCAGCGGCAATTCGCTGGCCTGCTTGAGGCTGGCGAATTTCGCGGGCGGCACCAGGTAGTCCTCGAAGTCCTTGAACTGGCGCGACCCCTGCACCCAGATGTCGCCGGAACGCAACGCGTTCTTCATCTCCGACAGCGCGCATAGTTCGTAGTAGCGCCGGTCGATGCCGGTGTCGGTCATGACCAGCTTCTGCCAGCGCGGCTTGATGAACTCGGTCGGCGCGTCGGCGGGCACCTTGCGGGCGTTGTCGCTGTTCATGCCGCGCAGCACCTCGATGGCGTCGAGCACGTCCTTCGCGGCGGGAGCGGCCCGCAGCTTGAGCACGGCAAGGAATTCCGGCGCGTAGCGGCGCAGCGTGGCGTAGCTTTCGCCGATGCGGTGCAGGAAATCGAAGTCCTCGGGCTGCGCAAGCTTCTGCGCTTCGGTGACGCTCTCGGCGAAGGCATCCCAGGACATGACGGCCTCGATGGCGGCGAACGGATCGCGGCCCGCCTGCTTGGCCTCGATCAGCGCCTGGCCGATGCGGCCGAACAACCGCACCTTGGCGTTGATCGCCTTGCCGGACGCCTGGAATTGCTGCTGATGCTTGTTCTTGGCGGCGTTGAACAGCTTGCCCAGGATGCGGTCGTGCAGGTCGATGATTTCGTCGGTGACGGTGGCCATGCCCTCGATGGCAAGCGCCACCAGGGTGGCATAGCGTCGCTGCGCCTCGAACTTGGCCAGGTCGGCGGGCGTCATCTGGCCACCCTCACGGGCGATCTTGAGCAGGCGGTTCTGGTGCACCGACCGCTCGATGCCAGAAGGCAGGTCGAGCGCCTGCCACGCTTTGAGGCGTTCGATGTGTTCCAGCATGTGCCGCGAATTCGGTTTGACGGGCGATTGGCGCAGCCAGGCCAGCCAGGTCGTTTTGCCGTTGTCCCGACGCTTGAGCAGATCGTCGAGGCGGCGGCGATGCGCGTCCGACAGCGGTTCGGCCAAGGCATCGTAGATGCGCCGGTTGGCGCGGGTGATTGCTTCGGCGCTCGCCCGCTCGACGGCGTTGAGGGCAGGCAGAATGACCGACTGCTGCCGCAGGTGCTCGATCAAGGTGCTGGCCAGCACGATGCCCTTGTCGGTCTGCAAGGCCATCTCGGTCAGCAACTGGACGGCCTGCCGGTAGTGGCCCATGGTAAAGGGCTGGAAGCCGAACACCGTTTGCAGTTCGACCAGGTGCTCGCGCCGGGTCTGCTCCCGCTGCCCGTATTCGTCCCAGCTTTCGACGCTGACCTTGAGCTGGTCGGCGACCAGTTTCAACAAGGGCGGAAACGGCGGCTCATCGACGCCCAGGATGACACCAGGAAAGCGCAGGTAACAGAGCTGCACGGCGAAGCCCAGCCGGTTGGCCGGGCCGCGCCGCTGCCGGATGATGGAGAGGTCGGTTTCGCTGAACGTGTAGTGACGGATCAACTCATCCTTGGTGTCCGGCAACGCCAGCAGGCTTTCGCGCTCGGCGGCGGACAGGATTGAACGACGTGGCATATTTACTGATCCGTTCTCAAGTATTGATACAGGGTTTCGCGACTGATTCCGAATTCACGAGCCAGCTTGGTCTTTTGCTCGCCAGCCTCGACACGTTGGCGCAGTTCGGCAATACGCTCAGACGACAGGGATTTCTTCCTGCCACGGTAGGCCCCGCGCTGCTTGGCGAGCGCGATGCCCTCGCGCTGCCGCTCGCGGATCAAGGCGCGTTCGAACTCGGCGAACGCGCCCATTACCGACAGCATCAGGTTCGCCATCGGCGAGTCCTCGCCGGTGAAGGTCAAATGCTCCTTAAGGAACTCGATGCGTACGCCGCGCTGGGTGAGGCCCTTCACCAGGCGGCGCAGGTCGTCGAGGTTGCGCGCCAGACGATCCATGCTGTGCACCACGACCGTGTCGCCTTCGCGCACGAAGGCGAGCAGCCGTTCCAGTTCGGGCCGCCGTGTGTCCTTGCCCGACGCCTTGTCGGTGAACACTTTATCCACCTGGATCTGTTCGAGCTGCCGTTCTGGGTTCTGGTCGAAGCTGCTGACGCGGACGTAACCGATGCGCTGACCGTGCAAGGTATCCTCCTGAGGGAAATGTGTCAGGAAGAAATCTATGACCCTTGACGGCGTATGTCAATCAATTCGGAAGGCAACTCTATTCTGACGATTTAGCGCCGGATGGTCTGACGCCAAGTTAGGGTATAGCTCAATATGACACATGGCTGCAAATCGCTAATTTACCAACCCTGAATTCATAGAATAAGCGCAACGCTTGAAACGAGAGGCAGAGAGCCAGCCACCGGTAGAATCCAGGCTCTCACACCGAAGGATTCAAGCGCAGATGACTACGCATTACCGGCAGCTGACTCAGGGACAACGTTACCAGATTGAGGCTGGCTTGAGCGCCGCAGAGAGCCAGGCGAGCATTGCAAAGCGGGTCGGCGTGCATCCCTCGACGATCAGTCGCGAGGTTCGCCGCAACAGCACCCAGAATATCTACAAGGCTGTTTCTGCGGCCCATGAAAGTGATGCTCGTCGAGCGGGTGCGCGCAAGTTTTGCAAGCCGGCGACATGGCTCAGCCATCATCTCCCGGTGTGGCTCAAGCATGGCATGAGTCCGGAGCAGATCGCCCAGCGGTTGAAGCAGGAGCAGCCAAGCCGGGCGGTCAGCCATGAGTGGATTTATCGGTTCATTGCCGCCGAACAGCGCGCCGGTGGTGAGCTTTATACCTATCTGCGACATCGCCGAAAGCGCTACCGGAAACGCTATGGAAGCCACGATCGGCGCGGGCAGCTGCGTAATCGCGTGTCAATCAGTGAACGCCCAGCCGAGGTCGAAAGCCGCGAGCGCCTGGGGGACTGGGAGGGCGATACGGTACATGGACTGGGCGGTAACCTGGTGACCCTGGTTGATCGCAAAAGCGGCTATCTGAGCGCCTATCCGGTCAAGCGCAGAACGCGCCGGCAGGTAACGCGGGCGATCAATCTGATGCTTCAGGGCCATGCCGCTCACACGCTGACGCTGGATAACGGAAGGGAGTTTGCCGGGCATGAACGCATCGCGCTACGGAGCCAGTGCCAGGTCTTTTTTGCAGACCCCTATTCATCCTGGCAACGTGGCACCAATGAAAACACCAACGGTCTGCTCCGCCAGTATTTCCCCAAGGGCAGCGACTTCAGCAAGCTGACCGTCGAAGCCGTCAATCGGACAGTAGCGAGGATCAATCTACGCCCGCGCAAGCGCTTGGGCTGGAAGACGCCGTACGAAGTGCATACAGGGGTGAGCGTTGCACTTATGTGTTGAATTCAGGCTCTCAAGAAGCGGTTGCGCTAACCGATACAGTATAAATTAGGCCCCAAGTATTATTTTATTTGCACAAAGGTAATGATTATGTTTTTCAATAAAAACAAACAACTGCTGGACACAGAAAATAAGCTCTCAGAACTACAGTGGCAGCTTGATTCAATAAATCGAAATGTCGCGGAAATCAGATTCAGGCCAGACGGGAGCGTAATCTATGCGAGCAATATCTTTCTAGAGATGCTTGGTTACAAACTCGAAGAAATAGCAGGGCAGCACCACAGAATTTTCTGCGAAAAGAATTATGCTAGCACAGCTGATTATTCGCGCTTCTGGCAGAAATTGGCTGACGGCCATCCTCAATCAGGTTTATTTAGGCGGCTGCGCAAAGACGGTAACTTAATATTGATTGAGGCTACTTATATTCCAGTTCAAAATCAAGATGGAAAAGTTATTGAAATCATTAAGATTGGCTCAGATGTCACTCAGAGAGAAAACGAGTTACTCTCACTAAGAGCCGTCCATGCAGCCATCTCCCGCTCGATGGCGGAGATCGAGTTCACACCTAACGGTGACATTCTGCATGCAAATGAGAATTTCCTCCGTGCTATGGGTTATCGCCTCAGCGATATCAAGGGTCGACACCACCGAATGTTCTGTTTCGATAATTTTTATCAAGAAAATACAAATTTTTGGCAGAGTTTAAAGGGAGGAACTTTTCTCAGCGGGCAATTTGAGCGCAAGACCGCATCGGGAGAGACCATCTATCTTGAGGCCACCTACAACCCCGTCGTTGATGAAGCCGGCCAGGTTGTGAAAGTGTTAAAATTTGCCACCGACGTCAGCTCGCAGAAGCATAAGGCTGATGAAATCCGTCAAGCCGCAGAGCTTTCCTTCACCACCGCCGAGGAGACATCTCAAATTTCCGTGCGGGGCATGGAGTCCCTTGCTAGTTCAATTGAATTATCTCAGAGCACACTTAATTTAATAAACGGTGCGGTTATTTTGATTACACAGCTAAATGCTCAGGCTAAAGATATCGAGAAAATTGTTACCACCATCCAAGGCGTGGCAGAACAAACTAACTTACTAGCACTTAACGCCGCAATTGAAGCTGCCCGAGCGGGTGAAATGGGCCGAGGCTTTGCTGTAGTAGCCGACGAGGTTCGTCAGTTGGCAGCTCGAACTAGCAGTGCCACCGTGGAAATCCAGAATGTGGTAACTGCTAACGGAAAGCTTACTCAGCAACTGAATATAGATATGAACAGCATCGCTAGAAGCGCCGAAGAAAACAACGATCAGATCGCAACTGTAACAACTATTATGCGTGAAATCAGTGACGGTGCAGACCATGTTGCCCGTACCGTATCGACGTTGTTCAAAGACAATAGCTAGTGTCCAGTTTTAGGCAAAATCAGGATCGGAACTTCGAGCCGCAGCGCTACAGAGCCAGAAGCCCAAACTTGGTGACGGCCATCGTGCTATGGAACACGATGTATCTGGAGCGCATCACTTGGGGCTGGTCGAGGCAAGTCGGTGGGCGGCGAGCTGCTGCAATACCTGTTGCCGCTGGGCTGGGAGCACATCAACCTGACTGGCGATTACGTCTGGCGGCAGAGCCGCAGGCTGGAGGTCGGGAAGTTCAGGCCGCTACGATTGCCCGGAAAACCTTAGCGTACGATTTTTTCCGAATTCAGCGGGCACCCCTTCTCCAGATCAAGTTCCACACACCAGCGACGGCCTGAAGCCACATGGGCTCGGGCCATCTCGATGGCTTGATGCGTGCTTCTGCCCGGACGGAAGCCATAGCTGTAGTCCGAAAACAGCGGGTCGAAAATTGGCGTGAGCTGTTGCTGCAAGGCTTGCTGGATCAGGCGATCCACGACGCTGGGGATACCCAGTTGCCGTGTTCCGCCTTGCGGTTTGGGGATTTCAACCGCCCGCACTGCCTGGGGGGGATGGTACTCACCGGCCAGCAACCTGGCCTTGAGGATTGGCCAATACTGTTTCACGTAGCCAGCCAGGTCAGCGACCGTCATGCCATCGGCACCCGGCGCTCCCTTGTTGCTGACCACGCGTTGATACGCACGCTTGAGGTTGGCCGGTGCAAGCACCCGCTCCATCAGCGTGTCCGGCTCCGCGTTCGTCCACGCCACTGACGCCGTTGCTACCTTTGCACGGCCAGCAGTCATCCTCGGCTTCTGGCCGGAACCCTGGGTGACCGAATCCTCTTTAGGACATTTCTGCATTACGGCTACCAACGAGACAGCGACGCCTACTGGCGGCATAACCTGTTCGGCCCTTGGTGGCGCGGTTAACCGCCACTTACTACGGCCTCGGCTGACTTCTGCACGCTCATCCCGTCGCCTCTCGGCGCTCGGTAGCACAGTGGCAAACGTACAGATCTCCCAGGGTAATTCGCGTGACCTTCCTGCTTATGCCTGTCGGATTTACGTCGCAGCGTTCCGTGCAAGTATCGGGCTTTGACGATTTGGGCCGCCTCACCCCGCTGCGCCGCCTCTATCCGCTTCCTGTTCGTTAGGCCAGCATTTTGTCTCGGGCTTCCTTCAGATTCGCAGTCACCCACGACACCCTTGCCTCTGGCTAACACTTCCCCTTGCCGGGTGTGTAGAGGACTTTCACCTCCAAGTCACCCATTTGGCCACCACAGCCAAACGGGTTGCGCTTTCGCGCAACGCGCCATGCCTGGCGCACCCAAAAAAAACCGGCCTTTGGGCCGGTTTTTTTACAGCAGATTTTTAATAGTCTGGGTGATGTCATTGCCTACAGTTACTTTGTACAGGTTGTATTCCTCAGTCTCCATCGGCGAAATTTCAAAGTCGTCTTGCAAGGTACGATTACCCACTGTCCTGTTGTTGTCACCGCCTAGGAGACTCAGTGCTGACCCGGCCACGAAGCCGATCGCACAGACGAGCAGCACCAGGAAACCGATTGCTGGGCCATACACGGTGTTGAGCAAGCAGAAGATGCTTAGCGAGCCAAGGGTGTATACCGGAACGCGCACACTTGCATTTTTGCTGTGCGTAAGGTGCAAAGCCCCGGACGCTACCACCACCATAAGTGCGAAATAGGCGAATAATTCCCAGCCGAGTGTAAGCGTTTTAGTCGTGCCGATCAGGACACCCGCGAAGGCAAGTACGACAGTCACTAAGTGCTTGAATGTCCACGCGGCACCGGCGTCACGAATCCACTCCTCCATCTCCCACATTTTTTGGAGTGGCGCCGGCAACTTTGGGCGCTGCGCCAACACGGCGATGAGATCGACCACGTTCACTGCGTATGCCGCGTGCTCTTGTGTGTGGTTCTGAACCCCGGACACTCGTTTCAGCGCGTTGATGGCCCTACCAAAATCAACGGGTGCACTCCGCATCGCGTCAGGATTGAAGGTATCTAGGTCGATCGTCCCAGACGGCAGTCCCATGTAGCCTTCGACCAGAGCTTCTGCACGTCTGACCTCTGACTGAATGATCATCTTCATCGCGAATCCTCCCTAAGATGAATACATCCTACCGCACCTGCTGAATATGCAACTTCGTCACTTTCTCGTATATGTCTGGCCTGCCAAACGATACGTTGACGGTACTGCCGGCCGATTTTCTTCCTCTTGAGGCTCAACCTGGTCGGGGCTGTTTTTTTCAGAGGGGAGGTACATGTCTCGGCCTCTCAGGACTTCCTGCCGCGTTTTCTCATCCATACGCTTCGCCCGTCGAGAGAGCCGATCAAAGGGTTTGAGCCCAGTGATTTTGAGTTGGGCCTCCCCAGCCAGCACGAACACGGGAAGGTTGGCCTTGATCATTGCGTCCCAGCGGGCACTCCCTGAAAGCCACAGCATGCACCGTGGATGGGGAGCCACCACCTTGTGCTTGATCAGAACCTGGTCCTCCGCTAGATGCACGATTGAGTTGAGGTCAAAGTGCTCAGGGGTCTGATCCATCGGAATGTCCTCTGCGCTGGCGCGGATTTCGGCTTTGGCTTTGAGCTGCGCCCTGATCTTCGCCACGGTCACCCGTTCGTTTCCTGGTGAGTGCCCAGCCCAGGTAAAGGTGATCTTGCGTGCTGTTCCGTCAAAAGCATGGATGGTGCGTTTTAACTGATTCGTATTGAACCCTGGACCAAGCGCGCGTCGCAGGATTCGCGGCCGCATTTCAGGCGTGAGGTTTTGCTCGAGGCGCTCTTCCTCGATTGCGTCGACCAGTTCCTGCTTGCAAGCGTTGATGGTTAGCACGTATTCCAGGACCGATCTTCCGATAGTGAAATATCCCGGGAGGCGCATTACGGTACCTGGTGCTTGGCCCAGATCACGCTCGAAGGTCCCAAATGCCTCTTTAGCCAGACTGATTGCTCGGGCACCGGTCACCTCCTCCACTGGCAGGATATCCGGTGTTCTTTGCTCGGGTAGCAAGGGCACCAGGTATACAGCGCCATCGACCACCAGCGATGGCCATGCTTCGTTGAACACTTTTACTGCGGTTGATAGGGCTCGGTATGCGGACTGGATACGCTCGTACATAAGGGTTCCTCAATTGGCCAACAAATTATACCACCCCTGCACAGCGTTTTGCTTATTAGCATGACCGCTCTACCCCATTTAACCCCGCCTACTTATTGTCCACTTCACCCTTACCTACCCATACCTTCCTCAACCCTCCCTCTTACCTTCCATCGCGCTACGCGCGGGCCGATCAAGATGGGGGGTGACCCGACCCTCGCTTTTGAGGATAAAGCCATAGCAGTGCTCCTGAGGCGGTCACAGCTGGGGTTGCCGTTATGGGGTGGGACAGGAGGAACACCTTGAATCAGGCTTCTATGTGCAGGGGTGGTATAAAACGTATTTAGTCTCATGTTTAGCGACCGATTGTCATCCCTTTGTATTTGCATTTTCGCCGTTCATTGTCGTCCCGGGGACCTAGCTACATGGTTCCCATTGCCCTGGGCGTCGGCCTTCCCTGATTCACCTTCCAACTGACGGCTTGGTTGCTTGAGATCTGCCGGCGCCATCCTTTCCTGGATCTGCTATTCCAGTTGATTTCCCCGAGGGTCCCTGTTTACCGACAGCACCGCCACGGGCGCGACCGTAGTACCGATCGCGAGTCCCTGGAGACTTCCTTCCTTCTTACCGACCCTATACCCGTGTGCCTCGAGTGCTTGACAAAGGTTTGCCTGGCTCCTGGTCCTGGTCCTGGTCCTGGTCTGTTCAATCTTAGCTATGTTCTCTTTCAATGTTTGTTTGTTTGTTCCTATGTTACTATTAACAAATTCTTTTCATTTACCATCTGGTGTTCGTTCATGCGCGAGTCCTCGATCACGATTCAAGATGTCCTAACTGCTGGTCAGGCGATCTTGGCGTCTGGTCGAGCTGTGACTGCTTATTCGTTACGGCTGCAGATTGGGAGTGGCCGTTCTGATCGCCTTCTACGGCTTTGGATTGAGCACGGTCAGGCTCAGGTCCGTGGAACTGGTCAATCCCCTCTTCCACCTCGAGCGAATGAGCTGATCGATACTCATCTTAAAAAGAGCCAGACTGCTTTGAAATCCGTTCTACTTGAGCTCAGTACCGTCCTCGCCCAGGCCGGTCGTTCAGAGGTTTTTTCTGAGCTTGAAACTCTCCGCGGCACAGTTGAACAGCAACAGCTTGCATTGGCTGACGCTGAGGTTTTGGTTAGCCGACTTGAGCAGCGCAATGAGGAACTTGAGGACCTGCTTGCAAAATCCGTGGCTGAACGTTTGGAGCTGCAGGCCTCTGTCGATGGCCTGAAAGATCAGGCCCAAAAAGATTCTTCTGCGTTGCTTGAATTGACCCAACAACTCGGTGCAGCTGCTGAAGCAAAGGCTGCGATTTCAGTTAAGTACGAGGATGGTCAAGTTGAGCTCGGTAAGTCAGCGGCAGAGATAATTGCGTTGAGGGAGAGGGTTGATGGCTTTTCGAAAAATGCTGAAATGAAGGATATTGCTCTTCTTGATGCCCGACGAGATGCCCAAGCTTCTCGAGAGCGTGAGGCCATTGTGAATGGTCAGTTACTCCAGCTACAACGCGATCGGGATGTCGATCTGCAGCTCATAACCAGGCTTCGTCTTGACCTGAGCGCTGCTGACGCTAAGGCAATACAGGGGTATGCAGAAGCGGAGGCATACAAAGCCCAACTGGGGGCGCTCAATGATCGAGTCGGTGCCATTTTCACGTCGAGACAACCAGGTGGCCTTGATGAGTGATTCAGCCTACGCGGGTTTTCACGTTTATGGCGGGTCTTGCGCTTTGAAATTCGAGATCGGCACTAATGCCGCCGGCGACACCGTCCTTTGTATTGATGGTGCAAACAAAGCTGGCGAGTCTTTCGACTGGGCCGACAAGCTGATCTTTCAGGTCACTCCCAGGGAAATGACCTTATTCCTCTGCGCGGTCATGGGCCTTGTTCCATCGTTCGAAGCTGCTAACCACGGCTCCACTCGCTCCAAGTCGTTGTCGTTGAAGAATCAGCTGGATAAAGGTGTGCTGTTCCTGAAGATGCAGGCTCCTAAACGTTCCGTCCTGGTGCCGATCACTCCAGACAAAGTGTTTGAGCTCGGTTGTCTCTCCATGCGCGTGCTGTCAGCTCAAGTGGCCCTTGACCCCAGCACCTGCCTTTCAATGCTTCGAGCGACTGCAGCCCGCTTCTATAATCACAAAGCTCAGACCTTCAGCCCTGGTTAAGAGCGGTTAAAAAGCTGTTAAAAGCGGTTAAGGGCCTCAGAAATGTTGCTCAAGCCCTTGATTTACAAGGCTTATAGGAAACCTCTCTTTACCTCACTATGAGGTTTTTTTACCTGATTATGAGGTAACTGTACCTCACTATGAGGTATCTCTACCTGATCATGAGGTACGCCGGACCTTCTCAATCGTAACGACTTTAAGTTGGTGATGTAAGTAATTGATTCTAAAGGAATTTCATTATTATCCGTCCTATCTGACTTTGGGGTAAATCCTGCTGACTATGAGGTAAGCTTGTAGCTATTTTTCAATAGCTGCCGTAACCAATTGATTTATAAGGAAAAAACCTTGAGTTACGAAAATAGATTTGCCGGTATCTGTTATCTCCGCCGTCTACCTGATTTTGGGGTAAAAAGTTCAACATGCTAAGTGATCTACCGTGCTGAGGGGGGGCTATTGGACCCGATTCCGGGGCTCTGAATGCCACCAAATCGGGCGTTTTGTGGCTTTCTGATGAGTTTTACCTATTTTTTTCAGCGACTTGTCAGCGCTTTTCTCGTGCTTTTTGTAGTTTTTACCCCTTGGTCAGTTCCTGTGGTTTGCCTTCAGACCTGTTATTACCCCTTAGTCAGTTCGCCACACGGGGCCGATTTACCCCAAAGTCAGCTGATGAAATGCGTTGCTGCACCCTCTGAGGGTCGCTGTACCTGGCTCTTTTTGCGTGGACGATCTGGTGATCTACGATGAAGAAGCTATAGGGCCATAGCCTTGGATGAGGTTCTGTCGATGCCCTGTTCCGCGGGATCCTATGAATCGGCAGTGTCGAACCTGCTTTCTGCGGAATCGGCGCATTGGGTCACCTGCGCTGCAAACTGGTCGCTTTTGGGTTACCAACCGCAAGCCGATCAGCCGGTCTTGTATTGCTTGGGGTCGCATGCCAGTGGGTTCTTATTTTCCGCCCTCGAACTGCTCTTCCCTGCCTTTATGCGCGACTGGTCCCTCCCCTCCCGCGGTGGTTTGTAGGGTGGAGGTACAATCTCCTCGAGGTCATTTCTCACGCGGCCCCTTCGATGGTCCAGCGATGCTGGAATTCTCGTTCTCCACTAGGCACTGTACGAAAAGAGGTGTCGTAAACACCGCCGACAGCAGGCCAATGTGACCATGGCCGCATAAGTTGTTGCGAGCTTGCAGTAACGCGTGGCCAGCCGGCGATGCTCTTTCAGCCAGCCAAATAGGCGCTCGATGACGTTGCGCTCTCGGTATTTGAGCTTGTCGAATAGCCGCGCTAGACCATGCTTCGGCTTGCGCTTCATGACTCGGTAAGGAATGACAGGCTGCATGCGATAGCGATCGCAACACCGCCTGAGGGGGTCATGCCGAGATAAAGGAAAATTAGGACATACGCGCTGCAACTGATTGTATTTAAATATCTTTCTAGCGTCGCTAAGTTACTCAGGATGGGCTTTATAGGATTTTATAGTCAATTATAGAATCGGCTCTGAACGCCTGATTGAAGTTATGCCGAGGTAAGGGGGGAATCAGGGGTATGCCGAGATGAGGCAAAAATTAGTGCATTCGTTCTGTAACTTGCTGTATTTAAACGAACAGAATGGAAGTCCTGCTCAAGCGAAGGCGCGCTTAGGGATGGTCTGAAGTAGACATGTATTTCCGGCCGACTTCAGCGCTCGTCGATTTTTAAAACAGCAGCCCGAGCAAAAACGATCAAGTCTCCCGCTCATTTCGATGTTTTTGGCCGCCACGAGCACCTCGCAGCAGCCTTTTCCCACATTACAGGCGCACCTCTCCCGCAGTCGCCAGTAAATGTCTGCGCACCATCCACAGGTTTGACAGGGCGCTGAGCGATTCAGCGCCGTAGCCTTTGTCAGCTACGAGCTTGCGGCACCGCTTGCGAGGTCTGCCCCAGCCGGTAGGCACCTGGACACCATCGAGTAGTGCTTGTGCATGTGAGATGTCACTGGCCTGGCCGCCGGAATGGGTGAAATGCAGTGGCACACCTCGGGCGTCGCTGACCATATGAATTTTCGTCGTTAACCCAGCCCGACTTCTCCCGAGCGCGTGGTCCGTCGGTTCTTCCGCCCTCCTTTTTGACCTGCTCCAGAGGCCGCTCGGGTTGCTTTGACTGCTGTTGAGTCAATGCACCAGGTATCCAGATCGATCAGCCCATGCTCGTTGAGTTTGACGTGCATCCGCTTGAGCATCTTGGTGAAGGTGCCCTGATTTCGCCAATCTCGAAACCGCTGGTAAACCGTAGACCAAGGTCCGTATCGTTCTGGCATGTCCCGCCAGGCCGTACCCGAGCAAAGCACCCAAAACACGCCATTGAGCATCAGTCGGTCATCGACTCGCGGACGTCCTGTGCGGCGGGGGGAATTGAAGAGGTCCGAAACCAACTCCCAGTCCGCATCGGAAATTTCATATCGCTACTTGGGCATTACAGAGTCCTGCGCTGAAAAGGGCAAAACTCTACGTAAACTCAGGCGGGCTGGGGCGTTGGCGGGATTTCAAGGGTTTTCATACAGAACCTAGAACAGCAGACAAGCGCTTCTATTCCGCGATGTCTGAGGCAATCAAGCTGACGCCGAATTCAGGCACGATGCAATCCATCTGATTGACGGCCTTACTGCGGTCGCGGATCAGTGACTTGTGTGCGCGATGCAACCCAGTGAACGACTGCTGGCTTCTTTGAATGGCGCCATCAGGGGGTCATTTCGCGAGCGACTATATGTGCGCCGGCACATGCGTTCATCACCATAGTGCTTCCTGGCAGATAGGCAATGAAGCTCATTATTTCCTGTCGAGCGAGCTTATTGCCAAACAGCTCTCACCTAGGTTTATCCTGGCCTCGTAGATGAAAGGTCTTTATGTCGAGGTCGATACCGACTTTTGCCAAATCGCTCATGGTGATGGTCTCCGGAATGGAAACACCCTGCGAAAAGTAGCCCTCGCAGGGTGTTGGGGGGCCATGTTATTAACCGCCACTATTTGGCGGTTTTTGTAGGGAGCCTTCTGTTTCTTTCGACCGTCACTATGCCTGATCGGTCGCAATGGGCTTCGTTGAAGAAGCCAACTGTGACTAGTTCGTTCAGGGCTTCCTTGACCATTTGCCTTGCTTTTCCCGGTGTTGAGACCTTTGATCCAGCATGTTTGAGAAGGGTGTCTGCATGAAGGGCGTACGGCTCACTGTGAGATGCGTAGAATCCATGCAGCCATTTTGCAAGGTTTCCGGGTAAAGCCATGCGCTGCTGCCATTCCAGTCGAGTGCTGTAGAAGCCACCGCCGAACAGGGTCGCGATTTCTGGCTCAAGTTCAACCGTCCACTCGTCGTCACCCCGCTTACCAGGAGTATCGAAGCCATCGGTGTATTCAAACTTCCTGACGAGTGAAAGGACCACCCCTTTGCCTAGTCGCTCTGAGTGAAACTGTACTGCAGTTGCCTTTAGTCTCGTCAGAATGGTCATGAGTCGTGATGTGTGTTTCACACCGTATGGCCATTTCAGGTCTTTCTTCATCTGTGCAGGGCTGAAACGGATCGGAGTACCGAGTTCCTGATGGCGGGCAAGATGAAGTACTTGCAACCACACGTCCAGGTCGTCCTGTCGCAACTCCTCGCCGGTGTAAACCACTCGCGTTTTCCCGTAGCTTGATACCTCGAATCCCTTCAACTGCTCTCTCTTCACGTTGCGGTTTCTAGCCGTGAAGAGAGCGCAGCGCAATGCTTCATTTGGAGCTTCCCTGAGCTCGTCCGCCCATTTGACCAAACGCTTTTCTGCGCTCTCCAGTGCTTCTTGAGCTCGTTTCTGGGCGGCCTTTAATCCATCACCTTTGCGTCTTGTTGCTGCTGGGTCCGTGATCATTGTCGCGGCAGTCGCCGTTACAGTTGTCGAGGCACCGGTGCTGCCGTTCTTTTCTTCTTGAAAAGGTTCGGTGGGCGTGGAAGATTCATCCGTGAGAGCAGCTGCCTTTTGGGCAGCTTCTGCTCGGCGGTATGCAGCCCTAAGGCCATGGCCTGGTTTGAGGGTGGTGTTGCCCTCCCCCTCCTCTCCTTCGTTTACCTGGCTGGCAAAGAGGTCACCATTACTTGGCTCTTTTGGTTTCGTGTCTTTCACACCAGAGTCTCCTATTCCGATTCCGATTTGAGGCTCACCAGGAATTCCTCAATACGTCGAATCTGTTCATCTGATACTTCAGCTCGAACCAGCTTCACCTCGTAGAACTTTTTGGTCAACTTCGATTGCCCCAGAGTTGTCTCCCCGTATTTAATCTCTTTACTGGCGGCTGGGGACTTCGCATTTGCGAATTTTTTTTCTAGTAAGCTCGCAAGATTTTTGATCGGGGCACCGAGCGACATACCAGCTTGTAGAATTGTGATTAGTGCTTTTTCAAGTGCTTCCTTTGGGGTCCCAGCCTGAACCTTCTCGTTAATCACCCTTACAGTTCGCTCTGCAGTTGCTGCTGTGATTAAAGCAGGTTTTTTATCCAGCAGGGTGTTTACCGCCTCGGGTAAATTCTCGAAAGCCAAGAACCGGTAATAAGTTGACTGAGTCATGGAGAACTCTTGATGGGTCGTGCTTGTACTTCCGAAACGTCTACGATGTCGAATCATTCCCCAGGCGTTCTCGTAGTCAGTCAAGTCTGATCGGCCCTTATTCTCACCGATTGCTCTTTGTGAGCTTTCACAATCGGTAATGTTAACCACGTGTGCCATGATACGAGTTCGCCCTAACAATTTATGAGCTCTTAGTCTCCGCTCACCTGAGACTAGTTCATATCTGTTATCAGCTGAAGGTCGTACTTCGATAGGGTTAATTAACCCTTGCTCGTCAATCAGATGCGCAAGCTCTTCGATACCTTCAAATATTTTCCGCGGTTGGTATGGATTTGGGTCGATGAGGGTTATGTCGAGAAGCCGTGCTATCCAGTTTTCGACTTCAGCTACCGAAGTCTCTTCGATGTTTTGGCGGTGGAGCGTGAGGTTGGCACTCAGTGATCCCGTAAGCTGTTCTGTCAGCGATGGTCGCCTCGATCTAGCTTCGGGTGTCCTGGCGTTGGTTTTCTGGGCAGTTTTTGAAACCTCAATTGCTCCTGTCATTATCTAGACCCTCCTGTCGCTTCTGCCACATAAGCTGCAAGTTCCACATACTGTTTCGTAACCTTATTGTTGCGATCGAGCATTCGCAAGCTTCTGCTAATTGCGATTGATTGGTTAACTTTGCTTGTTTGAGATATTTTCACCGGGACTACAGTTCCGAACATGCTAATCGCGTCGCGCTCATTGTCTTGGCAGAGTGTTAGACGCGAGTCGTGTTTTACTAAAAGCGCTCCCAGAAAATCCAGCTCTGGATTTATCTTCTTGATCCTGTTGATCCTTTCTTGTAGATCAGCTAGCCCATACAAGCCATAAGCAGCACCAGATTCTACCGGGATGATGTAATGAGTCGCTGCTGCTAGAGCGTTCATAGTCAGCAACCCTAGGTTTGGGGGGCAGTCCAATACGATGTAATCAACTACCCCAATAAGTGGAGCAATACGTGATTTAAGTACTTCGTTTGGACGGGGATCCTCTTGCTTAATAATGTCTGGCACAGTCTCAAGACTGAGAGAGCCATAGATCAAGGTTACCCCTTCAATTTGGGTTTCCTCGTACAGAAATGCTTTTAGATCTGCAGTAGGGTTCAGCAGAAGCTCTGCAAGGTTAAACGTTATTTTCGCCGGGTGTTCTAGTCCAATATGCTTCGAAGCATTGGCCTGTGGGTCCATGTCGATCAGAACGACAGTGTTCCGCTCATCGAGTTGAGCCAGGTTGTCACAGAGATTGATAGAGGTGGTTGTCTTCGTTACACCGCCTTTGTGGTTGGCGATGGCGATAATCTTCGTTTTAACGACACGTTGTGCCATTGCTTGCTCCCTAAGAGGTCCAGGTTCACACCTGTCATACATCATTTTTCTATTATGCAAGATTCAAGCGGCGTCTTCCTCGGAATTTTGCTTTTTTTGGAGTTGATCGTTTTAGTATTTCTCCTGGCTGAAATGGATTTTAGCCAAAAATCTGGTCCTCTGTTGCAGCTCGCTCAGAAGGTGATCATTAAACAGTAGCCCTCAAACAGCCTCGTCATTTCCACGCTGGGAATGGGTCTTGTTGACGCCCTTCTGGCTCGCCCCGGCCAGCGCGCTCTCCTCGCGGTGATGGGGCCCAATGGCTCCTGGATGGGTCCGAGCGGCATCTGGCCCCGACCATCTCGGCTGGTTCTTTCTGTCCAGTGAACCATCGTGTGATGCTCATGCAGCGTGTCCCTGCTCATTCCCACGCTGGGAATGGTCTTGTCGACGCCCTTCTGGCTCGCCGGGCCGGTGCTTCCTTGGTGTCTGAGATGGGTTCACTGGTTCAACTACGGTGCCCGCGAGACTGCGGACATTGACGATCTCGCCAAATGCTTTCTGCCCACTGCACCGACGTGTGATGCTGATGCAACATTCCCCTGGTCATTCCCACGCTGGGAATGGTCTTGTCGACGCCCTTCTGGCTCGCCGTCCCGGTGCTTCCTTGGTGTCTGAGATGGGCTCACTGGTTCAACTACGATGCCCGCGAGACTGCGGACATTGACGATCTCGCCAAATGCTTTCTGCCCACTGCACCGACGTGTGAAGCTGATGCAACATTCCCCTGGTCATTCCCACGCTGGGAATGGTCTTGTCGACGCCCTTCTGGCTCGCCGTCCCGGTGCTTCCTTGGTGTCTGAGATGGGCTCACTGGTTCAACTACGGTGCCCGCGAGACTGCGGACATTGACGATCTCGCCAAATGCTTTCTGCCCACTGCACCGACGTGTGAAGCTGATGCAGCATTCCCCTGGTCATTCCCACGCTGGGAATGGTCTTGTCGACGCCCTTCTGGCTCGCCCCGGCCAGCGCGACTCTGCTCGCGGTGATGGGGCCCATTGGCTCCTGGACGGGGCCGATCGGCAGTTGGCCCGAGCATCTCGCCTGGTGCGTGCGGCCCAGTGATGCATCGAGTGGTGTTGATGCTGCGTTCACCTGGTCATTCCCACCCTGGGAATGAGTCTTGTCGACGCCCTTCTGGCTCGCCCCGGCCAGCGCGACTCTGCTCGCGGTGATGGGGCCCATTGGCTCCTGGACGGGGCCGAGCGGCATCTGGCCCGGACCATCTCGGCTGGTTCGCGCTGCCCAGTGCTCCTTCCTGTGGATGTGATGTTCTGTTGGCCTGCTATTCCCACGTTGGGAATGGGCTTTGCCCACGCCCTTCTGGCTCGGCCGGGGTAGCACTTCCTTTCTGGTTGAGATGGACTCAAGGGCTCTAGCACGGAGCCTGCAGGTCTTCTGGCACCGGCGCCCCCGACTAGTGCAGTCTGTCCAGTGAACCGTCCTGTGGTGGTGTTGCGATGTTGGCCAGGTCATTCCCACGCTGGGAATGAAGCCAACCAACTTAGTAGGGGCCTACGTGGTCGCTTAGGTTCAAAACAGTTCGTATAGGGGCAGGTCTAGGGTTAAGCAGATCAGCTCCTAAGGGCTACTCGAGTGAGAATTAATCGCGAACTGTATATAAAAACAGCATTCAATCTTAAGCTGAGAAAAGGAGCTCACTAGAGTAGACGCACAACTAATAGCGATAGAATCGAGCGACAATCGGTCGGTAAAAGCGTGTTGCTATTCTGAGCACGTGAGCAGTACAACAATCGAGTCACTATCGAATCGCGTTCAAAAATTCTCGACTATTCTGACTGCACATAGAAAAGCTGGGCAGCGGACGATCCTAGTGGGGGAGGGGATATCACATGTTGAGCCCCGATACTTGGAGCTTTGCTGCAGAGTTCGCTCGTAGGCTGCCGAACTAATGGTGTCCAGCCGTGCAGGACCTCGGCAGGATTGCTCGGCGCCTTCATCTCTAAGCCGATTTAATCGTTCCCACGTTGGGAATAGTGCGACTCAACGTTGGCACGCACTGGCAACCCAATAACGGATGGTCTTGTGTCCATCAAGGATACATTGAAGGCTATTGACTGGAATGGCGTTCCGTACCGCATCTTTTCGTCTTCCTTGGGGCGCAAACATAGGGCGAGAACCGAGCGACAATGGGTCGACTTTTGCGAATTACCAATATGCGCCATCCGGAGCAAATGACAATCGGAC
This sequence comes from Pseudomonas sp. TUM25319, assembly GCF_056388475.1. Taxonomy (NCBI): domain Bacteria; kingdom Pseudomonadati; phylum Pseudomonadota; class Gammaproteobacteria; order Pseudomonadales; family Pseudomonadaceae; genus Pseudomonas; species Pseudomonas sp. TUM25319. The sequence continues at coordinate 227,642 of NZ_JBWJFH010000002.1, read as the reverse complement.
GACAATCGATCGTCAATCAAAGTGCCTCGCCAATCCGGCACTCATAAAAAAACCCGCATAGCGGGTTTTGTAAGAAGGGAAGGGGGCCTTAGATGTTGAGCTCCGAGATCTGGAGTTCTACTGCCGATTTCGCTCGACTGGCAGCCACGTAGAGATGGTTCAGTTCATCATCGAACTGAGAGGCACTTCTGCGCCTGGCAATGGCTAGGCTTTGGCCAAAATCCTCACGAACAATCACGTTGGCCCACTCCCTACCTTTAGCTTTGTGACATGTGGTGAGCGTTACTCTGCCTTTCGGTGACTGGCCTCTGCCGGATAGAACACGTATCAAATCCTCCTCGCGCTGCTCATAATCTCTTGCAAGTAGATAGACTTGGGCGGTATCTGTACCTGGATGGTCGCAGGCCCATTCAGCCAGAGAGTCATGCGATTTGAAAAAAGAGAATGCCGGATGTTTCGCCTCCTTAGGGGCATTTCTAATCAGTGCGAAGACAGACTCAGCTTTGTCGCGTAAATCGTTGGTGTCTCCGACAATTGTAAACGACTCGCCCAAATCCCTCAGGGTAATCGCATCACGAATAAGCGCTGTGTTTGTCCGGAAAATCCTGGTGTGCTCATCTCGTGGGGAAATTGGGCCTACCCTTGAGGGCTTGCCGGCAAGGCCACGGATCTTTATTGGTGGTGGGGAAGACTTGCACTGGAGGATCCTGTTCACGAGATCGGCTATGGGAGGCCCAAAGCGGAAAGATAGGGTTAGAGGGTACTCCCGGCCTGGGACCTTCAACATTGCGTCCTGAGAGCCTCTAAATTGAAAGATTTGCTGGCCAGCGTCACCGACGTAGGTGGCCCTTTGGGCATAAGCCAGGCACGAAAGCATAACGTCAGAAGCGTCTTGAGCTTCATCCAAAAACACCTGGTCGTAATTTGATAGCCCGGGGCATCCTTGGAGATGCCAATCCTTCACATAGACTTCGTGGCTAAGGGGAAGGGTTGTTCTTGAGGAGACCCGCAGAGCGTCGAAGAGGACTGTCGCATACTGCAAACCAAGGTCGGCTACGACGGGGTCTCGCACCCAGGATGGGACATGTGCTGATGTAAAGGCCCTATCTGCGCTAGAGCAGAACTTACCGACTATTCCAATGACGATCTTCGTAAAGGTTTGTGGGTCGATGGGAAGTCTTTTCTTATTGAGATCAAAGGCTTGAATAACGTGTGATGGATAAATCTGCCCAATTGAGCGCGCGTTAGTGATGGCACGGACAGACTCAAGAGCAATGCTGTTGAAAGTCCTAACAACAGCGCAACTACCGAATGCCGATTGCATCTCACTGATCAGTGGTTTGCTGTAAGCCAAAACCAAAAGCCGGCTTGCGCCGGCTCGACCGCAGTCAGTGACTGCTCCCTTCAACGCAGTTGTTTTCCCGCAGCCTGCACCGGCTGTCGATTTGATGATGCCCCTATGAGCCCCCAGCAGGCTCACAGAAGCCGATTGAAATGCCGCCTGCTCATCTGTAGGCGTATGCATTTTAGGCCGCCAACAAGGAATTGGCCCGTGCTGTGGGAGCTTTGATCAGGTGCTTCACTAATCGATCACCAGTTGAGTACTTGGAGCACAGGTGACCGACCTCGGCCTCGGAGAAGGAGAGGATTTTTTTACAAGCTGAAAACTCGTGAGAAGAAAGGGACAATTCGCTTCTGATTTCTTCGGCTGAATACCCCCAATTTTCCCACTGACTGACTTTGTGAGAAAACTCAATGAGCTCCCCAACACTGCGAGTCGAGACGGGTCGGTCTGCGAAGTCGCAGTGGAATGGGTCGCGAACCTGTACACCGTCACACAAGGGGCAAGCATGGCGCCGATGGTTGATACTGGCCACAAACTCAACGTGGCAGGAGTTACAAGTGCGCATGGTAACTTCCTGGCTTCTGTAATCGCGTGCAACCAGCCAGGCGTCATCGAGCTCGAGGATGTTCTCCAGATCCATGTTGCCGCCCCGAAGGCTGGAGTGGCTGTCCAGGTACTGGGTGTGCGCGGCCATGACAGCATGAATATCAATGGCCTCACGAGGTTTCTCTGCAGTGATCAGATAGGCGAGCATGAAGAGAGAGGCCTCCAAGCTGACTGGACGCTTAACAAGCAGGCTTTCAGCATTCGGCAGAGGGCCTGATTCGGACGGACCACAGACCCCCAGTTTCTTTCTCAGGCTGGTCACTTGCTTCCGTGTCAGGCCGGTGTGAAGCCGAATGATTGCTGATCGAAATCCTGCTTTAACCAAAACACCGGCGAGTGCTTCGTCCATTTCAGTGCCCCTTTACGACGTAAGATAGGATTTTGTTAAGTAGTGATATCTGATCTGAGCCTTGCAGTTCTCTGGCGAGAATCCAGGCGTCGTCCAGCGAAAGAGGGGGGGGGACACCAGAACGGGACACAAGCCGGCACTCGCGGAGGTAGTCCTCGTGCGCACTGACAAGCTTGTGGATGTCTACCTCTAACTCCGCACATTCTGATTTAGCCGTGTAAAGCAGCAGCAGAACTGCTGCATCGGAAGCTCCCTGCGGAGCCCCGAGAATGTCGTCCAGGGTGGGTAGTTTTTTGGAACTCTGGTCACTGACCACTCGAGCTTTCATATCGGCCGACATTAATGTGTGGTCGATAGCGAGTCCGGTCTGAATGTTGACGAGGATTGGGCTGAGACCTGCTTTGAGCAAGCTGAGTGCCTGACGGTGCTTATTCACCCCGGCGCCCCCCTGAGAGAATTCGCATCAGATTGGCGATTCGCACTGTGCTACTTGGAGCGCCAACGATGATCTTGCTGAATGACGTACGTGTAGCGAATGTAACCTTCCCTTGGGCGGCTAGACAGACACGATCCTTCATCTTGCTCTGTGCAAGCCAGTTTGCTTTGTCAGGGGAACTAATTCCCCAGTCAATCATTGCAACCCGGCCTCTCACCCGGAGGTCATCTGAGATCGCCCCCAGCAGCTGACTGACCGTCGAAACCGCATGGGAAGGGGTATCAAAGCCAGCGCAACTTTCGTCACTCAAGGTTCCGATTTTCACGAGAAGAATGGAGGAGGGGAGGGAGGCCACCTCGCTTAGATCGCTCTCCGAGGCCTGAATGAGCCAGTGGCGATCGACAGGCGCTAGGTCGAAGAAACGGCCGAAGGCAGGGTTGTTGCTGATCGCCCATTCCTGTGCAACGCGTAGTGCCAGGTTAAGAGCGTACGAGTCCATCATGGTCAGCCCTCCTGCTCAAGAACGATGAGGCGGCGCCATACCCGCAAGACATTTACCCCATAGTCATGAGCAACATGTTTCAGTTCAGGGTTCGGTGTGTGATACCGGCCTAAAGCAATAGCCAGGCTGTCATCGTCGCCTTTGCCGCCTTTGATGAACTCGCAGAAAATTTGGGTGCCAACGCGTACGTTTGTCCGGAGGTCCAGCAAGTCCTCGGGATTTGATACACGATTGCCGTTCCAGCGGATGCTTACCTGCATGGCACCGACAGCTATAGATTTTGTCGTGGTCAGGGCACTACTGAGCAGATCTGCGGCTTTGGTGTGCGTCGTTGGGTGATAGGCCTTGTTGTCGATGTTCAAGGCGTAGGGGTTCGGCTTGGCGACGGCGCCGGAGATTTTTTTGGACTCGACGAGAGCAATTGCGTACAGGAGCTTGGGGTCAACCTTGCAGGCTCGATTCGACTCTTGCTCCCAGACGGTACCCTCAAGGCTGAAGGCTCCTGCGACCATTGGCAGAAGAGCTAAACCGGCGGCTATTGTCCTTACGGGTTGAGGTGTCCAATCCATCGAAATATGACCCTGTCCTTGTGCATAAATGCGCTCATCGTCGAGGCGCATTCTACCCATGGTTCAAGATGTTTCAAGATGGTTCACCATAATATGACCCGCTGTCGGTGTAGATAGGTGGTGATAATCTGACGAAAGGTGGCACTGGCGGCGGTATTTTGACTTTGTTTTTACGTTTTTTGCTTAATTTTGGCTCCATGCCATCTATCTGACACCTTTTTGACATCATGGTGCTACTATAAAAATCTACACTGCAAACTAGAAAAATTACCCTAAAAGGGTCAGATTTCTTGGTTTTGATTTACACCAGTGAAAGGGTGTAAATTGACACACCTATAAATGAGCTGTTTTGATCATTTGAATTTCAATCAAGGTGGAATTGCCGAGGACCGCCCTACATGCAGTACGCCGCTGAAGCGACTAGCCATCAAGCCTTTGTCAATCGTGTGACTGAGTTGATGAAGGCCCAGGAAATCTCAGCAACAAAGCTGGCACAGCTGGTGGAAGAATCTGAATCAACGGTCAAGAACATGCTTTACAAAGGTACTGCTTGCACTCGTGAGAGGCTTGTTCAGTTGGCTCGTGTATTGGAGACGACGGTCGAGTACCTGGGCACGGGCTCCGACCTCACGAAGGCGGATGACTCTGCGTCTTTGCTGGTGCAAAGTCCGGAACAACTGGCCTTCACCCTGGGTGTTTTGAAGAAAGAGCCCCCAGCGATTGTTGTTGAGTCGGTTCTGCGAACCCTACCAATGCCTCTCAGGTTATTATCGGAGTACGGCTTGACACCAGAGAATACAAGAGCGGTTCTAGTAAACACTGATGCACTAAAAACAGTGATATCAAGAAACGATATTATCTTGGTCGACATATCACAGAAAACGCTTCACGAAGGTGTTTACTTGATCTCTATTCGTGACTCGGTCGTGCTGAGGCAAGTGTCGCCGGTCATAACTGGTTTTGCTCTTACTTCTACAAATCCAAACATCCTTGGTACTACTGTGCCAATAGACCCTGAAACAGGGCTTCCCAAAAATAGTGATACGCGGGTGATAGCAAAAGTTGTTTGTCGAATGTCTTTAAGCGCACTATAAAAAAAGCCCCTATGTTAGGGGCTTTGCAGTTTTATCTAGTTAAATTTTAAAGCCATGTTTCCTACGGTTCAGTGCAGGCGGGGTTGAATTCGTGTCACCAGTGGAAACCTCGCTCGCACGCGGAGGGGGTTGTTCCAAAGGTGTTGTGTTAACCACGAGATCGTCGGCATTCTTGTTTTCCGTGGCGACCTGCGAACGTTCGACTGGTGAATCAACCCTCGAAAGGGCAGGGTGGGTAGTAGACTTCACCTGGTGCTGCTCACTAGCTGCTTTTGATGGCTCGTCACTACCTAATTCATCGGTCCGTTCAGGGGCAATGGGCTCCTTTGTCATGTCTGGGATAACGGCACCTGTCGAAGTTTTTCCTTCAAGCGTTCTTTCATACATCAGACCGAGCTGAGCGAGATAGAGGATACGCCTGGCCCGCCGCATTTTTGAGATGCTTTCGAGATCGTTATAAAGCATCTTCGATTCCGAAGTCAGCTTGACCACCATCTTCAGAGTGTCGTCTTCCACTACCTCGCTCATTTTTGTCATCCCTCTTAGGCGTGATGCAGCCAATACCCGAAGGCATTCGAAATGACCGGGCGGTCTGAGGTAAGAGTTTTGGACCGCGGGAAGACCTGTTGCGCGGCTGGCATGTAGCATTGCCCGCCGCCGCCGCCCAGAAGCACGAAGTCCATCGCCTCTCCATCAAGGAAGCGCATCTGCTGCTTCATGTTCTGCAGGGCTTTAGGGGCCACGATGCTGCAGGCCTGTTCAATGTAGGGGGCCAGGTCGACCTGCTCGCCAAAAAGGAGAACTTGGCTGCGGCCGTTCTGCAATGCGATCTCAATCTTATCGCGGCCCGGCCCACTGCCACCGTAGTCCTTGGCGATTTCTGCGTTGATGGCATCCAGAAGGGCGCTCATGGCTTCCATGGAGGAGTCAGAAGAGTCGCGAACGATGTCTCCCCGACGGAAAACAACCCAGTCAACGGAGAAGAACCCGGGGTCGAGTACAAGCAGCACCGACTCCTCGAGAATCTCTGGGTTCTCATAGGTAGCGCAGATGTAGTTCAAGGTGCCGACCGGTTGAGGCAGCACCGTGACACGTTTCACGGTGATCTCACGCTTGGGAGAGACCTTGTGAGTCCCTGTCAACTGAGTGATCAGTCGCTCGACCAATCGTTCATCACGGGCTTGCTTCACCGGGAGGCCAGTAATCAGGTGGTCGATCTCAGTCTGGCCGTCCTTACACACCTCGCTGATCGACGCGTTAAAGAGGGCACGGTAGGTGTCTGTGGCCGGGTAGTCTGCATGAAGCTCACGCTTCACCCCGGAGCGACCTGGATTCACGAATCCGACCCATTGCTCGTCGTTCAGAAACACGTAGTGCTCGCCGTCCTTCAGATCCACGTTGCCATTGAGGCTTGCCACTGGAGCTGCCTGGGCTGGACGGATGATCAGGTTGGGCCGTTCCTGTTCCGCATGACCGAACGCAATCTTCACGTTCGAATAGCCGATGTCCAGACCTACCACGAAGTCGCCGGTTGGTTTGTTTTTAGCTGCCATGTCTGCTCCTTAAGCGTTTGCATGGGTTTACTGTCGGTATCCAAGCAGCGTTCAAACGGTCGACTAACGGTCGACTATCGAAACTGCTTAGGGAAATGAGATTCCTTGTGAGGTGGCCGGTACCGCGGCTTCGATTCCCTGGTGGGAGCACAATCGGTCTAGAAACGCACCTCTCATCTAAATCCTGCCATCGATTTCCAATATGCAACCCCCCAATCTGACCCTCATTTCAGTCCGGCGAAACGTGAACCGCGTAGGCTAAAAAATCGTATAGCCTGGTTGAATTTCTCTATCGGCAGCATTTCTCTGAATTCCGCTAATAGGGGAATACAAGCCATAAAAATCCGGTTACGGCGTTATGATAAATTTACAGTCTGTATTCCTCTATTAGGGGAATACACAAAAAATAGTAGGTTTGGTTATAACGAGCATAAGAAAAAGCTACATTCCCTTATTAGAGGATTCTGCATTTTTCTTGAAAAACAAGATTGCCAGGTCTTAAACTGCTGATTTCCCGGCGATTCCGGCTGCTGGTTTTGTAGGGGAATCCAGATTTCAAAATTCCTACTATAAGGATAGGGTAATGATTGAACCGATCAGTGGTTCTGATGTCCGCGGCGAGATTAGCGGGATCTACTCCGACGTTATTAAGCAACTCGACATCGTCCATGAGAAGCTCAAGCGCGAAGCCTTTCAGTTGAGGGATGAGTTCCAGGAGGATGCCAAGCGAGAGGGGAAGATTCAGTACCGCACGGTTCAGGTGAAGGTGAATACGGCGGGATCGGTGTCGATCATTTGGAAGCGTGTGACGTTCCAGCAAACCAGCGGTGGCCTGAAGGCGTGGTCCGTTGCCATACCTAAAGGAAAGGCCCATAGCTACAGGGAATCGTCGGTTGTCAAAAATGCCGACTTTTGGCTTCAGCAGCTTTTCCACGTATACGAGCCGAAGTTCGCGATTATCCGCGAGAGCCTTCTGATCAACATGAAGGCTCGAAAGCAGCTCCTTGATCTGCAGCGCCGCGTCAATGCCAACCCTCCGATCAGGGATGGGTTGCATATCGTGGAAGGCGTATAGAGTGGGTCGCATAAACCACTCAGATAGGGCTCAAGATGACTTCCACTCCCCGCGACACCCAGATCACCATCGACAAGGTCGAACTGGACCTCTGGGCTGACATCTACTGCAAGGCCAGGCTTGCACAGCTGTGTACCGTTACGCTGTCGGAGTTTCTGCAGCGCCCCTATGACTACCTGAACCAGTCAGGGCAGTCATCAGCGCTCGATTGTCTGGAAAACGGTTATCTCCCTCTGATGCCTGAACAGGTAAGGACTGCAACGGATCTTCAGGCGGTATGGGCGAGCGGAGATGAAAAGCCCAAGGTCGCGCCCCGGCACCTGCAACTGGTTCACAGCACCAGGCATGGTGAACGCTGAATTCAAGGCTGAGGAAAATGGAAAGGGACTAGCAGCAGCGCTGCTAGCAGTAGGGCCGGAGTAGCCAATGGCGGCCCAGATCAGAAGACGACTTTGAGGTCGGACAGTCGACATGAGTACGCAGGGCTCACGTTGTCCGACCTGGGCTTCCACCCAGTACCAGCGATGGTTCTGCCCAGCTTCACTGTACCGCGGCCAAACCGTGAGTTGATCTCGTCCAAGGTGGACATCAACCGATCCTGCGATTGCGTGTCGTAACCGAACATGTCCTGTTGGGACATAGCTGATGCTGGCTGAATTCCCATAAGCAAAACACCCGCCTTAGAAAACCGAATCCCAGACCTGAATATGGCGTGCGCAGCTTGCGTGGCAGCCCTGGCGAAGATGCGTACATCGGACGCTGGCTGAGAGAATGGGACGGTGATCGATTTGGCGTACGGCGCACCCTTAGTATCGAAAGGACTTGTCCGAGCGTATACCCGCATCGCAGAGGCTGCGGCCCCCTGTTTCCTCAGTCTGCTGGATGCCAGGCTAGAAAACTCAACCAGTGCGGCTGTGAGGGCATCAAGCGTATCTATTCGTGAACCGAAGGTTCGACTCACGTTGATCATCTCTCGAGGGCCGTCGTTGCCCCTAAGGTCCACAGCGCAGGTGCCATTCAGCTCCAGTTGAGTACGACGTACGTTGACTGGGAACTCCCGCTCGACGATGTGCTTCGGGAGCCTGGCGAATTCAGCAGCTGTAGTCGCTCCCATGTCAGTCAGCCGGGACGCAGTTGCTGCTCCGATCCCCCATACCTCGCCGACTGGAGTGAGCGCCAGCAACTGATCTCGGTCGATCGGCGACATCAGGTTGCAGTAGCCGGTCTTCAGTACGCGCTTAGCGCCGTACGAGCCCAGCTTTGCAAGGGTCGGGGTAGGGCCGACTCCTGCGCCTGTGGCAAGGCCGGTCCAGGCGAGGACGCGGTCCCTTATCTGCATCGTCACCTGGTGAAGTTGTTCGTCAGACATGCCGTGGGCGAAAACGAAGGCTTCATCAATTGAGTAAGTAAGTATTTTCGGCGCGAGGGTTGCAATCGACCTCATCATCCGTGACGAAAAGTCCCCATACAAAGGGAAATTAGCAGAACAAATAATGACGCCAGAGCGCCAGTGTTCCTGACGGACAAGGTGAACAGGTTCAGACATTTTAATGCCAAGTTCCTTGGCTTCATTTGAGCGCGCAATTATACAGCCATCGCCGGAGCCGGCGACAACAACAGGCTTGTTCTCAAGTTCAGGACGCCACACGCGCTCAACTGATACATAAAAATTGTTGGCCTCGAACAATATGAATGCCGGGCGTCCGCTCATACCGGGCAGAGCCTGTGAAGATTGAACGTGCAAACCCCCCAGACAATGAGTGCCTCTTTGTCCGCAATTACTATTGGTGCGTAACTTGGATTCTCCGGGCAAAGCAAGACGACTTCACCAGCAATTACCAGGCGCTTACACACAAACTCGCCTTCGTGAATGGCGACAACGATTGAGCGATTGACTGCTTTCTTAGACCTGTCCACCACGATCACATCGTCCGGCCAGATGCCGGCATCGATCATGGAGTCGCCGCCACTGCGTACCAGGTACGTTGCAGGGGGGTTGGCAACAGCGATGTCATCCAAGGAAGACATTTCCTCGACGAGATCCTCAGCAGGGCTCGGAAAGCCGCAGCTCAGTCGCGAGCTGAAGAGCTGAAGCGGAGTGGATACAGGTTCAAGCCGAATGCGGCCGAGAATTGATATGGTGTGCATAGACTGCCTGTATAAATGTACAGTATGTCTAGGCATGATACACGCGATGCTGCGGTCGACAAGGCTCACGCGTTAGACGGGGCACCGGAAAAAATGGAAAGGGAAAGCCCGCCCAGCGGGCCCGGCGTAGCCGGAAAAATGGAAAGGGAAGGGCGCAGCCCCTGGAGCCGTGTGTGCTGGCTGCGGTCCTGACGTTGGAATAAGCCGAGCGAAAGCGTTGGAACCCGAAAAGGGACATTCAGCGCACCCAGTCCGCCACGGACTATGCGCGGCATTTTCCGGACCTTGATTCGCAGCACGCGCACCGCACGAAAAGGACACGGAACGAATCCGGCCGACATCGTCCTTTACTGGCGCTCAGTGGTACTGCTCCAGTCCTAGGCGCACCTCCGCTCATGAAGCAGGATGGCTTGGACGAACCGCCCATTCACGGCACCGCGGTGGCATTCCCGGGGATGCCCTGTGGCAAAAGCCATTTTGGTTGCGAAGGATCCCGTGCCGAAGGGTGATGAGTGGAGCCATGTACCTTTCGCTTCGTGATATGCAGACACGCCGGCTGTGAGCTTCCGATGAGAGATTTCCGGGGTAGACCAGGGGCGGGCGAGGCCCTGAGTCAAATTGTTCCTCTCTCCGCTCTCTGCACTTTCAAGCTGGCCTATACCGGTGCTGGCAGGCCTTGTGGTGCTGTCCACGTCTGCTTGGCTGCTTGCAAAATCCCGTGGTGGTATGGGAGTTGAGCGTTAGGAAGGTGGCCACGAAGCGCTACCTGCCTGGCCGTCGACGTTGGCAAGCGGCATCAATAGCCGGTCTGGTGGGTGCCGTGCTGCGGTCGCGAGTCAAAGTAGGACACGCTGGGTGCGAGTTTGCCCAGGGTGAGGCCAGTCGCAAGGCACTTGGTACCAGGATCGACGCAATTCAGGCGTAAGGTTTGGCGCACGCCCTTCGCACAACCAGGACACAGACAGAAAAGCGCCAGCGTCAGAAAGCGACAATGCCGGGCTTGTAGGTCAGCATCACCAGCCTTTGTCGCGATAGCCAGAGTGGCCAGTTGCCTTGTCCTTGCTCCGGAAGGTTCTTCTTGCGGTTGAAGGAGAGCCTGCGCACGGCGTCATAAAAGTGCTGCGCCTGGTGAATAGCTGTCCGAACTGGACAAGAAAATGGCTGGAGCAGAAACCGCGTTGCAGCAGGTGCGTCAAGCTACCAGCATGACTGGAACCTGTGGTGCCACGTTGGTCGCAGGGTGCAAAGCTCAGCGCTATCTGGCCTGGTGTGACGCGGACCGAACATTCAGCTAGTCGAGCCCTGGAGGGTTCCAGGGTGACGTTGAGCTTGTGAGCGGGTGTTCATTGATGTGCGGCGTCTGCATAGGACATTGGTCGGGTGCCCGTGGAGCTGGTGACGGACCGGGTGACGTGTCGTTCAGGTCGGCGGCAGCCAGCAAGCCCAGCGGGCGCGTTAGCCAATTTTCCGTGAACATGCCGAAAACATTGGTGTTAGGCTTCGCTGGAGGCCTACCACCAACTCTCTCAGGATCGACCTCGATCCGCGTTCAATCCTGACAGAGAGCCCTATGACCGATATTCGCCGTGCAACATCCCTTCGCCAATTCAAACACGTCATTCGCGTTGCATCAGTTACTGGGCGAAATCCTGAGCGTGACGTAATGCTGCTATGGGTCACGACCGGTATTCGTGTCACCGAACTGGCCCAGGTCGAAATCTCAGACGTGCTCTATCCAAGTGGAGCGGTACGACCAGAGGTGTATCTGTCGTCGCCCATCACGAAGGGCTGTCGTGCCCGGAACATTTACCTCACGCACCCGAAATGCGTTGAAGCCCTTGAGCGCTGGTTTGAGGTGCGTATGGCTCGCCGTTGGGGTTATTCCGGCGCCGATGAGTATCGAGGCATGCGCCCAGGTTCCAAACTTGTTCTGAGCCACAAAGGCCAGGCCTTTGAACTGGCATTCAAGCGCCGCGAGCTGGACAGTGGGCCAGAGGTATACCGGGCATGTGATTCGCTACAACAGACCATCAGCAGGCTCTACCGACAGGCCGGTATTAAGCAGGGTTCGTCGCACAGCGGTAGACGCTCACTTGCGGCTAAGGTGTTGGCTGCAACAGGCGATGTTGAGACGGTGCAAACCATCCTTGGCCATGCGTGCCTTGACCACAGCCCTATTTGACGGTCGATCAAGCGACAATTCGTCAGGCATTTGAAGTTGCTTTGTAGTCGTCATGGGCTTTACCATAAAGGGTAAAGCTACATTCATTCGCACAAGGCTGATTCTTGATGGTTGATACCGATTCGGGGCTGATCGCTGGCAAGGTCGATCCCCGGCATTTTGAGCTACTTCTGGAAGGTACTTCCATTCGTGCCCCGGCGCTGATCGAGGCGCTGCGGGAGCACCTTGTTGATGGCCTGACCGCCAGTGAGGCCTGGACAAAGCATGGTGTGAACATGAGCCAGTTTTCACGACGCCTGGACGTAATCCGTGCAGAGCATCGGCGCGCAGCGGCACTAAGTGAATTTTACCTTTAAAGGTAAAATAAAGCTTGCGAACTTTACCATATAAGGTAAAATTACCTCATTGAAACCAATCACTGAGGTGGTGAATATGGCGGCACAGCAAATCGCAATTGAGGCAAAGCATTTCATCGGGGCCGGCGCAAAAGCATGGCTGATCGCAGGTCGCATTCCCGGTGACGATGACGACACTGCATACCTGGTGTTGGCTGATGATGAGTCTCTGGCTCAAGAGGTCTTTGAAGGACAGCTTTATGCCGATGGGAATGTCACCGAAGAGGACCAGGCCCATTTGGTAGAGCGTTACAGCTCCAGCATCATCATCACTACCAGTCAGCTGCTGAACTAGTCACTGCCAGGCCCGGTTCGCCGGGCCTTCAAGGAAATCTGTAGCTGCATTACGACGACTGGGACGGCAGCACAGAGGCTGACCAGGACATGCCGGAACCGCCCAAGCCCAGCCATGAGGGTGGCAGCAACGACAGTAGGGAGGCGCGATGCGAGCGCCGCAAATGCCAAGGAGCAGATCGTGAGCAAAAAATCGAAACGTCCAGGCCGCGCAGGTCGAAAAAATCAAGCCAATCCAGGTACGGAAGAAAGAGGTCGCTATCAGATTATCTGCCCGCAAACCGGAACACCCGTAGTCACGACTAATCCTCAGGATGCCGTTGACGCGGTGATGCAGCTAGGCACTCATTTCTTCTACGAGATGGATGATAAGGGGCCGTTCTTCGAGTCCCCCGTATGGGTCTGGATGATAGAGCCCGATCCCGAAAACGAAGCGGCCGTAATTGCGGTACGTCACTCGTTTGAGGAGCTCGCGGCACTTCACGACGCAGCTTGCGAATCGACACATTGAATGGATTCCTAAAATTCACGGAAAGCGCACCAGGTACACCACAAGCCCCTGCCTAAGAAACTGGGGCCTACGACGTAGAAGGATGCCCCTTTGGCGTCCACCACATTGAAGGACTGACAACATGGCAACCGGCACTCTGATGCAGCGTTACACCGAGTACAACGACCGGCTGAAAGCCCAAGGAATCAAACTGATCGCCTTCGCCTGCCCGAGCTGCGGACAGAGCATAGAGACCCTTCCAGCTCCGAAAGGTGACGTGTGGGACACCTTGTCGGACTGCCCACATTGCAATGCGATGTTCATGAAGATTACCGAGGGCAAAAAGGCGTACGGCCTCATCCCTGAAGCCCCACCGCAGCCCGTCGATTTTCGGTTCCAAGACGGGCGCACCGAAAGTGTTGATGTGTCGAAGGCCGAGCGTGTGCTCGTACTGGGCGGCTTTGCCCCAAAGGTCTAGGAATTCGCACCAGGTACACCCAAGCCCCGGCAACGCCGGGGCCGAGGTGGCTGCACGGAATAAAGTTTGACACAACGGAATATAGTTTGACACAAGCTATTAAAGTTTGACACAACGCTAAAAGCCCAATGTTTACAAGGGATGCGGCTTAGGTGGTCGGGCTATAAGGCCGAACGATCTAACTCAATTTGAACGAAGGTAAGGCTGAAAGCCCTTCGGGAACAGCACTTAACGGAGCTGTGTTTTCCTAGTACTTTCGGTTTGGGTTGGGGCTTAATGGGATCACTAGCTGTAGGTTCATTCTTCCTGTGACGCAACAACTTCTGGTCGATGAAGCACCGCGGTACCGGCCAAGCTCGGCCAAGCGCCGTCAGGCCGAGTCCGCCAGCAACTCGTGACCAAGGGAGGAACAGGTGCCGGTGCACCTGTTCCTTATTGCCGCCTGCACACTGGTACCGGGCAAGGAGTGTCTCAAGAGGTGCCAACTCAAGTACACAAGCACTTGAATACCGGGAAGATCTCAATCAGTCAGATTTGAGACCTTGACCCATGACAGAAGAATCAAACGCGCCAGAAGTCTCGCCTTATCGTGTGATCAGAGTGGTCGGAATGGATGGCCAAGCACTCGCGGCCACAACCTTGACCAGAGCAACCAAGCTGCTGTCCAAAGGTCGCGCCAGATGGGAAGGGGATTCTGATCAGTCGTGCCTACGGCTACTCTCTGAGCCACTATCACCACCTTTAGAAGAACCTTCTCCTGAATCCCAAGACAAAGAGGCCGGCCGTAAACGGCGGAAAAAAGTCGCTGCCCTTAGGAGGCGTGACGGAGATGACTGTTTCTTTTGCATCAGGCCTATGGAAAGGGAGAACATGACCTTAGAGCACCTTCTCTCCCGTCGGGACGGCGGTACTGATTGCTACGCGAATCTTGTGCTGGCCTGTCGACCATGTAATCACGCAGCGGGGCACCTCGCGGTGATCGAAAAGGTGAAGCTCCGAGAGCGGGCACTTTTGCAGGGCGTGGACCTGCCCCAAGCCGGGCACGGGCATATCAGCTAGAGTGAATTCTGACCCATTTGACTTCTGAGTCTATGTGGAAGCTGCAGCCATAGAGCCGTCAACACACTCCACGATCAGGAGGTCTCACGTGACCGAAGAGCCGTTTATTTTGAGCTCAATAGACAGAGCCAGGGAGTGGGTCGATATTTGTAGCCGCTGCGCGGGACTGCCAAAGGAAAAAGCAGCAATGATGCTCGCGAACCTCTGCGGTTTCGGGGGGTGGGAGATCATGACGTATGCGGTCGAAGCTCTACCTCCCTCACCAGTTGATGAAAAGGTGAGTGTTGAGGTTGCTCGAGCCCGCATGAGCCACCACCTCAAGGTACTCGTTGGTGGGCATGAATTTGATCCCGCCTTCGCTGTCTTCATCGTAAGTATGATTTGCCCTACTTCTGGCCTGCCTTGGAAGTCCTTCACATTGGAGGACGAAATGGAGTTGAGTGCTGATCAACTCCAAACGCTTGAGTCCTTCGCTCATGAGTTCGCACAGAGTGATATGGGTCATCAATATGCTGAAGCGCACAGGCAGCCTGGATTATTCGACCTTATGTGTGAGCCAAGTCGAACCAGATTAGCGCTGGCCCTATGCGGTGATACAGAGCCTCTGCTTTGGACCGGTATATTTGAAGCCTTGGGCTGGGAGTACGAAGAGATAGACGAAATCCCCGATTTTGATGAGGCATCTTTCGTCATTTTTGACCAGATTTTAGGGCAGGTTCCAGTTTATATAACTCCCTTGAGTCTTCCGCCGGCAATCGAGGGTGAACCTGTTGAGCGCACTCAGCGCCTTCAAAGAGCGGCATGTGTCGGTGATTACATGGCTACATGGAGTGACTTCGCGGATTTTGCGCTGATGCTAATGCGATGGCCATGCATGAAAATCATCGACGGTCGATGGTATTGCCATGCTGGAAGTGTCTATAACGGTGAGGCGAACGAGTGGCAGGATCTTTATTTCAACCTGCAGTGCAACAGCCTAGGCACGCTTCTTGAACTCAATGACCATGTAACAGATATCCACCAGGGTCATCCGGCAGTCGAGGACATTGATGGTTCTTTCAGTGCGCTATCGAGTATCTATCTCTCTGGCTACGAACCGGATGATTTCCCTGATGATGTGGTGAAATTTGTACAAGCCAAGAACGAAGAAACAGGATGGTTCATGCAGATGGTGCACGAGGATGATGACGCGTAATTTTACGATGTGGCTACGTACAGGCACTACTTACCTTCTGCATTAGCCCATTGCTTTCCTGCAGATCGCTGGTGATACACTGCAGACTTTACGTGCCATACGGGCACATGTGGCCAGCTTTGCCCGACCTCGGTCGAATAAGCACCTCACACAAACCCATCAGGGGCTCAAGCCCCTATGGGGATTGGGCTCCTTCCAAGAACTGAAGGAGCTTCACATGCAAAAATTCACTGTCATCGCGATCAACGAGGCAAGTGGTCAGATCGTTTCCTACCATGTCCTGGCTGACCATGCTCAGAACGCTTTTGCGTCTGCCGCAGCGATGCACGAAAACCTCACCTTGGTGGTCGCTCTTCCTGGTTGGCAGGAGGAAGACAAGGGTGTGCACTTCCCAGGGGAAAGTTCAGTAGATAGCGCGACTGTACTCGGGCAGCCTGAGGTTTTCGGTGAGCCGCCGTGCAAAGTCACAGCGGGGGTGGTATCAGCCGTCCTAGAAGCCTATTCCGAGCGCGTGTGCAATACCAACGGCCTCTCATTCGACGATTTGGCGAAAGAGTTGGTCCAGGATCTGGAGCCTGGTGAAATCATCAGTGCCACCTATACGGATGTGCCGGATGGAGCAAGTGCGGATATCTGTCAGCAAGCAACCTTCGACGGCATTCGTGCTGCCTTGGTTGCAAACGGCACCATCGAGTTCTGATCCAGATCCATAACCCTAGGGGGTCCAAGCCCCTTTAGGGCTTGGCCTCCTACTTACCAGAGCAGGAGTAGCTATGAATAATTCAGCAGTTGACCAAGCCATCATGGCCAGCGAAGCCCGATTCATTTTCGGAATCAAGCTGGTGGTGCCCGAGTTGTTCGCTGATCCTGGATTCCAGGATTTCGTAAACAGCTCGCAGGTCATGACATGGCACAACAAGAAAGGTCCAATCGATCCAGACGACTTGGCCGATGTCGTAGTCTTCGTCGACCCCAGTCTCAGTGGTGAAGGCACCGATAGCGACATGCCTTATTGGAGTGCAGTTGTCGAGAAACTGAAGACCGCCTTGAGTGAGCGGCACGGCTGTGTTCAAACGGTCCTGCGCGAACATCTGGTGGTGGTTATGTCCAACAACTAAGCAAAAGCCCCGCCGTCGGTGGGGCTTTTTGCTTTGTCAGCGCCGCGGACCTGAAGCGGTGGAGCTCTTTTATGAGTTCGAGCTCGACCGTGCCCTTGAATATTACGGCCCACATGCAGACGTGGCGCCGTCTGAGGCCGTGCACTACCTGGCTCGCTTTGGCGTGGTCTCGTTCAAGAAAGGCGGTCATTCCGAATGGGACCGCATGCTCCGGATCGGAAACCAACTGCACCGTCTGGGGCTACGCGAGATCCTGAACAACCCTGAAGCGTTGATTGCCAGGCTAAACGGTGCTGCCCGGACGCATGACCCCATGAGTGCGTCGGTGGAAGTTACACCGCTGCCTCCTTTGGCTGAATGTGGGCAGTACCTGATGCAGTTCTGACGGGTGTGCGGGTGGGGCCCGGTAGCAATCCTGCACGCGTATACGGAGGACAAGACACGCCAAAAGAACGGCCAATTATCTGGCCCAGTTACTGGAGCCGATACTGCCTTTCACAAGGTTAGTGGGAGGTAAAATGTTGAACCCTGAGGCGCGGTCTTCGCGCTCCAAGATCGACCAGGAAAACAGTAAAGGACTTAAAGATGTTCAATGACCCTATTTCCTACGTAATGTTTTGTGCAGGTGTAGTCGGCCTAGTCTCGGTTTACCACTGGTGGCGGGCGTTCGAGCGAAAGTGCGCAGAAGAACGGCGTCAGTGGATACGGGATGTGAACAATCTGGGCGGGCAATATGGTCACCCAGAGCTGGCCGGAACGCCGGACAACCCCGATGCCGCTTACATCAAATGCTTTGAAGCAGGTCAAACCCCGGCCCAAGTCATCGCCTCCGTGTTCGGCGCACAGCAACCAACCAGCTAACGGAAATCGCCCAGGTACGCCCAAGCACCGCCGTCAAAACGTGGGTCCGAGACCGTAGAGAGGCACTGTAAGTGTGCCCAGGATCAAGCAGGAAAATACGATGAAAAAGATTCTTTCAGTGTTCGCCCAGGTAGCGATGTTCTGCCTTGGCGTCGCACTGTTTGCGGGCTCTCTCTGGTTACTGGTGCGCTTCTTCACTTATGGTGATGACCATCCGCTCAACGGTCTTTTGGGGGTCTTTGGCGTAGCGCCTGTAATGCTGAACATCGCTGACATGAGCACGCTGGACAGCAGCACCCTTGAGATCATCAGCAGCATTTTGAGTGCGTGCGCGATCTACGTGAGCCTTGCCGGTTTCGCAATCGTTGCCTCGAATGAGGCCTCTCTAGTGATCGCAGCAGGTGGTTTGAAGAACTACCGCGCGCTGCCAAAGGCGAAGGTCAGGCCGATAGGTGGATTCCTCGGCGCATTTCTGCAGATGCAGACTTCACCAGTTTTGGCAGAGGATCCGGCTGCCGCAGCAATCCAGTTCGCCCTGGACGATGATGATGGCATGCAGTTCCTGCGACTTTGGAACCAAGGTGATTTTGATGTGATCCGCCGCGAATGGCCCGAGGCTCCCGAGTCGGTTTTCATCGGCGCCGATCAGTTGCACAAACCGTCGAAGTAAGCAGGAAAACAGTCTGGCGCTCATAGCGCCCCGTTGCGGCCGGACGCCGTCCCGTAAGTACGAAGAGGATGTTGGAATGACGAAAGTACGAGCCTGCATTGGTGTTATGGCAGTCGCTGCATGTTCATTGGCCGTTGCCGATGGCGTTGAGCGGAAGTTCACGCAGAACGTGAGCGACCTGAAACCAGGTCAGTGTGTTGCAGCAGGCTACATCTACGAGCAGGGCGAGCTCGCCAGCCTCGCTAAAGGCATCACTCAGGTGTGCACCAAAGTGAAGGGGCGTAGCGTTTGGCTCACGGTTGACCAAAAATCACTGGCTGAGCTGAACTACTGACCATTAGCCCGGCTTGCCGGGCTCTCTCAAGAGCCGCTTCAGGTAAGCGGCTGTCGAGAGACGAAAAATTCAAGGAAAACCCACTCAGTTGCGCCCCAAGCCCAGCCGTCGAACGCTGGGCCTGGCTGAAGGTTTGAGGAACACCATGAGCTATTCAAACAAAGTGCTACGCCAAATTGCTTTTACCCTCGGGAACCCCATTGGCTATTTTGGATTCCCCTGGTTGATGACTCTCGTGACAGTAGGGTTCACCATCAAACAGTTCAATGGGGTTGTTCCAATCCCGCTCTGGATCGGGGGCTCCCTGATACTGACCTTTTCCGCGCTCCCTTTCTACTCGGCCTACACCGGTAAGCGGATTCTCCGCGCTGTCGAGAAAGACTATGGTCCTCGAACCCGCCAGGCGGTGTACGACAAATTCGCCATGGCAAAAGAGGGCGAACGGTATTCGCTGAACATTCCAGACCTTGCCAGGGGATTCGGTGAGAAGAAATAGCGCGGGCGATCTACACCCATAGGTTAAAAGCGCGCCTGATCAGCTCAGATATAAGAAAAAGCTGCCTCGCAAGACCTTGCGGCGACCCAGTTACCCATGCGGGGCACTATGCCAAGGGGCAATATGTGCCGCAGGATTCCAAGCTTGCCTCCAACTGGTTCCGCGCGCAGCAGAGCAGGGCTTAGCGCCGGCCCAGTTCAAGTTCGGCAATCACCACGACCGAGGTTTATGCGCTTCACGAGCCCTGCCGTTCGTTTGGTACAGCGAAGCTGCAGAGCAGGGGCTTGCTGAAGGGCGGACACGCCTAGGCCTTGCGTATGCCTTCGGGCGAAGCGCACCACAGGATCATAGCCAGGGCTGTATCTGGCTATCGGTGCTCATCGCCAACGGAGCGTCAGAATCTGACGATGCACGTGATGCGCTCATGTTGAAACTCAGCCAGACCAGCTGGCGCGAGCTCAGCCAATCGCGGGGTAAAACTTCGAACATTACCGCCCCCAGAACTGATCGGGAATGTCGTTCGAGACCCTGCGGACGGTCAATGCTCCGCGCGGTCTGAACCACGATTCCTGGCCAGGGATCAAGGACGCTTGTGCGTGTCACTACTCTACAGCCCGGCCGGCCGTAAGCACTCGATAAAAATGTCTTTGCTGCCCCTTGCATATTCGACTTCTCAGGAGAGACTTTTTTCATGAAGTCGGATTGCAGAGTTTGCCGAGACATGACCCAGTTCAAGAATGTTGAGATTCAAAAAGACTACCGAAACCTGCATGGCGAGCTGATCGCCACCGTCGGGGCAAAGGGCGTCATCCGTAGCGAAGATCGTGGCCGGCTTGGCGTTGACTTCACCGACGACGTCAGCGGCTGCTTTGTCGCAGACGATGCCTGTGGCCGCAAGTTCCACGAGATCCCGGTTTACAACATCAAGTACGTCTATTCCTGACGGTCGACCAGGTACGCCCTGCGCCATTTCCAGCCGCCTAGAAGAACCTTCGATTTTACGCTGACGACAATCACGCCTCCTTCACTGGGGGCTTCGCCAGTACTGAAACTTTTTCGAGATACTGCCCATGACTGACCTCTCCCACGCCCAGATTGGTGACCTCGTCGAGGACGCTTGCGAGTTCTTCGCCCCGGTTTCTTCTGACCTAGTGGACGGTCTGATTGGTGGTTACCAAGCCGAACGCGTCCGCATCGAGCAGCTGCACGAGATGATGACGGGTGGTGGCTACAGCGTGGCGCTCCATCACTTCATGGAGGGCAACACCAGCGAACAGGGACGCTACTACACCACCAACATCGCGAATCTTATGCAGTTGGAGCCGGCCATAGGATCGCTCAACGCGTCCTACTGGGGTAAGGCCTTGGCACTGACAGACGTCTATGATTGTATGCCCCAGAAACGCCGATCCGAGTGGCAGGAACAGATTCGCAACCCATTGGGCAAGAGGGCTCACAGGCGGGGGTCGTCGGAACAGGTCGAGGAAGAATGGGAGATCCACCCTCTGCCTGATTTCGAAGAGAGGAGTGTGAGGTCAACTCTCAACGATTTGCTGCTGTCGCGCTCAAGGTTTTTTGCTGAAAGGGTCGACGGTATATTCCGGGCACTGTCCGGCGACCATGTCACCAACCAGCCCGGCGCCTTCGGCAATCGGTTGATCGTCGCCAACATGATCACCAGTTATGACACCATCGATCATGACCGCTCTGGTTACCTGAATGACCTGCGCTGCATCATCGCCAAATTCATGGGGCGGGAGGAGCCGAAACACGGTGATACTCAACCGCTTTTGACCGCGTTCCGTCGTCGTACGGGCGAATGGTTCGACGTCGATGGCGGCACCCTGCGCATGAAGCTGTTCAAAAAAGGTACCTGCCATATCGAGGTCCATCCGGAAATGGCATGGCGACTCAATGCGGTATTGGCCAGCATCTACCCATCGGCCATCCCGGCGAGCTTCCGCACCAAGCCAAAAGCCAAGGGCAAACAGCACAAGGTTTTCGGGAAACCGTTGCCATTCCCGGTGATCGCCATGCTCTCGGCTATGCGATCTGAGCCAAACAAACCTGTGAAATACGATCGCTGGCAGGAACCACGGCAGCCGCTGACGGCAAACCCCTACGCCCTCCAGTTCTATGGCGATCGTAACGCGGCAGCCCAGGCTGAGGCAGAAAAGGTCCTGGCCATGATCGGTGGGGTGCGCCATAACAAGAATGCGCATGTATGGTTTGAGTTCGCTTTCGACCCGCGCGAGGCGCTCGATGAGGTCATCATCAGCGGCTGCATCCCGGATACCAAAGGGCATCAGTTCTACCCAACCCCCGATAGTCTCGCTGTGCAGGTTGTCGATCTGGCTGACATCCAGGAGGGACATTCCTGCCTCGAGCCGCAGGCTGGCGTCGGCGGCCTGGCCGATCACATGCCCAAGGACCAGACCCGCTGCATCGAGATCAGCGAGTTGCATTGCAAGGTGCTTGCAGCGAAAGGCTTCGATGTCACCCAGGCTGATTTCCTTGAGTGGGCGAGCACGACTGATGAGCGATTCGACCGGATCGTATGCAACCCACCGTTCAGCGAAGGCCGCTGGTTGTCACATCTGAACGCTGCAGCAGAGTTGCTGACTGATGACGGTCAGATCACTGCGGTTCTGCCGGCCAGCGCGAAGCACAAGGATTTGCTCCCAGGCTTCGAACTGGAGTGGTCCGGTGTAATCGAAAACGCCTTCGCTGGCACTGCAGTATCGGTCGTTATCCTGGTGGCGAGGCGCAAAACGGCCTGACCCTGGCCGGGAAAATGAGGCATCGAGGCCGCTTGCTAGCCTCAATTGCCAGCCCAGGACTCGTGCCACCTATAGGGCAGGATTGGAGCTTGCGCGATTCTCGACTGTGGGAAAATTCCAGTTACTGGGCTGTGACGCGATGGGTGCCGAAAGCCTGACCACAGTGTTCCCAGGTGGCCTGAACAATGAAGCCGGCCGCTCACATCGGAACGAAAGAGGAATGACCATGAAAAGCAAAGTCACGCTCATCGGAGCAGCTCTCGCCGGCTGCGTATCGGCTGCAGCTGGAGTGCTGTCGGTCGCAAGCACTTTTGAGGCTGCAACGGTACCCGAAATTCAAGCGGCAATGGCCGGGTCAGACTGTGCCGCTAAACTGCTCAGGCAGGCCAACCGCAATGCGATCGAGATCCGACGCCGGGACCTCGTAGGCCTCGAAAAGAGGTGCCAGCCAATTGAACAGCAGGCGAAAGCCTTCTCCAATTAGGCGCTGGGCTCCGTTCTATTATCAGCCCGCATATCTGTCATCCAACCTCAACGACAAGGAAATCACCCGAATGAGCATCACGCGCTACCATGCCACTCCACCCAGCCAAGTTATCGGCGAGAAAGTACTCAGGCTCGTGGAGGACAACATCACCGACCTGAGCATGGTCGCTGTACCGCCCAGCAATCATCTCTACGAGATCTATCGTTGGGCGCTTCCTACCGAAATTGGGGTGTACATCAGCCGCATTGGCAAAGTTGCTAGTGAGCCGGTAGAGCTCCTGGTGGCATTCGACGACGCGGCGCCGCATGAAGTAGTCGGGTTCCTCCTGTACTCTCCAGTGCCTACGCACCCTGAGGCGTGCGGGGTCAACTACATGGCCGTCAAGCAATCCCATCGCCGTCGCGGAATTGGTACCCAGTTGATGAAGATGCTGATCGGACAGCACCCACACACTGAGCTCACCTGCCAGATCAAAAAGGTACCGTTCTACGAGTCACTTGGCCTTCAGGTGTTGGACTCGCACAACACTCAGGTGGTGATGAACACGCGTTCGGCGAGCACTCCAGGGCTGATGGCTGTTCTTGACGTGAAGCCGATCTACGAGTCGAGCGAAGTCAGGGAGCATCACAGCGCTCTGGTGCAGCGCTGGGGGCTCAGGGCAATGATCCAGGCTGAGAAACAGCTTGAACGCCACGTTGCGCAGCTTGCGCAACGGGCTAAGGTATTCGTTGACGCCCGTCCTAAAGCTGTCCAAGCCCCAGAGTGACTTCAGGCATATCGCAGCGACTGCTCCAGGCCGTGAAACGGGAGGTTGCAGCAGGAGGTGAGGGCGCGAGCATCACGCCCAGGACTGACCGTAGTGCGATCCACAGGCCCTGGAGAGGGGCATGACCGAAGGCCAGCCTCAGTGTGGGGCATCTACCGATTCGGCTTGGGCTTTTCGCAGGGCCGCGGTGAAGCTTGCCAGTGATGGAGCCTGATCAAGGGCAAGGTACAGCTGTTCAATGCTCGCACCTGGAGGAAGAGCGTTTATCGTGTCATCGAGCTCGAGCTTTTGGTCTGGGCTGAGCGTCAGTCCAGCACACTGCTCCAGGTATCGTGCCACAAACTCCCGGTTATCCTTCAGTCCGCCCGCTCTGAGCGGTGCAGCTGCGATCGGAAAGTCATCACCCCGGATGCGGCCGCGTTCGATGCCTTCAATCACATTATCAAAGGCCGCGTTCAGTCGTTTCTCATCGGCGGCGAACGCCGCGATTTGCTGGAGTTTTTGCTTGTCCACCGGTAGTTCTCCTTTGAAAATGTCAGCCATAAATTTCGCATAGCAGCGTAGGTGGAAATGGCCCTCAGCGCTACACTTGGTGACGTCGACTATCGGGATCGATCCGGTCACCACGCATCGGTGCTTGAGTCCAGGAAGGGGAGACCGCTACAGATGCAGGAGGATCACATGCCTATCAAACCTGAAACGACCTATCGATTCGTAAAGAGCGGCAACCTCGTGCGAACGATTGAGGAGACCACCTACGGCGCTCCCGGTAACTGGGTTGTCTCCCGAATCGACACGGGCAAGCAAATGGTCGTTTCTGGCCGGGCCCTGGTCGACCCCGAACACCCAGACTGGTCTTAATTCCCTCGGCGCGAGAGTGGAGGGGACCCGGGTAACCGGCCCTTCCCAGGTGGCAAATTGCCAATGAATGGCCCCTAAAGCTAGGGATAATACTAGCGGCACCGGTGGTGCAGATCGCCGGTTGTGTTAGCAATTTAAGCCACTGGCCCGGTTAACCGGGCCATCTCACCAAAATCAAAGAATCGACCAAGGGTTTTGCTATGAAAGTCATCTACCAATGCAGCAACCTCATTGCTTTCGCAATCGCCGCCGCACTTCTTCTTTGGGTCAGGCCTGGAGAAGAGTTCCTTCGCGAATTCGGCTTCCAAAGTGACTTAATTCGGATGACGATGCTCGGTTTTGCTGTCGTTCCTGGCATTGTGGGTGGATCAGTCATTCGATCGATGGTGGCTTCGCAGGATGCTGCAAGCCAGCGCTGATGCACAGGACGCCATGCTTTGGGTGGTCCGGCGACTGTGGATAATGCCGATAAGATGTTTCAGCCGATCGCCCGGCACAAGGTGAACTCCCTTTGCACGAAAGCGCTGGAAGTCCGGTGTATTGGGCCCTTTCCAGGTGACAGATTGCCAATACATGGCTCCCGAGGTTCGTGACAATACCGCCGGCACCGGTGGTGCTGTTCGCTAACTCTGGAGGGTATAAGATGCGTCGCCTGTTTTTTTTGACTGCTTGGAGTTCACCATGGCAGTGAATCCGAAACACCCAGTCAGCCAAGCGCTCCGGAAAGTCGGTTGCGCAATAGTGATCTGCGGCCTTGGTGGCTATTCCCTTTTCACGTTCTTTGGTCCTCAGCCGCCTAAACAGCTTGAACTGCCAGGCGTGACTGTCTCTCAGGTTGAGCTGGCCTCAATGACGACTTGCGTGGATGGGGTCAGCTACCTGACTCGTTTAGGGAGCCCAGTTGCAGCACTGCTTGATGCTCAGGGCCTGGCGCTACGTTGCAGTGGTGGGCACAACGCAGGTTTTGAACAGTTTGGTGTGAGATACAGAATCTACTGCATCAACCGCATACAGGTTGTGAGACTGATTGAGCGCTACAGAGGAAGCACGTTCGTTCGCTACAACCCGGCTACTGGCAGGCCTCTGGCCTGTGACTCTGATTCAAGTGACAACTGGGCCTCGTCTAGCGAGCGGTAGAGGCATGAGGCAGAACACCTGAGTTGCTCGCCAACGCTGATGTCCAGGACACCAGTTTCGATGGGTCGTCCGGTGACAGCGCTTAACGTCGCTAAGCTGTTCCAGCCGATCGCCCAGCGGATGGGGAATCGGCAGACAGTTTCGGTGCTTGGGATTGAGTAGGGCGAAAAAACAATCTTCCCGGATTACAGAGTCAGGCACCCCCAGATACCTTACTGTTGGGTTACAATTTCAGGCTCAGTATTACCAGCTGGTTGACCATGTCCAAGCATCGAGGCAACGACTACCGCTATCAGGTTTGCCGATCCGAAGCACGTAAGGCTGCACAGGATTTAGTGAATGAAAACCAGAACCTCATTGACCGTGGCGTTGACACGTCGGAGATACGCTTCGAGCCAATTACGCAAAGTGCTATCGAAGCGTCCTATCTCTGGGGGGATGAGGCCACTCTGTACCCGTGGGATGACGTACACGATTGGAAGCAAAAGGACACTCGAGGATTTGACATCTCGCTCTGGTTTGCTCAAGAACTGTGCGGGTTGTGTTATGCCACTCCCCGAAAAAGCAAGCTTTGCATCAAAATTGTGATTCTTGAAGGCAAGCCAGACCGCACCCATCCTTTGCGAGGAGCTGTTGCCGCACTGGCGCTGACTGCAATTGAAAACTACGCTCTGCTGATTGGGTGTTCTGAGATCGAGGTCCAGGAGCCAGCTGCAGGTGCTATTCCGTTGTACGAAAGCCTTGGCTTTACGCACGACCCGACAGGCCGACTTGTTATTGCGGTCGAGCAGTAATACTATCCACTTAAATTTTGAGGCCCGAGGGGTTTCCATGCAAAAGCCAAAGCACGAACCAAAGCCAATGATGGCTGCTCGTTTCCAGGCCGAAGCACGTGCCACGCTGGCGTCGCGTACTGCCAAACGCAGCCGATTCCTTGATGTGGCGCTGTCCAAAGGTCGTGAATTCGAACCTGTAGGCCGCTTGGCTGGCTAAGTTATCTGTTCACCGATCTTCTCCGAAAAGCTGCCTTTAAGGCAGCTTTTTTTATGCCCGCTTTTTAGGCCGACCTCAAGTTCCTCAGGTTGAGTGGCGGTGCCTAGCATGAACAGACTGCCTGCGATTCGTCGGCCATGCCGTGCCGATGAACAACCCACCTCAAGTCTTGGCGATCACTGACACACCCGGTGCGCTAGTGGCGCGATTCACCATCTGCACTCCATTTGCCGGCATAGTTTGCAGGCTGGCCCTGGTATGCACAGTGGTAAGTGACGAAGGCCGTGCAAACTCTCCTCTACCATGCAGGCCTGATTAATGTTGGTGCGTCGCGTGAAGCGCCACCAGCAAGTGCTGGGTAGCCTCGTGCAGGCTGCATCCAGCGCCTTCATCACGAATGTTCATGCGCCCCGGTCCAAAGTACAACACATCGATAGCAAGGCTCAGTTGCACCCTGCGGATCTCGCCCGGGGCCAAGAGAAGACCGCTTGGAGGCTTTCGAAATAAATGCGAAATTTTGGAAATAGCTGCGACAGATAAGCACGGCAGCAGGCTTGAGGGGGCAACGACTTTTTGAGTGGCTATACCAGCTTTGCCAGGTTGTGCGCCTTTTCTTTCCATGGGTGGAAGGCCTGCTGGGCACAGTCGTGCATCTGGATGGTGGGGGCCTCGACCTGGATCGGGAGGGGTTCAAGTGTAGTGCGCCTATGGAGCCCAGGTGGAAGCTCAAGTCCAAACGTCATGGAAAATGGTTTAGGCCAGTCGCATCTATTTGCAAAAAATTTTAAGACAGTCGCAACAATTGCCATCAGAAGTCGCAGCTATTTCGCGAACGCGACGAGGATCTGCGAGCTTTGCGCAAATCGCCCGGCAGACCGGGCTATTTGGCGGCTGGATATTTTCTCCGTTGTTCGCAGTCGGCTCGATTACTGGGCTTCCGCCGGCAGGCGGAACATCTTCTGCACGGCTTGCGGGTCAACCTGCCAGTGACCCGCTTCGGTGTAGCTAATGCACCCAAGTCTGGTTACGCCGCAACCTGGTGGATGGGTTGCGTCCAGAATGACTGGTCATTCTAGGTATCTCCCATTCTGATCTAGGTGTGTGGGTAGGCTTCTTCACGTAGCACAGATCGAACCGCGCGAGCTCGTGACGTATCAAACGGATTCCGTGTCGGTTCATGCCGAAAGGTTTGCGCGACACGGCTGATTTTCTGAATCCGCGACCGCATCCAGTTGGCATCAGCGGTGTACTTGGCATCTGGATTATTTGCCAATAGGGCCTGCATTTTGACTGTCAGTTCTGGAGTCAGGATTACTCGTCCAAGGACATGGAAGTCATGGTGGTGTAGCGTCGAACAGTCCTCGGCGGTCATCGCCGCCAGGTTCGATGGGATACCCGCGCAAAACCGGTCAGTTTGAAAGATGCGTATAGCATGAGCGAGCATCGTGCCGGCTGATAGCTTCCCTCGCTGCAGTGGGACGACCACGCGAGCACCGCGGGCGATCCAGGCACCAACGCGATTTGCGTGCACCTCCCACAGCGCGAGAGTTTCGGTCTGATCGCCGATGACGTCAGGAGCGACGATGCTCAAACCATCAGGCCGATCGGTGTGGCCCAGTACTGTTTCATAGGCTGAGAACACCTTTGACCAGTTCACCGAATCACCCTTCTGGAAAGCAGTAAAAGCCCCAGAGTCAATGAACACAGCACCTCCGGCGTCGAGGTGACGGGGAAGTACTCTGATCATTTTGAGTGTGTCCAACAACGTTGCAACAACCCCAACAGGTACGCCTTCGTCGACTGCTGCACGAAGGTCGGACGTGGCCGACATTCCGGAGTGGAATGACGCTTGCCAACTAAACTCCATCTCTTCTCTACCCACTGCGCGGGCGCGAATGTCGCGCCTCTCCACGGCCGCAACCCCGCATGGCGGGGGCTCGGGAGAACCGGCGAAAGTGCGCGATTCGAAGCTTAAGAATTCAGTGATCGGCGTATGCTTTGTGATTAGCGCTTCGGGTGAAATCTTGCACTCGACTAACTCAAGAGCCGACACCGACATAAAACAACACGACCACGGGATTGCAAGTGCCGTACCGGCCCCAGAGCTTCGGGTTTGAAGTGAAGGTACATCCTTCTTCTGTTGCGGGTGACCTCAGGTGCCCTTGCTGTCGTGGTCCGTGATTGAGAGGTAGAAGGTTCTTCTGTGAGTATCGGACCGGATGTTCACTCTTGACCACGAGGGCTAGGAGTCAGCCCCTGGGAAGGAGTGACCCTTTGGAGGGCGCTGATTGCCAGCTAAAGCCTGACTCTATCCGCCAAGATGACTTTTTTCTTGCGGAGCATCGTATGGCCAGGCGCCGTAACACCTCAACTCTTGATGACCTGCTGAGCATCGCCATGAAGATGCCCCTATGGGCGAATTTGGTGATTGCTGGCGGGGCTTTTGCCCTGCTGCGGTATTACGCCGGCTCCCAATTACCCACGATGCAACATGCGCAAAGCGGTGAGCTTGCTCAGGTACTCGTGGACTACTTCCTCAGGCTGTTTGCTTTTATTGGCCAGTACGTCATACCAACCGTCTTCGTGCTAGGTGGAATTATGGGGTGGTTGCAACGTGCGATAAGGACGCGCAAGTTCAACAGCATTTCGAATTCCAAGCAGCCGGGAATGGTTTTGCGGAATCTGACCTGGGAGCAGTTTGAGCACATGATTGGCGAAGCTTTCAGAAAGCAGGGCTACAGGGTTGAGGAAACCGTGAAAGGTCCGGACGGCGGCGTCGACCTGGTCCTACGCAAAGGAGGGGAAATGTTCCTGGTCCAATGCAAACAGTGGAGAGCAGCCAAGGTAAGTGTTCAGGTGGTACGCGAGCTCTATGGCGTCATGTCTGCTCGAGGCGCCGCGGGAGGCTTCGTGGTGACCTCAGGTGGATTCACCAAGGACGCTTGGAAGTTTGCTCGTGCAACGAACGTGAGTCTTGTGGACGGGGAGCGGCTTGTCGAGTGGTTCAAGCCAGCATCTGAGAAGGGGCACGCATTGCCCGGAGGCAACTCGGAACCCGCTGCGGATCAAGCGATAAGTGAGCCGGCAGTAGTGTTGAACGGCGAGGCAGTTGATGAGCGCCAAGCCCAGTCCACCAAGAACAAGCAGTTGCTGTCTTGCCCACGCTGTGGAGGGGGAATGACCCCTCGATACGCCAAAGCCATGAACAACGGGATTGCAAGCAATGTATTCCTGGGATGTCTCAATTTCCCGGCTTGCCGTGGCACTCGGCAGATTGAGGGCTGATCTCACTTCGGAGTGAACCGCCATGACTGCCTGGTTCGCCGGAGATGTTGATGGCATTCTCGCTTCCTGGTGATGTGGTGCAATGAGCCCCAAATTCGATTAGGTAGATGCGGCTCGAATACTTGGCAACCAGGGACTCATCTTCACGGATAGCAGTACCGCTAGCGGTGCCAGCGACACCACCTGGAAAGAGGGCTGTCTGAACTGGGCCTCGGTGACCTCACCTGGCGCCATCAGTTGGATAGCGCTTGGCATCCACTGGCCGGTGGCGGTCACCTTTCAGTAGCTCTGATGAAGTCGGCGTCGCAATCGGCCTGGGGAATGTAAGTCGGCGCAATGTGCCGATGTTCAGTCAAGGCGGCCCTGTCGGCTTCCGTCAGGGAGCCGGATCTGCCACGGGGACGGGCGGTTACAGGTAGCCACGCCATGGGGCTGACGACCTGGCTGCTGTTGAGGTAAAGCGGGGATGGGGAGAAAGGTAAGAGCCAACAGGATCAGCGTGTACAAGTCATCAGCCATCGTTCGCGTCCGGAGTTAGTTGAGCAACATGTTTGAGCGATAGAGTGCAGACCAGGACAGCAGCGTAGCCCTAGGCTGCTCCAGTCCGGATCAGCTCGAAACATAGTTTCGGGTGCACGTACAATGCTTCTCGTAAAACTCCACGGCCTTGATGTCAGGCATGTTTGTCGGACACGGCTGTAGGGTTTTGGTCGTGTTAATACACGCACAGCCTTCTTCGAAGTACTCCCTGTTGAGCCGAAGCCGTTCCTGCTCTTTGATCGGGTCGATTTGCATTGACTTTCTCCTATGCTGGCGCTGTAGCACCCTTGTATCAGCGATTACTGAATGGGAGCTGGGGAGGACTCACGTTCGATTTCCTACTGCTCGCCTGGGCCATGTGCCAAAGTGCAACAGTACCTACGGCCAAGAGCTCCCACCCAGGCAGAACAGCCGCGGATTCCAACTGACATGAAGTTTGATTCGTCCTGCAGGTTTGGGACGGAGATCTTCTTAACCAGCGCTGCTGGCCATTACTGTGGCATTGAAGCGTCGTCTCAGCATGTCACCGAGATGTTCGGCATCGTTCACCGCATCCGCGCAGTCACGCGTGAGTGCGCTGGCCAGCGCCTCACTAAGCCAGTGACTCGTGTCGGGACTACTCAGGATTTTCTGAACCTCAAGCTCAATTGCTTCCGGAGTGGAATCGCATTGCTCGTGCACACCGCCCCAGTAGGCGCTTTCCCAAAGCTTTTTGGGGAAGCCGTTCATGAACGCTGCGTGGAATGGTGCTTCTACCCGGCTGCCAATGCGGTCCTTGTTAGCATCATTGAACCCCTGGCGATGGCCCTCATCTTCACAGAACTGAAGGAGGTCAATCACCTCCAGTCCGGTGAAAGCAGACTGGTGGCGGCCGCTCCAAGGTATCTGGCCACATTGGTTGAGGAAGATGATCGGCGCGTGTTCAGCCGGGCTCTCGTGTTGCTGGATAATGGTCATTGAGGGGTCCTAATTGCTGCGACTCTGGGCCAAAGCCTGCTTTGGCTTCATCCTGGGCATGTAGGGGATCATCAATGCGACCGAACATATCCCCCAATCGGACGAGAATTTTCTCATGGGGCCGGAGAGTGACAGCGCCAGTCGAGCCCCAACCAAGGGGCAGACTTGGGCATCATCCTGAGCGGGACCATCAGTTGGTGAAGTTGTCGGATTTTTTACTGGCGTCCAGTTGCACAAGGGATGTGCTCTCTGATGGCACTCGAAAAGGTTCTTCTCCACTCCACCCAGCAGCCCTGTCCCGGTTGAGTTAACCGGTCAAGTAATGAGCGACCTGCACCTGTAGGATGCGATAGACGCCTTGAACAGCTACCGCCAGGTACTGCAGCTGGTTGCGGGCATTGACTGGGCCGCTACACCGTAGGAGTTGGTGTCGCGGCCGTGGCGCGCAGGCCGTGCACGCTCTGCCCGGCGACGACGATGCCGGCGACCAGGGTCCAGTGGTCCACCAGCATATATATGCCGTTGGCGGTGATGCCGGCGCCGATGCTACGGCCGCGGATCGAGCGAAACAGCGGCGTGTTGCCTTCGTCCCGAGTGGTGTCCAGCTCCAGGTACTGGTGGATGCGCTCGGCCGCGACCGGATGCAGGGGCAGGTAGCGCACCTTGCCGCCCTTGGCCTTGATGCGCAGGTGCTTGATGCCGCGGCGCTGCAGCAGGTCGCCGGTGTGCAGTTGCGCGGCTTCCTCGCGGCGCAGACCGTGGTACAGCAGCACGGCGAGCACGGCCCGGTCGCGAGCACCCTTGAGGGTTTCGGTTGGCGGCGCATCGAGCAAGCGCTTGACCTGGTCGTCGCCCAGTGCCGGGGTCTTGCCTTCGCTCGCCCACTCGTTCGGCACTGGTAGTGCCGGCCATTTTCCTGCAGGAGCGTTCAGCCGGTGGTCCAGATTCTGGCCGGTCATGCCAGCAGGATCCGGTTGTAGTAGCGGCGTGGGTCCACCGTCAACTGATACGGGCCGCTCAGCGACAACGACCAGAGGCCGGCGCTGCCCTTGCCGGTGGCCTTGGCCGAGGCGCGCACCTGCGCCGGGGCCAGGCCGCTGCCGCCGTCATAGTAGAGTTCGTCGCCGACTTCCACGCGCTGTGCGGGCACGCGCTGGACGATGCAGCCACGGCCGTGGCCATCGCGCATCAGAATGTGAACCGAGCGTTGGCAGGTGCTGCACAACCAGGTGCGCGGATCGAGGTGCTGGGTGTCGGCGGTTTCCCAGGAGCAGGTCGGACAGGTGTAAAGCTGGTCGTGGTCGCTGATTGGCATGGTGTCATCCGTGGTGGCTTCCCCGGTCAGGCCGGAGCGTGTAAGTCGTTGAATACTATTGTGACCTTGCTTTAAAGCTGACCGCTCGCGGCGCTGCCGGCGGTGTGCTGGCCAAGGCATCGAGCAGCTGGTCGATCAGCTGCTCGATCAGCCGGCGATGCAGTTGTAGAAGCGTTCGGGGTCGACGCGCTGGCTGCCGTGGCCGTCCAGGGCCAGATGCCACAGGTTGCCCTGGCCCAGGCCCGGGCCGGAGGTGTTCACCCGGTGCAGCTGGGACGGGTCGTGCTCCAGGGCAACGAAGTCGTTGCGCTTGAGCGTGCGCGCCGGGCGGCGTTCGACGACGAAGGCCTGGCCGTCGCTGCCGGCGACGAGGATCTGCACCGGCTGGCCACAGGTCTTGCAGCACCAGGTGCGGCTGTCGAGGTCGTCATGGAGTACCAGGTGTTCGGTTTCGCAGGTGAGGCAATCGTAACTGCGGTCGTAGGCGACGGTGAACAGGTGGGGACGCGGCTTGGATGATGGCATGGAGCCCTCCATGGGCTTTGTGGTGATAACGTATTTTATCACCACAAACGCACCCAGCCGGCCGCTGCGCTTGTTTTCCGCCAAATCGCCACCATATCGCCATGAGGCAGCCAATCCGGGCTGTCGCCCAGGAGCAGTGACGCATGAACGATATCCAGGCAGGTCAGATCCCCCAGTGGACGAAGAACGACGATGGCAGCTCGGTGTTGAAGGTGGAAAACGCCACGTTGAATGTCGATGCGGCGGGCAACTTCGAACTTGATGCCGGCGGCAACCGGATCGAAAAGGTTGAAGGTGGTATTCAGGTAACTCGTGAAAGTGGTTTCCAGTTCCAACTTATGGAGCACGGTGGAATTCGACTGATTACCAAACCCAAGTCGGTTGGTATTCATGATCTTTCGCAAGTTGCCTCTTTCACCACCAGCTTTGAAGGTGATACTACGGTGCACTCCGTTGTTTTCCACAATGGCGACTCGGCCCGGATCATTTATAAAGATGGCGTCTTCGAGGAACTGATCAGTGCCAAACTTGGCCACTATCTGAACGGTTCGGATGAGCTGTTCATCAGTCAAGGTGGCGAGCCCGACGCTTGATCGGCGTTGTCAGGAAAGAGCCGGGGATTACCCCGGCTTTTTTTATGCCTGCGGCACGGGTTTTACGCCAGAGGGGGAGGGTAGTCAGTAGTGCGGCACGTTCGGGTACGGCACGACCTCGATCACCCCGCGATGCTGCTCGCTGGCCAGCACCTGTTTGAGCGCGAAGAGGCTCTGCTGCTGGCCTTCGACGTGACGGCGCCAAGCGTCCTGCACGCCGTCCACCAGATGCAGCACATTCATTAGGTTCCGCCGGCTCCGCTCCACTTTCAGGATCAACCGGCGCACATCGGTGGTCGGGTAGGCGTTACCGTGGCCAAAAAGGGCGACGTTGTAGCAGAACACGGTCTACCTCTCCGTTGCCGTGCCGAAAGAGAAACTGGAAGCCGTGCGTGTTGCAATCCTCGCAGCCGGTGGCAGCATCAAGTAAACGGATTCGAGGAAAACGACGATGAGTGCCACCTACGAGTGCCACGCATGCAGCTGGCAGGGCAAGCACCACGAGACTGATGCAAGTCACTGCCCTGAATGCGGTGGTGAAACCGAGGATATAGCGTCGATCTATTGCCAAGAACGCCCCAAGGTACCGGGTAGCGACGCAAACCTGCCCGAAGACCTTCCCGATCCGATGGCTTAATCAAGGAAAGCGTGACAATGGACAAGCTGACGATCACCAACGCTGAGTGGAAGGCATTCAACTACGAGGACTATGAGTCGGGCTTGTTTTGGCTACTGGTTGAAGCACCTGACGTTGATATAGATGCAGATGACGATGGCAGGACGGTTGGTCGGTACACGGGGGAGCTTGTGCGCTCAGCTGTCCTGGCGACAGTCGAGCAAGATCATGACGGGTTGCCCTATTTCGATGCTGTCGATTCTGTCAATTTTGGCCGGGTGCCCGAGGATGGTGTAGTGACACACTACGCCGAAGTTAAGGCACCAAGCTTCCTGTCATGTTGATATCGGAAATAGCTGCCCAGGTACCCCCGCGCTGGCCGCGGTCGTAAAGACAGGGCACTTTCAGCGCATGGAATCGAAAGAAATGAATGTGAAAAGAGACTCGGAAAATGGGGGAATCCTCATCGTCGCAATTTGCTTTGGCATCCTAACTACTTGGGCGGCGACTGTATCGATCAAGTCTTTGCTATCCGAGAGTGTTCCAAGCTCGAATTTTGACCCATTTAGTGGGCCGTTGGTGATCGACGCGCCAGGTTGTGCAATCAAAGGGCCGGACGGCAGATCGATTAAAAATGATATTCGTAGTTCTGCGCAATTGATGATCCCGAAGGGCACCACCATCAACGTTGATTGCTTCCCAGCCGCGAAGGTTCCGAGAGAAGCCGACTACAAATCCTCCCGGCCATAGGAAATCTCATGGATACCAACAAGATGCGCGCCGTCGCTGCCAAAGACTGGCGCATGGAGCTTGAGCTTGAGGAAAAGCTGGTTGCCGCCGGCCTTGGCTATCCGCTTTCGAAAGAGGTAGCAGTCAAGGCGTACAAGGCAATGCTGGAGCCCAGGACCGACACTCCGGAGAACGCTGACTGTGAATGGTGCTACGGCGTTGGTCACGACCATGAAGGTGATCCATGTGTTGGCTGTTGCAGCCCGACTAAAGCTCAATGGCCTGCAAGCTAGTCCACTACACAAATCCGAAAGACTTTGATCAAGGTGACTAGGAGCCCTACAGCATGACACCAGGTGTGCAAAAAATTGAAGTGACCGTTCGCACCAATGAGGGCGAGCACAGAAACGGTACGGACGTTTGAAAAAGGCAGTAGTGCTGGCAGGGATGCATACCGCGACGGACAGCTAGTGTCATCCTGCACATCAGCCCCAGACTCGCTCGAAGGCTACGCCTGGACCCTGGGTTGGCAAAACGCATTTAAGTGGCGAACTGATCTGCCACATGAGCAAGTACAACGCCTTAGAGAGTCCGGCCTGGTCGAGATTTCGCTCGAACAGATCCCCTTCAAGTCGAGACATCGATCAGCCACTTTGTAGACGCCGCGCACCAGAGGCAAGTTGAGAGAAAACGCCATGAAAGCGGATTCGGGAGGCGGTCCTGGCCGGTCCCAAGTGGCTGAAGCGCCTGGTGGCCAAACTGGATGTTCATGTGTAGCCATGCCGTGCTGATAGTGCCCTTGCGAAGTCGGAAAACCGTGAGACGCTGTGCTCTAAGGAAACTCCGAACAAGTTGCCCATCGGCCGGAAATGGGCGGTTCGGGGATGCCGAAAAGCCTGACTTTCAGTCGCTGATTATTGGATAACCAAGGCAAAGCCTTGGTTATCTGCCCTCACGGGCGCACCTCTCCCGCAGCAGGCATTAATTGCCGGCGCACCATCCACAGATTCGACAGCGCAAACAGCGTGGTCAGTTGCGCCGTGTTCTTGGCCAAGCCACGGAAGCGGGTTTTCACATAACCGAACTGACGCTTGATCACGCGAAAGGGATGTTCGACTTTCGCTCGTGCCTGCGCTTTAACTTTCTCGATCTTGCGTCGGGCGTTGTAAAGCACGCTGCGTTTGCTCAAGTGCTTGTAGGTACTGCGGCGAGCCGCGACCTGCCAGATCACGGGCCTCCCGTCATGCTCAGGCCGTTTTTCCACGCCGGTGTAACCCGCATCGGCACAGACGAAATTTTCATCACCATGTAGCAGGTGAGCGACCTCCGTTACATCAGCCACATTCGCCGCTGTGCCGTGGACGTGGTGCACCAGGCCCGACTCAGCATCGGCACCAATATGCGCCTTCATGCCGAAGAAATACTGATTACCCTTCTTCGTCTGATGCATTTCAGGATCACGTTTGCCTTCCTTGTTCTTGGTCGAACTGGGGGCGTGAATGATGGTGGCGTCGACAATGGTGCCCTGGCGCAACGACAGGCCCTTGTCTCGAAGGTAATTATTGATAGTTTCCAGAATCCCCGAAGCCAGTTGGTGCTTCTCCAGCAGGTGCCGGAAATTCATGATTGTCGTGTCTTCGGGGATCGGAGCGCTGAGCGTTAGATGAGCAAACTGGCGCATCGAAGTAATCTCGTACAGCGCTTCTTCCATGGCTGGGTCGCTCAACGAGAACCAGTTCTGCAGCAGGTGAATACGCAGCATGGTTTCCAGTGGGTAAGGCTTGCGGCCACCGCCAGCCTTTGGGTAATGCGGCTCGATCAATGCCACCAAACCGCTCCACGGCACCACCTGCTCCATCTCGGCCAGGAAACGTTCGCGGCGGGTCTGCTTGCGCTTACCAGCGTACTCGAAATCGGAAAAGCTCATCTGACTCATGGGATGGAGGGCTTGTGGGGGGAAATTGACGGGAGGGCTATTTCAGCACAGCTCAGGTGGCCTGTGCTGACTTGATCGGAGAATCCCTAACGAATCCCGAGGAAATAGCGATGAATGCTCACAATCTGATGACCGATGAACTCAAGCATGCGATGCACTGCGGTGTGCCGTTCTCCTGGGTATCCTCCTGCAGCGTTCAAGAAGGCGCCTTTGGACTCTACTCTCAAGCGGAGTGGCATCAGCGCATCACCGACCAGCTCTGCGAACTGTGGTCGGCTGCTGGCTACTACCTCGAAGATGCTGACGCCTTCCAAGTGTGCGCCGCGAAGGTGATCGGCAGCGTGCGGTTCCACATCACTGATCCGGGCGGCACCGGAATTCCCCATCCTGATACCGCTTGCCTGGTTCATGCGTTCGACGCCGAGGACCACGAATTCCTGGAGTTGTACCGCGAGTTCCCGAACCGCGCGGCGCTGGAGATGGCGATGCCAAATCTTGCTGTTGAGGCCGCTGCAAACCGCTGTTGACTAACCCCAGGATGCCCAAGCCCAGCTCATGCTGGGCTGAGGCCGTAGAGGACACCGCTTCGGCGTCCACCCTATCGAAGGAATGACGATATGCCGCTGGATGAAAGCAACCAGGCCGAGTTCGACGAGCTGCACAGGCAAATCCACGATGCAATCCATGCTGATCATGAGCTTCGTTGGATGCAGACCGTAGGCGGTTTTTCGGGGCGCCGCATGCCCGAGCAAGGCATGTTCGTGAAGACAGGCCCGCATGGCGCCTCAATGCGTGGCTCAATCGGTTGGGTTGCCCAGGTGCGTTTGAAGCAGGGGCAGTTCGGTTCGGACAATTACATCTTGTGTCATGCAGGCAACGGTGGATGGTTGATGCAGCACTCGAACAACGTTTTCTATCCGCTCACCGCCAGTGAGGTCGAGATGGTGCGACCGTTTTTTGCTGATCGCCTGCCGGAGAATGAGGACTTCAGCCGCGGCTACACCCTTGGCAGCGAAGAAACACGCGCATTTGGCTTCCTGATCGAGGCTCCCGAGGGCTTCGAGCCACGTGGCGGCGAAGGTGCGCGCATGCTCATGACCGCCATCGGTGCCGATGGCGGCAAGACCGTCACTGACACGGTTTTCTTGTAGAAAATCGCCATGTCGAAGCCTTGCACGAAAAGCGTGAAAATGGTCGCACTGTGTCAGTGGTTTGAACGCAACCCGGCGACATATAAGTTTGAGCCGGTGGACGATGAAATCGTGTGTTGCCCTGCGCTGGTAGGTCAGTCGAAGGTAACGGTCTGGCTCCCCAAGGGTGCAAAGATTCAACGGCGGCATGACTTCGCTAAGGATTCTCCCGAGGGTGGGCCTTTGGTGATCCCACCGACCTACACCCTCAACCACGCTTTCGGGCGCATGGCTACCTCGCCCAAGGTGAAGTCCGATTTGATTGAATTTGTTTTGGTCCCGGAAGAATGAACAAGGCACGCCGCAAGGAACTGACTGAAATCACCACGCAGTTGCAGGATCTGCGCGAGCGCATCGAGCAGTTGCAAGAGGAAGAACAGGAAGGCTTCGACAATCTGAGCGAAGGCTTGCAACAAACCGAACGTGGTCAAGCGATGGAGCTGGCAGCCGGGCAATTGAGCACGGCGGTGGATGCTGTAGAGCAGGCCATCGAAGCCCTGGAAGAAGCCCAAGCGTGACTAGCGCAAGGAAACCGAACGATGAATAAAAGTGATGTTTTTAACGTTATCCTTTTGGGAAGCGGCGCCGCGATTTTCGTTCTCGCCAAAATTCGTGGCCGCGAAGGCAAGCTGTGTCTCGAAACGTTGTTCGCCGGACTAGCTGTGCTTGGCGCCTATGGCGCAATTGATAGTGTTGTGAGTGGTGACGCCTTCATGGGGGCAGTTGTCGGGCTCGTTGCCGTCGCCGCTGCTATCACCGTTTTTGACATGCGCTCCAAGCGTATGGCGCGTGATACTCCACCGCGTGCAGACAGCGAATAGTTCCGGGTAAACGACCAGGTACGCCCAAGCCCAGCACATGCTGGGCTACGTCAGTAGGAGCGCCGGATCGGCCGGGGCACCAAGGAGACAAAAATGCCTGAATTCACGTTTAAAGACGGTAAGCTCAGCTCTAACAGTTATGTCAAAGCGACTCGCCAATATACCTGTGGAAAGGGAACGGTCAGTGAGTTGACGTTGGACATGCCGGAGGGGCTGACCGTTCATGGAGCAATCACTGTCAATGCACAATGCCCTTGCTGTGGGGAGAAAGTCCTAATCCCACCTGGGAAACACAGTGTTAATAGC
This sequence comes from Pseudomonas sp. TUM25319, assembly GCF_056388475.1. NCBI lineage: Bacteria > Pseudomonadati > Pseudomonadota > Gammaproteobacteria > Pseudomonadales > Pseudomonadaceae > Pseudomonas > Pseudomonas sp. TUM25319. Next base: position 188,556 of record NZ_JBWJFH010000002.1, on the reverse strand, counting down.
GGTGGTGTTCTTGTTACTGAATAGACACTTTGAGCATTACGCGCCCGGTTCGCCGGGCCTTCAAGGAAGGCGCTTGGCTGTTGCTTGCCGACGCGCAACACCACGCAACAGGAAAAGGGATTTAAATTGGTGGGTCTTGAGAATGTAATTCTCCTAACAACTGTTTGCATGAATGGATGCAAGCCAGCCGCGGGGCCTTCTCGGTTCTTTGAGACGATGGAAGCATGTATCGCAGCAGCGCGTCGGGACCAGCTGGACGCCGAACGATACTACTGGAAGCGCCTGCATGTGATTTATCTGCATGAGTGCAGGGCTAAAGATGGGGCCTCTGTCAAGATTACACATTCTTAATCGCTGCATTCGTAGAGAGCGAGCTTGGAGAAGAGGGATGGATGGCTGAAGCCGACTGGCTTTCTTTAGTTGATTTCGCAGGCCTCCTGGCCAACAGGTCAACGTCAATGAGGGTGACAGTCCTGCAGTGGGTGACGCTCGCTAACAGCGCGAGTTCTAGCTATTCGACCCAGTAAAGGTATCAGTTTGCTGCTTGCGCTTGCAGGTAATGCTGGATAATGCCAACAACAAGTCGGGGCTGTGCCCGCAGCCTGGATGTTCAGGCAAGAGGCTAGGGAGATCTTACTCCAAAGAGCCGCAGCTGCACCCCGGCGACATAAGCCAACTGATTACGGAATCGTCATGAATACTCGAAGCAATTCTCGCTTGATTGATGCCGATGGGCACGCAGCTTGGCTCACTCGCCAAGGGGCATCTTATTACCTTCGCATTGGTCGGAAGCTCGGCTACATCTGGCGTCAGACCGAATTCGGCTGGAAAGCCAGTCCCGCCATTCAACCGCAGGCGTAACGTAAAACCATGAGCACTTACAAGCGGAGCTTCGTACAGACGTCCAGAGCTTGGTATGCATCTTCAGCCCTTGAAAATGACGCCCACGAGCGATTCATCGTTAGCGTTGAAGCCGGCGAAAACTACCAGGGCGAGTTTGAAATCACTTGGCCGAAGATTTCTCATGCTGGAAGTGCTGAATTGCGCGTCCTTGATGACGGTTGGCGTGCACTCTCACTCTGCCATGACTTGGTTGCTGTAGTCGCAGGTAGTGGGTCTGAACAACTGACCGTCGAAACATTTCAAGACCATTTGATCAACCTTGGCTTCGAGGACGCGACAGACACTGAGCGGCAATCTACATAGCAAACCGCGGCGTATCTGCCGCCCTGGTACACCACAGGCCCAGTCATCACTCGCTGGGCTGAGGTCGTAGAGGACACCCCATCGGCGTCCACCCAATCGAAGGAATGAGACCCATGACCATGAAGCCAATGCAGATCAAATTCCCGGTAGCGGAGCGGGCCAGTGTCAGCGATTCCCAGCTCTACAGCCATGCCCAGGTGCCGAGCATGGATGAGGCCGGCGAGGACTACATTCTATTCCTCACCGTGCGTGCTGCAGACCCTGACCAGGAACGGCTTATTGCCGACACTTGCACCCGCGCAGTCACCTCGGCGCCCAAGGCGCTGGCCGCTATGCAGGCCGCCTATGACAAGCTGGACAGCGTGGCTTTCGTGTCGCATGAGGGCGATACCGACGAGGTAAAGCGCGTTCTGCTCGACGCGATGTCGGCGCTGGTCGCCGCATAAAAGAAACCGCCCAGCTACGCCCAAGCCCCGCCATCAACGTGGGGCTAAGCCCGTACCAGGGCGCCGTTTTCGCGTCCGTGAACAGTACCGATATGGACTTAAAGCATGAGCAAATTCCTCACATACGTCATCCGCCTGCCGGAAGGCCAAGAAGCTTCAAGTGCAATCAGCACTGGCGTCCGTGCTCTGGTTGAGAAGCACGGCGGCGAAATCACCGCTGCATCCAACGAAGACGAAATGACCATTCTCGACATGATCGAGAACCATGAAGACTTCCGTGAATACATCGCAGACGAGGCACGAGCGCAGGCCAAAGAGCTGTGTGCGAAAGCGGTTCACTGATCTGGGGAAAATCCAGGCCATGACAACAACAGTGGAAGTAAAAGCCAGCGAATTGGCTGGTGCAGCCTTGGATTGGGCTGTGGCTAAGGCCGATGGTGAGAAACTGGTTGAGGTTGAAGGCAAGCATGCCGTAATCACCGGTTTCCGCCTGAGTACTATCCGCGTTCCAGGTGGTTACACGCCGTCCACCGATTGGAGTTAGGGCGGCCCGTTCATCTTTGAGTATCGCGTGAATTTGATCGAGGTGAGCGGGGACTGTTGGGAGGCTTGGGTTTCTGGCCAAGACGATCAACGCTACCAGGGTGGCGATAGCCCTCTGGTTGCCATCTGTCGCGCTGTTGTGGCTTCGCAACTGGGCGATACCGTTATGGTTCCAGATGAACTTGTCAGAAGGGCAGAAACGCCAGCAATCAAATCACCTAACTAGGTATCGGAGAACGAGACCATGACCACCTGCTTAAAGCCCCGACGCCCTCGGAAACCGACCAAGTTGCAGCAGGGCATTCTGTACGCAGCTGCTGATCTGGCCCGGTTCATTGTCCAGGTTGAGGATGTTGCCGCACTGTTGCGCCGTCAGGGCCTAGCCGACGCCGATTGCTCTGACTTGGACGAAATGGACAAAGAGCAATTGCGTGTGTTGCGCGATGATTTTGGCCTGCCCCTGCGCGGCCTCGATTGATCTACCTGAGAACGAATCATGGCTACCGAAGCACAACGAAAAGAAGCCTATGAGGCTGGAGCCGCATCCGCAAAGGCGGTTCTTGCTGAGTCCAGTAAACCGCTGATGATGGTGGACGAACTTTGTGACGATGAACTTTCCACGGCCAATGCGATGGGCTGGAACTCTGTTTGGGCGTCCGATGAAAACAGCCGTCGCTGGTCCTCGCTGCGAGACATAAACCAAGTTGCGAAAGGGAAAACTCAGTCCTTCGACAAGCTAAGAAACAATCTTGCTGAACGACAGGCCGGACTGAGCTGGAAGGACGCTTGGGCGCTTCGCCTGAGCGATCAAAGTGGAGATAACCTCCTCCCTCGTGGTTTCAATGCCAAAAATCTGCGTGAGCGTGCAACTGGCCGTGAGGTGATTTGCGGAATCAAGCAGGCCGCGACCGGAATTCTCGAGAGTTAAAGGATATCCCGTATGGCACTTATTCACGTGATCAGACAGGAAAAGGCACGGGCCCTCAGCAACAAAACTGTGTGGATCATGATTGCTGTAATCGGCGCTGTTTGCCTCGCGCTCATCACAATGACCATGATTGTTTTGTTTAAAGCCGGGTACTGGTGGCTGGCTCTGTTGATTGTGGGCCCCCTGGGAACAGGCCTGGGCCATTCATCTAGCGAGTGGATTCGGTACTGCCGACCGCACTGGTTCAAACACAAGAGCTAAGTCGGAAAACGCTGCTGATCACCAGCCCGCCGAGTGCGGGCTATGACGATAGAGGCACCGGATAAGCCGGGCGCAACTAAGGAATGACTATGGCCATTACACCACTGGAAAAAACGCTGATCGACAATGCCCGCTCCCATCAGGAAGCGCTGGCCATCTATTATCCCAAGCATCAGGTCGGGCCGTTCAATGAGGACGATCACGCAGATTACCTCAAGCGGTCGGGCGCTCTCACCGACCTATTGGCACTCGCTCACTCCAAGAGCGGGCTGAGCGACGAAGCTGCGGAACAGTTACGTGAAGTGGAGGCAGAAGACGCAGCGACGTTCAGGCAGCACTTCCCGGTTGAAACAACCACTGCCGAAAACATCGTCAACCAGGCCACTACCCACGTTTTTCTCAAGCCGCAGAATGTCGATTTTCGACTCCAGGACGGGCGCACCGAAGCTGTAGATGTATCGAAAGCCGAGCCAGTGTTCGAACTGGGCGGCTTTGCCCCAAAGGTCTAGAGAAACGACGCCATGAAGATTCTGTGCCTGCTAGGCCGACACAACTTCCAAATCGCCCAGGGCCACCCTGACAGCAAGCTGGGTTACTGCATTTACGAATGCACCAGGTGCAGCAAAGCTGTCGTGAGCGATCCGGGCTTGGGAAGCTCGTTCCCGATCCTGAATACTCAGGCCGCTATCGAACGGGACGCCTCGAAAGCAGCCCTGCGCAATCAGCACTGAATCAACGGAAATCCCACTGCATCTATAAGCCCGCCGCTGTGCGGGCTATGCCAGTGAAGGTACGCCATCTTCGCGTCATTGATAATCGCACCTGGTGGTGCGCCACAAGGGCGCGATTCTCGCGCCCGTGAAATTGAGGTAGTCCAATGCGTCGTATCAAGGCCTTTTACTCCAAACAGTACGGTGTAGCCCCACTCTGGCAGAAAGCAGCAGCAGGCTTTGTCGCCGGCAGTTTGACTGGCGGTGCGCTGCACTACTTCCTGGCCCCTAACCCAATGATTCCCGCTGTTGCAGCGGGTGTCAGCGCCGCTGTGTGCTTTGCCTTCGGCAAAAGCGCCGCGAAGTAGGAAAAACACGTTCAGTTGCATCCCAAGCTTTGGCATAAAAAACCGGGATAGCGGCGGTATCAGGGCGCAGGTTTCGCGCCCCTAAATTTACGGAGAACACAATGAAGTGGTTTTGAACAATAAAGATTGACACAAAACAATAAAGTTCGACACAAAGCAACATAGATTGACACAAGCCTGAAACCCCCGTATCTACGGGGGTTTTCCTTTTCCGGGCTTCTTCCGTTGGTCCGGATTCATCGCTTCGATTTGTGACGGGTGTAGGGTAGGAGATCATTTAGGTGGTCGGTAAGGCGACCACTTTCTCCTACTGTCTTTTTCCGGCGTGAGGTGAAGCTGTACGCATTGACTGAGGAGGCGTGGGTTGCGAGGTCGCAGTTTTGCATCACAGCAGGACATTGAACGGCACGTAGCAAATGGATTTGGCGAGGGCGCCGGTGTTAGCTATGTGCCATGGCTTCGGGTTCAGGACGTTCCTTCGAGAGGGCGCTCTCACAAGATCCAGGGAGTAAAGGTAGATAGGATTCACCATTTTCTTTCCGATCTTGAGCGGTCGTACTTTCTTGTTTGCGAGTTTTCTGAAGATGTGGTGGATATCCGTGAGCAATATCCACTGTTTCCGGTTGAGCGTGCACAAGCGATCGCGACCGCGATAGGCGTGAGGTATCCGAGATATCCTAAAACCACCTTACCGTATGTGATGACCACTGATTTCCTTTTGACATTGAGGGAGCCTGACGGGAGCTTTAAGTCTGTCGCTAGAACGGTTAAATATCGTTCGGATCTAGTGGGTAAAGGCAGCAAGCGCACGTTTGAGAAACTCGATGTTGAAAAGCGATTTTGGAACAGTCAAGGTGTCGATTGGACCATCATTACTGATGAGTTTTTTACTCCTGATCTGATCAAGAATCTCGGGCTACTCCGGAAATATTCAAAGCTGCATCGAGACTTGATGAAAGTTTCGCTGCATATTGAATTTATTGAATGTTTGGAGAACAGTAGAGAATATCCGTGGACGCTAGCCACATGCCTGCGCAAGATCGCGAACCACTTATCCATTTCGTATATTGATGCGCAAGGGATTTTCTTTCATCTAATTTGGACCAAGACGCTAAAGGTCGATCTGGTTAATGCTCCTCTACACCTTACCGCGCCAGTGCCAAAGTTTGAGGTCTTCAAAATCCCGGTTCAGTCATCCCTGAAGGAGAATCTGTCGTGACTGTTTTCGTCAATGGTGTTTTTGAGCCTGTCACTGAGTCGTCGGTCATCAACGCGATGGCGAGGGTTATTTACATTGATGATAAAGATGACGCGGTAGTTTTGATTGACTTGGTTGACGCGCCTCGGCAGCCATACACCTTAGGGTTAGAGGAGCTTCGCGGCTCCCTTCAATCTGGTGATACCAAGTCTGTGGCTATCACTACGCCTGAGTTCATGCTGGTGTTAGAGGAGGATCTGGATGAGAGAGCCAAGCAAGCCAGGGACGAGAAATGGGCCATAATCGCTCCACTGCTAGATCCTCACTATCCAGGGCAAATATTTGTTCAAGGTGAATTGGGTCGATTGGTCAGCAGCAGAGCTTCGGAGCTTGGCGTTCAGAGGAAAACTATTTATCGGATTCTTTACCGCTATTGGGTTTTTGGTCAGGTACGAAATGCATTGCTGAAGAACTATACGGCGGTAGGTGTTGCCAGCCGAGTTTACGTCCCGGAAAGACCTCCAGGGAGAAAACCAAAGTTCCAAGGAGTTCTTATTCCGCCTACCAAAATGCTCAGTGCAGTGGATAAACGATGCATTCGAGTTGGCTACGCTCTTTATGTAAATGACAAGAAGTCGTCCATTTCTAGTGCTTATGGTGAAATGTTACGAAAATTTTATTCTGTGCGCGATGTTTCTAAAAAGGATGGAGAAGAGCTTAGGCTTCTGCCGACTTCAGAAATCCCCAGCCTAAGGCAGTTTAAATATTGGGGCGGTATTTTTTTTGATGAAGTCGAGACGGAGCGCGGGCGTCAGGGACTAAGGAAGTGGTTGAAAGACAGCCGCCCCTTATCTGGTACTGTGAGGGACTGGCTTCGCGGGCCCTGCCATCAGTTCGAAATCGATGCGACCATAGCCGACATTTACTTGGTTAACAGTTACTCCCGGCGGATGCTCATAGGACGGCCAGTTGTATATATAGTTGTCGACAGTTTCTCCGGGATGATTGTCGGCCTTTATATCGGATTGGAAGGTCCGAGCTGGAATGGGGCTCGACAGGCGTTGTTCAATACGTTCACATCTAAGGTCGATTTCTGTGCGCGGAACGGCATTGAGATTAAATCGGCGGACTGGGACTGCCATCATTTGCCTCACCAAATATACGCAGATAGAGGGGAGATGCTGTCGCTGGCGGCAGAGGGGCTTTCAAAAGGCCTGGGGATAGAGATGGGCACTGCGCCCCCGTACCGTCCTGACTGGAAACCGATGGTCGAGAGTCGGTTTGGTATTTTGAATGATCTCACCGGAATCAGATGGCTTCCTGGTGGAGTAGCTGCACGGGATAAGGAGCGTGGTGAGCGAGATTACCGGCTCGATGCAACGCTGAACCTGAGGGAGTTCACGCAGATCATCATCAGGTGCATCCTTCATTACAACCGGCACCATCGCCAGCCTGATCGATTGACACAGGCAATGATCAATGACGGTGTAGAGCCCACGCCCACCGGGATATGGACCTGGGCATCCGACAACCAAATGATCGTACCCAACAACCGCCCTGATGAGCTCGTCTACTTGCACCTGTTGCCCCGCGAGCGCGCAACCGTTCAGAAGGGTGGGCTTGTTTTCCGTGGTATGCACTATGTCTGCGGGATGGCAGTTGAGAAGAACTGGTTTGCCAAGGCACGCAGTCGTGGCGTTTGGGCGATCGAGTGCAGGTACGATCCGAATTCTGCTGCCCATATCTGGATACAGGATGATTCTAAGCAGTTCATCCGCTGTGACCTGCGTCGGTCTGATGTCAAATATTCGGACTACCGCTCGGACGAGATCTATGACCTGCTCGAAGCGCATCGCCAAACGCCGCCACAGCACCGGCACGCGGAGCTGGAAAGCCGTGTGCAGCTCAGCGATGAAGTAGATCTAATCGTTAGCAATGCACTTGCGGAGCGTAAGCTTGAGCCTGCTGCCGCCACCAAAGCGGAGGCTACGGGGAACATTCGCGAAAACCGTACTGAAGAAAGGTCACGTGAGCGCGAAGTCGCATTTGTCCCGGATGGAGTACGGGCTGAGCCGGTAGCTCCTGTTTCTGAACCTACCCGGAAAGCACATGAGTCGTACGCCGGCCAGCGCACTGCGCAGGTTATCGATTTGCTCAAAAAAATCCGCCCAGGGCAGAAGCAATGAAAGGTGCACAGACTTTCGCAAACTACTCCAATCAGGATATTCGGGAATATTCTGGGAATCCGCTAATCGAAGCCCTTCCTCCGATCTTGTCGGAGGTGACGGCCATGGATCTGATATCGAATTTTCCCCAGCCAGTGGACCCGAATGAGCTGAACCTTGAAAGCGCGACCAGGCTTCATTGTATTGACCGGTTGAAAACGGTGGTGCAACCGTTTCTATTGCATCTAGAGCTGGAGGCCCAGTTCTCACTGCTTATCCGCCGAGGTTATGTAGGTCGCAACCCTACCTCAGCGTCGACAGTTCGACACCTGCACTCCCTATCGGGGGCTCAGCGCTATCATGACGCCTTTAAGTCTACCGCCGAGACTTTTACGGTAGTCGGCCTGAGTGGTATCGGAAAGTCGACAGCGTTGCATGCCATCTTGAGTCTTTATCCGCAGACGATTCGGCATGAACGCTATGAGGGAAAGCAATTCGTCCAGACCCAGATCACATGGCTCAAGCTTGACTGCCCACGGGATGGATCATTGAGTGGCTTCTGCCAGCAATTCTTCTATGCGGTGGGTGAGGCCTTGGGCGACAAGGACTACTACAAGCGCTACAGGCATCGGAATATCAATGACGCCTTGCAGCAGATGGAGCAGGTGGCCAGTACGTTTTACATCGGCGCTCTGTTGATTGACGAGCTTCAAAACCTCCACTTGGCGAAAACGGGGGGCAAAGAAAGCATGCTGAATTTCTTTCTACATCTGGTGAACAACATTGGTATTCCTGTCGTTTTCAGCGGCACGAATTCGATGATCAGCTTGTTTTCGGAGGTCATGCGTACTGCCCGCCGAGTCTCTGGTTCAGGGACGCTTGAGTTTAAGCGTTTTGAAAAGGACGATGAGGAATGGCAGATACTGGTAGAAAATCTCTGGAGCTATCAGTGGTGCAAGCAGACTGCGGTACTCACCGATGAGATTTTTGACGCCTTGTACGAACACACGCAAGGCGTCACCGATTTTCTCGTGAAGCTGCTGGTGCTCAGCCAGCGATATGCGATTCAGAGTGGCTCGGAGTGTGTGTCTGCCGAAATTATTGAGAAGGTTAGTAATTCGAAGATGCAGATACTCAGACCTGCCTTATCAGCGCTGCGAAGTCGAGATCCTGGACGGATGCGACGGTTTGACGATCTTTTGCCCCTAGAAGAGCAGTTGAATGACATGATGGCGTTTGACGGTTTGTGTCGGGCAGACCGCCTTACTCTGCTCCGAAGTGTCGTACCCCGCGTCAGCCAGACGGCCCCGCCTCCTGCAACTGCTGGGAAAACCCCGCAGGCACCTGCCGCCGTTGCAGTGGAAGAGTCAGCAGCAAAAGCGCTGAGTGAAAACGACAATCCTATCGGTGCGCTACGGGCAGCAGGTTGGTTGAACAACGACCTCTTTGAGTTCTCGCCGATGTATCGCAAAGAGTGAGACGGAGGTGGTGAAGTGGATGCTCATCTCCATTTCTTCCCCACAGGATTCCCTGACGAGACGCTTCATAGCTTAATTTCTCGCTATGCGCGTCTTTGCGGATTACGCAGCTCTAGAGCAGCATTTGCCGATGTGAAGTTTGCGCCGGCGTTTTCACAGAATGTGGCTTTGCCAAGCCGCCTAGCTGATCTGGCAGGGATGCTACCCAGAGGCACCGAGCTATCGGTAACCGAGCTTATCGAGCAACACACGCTGCTGCCCTACTATGCGCCTTTCCTAAGCCAAAGCCAGCTAGACCAAGCTCGAAGGTCCATGGCTGGTAACGGCAGAGCACTGATGCTGTGCGTGGGGGTCAACGCGAGCCGAATCGGCTTCGCCTCTAGGATTAGGTGCTGCGCGGATTGTATTGCCCAAGATCAGGATGAGTGGGGGGTAGCTTACTGGCATAGGGTTCACTTGCTTCCAGGCGTGCTGGTATGTCCGTATCACGGCACAATCCTCAGGGTCTTGGATCATCGGTGGTCCAGCCGCAACTCTCGGTTCCTCAACCTACCCAGTGACGATATTGTTCAAGCGCACACGGTGTCCCTGGATATCGAGTCGCGGTACCTATTCGCGCTTAGGGACGTAGCGCTGCGCTCGCAGCAGGTGCTCGACTCGGGTGTAAGTGCGCTACCGGCGTGTGCGGTCCGTTACGCGCTTGTACAAGGCGCAGTGAAGCTAGGTCTCGCATCTCGATCCAATCGTCTAAAGCTACAGTTGCTTGCAAAACACATTGGTGAGAGTTTCGCTGCGCTCCCCTCCGAATGGGAGTTTGGTGTACTTGGCGAGTCTCGTGAGGATATCCCCGCCACATGGGTCACCAAGCTGCTCCGAAAGCCTAGAGCTTCTCACCATCCGCTCAAATTCATACTGTTGGCCAGTGCACTGCGGGTTGAAATGGCCACATTGCTGCGTATCGGCTGTGTTGAAGCGGATTTTGAGCGTATTTCGAAATTTCACATGGGACTACCCGAGAACGTCTCATCGTTAGCTGTCAGCAATGGCCTGGAGGTTGCAGATACCGCCGTGTGGAAGCACGCCATGATAGGGACCGATGCTCGAACGATTGCGGTCATCACTGGTGTTTCTCTGACTTATGTCTATCGATCCATCCGCAAAGTTGCTGGCGGGCCGGCGCTCTGGAGGAGGGCTAGGTTCCAGGCGGAGCTCCGTGAGAAGCGGGCTGCCTTTGAAGCAGATTACCGTCATCACAAGGCACACGCCTGCAGAGGATATGCGTGGTTGTACCGCTGTGATCGACACTGGCTTTCGCAGCGTACTACAGGCTCAAATGCCCATCGTGCACCTAATAGGAACAGTGCCCAGACGTTTGCCGCTCTCGATGCGAGGTTAGCCGGCGACATACTGCTCTGCGCCAAGACACTTAGTGCGCTGCCGGGCAAGCCTGTGCGCATCTCACGTACCAGGATTGGACGAGAGCTCCATGTGCTTTCTCGCTTCGAAAAGCAACTCTCGAAGCTGCCACTTTGTGCGGCTGCGCTCGACAAGGCGTGTGAGTCAACCTACGCCTTTCGTGAGCGGCGCCTGCGGTGGGCGAGACGCAAACTGCTCCTGGAAGGAAAGCCCTTTTCGCTGTCTTCTCTTTACCGGACAGCGAGCATCAGACCCTCGACGTAAAAGCCGATCACGGCTCACACATCGGCTCCCTGCTGTTCTAATTAATAGAACAAGTCTGTGAAAAGACGAACCATAAAATTATCAATACGCGTCCAGTATCTGAGTTTTACTGAACAGTATAATTTCCAGTAAAATGCTGTGGCTCTGAGGTTACATGGCTTCACATCAAATTTTTCAAGAATACTAACCCTGGTACAATCTTCCATGTTATACAACTAGGTATATCGCCTTTTGCACGTCCTTTTTTAACCCTAGCCTGTAAGTCGGAAAAGATGTCTGATCTTCTATTTTTCCCCGCCTCGATGCCGGACGAAATGCTGCACTCTCGCATCACCCGATATCACTTTCTGTCAGGCAATAGGACCGCGGCGGAGACGTACCGCGATCTATTTGATACGAAGCCATTTTGCATGAGTACCATCGTGCCAAAGCAGATCGAGGCCCTGGCCGGCAGGCTGCCAGGTCAACCGGAGTCCAATCTCGCAGAGCTGATCAATGCCAACACCACCTTTCCAGCATACAGGCCATTTCTGGGGGTCAGGGAAGGACCGCAGCACGCAGGAGAGCCCACTATTGATGGAGTGGTACGCGTCCCCCGCAGAGAGGGGTCCATCCATGGCATGGCTAAGATTTGTCCTACCTGCGTCCAGGAAGACCTCATCGAGCAGGGTTACGCCTATTGGCATCGATCACACCATATTCCAGGTGTAGCCGTATGCTGGCGACACGGCGACGCACTGATCCATGCATGTCCCAAATGTTCGCACCCTTTCTACCGAAAACTAAGGTTACTCCCAAACCTGACTGAGCCATGCGCTTGCGGTTGGAGCCCGCTCCAGGCGTCGTCAACACTCAAAGGCTCTCATTTAGAGAAAAAAGTTGCATTATTCGCACACGAAATTCTGAACAGAAATATACCTCCGATTGGTAGTACAGTATTAAGCTCTTGCTACGTACGGCAGTGTAAAAAGCGCGATTATGTATTTGGACATAACGCAGGCATCGCCAAATTGTTTTCGAGTATTCGAGACACCTTCGGTGATGAGCTTTTGTCGAGCGCGGATCCGGCCTACCAGCAAGGAAAGCATGAGCAATGGATTAGGTTGAAATCTGACAAAGGTCAACTTAACATGCCCCTTGCTCGACACTTAATTATTGCCCTTCATCTGTTCAGAAGCGCAGATGTGTTCGAGGCAGCACTAAATAACGAATCAATTCTTTTAAGCGCTTCAAGACCAGTTTTTCGAGGAGAGAGTGAAGGTAGTCAGGATAGTAAAAGAGCTGGCCATCGCAGAAAAATTGAAATGCTTTTGGCTCTCCGTTCAGATGCTGATATGGATTATCTTTGGAAGAAGGCCTATAGACCTACCAAATGGATTAATGAAAACGATAACGCATGGTTGATGGCACAGTTTCGGAAACCAAATAAAGTTTTGGCGACGGACAAGCTGGCTGTGGACCCACGAGATGCTGGGTATGCAGCACTTATTCAAGCAGGCGTGGACGACTTGTATCGGTGTACGAAGGATCTGAAGCGGGTCAATATGCGCAATTTGCAAACGCTTCTTCCACGTTCGTTGCCCCATGAAATAAGCCTGCGCACACAGAAATTCCCCCAGACATATAAACTGATCAAGCTTCATCAGGAATCTGTCTGGCATTTCCGTTTGAGAACCTTGGTATGGACTGTCGCTGAGCTGATCAAGATGGGACTTCCCGTAAAGTACGAGACGGTGAGGTTGATCTCGGTATTGGCAGCCAAGGTGTTCAAGGCGTTTACGAGCTTTTTTGAGTGGGACCTGGAAAGTTTGTCCAAAGCAGGTGTTTCAGCAGAGGAGTTGTTGAAGTCGACTGGCGTATCTAGGAATTGGGAAGGGCCGCCGATGGAAATCTCTTTTTAGAGGTGCCGCCTCTCCGATCGTATGCCCCCATCATCCTTGATCGCCGCAGCGCAATCTAAGGGGGCTCAGCCCATCAGCTTGGCTGGCCGCGATCGACCTTGCTGCTGAGGATAATCGACGTGGTGGTGTTCTCTACCCCATCCACGTTGCCAATTTGGTCGAGTAACTGGTCTAGTTGTTCTGGTGAGTCGCTGCGTAGCCAAGCCACGTAGTCGAATTCTCCGCTCACCGCACAAAGCTGCTGCACCTGTCCCATGGCTCTCAGGCGCTTTACCACTAGGTTGCCAGAACGTGGCTGCACCTTGACTCATCGAGCGCTTCTGGCCCATCCTGCGCAAATCTTTAACCTGATCATTCAGCGCGCTCAGCATCAGCACGTTTTCACCAAAGCTCTTTTGAATTGACAAGGCTTTTTCAGCGGAAATTGCTTGCAGCAGGTTTTTTACGCTTTGAGTCAGCATCTGCGAGCTGGCATCGCCAACAACGTGATTATTCTCACGCGATTGATACAAATTCATGCCCAAAACTAGCCCCACTACCGCGAGCAGGCACAGCCCGGATAACAGGATGACTTTTGCACGAATAGAAAGATGGTTGAGCATAAAGATGGCGCTTCCAACGATTTCATAGGGGTGGAGAGGCCTCCAACAAATATGCAGGAAGCCTGTCTACCACGGCTCTGTTCGGGAAGATAATCCGAACCGCAAATTTATAACCAATCTGCAGATTTATCAGGACTACTCATTAGGCAGATATGAATTCAGGCTATGTTGGTAGGGTGGGTTGTTACTTGTCGCCTGAAATATCATATTGAAAATACTTCTGCTGGATTTTTTCATAGGTGCCATCTTTTTTGATGGCCGCTAATGCATCATTCAGCTTTCCTACCAATGGATCATTTTTACGAGTCGCAATACCTGCACCGGTACCGAAATAAGCCTCATCAGTGAAATTCTGATCCAGCACGTGATAATCGGCACCTTGAGGCGTTTTCAAGAAGCCGTCCTCAATCACAAGGGAACCGGCGAGCGAGGCATCGACGCGCCCCGCTGCCAAGTCAAGAAACACCTCGTTTTGCGTGCCGTACTTCACGATCTCGGCGCCCGCTTTTTCGAAAACCTCACTTGCGTAGCGATCAAAGTTGGAAGCTCGCTGAACGCCAATGCGCTTCCCCTTCAAGTCGGCGGGGGCAACATTGATTCCGCTATCCTTCCGTGTCACCAGCTTGGCGGGCAGAAGATAGTACGGATTTGTGAAGTCGACAGACCTGGCTCGTGCTTCAGTGATCGAGACGGAGGAGATCGCAGCATCAATTTTCCTGACTTTAAGCGCCGGGATAAGCCCGTCAAATTCCATCTCGACCCACTCACACTTAGCCGATATTCTGGCGCAGAGCTCTTGGCCCAAGTCGTAGTCAAAACCCACCAGCTTGTTATCCGGCGTCTTGTAGGCAAATGGAGGATATGCCGCCTCAATGCCGATTCGCAGAGCCTTTTCACTGGCCATGGATAAACTGCTGGCAACACACACTGCTGCGGTGAGAACTGTACAGACGAACTTGTTCAAGGCCATGTTAATGCGCTCGTATCAAAAGTTGTGAAAAGCTGTGCCGAGCTCATCGGAAGAACCGTTGACCATACATGCTCATAGTAGGACAAAAGTCTGCATACGGGCTGGCAATAAGACATTTAATGATTTTTATCGATTGAGCTTGGTTGCCATTCCACGAGTTTGATTGTCATGGGGCAACCGTCGTCCATCTTGGTACACCTCTACCTGGCCCCCGTCGCTCGTGTAGACGACCATGCCACCGGGAAGGTACTCAACCTCAATTGCCTGCTCAGTTGATTGATGCTCGACCAGCACACGAACGGTGGCACCACTTGCTATCACAAATTCGCTGGATCGAGGTTCAATGACTAGAAGCAAGTGGGATGTCATCCCATTTATGAACTGCAACTCCTGCCTGTTCAAATATTTAGCAGCTCTGTTGGATTTAGCATCGTTGTATTGAGGGTTCGAAACGATGGACATAGCAGAGCCCTATTTCAGTTGTAGTCATGAGCTGCATTCGCAGAAAATTACTTCAAGCTATTAGCCAGGAATTTCTGCAGCCGTTCACTTTGCGGCGCATCTAAGATGCTTGCGTTGCCTTCCTCTTCGATTAATCCCTGGTGAAGGAACACAATCTTGCTTGAGACCTGGCGGGCGAAAGCCATCTCGTGAGTGACCATCAACATCGTCCTGCCTTCTTCGGCGAGTGATTTGATGACCTTCAGCACCTCGCCCACCAGCTCGGGATCAAGCGCTGAGGTAGGCTCGTCAAAAAGCAAAACTTCGGGCTCCATCGCAAGCGCTCTAGCAATAGCGACGCGTTGCTGCTGACCACCAGACAGGGTTGATGGATACTGCTGCGTCGTACGAGATGGAAGGCCTACTCTCTCAAGGTACTTTTCAGCTCGCTCAACCGCTTCTTGGCGGGATACACCCAAGACCTTCTGAGGACCAAGACACACGTTGTCCAAGACCGTCATGTGATTCCAAAGGTTGAAGTTCTGAAACACCATCGCCAGCCTTGAGCGTAGCTTTTGGAGCTCTTTGGCCTTAGGCAGGCTGTGTTTACCAGCAGCCCCACCAATCTCGAGGCAATAGTCATCCAGCTGGATCTTTCCTGCGTCCGGCTGCTCAAGGAAATTCACGCAGCGCAACAGCGTGCTTTTACCTGAACCACTGGCTCCTATCAGGCTGATCACATCTCCTTTGTCGGCTTGAAGTGATACCCCACGGAGGACTTGGTGCTCTCCATAGTGTTTGCACAGGCCTGAGATACTGAGTTTTGGCTCAGCTCCAGCGCCATTTGCGGGCTGCGAGCCGTTTTTCAATTTCCAGGATGTTGCTTCTGAGGAGATGGACATAAGACACCTTATTTTAATCTTTGCGCACGTCACATTCTGTTAGGCGCATTGAAAATGCTGGATGGCGTAAATAATTTGCCCTGGTCCTGCAGAGCAACATTCAGGTCTAGGCGACGGCAGCTGTGATGATCACTTCGATTAACAGTGTTGGATCATCAAAGGCTACCTGGCATGTCGCCCGCGCAGGCCGACCGGCCGATCCGAGCCATTCACTCCACTCAGCGTTCATCGGGTCGAAGTCCTGGACGATATTGGCTAACCAGATTTGAGCGGACAGGATGTGATCTTTGTCGCTTCCTGCCTGAACCAGGCGCTCTTCGATTTTCTGAAGCACGTCGCGCGTCTGGGCTCTGATGTCTTGAGTGCAGTCGGTAGCAGTGATTCCTGCGAGGTACACCACACCGTTATGAACGACCGCTCGGCTCAAACGGGCGTTGCTCTCTATGCGATTGATTGAAGTCATCGAGTTCTGCTCCATGGTTACTTTTCGTTGGCCAGCTCGGCGAGAGTGATTGGCTTGAGTGGAGGGCGAATGCGGTAGTAGCCGACTTCAGAAGGCGGCAGATGTCGGGCATCAGCCAGAATTTGCGTCACGGACAGACCGCATTGCCTGCCCTGGCAGGGACCCATACCGCACCTGCCAAATGCTTTTGTTTGGTTTGGCCCCAGGCATCCCATGGCTGCGTATTCGCGCACTGCGCCTGCTGTGACCTCCTCGCATCGGCAAACGATGGTGCCGTCTGCAGGAAGTTGTAGGCTCCGAATGGGGCGATACAGACGTTCCAGCATGGGGCGTATGCAGCGGAGGTTCTGCCAGGCGCGACGAACACTTTGCGCCTCCGGCTGTGCGGCCGAACGGGTGAGTTTTTCCAGGGAAACTGCGATGCCAAGTCCGACGAGTCGACCTTGCAAAGCCGCTGCTTCTGCTCCGTTCACGCCCGCGCCATCGCCTGCGATGAAGAAGCCAGGAACGCTCAGCTCGCCCCATTCATTCTGTTCGGCGACCCAGCAGACCTGGCCTTCATCCCAACGGTGTTCCGCGCCAATGGACAGCGTTGGATGGGTATTCGGCACTACGCCTTGATGCAGCAGCACCAGGTCGCAATTCACCTGCCGGTGTTCGCCTCTGTGGGTAAAACTAACGGCCTGAGCTTTTGCGTCACCTTCGATTTGGATGTCAGTCGCACCCTGGTACCAATCGATGCCCGCCCGCCGTATTTGAGCCATCAAGGAGATGCCCTTGAAGAGCTGCTTCCAAGCAGGCAATGCAGCAGGCAGAAAGCGGGCTGCGGCGATTAGATCTCCGCGAGTGCAGGTGTCCACCAGAGCTTTGATTTTCACACCGGCTTTCAAGTATTGAATCGTCAGCAGGTAGAGCAGAGGGCCTGTGCCTGCGAGCACAACGGCACCATTGGGCACACGTGCGCCGGTTTTCAGCAGAATCTGACCCGCGCCTGCCGTCATGACGCCTGGGAGAGTCCAACCCGGAACGGGCATAGGGCGTTCGTAAGCGCCACTGCAGAACAGAATACGGTCCGCGGATACGACACGAGTTTCTCCCGCCACACGGAAGTGCACCTCGCGCTCAGCCGTTACCAGCCATACCGAGGCATTGGGAACGTAATCGATCCCGCTCTCCATGAAGGTGGCGACAGGGGTGCTCCCCGCTGCATAGTCTTTACCTAGCAGCTCTTTGCGCTTTGGAGAGGCCAGGCTGACCTCTCTGTAGATTTGCCCGCCAGGCGTTGCCTGTTCATCAAGAACCAGGACTTTTACGCCTTCAGCGTGCAGACGCATTGCGGCCGCGATGCCGGCAGGGCCAGCCCCCAGAACGATGACCTGTACGTGGTTAGCCATGAACGCCACCTCCGGCCGCTGCGGGGCAGTGGCTTTTGACCTTGAGTCCTGCTTGAGTCCGCACCTGGCAGGCCTGTCTGGAGACGCCGTTAATTTCAACCAGGCATTCGAAGCACACACCCATCATGCAGTAGGCGGTACGCGACGCTCCGCTCACTGCGGTCTTCCGGGTGACATCGACACCTGCTTCGAGAAGAGCTGCGGCCAAATTCGTGTCGTCGGCGACACGGATCTGCTTTCCATCAAATTCAATGACAACCTCGGATGAACTTGCATCCAGAGATCGAAACAACGGACTAGTGGCCATTGGAGGTTACCTCGTAGTCAGGATCCTTGAACCGCTGATCGCTGAATGCTTCAAGCTCGAAGGGTGCCGGCCCGCCCGCGATCCAAGGAGCCACTTCGTAAGCATGTACCGCTGCGAGCGTTACCCCGCTGTGGCACGTCAGGGCGTAAACACCAGGCATGCTTGGTGATTCCTGATAAATGGGGAAACCGTCTGGGGTGAGGACCCGAAGTGCTCCCCACGCCCGAACGAGTTGGACGTTCGCCAGCCTTGGAAAGCAGGCGACCGCCCGCCTGGCGATGTCAGACATTACGTTCGCGCTGACGCTGTCATTCAGGCCGGTGGATTCGTTGGAATACCCGAGCTGTACGGTACCTTCGCCGGTTTGACGGACGTAGTTAGTGGGATAGTCCAAGAAGTGAGGCAGGCGTTCAGTGATCAGGATTTGCCCGCGATTTGGGGACAGCCCAAGGGATATGCCGACCTGCTCTGCCAGCGATTGATTCCCCAGCCCAGCAGTCAATACAACCCTGTCTGCTTCCCAAGTGCGCCCGCTGCCGGTCAGCTTGTATCCCGACTCGGTAGCTTCGATCTTCTGAACATCACAGCCGGTTTCTAAAATCACCCCGCGCCGTTGAACAGCTGCTGTGAGTGCCTTCAGAAGAAACAGCGGATTGGTGTGGCCGTCTTCTGGGCTGTAGCAAGCTCCCACGACATCTGGGCCGACGCCCGGCAGGCGCTTTCTCAGCTCTGCAGGGCCCAGCTCCTCAAACCGGTACCTTCCGTCCAGTGCTTCGCGAAGCCAGCGCAACTGGGCCGCTTCTTCAGCCATGTCATCATGGTTCAAGCAGAGGCTGAAGCCCCCTGGCTGGCTCAGGTGAACGTTGATGCCGGTCTCGACCAACAGGTCGTTGGCTAGACGTGGCCACGCCGCTGCAGAACGGAGCGTCAATCGAGCATAGGGGGGCATCCCATAGCCTTTACCTTGCACCCAGACCAGGCCGAAATTTCCTCGTGCAGCTCGAAGGGCAGTATCCCCTTGGTCAAGCAGTCGGACTTTCTGCCCTTTGCAGGCAAGGCCATAGGCAGTCGCCAATCCGACCAGCCCACCGCCCACGACGATCGTTACACCACTCATAAGTTACCGCTCCGTTCAGCCTGGAATTCCCGCTTTATTCCAGTGGAGTTACGTCGAATTTCAGCCATTTTTCAGAAAGCTTCTTAACCGTGCCGTCTTTAACTGCCGCAGTGATGGCCTCATCAAACTTGGCTTTTAAGTCGGAATCAGATTTCCGCAATCCAATGCCAATCCCTGGGCCAAATACGCCACCGGAAAACACCGGGCCGGCCATGCTTGCACCCTTCAACGATGCATCCTCTGTTGCAAGTTTGAGGACAACCGCGTTAGCCAACACGGCGTCGACTCGACCGCTCATCAAATCCATGTTGTGAGAATCAACGGTCTTGTATTCTCGAACCTCAACAATTTTCGAAAGGTACTTTTCAGCAAAGGCGGACGCGGTAGTCGAGCCTTGTACGCCAATGACCTTACCCTTCAGAAGAGGAGCCATTTCTTTGATAACGGCCTCGGCTCCTGCCTCATCTTTGTCCAGATCGATGCTCTTTGAGGCGCCTGGCAGTTTTGCAAGGCTGCCGCTATCAACCACCAAGAAACCGTTGAGTGGGGCGGCGTATGTGCGACTGAAGCCGATCACCTCCTGGCGCTTTGGGGTGATGCTCATGCCTGCCATGATGGCGTCGATTTTCCCGCCTTTGAGCGATGGGATCAGTCCGTCCCAGTCATGGGCGGAGATCTCGCATTTGGCCTTCATGCGATCGCACAGGTCGCGAGCTAGTTCGATTTCGAAGCCATCGAGCTGACCTCCCGGCTTCACAAAGTTCCAAGGCGCATAGGCGCCTTCAGTGGCGATTCTGATTACTTGAGGCTCTTCGGCGTTAGCGAACGATGCGCATACGCCAGAGAGAATAATTGCACTCAACGTCAGGCTTTTAAATCGCATAGCAAACTTCCTCAATTTAGATTGGGCAGATATATGCTGCTAACTTATTCAGCGTCGCATACCACGGGTGAACCGGAACTCCATCAGCGTTACTGCGCGAGTTACGATAAAATTGAACAACAGGTACAACGCACCGGCACAAATAAAGACTTCGATTGGCCGATAGGTTTGAGACACCAACTTCGCGGCGATACCTGTCACCTCCATGAGCGTGACGATCGAAGCGAGGGAAGTAGATTTGATTTGTAGGATTATTTCATTGCCATAGGCAGGCAACATCTGGCGGCAGGCTTGCGGAATAATTACATAGCGCCATATTTGGTCCTTCCGCAGTCCCACAGATAAACCTGCTTCAATCTGCCCTTGCTGAACAGAGTTGATCCCTCCCCGAAGAATTTCGCTGGTATAGGCGGCGGTATTGAGTGCCAGTGCCGCGAGCACGCACCAGTAAGCCTCTCTGAGGTAGGGCCATGCGAAGCTTTCGCGAAGCCAAGAAAACTGGCCGAGGCCGTAGTAAATGACAAACAGTTGAACAAGCAGAGGAGTCCCACGGAATACAGCCACGAAGGTCCTGGCGGGATAGTCCAGCCACGGCTTGTTTGACATGCGCATCGCGCAAATTACTGAGGCCAGCACCAGGCCGATGGCACAGGAAAATAGCGACAAGCCCAAGGTAATAGGGACGCCGGCCAGCAGTTTCTCAAAGCACTCAAGCAGGAATGCGAAGTCCATCATGCTCTCCTCATCGGCTTATCAAGCTTCTGCTCAAGCCGCGCAAACAAGTGACTGCTGAAAGCGCTGATCGCGAAATACAGAGCAGCGGCGGTGCAGTAAAAAAGGAAGGGCTGGTGGGTAGCACCGGCGCCGATTTGTGATTGGCGCATCAGCTCTACAAGTCCAACAACGCTGATGAGGGCAGAATCCTTCAGAACCAGTAGCCAAACATTGCCGAGGCCTGGCAGCGCGAGTCTTAACGCTTGGGGGGCGATGATCAGTCTGAATAACTGGAATTTTCCAAGACCTATTGATCGGCCTGCCTCGATGCTACCGACTGCAACGCTGTTCACCGCGCCGCGAAATACCTCCAGCTGGTAGGCTCCGCTGATCACCGAGATAGCCACGACGCCCACGAAAAACCCGGGCAGTCCCATGAAGCCTTTGATCCCAAGGGACTGAGCCACCTGGGTCAGCACCATGCTGCTGCCAAAGTAAAAGAGGTAGATGATTAGAAGGTCTGGCACCCCGCGCAGCACGGTGGTGTACACGTCGGCCAGCCATCGCAATGGGTAGGACCGTGAAAGTTTTGCCCAGCAACCTAAGCAGCCGATGACCGATCCACAGAGAAATCCACAAACCGATATCGCGCACGTCATCAGGGCGGCTAGCAGCATATCGGCCGCCCATCCCTGGTCACCGAAGCTCATTATTTCTAAAAAATTCACGGTATTACTCCACAGGCGACAGCGCGCTTATCTGGGTGGACTTTCGGCAGGATGGTTGCTGCTACTGGCGCCGGCGTGGCGCGATTTTTTTCTTGTTCTGTGTAATTTTTTTGCAATTTCGCACGTGCTGGGCATAATTCAAAATCAAAAATACGCCCTTTCAGTATGCGCAAATGTTATGAGGTGAGCTGTGCGAATACACCACCGCCAAGTAGAAGCGTTCCACGCCGTGATGCGAACAGGCAGCATGACTGGGGCTGCCAACCTGATGTCCGTGACACAACCGGCGGTGACTCGTCTGATCCGGGATTTTGAGGAGGCTGTCGGTTTACCGCTTTTCGAACGGCGAGGCAGCCAATTGGTCCCTACACCTCAAGCACATGCCCTGATTCCCGAGGTTGAACGATCGTTTATCGGGCTTGATCGCATCGGCCGCCTGGCATCAGGGATCAGGGAAAACACGGCCGGCTCATTGAGAATTGCAGCAATGCCTGCAGTGGCTAACACGCTACTGCCGAAATTCTTGGCCTATTTCCTTCAGGAGAGGCCCAACCTCCAGATCAGCATTCTGGGGGTTCCGTCCAGTCAGGTTGTGGAGATGGTTTCAGCTGGCCAGGTTGATATCGGCTATGCCGAGGGACCGATCAATCCCCACGGTGTCGATATGCTGTCTGTAGACATGGAGGCTGTAGCAGTCATGCCCAGCAGCCATCCGATGGCGGAGCTTGAGGTCGTTGCGCCCAGCGACTTTGAAGGGCAGAGGTTCGTTGCGCCTCGGCCCGGCACCATTTTCTCTGCTGGTGTGCAGATTGCCTTGGCTCAAGTACCCCGGGTCACGCGGCTGGAGACCAGCCTGTCCTACACCGCGTGCGCGCTCGTTGCCCAAGGCCTGGGCGTGAGCATCGTTGATCCACCGACAGCTTTGGATTTCGTGGGTAAGGGGCTCGAAATCCGCCCGCTATCCGTGAGAGTTGATACGGGCTTTCTTGTCATTCGCTCCAGCAAAAGCTCACAGCAGACGTTGACGGAGGAGTTTTCTCACCAGTTTCTGGCGTTCTTCAAAAACGGGTGGGTGTGAGTGCGTAAGCTAGCCTGTCCAGGCAGGCTGTGCACAAACTGCGCTTTGCTCTAATGCGCACCAAGCGCGCACAGCAGGAGCGTCTATATCGTCCGAGCAAGCGATCATCATCCTGGATAACCCACTTATCAAATAGGTCTAGGCGCTATACGCCAGAAACGGTAGCAGCAGTGCGTTAATGCTACGGCTAAAAACCGCTGAGAGGGAAAGGCTATGGATGAAAGGATTTTTCAGCTTTTGGGTGACTCTCGGTTCGAGCGAGACCTGTACGAAGCAGCGATGTTTAATCTGGAAGACTGCCGGAACAAGCTGCGCCTCCATAATTTTGCCTTTGCTATGCGCGAACTAGTGGGCCACACGCTCGCTCGGTTGGCCATCAAGGATTAAATCCAGGTACTGAGATCTTCATGAGCACACCAATCACTCTGACCGTGGGCGATCTCGAAGTCACCTACAACACGGGTCACATGGGAATAGACCACGGCATGCTCTATCAAGAGAGCGACCGTCGGCAGCGTAGACATGGCAGCATTGATTACGATTATGAACACAGTGCTGAAAGTCTTCGCCAGATGGAACTGTGTTTCTGCCGTACTCTCGGTTCCATGGTGTCTCGGTTGGAGCTGCTTGGATACACGTTGGCGGCGGTGAGATCAGAATATGACAGTCAGGTCGAACTCGATCGCGATCAATTTTCGGAATATCGGCCAGATGATTTACGCCCTGACCGTTTGACCTTCGAGCAGTTTGTCGAATTCATCAAGACGTATCCGTTGCGAGACCTCAAAAGCGAGTATGTCCCTACCTATGACACTGAGCATGCGCAGGGGCTGGGCCGCTTCGCGGCTGATCCTGCCGTATCTCTGCTACCGACGGGAGTATTTGATGCAGACATCGGAGGGTATTCTGAACGAAGCCATTTCGGTTCGATGATTGGATTCCTGAGCCCCTACGCAACCTTGCGAATCCTTGCTGAAAGCCCGGCTAACCTAAGCGAAGAAGTCGTATGGGATTACGGCAGCTTTGTTGACGCCGGCTGGGCAAAAAACGAGAACTTCATCGGCAATGCGCGGCGAACCCAAACCTATTTAATCGCGACCGAAGGCACCTCTGATACCCACATTCTAAAAAGGGGCCTCGCGCTACTTCGACCAGACATAGAGGATTTTTTTCGATTCATCGACATCGAGGATCGTCACCCTTTTTCGGGCACAGGCAATCTTTCTAAGTTTGCCGAAGGACTGGTCAAAATTGATGTACATAACCGCGTGATCTTCCTATTTGACAACGACGCCGAAGGCACTGATACCTACAGAAAACTCCTCCAGCGCTTCAAATTCCCTGTGAACATGAGGGCGATGGTTCTCCCTGATCTGGAAGAGTTACGGAATTTTCCCGCAAAGGGCCCAGGTGGCGTCGTGAGCGCTGACATCAATGGCTACGCAGCCGCTATTGAATGCTATCTCGATCTTAGGTTGAAGGGCCGCCCCCCGGCGCAGGTAACTTGGACAAACTACAAGGAAACGTTGGATATCTATCAGGGGGCGCTTGATTGTATGCGTACGGCCAAGTCATCTACCCAGCCCTGCAAAGCCAAGACATGGTGTGCACTTACATTTAAGTGGGCACCAGTTCTAGCCTTTTAAGCGGGTATTTCATGCAGCCAACACGCCGTTCCTATTCCAAATCCTTCAAAGCTCAGGTCATTCAAGAGTGTGCCCAGCCCGGTGCTTCGATTGCCAGCATCGCACTCAGCCATAACCTCAACGCAAACCTCGTCCACAAATGGATTCGCCTGCAAGCGCAGAAAAGCACGGCGCTGCAACCTGCATTTATTCCGTTACCCGTGCCGCTGGCAGGGGCGAAATCCCACACATCATCATCGAATATTTGCGTTGAAATACAGCACCCGCGTGGCACCGTCACAGTGAACTGGCCCACTGAAAATGCTGCTGCCTGCGCGACCTTTCTTCGAGACCTTCTGCGATGATTCGCATCGACTCCATCTGGCTCGCCACCGAGCCGATGGACATGCGCGCTGGTACCGAAACGGCATTAGCCAAGGTGATTGCGGTGTTCGGTGCGGCGCAGCCGCACTGTGCTTATCTTTTCGCCAACCGCCGCGCCAATCGCATGAAAGTGCTGGTGCATGACGGCTTCGGCATATGGCTGGCGGCGCGCCGGTTGAGCCAGGGCAAGTTCCACTGGCCAAGCATTCGTCATGGCTCTGAAATGCAGTTGGACACCGAGCAACTCCAAGCCTTGGTATTGGGCCTGCCATGGCAACGAGCAGGTTCCGGCGGCTCGATCACACTGCTTTAACGGCTGCCATTAGCCTATCGGTCTATCGCCGCGAAGCGCCTGCTCTGGCAAAATTCGGCGCATGACTTCTTCTCCCAATCTCGACCAAATGACTCCCGACCAACTGCGTGCCTTAGCTGCGCAATTGCTCTCGCAAGTCGAAACAATGGGTAAGACGGTCGAAACCATGGGCAAGAAGATCAACCGCGATCAGACGGTGATCGAGAAGCTGACCTTCGAAATTGCGCAGCTCAAGCGCTTGAAATTTGCCAAGCGCAGCGAGCAGATGAATCCTGAGCAGGCCAGTTTGCTCGATGACCTGATCGATACAGATATCGCAGCGATTGAAGCAGAGCTTCAGGCCTTGCAAACAGTGCCAGCGGCGACCGAGAAAAAGCAGAAGCCCAAGCGCACTGCATTGCCGGCTGAGTTTCCACGCACACTGATCCATCACGAACCTGACAACACTCACTGCCCATGCGGCTGCGCGCTGAAACGCATCGGTGAAGATGTCAGTGAGAAGTTGGATTACACACCGGGCGTGTTCACCGTCGAGCGTCATGTACGTGGCAAATGGGTCTGCGATGACTGCGAAACGCTTATCCAGGCACCGGTTCCGGCTCAGATCATCGACAAGGGCATCCCAACCGCTGGGCTGCTGGCCCACGTCATGATTGCCAAGTTTGCTGACCATTTACCGCTTTACCGTCAGGAATCGATCTTCGGTCGAGCGGGCCTGGCGATTCCACGCTCAACCTTGGCCGAATGGGTTGGCGTGACTGGGGTTCAGTTGCAGCCGCTGGTCGATGCGCTGCGCGAAGTGGTACTCGGGCAGCAGATTATTCATGCCGATGAAACACCCGTGCAAATGCTCATGCCGGGAACAAAGAAAACCCACCGTTCCTATGTTTGGGCCTACGCCACCAGCCAGTTCTCGGATGTGGCAGCGGTGGTTTATGACTTCAGCCCCAGCCGTGCCGGAGAGCATGCTCGCAACTTCCTGCAAGGCTGGAGGGGCAAGCTGGTCTGTGACGATTTTGGCGGTTACAAAGCCAGCTTCGAACTCGGCGTGACCGAAATCGGCTGCATGGCCCATGCACGGCGCAAATTCTTCGAGCTGCACGCTACGAATAAAAGCACGCTTGCTGAGCAAGCCCTGCGCTATATCCAGTTGTTGTACGAAATCGAGAGCGAAGTCCGCGATCTGGAGCCGGATTTACGGCGGCGAATACGGAAAGAAAAAGCCGTCCCGGTAATGGACATGCTACATGTCTGGATGAGCGCCCAGCGCGACCTTGTGCCCGAAGGCTCAGCCATCAGCAAAGCACTCGATTACAGCCTGAAACGCTGGGCAGCGCTGTCGCGCTACCTCGATGACGGGGCTGTACCCATAGACAACAATTGGGCAGAGAACCAGATCCGACCATGGGCTCTTGGACGCAAGAACTGGCTCTTCGCAGGGTCGCTACGCAGCGGAAAACGGGCGGCGGCGATCATGAGTTTGATCCAGTCTGCGCGGCTCAACGGTCATGATCCGTATGCCTATTTGAAGGACGTGCTCACACGCCTGCCGACGCAGCGGGCGAGTGAAATCGATCATTTGCTGCCGCATATTTGGCAACCGGTCTAATTGCGTAAGACGTGATGCTCGGATGCAAACGTTCAGTTGCGCCCAGTAAGCAGCGATGATGTCATATTGGACAAGCACGCTTATCGTGAGAAATTGGAACAGCCTTACGAGGTTGTGCCCGATACAGTTACATCAGAGCTCTTCCTTTGCCTCGGCGAACTGGCGCACGGCGTCGACTACTTGCCGTGCTCCGCTCTGAATTTCCTCTATCACAAAGCCGGCTTGGCTGACCAAATCGACGCCTTGATCGACCTTTTGGCGACTAGCCTGCATGCTCTCCACAGCATCCTGCGCTAGTTCATGGTTGCGCTTCACAACATCGACGATTTCCACGGTGGCCTGCGCCGTGCGGGCTGCAAGGTTTCGTACTTCATCGGCGACCACCGCAAAACCTCGGCCTTGTCCACCCGCCCTTGCAGCTTCGATAGCAGCATTTAGAGCAAGTAGGTTGGTCTGCTCGGCGATACCTCGGATGGTCTGCACGATGCTGCGGATCATCTCTGACTGCTGATTGACTGCAGTGATGCCTTCAGCCGCTCGTGAGAGCTCGGCTGCTATGCCTTGTACCACCTCGACCGTTTCACTAATGACCTCGGCACCATGGCGAGCGCTTCTGTCCGTCTGCTGGGATATATTGTAGGCGAACGTGGCTGCATCGGATTCTGCTTGCTGCTGGCGCACTTGGGACGTAATATCACGGGCAAACTTAACTACTTTGTAAAGCCGGCCACTGGCATCGAATACCGGGTTGTAGGTTGCGCTCAGCCAGACGGTATCGCCATGCCGGTTGAGTCGCTGGAAGCGTCCAGAGAAGAACTCACCACGGTTCAGTCGCTCCCAGAAATCGCGGTATTCAGGAGAGTCCGCTTCACCTCGTGTGCAGAACATGCGGTGGTGCTTTCCCCGAATCTCATCCAGGCGATAGCCCATGGCCTGCTCGAAGTTTTCGTTGGCGTCGAGAACCTCACCTTTCAAGTTAAAGGAAATCGCAGCCATCGAGCGACTGATGGCCTGAACCATGCTGCTCTGCTCCTGCTCACGGATCACCTGAGTAGTAATGTCGGTGGCCAGCTTCAGCACGCCTTCGACGCGACCATCGGCGCCTCGGATAGGGTTGTAGCTGGCTTCGAGCCAGACCTCCAGGCCTTGCTTATTACGCCTCAGGAAACGTTCACGTATGTACTCGCCACCAGCCAGGCGCTGCCAGAACTTACGATAGTCGGCACTCGCCTGGTAATCAGGAAAACAGAAAATACGATGGTGCTGTCCGACGATCTCCTCCAGTCGGTAGCCCATGGTGGTAAGAAGGTTCTCATTGGCACCTATGATGGTGCCATCGGGTTTAAATTCAATTGTTGCCGTCGAACGGTCAACGGCCACGGCCCTTGCTTCTGCGGCCTGAAGCTTTTGCAGAGCCTCAGCCAAGGTCTGCTTGATTGCCTTGTTGAACATTGATTAGCCTTAGAGTGAATTTTACTATCGGACGAATGAGGAGAAGCCGTAAATCCCAATTCGAATGTTTAACTGATGCTTAAATCAGGTGATGTAGCGGGTCTGCAAATTGCACCAGCAAGCACCAACTTGAATCTATGGCTTGTGCAGTATCACGCTAGAGTCTTGGTCGCGCTTAAGCTTTCCAGCATCCTCTCTGCGCTCATCGGCTTGCCCAGCAGGTAACCTTGCAAAATGTCGCAACCCAACTCGGTAAGCATCTGTTGTTGTTCAGCGGTTTCCACACCCTCTGCAACGATCCTCAGCCCCAGCGTTTTACCGAGCGCTACTATGGCCGAAACGATAGCCGCGTCATCGTTACACTTAGCCAGCTCGGTGATAAAACCTCGGTCGATCTTCAGTTCGTTGGCTGGTAGGCGCTTAAGATAAAGCAGGCTGGAATAACCGGTACCAAAGTCGTCGATGGAGATATTCACGCCCAATGCTGCCAATTGATCAAGAACAATCAAAGCAGCTTCAGCGTCCCGCATCGCCGTAGATTCGGTAACTTCCAGTGTCAGGAAACGGGGGGGCAGGCCACTGCTTTGCAGGGCATTGCGCACGACATCAACGAGCTTTGCATGGGCCAGTTGTACCGTCGAAATGTTGACCGCAATACTCCATTCGTCTTTACCTTCGCCTAACGCTTGCCATTCGGCCATCTGCCGGCACGCCTCATGGATTACCCAGCTACCGATTGGCACGATCAATCCAGTACGCTCTGCCAAGGGCAGGAAACGGACGGGCGGCACCAAGCCCAAACCTGGCTTGTTCCAACGCAGTAAAGCTTCAACGCCGATCATAGGGCCATTTGGGGCGAGCATCTTCGGCTGGAAGTGCAGGATAAATTCATTCCGATCCAGTGCGCACCGCAGATCCTGTTGCATTTCCAACTGCAGGTGAGCGTTAACGTTCATAGCTTTTTCAAAGAAGCAGTAGCCATCGCGGCCCTGCTCCTTGGCGTGGTACATAGCCGCATCGGCATTGACCATCAGCTCATGCTCGGTTAGGCCATTTTCTGGGAATATAGCGATACCGATGCTAGCGGACACATGCACTGTCTGCCGCCCAAGTACGTAAGGTAATCGAATATTTTCCACCAAGCGTTGCGCCAACATCGCAGCGTCTTCAGGTTCGCCGGGATCGATAAGCAGAACGAACTCGTCGCCTCCGAGGCGAGCCACCGTATCTTCGCCGCGTTTGGCGTCGTTGATTCGCTTTGCTACTTGCAGAAGCAACTGGTCGCCAGTGTGATGACCGTAAGTATCGTTAACAGCTTTGAAACCATCCAGATCCATGAAGAGTACGGCAAAGTGGCTCTTCTGCCTGATGGCTTTATGAATCGCTTGCTGAAGACGGTCGTTTAGGAGGATACGGTTAGGGAGGCGAGTAAGATTGTCGTGAAGAGCTAGCTGCACCAGTTCACTGTTTGCGAGGTCAAGGGAGCTGGCAAGTATGCTGGTGCGGACGTCAAGCATTGATACGATCAAGGCAATAGCGCAGACAGCCAGCGTGATCAGAATCACCAAAACCATTAGCCAGTTGCTATCAATGCCTGCATTGACCGCTCCGCACACGCTCCCGATAGGAAATTGGGCAGCCGCCATTCCGGTATAGTGCATTCCAACAATGGCACACCCCATAATTAACGAGGCGCCGATGCGTGTACGATTGATGTACTGACCTTCGCCACGCATGCGGAAAGCGATCCACAAAGCCACGCCCGAAGCAAGGATAGCAATCAGCACCGATAGCGCGAACAACGACGGAACGTATTCCACTACAGGATTCATCAGCAGCGCCGCCATTCCAACGTAGTGCATGGATGCAATTCCGATACCCATGAGCACCGCACCAAGCAGCAAACGCGGCAGTGGCATTTCCGTCTGGCATGCTAGCCACAAAGCAAAGGCGGAGGAGGCGATGGCGATCAACAACGATAAGCCAGTCAGCGTCAGGTCGTAACCCAGCTCGATGGGCAGTTGGAAGGCCAACATGCCAATAAAATGCATCGACCAGAGGCCCGTGCCCATGGCGGAAGATCCACCGGCAAGCCAAAGTGCCGATGCTTTGCCTTCGGTACGGGTGACTCGACCAGTCATGTCCAGCGCGGTATAAGACGCCAGGATCGCTACGGCGAAGGAAAACAGCACATACACGCTGTTATAGCTGCTTACTAGCATTGAAACCCCGAAGGTTGAATTTGGCTCCTCTGGGCCATCGGCGGCACGAGCAGTTTCTGAAGAGTACGCTTCATCCTATCGTCAAAAATTTTACAAAAAAAAGCGTCATGCCAGCCTTGCGACTTCCACGGGCACGCTTACGGCTGAATGCGATGCTGGCAATTGTAGTGCCGTGCTGGGCACCCATATTGAATGACCTGGGCTTTGAAGGCCTTGGAATAGGAACCGAGTGTTGGCTGCATGAAATACCCGTTTAAAGGCTAGATCTGGTGCTCACTTAAATTTGAGTGCACTCGATGTCTTGGCTTTGCGGGGCTGGGTAGATGACATGGCCGGACGGTTACGCTTGATTTCAAGGATAGCTACGCCAAAGCTTTCTACGAAACCTCACTTGAGGCTATCGAGTCAGGCACATATGACGCGGGTAAGCTCCGAGCTGTGATAGCGGCGCTGATTGAGCAGTGCTGTGGTCTAGCCACTGAGATGTTGAACTCGCAGTACCAGACAGAGTAGACACCTGACGCCCGCTTGGTAGGCCGCTTCAGCAGATAGGCTGTTGCTTCTCTACCTTTGCCGCCACAAACGCATTGAGCGGCTTCAATGCGACGAGGTTATGGCTGGTCAGTAGACCAGCCATAACGTCAGGTAGGTGGGATCAAGCTACGAGTTGCAGGCGAGGGGCAAGCGCCATGTACGCTTGGGGCATAGTGGATAAGATCATGGCGACCTTGTCCTGAGGCAGTTCCTCTGCAAGTAGGATTTCAAGCTTGCCTATAAGATCTTGGACAGCTTGGGAGCGATCCCATTGAATGCTGAACCGTTTGGCCGCAACCTTCTGCTCAATCAGGGTGAGATTCCGATCGCGATCGTAGGTATATCGCATTGTGACCTTGCTCGGCGCCCCGTCCTCATCTGACTCTAGGAAAGTAAGCTCGAATACCATGCCCAAGGGAGTCTTGCGTGCAGTGGACTCGACGTAATCGTTCTCGAAGAGGTTGTCGATCAGGTCGCTAGGTTGAACGCCACGAGTGACATGGAGAGTCGTCAGCTCATCAACAAGTGTTTTGATGGATTCGAGACTCATTTCAAAATTCCCCTCAGTTCAGCCATGACCACTTCCACGTGAGCAATCGACTTGGACAGCATGCTGGTGTCGCGCTCAGTGACCTTACCGAATTTCTTCGCAAGCTTGGCGTTAATAAATCTAACCAGTATACCGTCGTTGGGGGTATTGGGCTGGATTCCTACAAGATGGTTCCTGAATTTCGGATAAAGGGTAAAGGCCTTTTCCTCGATTTCCAGGTCACTCAGCAGGGTTGCCGCCTCATCTTGTGCCTTCTTCGTGAGAATCTCGCGCAGCGCCTTGCGCGCGATCTCAGGCCGTTTTTCCATGAGGGTAGGGTCAATGATTTGGGCTGCTTTCTTCGTCTCAGCTTTGATGAACAGCGATTTGAACTGCGCCAACATCTCCTCATCATAGTCCGCCAAGGCAGCCATCTGCTGGACCTTTTGGCTCGCAATGGAGTCGATTTCAGCCCTTTTCTCAGAGAAGATTCTGTTGAAATCGAGGTCCCCGAGGTACGAGTCTCGGTCGCTCACGAACGCAGCGGACGATGAGACACCGGCCAAGGAGTGTTCCTTTCTGGTGTATTCCAAATCAGTGATCGTGTACTCGCGGGTTCGTTGATGCTGGGCCCGGTCGACTTCTTTTTGGAAGGCGCTCCACATGGAATCCAGTCCGGTCTCCTCGTGATAAATCACCACTGCATTGTTGTCCACCTCGAAGGCCGTGATCTCCTCAGCCGGGATCGCACGGAGTACCCGGCCGACAATCTGCGCGAAGGCATTGATACTGCGATACGGGCGGAAAAGTGCGAGGACTGTGAGGTAGCGATGGTCATAGCCTTCCATCAGCATGTTTACAGAAATGACGACATCGCATTCGTTGTTATCGATGGCCCTGAATGCGGCTTCTAGATCCGGCGCCTCCATGTCGCTGTGCACAATCGTGGTGGTCAGCTTCTCGTTTTGGTACCAAGTCTGGAGATCTACCGCATGGCTGATGCTGCAGCCGACTGCGAGGATTTTATGTGGCACTTTCGGTGAAGTCTTTCGGAGCTCGTGGAGGTTGGCGATGCTCCGAGCAATCACGTCCTTCGAGCACTCTGGTGATAACGCTACGCTTCGCTCCAGCCACTCTCGGTCTCGTAGTGCCAACACCTCGTCCTTGGACAGGCGAACATCCGGTTGCTCGGCCAGTGTGAAGTAGAGCTCATGGGCGTTGACTGTCTCTTTCCTGAGCCACTTCACGTACCGATCGCGCATGACCTCGGAAAGAGGAGTCTCGTGGATCAGTTTTCCAGGCACCTCTTGTTTATCACCGCGGAAAGGGGTGCCAGTAATGAAGATCTTCTTGGCATTTGTGAAATGGCTAAGGGTTTTCTGCCAGGTTTCCGCCGGTGCATGGTGTCCCTCATCGACGATGATGAGATCGAAAAAATCTGGTGGCACACGATTGGTTAGGCATCCTGCCCGCTCGCTGTGTACCTGCTGAATGTTTGAGTAGATAAAATGGCTCTTCTCAAGGCTCGACTGCAGCGTTCTGGAGTTGTATTCGCAAATGACGGGCAGGTCATCAGCGCTGAAGATAACGTCCAAATTGATCCAGAAATTATCCTCCAGGAGCTCCTGAGTCTTCCGGATGCTCTGCTTCGTGACGAGGTTTGGAGTGATGATCAGTACACGACCTTTGGCGAGACCAAACGGTATGATGGAAATCAGTCCACTTTTCCCGGTGCCGGTCGGCAGCACGATTAGCGCGTCCTCGTTGGAGCTTTCGAAGTGTTCCTGGGCCTTGATATAAGCCTCGATCTGGGGGGATCGCAGCTTGTTATTGCCAAGGATGTTGGCCGCCGTTTCGGTGAAGTAATTCATAGACAATCGAAATTCCTATCGGAGTCGCGCGCCAAGGTTCCCGTCCGCTGAGCAGGCGCACGGCAACGTGTGAGCAGGGGTAGGAGTGGTTGCTGTGCAGTGGACCTGAGCATTGAAATATCCATATTTCGGGCCAGTCATAATTAAGTGGGTCTGACAGTTGAGCTGTGGAGCTTGTGGCTGATTGTAGCCCAGTGCTATCAGATTCTGGGGCCCGGATTTACTGGAAAAATCGTCCTGCGCAGCGGTGAACTCGGCATGCTTCGGCATTCGCGAGTAAACACGTCCAAGCTTCAGAGCGAAGCTTGGAGGAGCATGGGTAACCAAGGGGTGAGCCAGATCAAGTCACTAAAAGTCGTCTAAGAGGTCACGCTCTCTAAGACCAAGCCAGACTTCCAAGTGACGTAGGAGAGTCTTCAGCGCTTCCTCATTGTCAGGGAAATCTGAGAAATTCATTGCGTCGCAACGAGCTTTAGCCACTTCGATTCCGATTAAGTCTTGAACCGTTTCTCTATTAAATGTGAGGTGAGGTGTGGACACTCTGTCACCCCATGAGTGAGTGGTCCCTCTGCTCATCATTTGGCCCACCATGATGGCGAACCCCTCGTTTGTGAGTATTGCCTGCCGAACCCACTGGTGTGGTTTGATAGCGGAACCTTCGTATTTTTCCCAAACAAAAAGCAGACGGAGTAGGTCTGGCTGATAGATCAATGATTGATCCCTTTCAGCACGGCTACGAATGATCTGCAACCACACGGCCTTCATCGCGTGGACGGTGTCCAGATCTAAAGCTGGCTCAAAATCTCTTCCCCGTTCTGGCCTGTGGTCAGCCGGATCACTCAAGTGGATCAGCATTGCAGCAACAGATAGCGCTTTGGTTTCGCGAAGAGCGTCTGTTAGCAGGCGATCACGAAATTCGGGCGGTATGCGTTTTACGTACCAAGAAATTGACCTCCACGCCGAAATCCACGGAGAGCTGAAACCGTCGCCCCGCAGGTGGACTAGCTTCTGGGCAATGCTGAACATGCCGGTGAGCAATGTTGCAGCGTTATCTAGAGGAAGGCGCTCAACGGACTCGTCGAGTCTTGCTACGAGTGAAGGCAGCAATGCATCTGCTTCAAGCTCAGCGATCATTACGTTCATCGCCGCTTCGTTCGCCGTCGCATCGAGGAATTTAAGGAAGCAAACCTCCGAGACCTCACCAACTGCCGTTTGCAGTTCGAAGTAGCGGGGAAAATAACGTGATGTGCAGACCCGTTTCTCTGTCAACCAAGTCGTCTGAAAGTCATTTCCATAGGCCATACCATCGAACGCCCATGCCAAGGTGGGGAACAGCTCGGTGATAGCCTCTTGGGCAACATCACGACGGCATTCTGGAACTTTATCAAGAAGTCGTCTGGCTTCAGCTTGGTGCTCGCCGTCTCTGTTGTCGCCCCGAGTGCGTCTTTTTTGAAGAACCAGATCTTTCTCTAAAAGCAGCGCTTCATGCAGGCCTGGCTCAAATACACGAATAGCTTCGAGCAGCAAAAAGTCCACGATGTTGACTTCGAGAGCGTCGCAGGTCGCATGTAATGGTAGGTGTACAGCGATGGAGGACAATAGTCGTCTAGCATCTCGCAAATTTCTTACGCTGGGCTGTATGTAGCTGACGTAAGCGTTACCCCAGCGTGTTTCCGAAAACCCGTTAGCTTCGTTCGCGTAGCGTCCCGCGAGCTGAGTCAGTTCCTCTCCCAAAATGCTATGCACGAGGGTGGTAGGGACAGCCGGCAGGTCGAAGTTTGCTTGGACGATCTTTGCAAGAAAGGCGCGGCCGTCACCATTAGCCACCGGATCGAGCGCATTCTCTACAATGCTAGGCTGGAACAGCAGCACGAATACGATGTTGGGTAGGTTCGCATTCGCTTTAACCTGTTTAAGGACAGTACGGATCTGTTCCGGCTCTAGCCTATCAATATCGTCTACGAAGACAATCAGGGGGCGTTCGAGCTCACGCAAGCGGGACTCTAGATCTTCCCGTATTTGGTCGAGCGTTTCACTGCTGCGGTCCCTACCAAGATGCATCATGGCGCGGCCAACAAATAGCGCAGCAACGCCGAGGATCGCTAACCCGAGGACTACTTTCGCAACACTTGGCAATTCGAAGCCGACGGCTGTCGCTATGAGAATTATGGAGCCATGGGTTAGCACGGATGACACGGTTTCTTTGGCGCCACTGGCCTTTTTCAGCGGCGCGCTCGCTCCGGTTAGTAAGGAGCCGTATCGGCGTAACTGCTCGGCGCGCTTATAGGCGTTCTTGGAATGCGTTCCCCCTAGCCGATCAGCGATTTGACCGAAGAGGGCTCGCGCAATTGCCGAACTGTCACTCCACTGCCAAGGATTGAAATCCAGCCAGCTCGCCCCATCGTCCCGATTCCTCAGTTGCTCAGTGATGAGGTTCTTGAGCGACGATTTACCAAACCCCCACCCTCCGCGGATGGCAAAAACCCGACCTTCGCGCGGACTCATTTGCAAAAGCACGGTGGCTATCCGGTCCGCGTATTCGGCCCTCCTCAGTCGATCTTCAGCCTTGGTGCGAATTGGTGCTTCTGATCCAATCTCATCAACCTGTAACGCATCGGAATGGGTCTTTTTTTTGAAGCTCGCGAGCCATGTTGTCAGGCGGGTCCATACAGCGGCCATGAAACAGTTCCTGGGGAAAGATCCGGTAAGCCTTCTCGCCGATCCAGCGATGATAGGGCCTACGCTGAGAATAACGAACCTGGTACGGGGAGCAGGCTGATGTGAGTATGCCTTTTTCAGATAGGAAACGTGCGCAGGTTTGAGTTGTGTCAAACTATGTTGTCACAGGTCGCATCCATCTTTCGGAAAGCCATGGTGTGCGTGTCAATCTATGTTGCGATCCACAGGGCAGCCACCTCTCGCTCGAGCCAGTGTTTTCGGGGGGGCTTGTGTCAAACTATGTTGTTAGAATCCATGAAGAAGAAAGCATATGGCCTGGGTGTGTAGTCCCGCACAGAAGGTCCCAGTTCTCGGTGCGAACTACTTGCCAAGGAACCCCGCTTCGGATGACTACAAAGAGCGCCCCGAAGGCGAATCAGTAAGTTTTTTCGATCCGAAGGGGGACCCTGTCTTGATTGAACACCTTCAGGTACTAACCGATGCGATGGCCATGAAAACCGACCAGTTGTAGCAGCGGGGAAAACGGCATGCGAGTCAAAGTGAGAGAGGGGGACATGTTCCCGCTAAATCGGTCCCAGCAAGTCTGGTGGGGAGATAGCCCGCAGGTGATGCAGGTTGCACGTTTTGCGGGTCTGGAAATGATGGCCATCACCGATGATGCAGGAGGTTTCGAGCTGGATTACTTGGGCCACATCGGAAGTGGGTTTGCCAGCATCGAGGACGCGAAAGCAGCGGCTCCGGAGTTCGCTCGCACGGTGCTGGATCGCCTACGCAATCTCATTCAGGACGTGTAGGAAAGGGCGCAATGGACATACAGAAGACAGATTTGGAACGGACAGCGGTTAAAGACCGCCGCGACATGTTCTTAAGAGCGGCATCGCTGCTTTCGATAATGCTCGGGGCTTTGATCTTTGGTGCAGGCGCAGATCCGGTTGCCCTAATCGGCGCACCTCCTGCCTTAGCGTGGGGCGTCGGTTTTTTCTTCGGGGCTTGTGGGGTCTACCGAGGTGGAATCGCCGGAATGCTGATTTTTGTAGGTGGTCACGTTCTGCTTGGTTCGGCACTTATGGGAGGCATGATCCCGAACTGGTTGTATGTGCTTGGAGTACCAATGGCCATTCCAGGCATTGCCTACCGAATCATTCGGCCAGCGTAGGAAACCATCGTGGAAATCTGGATCATAAGGCTCTTTTCATACGTCATCTTTCCAGTGGCCGTTTACGGATGCTGGAAGTCTTCCGGCTTGCTGATCGAAGCCGGCTACATACCAGGGATGACCGGCCCGAAATTTTTCGGTTACGACATTTCGCAAGCTATCGTGGCTGTGTCGATAATGATGCTCGCGAGCTTAATCATGAGCATCATCAACTGGTTGACGATTGATCTGCCACGCGAGAAAGCAAAAAAGGCTTTTTGGGCGCGTCGACAGAAAAACTGGCCACGCTAGACGACTTCCGAGGAGCTCGTGGCGCTTTGTCTCTACCACAGCAGGAAAACTCCATGCCTGTGACTTACACCCCGATCAACAAGTGCGCCCCTGGCATGTGGCCAATGAATTACGCAGCCAGGCTGGTCAAGGGTGCCACTGACGTGATGTTTGCCATCGGCACTGACGACCGCAAAGGAGCGCGTGCGCGATTGGATGACCTTGAGGTGTCGATCAAGATGCTGCGCGACAGCCTTGACCAAATGGCAATGGCCGACGAAACAGCGGCGGGTATCCCGGACGACTGACGCGGACTACGACAAGGAGGAAAGCGCACCAGGTAATGGTGGTCGCCCCAGCGGTTGATGATGCCCGCTGACATCCAGAATTCTAGCTATTCGACCCAGAACCGGTATCAGTTTGCTGCTTGCGCTTTCAGGTAGTGTTGGATAATGCCAGCAACAATTCGGGACTGTGCTCGCAGCCTGGATGTTCAGCCAAAAGGCTACCGAGGCCTCACTCCAAAGAGCCGCCAGGTACGCTGATGACATAAGCCAACTGATCACGGAATTACAACATGCCCAAGCTGACGAACCATACGTTCGCCATCGAGACGGTTGATGGCCACCGCCACCGTTTTGAAAGTGAGATTCACGTCAGCACTGATGGTGAATTCAGCTGCACTGTTCCCGACTTCCTGGTGGAGGCCCTGGCTTCTGTCGGGGAGGGGAGCAACAAACTTCAGCCGACGCTGTATGTCGAGAAATTGAAAGTCAACCACAGGGCTTATGCGCCCTCCAAGGCCGACTTGCTCAAATTTGTGGATGAAGCGCACCGACAGCATCATCAGGCCGAAGTGACCACCGACCTGATCATTTGTTACGACTGGTTTGCCGAGGTCAGTTACTGGCTGAATCCGGACGGCACGATGGCTGCCAATGGCTCAATGCCCGATGCAGCCCCCCGCAATGTCGATGGTTCTGGTGGAAATTGGGCTGATCACAAGTTGAAGAACGGACAGTCGATTTGCGCGAACTACACAGCGAAGCACTTTTCTGTCGGTGTGTATGCAGCCATCCATAAGCGGACAACCTACACCCGTGCTAGCGGAGCCACAGTTACGTGGGAGCGGATCACCCAGTTCGGTGCCCGCCCGCCTGCCTTGGGCGAGTGGGGCGAAAAGCTCACAGGTCTTTGTGGATTGTCAGAGCCTAAGTCAGCTGAGTATTTACGGCAGATGCCGTACACCGAAGAGGCGGCGAGGTTCTTCTACGAAAGCATGATGGCCATGTGTGAGATTGGGCGGCGTTTCAAGAGTTTCTTTGGCGATGAAGCCAATGTTATGGCTGCAATTGAGGGGCGTGGGCCATCTCTTCTGGCCGGGCCAACGCTGCCTGGAAAAGCCCCAACTAGCAACGAATGAATTGTTTGAGAAAAGCCAATGGCCACTATCCAGCAGATTGACGACACCAGTTATGCAGTTGAGGCGCGAGGCTCCAGTATGGTTCTGGAGCAGACGAAGAAAGGCTGGCGGGTGAAAACTCGCAATGCGGCGACACGCGTTTGGGGCCTCGGCGGGGAAAGCTGGAAAGACTTCGACACTCTGGCCGATGTTGAGCGTCATTACAAAAGCTGGCGGGGCATTGCTGCACTGATCGGTGCATCTGAACAGCAGAACCACTGAGGAGAGTGACTATGGCTAGCCGCCGGCAGCCTTTCACCCCGTGTAAGTTATACATCGACGGTGCAGAAGGCTTGAGTGTCGGCGACTACATCGTCACGTCGGGTGGGTCGGCCTATTTGGTCCAGGCAATTCGGCCCAGTCCGAGCAAGCCTGAACGTTTATATTTGGACTGTCTGCGCTGGGTATTGGACCAGATACCCGCGGATGCCAGATGTTATCAGCTCAACTGGTACCGGCGTTAAAGTTGCGCCGTTTACCTTGGTATTGTGCTGGGCAGCGCCCTGTCACTTCATCGAATCAACGAAAACCCGAACAAGTAGGAAATCGATATGAAGAAGTTGAAATGGGTCATCTGCGATTGCTGCGAAGGGAATGGCAAGGTTGAAAATCCAGCGTTCTCGAACGGCTTCACTTCCAGTGAATGGCACGACATGCACGAGGACGAGCAGGCCAGTTACATGGCAGGTGACTATGACGTTCAGTGCCAGGACTGTAAAGGGTTGGGCCGCGTACAGGTTCCAAACGTAGCCGCAATGACGTTTGCCGAAAAGCGCTTGCTGGTGATCGAGCGCCGGGAAGCGCACTTGAATGCTGAACTCGATGCTGAATGGGCCGCAGAGCGCCGTTTCGGCTGTTAAACCAGCGCCTCCCGGTTCGCCGGGCCTTCATACCATCCAAGCCCAGCCAAGTGCTGGGCCAAGGCCATAGAAGGGAGCGATTTCCGCGCCCAGGATTGAGCAGAAAACGAGATGAGCGAACTCGAAACAATGCGTGTCGGCAACTTGGACCTGCGCAAGACCGATGATGGTTGGCAGTACCTGAGCGAAGGCCTTGGAGGAGAACTTGATCGTTGGTCCGATGCCGCCGACATCCTTGGCCCGTTTGGTGGTTCGGGGATCAACGATTTGCTCGATGCGCTTTCAACTGCCAAGACAGATCTGGCCGAAGCGCAGCGGGATGCAACCCGCTTTCGGTTCATCGTTGATTGTCCAATCCGCGAAGCAGTGGCGATCAGCCGGAAAGCGAATGATCCGTCGTTCGACCTTGCTTCGGAATGTGACCATTTGATTGCGAAAACTGGCTTTGCCAGTACCAGTGCCTGACAAGGGAAACCGACATGGCAACGAAGTCGAAGGCAGCCCATATCTATGAACCGGATGAGGCAATCACGCATTATGGTCCGCCACCAGGCTTGGATCAGGTGACTCTTTGCGGAGTGCCTGACTGGCTTGGCGGACGAACCCCTGGTGAAGTTACCCAGCGCCCAGTCGACTGTTTTGGTTGCCAGCAAATCGTTAAATTCGTGCAATCCTCGAAATTTGAATGAGTTTTGAGCAACCAGCGAATCCGCGGAAATCGCTGCTAATGCCCAAGCCCAGCCCCAGTGCTGGGCTGAGGTCGTAGAAGCGCCGATTCGGGCAGCGCAGCTAGAAACCAGGAGAGAACACTCATGTTGACCCTTGTCACAGATCACCAGGGCAGTGAGCCCGACATCTTAAGCCCGCTGGTACATGAAGCGTTTGAAATTCGCACGCTTGCCGGCGAAGTGCTGAAAACTTTCCTGGCCCCGCCTTCTGGCTGGACCCACGAAAGCCTGCAGGCTCTTGCAGTTGAACACGAGTCGATCACCCACGACGGTGCCGATGGCTACCTCGGCGGTGAATGGGTCGGCAGTACCGAAATCTGACCCAGGAATATCACATGGCAAATCATGATGTGCCCGATACCAAAGTGTTTTACAGGGAGTACCACCTGTGGGTGCTGCTGATAATCGCATGCGCCCTGGCAGTTTGGGTTATTACCCATAGACCGAGCGAACCTCACCCGCTCAGTGGTACTTCTGGCAACACGCATAACTGCATGACCATCGGGCCTGACTCGCCAATCGTCACCGGAGAGAGCAGCGTGGTAGTAATTGATGGCAAAACCTACGCACCGGGGCACAGCGCTGACTGTGTTCCTGCGTCCACCAATGTTTCGACGCATGGGGTCGGTAGTCCGATTGTCACAGGGGCGGGTGCGAAGGTAATCATCCACACGGACCGATAGGAAAAACATGAAGACATACACCCGAGGTTATCTAATGGCTTCAGTCTCTGGAGTACTACTGTTAGTTGCACTCTTCGTTCCGAGCAATGGACACGGAGACGACGTGTGGCCTTTGTTTGCCACTAGCGCCGTTCTAGCCCTGTCGATCGCACTGGTAACACAGTTCGGTAAGGGCAAAATTCGGGACTGGATCGAAGCAAATTTCTGAAACCGGGGGCCGCTTCACCCTTTGAACTGATTAGCCACATAGTTGTGGTTACTGGGCGCAAGGCAGGGCGGCCCGAGCCAAGGTCAAGCAACGGGCGTTGAAGGTGGCTGACCGTGTGTTGGCCGGCGAGTGATCGCTCGGTGTGTCTGTCAGTCTGTCGAATGAGACGCCTTCTCATGATTTGGGGCCCCGGTACGTTGAAGTGCGGTGGCCTTTTTCATGGCCAGCTCTGCTTACAACCCCTTAAACTGGGCACCACAACCCTAGGGTGTGGTTTCAAAATGCATCCGCTCCTACGCCGAAAAGGAATGCCCCATGACCCTGACTCTCGACGAGTTGACCGCGCGCCTGCTCCTCGAACGCCACAGGCAACCCGATGTCCTGCCCAGCGTGGACGACCCGGCGCTGTTGCAACTGCTGGAGATGCGCCTCGACGAACGCTTCGGTGCGCCGCTGACCGTGCTCCTAGCCCGCTTGCGCGCGGCGCCTGAAGCCGCCACCGTCAACGGTCAGGCCGAGGCGGCCATGGGCTTTGCCCTGGGCATCTGGCTCGCCGGCGGCATCACCCGCCCCGAGTTCGACCGTCTGGAGCACCTGGTGTATGAGGCGGCTGCTCGCGCCCATGACAGGCTGCGCCACGATGTCCGGCCCCTGAGCCCTGCCGACTGGGCCGAGGCCCTGCGGCTGCTGCCACCGCTGGATAACGGCTGCTTGCCCGGCTTCCTGTCCGGCGGGCTCAACGTCCTGTGCGGGCGCGTACAGGACCTGAGCCATATCGCCGACCCCCAGCGCCGGCGGCTACAGGCGCGTCGCGACCATGCCCTGGTCGCGTGCCTGACGGACCTCGGCCTGAGTCCCGAGGATGAGGCCTCTTGGCGCGCGGCCATCGATCAGGCCGCCATCGGAACGCCGGCCGATTCAGGGCCGCGGCCATGAGCGGTCATTACGGTAACTCCGGCGCGAACGAACTGGTCCCCGGGCTGGTCCTGCCCCCTGACATCCGCGGTGAGCTGCGCCAGTTGCTCGCGCGCATTGAGACCGCCGGCGCCGCCGATTACCCGCGCGCACAGGCCCGCGCCGAAGGCGTGGTGCGTGGCCTAGAGGTCGGCCAGGTGCTGGAGCAGGCGGGTATTGAGCGGCTGTACCTGCTAGTCGAGGATGCCGCCACCGCGCGGGCATTGGCGTTGGAGGCTGGCGT
Source organism: Pseudomonas sp. TUM25319 (assembly GCF_056388475.1). NCBI lineage: Bacteria > Pseudomonadati > Pseudomonadota > Gammaproteobacteria > Pseudomonadales > Pseudomonadaceae > Pseudomonas > Pseudomonas sp. TUM25319. Next base: position 146,290 of record NZ_JBWJFH010000002.1, on the reverse strand, counting down.
ATGATCCACCAAACCATCGCCGAGACACCCTGACCAGCCTGAGTAGCGATGCAGACCAGGCGCCGTTAATCTCATCCACCCGCACTGTGCGGTTATCTGTCGAGGGAGTGACCATGCCGTTTGAAAATGTCGATGAAGTGTTAGAGGTGCGGGACCAGGCGTCGGCCAATGCGCAATTGGGCGCGGGTTGGTCGCTGCTTTCGGTGGTCCCAGGATTTGATGGTAAACAAGGCTACGCCGTGTATGTGCTCGGCAAGGTCGTCAGTGATGGCGAGCTGGCGGCGCGGGTGCTGCGTAATCGCCGCGGCGTGAGAGAAAAGGTCGTGGCGGTCTGCAAGAAAGCTGCGGGCATGCTGAACGGAGCATCCTTGGCTCTGGAGACCTTGGAGTATTATCAAACGGACGCCGAGGCTGGTCGGCTTGACCCCGAACGTCTACGCCGTTTCTTGCACGGGTTGTATGCAGGGGGAGCGTTGTTGATCGAGGACTATGACGAACTAGACCGTGATCTGCTGTAGGAGAGCCGATGAAGCACAATGAACATGTCATGGCCTGGCTGGTCGCACTGCGCGACGAGGCCGTCACGCCATGTTGCCCCGCAGGTCGCATGATCGAGATTATGGGCATCCTAGCGCGCTATACAGTCGGTACTGGCAACGTTTAATTCGTGAGGTCCGGCATTGTGCCGGACTGAACTTGAATTCTCTGGACTGAAGGGGCAGCACGTTGTTCAACCTGACCACAACATTCACACAAACCGATATCGACCAGGCGTTGCGCCTAGCCCGGGCGAACTACGTCGAACTGATCAACAAATATATAAAGCCGCATGGCCCTACGAGTAGCTTGTGCATCGCCCAGGTGGAAACCGAGGTCGGGACTTACCTGGAGGATGCCCGAAGTGCGTGCTATGGCACCGGCGCTGGAGCGGTGTTTGCCAGGGACGCCGCGACGGGGGCGGTCATCGGCTTCACAATCTACCTAGCCGGCCTGATCCCAACGGACTGCGGATTGAACTACATCGTCGTGGATACCCGCTACCGCCGGCAGGGAGTCATGCGGGCAATGCTGGACCTGGTGATGCAAAAATTCAGCTTCATCGGGATGTCCTGCAATGTCGACAAGGTGCCGTACTACGAGGCCCTGGGCTTTCGGATCACCGGCGCCGACATGATGCAGGTCGCCATGAGCTGGGGACTGGACAAGCCCCACGGAACAATGAGGATCCTGGGCTTCGACAATAGCGATCCGATCGTGGAGGCCAAGGCTGTGTTCTTCCGCAATGCCGGCGGCAAGGGTGAGGCGATTCTGGCGAAGCTGGGGGCGATTCAAGAACAGAAAATTGCCGACGTCGCTGGATACGTGCAAAAGCGTCAATCGGGCCTGAGCCACGGCGAAGCGCTATCCGGTTGACACGAACCGATCTGGCAGACCATGGCGCAGCTCGTCGTTAATTACGCATGATCGACATCACGGGCCGCCTGGCCCGCATTGTCAGGCAGTGCCCCGTTTAGGCCCTTGAATCTTGGAGTATTTTTCATGGAACCGATCAGGACCAACGCGCAGCGCCAGATGCGCATCACTACGGCCCTGGAATTGATCACCGCGGCGGTGGATGCCTTGGAAGCGCGCACCCGAACGGCTTACGCCTGTGGCTATATCGACGGCCTGCTCGATGAAGGGCAACTGTCAGTCGACCATGCCAGAAACCTGAACAGTATCGCCACCGGGCGCCGGGATGCGCGGCTGGCTGCCCTCGGTGTTGCACCGGCTCCGAACCCACCACAAGGCGAGGACATTGGCCGGGCGCGCACGGTTGATGAGAATGCCGGCATGACCTGGTGGAACGCCCTGACCGAAGCCGATCGCCGGCATTGGATGGCCGAAGCTGGAAACACGGGAGTGGTGGCCGACGCTTGGCACCGCTACAAGGAAGGCCGGCGGGGCGTGCAATAGGCTGAGGTGAGTGTTGGTCCTGAGCGGCCATTGCCGGCGATCGGCCACCGCTGGTTCGGTTGATCCAGGACGTGCCGCTCCAAGTCACCGTTGGCCACTCGCGATGCACCGCGCAGGCGCAGGTGCGATCCCTCTATAATCCCGTGCAGATCCTGCGCAACATCGATAACCCCACACCACCGGATAACCCCATGAGTGCCCGCACACCGCCGCCGCCCCATGATTCTGAAGTGCTCACCGAAGCAGACATGCGCCGTGCCCTGTTCGGCTCGACGGAAGCCACACAGCCGACCGGTGTCACCCAGGTTGCCGCCGGCCCTGGTGGCGGACCGCGGGAGGGACGCAAGGCGGCGAAGCCATTCGCGCCGAAGCTGAAAGTCACGCTGCAGGTCAGCAACGAGTACGAAGGCCGAACCTACTCGTTTGTCTATGAAGCAGACACCCTGAGCCGCCTGCAGGCGGAACTGGACGCCAAGCGCGCGGCGCGAAAGAAATTCAAGTACATCGAAGTCGTCTCGATCTCCGGGGGGGAGGAGTGAGCTCTCCCCGTCAGAATGGGGCAGGGGAGAGCGCCTGTTGCCTACAGCATCATCATTTAGGGAAACACTCGGTAGAGGGCACCGAATCGGCGTCCGCCGCATCGAAGGACTTACGATCATGAACGAGCCAAGCCAAGCCCATGTTGTCACTTTCACTGTCGACAATGCCGGCCAGCAGGCCGACGCCCAGTTAAGTCATGAGGAAGCCTTGGCCCTGGCCCAGTTAGTGAAGCGCCTTACCTGGAGCGATATGCGGAGCTGCGCGGTGGACGACACCGAGACTCATGTGATGCGTGATGCGGTCGGTAAGCTTCAGGATGCCCTGGGGCGTGCCGGTTACGCACCTCGCTAATCCGTACTGGGACATCAGCCATGACACCCCCAAAAAACCGCTACTACTTACCTGTCACGCTGGAGCAGTTGCAGGACCTGCAATCGCTGCTCGATGCAGCGTCAGCCCACGAGCCCAACCCTGACGCCGAGGTATTCCAACTGCTTGAGGTCGTACGCAAGACGCGGGTTGACGCTGTTAAACGGCAGCAGAAGGTTCAAAAGGACTCAGCCGACCTGGTTACTGACCCAATTGACCCTGTTGTGCGCGCAGTGGTTTGGCTACGCGATGAGCTTCGTGTCATGGGCTTTGCAAGCGACTTCACCATTCGCGCACCAGGCTCAGCGCGGGCCCCAGTGGTCTATCTGTTCTCTGGCATGGCTGAGCACGATATAGAGCAAGCCAGCGCTGACCGCCGTCCTGGCTATTGAATGGAAAGACTGATTCTCTAAGACTAGGTAAAGCCGATGCCCCCACAAGCCCACCCTGTGCGGCCTTTCGCGGTGGGGAGTCTGGCCAACCTTGAGCACTATCCGTTTGATGACGAGTAATTCTGGAGGCCTGTTTGACGATCAAAGGGAAAAGCGATGCCGATAAAGTTGTAGCTGGCATGAAAAGAGCCGGCGTTGTGGTTGACGGCGAGGTGGCGCTCACCGAGATGCTCGCTACGCCGGCCCAGGCGCTAGATCTATGTCGGAACATCATTTTGAGCACAGGTGCGAACGGCATTCGCTTCAATGCCGGCCAGGGCGGAATTGATGAGGCCTTGCTGATCGAGGCTTTTTGTGCGGTGCTGGCGCGAGATGACGCTGTCCTTACAACCAAATTGCTGTTGGCTAACCTCTATAAGCCCAGCAAAACGGATAGCAAACAGGATGATAATCTGGAAGGCTTCCGAAAACTGATACGGCACAACTACATCAGGGCAGTTGTGCTTAGCGTCGCCATCGTTGTTGGATTCGCAGTCAAAACTAGCTTGGCCCAGGCCATCGTCATCGCTCTCGCGCTCTATCCGCCGTTGACCGCCGGCTGGTACTTCTCGACCAGAGACGTGACCCACGGCCCGAGGTTCAGGCAGATGAGTAGGACGGCGCAGATCAACACTTTGCTGCGGGTTGCCGGCCTCTTCATGTCAGCCGCGGCGTTCTTGTATGCCGTACCGAAATTGTTCTGACGGAGCGCCAGTGACTGAGGCAGAAGGGTTTTCATTCGACGTAAACTGATCTTGCATCACGCTCGCTGTACTCCAAGCCCTGGCCAAGACACCCGGGTAGGAAAACCAAGATGGCCAAATACCAGGTAGTCAACCGCTTCACCGGTGCCGTCGTCGGTGCATACGGCACTAAGCACAAAGCCCGTAAGGCGCGTGATAAGCATGACCTGGCTTGGGGAAGCTATGCACACACGATCAAGCCGCCGACCGCTGATCTCGGCCAGCCATAAGGGAAATCGACATGCGAAAAGTAATTCAAATCCAGGCGCTGCGCATAGCAGTACTCGAAGAAAAGGGCTCCGAGCCCTTGCAAGAAACCGAGCTAGTTGCCCTTTGTGATGACGGTACGATTTGGTCTAAATGCGGAGTTTTGAATGCCTCCGAATGGGTTCGCGTTGGCGACATTCCTCAAACCGACGAATAGAACGGACTCTCTGGAGTGGACTTGAATCGCCCAACACTCTTTGACATCGCATCTCACTTCTGCGTGAGCCGCATTATCGGTGCGACGATTCCTGCCACTCGACTGAGCAATATCCTCGAAAAAATGTTTCGGGGGCGCCCGCTCACAGCGCTATCGCTGAGGTACTTACAGCAGCAGAACCTTACCGAGCTCCATCAACTGGCTTCCGGCCAGATAACGTATGAGAGCTATATATCAGCTTTAGATCCAGCTTTACTCGCCCGCGAACAGGCTGCAAAAGTAGAACACCACGCCAAGGAAGCAGAACGCTTGGCCCTAGAAAAAAAGCGGTCTTTGGAGTCCCAGCGCAAGGCGGAAACAGAAGAGGCTGCCCGTATTGCTCACGATGTTCGAAAAAATGAGCAGGTGGCGCAGTACAACCGTGGCCGCGAGGCTGCTGAAACAGCACGCAAAAAGCGTGAAGCCGAGTGGGCGGTGCAGGGCAAGCATAATCGTGATGCTGCTGAAGCAAGATACAAGGCTCGCATGAGAAACCCCGATTACATCGCTCCGACGCCCAACGACATTGCTCGGCACTACCACTTGAACCACCTCCCCAGCGCATCTACCTCGCCGCTGAGCAATATCCTGAATGCACTCTATCAAGGGCGTCCGCTAGCAGAGGCCTATCTCAACTACCTTCGGATAAAGGGACTCACCCGGCTCTATGAATTGGCAATTGGCCAAACCACCTATGAGATTTATATTTCAGGCGAGGTAGCACGGAAAATCGCCGATGCAGATCGCCTTAAACTGGCCGAAGTACAAAGACTCCAGCTTATGGCAGCGGAAATCGCCCGAGTTTCCCGCGAAAACGATCCCGCCTACATCCTGTTTAAAAAATATGGGATTCCCGACCTCGATCAGTCTTTGTTACCACGAATAATGGCCATTCTTCAGGCCATTGATTCTGGAAATCGACTCTCCAATGACGATTTATTTTGGCTCAAGGCCCAACAGTGTTTGACTGAGGAGTTGCGGAAAGCCTACCACCTGCTTGAGGCCGAATTCTGCAGCAAAGGGTACCGCCGCACCCAAGACCCGTGGAAAGCAATAAACGCCAGTGCTCACTTTCGAAAGTGCAATCAACCAGAGTCAGCACTTGAACTACTTGCCAGTGTGCCTGTCACTCAACTCAAGCACCCCAAGATCCACTCAGCTATGTGTACCACCCGCGGCGGCGCCATGCGCGACCAGGGGCGGCATGACGAAGCTCTTCAGCTCGGTAAGCTAGGGCACGAGTTACAGCCGCGCAACTTCCGTCCTTGTACCCTGTTAGGCGCTGTGTGCATGGAGCTAGGTAACTTTGGGGAAGGGCATGACTGGTACGCCAAGGCTGAGCAGCGGGGTGCCAAGAAACAGGGCATCGACTACGAACTACGTGACATCTTCCTTCGGCTGGGCAGGGCTAGGCGCGCAGCTATGAAAGTTTTTTTGCTGGAAAAAGATCCAAACCGCTACCGCTGGGTGCATGACAAGAACTCTCACCGGGAATCGACGTCGACGAAGTAACGTGCATGCAATCAGGAACACCGTGGCGACTTCGTTCTGGTCCGAGGGGCGAGCTCTACGGTTCGTTACTGAGTATGGCGACCCTGACCGCGGGCGCCTGGAACAGGCGCTGGACGACGCAGGCTGCGCTCTGGCGCTTCAGGTGCAGTTGGAGGTACAGGAGCAGTTGGGCGAGCCCAGCGACTGGGTCCACTCCGAATCCTGAACCCCACCCCGCCAGTCTCGACTCCGTCCTGCGCCGCTGATTACACTAAGCCCTCATCCATGCACGGAGCAGTACCGATGGCGATTGAAGATGTGACGGAGTTGCAGCAAGTTAACGGGCAGACGCAGGCCCAGCGGCTGCTGGACGAGGGGTGGCGAATCCTGGCGGTCTGTGTAATTCAGGATGGCAGCAGCCAGTATGCGGAGTATCACCTGGGTCGTGTGAAGCCGGCAGAGATCAAACCTGCGCCAAAAATGCCGACCGCCGCCGATTTGGCCCGTGCGAACCAGGGGCTGTAGGTCCACCGCCTTCGGATAAGAGATTTTCGTTAAACCAAAGCCCCCAGCTCGCTACGAGACGGGGGCTTTTTTCTGCCCACAACTCCCACTGTCTTGCCTGTAAACAGGCTCACGACATGTGCGGTGGCCCACACGTGTTAGCCAGCCAGGGCTTGGCGCAGTCTTGCTTTCCATGGGTCATTCGCTGCCGCCAGGCGGGCCATCTGCAGCGGGCTGACAGAGTTGCCAACCATGTGAGTTTGTTCGGAGATGGTGAGTGGTTTCCCGTTAGGCCCTTCGTCAATGTTGTACGTCTCCGGGAAGCCTTGTGCGCGGTAGAGCTCTCGCGGTTTCAGCATGCGCAGGCAGATATCGACTATCAGGAACTTGGCGCCTTCCAGCACGACGGTGACCAATTCCAGTTTCTCGGCAATAGTGAGCACTCGGCCTTGGCTATGTGCGCTACCGTGCTCCAGCATGAAATCTGCTACCCGTAGGGCGCAGGCCAATTGCTCCTCGTTGTTGTGCAGGCCCAGTTCTGATGCGACCTTCATCAACGAGGCAGTGGCGAGTTGTTGCTGGCTGCCGGCGCTAGTGATCGTGCTGAATGGGGTCAGAGCGCTGCGTGCCGGGGTTGTGTTCTTACCGCCGTTAGCCTGGACGACGATCGGGGCGACCAACGAGAAGTGCCCGCCTTTCACCTGAGCGCATATCGTACGCAATGGACTGTTGGCCGCCATGTTGCGTTGGTGCGTCGCATTGGCATGCTCGGTGATGAACGGTGTCACCAATGGCGTGCCCAGCATCAACTCCCCTCGGTTGGCAGCTGTGACAGTGCGCAGCGGCTCGTCGATGCTGTGAATACGCACGCTGCCTTGGTGGGTGACCGGTACTATGAATGGCCGTCCGTTGAGGACAAACCTTTCAATGCCCGCCGCGATACGCATGTTGGTGGTTTTCACCAGTTTGCGGGAACGCGCCCAAATACTTTGTCCGAGATCACTCCAGTCAATGCATTCAGCGGCCGTTCGGAAGGGAAGTTGCCCCTTTTTCGGCACGGCGGCGTGTGACGGTTCAGGCCAAGCAATCGGATGGCCATCGCAACGCGCCATCAGGAAAAGACGTTCGCGGATGGTTGGTGCACCATCGTCGCAAGCCCGCGAAACACGCCATTCGACGACATACCCCAAGCTGCGCAGGCTCGCGATAAAGTGGTTCCAGGTTCGGGATACTGGACTGCCATGACGTTTGTATTTTCGACGTTGCTTGCGGCGATGCAAGGCGTTCCCGGTGATCTTGCCCTTGTCCGGTACCAGGAACTGCTCATGCCGCGGTACGCGCTCTCCGGGTTCGGCAATGGTCCCGTCGAGTTTGACCACCCGACCGGTCTTCGAGCAACGCTTCGCAACCAGGGGGGACCACAGCTGCATCTGCTTCACATTTTCCATGCTGATGACGAGCGGCCTGACTTTGCCAGCCCACTTGAGAACGACCCAACCAAGGTCGCGAATCTCTTTCTTGCGTGACTGGCCACCGGCCGCTTGCGAGTGGTGCGTGCAATCCTGCAGGCGCTGGTGCCGTTGGCCCAGGGTGAGATAACACCCCAACGGTTGGTGAGGTGTTTGGTGCACCAGGTAATGAAACCCTGCCGGCTAGCGCAGTGATTGCCCGCCGAACCCCAGGGTCAGAGAAAGTTGCTGCGCAGCGGATGAGCCAATTCGCTTGGCAAAGCGATCGAAGGGATTGTCCTTTGTCGAGAAGTCCACGACCTTGCTGGCGCCCACAACCTCGCGGGCCACGTAGTCGATATCTCCCAACCGATCGATCAGGCCGAGCTGCAAGGCTTGTTCCCCAGACCAGATCAGCCCCGAGAACAACTCAGGGTGACCTTCAGTTTTCAGGCGGTCGCCGCGTCCCGCTTTGACAGCCCCAATGAACTGGTCGTGGGTTGTTTTGAGTACGCCTGCCCAGAATACAGTCTCATCGGCATTGCGGGGCTGGAAGGGGTCCAGGAATGCTTTGTGTTCTCCAGAGGTGTATGCGCGGCGCTCAACCCCCAGCTTTTCCATGACCCCAACGTAGCCGAAGCTTGCGGCCGTGACGCCGATCGAGCCGACCAGGCTGGCCTTGTCTGCATAGATTTCATCAGCTGCACTGGCGATGTAGTAGGCGCCCGAGGCTCCCAGGTCTGTAATGACGGCATAGACCTTGGTGCCGGCGTGCAGAACCCGCTGGCGCTTGATTTCGTCGTAAACGTAGCCGGCCTGTACTGGGCTGCCGCCTGGGCTGTTGATTTTCAGCACAACGGCTTTGGTACGTGTGTCCTCGAATGCCTGGGCAATGCTTTTTTTCAGAGCTTCGGCGTTTGCGGCCTCGCCCTCAGCAATCGGGCCATTAACATCGACCCGCGCGGTGATTCCAGAGGGGCCCCCATCATCGGTGTTGAGGTGTTCAACCACGATGGTTGTCGTAACCAGGGCCAGTGCGCCCAGCCACATGACGTATTTGTAACGCCGCTTGCTCCGTTGCTCGCGGATCATCTCGCGAACCAGTTGTTCGAGCACTTCAATCGGCTGGGTCATACGCACCTCGAAAGTATGGGAAAAAGCTGACGATGAAGATGCCTCAGCACCCTAGGAAAGGGGCGGCAATTGGTCCCTGAATGGCAGTTTGGTTGTGAGGATGGGAGCGCTTGCAGTTGCCCGAACTGTGGCAAAATCTGCGTGACTTTCGGCGGCGGGCATTGGGCAGTGTTGTTTTCCCAGTGACAAACTGACCGCCTGGGAAGGGAATTCGAGGTCAGATGATCTGCCTCGCGACGAGTGCAGGTACCTTTGAACAATCATCTCACTACCGTGCCGGACGAAACGCAGCCAGAAGTAAGGCGGGAACCCCCGTGCTCCCTGGAAGCTGAACAAGCCATTTTGGGTGGCCTTCTACGCGATAACTCCGGGTGGACGGACCTGTCCAGCCTGGTGTCAGAGAGTGATTTTTTCTTCTCAGAGCACCGGCATATCTTCAGAGCTATCGCTCAATTGGCTGATAGTGACCGTCCTTTTGACGTGCTCACTGTCAAAGATCAGCTGATCCAGGAAGGTTTAGATGGCGCGTTTGATGACCTTGAATACATCCTTGAGCTCGCGAAAAACAGCTGGTCCACGATTAATGCCAAAGCGGCGGCGGGGGCGATCCGCGAGCACGCTAAACGGCGCGAAATCATCACAACCTGCATCGACATCCAGGATCACGCCCTAAATCCTGAAGGGGCATCCGCAGCTGACCTTATTGAAGAGGCGGAGCGAAAGATTCTTCTGGTGGGAGGGGATCGGCCAAAAGAGGGCGGTCCGGTCGGCCTTAGTGAGCTTCTGGCCAAGTCTCGGGACAAGATCGAGGCCCGAGCAAAGGGCAATGTGCCTGGACTGCGATCAGGGTTCGATGACCTGGATAAAATCGTCGACTCTCTTCAGCCTGCTGACCTTGTGATCGTCGCTGGCCGGCCTTCAATGGGCAAGACCACCTTTGCCATGAACCTGGTCGAAAACGCTGTGCGCACCTCGGAAAAGGTTGTGCTGGTGTACTCGCTGGAGATGCCCGCAAACACCTTGGTGAACCGGATGCTTGCGTCGATTGGTGGTATCGACCTGACCAGGGTTAGCACTGGAAAGCTCGAGGACCAGGACTGGGGCAAGTTGGTTAAGGCGGCAGAACTTCTGAATCAGCCAAACCGATTTTTTATTGATGACACAGCTGGGATGAGCCCTTCGGCCATGCGTGCCGAAACACGGCGGATCCTCAAGGCCCATGGGCCCATCGGCCTGATAATGGTGGACTACCTGCAGTTGATGAGGATACCTGGTGCTAGCGGCAAAAACAGGACCAACGAGATTTCAGAGATCTCCCGCTCACTTAAGGCCCTTGCCAAGGAATTTGACTGCCCAGTAGTGGCTCTCTCCCAACTGAACAGGAGCTTGGAAGCCCGCCCGGATAAGCGGCCATTGAATTCAGATCTGCGGGAGTCCGGCGCAATTGAACAGGATGCGGACGTGATCATGTTCGTCTACCGCGACGAGGTGTATCACCCCGAGTCGAAGTTCAAGGGCACTGCAGAAATTATCATCGGCAAGCAGCGCGAGGGCCCGCTCGGTTTTTGCCGGCTCGCCTTTGTCGGGAATCTGAGTCGATTCGAGAATCTTAGGGCCGGCAGTCATCAGTTCACCGAGCTTGAGATGGGGCGCAAACCATTACCAGTGTCGCCGCGTGTCGGCCGCATTCACGTGCCAGATGTGGCCATGGCAGACCTGGTTAAGAAGCCACGCCGTAAACCGCGGCTGAAGTAATCCGGAACGCTGCTCATACCTATCGCTGACGTTCTGCTGCACCGGTGGAGTTTGAGTTTGCGAACTCGAGAACCATGAAAGAATAGCGACTCGAACTCAGTAAGGCGCAATGCGCCCCGATCTGGCCGGCAGCCAGGGTGTGAGGGACCATTCCAATGGTACTGATTGAATCAGCCACTAGGCCCAACTGGCGGGAGTTCCTGCACTCCACACTGTATCCGGCCCGATGCGCTTCCAAGCCGAGCAAGCTGTTAACCCAGAGAGCTGTCGGTCTGTGTTACAGCACGAGCTTGATCACTGTTTAATCCCAGTCCAGGCGCCTATCGCCCTGCGACGCATCCTTACCTCACTTGCTTTGATCGATCCGTTGTCTGTAACGGGTTGTCATAGCTCCCCCTCATCGTCTGGTGAAGATTCGAAGCCTATGAACGAGCATACATCTCCAGAACAATATGACCTGCAAACCGCTGCCCTGAAGGTACCGCCGCATTCCGTCGAGGCCGAGCAGGCCGTGCTGGGTGGCTTGATGTTGGACAACAACGCCTGGGAGCGAGTCCTCGATCAAGTCTCCGACGGCGACTTCTACCGGCATGACCACCGCCTTATCTTCCGCGCTATCCACAAGCTGGTCGACCAGAACATCCCGTTCGATGTGGTTACCCTGTACGAGCAGCTGGACAAGGAAGGTCTGGCCGCACAAATGGGTGGGCTCGGTTACCTTGCTGAATTGGCGAAGAACACCCCTTCGGTGGCCAACATTAAGGCCTACGCGAAGATCGTCCGCGAGCGCGCAACACTCCGCCAACTGATCAGCATCAGTAATGACATCGCCGACAGCGCGTTCGACCCGCAAGGGCGCAATGCCGAAGAGCTGCTGGACGAAGCCGAACGACAGATCTTCCAGATCGCCGAGGCGCGGCCCAAGACCGGCGGTCCGGTAAGCGTCAACGACCTGCTTACCAAGGCAATCGACCGCATCGACACGTTGTTTAACTCCGACAGCGAGATCACCGGCCTGTCCACCGGCTACACCGACCTCGACGAGAAGACCAGCGGCCTGCAGCCGGCCGACCTGATCATCGTTGCCGGCCGTCCGTCCATGGGTAAGACCACTTTCGCCATGAACCTGGTGGAGAATGCCGTGCTGCGCAGCGACAAGGCGGTGCTGGTGTACTCCTTGGAGATGCCAGGCGAATCGCTGATCATGCGTATGCTCTCGTCCCTGGGTCGTATCGATCAAACCAAGGTGCGCTCGGGCAAATTAGACGACGACGATTGGCCACGTTTGACCTCGGCGGTGAACCTGCTCAACGACCGGAAGCTGTTCATCGACGATACCGCCGGAATCAGCCCGTCGGAGATGCGCGCCCGCACGCGTCGCCTGGTGCGTGAGCATGGCGACATCGCCTTGATCATGATCGACTATCTGCAGCTGATGCAGATCCCGGGCTCCGGCGGCGACAACCGGACCAACGAGATTTCCGAGATCTCCCGTTCCCTAAAGGCCCTGGCCAAGGAATTCAACTGCCCGGTCATCGCCCTGTCGCAGCTCAACCGCTCCCTCGAACAGCGACCCAACAAGCGCCCGGTGAACTCCGACTTGCGGGAATCCGGAGCGATCGAGCAGGACGCCGACGTGATCATGTTTGTCTACCGCGACGAGGTGTATCACCCGGAGACCGAGCACAAGGGCATCGCCGAGATCATCATCGGCAAGCAGCGGAACGGTCCGATCGGCTTCATCCGCCTGGCCTTCATCGGCAAGTACACCCGCTTCGAGAACCTGGCGCCGGGCAGCTACAACTTCGATGACGACGAGTAGGGCACAGGCTTTGCTGGGCCTCAACTGAGTCACTTACGCCCCGTGCCGGATACCCATCTGCGCAATCCGCGGGACCGCCGGCTGGCTCTTGGGTTGAGGCACGGTCCTTCTCAAGGGCAGCAGCGTCAGGAGTTGGTGTGTTCTAAAGTCTGAGCCCTGAGCTTGTTGCAGAGCCGTACTGCCATGATGGGGCGAGGAGTTCGGAACGTCGAGCTTTCACGGGGTTCGGGCTAGGCCGGGCTGGTGACCGTGTGCAAGGTACGAGTGAACGCTTTGAGTGGGCGGAGGAGGGGGGGAGTGATGGGGGATCCTGGAGTACAACCGCCCCCGAAGGGGCGACGTTGATAGACGTGGAGGGGAACCAGACGGTTACGTCCCGGCCCCTTGCGAATCAGCATCCTTGCCAGCGGTTTTCGCCTCCAGCGCCTTGGCCTTATCATCGGCTTTTTTCTCCTTGTCGCTGATCTCTGCTAGCAGCTTGACCATGAGATCGCGGTTTTCTTGGCTTAGGCCTTTGAACCCCGGGTCTTCGGTGATTTTTTTTGCCGCGTCATAGAGTGGCTTAGCCTGCTTCTTAACGACCTTCTCAAGGCTGGCGCCCGCGATGAAGCTTTTGGTGACGCTCTTCTTGCCGGCGCGTTGGGCGCTCTCCAAGCCCTTCTTGAGCACTTCTACAGCTCCACTACGATGCTTGCGCAGCATGTCGAGCGCCAGTCCAACGGAGCATTCGCCGTTCTGGATCATGGTAACGATGGTGACCGGTGCGCTGACAACCTCCAGAAGCTGGGCAATGTACTCAGGTCCAAACCCCAGTTTCCCGCCGATCTGAGATTCGCTCCAACCGAAGCCAGCAAGGCGCTTACAGACCAAAGCTGTCTCAAAGGTGGTGAGGGTCTTGCCGGTGTTGCTTGTGTAGAGACCGGCGATGATGTCTTCCAGGCCAATGCCCTTGGTGGGCAAGGTTACTACCGGGATGTTGAGGATCTTGGCGCCTTCAGCAAGCGCGATGCGAAGTGCAGCCAAACGGCAGTGGCCATCGGCGAGATAGCAGAGGGATTTCCCACCATCCTCAACAATGAAGACTTCGAGAGGCTTCGAACTCTTGAAGCCGTTTACCTTCATGCTGTCGGCGATCTGACGAATGTGAGCCTGAAGGCCGGCATCATTCACCCGGACGTTTAATCCGTCCATGACCTGGATTTTGTCGATTTCAGTTACCGACGGCATCCAGAGGTCGCGGGATTTTGCACCCATGTCCCGTTCGAGCGCGCCTTTGATCGATCCGAAGACAAAATCTAGCGAGAACTCGCTGGCTGGAATGGCAGTTTGGTCGAGGATGTCAACGTGTTCAGACATGGGACTCATTCCTAGGTTGTTTTATCGTGTCGGCATTCTGCCTTTCATGGTGTTGAGAATACAGAGGTTGCCAGAACTGCAACCCTGAATCCGGAGGGTATCAAGGGGCGAATTGGGAAGTGATGTAGATGGCAGGCCGATCGACCGATCACCGCAAGGTGTGATTTGGGGGGCAGGGTCAGTAGCCCGGGGATACCTGGGGCGGGTAGGTGTTCAATTACCTGGGGCGTTGGAAGGCGGACAAGCTGAGACAGCTCAGCAAGTTAAAGAGCTCACTGCAGGCCACCTGCAGTGAGCTATGAAGTGATGAATGTGGCCGGCAGTCGCGGTGAGATGTTCGGACAGCGGCTGGAGGCTACTTCCTTTTGAGTTGATCGGTCAGTTGGGTGGGCAGGCCCTTGATGATCAGCGTGCCGGCTTCCTCGTCGTAGTCGATCTTCGAGCCGAGCAGGTGCGCTTCGAAACTGATCGACAGGCCTTCGGCACGGCCGGTGAAGCGCCGGAATTGATTGAGGGTGCGCTTGTCCGCGGGTATTTCCGGCGACAGCCCGTAGTCCTTGTTACGGATATGGTCGTAGAAGGCTTTCGGCCGGTCTTCGTCGATCAGGCCGGAGAGCTCCTCGAGGGTCACCGGCTCGCCGGCGCGGGTCTGGCTGGTGGCGTAGTCGACCAGGGTCTGGGTCTTCTCGCGGGCCGCTTCCTCGGGCAGGTCCTCGCTCTCGACAAAGTCGCTGAAGGCCTTGAGCAGGGTTCGGGTTTCGCCCGGGCCGTCGACCCCTTCCTGGCAGCCTATGAAGTCTCGGAAATAGTCCGAGACCTTCTTGCCGTTCTTGCCCTTGATGAAGGAGATGTACTGCTTCGAGTTCTGGTTGTTGCGCCATTCGGAGATGTTGATCCGTGCGGCCAGGTGCAACTGGCTGAGGTCGAGGTGACGCGAGGGGGTGACATCCAGTTCGGCGTTCACCGCGACACCTTCGCTGTGGTGCAGCAGGGCGATGGCCAGGTAGTCGGTCATGCCTTGCTGGTAGTGGGCGAACAGCACGTGGCCGCCCACCGACAGGTTCGACTCCTCCATCAGTCCGCACAGGTGTTCCACGGCCACCCGACTGAAGTCTATAAAGCTGTTGCCGCCGTCCAGGTACTTCTTCAGCCAGCCGCTAAGCGGGTGGGCGCCGGACTCGGCGTGGAACAGGCCCCAGACCTTGCCCTGTTTGGCGTTGTAGCTGTCGTTGAGGTCGGCCAGCAGGTTTTCGATGGCCGTGGACTCTCTGAGTTCAGAGTCGCGGGCGTGCAGCACGGCGGGGCTGCCATCGGGTTTCTTGTCGATGTGATGTATCACGCAATTGCGGATGGGCATAGCTCTGTCTCTGCTTGAGGAATGATGGAACGTTCTCACATGCGCACGACCGTGGGAGGGGCATTTGCGCTCAATTGGGAATCCACTTCGGTACCGCGTCCCGTGCACGGGCGACTCCAGTTGGACCCAACATGTCAGAAGATTCTTTTTCTAAGGCATTTTGCCGTCGGCAAAGGTTGGGTATCTACTCGCCAACGATTTCAGCAACTAATTTTTTTGCGGCCAGCCGCTCCCGCAGGGGGGCTTGCAGTGGGTCCAAGTAGGCGCTGCGCTCATAGGTAATGATGAGCTGAGCTTTCCAGATAATGCCGCTGGTTGACGAGTCCGGTTCCTGCTGGCGCCGCATTCGCGCGTGTCGGTAGGCCTGCTTCCACTCTTCCAGCGTTGCGTTGTATCGGCCAAGCCTGGGTTGTCGGGTAAAAGGCAAGCGCCTGAAAACCTGGTTAGGGTCGCGGGGCGAAAAGGACTGCTTAGGTTGAAGTGCGCCACTGTCTTCGGCTTCAACACGGTGTGGCTGGTGCTGCTTGAACTCCATAATTAACTCCGGACTCATCGCTAATTCGGATCTGATTGTCCATGGAGCTCAACAAGTGCAAGTGGCTAGCTCTTGAGGCGGTTCAACGACCCACTAGCAACTAGGAGCCGTAGAGCCCCCGGTGATGACCTGCGCTCTTGCGAGCAAGGAGGTCACTTGGGGAGTATCGGCAGGTTGCGCCTGCTGCCAGGGGCGGATTGCGGCCCTTCCCGGGTGGCGAGCTGTGATTATTGTCGTCTTGGCGCTTCAGCGAGGCCAATCGTCAAGCAGATGTGTGTGGCTAAAGCTGGCGCCACCGACCTAGAAGACTGATCACGGAAATCACGATGCAATACGCAATTATCAGAGTTCACAACGAAGTCGGCGATCAGGTCGAAAGGCTGGTTGACGCTAACGAACTGCAGACGCTGGAAGTCTACAAAGACTCGTTCGAGGAACAACCATTCGAGGAGAAAGGAAAATTTTTTGTGTGCTATGGGGTTTATTGGCCTCAACCCGGAATTGGGAGTGAGCAGGCGCTCGCTGACCTGATGGAGGCGCGCGATCATTGGCTTGGTCACGTCTATCGCGACAAGGGCCATGGCATCGCCTTCCACGACGTGGAAGCCTATGCGACCACCAGCCACAACGGGCGCGCTAATCGAATTCCATTCTCGGCAGTGATTCAAGCGTCCCCCGAAGTCATAGACCGAATCGGTTCTTCCAATGTCCAGGCAACGACTGCTTTTCTCCGTTTAAAGCACGACATGCAAGCTCTAGACAACATCCTCAACCGAAGTGGGTTGATGGCGTTCAAGGGTATTGAGCGCCGTAAGCCACACTTTGTCGTCACTCTCAAAAACTGGAAAGAGCTGGCCGATCCCGACCGAGCAAAGAGTGTTGCTAGCAAGATCTTCTAATTACAGGTAACGCCCAGGAGCGCCCAAGCCCAGTTCTGGGCAGCGGCAGTAGAGGGCACCGAATCGAAGTCCCCAATCGAAGGAATATCTTGATGACCAACAATACTGATATCGCGGAGGCCGCCATGGATGTCGAAATTGTGATTGTGGCCTATGTTAATCACGTTGATTGCCCGCATTGCGGTGCGGCTCAAATGGGGTTTGTGAACGATCCACGTGGTGGTGCATACACATGTGAAGACTGTGAAAAGCCATACAAGATCCCGGCGGATGCCAAAGTTGATCTGGGCTGAAGTGTCCTAGGAATCCGTATCCATGGCTACGATCATTACCCTCATGGAAAGTGGCTGATGTTCTTACTGATCCCGATCGTGGCTGTCGGTTCCATTGGGCTGAGCAAGATGATTGTTGGTCTGCCAGCACCGGAAGATGACCCTGGCTGGATAGCAATGTATGCAGAGAAAGAGCGTGCTCTGAGGCTCGGGATAAATGGATAAAGAGTAATTGCCCGTGCGGCGCGATGATTTTGGCCAGCCTCTGCGCGGCCTCGACTGACCTACCGGAAAATATATGCCCAAGTTTCTTAATACCAGCGCTACCAATTACTACTTGGAGGAGCTGATCAAGAGCGCCAAAGAACGGCTTATCCTTATTAGCCCTTTTCTGAAAATCAATGATCGCATCCGCGAGCTCCTGGAAGACAAAAACCGGATGAAAATTGACGTGCGTATCGTCTACGGGAAAAGCGAGCTCAACCCTCAGG
Organism: Pseudomonas sp. TUM25319; assembly: GCF_056388475.1. NCBI lineage: Bacteria > Pseudomonadati > Pseudomonadota > Gammaproteobacteria > Pseudomonadales > Pseudomonadaceae > Pseudomonas > Pseudomonas sp. TUM25319. The sequence continues at coordinate 128,724 of NZ_JBWJFH010000002.1, read as the reverse complement.
AAATTAACTGGCTCAAGGGTATGACCTTCGTGCGAACGAGCTTCTGTAAGAATCTACATGCTAAGTGCTACATCAATGAAGAAGTGGCTATCATCACTAGCCTTAACCTCTACGAGTTCAGCCAGGTCAATAACAATGAAATGGGTATCATGTTGTCACGTGAGACAGACTCGGAGTGCTACCGCGATGCGTACGACGAGGCTCAGCGGATTGTCCGTATAAGCGATGAGGTGCGTATTGCAATGGAAATGGTCGTCCAGGTAGAAGTCGCGGGGGCTGCTGCGCAGGTAGCACAGACATCGACTGATGAGGCTGACGGCGGTTCAAGCGCTATGGCCAAGCTCACCACTGCAAAGTTGGCTGCAAAAATGGGCATCAAGACTAAGGGGCTCATGGATCGGCTTGTTGCTGGGGGGTACCTCGAACTTCGTGATACCATGCATTACCTGACAGACTTTGGTAAGTCCTCAGGTGGTGAATTTCGGAAGGGGCCTGGCGGTTTTTACTTTTTGTGGCCGTTTGATTTTGTTTTTTGACGCTTGTGTCGAGGTCTGCCGGTACGGTTTTAGAAGTTGAGCGATTTCTTAATCTGAGGTGATTTAGTTTAAGCTCACATCAGTTTGCATGATAATCCGATAATCATTGTCTGATGCGATGATGAAAGCTGGTAAGTCCTGGGCTGTTGTGCAGTCATATTTTAGCGGTTTTATAAAGCTTTTGGATTCATTTCGAAGTTCGGCTTCTTGTTCAATTTCGTCGAGCGAATTAACGGGTGTCCATGCATTGCTCACAGCCATTAGTACAACTTCGCGTGCTTTTGCAAAATAAAATTCGCCTTCCTTTTGAGGTGCGACCTGTGCTAACGCTATAACATTGAGGCCTTTCTCCCAAAGATCAATTTCAGTAGGGAATTTGAACAATGTTTTATTCCATACATGTTCAGGTAGGAATATGGATTGTAAACCAAAGTTTCCAACAATTGGGAGTTTCGGAGTGCGCCCTGTTCGAACGAGGTGTGCTGGTTTAAGCGGCGCTACGACTAGCAGCATGCTATTACTAGCCACTGCAGTTTTAACGATCTCAGCATTTGCAGTCTCTAAGTTTGAACCTATGGGTGCATGAAGAAGAAGGTTACGACTCAGCGGCGTCTCCTGGGAGTAGATCCTCGAGGCGGCTTTTGAGATATCCGCACAAACCAATCCAAGGCGTCTGTCACATTTGGGGCCAGGGAACCAGCGGTTCAACCTTGACTCGGTCCAGATGAGATCTAATACGGCCTTCAGTGAAAGGCAAACTAGCTTATCGCTGCTGGTTTTGGTCGCGTAGAAATTATCAATGTGAGCGAACAGTTTTTTCTTCAGGATGATTTTTACATTTCCATCTTCTGTTTCTTCGACAACTGTGGGCTCGTACGCCCTTAGACCGGAGTAATTCCTTGGAATAGAGTTGAATATGCAAAAAATACTGTGCGCTTCGCCTGTGTTAGGTGACCGGAAAATAGTGAAGCCATCCCGATCATTTCGCCGATTTATAATGACTTTAGGGTTGCTACTGTGGCCGCTGTGCTTGCCGGCGTTGCATAGACAATCGGCTTCTAGCGTATGAATTGAATTGCTGCCTGCGCCGAACAGGCTGGAATATGAAAATCGTTTCTGCTCTTCTACTGAAAATATATGGCCTTGGATAGATATGGCGTAGCGACGGTTTTGCATTTGATTTCCTTGCAATAACAAACACAAGCGTGACGTGTGCAGCCGCTCATTATGCCCATCAGCGAAGGATACACAAGAAGAATGGCAACCCCCACCCATATCCGGAGAGTTTAGATACCATCCCCCTCTGGTCGCCCCAGGTCGGATTGAAGTACACAGTAACTCAGTTGATGCTCGGCAGGGCTTGATGCATAAGTCCAGGCTCGTTTGATGGGGTAGATGAAACGCTTTGTGAGGGTTGACAGCCTTAGGGATTCTCCGATCAAGTCAGCACAGGTCATTTGACCTGTGCTGAAATAGCCCTCCGTCCAACTGCCCTCTACAAGCCCGCCATTCCATGAGTCAGATGAGCTTTTCCGATTTCGAGTACGCCGGTAAGCGTAAGCAAACCCGTCGCGAGCGTTTCCTGGCCGAGATGGAGCAGGTGGTTCCGTGGAGTGGGTTGGTGGCGTTGCTCGAGCCTCACTATCCAAAGGCTGGCGGTGGCCGCAAGCCGTATCCACTGGAAACCATGCTGCGCATTCACCTGCTGCAGAACTGGTTCTCGTTGAGCGATCCAGCCATGGAAGAGGCGCTGTACGAGATTACTTCGATGCGCCAGTTTGCTCGTCTGACGCTCAGCGCTCCGATCCCCGAAGACACGACGATCATGAATTTCCGGCACCTGCTGGAGAAGCACCAACTGGCGGCGGGCATTCTGGAAACCATCAACAATTACCTGCGAGACAAGGGCCTGTCGTTGCGTCAGGGCACCATTGTCGACGCCACCATCATCCACGCCCCCAGTTCGACCAAGAACAAGGATGGCAAGCGCGATCCTGAAATGCATCAAACGAAGAAGGGTAATCAGTATTTCTTCGGCATGAAGGCGCATATCGGTGCAGATGCTGAGTCGGGTCTGGTGCACCACGTCCACGGTACAGCGGCGAATGTGGCCGATGTAACGGAGGTCGCCCACCTGTTGCATGGCGATGAAAATGTTATCTGTGCCGACGCGGGCTATACCGGCGCGGAGAAGCGGCCGGAGCATGAAGGAAGGCCGGTGATCTGGCAGATTGCGGCTCGTCGTAGCACCTACAAGCACTTGAGCAAACGCAGCGTGCTCTACAAAGCCAGACGCAAGATCGAGAAGGTCAAAGCGCAGACGCGAGCGAAGGTCGAACATCCATTCCGGGTGATCAAGCGCCAATTCGGCTATGTGAAAACCCGCTTCCGTGGCTTGGCCAAGAACACGGCGCAACTGACCACGCTGTTTGCCCTGTCGAATCTGTGGATGGTGCGCCGGCAATTATTGCCGGCTACGGGAGAGGTGCGCCCGTGAGGGCAGAAAACCAAGGCTATGCCTTGGTTTTCCAATGACCTGCGGCTGAAAATCGGACTTTTCGGCATCCCCAAGCCGTCCATTTCCGGCTGATGGGCAACTTGTTCGGAGTTTCCTTAGGCTTATGATCCAACAGCCAGAGATGAAGGTCTCTAGCAGCCTAATCAACAAAGAAGAATCTTTTGAGGTGCACTCCACGTCCCAGCGTAACGTGGGGCCGCCCACCAATTGAAGTCAAAAGATCGTCATAAGGTCGCGCTGTGTTCGTTCGGGCTTCAATGGCTGCAACCTATCGGTGCTATGACCATGCCAATAGTCGCTCCGTCGTGTTCCTTTTCGGGTTATCAAGGGTCCAAAAAAAATCTCAAAAAAGTGATTTTTAGGGGGTTGCATGTAGGAGGAGGGGGGTTAGATTAGTTTCGTGACCAAGGCAAAGACGCCCTTCACTAGACAAGATTTTGATCAAATTTCCAAGGAGCAACACCCATGGCTTTCAACAAAAAATCGCTCGCTATCGCAATCATCACCCTGGTCGTTGCCTCTGGAGCAAATGCTGAAGGTAACGGAAGCGGCAACCCAAAGAACGACCTTGGCTACAACACCAAGGCGCCAGCTCCTCACTTCCTTTGGAAAGAGGGTAAGCTTGTCCCGAATCCAAAACGTGCCGAGAGTCGCAATGACGGTGCGCGTTTCGTAAGCAAGTAATACGTCCAAGTCAGCTTCGAGAGTAACCCCTGCATCCTTACGGATGCAGGGGTTTTTTTATACTCGGTCAGAGACGAAAGAGGGTTGGCTGCACTACGCACGAACTGACATTGCGGCCTCAAGGCTACCAGCCTTGTGGCAGCGAAAGGACTCAAAATTGACGCATACAGCATCCTGGGTTTAGGATCCATTCAACGCCTGTGGCTGTACGCGGCGACTTCTTCCGAAAGGCCCTACTCCTCGACGTAATGCTGTCACTCAAAGGAAAGCGGTGCTCCCCTGTGCAGAGGGCGCGCCTTCTTTACTTGGGCTTCAAGATCAACCTGAGCAAAGTCTCTGGTTGAGAAGCTTGAGTGCAAAGCATCACGCTTCCTGGAGCAGGGCTTTTTCATTTTCGGATGCAACGCTTCGATCGCTGGGCCGACCACAGCGCGCCTCTAAACGTATTAAGGAAAAAAACAAGATGTTGAAGTCGCGAGTAAGCCTGTTAGTGCTGGGGATCATGGGGGCTACACAGGCTCTGGCTAACGATCAAGCAGAGTCCAAGGGTTTCGTTGAAGATAGCAGCCTGAATGTGCTGCTGCGAAATGCTTACATCAATCGCGATTACAAGGATGCCTCCGACAAGGCCGAGTGGGGGCAGGGCTTCATCGGTACGTTCTCCTCAGGTTTTACCCAGGGTACTGTCGGTGTTGGTGTAGATGCCTTCGGCCTGTACGCCATCCGCCTCGATGGTGGTAAAGGCCGTGTCGGCGCTCAAGGCATTGACTTCTTCAAGCCTGGCGACAGTGGCAACGCGCCTGATGACCTTTCTAAAGGTGGGGCAGCGATTAAGTTCCGAGTGTCTAACACCGTATTGAAGTACGGCGACCAGATGCCAAGCCTCCCGGTGTTGAGCCACGATAACGCCCGTCTTCTCCCAGAAAGCTTCACAGGCACTCTGATCACTTCAAAGGAGATCAAAGGACTGGAGCTGAACGGTGGCCGCTTCACGGCCGAGTCCCGTAAAAGCGCCGAAGGTCGTGACAGTGGCGGCCTGAAATCGATCAATGTCCTCGGGGGCAGCTACCAGTTCACCGATCAGTTCAAGGCCTCGTTGTACGCCTCGGACGTGGAAGACGTACTCAAAAAGCAGTACGTGGGGGCTAACTATGTATTGCCGCTGAACGACCAGCAATCGCTGGCCTTTGACTTCAACGGCTACCGCACCAAGCTGGAAGATTCGTACGTCCGCGAACATGGCTTGACCGGCGACGACAACAAGATCTGGAGCTTGGCAGCAACGTTCGCGACCGGTCCTCATACCTTCACGATCGCTCATCAGCGCTCCACCGGTGACAGCAACCTAGGCTATGCCTATGGCGGCTACCAGCGCGACCAGGGACGGGTTGGCGATGGCGGTAACACTATCTACCTGGCTAACTCGTACTGGTCGGACTTCAATGCCGAAGACGAGCGCAGCTGGCAACTGGGCTACGGTTTTGACTTCTCCGCGGTTGGCGTACCGGGTCTGAGCTACAACTTCGCTTATGTGCGTGGCGACAACATCACGACCTCCACCAGCGAGGGTGGCACTGAGCGTGAGATCTTCAACCAGCTCAAATACGTCGTTCAGAGTGGTCCGGCTAAAAACCTGTCCGTCAAGGTGCGGAGCTCAGTCCTGCGCGTCTCCCAGAAATCGAGTGAATACAACATTAGCGGCAACGAACTGCGCGTATTCGTTGATTACCCGATCGACGTCTTCTGATCTGCAAAGCGTACACAAAGCCCCGTGAATTCGGGGCTTTTCCTTTCTGGCCGAGGCATTGTGTCGTTCGATGATGTGATCCACGTGTTTACGCTAGCAGTCTGCCCCTGTACACCAACCATGTGTCGGCCATTTTTTTTGGGGGGGGGCAGGCGATGGGCGGGTCCAGGTGTCCGGATGACAGTCAGCTCTTGATTACGAATTCGTCCGTGGATGGCGAATGAGGTTTCACCTGATTTTGACAATCGCGATCCTGTCCCTGGTTAGGGGCTGAATTGAGCACCTTCATCGAATCCATTCGGGAACAATAGACTGATCTAATTTTGTCTAAATGGATGGTTGTCTATGCCGAATTTGATGAAAAGGGTAGCTAGCGCCTGTAGATACACCCTGCTGGTGACATTTATCTGGCCTCTCATGAGTTACGTCTATGCGGACGGAGGAAGTAATGTCGACTCTTCGTATACATGTACTGGCGCAGCTGCTTGCCCCGCAGGCTATGCAGGGTCAATTTCATTTAGTTACAGAACAAATTATTATAGCAGATGGGATTGTCCTGCAATAAGCGCTGAAGTCGCTAAGCGGTTGGAGGCTGGTCAGTCAGAAAACGATATTAATTACTATCTGGAAAAACAGACTGGTTACAAATACGGAACGTTTAATCGAAATTGCATAGTTGCTAATACTCCTCCATTAGTGACAGATGTCGTCATGAGTTTAAATGAGGACACTACAGGTAGCATTACGCTTTCTGCTTCCGATTCTGACTCACCTCCACCAACAGTCTTCGAAATTGTCACTGCTCCAAGTCCGGAATTTGGTACTGCATATATATCCGGCACTACGCTGATGTTTACCCCATCGGCGAATTGGTATGGGACAACGACGCTCACCTATCGAGCGCAAGATAGCTCTGGTGCCTGGTCTGCACCTGCCACGGTCACAATAGTGGTCAGTCCGGTCAACGACCCGCCTGTGGCCGAAAGTAAAACCCTCATTGTTGACGAGGACACAACGGGCAGTGTGGTTCTGTCGGCCACCGACATAGACTCACCACCTCCCACAGTTTTCCAGATTTTCACCGGTCCTAATGCTGCGCATGGGACAGCTTACATCTCTGGTTCGACCCTGGTTTTCACCCCCGCGAAGGACTGGAACGGCACGACCTCACTAACCTATGGTGCCCAGGATAGTGCTGGCGCTTGGTCTGCACCAACCACGGTTACGATCGTGGTTAATCCGGTCAATGACCCACCTGTCGCTGAGGAGAAAACCCTTGTTATCGACGAGGACACTCCGGGCAGTGTCGTCCTGACAGCTACCGACATAGATTCGCCAACGCCAATTGTCTTCCAGATCGTGACCGCCCCGAATTCTTCGCACGGTACCGCAACGCTGTCTGGTTCAACGCTTACCTTCAATCCAGCGCAGGACTGGAACGGTAGCACCACACTGACTTACCGTGCCCAGGACAGCGCTGGCGCATGGTCAGCGCCGGCCACGGTTACAATCGTGGTGAATCCGGTTAACGACCCGCCTGTAGCCCAACCTAAATCCCTGACAATCGACGAGGACACGCCGGGCAGTGTCGTCCTGACAGCTACCGACATCGATTCGCCAACGCCAACTATCTTCCAGATCGTGACCGCGCCGAACTCCTCGCACGGCACCGCAACGCTGTCTGGTTCAACGCTTACCTTCAATCCAGCGCAGGACTGGAACGGTAGCACCTCACTGACTTATCGTGCCCAGGACAGCGCTGGCGCATGGTCAGCGCCGGCCACGGTTACAATCGTGGTGAACCCGGTTAACGACCCGCCTGTAGCCCAACCAAAATCCCTGACAATCGACGAGGACACGCCGGGCAGTGTCGCCCTGACAGCTACCGACATCGATTCGCCAACGCCAACTATCTTCCAGATCGTGACCGCGCCGAACTCCTCGCACGGCACCGCAACGCTGTCTGGTTCAACGCTTACCTTCAATCCAGCGCAGGACTGGAACGGTAGCACCTCACTGACTTATCGTGCCCAGGACAGCGCTGGCGCATGGTCAGCGCCGGCCACGGTTACAATCGTGGTGAACCCGGTTAACGACCCGCCTGTAGCCCAACCAAAATCCCTGACAATCGACGAGGACACGCCGGGCAGTGTCGCCCTGACAGCTACCGACATCGATTCGCCAACGCCAACAATCTTCCAGATCGTGACCGCTCCGAACTCCTCGCACGGCACCGCAACGATCTCTGGTTCTACGCTTACGTTCAATCCAGCGCAGGACTGGAACGGTAGCACCTCACTGACTTATCGCGCCCAGGACAACGCCGGTGCTTGGTCTCAACCGGCGGCTGTAACGATTGTCGTCCGTCCGGTAAATGACCGCCCTGTCAACGTTCGCGCAATAAAGATTGAGACGAAAGAGGGCGTCCCAGCCACTGTTCGGGCTACTGTGTCCCATATGTAGGTATATGGTTTAGACATCAGAAAAAGCCCGCCTTGTGCGGGCTTCGCTATTTAAGTGCTTGTACTTCTGTTTTTTCGGCGCTCGCAAATGTTGATACGCCTAGCTAGGCGGCGGAAAGGGGTGACCTCCAGCTCTCCACGCCTTCGCAATGTTGCAGCAGGGCGGTCGCCCGGTAGTCGGTTAAGCCCTGCCGCGAAGGGGCACACAACGCGTGGCAACCAACCGATTGCTTGGTTCGATCACTCTTACAGGTGTATGCAGGATCGTAGGGAGCCCCTTGCACTTTTGAGATTCGAGTGACACTGGATCCACATTTCGAAACCAGGGGTGACACTATGGCCGTCAATCATCACGGCGCACCAACTCGGCGGGTGTGCGGGCACACTGATGTGTTTACGTTCCACTACCGCGGCAAGCAAGGTCGTGCCAGCGACTTGAACTATGCGAGTTCGACCTTGTGCAGGGCCTGCGGGGAGAAGATAACGAATTGGTTTGGTTACAACGGAAAGGGTTTTCACCAGGTGGCTTTGCCCAAATTGATAGGCCGCACTACCGGTTCAATCAGTTGGGGCAACCGTATTCGTATTGAGCGCCTCCGCGCTTTGGGGCCTTTGATGAGCGTCCTCAAGGCATCACCAGACCCTCTGGCTGCGGTAGTCCTGCGGGTATTCGAAATGATGTTTCAGGTGGCTAGTGCCAGTTACTGGATCGACGTTGAAAGGCAGGGGTACGATGTTTACAGCCTTCGGGGAGATGTCGAAATCCTGTTGCGTGGGTCTAAATGTCGGGACAATCCTCAGCCTGATTCATCGGTGATTGGCTACTGGCTTCAAAACCACCCGCGGGCTGCTGCAGAGTCGATCGGTTATGTGCGGGAGAATCTTAAAGCTACGATTGCCGAACTGGTGCCGCTTGAGCTGTCGCTAAAATCACCTACCGTGGAACCCGGCCAACTCAGCGGGACAGAGGCTTGACCTTGTTTGCCAGCGCCACAGAAGAATCTTTCGGTTCTATCCGTGGTGGAGTGGTAGCTAAAGCTTGAGCAGCCCTTTCGTTGGCTGGGGGCTGCCTGCAAGTCGACCTAGGTGCTGGAGCTCTGGCACCTGACGCTGGCAGTACTTGATGAGCTCATCGCGGTGGGGATCTGCGCTTGTTCACGATCTTCAACCGCGACATGCTGGGAGTGTGCAAACTGAGCTCCCAGGCTTTGATGAGGGTCGGAAGAGCAAAGACCGGGATCCCATCAGCGGGATGATGGGCTTACCCCAAAATCAGTACAAACGCCAGAAATCAGCACTTTTGACCTCTCGTTCGGCTAGAACAGCTAATTGGGAGCCTCCGAATACCTCTGAATCTAACTATGGGGTAAATGGCAATCCCTGACTGGTTTCTTGATTGCTTTCGAGCCTCAATTAGGGGCTGATTCACGCCATAGCCCTTTCCTTATCGGTGACTCTATCCCCTGTCCAGGGTGAGTAGAGTTCTCTGTCATGAAGTACGTCAAGCCAATCATCTGCATCGCATCGTTCTATATTCTGAGCCAGCTACTTGCAATCAGAGGCGGGCATGGGGGCACACACTATCTATCGGCAGGATGGATCGAATACCTAGTTGCTGCATTGAATAGCATGTGCGGGGTGTATTTGACACATCGCCTCTCTGGTACCCGACTGCTGATCGTGCTCAGGGTTCTGACCATCGCGGTTCTGGCCTGGGCGGTTTGGCTTGCAGTCCTCGGAATTGCTGGGCACATGGAGCTCTTGACCAACCTAAATATGCTGGCCGTGGTCTCATCCGTTTCTGTCCTCCTGGGGACCAGCCTCGTCCTGTTCTATTCCGCGGCGGTGATTGCTTGGGGAGCCTGGCGGAATGGGGCGCAAAGAACCGCTCCATAAAGCCTTGCCTGCGGACCAAGCCATGGTTGGGCTCCTTTGAACTGAAGTCTATCGGCCCTCCGCCGCGTCTGCCGCTAACCCTGATGTTCTGTTGGGGAGGCAGGTCCGCTCCAGAATTGGGACTAGATTGGCCGGTTACAGGTCCGCACTCATTGCATCATGTAAGTCAAAACTAGCAGGACGCTATCATGACTAACCTCCTACAATCCGCCCCGTCCGAGGACTCGCTCACTCACTGCACGGCAGCATCCCAAGGTTCTGTAAGCCGTCCACAACGGGCGATTCTCATTGCGCGGCTTTGGGCTGCCCGCATCCTGTCCATCGCAGCACACATGGCTGCTCCAACTGAACTGAACGTAGATCGTCCTGGGTGCACGTACCGAACGGCGATGCCTATCAAGCGAGACCTGGTAACCGTTCGTCTCGAACCTACCCGCTCCCGCGAGGAGAGGTATGACCGCCTGTACAAGAGTGCGGGCATGACGCATCGAGTCCAGATTAGGATGCTGCACGAGATTGGCCAAGCTGAGTTGATCTTCTGGATGCGCAATCCAAGCGAGAATGCGATCACTGAGGCGCTGCAAAGGCGCGGTGTGTTCCATCGCTATGACGCGCAACTGATTGAGTTGTAGGGTGTTTCCATTCCCATCGTGGGAATCGTCACCTGACTAAGGGGTAAAAGTCCGAGCCATCGCCACTGCATCGCCTACGTTTAAACTTAGTTATCTCTCCTGGGTATTGTCGACTGCTTCGCCACCAGGCTAAGATTCCCGGATTACCTTCTATACGCGCTAGTGGGTTCTAACTATCTATTGTTCTGGAATGTTCCAGGCCAATCGAAGGCAGTGTGACTGCCACAAACGCTGCTCGCAGCACTTCAATTTGGGGTTCGTCATACCGGCGTAACCCTACTAAATGAAAACCCTCGGGGCTACCTGTCCCCTTGGGGCAGGTGCTCTACTTTATGTGGAGAACACCAATGACAATTTCTAAAGACCAATCTTTTACCGCTGTTTACAACGGTGTTGAGTTTATCGCGACGATCGACCCCTGCTCCTGGATGTATCCTGGGTACGGTGTCCAGCTCACGGCTAAACTACAGAATGGTAGTACCGGCACGCTGAACAACAAGCCTTTGTCGTTCGACGCTGCAAGCACCTGCGATGTTCAGAAAATGCTCAGTGGCGTGCGGTTGCTGGCGTGCAAAACGTGTGGTGATTCGTGCTTTGATCCAGCCACGGTAAAAACCAATCGTGATGGTCAGTGCAATAAATGCTTCATGGACCAACTTCGAGCTGAATTGGACGCGGATACTCAAAAAGAGAACGCAAACATTGCCAAATTGGATAGGAAGTACAAAAAACAGGGATGCACCCATCGAATCGAAGCATGGATACATCCAGCTCGGGGGGATGACTTCTCCATTTTGTTCTGGATGAAGAATCCAACTGTCGAAGATATCCAAACCACTATTCGCAAGCAGAAAAGTACGGTGTTGGATGACTACAAGCTCATAGAACTGTGATACCTGTTCCGGGTACACAGTATCGTTCTCAGTGATAGAAAACCGGCGCCAGGCGCCGGTTTTTTTTCGACTGCGAAATCAGTAGTCGACAGTCCGATGGGATGTTCCGTGGTTAAGCAAGGGTCAGTGAGCCAAGCTCAGTATGGCAATTGGTACCAGCGGTACGGTCAGATTGGGAGCTGCTGCGTAGCGCTCTGGTGTGATCCTTGTGAAAAGATATCTGGAGCATGCCCGTGTCGACACAATCGCTGTTCAACGATCTCAAGGAAGCTGGACTGGAAGTCGTCATCCTTGACCAGGACCATTTCGCCGCAACCCCAGCAGATTGCCAGTGCGCTATACCGGCAATCGCGAGCCTGTGCACTGCAGCTCGGCGGGAGGGGTATTTTGTTCGAGGCGCTGGATTCGAGCCCGCTCTTGTAGAGCAGGTCCTGGGCGAGTGGGGTGGTGAGGAGGCGGTTTCCAGGCTTGCCAGACCTATGATCGATAATGCGTTGACGGGACAAACTGAGCTTGGGCTTCTTCGAGGCGAGGCAGCTCACTTGCTGCATGAGGGGCTGGCCAGGATCCGAATTGCGGCCAGAACCGATCGGGAGCTCGTGGAGTCGATTGCGGCAACTCTCCAGGAGCTACCGAACAACGTTCTAGGAGATGATCACCGAAGTCGCGAAAACCTCAGGGAGTTGATTGGCCCGGCGAGGAAGGTTCTTTCCGAGGCGAGGGGCAATAGCAAGTCGCCAAAAGGTAAAGGACGCGTGCTTCCATCGCCGATTGCTTTTTTGGTGATGGCTGCCATTTCCGCTGCTGATGCATTTAACTCATCAATGGTGGGCAAAATCTGGTACGCGAGTGCAATGGGTGCGATAGCCGTCATTTGTATTGGGTTCGCCATCTATAGCTGGAATAAAAAGAAGCCCTGAATTCAACACATAAGTGCAACGCTCACCCCTGTATGCACTTCGTACGGCGTCTTCCAGCCCAAGCGCTTGCGCGGGCGTAGATTGATCCTCGCTACTGTCCGATTGACGGCTTCGACGGTCAGCTTGCTGAAGTCGCTGCCCTTGGGGAAATACTGGCGGAGCAGACCGTTGGTGTTTTCATTGGTGCCACGTTGCCAGGATGAATAGGGGTCTGCAAAAAAGACCTGGCACTGGCTCCGTAGCGCGATGCGTTCATGCCCGGCAAACTCCCTTCCGTTATCCAGCGTCAGCGTGTGAGCGGCATGGCCCTGAAGCATCAGATTGATCGCCCGCGTTACCTGCCGGCGCGTTCTGCGCTTGACCGGATAGGCGCTCAGATAGCCGCTTTTGCGATCAACCAGGGTCACCAGGTTACCGCCCAGTCCATGTACCGTATCGCCCTCCCAGTCCCCCAGGCGCTCGCGGCTTTCGACCTCGGCTGGGCGTTCACTGATTGACACGCGATTACGCAGCTGCCCGCGCCGATCGTGGCTTCCATAGCGTTTCCGGTAGCGCTTTCGGCGATGTCGCAGATAGGTATAAAGCTCACCACCGGCGCGCTGTTCGGCGGCAATGAACCGATAAATCCACTCATGGCTGACCGCCCGGCTTGGCTGCTCCTGCTTCAACCGCTGGGCGATCTGCTCCGGACTCATGCCATGCTTGAGCCACACCGGGAGATGATGGCTGAGCCATGTCGCCGGCTTGCAAAACTTGCGCGCACCCGCTCGACGAGCATCACTTTCATGGGCCGCAGAAACAGCCTTGTAGATATTCTGGGTGCTGTTGCGGCGAACCTCGCGACTGATCGTCGAGGGATGCACGCCGACCCGCTTTGCAATGCTCGCCTGGCTCTCTGCGGCGCTCAAGCCAGCCTCAATCTGGTAACGTTGTCCCTGAGTCAGCTGCCGGTAATGCGTAGTCATCTGCGCTTGAATCCTTCGGTGTGAGAGCCTGGATTCTACCGGTGGCTGGCTCTCTGCCTCTCGTTTCAAGCGTTGCGCTTATTCTATGAATTCAGGAGCCATAATCCCTATGGTTTGCGGGAGTTAACCGATTTTCATGGTCAAAAATGAGGGGGTGAGATTTTCCTGCGACGTCGATGGTGCTTAATCGTACACTAGGGCACCGAGCCGCCTGAAGGGACGCAATGGTGGGCAATTTCACCGTAGTGGAGCCCGGTCTTGCACATTAAGAGCCTCGTGAGAGGGTCGTACCAAATACGCGAGGTGTTTGGTATGACAGCTAAAGAAATATACCCCGAGTTCCCGCCGGAAATTCGTTGGCATGCCATCAAGGTTGCCCTGCTGGCGAAAGGCATAACGCTTTCTTCACTCTCAAAGGCTTCGGGGGTGACCGGGATCGCCTCAGCCGGCAAGAAGAACTACCCAGCGGCTCAAACTGAAATAGCTAAGGCACTTGGAGTCTCCGAACGGGCCCTTTTCCCGGATCGCTATAACGTAAGCTGGACTGATGAACTTCAATCACAGATTGAGGCGCTGATGCCGGGACTGTTCGGGCTTCCAGGCGCAGAACCTCTCCAGCGTCACTTCGCCGACCAGCTTGATTCTCATTCAAGGACCCCCGCTGATCTGAGCGAGCTACCGACTGAAGAGCCGGCTCGCTTGGTATGGGTAAAGTCGGCCCTGCGGGAGCGAGGCTTCGTGCTGGTGGCTCTTACGAAGTTCCTGGGCATTCGACGCTCGGCGCTCGATAACCTGGGGATGACTCGCCTGGATAGCCTGCAGCATCTGATCGCCAAGTGCCTGGGTGTGAGGCCAGAGCAGATTTGGCCTGAGCGCTATGATGAGACCGGGGAGCCCATTCCAAGGGAAAGGACCCGCCCAGCTGCGCCAGTGCAGCGCGAGCCACAGCATGTTTATCGACTCGACCTCACGCAAGGGCTATGGCTTCCCGTAAGGGATCTGGTCGGAGTTCCTGGTATGGCCGTAGACGAAACCTTTATTGTGCACCGTGCACATGTGCAAGGTTGGCAAATGAGGCAACGCTTCGGGGTGAACGAACTTGCGTTCGGCTCGCTGCCCGAGCTCACAAAGCAATATCTGCTTTCGCCAACAACCTTAGGGCCAGAGGAAGCGCTTGTGCGTGCCCGCCGGCGTTCCTCCGGCCCCGTGACGATTGAGCTTGCAGACAAAGGAAGCGTCGCCACTGTGATGGCCTTTCTGGTCGACGTGGTTGAACACGGCGTCCAGTTGACGGCTGTACCGAGCGGGGGGGTTGCGATGCTGAATAGGGAAGAGGTCTCAGTGGTGGCAGCAGCTCTGCTCGATGCCAGTCAAGAGATCTCGCAATAAGCGGTCAGGCGGCGGACCTTCGACGTTAGAACTGAAGTCGACCGAATACACACTCGAAGGTCCGGCGGTTGCATTTTGGGGTTAGGCGGTATCGTCAGCCCTAACCTTTGCGGAGCATTTCCATGACCCCTTTTGTGAATCTCGCGCCACACTTGTCAGCGTTGTCTGCTGCCCTTTCGATGGATGTGATGTCTGTTACTGGTGATGAACTGCAGTCGCTGTTCATCGACGCTCTGGACCAGGGTGGGTGCAAAGCTCTCTACCGGATCAGCGCCGATGGACTGCATGTGCACTCCTTCGCCGCGATGGCCGTGTACGCCGATTGGCTGAGGCGCGTCGGGCGCTTGGTCTGCCTGGATTCTGATGGCGAAGAAGGCTGCTGCCTCGGCGTCGACTGCGAGCTTTCTGAGGCGGTCCTGGGAGACCTCATGCGTGCCTGTGCTGAGGCTCTGATGAAAGCCTCGGATGACATGCGGCGAATTACCGGTGCCGGCCTTGTGGACGCTGTCAGGCTTTCATCTAGCACTGGCGAGCCCCTCGCACAATCGCAGATTCGTCTTTCACACATGAGCCGCGGACTTCGCCTGGTCAGTGCTGCCTAACCGGGCGAAGAATCTTCTGCTCGGCTCAGTTCGCAAGCATATCGCACAGCTACCCTGGCAGGCGCTTAGAAGTGGCCGAAGTTTGATCCTCGATCAGGTGCAAACCTAGAACACCGCGGCCGTCAGAGTGTTTACAGTTGCCTTCACCAGCCGTCTAGCATCGCTAGGCACAATGTGAAAAGGCAACCTCGTAGATGCAGATTCGATTCGGCTTTGACGCCCAAGAGCTCAAAAAAGGGAACAATGTTCCGATCATCTGGGACAGTTCCAAGCTTGTGAATGGACACAGTCTGCTGGTCGGCATGTCCGGCTCGGGCAAAACCTTCACGCTGCGAAAAATGATCTCCCAGGCTCTGAGAACCGCAGGGGAGAACATCCCGCGAGTGCATATGTTCGATGTGCACGGAGACTTGGAGATACCAGGTGCATCGGAGGTGCGGTTTTCCGAGCAAACCCGCTGGGGGCTCAATCCGCTGAAGGTCAATCCGGATCCGCACTTCGGTGGCGTGAGAAAGCGAATCCAAGCGTTCATGACCACAATGAACAGGACGATGCGCTCCATGGGCCCGAAGCAAGAGGCAGCGCTGCGCAATATTCTGACCGACGTCTACGCCCAGTACGGGTTCAAACAAGATGACCCGTCGACCTGGTACGTTCAGGACGAGACCGCCGTTTTGATGACTGACGGGCGTGAGGATCGGTTGTTCATTGACGTGCCCAAGGCCGAGAAAGACGAGGCCAAGGCGTTGGGTGCCGTATGGAGCGGTGGCCCGCTTTACTCCTGGTATATCAAACCGGAACAGTATGAGGGAGCTATAACCCGCTGGCCTCCAAAGCTAATGGCCAGGACGCACCCTTCCATCAAAGATGCACTGCGGATGGCGCAGAACATCCTGCAGCAGTCGTTTCTGGGGTCGGGTGCTGAAGCTGTAACCTACCTAGAAATCGCAAATCGCGCGGCCCAGTCCTATCGCAAGAAGGTGATTCAAGCGCTCCGTAAGGGTGAAGCCAACTTTGAAGATGAGGCCAAAAAACTCGACCTCGACAAGGCAAAAAAGAAGGCGATCGACGCGTTCGCGACATACGTTGAGTCGATTGAGACCGGCCGTGAACTGAACTCACTGATGAAGTACGACAGCACGGACGTCCTCAAGTCTGTGGTCGACCGATTGCAGAATCTAGACGCGATCGGGATATTCAAGCCTGCGCCGCCACCTTTCGACCCGAGCAACCCTATCTGGCGATACAACATTCACGCGCTGTCCATGGAAGAGCGAAAACTGTTCGTGCTCTTCAAGCTCGAGGAGCTCTTCTTAGCAGCCGTGGAGCGGGGACCTCAGGAGTGTATCCAAGACATCATCATCTTGGACGAGGCCCATATTTACGCGGACGACGATCCAGACAATCCGATCAACACAATTGCCAAAGAGGCGAGAAAGTTCGGAATAAGCCTGATCTGCGCGTCACAAAGCCCGACCCACTTCCCAGAGGATTTCGTTGCTTCGGTGGCCACCAAGATCGTGCTTGGCATCGACGAGATTTACTGGAAGCCCTCAGCAACAAAGCTTCGGCTTCGTGAGGATGCTCTTGCGTGGATTACGTCGACAAAGACAATGCTCGTCCAGCTCAAGATGAAAGGCGAAACCCAAAACGACTGGGCCTGGTGCCGAATAGCATAACTGGATCAACACTATGAAAATGCTTCCCATGCTGGTGCTTTCAACGCTTCCGATTCTGGCCTTCGCCGGTCAGGCTCCTGTAAAAGAGCCGGTGTCGGAATCCGCAATGCTCGATCAGCTTGAACGGATTTCCTTGCCAATAGGAAAGGGTGCAATCCTGCAGGACCGTCATGGCTGCTTGTGGAGCGTCATGGAAGGGGAGAAAGCCCCGCGGCTAGTCGCCTTGACCAACGAGGGAAACAGGCCGCTGTGCCGTTCTGAAGCCGATCCGGGGGCAAGCCCTGCGCGGGCGCCGGCGCAACCGTCAACTCCAACGCGTTATCAGATGTGAAGTTCGCACCTGGTTGACCGGCTACGAGATAACCAAGTTGGTTGGCGCCAGCACGAGACAATCTCTAGCGGGTACCCGGCTGGGGGGTGATCAGCGGGTACCTATTTAACGTCATTCCCCTAAACCTGGTTGAACATGTCGACCTGAGTGTTCCCCGGATCTGCCCTCGGCTTATTGAGCGGGTGGCCCAACTGCTGGCGAATCTCGGCCAGCCACACCTTGTAGGGATGGTTTTCTCGTTCACCCCATGGATAGGCTTCGGCTAACGCCTTGCGGAGCGCTGTCATATCCTTACGGCCTACCCGCCGGATTACTTCACCAATGATCGGCGCAGCCTCACTTCTCCACGACATAACTCTTCCTCCACTGCCAGCTCTATGTTCTACGCCCTGTCCATAGAGTGCTGCGCTTGAGGGTGCAACTGAGCGAACTCCGCAACGTTGGTGGAGTTCATCGGCACCAGATTTAGTGAGCGCGATGAGAGGATGAGGCCAGAGCCTGCCAAGCCAAAAGTGTCTCACCCGGGTGCTCGATAGCAATCCGAACAGCCTCATCCACCGCACCTATTTTGTCTCCCAGGAACCATCCAAGACGTACCAGTTTGGGAGCGACACCCGCCTTTGCGGCTTTGGTCGTGAACTCAAACTCACGAGCCTGCCCATACACGACAGACCCACCGAAGCGCTCAACAAGCATCTTGATCGTGGCTGTTTCTGTCTCCGGCACCAGTATGGTTTCACCATCAAAGAAAGTCTTTCGTACACCAGCTACAGCCTCGACAGCTTCCATGTATCGCGATTCCTTCACCGCGACCATAGCAGAGGGATATTCAGGAAAATCACTGCCACAACTGGTCGGCAGCTCCATCTCTGATGTGCTGCCCTCGGGCAGCGGTTGCAAATGCTCTTCTTGGCAAGTCTTGCAGAAGTAAGAAAAGCAGGTCGGTTTGCCGCTCATATCAGTTCCTCTATCACGGTCGCAAAATAGGCGCCCTTTCAATTACTTAGCCCCGACTAGCGGGGCTGGTGGTGTGACATTTTCACTCATTCAGGTTCCATTTCATGCGGCTCGGGCTGGAACTGGGCGACATACCCAAGCACGGCAGCCACCCGCCGGCCTGTCGTGCTGCCCTTGTCGGTGCATTCGCGGTAGGCCTGGCCGCTTTGAATGATTTCGCCGAGCAACTCGGCCGCTTTGTCCAGGTACTGCTCGGTCTCGTTGGTGTGCTCAAGGAGCTGGTTGTAAGCCTGTTGCGACTCGCCATGACGTCGAGCCATTGCCTGGACGATTTCGAGCAAACGCGCTGTGCCGATTTCCTCGGTGTCACCTAAGCAAAACCGGTCACCCGCATTCTGAGTGCACTGGCAATCGTCGGTCAGTACTTCCGAACTGCCGATCCACCCACAGATTGTGCATTCGGCGGAGTAGTAGCTACCCACCAATGGCTGCAGACCGATGTGGAGCGGCACGCTTACCATCTTCTCAAGGTTGCTCATGGTTTTACTTTTCCTATCTGTAGTGCGAGCCATCTGCATCGTCGTCCCAGCTCCCACCGGCTGGTCACAAAACTCGCAAAACGCCCGCTTGCTGACCTTCGCTGTAAGGAAATGGACTTTTCGAAATTGTCCGTAGAGCTGTCGTCGAAACAGCGCCTGAAAGGGATGAGGCGCATGGAGCTTGATGTGCACCGCATAGCGGTTGAGTGGTTGAATGTTGTGACAGCCATTAGCCTTGAGCTGCTTTCAGCTGAGACCCACCAGGATGCGAAGGGCCCGGTGGGAAGCGCGACGGGATACTGAGCTTTGCGGATCAGAAACGCTTTGGCAGTGTGGGCGGGTTGTAGCAATAGCCGCCGGCCGACCCATCAATCACGTTCGGGTTTTGATCACTGTGAAACTGAGCAAGCGAAATCTCCGGTGTGGGATTTGCCTTTTGATCGAGCTTGGTTACACATCCTTTGGGATGACCCGCCACCCCATAGAGCGACCCAGGAATCTGTCCGGCCATCAAGCCGGTGTTGATGACTGCAGCAAACCCCAGGGCCAGCAGCGCAGAAATAGCTAGTCCGCTTGCGATTGAATTTTTAATTGCCATAGCGAAGGACTCTTCAACTTAACGACCTCGAGGTTACATACTGCCCCCTCAACAGTGGGGGCAAGTCTGCGCCAATCTGGGGGCGGAGTTGGAGGCCGCAGTTGAACAAGGAGCTCAATCGATAATTCGCAGGATGGCTTCAGATTCTGGGTGGGGTTTGCCTTCCGCCAGAACTTTTGCCAGTTCCGTATCGTTCAGTGGCCGGGTGCCCTCGGGTGCGTTCGCGTCAATGACAAAGCCGTATCGGCCAGAAACTGCATCCTTCAGAGCGAAGTACAGGTCATGCAGGGTTTGATTCCCCTCTACGTCATCGCTCTCGAAGGCAGTGGTATTGCAGGCCGAAAATGCGATGAGGTTCGCGACAAACGATGCGGCCTCGAGCGTCATTTCTTCCGCGCTCTGGCCCAGCGCGATGCTTTTTTTGGGCCCTTCCTCCGGGAGCACCATTGCGATCGCGCCATTGAGGTATTCGCGGATTTCATAGGACCCGCCATCGTAGGTCTGTCCGAGAATCCGACGCATGGCATTGAGCACCGTTTGCTCCCAGGCAACGCAGTACACACCCAGTTTCTGGTGGAGCGTTACCGGGGTAGTAGGAAGGATGGTGTAGGGATGAGCAGTGTTGGTGTTGTGAGCCATTGTTTGAAATCCTTTAGCGGTTGTCTGTGGCATCACCCTCTCACAGCTTCCCAAAATGCAAGGCGGCTACTGTGTGTTCCTGTGTTCCTGTGGTCGTTTAGGGTCGTTGCCGCCCAGTTTGATAGATGGTAAACAGGCCGGTATACAACCCAAGCAGGCTCTCAACGCTGAGTACGAAGCATACCGTCTGCAACCGAAGGAACGCATATTGACAAAGCTCGAGCACAACCTGACATCAGAGATCACGGGGGCCCACTGGATTTCATGGCTGACTGGTGCAGCCCCAATATTTTTCCGAGTACTTCCCCTCTACATCGCGGTGACCTTTGTTGCGGCGATGATCGCGATAGCGCTACTGCTGACGCTAGGCAAGGCCGCGTTTCACATCTTCAGCCTGGGGAGTCCGTTGGTCTTTCTCGTCTTGGCCATGTGCCTGTGGCGGGCAGGGGCATTAACAGCACGTGGTGTCACAACCCGGGCGATCGGCCCCGGATCACCTTGGCGCCAGTTTTTCCGGTTGGCCTCGCCACTAGCCCTGGTAATCGGTGGTCTGCTCAACCTCTTTGCAGTTGGTGCGATGCTCAGCTCTGACATCTTGGCGTGGCACTCAGGGTCGCTCCCGCGACTTGAACTACCAGACCACCTGTTTGGTGAGGAAAATCGGAACTTGCTCGTGATCCTCTATACCAGTGCGGTCGAGC
This sequence comes from Pseudomonas sp. TUM25319, assembly GCF_056388475.1. Classification (NCBI taxonomy): domain Bacteria; kingdom Pseudomonadati; phylum Pseudomonadota; class Gammaproteobacteria; order Pseudomonadales; family Pseudomonadaceae; genus Pseudomonas; species Pseudomonas sp. TUM25319. The sequence goes on along the minus strand of NZ_JBWJFH010000002.1, from coordinate 108,036 downwards.
AGCAGCTCAGCATAATGCCCCTCTTCATCATCATGGGGGGGAAGGTCGAGCCGTACCTAGTCGCGGCAATGATGTCGGGTCGAGTAACCTGGGAGAAGGCTAAGGCGGTTCAGGCAAGCCTAACGAAGCGCGAAAAGTTTATTCTCAGCCCCATGCGGTTGCTGGTGCTGAGCGGTGTTCTTCTGCAGGCCTGTGCGAAATGGTTGGACGCTTCGACCAGTGCGCTGGGGGTTGCCCTTTTGCTGTTTAGCATTTGCGGCTGGTTGTTCTATTGCAGCCTTCTGGCCTCGGCTGCAAAGGACCTGGTGCCGGCTGATCATTAAGAAAAGGCGGGCGAAAAAAAACCGCCCTTGAGAGAGCGGTTTTTTTTCGACCTCACTTTCGCGAGGTCATTGCTTTAGCCTGGTATGCCAGTTGCCTGGATAATTCTCTGCAGAGCAGAGGGAGGCGAGCTAGTCCTTTCGTTCGGGAAACCCTACTTGATGTAACTATCTCTCATACCATCTGCAGCTGCAGTTGTTTTGCGGGATCAATCGCTTCCCGAGGCACCGACTGCGGACCTCACTGATCAAGTGCAACATTCTCTTGACCTGGAACTTCGCCGAGGCTGAGTTCCCACACTTATGGCAGTGGCCGCCTTCTGGACGTCTAGAATGAGTTCCCGCTGGCGCAGGAGCAAAGCTTCCATCTGGAAGGATTGCTAAATCTGGAACAGTAAAAAACCGGCACAGTGAGCCTGCTATTGCAATAGCAAAACAAACAAGTGTGTACAGGGTTGGTGATCCGTCTAGCTGCCAGAGCCGGATGGCTTTAGGCAGAGGGTGTCAAACAGCTTAGGAGAGACTTCTGAGCGACCTCACACGAGTTCAGGAGGTGCCATGTGCGGCGTGAACCGCAGGTAGGTGCTGCAAGCAGCTTGGCTTTCGCCGAACTGATGCGCAGGCATCAGTGGAAGAGACGTCATCATGCCAGCGGTGAACAGAACAGGCAAGAAGAGAGCTGGTACTTTTGAGGAGGCAGGGCGGTTGCGCTGAAGAACCCCTGAGCAAGGTCAGGGGTTTCATTCTCCGATTAGGTTATGCCTGGGCGGGTTTGCGCCAGGACTCGACTACATCGGCGCCGTACTCTGCTTTCCACTCCTTCAGGACTTTGTTGTTACCGCCTTTGGTTTGGATCTTCTCACCAGTATGCGGGTTGCTATATACGCTGACTACGCGCTGGCGTCGGGTCTTTACGGGTGGACGTGCGCCAGGCGATCGCTTAGCCCGGTCTGGATCCAGCAGGCTGATGATGTCGCCCAGGCTCTTCCCGAACTCCTCCATCAGGGTACGCAGCTTTTCCTCGAACTCCATTTCAACCTTCAAGGCATCGTTGCTGCCCATGTCGTTTAGGCGCTGTTGCAGTTCTTTGATAGCTTGTTCGGTCGCGCGATATTCGTTGATCAGGGACATCTGTCAGGCTCCTTGAATTTGTACAGGAAGTCGTGAATTGGCTCCAAATGCCAGTGGTCCGCTTCCGGCTTTGTAGAGGTGTGGCGTCAAGCGAAAGTCTACACTAGGCACGATAAGTATCTTCTGACCGTTTCAACCAATGCGCAACGTGCAGGGTCGTTAGGGAGCTAGAGCAAGCTTGCATATCTCGGACTGGTGTCATCATTCGACCACTATTATGGAGGCACAAATGATGACGGATGCTTTCAACCAGGACCTCGAGGTCCTCATAAGAGCGGTACCGACCCTTCATCTCACAGCAGGTGAGCTCGAAGGTGGGGCCCCAGCTCTATTCGCAGGCAATGATCCCGTATTTCGCTGCAGGGCAACAGAGCTCGGCGAACGCTATGCGGCACTGGCTGTAATTGCGATCGAAAGGTTGGCGCGGGAAGTCGGCAGTGTAACAGCGGTCTCAAAGTCTCAAACAGCACATCAGGTGCCTGGTCTGGATACTGATAATGGAGAGGCTGACTTATCTCGTCGGGTCTCCGCAGTTCTATCCCTCCATCCGGAGTTCTCGGCGAAGGGTAAGTTGTGGACCAAACTGATTCTCTCTGCTCTGCGACCAGATGGGGCGGTGGGTGTACCTGCTTGCCACGATACTCCGCGCTCTTGGCCGGTCGTTTCGAGCCAGGGCGCTCATCAGCAGGTTATTCAAGATTTCATACAATGGATTGGCGGCTCGGGCGTAGTGGGCGGGGCACTTTCATTGGAACAACTAACCGTACTCGCCAGCGAATGGGTCTCAGCAAATGATGCTTGAAGAACAGGCAAACACGCCGAATGATTGGCCTGACTACACAGATTCAGCGCTTGAACTCCTTTCCAAGGTTAAAGGGGTCCTTGTGGCAGCTCATGCCGAGCACAAAGTGCGCTCCGGGGAACCAGTCTCCAGGGTAAATACACGGGGAGGGCGCAGCATATCCTGCGATATTGTCTTCTCGGAGATGCAGTACCGGACCGATCGCATTAATGCTCTTCGTTTTGACTTAAACCTCTATGTTGGGCACGGGGTGTATGGGAGTGTTGAGACAGCGACCATGATTGCGACCCTTCGCCAGGACCTTTTCAAACGCGTTTCACCAGTTGTCGACCAGTCCAAGATCACAGTCCTGGAAACCGGCTTCGAGGTGTTACTACGCGATGGTTCCCTAACGGTCGAGAGCGAGATCAAAATGGCTGGCGCTGTTATCAAAGCCCATATTTATGTTCGAGCCAGCTCAGTAGATCCGACCATGAGGTCCGCTTATTCATGCAGCTCATAGAGTATCTCTCTGTTTGCGTGCATTACGTTGCGACAATCTCTATTTGCGCTTGATCGAGCTTGTGGTCTCATATGAATAAATTAGAGAGAGGTCCAAGGATGAAATCCACCGGCTATACACTGATAGCTGCAGCAATCGCGACCCTCGGTGGTTGCGCTATGTTCGATAATGCCAAAAAGGCGCAAGTCGAAGGTCTAGGGACGGCGCAGTCAGCGGCGATTGATTACGAGTTCAGGGCAAGTGATGAGATGACGATCAAGCATGCCAATAGTGCGCCGCAAAAGTTCGCAAGCACGGCCACAGCAGCTGACAAGGTCTTCGCTGTAATGGGCATGCCCTCCCTCAAGGCCGTTCCTCCCGGCTCGTTCAATGGTGGGCAGCTCATTCAATCGACCAAGGAAGAAACACTTCGCTATATGTCCACCGACACCGTCTCTCACGGAACTGTCGGTAAGGCTTTGGAAGCCATTGGCTTGAACGCAATCGGCGGTAACGTAGGTGGCGCCGGTATGGCGTTGAGCCTGGTTGGTGGCTCTCCAAAGGTCGACCCCCGGGTTACTGTCGGGTACGTGATCTGCTTCATGCCCACTGTTGATGGCCAAAAAATGGCAGCGGCCGTAGCCGGTTGTGGGGCCAAGGTAGAAGCAATGTTCAACAAGACCGTGAAAGAAATCAGCAAATCCTATTTGCTGCCAAACGCTGAGTATCGACTGGGCAAGATCGAAACTCCCTCAGGTCTGAAAGTGGCGAAGGTGTTCACCGGCCGCCGGGGCGTTCTTGCCGCTGACGGGTTCGCCCCCCTTGACCGCGGTGGCTACCCTGCACGAATTGTTGCTATCCCAGTAGGCCATGAAACCACCAACGGATCTTCGTCTGGTGCACTCGTTGACACCATGCTGTTCAAATCCCGTGGTGAGGTGACCTCGGAGCAGCTCGCTGCCGCCCTGGCCAAGAACTTGCCCAAAGACTCGGCATTCTACTTGCCCGACCGTGAGCGTGGCCCTGCGGCTGTTTACTGACCCTCAAACTGAGCGAAAGAAACTGCTTTCGATCTCGGAGGCGGTTTTTTTGTGCCCGGCCATCTCTAGCTGATACTGAAGCTCAGCCAAAAGCCCAAGGGACGCCGGGAGCGATCGCCGGCGACCGCATCAAAAGATTCTTTTGGTCCACGAGGCAGTCCTGGACCTTCACATTTATCCACGTCGCCTACATTCGCGATCGGCTCGTGCTCTCTTGATAAATCATGTGCTGCGATGGAGCCCGCCTTTAGGGGCAGGATAGAAGGTTGCATATCTGAAACTAACGGCATCATCCAGATGAAGAAACAATCACTCTGGAGCCCCACGTCGTGAACAAACAAGACCTTCTATCGATGAGCCCTGACGACTACATGTCTGAAGTGCAGCTTCAGTTCTTCCGTGACCTGATCAATGCACGGGTCAGTGAACTGCGGATTCGAGTTGGCGAAAGTCGATCTGAGCTGGAGCGCCTGGAAGCTGTGCCTGATCCAGGAGACGCCGCGACGATTGAAGAACAGCGTCAAAAGGTAACCAGCTCAATCAACAGGGACTCGAAAGCTCTGGCTGATCTTTCAGAGGCGCTGAACCGGATCTCGGATCAAACCTACGGATACTGTGAATCAGGGTCGCAAATCGGTCTGCAGCGGCTGCTGGTGCTCCCCAGTGCCAAGCTTTGCGTCGAGGAGCAGGAGCGGCGTGAAATGCGCGAGCGACATCACGTGCGTTTCGCGACCTGATCCATCAGCTTTAGATCCCAATGATGGCTTCGCACAGCTTGAAATTCGCGTGGCCATCAGTCCACAACATAGGGGCAAACCCGCCCAGGCACAGTTCGCTAGAGGTTGATAATGGCCATTACACGGTTAGACCACGGGACCATTCAGTTGAAAGAACACTCGGATCTCAATGCGGAGTTTCTGCTGATGCGCAAAGAGGCACGCTGCGTGCTTCAGTTGTTTTTGGATGAGCGTCAAAAGCTCCGCGCAGCTGAGCGTGCGATGGGCATTCTCGACGCGAAGGGAAAAGGGCAGGGTCTTCCCAGGGATGATATTTTTATCTACCAGAGCCATTTGACGCAGAGCCGCTTGTACGCGGGGCGGATGAAAAACCTTGCTGCTACGCTCGCGTCGTACGGTCACCGTTTGATCGAGCTGATGGAAGCCTTGTCGCCGCTGCTATCCATTGATCAACGCCTGTCGCTGATAAGCGCCCAGGAGAGGGGCTTGCCAGGTGAAGCCTGGAAGACCTCCCCCCTCCTTCAATTGGTTACTCGTTACAAAGCCGAAGATTCTTCTGCGTGTAGCCGTGGGGATATGGGGCCATTACAGGCATGTGTGCTCGCCAGCCGCGGTGAGCTGATCGCAACCCCAAAATCCGCGCGCCAGGCCTCCCAGATTTTTGCGCCGGCACTTCCTTCGTTTGGTCCACTCACCCTGGTTGCCTCCCGGTAACCGAGCCAGTTTGAGGGGCTGATTGGCCCCTTACCACTTCCCTCGCTGCGTATCGTTCCTCGCACTAGTTACCACAGCAGGAACAGCTAATGCTCAACTTCAAGACCACGAAGACGATCGCCCTTTCCGTTTTCATTTCGCAGGTAGTGACACTCGGAGGGTTCGCTGCATTCAACGCCTGGCATGGCGGGCATTACTTCGATGAGAAGGTTGCGGCTGCAGTCGATGGTGTGCTCGAGCAGCGTGAGCAGAAGGAGATCGACGCCTACGCGAGTGCACAGTTCAGCCGATTCCCCAACGCGGTCGATAAGGTGCCCAACGACGCACGGGTGTATGGCGATCTGAAAGCGCGTTTCACCCTGGTCGAGTTTTCTGACATGGAGTGCCCGTTCTGCAAACGCCTTCATCCAACGATCAAGGAAATTGTTGATCGTTCGAACGGTGCGGTGAATTGGCAGTGGCGCCATCTCCCATTGCAGTTCCATAACCCGGCAGCGCATGACGAAGCAAAGGCCTCTGAGTGCTTTGCAGAACAGAAGGGGAACAAGGGATTCTGGGTGTTCATCGACCAAGTCTTCGAGCTCTCGGCCGGCAACGGAGGTGGGGTTAAGGACCTGCCGGACGTTGTAAAACGCCTCGGGGGGGACAAGGCCAAGTTCATCGAGTGCATGGCCAGCGAACGACACAAAGACCGAATCAACGAGCACATGCTGATGGGCGAGAAGATCGGCGCAACTGGCACGCCCGCAACGATGGTCATCGACAACCTCACCGGGGAGAAGGAGTTCGTGAAGGGCGCCCAGCCGGCGAGCGCCTTCATCACCATCATGAAGAAGATGATGGTCAGCGAACGCGCAGATGCTCAGGCCGAAGAACAGAAGCAGAACGGCGAACCGGTCGACGGTGGTGCGGTGGTGACCGAAAAGGTCCTGGGTTTCGGCGCTCAGAACAGGGCAGCTGTGGAAGACGTCGAGCCGGTGGTGAAAGAGAGCAACTAAGGCGATTGACCTAGTTTCGGGGCGTCCATGTGGCTCTCTCAGGCGGACCTGAGGGGGCCATTTTGTTAGGAGGGGTTCATGGTCCACCAATGCGTCAATGCGATTCTGGATACTGGGGCTCAGCAATGAAGAACGCTCCATCGTCGAAACCTCAAAAGTTCGGCCCGGGAATGAGGGTTCTCCTCCACCTGGGCATCGCCGCCCTCGTCTATGCCGCAGTTGCGGTGCTGCTGCCAGCATTGCTGCTGCATCACGGGGCTTACTGGCCAGCTAAGGCCATACGGGGCTTTGGGATCGCAACCTCGCTCATGTGTGGGTTGTACGCCGTTGCTGGTGCACTTCGGTGGTTCTTCGAGGCGGTTCGGAGTGTTGTCTCAGCGCTTCAGCGCGATCCACGTGAGAACCTTCGTACGCTACCTCCGCTGAAAGGCGAACTGACGGATCTGCAAAAAGAGGAACTGCTGGTGCTGACCAAAACCACAAGCAGTTGGGGCTCGCTCGAAGGTGAATTGAAGGCCCGCGGTTTTCGCATGGTTCCACATAGCCAGGACCTCTGTTTGGCCACGCTGAACTCGACGATCGAAGTACTCTGTACGATGGCGAGCCTGGGAAGCGGCGCAAGCTACGAGTCTCTATGCATGCGCTGTGGTACCCCACCCGAGCACTTGGTGCCACTACGCCGGGCGATGTGATATCGGAATGATCAGGTCTGTGATTGGCTAGCCGCTAGCTTCTGCCTGTTTGTGCACTCGCGCATCAGGCCGATAACCACCTGGTTGACGGCCAACTGGTGTCGGGCACGGGTTGACGCCACGTACAAAAGCGCTAGCTCGTCCTCCCGAGACCCATGATCCATCTGAGGGTCTAGTGGGTCAGGGTAGTCGTCCATGAGCGCGACGTTGTCCCATTCCAGGCCTTTTGAGCGGTGTGCCGTCGCCAGAGTTATGTCTGCCAGGCTCTCGTCTTTCACAGTCATCGCACGCATCTGCCGAAGCTTGGCCTCAAGGTCATCCGATCCAGTGATGATTTTGATAGCTCTGACCATTTCGCGATCTTTCGTCTCCTCTGCGATGGCCAGGTACTGATCCCAGTCGCTGAACTCCTTGAGCAACCGTTTGTTTTTGACCTTCTGGGTCTGACCTTCACTGAACCAGTAGAGGTCCTCGATGTTCGAGATCTGGTAACCATCAATCCCGCCTACCCAGAACACTTTTCGGCCGGCCGCGGTGTAGTCCAGGGCCGACATAATGACCCCCATAACAGTCCTATGAAGCAACGCTGGACGCCTGGCTGAACTGTCGAGAGCGGTTTTGATTCTGGTGCGCGCACCCGCTCCGACGACCTTCAGTGTTTCGCCCTTAAAGCTCAGGATCATGTTGGCCAGGGAGGCAGTAGCCGGGCCGAACCGGAACGACCTGGTAAGGTTCAGGTCAACAGCATCATTTAGTTCAGGGTCATCGAGTGCGTTGTCTGCGCCCCTGAAGCGATAGAGCACCTGGTGCCTGTCACCAACGAAGATTTTTCTACAGCTCTGCATTTTGATGAGCTCAAGAGTCAACCCGTTCAGGTCTTGAGCTTCATCAGCAAGGATGACGTCGTACTGCCTGCTGAGGTCTGGTTTGCTGAGAAGGTACAGCTTCAAGTACCCGTCATGGAGCATCGGCACCGAGCTGTCCTCAGAGTCGATCATTCGCGCCCAGAGGTCTTCGGCCATCTTGAAGAGGACCTCTAGGAAGCTCGGCGGCATTTGCGACCCGGGCTTGCGATTGATTGTGGGAATGTGGCTCTCATGGAAGGTATCAAGGGGGCTGCAGAGAAAGTTGCTGACCATGTCGACAACAGCTCGTACAAGGGTCCAGTCGTTCGTTTCCAGTACCTTGGCCATGTCTCCCAGGCGAAGTGCCCCTTCAAGCTTGTGCTCGAACTTTGCCCTGTAGCTTCTGTAAGCCAACTGGTGGGTTGTCGCGCAGAAGACGTTGCTTGGGAATCGATTCTTGGCTTCATCACGGATCGACTTGTTATACGCCAGATAAAGGAACCGCAGCTTGGGGTATCGCCGTGAGTAGCCTTCCAGAGACGTCGTTTTGGATGCGCCCGCAAACGCTCGGAGCCGTATTAATGGCGCCTTGCAGTCGAGAAACTCCAGCTGTTCCGGTGTCCAGTTAATGTCCACGTCCGATCCCTCAGGTTCATTCCGGACAATCTACCAAGCTGCCATTTGTAGGGGGCCTGAGATCGAGCCAAATGAGGGACCGTGATCACTAATGCCCGCCCCTGAGGGTAGATAAGCCAATCGGGCCACGCCAAAAGTGCCCAGAATCGAGCAACTTAAAAAAGTGCGAGCCTTCAATGTTTAACGAGTCCCTCTGGCAGGTCATTCAGAGCCTGGCCTACGTCTTTCTGATGCCACCGTTGAGCATCCTGATCATCGATAGGTTGGTGCGATCCCTGGTGCACAGCTTATTCCGGTTTTACGCGATCACAGGTTTGCTCGGTACCCCTATACATGAACTTGGACACGTGCTGGCGTGCTTGGCGTTTGGTTTGAAAATTACCAAGCTCCGGCTCTATTCGCCCGACCCGTCCAGCGGACGACTCGGATACGTTGAATTTGCCTATCGGCCCACCTCGACCATTCACGCAGTTGGACTGGTGGTGCAGGGGGTTGCCCCGCTGTTCATGGCCTTCGCATTGTTCGAGTTCGTGTTCCCATCAACGCAGGCCCTTGCGCCGTGGTCGACTTGGGGGGATGGCGACTCTGTTGTTTTCGCGGGAGTAAAGGGGGCCTGGACCCTGGTGGTGGGAAACCTTCTGTCTGGAGGACTGGGTTTCCTATGGAGCATAGCGGCTCTCGTCATCGCCCTGCATTGCATTCCTTCATGGGCTGATATCCGCCTAGCCCTCAGGGGAGGGCTGGTCCTTCTGGCCGTGGCGCTGGCAATCAGTGTCCTTACCAGGATGGACTTGGGTGACCATCTCCCTAGCAGCGTGAACGCTGTCTTGTCAGGCTTTCAAGCGACATCGTCGCAGTGGGCGGTGGCAGCGTTGGAGTGGGTCATCTACGCGGTAACCTTGGTCACGGTCACGGCTGTCGCCGGGCTGCTGATTATGCTTGTCATCCCTGCAGCTTGCCTGAAGTGTCTCAGGACGGTGCGACACCGCTGTGATGGTCGTGACGGCTAGGCACGCGGGAACTGTATTTGGCGTGAATGTAGGTCTCAGAGCAGGCAGGAGGGTTTGCCCCTGCCCAAGGGCCTGTTTGCTGACCTTTCTGTACGGGCAGTCCATATAGTCGTCATAACTTTACAGCGAGTGCCATCCATGCGGTTTGTCGCCCTATTGATGTTGCTTTCAATGTCCGTTTCAGCTTCTGATCCCCTCTCGCTCGAAGCTGGCATCGCTGATGCCATCTCGCAAGGTGATATGGATGCTGCCGGCGTGGCGCTATCCGAGCTGAAGCAAATGGCTTGTAGCGGTAACCCAGTAGCCGCTGCAAAGATCGGTCGGCTTTACCTGTTCGGCAACGGCCTCTTCAAGCGCGATGTCGACAAGGCGAAGGCTTTTTTGCGGTACGGTGCTGAGAGCGGGGCGCCCAGCTCCGCGGCTGACCTGGCGGTTGCAATTGCCACCAACCCCGCGGGTGTAGATACGCTGCAGGATGCGGCCAAGTGGGCAAAGGTCGCGCAGTACGTGGATGGCGAGGGGAGTGCGGATATCGTTGCCCAGATGGTGCTCATGGCGGCAGCCGGGAGTGACTTGACTGAGGGTATTCAGGATGGTGCTCGTTGGATTCAACTGTACAGAATTAGAGGTATCGCCGTTGAAGGATCACCTTGTCAACCTGGCTAAGAACGTGAGGCCTGGGTTCACCATTATTGCCCTGACCTCGCTTGTATACTTGATTTGCCGATCGCTGGTGCCGGCGTTCCCTGTGGTCCTGATCATTGTGGGTTTGATACTGCTCTTTGGAATACTCATGGTGATGCAGGGAGTTGGACAGTGGGTCATTTCGACGTTCGATAACCGGGTGAAACGCGCGGCTTTTAAGGCAAGGTGTGCGTATTTGTGGGCGCATGCAGCCCCGCCGCTGTGCGACCACACAAATGACGGGATAATGCATCGATTGATGCTCCAGGATCTGCCTGAAGACGCTAGCGGCCGTTGCCTCTCGTTTGGCATCGATACCTCGGGGTATCCTGGGTACGAGGCGCGTGGGTACCTACTGGTAGTCGGCGCTGTAGTCCACCTTGCCGTGGTTGCAGGCGTTCGAGGCAAATGGCACATCGAATCCTACTGCCGTGCCTCGTGCTCTGTGGAAGGCTCTGTATTTACGGTGGAGTCGGTTTGTGGGCCGCTCACCGGTTGGATAGGGGTGGGTGCAAAGCTGGGCGTTGATCTCGCGCATAATGGCGATGAAGGGCTCCGCGGAGGACCATTTGGGTACGTCCGGTTGTCGAGTAGTGGCGTGCCTAAGGTGCTCAAGCGTTTTTGCCCAGTGCCTGACATCCCCGGGTGATATCGATGGAAATGGCTGCAACTAAAAAGCCTGCACTGCGGGCTTTTGGGTGTACGGCGAAAACCGTTCTGATTCTAAGTCGGCTACTCCCATCAAAACCACTCATCGCTATCACGAGAACTCGTAGTGGGATGACTCATTACCAACGCCCATTTCTTCTTTCTGGCCCTTATCTGCTGGGTCTTGGCAATATCCGATTTAGGGATCAATCGGCGCATGTCGAGCGCTGTGAGTCGGTCACGCGGACTGATATCAATTTCACTCTTTAGTAGAATTTTCATGTACTTGAGGTGGCACTCACGCAAGATGCGGCCAAATGAGGCACCCCGCGTCACATCGTGGAACCGCTTGTAGAATTCAATTCCGTGCTCGTGTTCATCAAGTGAGCTAGCACCTTGGTGGCAAAACTCGTGGACGGCGAGGGATACCAAGCCTGGAATATTGGTGAATGCGTCATCCAGCGCTGTTACGTTGATGCAAATGAAATCGAATCCATTAGTCCAACCATTGACGCAATCTGACTGGCAGGCAGAAATCTTCCTGGTCCGCGAGGAGGGGTCTCTTGTCAGTCGCGCAATATCCGATGCTATATGCCTAAGCGCACGTAGCGCTGCTAGTTGCTTTGGTGAAAGATCTGCATCAGGAACGAACTTTGTAGTGCCGGCGTAGCTCTTCTTTAGCTTCTCAAATTTAGTAAAGCGTCGATCCCAGCTTTCTGTAATGAACTCATCGAAAAGCCGGCAAATTACGCAAAGGAAGTCATAAGCAGCATCTTCGTTGCACTCCAGTTCTGCCAAGTCGAACATCCTTGGCACTATCATGGAAAAACGTCCCTCAGAAACGGCACGCTCAGCTATGAGGCTCGACTTTCCGTCGTACAGGCTGAAACGGGAGTTGGACAAGAACTCGCGCGGGGATACGCGCTTGCCTGAAAGGTCCAGAATAAAGCGCATGTCACACAGTATTTCGGCTTCTTCGCGGTCAATGGAATGATGTTCTCTCGCAACTTTGAAGACCAGCGCTCCAAGGTCCCTGTCGCTCATCTGGGCTGACTGTCTGATCGAGATACGGAAAGCCTTTTTCCCTACCTTTCGCATGTTCTCTAGGGCGGGACACCCATACAGCCAGCTATTGCGTGCCATGTTGAGCTTGATAGGAAATTTCGAGACGAAAGTTCCTCCAACGCCGAACTCCCGCCGCTTGGTAGCTAATGCGTAGATACCTTGGTTGTAGATCTTGAGCTCTGATGAGGAGTCGAACGAGTAGTAACCAAATTCGTCCTCTTCACTCCAGGTACACGTGGCCGGAGGCGTGTTCAGCTGCTTCCCTGACAAGTAAATCGGAATCGTTATGTACTTTGTCGATTGGACGAACGAGTCATGGCCTGAGTAATGCCAGTCCCCCTGGTTTTCACTCAGGAGTCCTGATGAATGGAGCTCGTCAAGCGCTGATTTTTCAGTAATCACACCGTCGATCTGGCAGCCAGCATGCTCGATGTCAGTCTCCGCTAGGGTGTAGCCTAGAGGGGCGCTGTCATCGAGAAAACGAACGTCCATGATGAACTGGCCGCTCCGCCAGGTGGTGTCAGCGAAGGCCATGATCTGGCCGCGGCCGATGCGGAAGCGCCCGAACTGGGCATCACCTTCAATATGGGGTGTCCCAAAGGTCTCGAAGAACCTTTCGATTTCATCGCGGCTGCGGAAGCCCTTGCCGTTATCCTTTACGGTGAACGTGCCGTCACTACGGAAATGCAGGTCGATTCTCGTGGCTCCAGCGTCAACGCTGTTCATCACCAGTTCTCCAACCGCTTTTACCAGCGTGCCAGCCTGCTCTTTAATTAGGTGTCGGATGATTCCTGGATGGACGTTGAAGGTACGCTGCTCGGTAACAGCATTAATTGGGAGTGCGTTGTCCTGGCTTTCCATTCGTCTTTCACCGAGTGTTTTGGGATCGTCTTCTCTTCAGGGTGACTCTACGAACCGGATCCACTAGGGGGGCGGAGTCCGAAGAGTGCCACCAAATCTCCAAATTCCCGTCGCCCTTCGCCCAGCAGCTCGAAGTCTTCAGTCGTTGGCTGTTGGCCGTGCAGAACCTTGGAGTTGACGCGTTCGAGCGAGGCGGTTAGATCCAGTAGGCGCTGAAGTTTTAGCCTTACCTCTTGAGGAATGTCGTCGATGGTGAACACTTGATGTGGCCCCGTTATTTTTTTGTTTGGCAATGAATACCAGCCGGCGAGCCTCCATCTCAACGCACGCTCCCATTTCGAAGATGGGCACTGAAATATTCAGGTCGCCAAGTTCCTCGAGGGTGAATTCCATTTCATAACCGGCGGTGTGGTAAAGCTGCTGCAAGGCTACCTTGACGCGTTCCTCTTGGCATCCAACGACACCACCTAGGGATTCTCCGATCAAGTCAGCACAGGCCACCTGAGCTGTGCTGAAATAGCCCTCCCGTCAATTTCCCCCCACAAGCCCTCCATCCCATGAGTCAGATGAGCTTTTCCGATTTCGAGTACGCTGGTAAGCGCAAGCAGACCCGCCGCGAACGTTTCCTGGCCGAGATGGAGCAGGTGGTGCCGTGGAGCGGTTTGGTGGCATTGATCGAGCCGCATTACCCAAAGGCTGGCGGTGGCCGCAAGCCTTACCCACTGGAAACCATGCTGCGTATTCACCTGCTGCAGAACTGGTTCTCGTTGAGCGACCCAGCCATGGAAGAAGCGCTGTACGAGATTACTTCGATGCGCCAGTTTGCTCATCTAACGCTCAGCGCTCCGATCCCCGAAGACACGACAATCATGAATTTCCGGCACCTGCTGGAGAAGCACCAACTGGCTTCGGGGATTCTGGAAACTATCAATAATTACCTTCGAGACAAGGGCCTGTCGTTGCGCCAGGGCACCATTGTCGACGCCACCATCATTCACGCCCCCAGTTCGACCAAGAACAAGGAAGGCAAACGTGATCCTGAAATGCATCAGACGAAGAAGGGTAATCAGTATTTCTTCGGCATGAAGGCGCATATTGGTGCCGATGCTGAGTCGGGCCTGGTGCACCACGTCCACGGCACAGCGGCGAATGTGGCTGATGTAACGGAGGTCGCTCACCTGCTACATGGTGATGAAAATTTCGTCTGTGCCGATGCGGGTTACACCGGCGTGGAAAAACGGCCTGAGCATGACGGGAGGCCCGTGATCTGGCAGGTCGCGGCTCGCCGCAGTACCTACAAGCACTTGAGCAAACGCAGCGTGCTTTACAACGCCCGACGCAAGATCGAGAAAGTTAAAGCGCAGGCACGAGCGAAAGTCGAACATCCCTTTCGCGTGATCAAGCGTCAGTTCGGTTATGTGAAAACCCGCTTCCGTGGCTTGGCCAAGAACACGGCGCAACTGACCACGCTGTTTGCGCTGTCGAATCTGTGGATGGTGCGCCGGCAATTAATGCCTGCTGCGGGAGAGGTGCGCCCGTGAGGGCAGATAACCAAGGCTTTGCCTTGGTTATCCAATAATCAGCGACTGAAAGTCAGGCTTTTCGGCATCCCCGAACCGCCCATTTCCGGCCGATGGGCAACTTGTTCGGAGTTTCCCTAGCAGGAAATCATTGATCAATTCGCATGCTCGGTGAGGCGCAACGCCGACGGCTTCCATTTCCAGCGAGCTTAAACCGGCGCTTTGTTCATCCTCTGGGTGAAGCTCAATAATCCCAGGCATGGGCCCGATCACCACATTCAGGGTATTCGTAGCGGTGGCGATGCCGATCTCAATGGGCAGCCTTTTATCAGCTGATGAGTAGCTGGATACCGCGATTGCGCCGTCAATACACATAAAAAGTCCATGAGCATCTGTCCAATCGGCGCATTATCCAGTCACCCTGGTGCTCGAGGGTTTGGATCTACCCCCCTAACAGGGGCGAATTCAGGCCTCCCGCGGTCCGCTGCACGTGGGGTTATCGCCCTCATAGGGCGCAGTGCCCTTGCACTTCGGATACCCAAGGCAGCCCCAGAACTGACCCTTCGCGCCTGTCCGTAAGGACATCTGATGCTTTTTGCACTTAGGGCAACGCTCCACCGAAAGGGTTTGCGCCGGTTTGGGGGCGTCAGTGTCAGAGGTCGTGTCCCTTGTGCGGACGGTGGAGATATCAGGTTCAGGCGGTTTTCCGCGCTGTTTGATTTCACTGCAGGCTGCCGTGCAGGCCGGGTACGCAGTACATCCCCAGAATGCCCCAGAGGATGTAGTCCGTCGCCGAAGAGATCCTGTTTTGCAAATAGGGCAACTGACTTGGTCGCCAAACATCTTGGCCTTCTCCTCGGAAACCACGGCGGCGATGGCTGGATCCGATTTGATCCTTTCAACCTCACCAGTGAGTACCTGGTGCTGATAGCTCACGACAGCTAAATAGGACGCCTTGCCAGTGGCGATCTGGTCCAGAGCGCCTTCGATCATCTTCGTGAAGTCGTAGTTGATGAAGCTGAATCGGCCCCTGAGAATCGAGATCACGCCCATTCCAAGTGGGGTTGCATAAAGCTTTCGGCTTTCTTTGCGCACGTACTCGCGCTTGTACAGCGTTGCCACAATCGAGGCGAAGGTGGAGGGCCTTCCAATACCCATGGACTCCAGCAGCTTTGTCAGTGAGGCGTCAGTCAGTCGAGGTGGTGGCTTGGTCGCCGTCGTAATTGGTCTCACCTCGCAGCACTGTAGCCGGGCTTGCTCCTGCAGCTCAGGGAGCGACTTGTCGTCTTCTTCGTCCTTTGCCTCTTCTTTGTCTTCAACCGCGTCATCTGGTGTGAGAGCCAACCAGCCCGGACTCAGTAGTACACGTCCCTTTGCCAGGAATTGAAGATTCGAGTCCTTCACCTTGACCGCGGAAAGCAACACGGCCTTGGTCGCATCGTATCGGGCCGCGACCATCTGACTCGCCACGGCGCGAAGCCAGATCAGCTTGTAGAGCTTCATTTCGTCACTATCAGGCGCAAAGTCGGTGGGTGTGATACCGACGGCAGTTGGCCGGATAGCTTCGTGCGCTTCCTGGGCGTCAGCTTTCGAAGCCCATGTATTCCGCTCTTTGGGAACCGCGTGCCCTTGACCAGTGAGCCATGCACGAATTTCTTCAGCCGACTCCTCGTCGAGGTTGGGGCTATCAGTTCTGTGGTAGGTAATCAGGCCCGCTTCAAACAGTGCCTGGGCCTTCTTCATGGTCTGGTCGACATCCATTCCAAGCTTCACGCTTGCAGCTTGTTGGAGAGTGGATGTTGTGAAGGGAGCTGGCGCTTTTCTGTCTTCTTCCCGACGGTCAACCCTGTAAACCATGAACGCGGGTTGGTTCTTGATGGCCTCTGCCAAACTGGCAATGTACGGTGCGCTTGTGAATAGGTCGGTGGGTTCAACACCCATCGCCGTTTGCAATGCCTGATGCTGCCATTCCGCGGTCCACACTGCTTGCTTACCGGGCCAGGGGAAGGCCACCTTCAGCTTGTAGTGCTCCACCGAGACGAACCGCTCAATGGCCTGTTCACGATCGACCAGGAGCAGCAACGCGGCCGATTGAACGCGGCCGGCAGACAGGTTTATTGCGGCGCCGGATATTTCCGTCAGGAGAGGTGAGACGGTGTAACCAACAATCCGGTCGAGGACGCGTCGGGCTTCTTGAGCGGCCACCAGCATCATGTCGAGGTCGCCGGCATTGGAAATGGCTTCCGTTAGGGCTTTCTTGGTGATCGCGTTGAACTTGATTCTGCGGTACTTCTCGGGCTTCAGAACCTCTCTCAAGTGCCATGCGATCGCTTCACCTTCTCGATCAAGGTCGGTGGCCAGGTAGACCATGCGCGCCTGCTTGATCAATTTTTTCAGTTTGGATACAACCGATTTTTTGTCTTCATTTACCTCATAGTCAGGTACAAAACTCGGGGCTTCTACCCCCATTCTCCGAAGGGGCAGGTCACGGAAGTGCCCGACGCTTGCGGCAACTTTGTATTTATCACCAAGGTACTCTTGCACCTTTTTTATCTTTTTCGGACTTTCGACTATGACGAGATCGAACACGATATTCTGTTCCTAGGAAACCTAGAACAACAGTGCCTTGTGGATGATGCCGAGGGGCGCCGATTCGCCCCTGTTGAAGTCAATTGCGCAGCCGGGCGACTTCCTCGGCTGTGCCAGCGTTAAGGACAGCCCTCAAATGGAATCGGTCATGCTCCACCTCGCCTTGGCGGCTGAGTTCCTTCATCGCTTGGGTTGGTGCGTCTTCCAGGTTGAGGGCAACCATCAATTCGCATTGGCCCAGTTTGGAAAGCTCTGTAGCCGATACAGACTTTGGATGGCGACCGTTGCGTCTCCCGCTCATAAATCACCTCATGGTTTCATTTGTCACCTGTACAACTTCTCATGCTTTTCAGATAAGCAAGCTTTTCAGCTGGCGGCCGCGCCCGCGGGGTTGCACTTTCAGAAGAGGGGGTACTGTAGTGGTGTGAAGAAATAACTGGTGAGTGTATGAATCGTGCAATCGGTGCATGGAGTGAGAACCTTCCCGACGCGCTCCGTGGTGGTCGGGTAGTGCTGTCCGAGCGCGACCTGGCTACTGAAATTCCCGTCCCATTGCACGGCCGTGGAGATCAGGTGTTTCTGGTCAATGGTTGGCTGGTGCCTGTGGACACCAAGCGCAGGCGGCGGGAGATGGTCTACATGAAGGACGTCATCCAACTGAGCGTTTATGCCTTCATCCTAGCTCGGCAGTCACAGGCGTTGTTCGGGAGGAATCTGCCCGTTTCAGGTACTGGTTACATCCGGATCGCCGGCCCTTCGCGCACGATCTACAAACCAGTAGCACTGCTCAACAGCGCTCAGATCATCTCGCTATGGAACAGGTATTGGGCACTGCGTGGCGAAGGCCTTCGGGCCGCGCCAAGACACCCGAATGAAGCTGTGTGTGCGGGCTGCTCGAAAAAGGCAATGTGCCCGGTAGGCCGCAGGGTTCGATAACCTGCCTATAAAAAAGGGGGAGTCAGAAGTATCTTCTGGCTCCCCCTTTTGCGTCACTCCGGTTTAGCTGGCCAGGCTCATATTCATCTGGCTCTTATCCTCTCTCACGTCGGGTGCGCCGCCATCATCGCGGTGCGTAGACACCTCATTGGAGATCGAGATAAAGCGTTCGTACTCTTCAATCGGAATTTGAACGGAAACGCTCCCCGATTGGGTGTTGATCACCGCTGACTCGCGCATGTGCCGAGAAATACCGGTCATGGTGGTAGTCATATTCGTGATCAGCTTTTTGCCAATGCGCTTGGTCGGAGCCTTGATGTTGCGACTTGTAAGTCGGATTGGCGGTGGGACCGGCGCTGCAGGTTCAGGGGGGGTTCCAACCTGGGGAGGAGATGCTTGGTCGGACTCGTTACCAGCCTTATCAGGGCCATTCGGAGTGGTCGGGCTTTCAGTAGTGGGCTGGGCAGAGGGTGGTGTGGTTGCAAGCAATAGCGCCTGCTCCTTCTGGCGAGCCTCATAGGCGTCGAGGATGATTTTCTCGCTCGCGCTGCCATATTTTCGCCAGAGATCCAGGGCAAGGAATGGCTTGATGATCCCCTTTTCAAGCAGTTCCTGGACTGACTCAGGTAAGAGCAGCAGGCGTATGCTTTCGCGGACACTGGTGTCGGTCCTTCCGACAAACATTGCGATCTGGCCATCCGAAAATCCGAACTCACGCAGACGTTGATACCCTCTGGCGCGTTGGATGATGGTGATTTTCAGCTGCTCGTTCGAAGTCAGGATGCGAACGGTGGCCAGCTGATCACTGCCCTTGAGTTCAATGACCGGCAGCCGTTTGATTGGGGCACCGCGTTCAGCCGCCAGTTTCGCCGCACGCAGCCGGCAGTGACCGTCGCGGACGTAGCAGTGGCCGTTGACAATCTTTACCTCTAGAGGCTGGAACTGTTCACTGCGCGCCCACGCGGCAGCCAAGCGTTCGATATGTTGTACTGTGTCCTCCCGGCTGTAGTCACGTAGGTTGAAACCCTCTTGTTCCTCGATCAGGTCCAAGGCCAACCAGGTGAGGTTAGTTTCCCCAACGCTTCCGCTGTTACCTCCTGCGACAGCTGCTTCGCAGAAGGTCGATAAGTCATTCGCGAGCTGGGCTTGTTCGCCGTGCTCTTCGCTGTCTTCGTCGTACTGTTCAAGATCCGTCATCGTCGTAGTTCGCTTAGGTAAATGTGAGGCGGCGGGAGGTGGAGTCAAACCCACGGTGCCGAACACGAGAGCGATGTTCATCGAGTCCCGGTCATCTCAACGTGCGCGGGGAGCCATCGAAGTGCTTCTTCGGTTCTCGCTGCCCACCTTACCGTCAATTCTGTACATGCAAGGGCCACTTCGGACCCCCGAATGGTGGCGAACTGAGACTATTCCGGGGTTGATTTTTGTTACGGTCCCTGAAACACAACAGGTGAGGTGCTTTGATGGGAAGCGCAGGGGCGGCCGTTCAAGATCAGAAACGACTCAGAATGGGGGTTCCGTTGAGGGCTTTGACTTCGGAACATGAGGTATCCACGGACTGCAAAGCTACTCTCGGCATAATTGAAGAGCTGGTCTCGGCCGACGCTATCAGCAGTAAGCGCATGGCTCACATGGATCTGTTGATCCCTGACGGGCGGTTGCACACGATAGCCGTGCGGTGGAAAAGGGCATGGAGAGACCAGTCGCTCTGGGGAGGGGGCATCAAGCAACTGCTGGTAGTTGAAATGGTGATCGGGGCCATGATTGGGGTCTTGCTCGGGTTGGCCACCTACGACACACGCGCTTACTGGTGGCTGCTTGGTTTGCTCCCAGGGTAAAAGGGCCCCTTTCGGGGCGAAGTACGGTGTCCGGGTGTCATTTGCCCTGGAAACATTTACCTCGCAAGGATGCGGGGATGCCCTTAGGGCCGCCCAGAGCGACGATCTCCCATTCACGCTCCGTCATCTCCATGCCTGCACCCCGGCAAAGTTTCCGGTAGGCGCGCTCGTACTCATTTTGGGTGGCATTTAGCGTTGCAACCTGTAGCGCAGGTGCGCTCGGCGCGGTAGAGACGATCAAGGCCTGGTCAATGGCCTTGTTCATGCCGTGATTCAGAGCAGTCACCACGACGCTACTGCCTTGCCCAGATCGCAGCTCAGCGTAGTTCCCCTGAGTGGTCATAACCTGGTCTTCGCTGCTCATCACATGCTGATAGGCCGGTTTTCTCAGCGCGGCTCCACCGCGGCCTTCATGACCCCAACTGCTGTAAAACTCATGGGCGATTCGAACCGGGACGTAGGCCGTCGCGTTACCGGTCACATCGTCATATTGGTGTTTGTGCGAGCTGGAGCAAGCCGCAAGAAATGCTGCTGCCGCGATCAGTATTGCCTTAGTCCGAAGCATATTGCCCTCCCGTGATATGTGAGAGGAATTATGTGGGCTACTGCATGTGACTGTGGGCGTAGTCCGACCCACGAATTGGTATGGATTAAGGCTCTCCTCATCCGACTTCTAGACAGAATGCATGCATGAGGAGGACTGCAATGCAATTTCTAAAATTTCTAAGGGGCCTGGTTTCGCGCGCCCCCATAGATGCAGGGTCTGGCGGCAAGGGCAGTCTTTCCATCAGTCAAATTCAAGAGCTGGAGCTCGACGATCCGGAGTTGCAGAAGCATTTGATGCATGGCGATGAGTCCTTGCTCAAGTACCCGCCATTCCTTAAAGGGCTACCTGCCAGAGTTCCGGGAAAATACCTGCTGAGCAACCATGCCGCTAAGGTGCGTGCACTTTCAAGCGGTATTGGGTTACCACCCAGCGAATTTAACCGCCTGATCATGCCCGTCCTGGACGGCTTTGCCAGCTTCGCGCACATGCTCCCGGCGTCTCAAGCGCATCACCACCGCGGCTCCGGGGGCTTGCTCGCACACTCTCTCGAAGTGGCGGTCCACGCTCTGAACGCTTGTCAGGTCACGGTTTTTGACCATGACAAGTACCCAGCTATGCGCATCAAACGAAGGGATAAATGGAGCGTTGCGGCAGTGCTCGCTGCGCTACTGCATGACGTTGGCAAGCCGCTATTCGACCTGCAGGTCACCGATGCATCCACGGACAAGATTTGGCAGCCAGTGGCCAACACGATCCCTGAGTGGGCTGAAGAACATAACGTTGACCGTTATTTTTTCCGCTGGAATCCCAATCGCCACGACGTACACAAGCATCTCTCGACGACCATGATTGACCGGCTGCTGCACAAAGACTTGCGGCTATGGCTCATGGAAGGTGGTCAGGACCTGTATCTGGCGATGATCAATGCTATCGCTTGCCAGGACGAAAAAAGCATCCTGACCGGGCTGGTGATCAAGGCTGACTCTACCTCCGTGGCGGCCGATCTCAGAAAGTACGGGGGCGACGCATCAGGACAATCTGCGATGGGCATCGGCGTGCCGGTCGCCTCTTTGGTCGTTGACACCATGCGGCACCTCAAGAGCAGTGGCAACTGGCTTGTCAACGAACCTGGCAGTCGGATTTGGATCTTGGGTGATGGGATTTACATCGCCTGGGTGGCAGGCGTGAAGGACATCACCGAAGAGCTCTATCAGAAAGGTGTGAAAGCTGTGCCACGCAGTTCGGATGCGCTGGGAGAGATGCTCCTTGATCACAATATTTTGGAGCGATCGCCTGAGGGGTCGATTTACTGGCCGGTGTTCCCCGACGTGCTCAGTAAGGGCGGAGGCAAGCTGATCAAACTGAAGTGCGTTAGGTTGGCGGCCTCCAATCTGCTATTCCCGTTCGAGCCAGTTCCACAGTCCATTGCAGGTGTGGTTGGTGAGGGGGAGCACGAGCTAAGGTTCGAGGCAAACTCAAACGAAGGCATAGGTTTAGGGGCCGAAGGAGAGTTGCCATTGCAAGCGGGAGATCCGATGGCTGCGTTCCCAGCTCCCGGCGCAAGCGCCTCTCAATCCATGGAGCCAATGTTCTCCCTAGGCAGCGCAACCATAGATTCCTTTGCTCCAACACCCGCCGCTGAAATTTTCAGTGTGCCAACCTTGGCTGTACCGGATTTCTCAGCTCCTACAGGGGGGCTCGACCCGTTTAGCAACCTGCTGCCTAAGACAACAGCGCCCGATGCTGCGCCGATGCCAGCGGCAGCACCTGCACCAGAGCAGCGCCCATCTCCTGCCACCACGGCGGATCCCCGGCTGGCGCACGGAAACCCGCGGACAAAGCCTGCAAATGCCACGCTTGAGAAACTGGTGCCGGGAACGCTACCAGCTCCGCAGATCAAAATTGTTGGAGCTCAGACAAAACCTGAATCAGCTTTGCCTGGCATCGTGGTGACTGGTACCCAGCAGCCTAACGCTGAAGGTATCAAGATCGGAGGTCGGCAGGTTGCCGCTAAGTCGGCAGACAAGGCCAAACAGCCAGGTCCAGGTAACCAAAAACTAAACGCTTCGCAGCTTGCGCAAAAGACATCGAGCAAGCCGGTCAATGGACCTGCAGGCGAATGGGCTGACCTACCGCGTGTAGGTGACGACGATGCTCAGCGTTTTTCTGGAGACGATGAGTACTTGGGGATGCCTGCACCTTTACAGAATGGGTTGCCACAGGCAGATGATGTCGAATCATCCGTAAGCGCTCCCTCTGGCATGGCCACAGTGTCAACGGGTACAGCTGGGCCTGATTCAGATACTGCACGTGATGCTGAGTACGCCTACAACTTCGCAGATATCGATGACGACGTGCTTGAGATGGCGGGGATGGCAATACCAGATAGAAGCCTGGTCCAGCATCCGGCCGAGAAAGAACCCGCAGAAAAACTTGTGGCGACACCGACCAGGACATCTGCAGTACATGCCAGCAGGGGCACGCAAGAGCGAGCGCTTGAGAGTCCAATTCAGGTCGAACGCCCTGTCAATCCAGTGGCGCCGCGGATGCAAAAGAGCGACGTACGAATGGTCATTCCGCCTGAGCTTGCTGGGATGGATGAATTTTCGTTCGGTGACCTCTCGGTAGACATGTCACTTGATCATCTGGGCGATCTGCCGGTGGGTTCTCCAATTTCGGTCAGCTTGCCGAAAGACATGGAGCGGCTGCTTTATGCGTCGGATGTTAGTCTGGAAACTGTAAACGTGGAGCATGGCTATGATGTGAGTCCGGCCCATCCAACGGTTACCTATGACCAGGCGCCTGAAGAGTTCCATGGCGCTGAGGGCCTCGATCGGGAAGACCACACTATGGGGGTGTTCGACTTGCCTGTGATGAGCTCCAGTGTAATGTTGCCGGAGCCGGAGCCGGAGCCGGAGCCGGAGCCGGAGCCGGAGCCGGAGCCGGAGCCGGTACCTATCGCCGCCCCAGTCATGTTGGAACTGCCGCCACCTCAAGCGATACCGGAAACTGCAGTTGAATTTAATGTGGCTCCGCTGCAGGTGCTGCAGCCCAAGCCTGAAGCCCCAGCTCCGGTCCGAGAGGTGGCAAAGCGCAAAGCAGTACAAAGGGCGGCCCAGCCTGGCGTTGGGCCAGGTATCAGCATTTCAAAAAATAGCGCCGGACCATCCAGAGCAATCAAGGTAGGGCAGCCAAGGAAGCCGCGAGAGCAACTGCAGCGTACCCCGGTCGATATTGTGCCCTTGCCAGAAGAATCTTTTGCCTTGGCAGGGCCGTTCAATGGCTATGAGTGCTCGGTGCAGCGAGCCGCGGAGTACGAGGAGTTTCTCGCTCTCACTCCTGAGCTGACCAAATCGCTGAAATGGTACGCAGAGCACCTGGACAAGAACGTGTCGATGGTGAGCTTTAAACCGAACCTTGAGTTCGCCGGCTCGGGTTTTATCTTTGATGATCTGCCCAGGCTGCAGAAAGCTATGTGGCTTTGGGACGACTTCACCGGGACTATGAATCGCAAAGCCCCGAAAAGCGTCATGCTGAATTGCTACCTGGGGGAGGTGTTCGAGTACCTCACGAAAGGTAAGTACCAACATTCTTTAGCAGCTGCCAAGAACGAGGTTGAGGCGCAGAACCTGCGCCGTATAGCTGTAGCTGCGTTGGCGCTCTGCAAGGAGTCTGAGCTCAATGGCAGGCGAGTTGTCAGCATACCGCCGAGGAAGCTCAGCGAACTATCGAATGCTCTTCAAGTGGATGAACCGACCCTGAAGAGGGCGCTAATAGCCACCCATCAATACCTCTTAGTTAGGAACAATCACGTCATTGAATTGGTGGACAAATAGCGATGAGTGAATGGGCGTATGAGATGCCATGGAGGCCTAACTTTGAGGCCTTCGAGGCGAGCGGTTGGGTTCTGGGCATGGCGGCGACGAGCGCTGTGCACCTGCTCACTGATCTCCCTCCGCAGCCCTTCTATTTATCGCTGCTTGTGATGGGCGGCTTTGCCTTGCGGCGTATTCCGGCCGCCGTGCATCTCTACCGGGTGAAGCAAGGTCTGAAAGCGAAGCCTGCTGTGATGATGGGGCAGGACGAATTGATCGAGCAGATGCTCATCAAGCGTGGAAGTCTATTTCTAGGCACCGGCTTCAGGTGGACGCAGAGTGAGGGGCAGCAGGTGTTCGAGCTGCTCAAGCGCGATATCACGAAATTGATGCCCAAGGTACCGGATGGCTTTATGGGCTCGCCGTGGATTCACGGGATCTCGATGCAGCCAGATCGTCCCATTGAGTTGAAGGAAGACCTCACCTCCCTCCATACCCTGATCGCCGGCACCACAGGCTCGGGTAAGACCCGGGAGTTCGATATTTTGATCAGCCAAGCCGTTTTGCGCGGGGAGGCTGTAATCATAATCGACCCAAAAGGGGACAAAGAGCTTGCAGAGAACGCCAAGCGAGCTTGTGAGCTGTCGGGGCGGCCGGAGCGGTTCAAATACTTCCACCCAGCTTTCCCAGAGAAAAGCGTTCGGATTTCGCCAACCAAGAACTTCGGCCGGGCGACCGAAGTGGCTTCGCGCATTGCGGCACTGATGAAATCCGAGGGCGGAGATCCGTTCCAGGCCTTTGCGCAGATGGCCCTGAATAACGTTATCCAGGCTCAGTTGTTGTGCGGCATGCTGCCGACACTAGTCGAGCTCCGCCGCACGCTCGAAGGTGGCCTGGCGCCGCTGGTTATCCGCGCTATCACGGCTTACGGTTCCAAAGTGCACCCACATTTCGAAACGCTTGCCCGTGTTGCTCTGAGCAAAGCCCAGACGGACGAAATGCGTGCTAAGGCTCTGCTGCAACTGTACCGGACTGAAATCGTTCCACTTGCGCCGAGTTCCGACCTGGAAGGCCTGCTCTCCATGTTCGAACATGACAAGGCGCACTTCGGCAAGATGATTGCGTCGCTGCTGCCAGTACTGAACATGCTGACGGCCGGACACATGGGGCCAATTTTATCGCCGAACATGGATGACCCTGAAGACGAGCGTGACATCACCGATTCGAGCAAGGTTATCCAGGGTGCCGAAGTGCTCTACATGGGACTCGACTCGCTTTCCGACAACATGGTCGGGTCGGCCATTGGCTCAATTTTCTTGGCTGACCTGGCTGCAGTTGCCGGTCAGCGTTACAACTTCGAAGACCCTGAGACACTGAAGCGCAGGCCGGTTAATATTTTTGTTGATGAAGCTGCAGAAACCGTTAACGACCAGCTCGTCCAACTTCTAAACAAAGGTCGTGGCGCGGGAATGCGGTTGTATGTCGCGACGCAGACCATTGCGGACTTTGAAGCTCGTATGGGTTCTCCAGCAAAAGCGCGACAAGTGCTGGGTAACGTTAACCATGTGATTGCGCTGCGTATTACTGACCAAGAGACCCAAGAATATATTGCGAAAATGATCCCTCCGACCTATTACAAGTACGTCATGAGGACTCAGGGTAACTCCACTAAAGATGATCCGCATTTGCACTCGCTTAATGTGGGTGAGCGCTTGATGGATGAAGAGGGTGAATTATTCCCTTCACAACTGCTCGGGCAACTTCCAAACCTTGAGTTTCTGGCGATTCTTGCTGGTGGTAGAGTCGAAAAAGGAAAAATTCCTGTTTTGACCAGTCCAAAAAACTATGACAAGGCAGTAGAGCGAGCAAAGCTGCTAGTTAAAGAGGCTGCATAATCGTGCGATCGCGTTTTCAAACAGTTACAAGCATGGTGTCAAGGGATGACAAAGCACGCCTCATCCTTAATATCCTCGAAGCTGACTGGCCGACAGCAGTGGATATCGTTCCTCGGGCACTAGAGCTGGTCGGGTTGCAGTCAACCACTCCAGAGAGCGTAGAGTTATTGAGGCGGTGTTTGGCATCCTATCAATCGTACCTGGGCCAGAGTGACAGAGCGCGATTGGTATCGTTCCTCGAACCATTTCTGAGTGGTTTGACGGCTCTTCTCCTAAAAGAGCCAACGCCGATGGACACTGTACTGGAAATCAAGGGGCTGCTGGATGGCGTTGTGAAGAGCGAAGGCCACGCCGAAGCCCGGTTGAGGATCGAAAAAATCCTAATGCCAGAAGGTTCTTCTATAGGCAGAGTCTGGCAAGCCATTAAGGAAGACTGAAATGGCAGATGTAGAAGAGAAGATGCCCAAAGGGCTATGGACAACCATAGTCTTCATTTTTATTGAAATTATTATGATTGTGTGCCTGGTGCCCAACAAATTCATTGATACTGCAATCCTGACCGAGCAAGACTGGGGTGAAGTGTTAATGGGTAAAGATCAGCATGATGATCTGATTAGTAGAACTAATGCGCTTTACACGAAGGTTAATTTGGACACAGGTCTAAACGCGACCGTGCAAAGTTTTTTCGTGCCAACTGCGGAGGAACGGGAGCGGTCGAGGGCATGGGAGGGGCTGGGAAGGGTGTGGTTTAGCTTTATTGAGAACCGTGGAGAGGCCCTTGCTAAGGTGATGTACCATATATATTACAGGCTGCTCCTGCTTTTAATGTGGTTGCCTTATATGGCAGTTATAATACTGCCGTCAATTTTTGGCGGTTACATGAGCTGGAATATAAAGCGGTACACATTCCGGCACACCTCGCCCTTCCTCAACACGTATAGCTCAAAGATTATTGCCTTCATTGTCGCGAGTTTGTGTGTAAGCTTCATTGCGCCAATCCCCATTCCGCCAATGATCATCCCTATCGTGATCATCACAATGCTGCCGATCGCCTGCGGCCTTTTAATCGGCAACCTACCCAAGCGTTTGTGAAGCCCAGCTTGAATGATGCCCCGCTCTAGCGGGGCGTTGATATTTTGACCCTTCGAGCGGGGCGGATTCAGCCCAAAACGCTTGGGCTAGACCTCACCATTGACTCAATGGCTGAGGTATCTCATGAAAAAAGAATTCGTCGTAGCGCTCACCCTCTCATCGCTGGCCCTCGTGGTGTCCGTGGCTTCCCTTGCCCTGGCCTATCACAAGGTTGAACAGGCCGTGGGGCTTTCCAACCAGGTCAATGAGCAGCTGTCCAAAATCAAGCCTTGGGCATTCAAACGCGATGCCCTCGACTCGGCTATCGAAGAGAGCCGTATTGCAGCAGCGATGCGTGGAGAAGAATCTTCGACACCTGGCCGGCCGCAAAAGCGAGAGGTCCAGCCGGCCAAAATTGACCGTCGCTATGGTGACCCGAAGGCGCAATTTACGCTGATTGAGTACTCAGACTTCGAGTGCTCATTCTGCAAGCAGTTTTTCCCTGTTCCCAAGGCACTTGCTGACGGGTCCAGAGGCAACATCTCAGTTGTCTTCAAGCACGTTCCTATCCATGGCGATGCATCTCGACGTGAAGCGTTCGCGGCAGAGTGTGCAGCGGCGCAGGGCGGAAATGACGCGTTCTACCGCATGGCCGGCGCCATCTTCAGTTCAACACCTGGTAATGGAACGGGTACCGAAAAGCCGTTGAGCGTGATCGCCGAAAGTATTGGCCTGGACGGGGCTGAACTTTCAAAGTGCATGGACAGCGAAGACTTCTACGAAAAGGTCAAATCTGATTTTCAGGAAGCGATCGCACTCGATATCAAGCAGACCCCGACGACGGTAGTTCGCCATAACCCAACGGGCAAGCAAGTCATTCTCGCCGGCGCAGTATCGCCAGAAGAAGTTTTGAAAACCATGACACAAATTGTTCAAGGTTCGGGAGCCAATAACTAAATGCAGCCAATCCGCATTCCGCAGTATGTTGATGATCCACCCCATTTGCTCTTCTGGCAGGCTGATGAAGTTGCACCAATTGGCATTGGCCTCGTTTTTGGGATGTTCACTGGTTACGCAGCAGTTTGTACTATCGGCGGATTTCTGCTGACTCGCTGGTACAGAAAGTACCGTGACGACCATCCTGATGGTTTTATGGTGCACATGATTTATTGGTTTACCGGGTTGACTGGTGCGAAGTCCCGTACGATCCCTAACCCATTTATCCGTGAGTTCCATTGAGGCGTCCATGCTGATTGACAACTTTAAGCGCACGTTCCGAGGAACGATTTCCGAAAACAAATTTTTGCGATTGCTGGTCGTCGCCCTGGTGCTGATCAATTTGATCGCCATTGTTGGCTGGCTGAACAAAAACACTGTGATCGATATGCAGCCGCCAAACTTGGTAGAGCGTGCCTGGGTAGATGAGTCATCTGCCTCAGACGAATTCGTCGAGGGATGGGCGCTCTATATTGCCGATCGGCTCGGGAACGTCACGCCTTCATCATCCAAGGTGATCCGTAAGTCCATCGAGCCGTTGCTCGACACTGATATTTATCAGGACTTCGTGAACAAGATCGAGGCTCAAGTTCTGCAGATTCGGCAGGACCGTGTGACCCTCAAATTCGAGGCCAAGGATGTTTTAAGAGATCGGAATAATAATAAAAAGTTTTACGTGACAGGTCGTTCTTATATGACTGGTCCAAATGGCAAGCCTGTACCTAAGAACGTCACTTACGAAATGGATCTCAAAGTAAGAAACTACAAACCTGTTCTTACCTACATCGACACGTATGAAGGTAAGCCTAAAACAGAAGACGTAATTCGCCGGCAAGAGAAATCCGCCCAAGCACGCAAGCGTATGGAACAAAAGAATGAAATGTAGACTAGTGAAGCTGGCCCTGATTATCACTGCGTTTGCGGCTGTTCAACCGGTCCATGCGCGTGAACTCAATATCCCAAAGATGCCCACTGCATCGACGGAAACGATGGTGGTCGACGCTTCGCCGCGATCAGTGAATCCTGCCGACTACGGCATGGAAGATGGCGAGGCGGCGGCCCGGGAAGCCCTGGCAGATGCGCCTGCTGAACACCCGACGGTGCAGCCAGCTCCTGCACCTGCACCTGCAAACAAGTCTTCCAGTCCTGCGCCGAAGAAGGACACCGACCTGATGAAGGTTTCTGGCGGCGGCCGTGGCGGGGACTTGCAGGATGTTCCTGCATCGGTAGCTAAAACCTCATCCGGAGGCGACGAGTCGCTGGCGATGGTTTCCTCGCTGGAGGACGTCGTCGTTCAGCCAGGCGTGAATACTATCGTTCCTGTGGCGGTCGGACACCTCAACCGAATCGTCACTCCCTTTGAGAAGCCAATCGTGCAGACCGTTTCGCAGAGCACCTTTGAAGTCAAGGGGAACGTCGTTTACATCTCGACTCAAGACCCGTCTCCTATCGCGATGTACATCACCCCGAGTGACGATGAGTCGGTGGCCATCAGCCTCACACTGGCACCGAGAAAGATTCCCCCAATTCAGGCCAATCTGATCATCGGCCAGTTGCCTGGTGCCGGCGGCCGCGGGGTGCCGGGAGGGCAGGGTGGTTTCCGCTACTCGGGCCAGGCCAAGAAGTGGGAGGAGGGGCAGCCCTACATGGAATCCATCAAAGGGATCATGCGGGCGCTCGCGCTTGGAGGTATTCCCAAGGGCTATTCGATGGGTAAGTTGAGCCGCACCGACACGCTTCCTGCCTGCTACCAGGACGGTATCAGTTTCGACTTCTCTCGCGCACAAATCGTCATGGGGCACAACTTCAAGGCCCTGATCGGCGTCGCACGCAACGCTTCAGCTATGCCGGTCATGTTCGATGAGACCTCGTGCACGCACCCCCAGCTGGCAGCCGCTGCATCATGGCCGCGGAACATGCTTGAGCCTGGTCAGGCTACTGAGATTTACATCGTCACTCGGGTCGGTGACGCCCCCTCAGAAGACTCTTCCAGGCCGAGCCTGCTGAACTAAGGGGTGGGTATGATCAAGTCAATGTGGTCGGGCCTGAGCCCGAAGAACAAGAAAGCGGTGGCAATTGTAGCTGGAGTGTCGGTGCTTCTCTGCATTGTCTACTTCCTCAGCTCCATAGGTGGGGATAAAAACCAAAAGCAGGGGGGGAAACAAGCAATTGGCCGAGTATTGTTCGACGCCGATCCTCGGGCGGTAGGTATCGACTCGCTTAACGCGAAACAGCGCGACCAGGAGAAGTCACTCTCTGAGGTCCAGCGCAACCTCAAGACGCTGATGGAGCAGAACGCCAATCAGCAGGAGATCAAGGACGGCATCAAGACTCTCCAACAAGGCCTTACGGACATTCAAGGGCAGGTCGCTCAGACAAAAGAGCAATCAGACAAAATACAGGCGGAAAACCAGCGTCTTACAGACGAGATCAAGAATTTCCAATCTAAAGTCCCGCCACCTGAGAAGGAGGCTGAGATCAAGGAGAAGGAAGCCCGCCTGCAGCGTGAAAAGGCATCGGCCGACAAGTTCAACGCGGTCTCCAATGATCCGAACAAGAACCAGGCCGCCTTTTTCGCCAATGCCCCGGCCCCGGTCCAGGACCCTGTTAAACCTGGTCAAGCCACGAAAAAGGAAGAGAAGCTGACGATCCGATCCATCGGTAATGAAGAGCCAAAGCAAGATGACTCCAAAGACCAGAAGGAGGAGGAGGTTTTTCTGCCGGCGGGTTCGATCATGTCAGGTGCCTTGATAACCGGCTTGGACGCACCGACTGGCTCCAAGGCGCGACAAGACCCATTCCCGGTTTTACTGCGGATCAAGAAAGAAGCCGTACTGCCTAACCGCTTCAGGGCGGATGTGCGCGAGTGCTTCTTGATCGCCAGTGCCTTTGGCGACATGTCCTCTGAGCGAGCCTACATGCGCGCTGAAACCATCTCTTGTGTCCGAGATGATGGGGGAGTGATCGAGACAGGCCTGGACGCATATGCGTCGGGTGAAGACGGAAAGGCAGGCGTCCGGGGGCGGTTGATTTCGAAGCAGGGCGCGATCCTGGCACGTTCTCTTGCGGCTGGTTTCATGCAAGGTGTGAGTGATGCCTTCAGTGTTCGCCAAGTCCCGAGCATCAACATCACTGGTACCGGCTCCAGTAGCGGCCAGAAAGGTGTTGTCGATCCCGTCTACCAGCAAGCGTTTAACTCGGAAGCGCTTCAAGGTGCTGCGATCGGAGGAACCGGGAAGGCTCTGGAGCGCATCGCCGATTTCTACTTGGAAATGGCCGAGAACCTCTACCCCGTAATTGAGGTGGATGCCGCTCGCGAAGTCGATTTCGTGGTGAAGAAAGGCGTTCAACTGAAGCTTATGAGCAAGGCCCCGCGTCGCTGACCCTCAACAGGGGCGGATTCGCCCCTGCACCCAATTACAAGTTTGGATACTACCAACATGAACTCGATTTCAGCTGTGAATGCATTCCGAAT
This sequence comes from Pseudomonas sp. TUM25319, assembly GCF_056388475.1. Classification (NCBI taxonomy): domain Bacteria; kingdom Pseudomonadati; phylum Pseudomonadota; class Gammaproteobacteria; order Pseudomonadales; family Pseudomonadaceae; genus Pseudomonas; species Pseudomonas sp. TUM25319. Next base: position 76,690 of record NZ_JBWJFH010000002.1, on the reverse strand, counting down.
TCTGGCCTTGGCAGCGTGTGCGTTGACCATCCCCGGCTGTTCTTTCCTGCAAATTGGCGAGTCCGAATATTCCTGTAAAGGAATGCCAGACGGTGTGACCTGTATGTCGGCACGTGATGTGTACCAACTGACCGAAAACGAGAATTTTCGTCAGGAAGTAGAGACGCGCCAGGCCGCCAAGGACAACGCGATAAAGGAGGGCAAGACACTGGATGAGGTACTTCCTGCAGTTCAGCCCCACATCGCCGCAGGTGAACGCTACGTGGTGCCAAAGCCAGCTCGAAATCCGATCCCAATCCGCTCCCAAGCCACTGTCATGCGTGTCTGGGTAGCCCCTTGGGAGTCGGAAACTGGCGACCTGAACGTTCCGGGATTCATTTACACGGAGATCGAACCACGTCGATGGGAAATTGGCACCCCAGCGGCCAAGCCAACACCTTCGATTCGCCCGCTTGAATCGAGGAAAACCCCAGTTCCACCTGCTACTTAAGCATCCCCCAACCAGCATCACCAAGGAGTAACACCCATGCTACTGAGCATTACCCCAAATCAAGTTCGCCGCACCAAGGAGGCGATGAAGTTCGGTGTAGCCCTGATGCTCACCTTCGCAGTAAGCAACGCTTTCGCCGGTACTGGCGGTGACAGCTTCGACTCGATCTGGGTCACCCTGAGCGACTGGATGCAGGGCACCTTGGGCCGGGTCGTGGCGGGCTCGATGGTACTCGTCGGTATCGTGTCCGGCATCGTGCGCCAATCCATCATGTCGTTCGCTACCGGCGTCGGTGGCGGGGTTGGCCTGTACAACACGCCGACCATCATCGAATCGATCATGACCGCCACCCTCCCGGTTGCTCACTCGACCATGTAAGTAACGCGCACGACCAAAGCCGGCCATCGCCGGCTTTTTGGCTTTCACACCAGGATCGGGAAACTCAATGTGAACTGGACAAAATCGACAGCCCTTTTTTCGATGACGTTGGTGTCGGCTGTCTTCGCGACAGAGGTTTTCGCCGCTTCGCAGTGCGTTGAGACTGGTGAGGTGCTGACGATCAATCCAGTGGTATCGGTGGTTGGCGAAACGCTCGACGTGAGTTACAAGCTGAGTCGCGCGGGGTGCTCCACCACTGGTTCCTACAGTCTACCGATCACTGTTGGCACGGCCAAAGGCGCAACCATCGGGAAGTGTGAAGGCGTCAGGACCAAGGAGGACTTCAGTTGTAAAGGCGTGGCCACATTGCCCGCGGGTTTTACTGGCCCCCTGGTCATCAGTGTTGGCAAAGCAATCGCCGAGACGATCGTCGAGGAAAAAAAGAATGTTCCTCGCGCAGAGGACATGGAGGTTTTGAATAACGAAGACGAAATCCTGGAGATCCCGCTTACCCTTTCGGGCGCAGGAGTCCAGGCCGAGTCCTTCGAGCTCTTGGATATGCCTGCAGAAACTATCGGCCAGTTCCTGCTGAATGGGGCGACGGTAACGTTCAAACCCTTTCCGCATTGGAACGGTATTGCCTCCTTCACGTATCGCGGCAAGGACACTAAGGGCAACTACTCCAATGAGGCCACTGTTCGTGTCGTTACCAGCTTGGTCAACGATGCCCCGGTCGTCATTCCTCATCCTGCGATCGGTGTTGAGGACAAGCCTTTTGTGTACGTGCCAGTCGTAAAAGATCCTGACAGTGTTGACATCTACCACCTGGTGATTGAAACCCAGGGCACAAACGTAAAGGCTACTGTTGAACCTGATCAGCACTCTTTGAAAATTGTTCCAGAGAACGATTGGTACGGCGAGGACACCATCCAGATCATTGCCGTGGATGGTGCCGGCGCCAAAAGTGCGGTTGCGACTATCAAGGTTATCGTCCAGCCAGAAAACGATGCGCCTGTCGTCGCGCCGATCTCAATCGTGACAAACGAAGACAGTGAAGGCCGTGCGAAAATTCTTTTCAACGACCCGGATGGTAAAGCTCCATACCTGTTCTTGATCGATAAACAGCCGTCTGCCGCTACGGGCGGTTGTGGTATTGATGGCGATGAAGTTGTCTTCACACCGGCCAAGAACTGGAACGGTGTTACAGAGTGCTCTGTAGTAGTCGTTGATGCTGATAGCGGTGCATCGTTGCCAGCCAAGGTTGGCATCACAGTGCAACCAGTAGCTGATCCTCCAGTGGTGGAAAGTAAGACCCTGACCATGAATCAGGGTGATACTTCCACCGTCACCCTCTTGGTGACCGACCCAGACGCAGGCGACGGTTACAGTCTCGCTTCAACGTCCGCTCAGGATCCTGCATTTGGTTCCTTCAGTTTTGCTGGTTCGAACCTGACGGTTGCGCTCAACCCAAGCTTCGTCGGCACGCGGTCCATCTCGTACACCGCGAAGGACACCTTCGGCTTGGAGTCGACGCCTGGGGTGTTGACCATCAAGGTCCTCCCTGTGAACAAGGCGCCTATAGTCAACAGTGCTCAAGCTACGACGGCTATTGCAACGCCAGTCTCCTTAGACCTTACTGCTACTGATCCAAACCACGATACGCCGCTCAGCTTCTCGATCGCACAGACGGTTCCAGCTGCTTCTGGGACTCTTGCCATTTCAGGCAACATACTGACCTTCACGCCAGCGGCTGGCTTCGTTGGGACGGCGACCGCCAATGTGGTGGCAACAGACCCAGGAGGTCTGGCGTCAACACCTAAAGCGGTGTCGTTTATTGTCCAGGAAGACCAAGTAATCGCTTATGACCCAGACATACCCGATAGCCACACGATCATCATCGTTCAGCAACCCGATCCGTCGACCGGCGTCATCAGTGTTGACGGTTTGAAACTGACGTTCACGCCAGTTCAGGGCTACTTCGGCACAACCACGTTCACTTACAAAGTCCGCGACGCTGCAGGTTTGGAGTCGGAGGTGATCCAAGGCACGGTTGAGGTGCAAAAAACCAACTACGCCCCGACGTCTGCAGCAGTGGCGATAAGCGTTTATGAGGGCGAGGCTTCCGCGCCGACAGCACCAACTGTAGTAGATATAAACCTCTATGATGCGGGGCTGCACACCTTCAGTATTCCGATTCAGTCCATGACTGGCGTAGCGGAAGTGGTCAACAACAGGATCGTTTACCATGCCCCGTATGGAGTAAGCGGCAGCCTGACCTTCAAGTTTGTTGCGCGGGATCTTGCAGGCGCAGAGGTAGAAGGCCTGGCCACGGTGAACGTTCAACCCAAGAACTTCCCGCCCACCTCTGTGGAGCTGTATCTCGACACTCTGGAGTCCACACCAGTGAGTGGTATACCGGTTGTTGTCGATCCAAACCCTACAGATACCTTCACCTACAAGGTCGAATCCAATCCGATTGGCGGCACTGCTACCGTCGCAAACGGCAAAATCATCTACACGCCACACCCGAACTGGGTTGGTGTGGACCGTTTTGCTATCTCGGCCTTTGATGCGGCGGGGGAGCAAGTTGGGGGGCTGGCCTACGTGAATGTGCGGCCGAGCAACGTCGCTCCTGAAGCGGTTTCCGGCGTTATCTCTGTTCGAGAAAATACGATAAGCGCTCCATACTACCCGGTCGTCACTGACAAAAATGCTTACGACGCCGGCAAGCACCAACTGACCATCAAGACCCAGCCCACTAACGGGCATGTGGCACTTGAAAATAACCGTCTGGTTTTCACACCGGCCAAGGACTTCATTGGTGATGATACAGTCACCGTCGAAGCCAAGGACCTTGGTGGGCTGGTGGTTGAAGGGACTATTTCGCTCAAGGTCTACAAGAACAACCTGCAGCCTGAAGCTGCGAGCCTCACGATCACTACGTTTGAAAACACGTCCTCGGCAGAGACCGCGCCGGCTGTGCTCGATCCTAATGCCTGGGATCACTTCAGCTACGAAGTAGTAGCTCAGCCTGAGCACGGGGCTGTGGTGGTGGGAGCGAATGGGTACGTTTACACACCGCATGCAAAATACACTGGCAATGACGCTTTCGTGTTCCGTGTCGTCGACTCCTATGGCCGCTACGTCGAAAGTGTTGCCAAGGTGGCTGTACTTCGCAAAAACACACCTCCTACGGGTATTTCGCCTGACGTCCTTTATTTCTATGAGGGCATCGGTGGCAAGCAGCGGCTTACCGCTCTTGATGAGAACCTGTGGGGCTCTCACACCATTGAGGTGCAGACACAACCTGGTCATGGCTTTGCCTGGTTCAACAACGACGAGTTGAACTTCAAAACGGACGGTAAAAACGAGACCACCGTTACCGTCAAGGTCACAGACCAGGATGGGCTATCGGTCATTGTGCCTGTGCGCCTGGTGCCCAAGAGCATTGACGAAGTCATTGACCAAATGCCGGTTCAGGAGATCGCCAACTCTAAAATATCGACGCCCGCCATCACCAAAGAATTTCCCCGCGTCGATGGCCGCCCGGGCTTCTTGATACTGGATAAGGACGTCATTGCTGCGTTGGGGACTGACATCGTGGCGGTCGTCGAGAAGACCTCCTCTGTTGGCCTGAAAATCGGCAGGAGGGCTGTCGAGCCAAGCCAAGGCACCAGGTTGTCGGTGGACTACGTGACCGCAGATGGGATCGGTTCAGCCTTGGCCGGCATCAAGAGTGCTGTGAGTGGACAGGGCCGAGTAATACTCATGAGGGCAGACCTCACCGGTACTGCTTACGCAGTTCCCTTCGAGGTTTGGAAGCTGGAAGGGGCGGTTAAGACGTCCGCCGGCACTGTTCCTTTGGGCCTGCAGTCCGTACGTGCGCAGTTTGCGCCGTCAAATACCGTGTGCTTGAACACTGTGCGCCAGGCATCGGCAGTGAACGGTAACCCCTATGACAATCCTGTGTGCTTATTGGAATTCTCCAAGGTCCTACCGGAGTATAGGGACCTGTCCAGTGATTCTACCCTGGCGATGTCCGGCACCGCGGAAGACATCGGTACATATCCAATCGAGGTATCTTCGTACATCGTTGGGAGCGATGGGGAGAAGAACCTTCTGGGTGTCTACAGTGCAGATACCACGTTCCAATCGGCCTTCGGAACGGTAAAAGTGGGCCCTAAGTACCCATTCACAACCGCCTACTACAAAGTCGAGGAACTGGATGTTGAGTATGTGCAGCAGGCCGGCACGCCCTGTGACCTGACAATTATTGAGCGTCGTGCAATCAGCGCTGCAGCATCCTATCCAACGAAGCCGATGTGCCTGCTTGAATGGATAGATATCCCGACCGGAATGGCCATACGTTCTAACTGGGACAAACCGTACCTTCAGGGTACTGCCACCATGATCGGGCCTAACAAATCGAGCTGGAGGCTCTCTGTTTTCTCTCCGTCGGGGAAAAAAATCGACCTCGGTCCGGATGAGTTCAACTTCACAGCTGTAGAGCCGGAACGTGCCACGGTCACCTACGAGTCCAGCTCGAAGGTAAGTGACACTCTTCTCACATCGCCGTTGGCAGGTGCATACATCGGTGACGCCATTATCCAGTCAGTGAATGCGAGGCTTCTGATCAACCATAACCTCAATCTGGGGGTAGAACAGTCGGAAGACACGCCAGCCGCCTATGGCGCCATCAACAAGATCTACCGCAGGATCTACACCGCCCAGTTTGATGCCTTGTGGCAAAAGAGAAAGCTGCACACCGACGTTGCCTACAAGGTTCTTCCGGATATCGCAACTCACACGGAAATGGACGTTTTGGCCGTTCCTGACGAAAGCGTTGTACCTATCATTGACAACGAAAATGGCAAGATCCTTTCGACCAACACCCTCGAGGTTGGGGTGACGATGGGCGACGCTTATGACAAAACGAAAATCTACTCAGCGGACAAAATGGGCGAGTGGGAAGTTCGCCTGGTACTTAAACCGACGTGGAACACTGTGACCGAGCTGGCGCCATGGACGAGAACGGATAGTGGCGGTCAGACATCGTTCGCGATTCCGATCGAGGAGTTAGCCGGCAAGACTCTGCGGATCTATGCGGAAGCCCGGGTGATATCACCTGTGGAGGAATATCAGGTGACCCGCACTTCACCGAGGCCCCTGAGCCTCGCCATTCTGAACGGAGCAGCGCTCGACGGTTCAATTCGAGCTCTTCGCCTGACGGGTGAAGCTCCGCTCCGCATCACCCTTTTTGCCGATGTGACCAATCGGGCCTGGACGAAGGACCTGGGTGCGGTTCGCTGGGAGATGTCGACCGAAGGTGGTCCCTTTGTCGAACTGCCAAACAAGAGCAGGACGCCTCAACGGATCGCGTTGACGTTACTGAAGGGCAGCTACAAGATCCGTGCAGAGCTCACGAACAAAAACTCTGGTGCCAAATCGATGACCGACGTGATCGAGGTCATCGCCTATAACGTACCTAAGGGATACTTGAAAGGGCCAGGGAACACCTTCTTGGATGCAGATGCCAACTTCAGGATCCTGCAGCTCGATGCCAAGCCAATCGATCTGAGCAATATCGTAGTTGAGTGGAGCCTGGACCGCGGTAAGACCTGGGTACCTGGCACTGACACAATGGTCCAGAACCGCAGTACCGAGCAGCGCGTCTACGTGTACGGCCGGATGCGCTACAAGGACGCCCCGGTCGACGATCAAAGGGTATGGAAGGTGCTGAGGTCCGGCGTTGCATTCCGGAAGGTTAGGCCGCCACGTGTGCAGATCATCGGACCTCGTCGACCCGAAGTAGGCAAAGAGTCGACTTGGGTGGCGAACATGCTGATGCCATACCCGAACATGGACCTGACTATGGGCGGGGAATTCATCATGCCCGACGGTACGACCATTGTGCCTGGCCAGGAAGCCAAGTACACGCCGGTTGATACAGACGTGACGGATGCAAAAACGTACCTGAAATACCGGGCATGGATTGACGGTTACCGGGATCGGGGGGGTGAAGGTATCACCGAGCAACGCATTACCTTCTGGCTCTACGATTGGCCGGCGTGGGCTATACAGCCAACCTTCAGCGCAGAGTATGCGCCGTCTGATCTGACGCTGCGTGTGCGCAACATCGGCGAGTTCAAGGCGGTGGAAGGGGTTTACTACGACTGGGAGCTGCCGGCCATGCCCGGGTATCAAGTCGTCAAGGACGATAACTCCGCTCTCAGGATACTCAACATCCTAGAGCCGGCCGTGTACCCCTTCAGAGTCCATGTCTATGACGCCCGCGGGAACTACACGATGGTCGAGCGTTTGATGACCTTCAAGGAACCGCCACCTTGGACCATCAATTTGCTGTGGAGCGGCGACAACAATGCAACGCGGGCCCCGTTGGGCATCATGGTTCGACCACAAATTTCCGGCGGCCATCCAAAGGACCGTATCACCAGCTTGAAGTACAAGCTGAACGGGGAAGAAATCGATACAGGGGGATCGCGGTACGCGCGGACCACTTTACCAACAGAGGGGCAGTACCAGGTTGACCTGGCAATCGAAACCGCGATGAACAAGGGTTCGGAAGGGAAAGTCGACATTGAGGTGAAAAAGAATCACCCGCCCGCCTGCGAACTGCAGGTGAAGGAGGGCGGCTCAGCTTGGACGGCGGTCGCCAAGTGTGTTGATCCCGATGGGCGGATCGCGCGGCACAATTGGTATGTCGACGACAAGCTACAGGGCTTGGGTGGCTCAATGATTACAATTTCCAAACGCACGTATCCTGACGCACCCAAAATTGTTGTTTTCGCTACAGATGACTCGGGAGAGGATTCTCCGCCGGCTATCTGGTGATGAAGTAAAGGGCGCTATGCGCCCTTTATTTTTGACCCAGTGACAGGGTCAGATTCGAACCCCGCAGCAGCTCAGAAACAATAGTCTGAGGACATCGATATCGAGGTGTCCTCATGTTCAGAAGAATCTTTTTTGCCCTCTTGGCGTGCACGGCAGCAATCGCTTCAGCAGCCGACCAGGCTGACAGCCAGCATAATCAGACCGCACCGATGCCAATCAACGGGATGATCGCGGCGGTCAAGAACGGAAAGCTGGCCTTCGTCAGCGACAACGGACGTTTCGTGTTTCGCGGCTCAATGTACGACACCTGGACGCAGCAAGAAGTGACAACTCTGGCTGAAGCCGAACAAGCATCCAAATACATCGACCTCAAGAAGCTTAAGTTCAACATTGAAGACCTGGTCCCCTTTACCGTTGGAACAGGTTCGCGGACCGTCGTTGTATTTACCGATCCTCTCTGTCCAAGCTGCGCCCAGTTGATATCTGACTTGCAGAAAGTCGAGGGTTACAGTTTCAAAATTGTCGAGGTCCCAGCTCTGGGCGACAACAGCGCCAAAATTGTCCGTAGCCTTTTGTGTGCGAAGGACAAGGAAGAAGCCTTCAGCGTAGTGACGGGTAAAAGCAAGCCGCAGGTAGTTCCTCAGCGTGGAAACGACTGCGATACATCGCCAATCGGCAAGCGAATCATCTCCGCTCAAATGTTCGGCGTGAAGGGGGTGCCTTTCATGATCCGGGACGATGGACTCATCAAACACGGGTACGAAAAAGGAACGCTGTCGAACTGGTTGGCAGGGGCGAAATAAATGACTGCCCAAATCCACGCCAAAGCTAACTACCCACTTGCCGACTTGATGAGTGTGGTCGCTTATGATGACGAAAAGTACTACTTCGCCTTGGACGACAATTCAATAGGCTTTTCGTTCTTGTGCCGTCCCCTGCCCGGGAGTGACGGTAAAGAAGGTGATCAGCTGAAATCTGTTCTCAAGCAGGCTTGGCCTGCGGGAACAACGATCAACTTCAACCTATTCCCATCCCAGAATATCAACAACCAGGTCAACAGCATGCTCCGGATGCGCCTGGGCTGCGAAGACAACATTGCGCACCAGGCAATCAAGAGCCGGGCCAGCTATCTGGTTAACGGTACCTTGAAGCCGATTGATGACTACTCGGGGATCAAGGTTCGTGAAATTCACGTTCTTATCACCGTCGTGATGCCGATCGACGACGTACTGCCGTCTGATAAGGAAATTCAAACAATGTCTGAACTGCGGGCGCAGTTCGACTCGACATTTAAAAGCATCGGATTTGCTCCCCAGCCTCTGACCAATCACCTCTACCTGGAGATCATGTCATCGATCTTAAACCAGGGGGAGAACGCTTCCTGGCGCGATCGCATGCAGGCTGAGGCGGAAGACGACAAGCCGCTGAAATGCCAGATTCTCGATTACGATCGAACTGTGGAGGTTTTCAGTGATCACCTGAGAATCGGTGAGACTTTGGTCAAGACCTTGAGCGTTAAGAAGTTTCCCCGCCATACCCTGCAAGGTGCTGCAGCATGGTACCTGGGAGATTTGCTCACAGGTGCAAATGGGATTCGCGAGAACTGCCTGATCAGTTTCACCGTATTCTTCCCAGAGCAACAAGCAGCGAAAGACAAACTAAACACCAAACGGCAGTGGGCGAATAACCAGGCCTACGGGCCGTTGCTGAAGTTTGTGCCGAAGTTGGGTGCAAAAAAACAGGGTATGGATGACCTGTTCAAAGAACTCGAAGAGGGCGAGGCGGCTGTAAAGTGCAATATGACCGTTGTGATCTTCGCCAACGATCGTGATCGACTGGTTCGGGCCACGTCTGAAGCCCGTAACTATTTGGGGATTCGCCAGTTCACGATGCTCGAAGATAAATACTTCGTATTGCCGCTGTTTCTCAACGCGCTGCCATTCGGCGCTGATCGTAAAGCCATCGACGAAACATATCGCTACAAGACAATGGCGATCACTCATGCGCTGCCACTGCTCCCAATATATGGAGATTGGAAAGGGACCGGATCGCCAATCATGCAGTTCGTATCGCGCAACGGGCAGTTGATGTCGTATTGCCTGTTCGACTCGGAGACGAACTACAACGCAACAGTGGCCGCGCAATCGGGTAGCGGCAAGTCATTCCTGACGAACTACCTGATCACTGCGTACGAGTCCGCCGGCGCTCAGGTGTGGGTGATTGACGTTGGTCGTTCGTATGAAAAGCTGTCCAAAGCATTTGGGGGCGATTTCATCGAGTTCACACCAGAGTCCAACATCTGCCTGAACCCGTTCGAATTGATTCACGTCTACCAGGATGAAGAGGACGTCCTGATTGGGCTCCTTTGCGCCATGGCGGCACCTACTCAACCTCTTATCGACCTTCAAATTGCAGGCTTACGCCAGCACTGCGCCATGGTCTGGGAGGAGAAGGGCAAACAGATGGTCGTAGACGATGTCGAGAAGTCACTTCTTAAGGATACCGACTCTCGAATTGTCGACATCGGAAAGCAGCTTTTCCCGTTCACTTCGAAAGGCATGTACGGCAAGTACTTCAACGGGAAAAACAACGTTGACTTCAAAAATCCATTTACCGTCTTGGAACTGGAGGAGCTGAAAGGGCGTAAGCACTTGCAGCAAGTGGTTTTGCTCCAGTTGATCTACCAAATTCAACAAGCGATGTTCCTGGGTGACCGGGACCGTAAGAAAATCGTAGTGATCGACGAAGCATGGTCATTGTTGACTGAGGGGGATGTCGCGAAGTTTATCGAGCACGGCTATCGCCGGTTCCGTAAGTACAACGGTGCAGCAATCACTATCACCCAGTCCGTCAACGATCTCTACGCCAGTCCAACAGGCAGGGCCATTGCTGAAAACTCCGCTAACACGTTCCTGTTGGGGCAAAAACCCGACGCGATCAATATGATCAAACGTGAAGGTAAGCTGGCGCTCAGTGAAGGAGGGTTCAGTATTCTGAAATCCGTCCACACAATTCGCGGGCAATACTCTGAGATTTTCTTCCAAACAGAGCAGGGCTCCGGTGTTGGTCGCCTGACCGTGGATAACTTCTCAAAACTTTTGTATTCAACCACGCCGAAAGATGTGAGCGATATCAACTTCTACATCGGGCAGGGTAAGAACACTGCCGAGGCCATTAACTGTGTAATGCGGGATCGTGAGGTGGCACTTTGAAAGTCATTCTGGTCAATGCTGTGGTTTCCTTGGTAATCGCAGTTGGAGTGGTAACGGTAAAGGACCGCTTCTATGCAGATGAGTTTGGCACACCCGTCGCCGTGATGAACTACGATGTGGTTGCATCAAAATCCAAGCTGGAATCTCCAGAGAAGACCGAGGCGGCATATGCAAGGTTGAACGCCTCAGCCACCAAACTGGCTGCCGCTGGATTTGTCGTAGTCGACTCACGCGCCCTGGCGGCCTATCCGCCTGATCTGGAAGTGCCATCGCCGGTGGACAAGGATCAGATGGTAGAGAATGCTCATGATGAATAAGCACGTACGATTTTTGGTGCGCGCATTACCGCTTACCATGGTAATGGTGGCGGGCAGTCTCTACGTAACCACGCGCTTCGCCATCGGTGTTGATCCGCAGAAGAACACTTGCCTTGATTGGCGAGTGTTTATCATCGACAAGCAAAATACAGCGGTCGAAAGGGACAGTATCTATGCATTTAAGTCCACTCAGATGGAGCCATTCTTTAAAAATGGTACCACCATTATCAAGTACGCCCGCGGTGTTGCTGGTGATCGAGTAGCAGTAAACGGCACGCGAGTATTGATCAACGGTAAGGAGCAGGGCGTAGGTCTTCAGCTGTCTGAAAAACTTGGAATGCCTGAGCAGCGTTATGTTCGGGATGAAATTGTACCAGGGCACAAGTACTGGTTCATGGGGACTTCTGAGGATAGTTTCGATTCGCGCTACTGGGGCTATGTTAGCGAAAGTGACGTGATCGGTAAGGCATACCCGTTATGGTGAGTCGGGTATTTGCACTCTTAATGTTAATTATGATTCCTTCTGCAGCTTGCCTTGCCGATTTTAATTTCGCTGAGCAGGAAAAGGCTGCAATTGAGCAATTTTCTGCTGAGCTGAATCAAATCAAGAGAAAAACCGACCAACAGGTTGACTTCACGCTGAAACACGAGGACTTCGCCTTCGTCAAAGATTCCACTCCACTGTCGCCAGGACCAGACGTGCAAGCTGCAGTTGACGGCCGGAAGGTGATCTACCAGATATTTGTGTCCTGGTCACTGGGCGAGCAGGAAGTCAAGGACATACTCTTACGCTACAACGGAAATAAGTCGGTTGAGCTCGTGTTCCGCGGCATTCCTGAAGGGATGCCCTTTCCACAAGCACTGTCGAAACTACAGAAGCTGGCGTTAGAAACGAAGTCGGATACTCCGGTACTGATCAACCCTGTAGTTTTCAGCGAGGCGGGTGTAACTGTAGTACCTCAAATCAGGAAACTTGAGAACGGAAATTCTACTTACATTGTTGGCGGTACAACGTCAATTTTGGCTGCAGACAATGAATTCAGCGTGCGTAAGAAACCTGATCTCGGATCCATAGGCCCGACGGAAGTTATTTCTGAGCGAGACCTGATTGAAGTACTGAAAGATCGTTTGGCAAAACTTGATTTCAACGAGCTGAAAGATAAAGCGACAAAGAGGTTCTGGGATAAACAGATGTTTGTTGATCTGCCCACAGCGACTGTACATAGAGTGAGAAAGCTAAATCCGACCGTAACTGTACCTGAAGATATGACGGCGACTGACGGATCAGTAATCCACAAGGCTGGAGACCAGATCAACCCCCTGTCTATTCGTCCGTTTACTCAGCGTCTTGTAATCATTGACCCTGTTGATCCACTTCAAGTTGCACTCGCAAAAGCTGAAGTTGAGAAGAACGCTAATCACCAAAACGTGGTTGTGATTCTCACTAGAGTTGATAGAGCGCTTGGGTGGGATGGATTTACTACTGTCCAGGACCAGATTGGTCGGGCTGTATATCTGCTCCAAGACGACGTTCGTACGCGATTCTCCATAGATTACGTGCCGTCGGTTGTCACAGCTGATGTAACAAATTTCTACATTGAAGAATTCCCAGCAGGGGGCCTCAAATGAAAGCAATTGCGCTGCAGGCAATCCACCTACCTAATGGCTCAATACTTGGGCATGAGGTACTCGCGCGTCAATCCGAGGGTACCTCATGGGTGGGGCCTGGGGCGTTCATGAAGGACTGCGAACCTCTGTCCTGGATCGAATTGGACCACTCAGTAGCGGAGCTCTTGGTTGAGCATTCGAATGTGCTCAACGGTGTTGGTGTGGCCTTCGTGAACCTCAGTGCACACACACTAGCAGACACAGCGCACTTGAATATCGTTTGCGAGACTTTAGTTAAGACTGTTCGATCTGGGGTAAAGGTGTGTGTCGAGGTTTCGGAGACCTTCAATGCTGAAGGTCTGGAATTAAATCGCAGCTTAGATCTTATTAGAAGTCACGGGCTTATGTTGGCGGTAGACGACTATGGCAAAGATTGCTCGAACTTTAACCGTTTGACTTCCTACCCTTGGGATTTCTGCAAAGTTGATCTACCTGCGGTTTGGGATAGTAGCAATTTTGACTGGGTAATTAAGGCAAGGGACTACTGCGCAGCCAATAATATAGGGTTGATTCTAGAAAAGCTGGAGTCGACTCAACTGTTAGGTGGTTTACTTAAGCCCTTAAACTCTGCTGCCGTACAGGGTTTTGCAGTATCCATGCCGATTATCCTTCAAGCGGAACCTCTTACACTGTGCGCGTCGTTGAGTTAAGGTCAAGTCATGAGAAATAGTGTTTTGATTTTCGTCCTTCTATCAGCCCTTTTGCTTTCGCCTTTGGGGCGGGCTGATGAGACTGTGACTGACTCTCTTTCATGTCCAAATGCTGAATTATTCAGTGCAAAACTGTTCACAGATGTTTGTTGGGCTTGTCTCTTCCCAATCCGCATTGCTGGAGTAAGTATCACTCCTGGCGAGGCACCGTTCGGGGCTTCAAGCAAAAGTCTCTGCATGTGCGAGGACAAACTGGGAATATTCATGCCGGGCATTGTCAACTCCATGTGGGAGCCGGCGCGACTTATAGAGGTAGTGCGTAAGCCTGGGTGTTCTTTGGCGCTCGGTGGGGTGACTTTGCCAATCGGGGATAAGCGACTCTGGGGCACGCTCTCGGACGCCACAGCAGGTAATTCAATTACCAAAGAAAGAATGTCGTTCTACAACGTCCATTACTATGCATTTCCCCTTCTTTCGATTCTCGAAATGTACATGCCTAAACGCTGCTCTCCGGATGGGTACGCGGACTTCGACATTATCCAACTTTCGGAAATTGATCCTACTTGGACCAATGATGAACTGGCGTTCTTTGTTAACCCAGAGGCGGCTGCTGTTGCTAACCCATTGGCCCAGGCTGCGTGTACCGCTGATGCTGCACTCGGTGTAATTGGTCAGGAGCCATTGTCATCTTTGTGGTGGTGCGCAGGCACTTGGGGTGAAATCTACCCGATGGCCGGGACCGCACTACCCAACGATTTCGGTCGAACGACGTCTCTTTTGGCGACCCGTACTCTTGCTACGCAGCACCGCCGCGGTCTTGCGCATTTGACTATGGGAGACCAGACAATCTGTCGAGGATCAATATTTCCTACAGTTCCAAAGTCTCAGTACAAGATCTCAATGTTCTATCCACGCGCCGAAGCTAAGCGCAGTCATTGGATAGGCTCCCACCCATTGACATGGCAGGGGGGCGAGGGCCGGGTTATTCCTCAAGTAGGTGAGGATGCCTTGTACATGCTGTTCCGCTGGAACGACTGCTGCAATACTTTGTGAGGTTGTCAATGAACATGGCTGGCAGAACAACAGCGGCGCTTACGCTTCTGTTTTACACCTACTCATCTTTCCTGCCCGCTTGGGCCGATAACATCGCAGCCTCTGCTTCTTCTGGTAATGCTACTGCGCAAGAAGCGATGTCAGCCTGGACGCCACCATCGGTTTCAGATACGGCAATCACCTACGGCTCCGGGGCGGATAAGCAGTCCATCAACCTATCTGAATTGTTCCCAGGGGCTGGGCAGAACACAGGTAATGAAGACCTCACTAATCTCTATGGCGACGATCAGGGCACGCTGAGTGCGGGAACAAAAGAGAACACGGCGCTCGGGAGTGAAAATTCCATGAGCGGAGATGCTTATCGACTATTGAAAGGCTCTTCTACGCTAACTCGTCCAAACCTTGCCAATGACCCATTGTGGACAAATACTGACAAGGCTATCGACAATCAAGACGTTTTCAATAAAGAGTTCTCTGATTGTAAGCAGATCGTTGATGTCAAAAATACCACAATGACCAAGCATGTTTCGGAAATGAAAACCTGTGAGCGCGTTACAGATCGCTCAGGGAATTTTGTTTTGAAGCACGATTACCTTGCGGGAGTGATTAAGTATACCTCCGGTCCAACAAATATTCAGTCCTGTGGGTCTGGCTGTATAGATATTTGGCTGGGCGAGGTTGGTGACAACTATTGGTTCGGCTATTGCCAGGTTTATGAGAACCAAATGGAATTCGAAGTAATCAAGCCTGAAGCCATCATCGATGCAAAGCTTGTCTATGCTAAGTGGGATGACTACATGCAGGTGTGGGTTGGTGGTACGAAGGTTTGGTCTGGGCCGAACGAAAACTTCCCACCTGAAACAGCCGGGCAATGTGAGCTTTCTACAGACTGGTCAGCAAGCCCCAATGTTGATATGACCTCCATTCTGAAGAAAAAGGGCGTTCTCCAATTCAAAATTCGAGCGTCTGTCTCTGGGGCCGGTGAGGCGTATGCCAAAATGCGCGTCCACTATGACCCGACCAAAGTCATTAGTGAGGATAAGTGGTACCCGCAAGAAGCCTTGGACGCGCTTACCGGCATAAAGGATGGCGCGTGCCAAGGTAATTTCGTGTGCACCAAGATGCCTGCAGTGTCAGAGGACGGCTGCGCAGTTATTAATGGTGTCTCTGTTTGTGAGAGCTCCTTTGAAAGCTCACCGGTACCAGGCGTCTCCCCGCTGTGCCAAGAAGTGACAATTGATAGCCAATGCAATTTTTACAAAGGTCAAATGGATTGTTACACCGATGCACAGGGTCAGCAGCAGTGCCCAGTAAACTCTGACAATATATGTTCTGTCACTCATAATCTTAACGTTATTGAGGTTCCATTTGCCGCGAAGGTTGCCGTTGAGGATAAGCCTGGAGCGGGTGAAAATAACCGTGTCGTTGTTGATTTTCTAGCAAACTCCTTCACCAATACTACGAGTGAACTGCGCTCGGATAGCTCAATTGATAAAGTCACTTTTGATGCGATTTGTAAAGGTGGACCTAGTGGGAAGTCACTCCCACAGAAAATTGCCGTATCTTCAATTGGCATTTGGAATGGGCACAAATTCGCTCCGAATACGCTGGTGTCTGATTCTGTGAATATTGTCCAGATGCCTACATGTGAGAACGGATTGAAGATGGTCGCCGATATCCAGGACACTGGAAGTGGTACCACTGGTTCATTCTATGCCCATGAGTTCAGGTTTAAGGTTGTCCGGATTAATGCTGAGAGCTACGGTCCACAATTCTGTATCGATGCTGCCAATAAGATTCAGAGCGGACAGTGTGCTGCTGGTGGCAGTGTCACGATTACAAAGGGCGTTACTTCGGGTTGCCTGCCACTTAACGGTATTCAAGTTTGCCCTGGCGACGAAATGTATAATGCTATGCTCCCGGCTCCAGTAACGGGTTTTGACAAGCTTGCACTTAACCTGAAGGTGGAAGGTGAGTGCGTTAAAGGTGGCATCAATCTAAACTCTTGCCAAAAGTTTGAGGCTGATAAGGCGTGTGGCTTTATTTCACAGAAATGCGTTTCTGGTGCGACTGGAAGCTCTGGCCAGTGTTATGTGACTGAGGAGGTATGGGACTGCGGATATGATGTAGAAGTCCCTGCGACTGAAACCAGTTCCTCCTATCAGTGCGATGGACCAGTGCGTTGCCTGGGTACAGAGTGTTTCAATCCGGTAGATGAGAAGTCCACCGAATTCGCTTATGCAGCGGCAGCGCTTCAGATAGCTCAATTTGCTGAGCATGATCTTGACTGTGGCGATGACCCCACAGGCACGACTTCCAACCACACCTGCAAGGTTTGGAAAGGCGAAGCGATGGAATGTAAGAAGGCCGTCGGTGGGTGGGTGGATTGTTGTGAGGCGCCAGATGGGATCTCGGTCATGGACTATGTGTCCCTCGTCTACAACACGATCCAGCTGAGCGAGAAGGTCGGTATCATCGATTATGCCCCAACCCTTGAGAGTGCCTGGGCCTTTAGTAAAACATTGGTTTCCAGCGGTTGGGATGCTGCTTGGAGTGCAGCCGGCGCGACTAACGCTGCCATCACCAATGCTGCCCAGCTTGGCGTCATCGGTGCTTTCAAGCAGCAGATGATGAACTATGCCGCGAACTGGACGGCGCAGACGTTTGGGCCGGCCGCTGCGAACATGGTCTTCGCCAGTGGATTTGCAGCCAACGGCGCCAGCGATGTTGCTTATGCTACGACGGATGCTGCTACAGGAGCGGTGACACCTGCTGCCAACGCGACTTGGGCCTCCAGCCTTGCGTCCGTGGTGTCGGTGGTGATGATTGCCTATCTGGTCTACCAGATCGCCAATATCCTGGTCCAGATCATCTATGAGTGCGAACCGAAGGAGTTCGAACTTGGTGCCAAAAAAGAGACTCAGGTCTGTCACTTTGTCGGTAGCTACTGCGCGTCGAAGTCGGCATTTGGCTGCATTGAAAAGCGTGAAGCCTACTGCTGCTTCAACTCTCCACTTGGGCGAATAGTCCAGGAGCAAGCGAGGCCTCAGTTGGGGAAAAGCTGGGGTGAGGCAGAGAATCCATCCTGCGAGGGTTTGGAGGTCGAGGACCTCAGTAAGCTCGACTGGTCCAAGATCGACATTTCAGAATGGATTGGGCTGCTTCAGGTAACTAACTTCTACCCGACGGTTTCAAAGTCAACACTGGAGAATCTGACGGGCTCTGGCGCCGCACTGAACATCAGCGGCGATCGGGAAAATACGCTTGAGCGTAATGAGACCCGCCTCGAGGACCACGACTTCGGCGCCTCTCGAAAAGAGGCTGAAGACAAGCTAAGGGGTAAATTCAGCCAGTAAAAAGAAAGGCGCCATCGAGGCGCCTTTTCATTTTGTGCTTTGAGCTATGCTGCTTGCTCTTCTTCTTCCACAACCGCCCTGGTCGTCGACGCGTCGATTTCGGTTTCTTCCGCGGCGTCACCGAGGGTTTCCGCGATGTCGGATGCGGTCGGCTCCTTGCGGGCTTTCTTGCGGGCATCCGTGGCCATGGTTTGCAGTTTGCGGATCACCTTCATCACCTGGCGCATACGCTCGTTTGCTACCAGACTGTTTTTGTCCGACGGCAGAATGCAGAGCAGCCAGGCTGTTTGGGCCTGGACCAGCATCTGGTCAAACGCCTGGATGATCTGCGCGAATCGCATGATGGCCGGCGTCGATACCGTGAATTTGAATTCTTGGGCGTTGTCGAACCGTGCGACCACACCTTCTTGCCCCGCAGCATTGATCATGTGGGTGTAGCGATCGCGCTCTTTGATGATGTCTGCTTCCAGATTCACCATCATGGTTTCGACAGCCGTGATGACCTCGTTGTAGTCGAAAGCCTTGTTCGACTGCGACATTGCCCTGGCGACCACGTCCACGGTGAAGAGGGCGCGGGCTGCACCTTCGAAACACCGCCGGTGTACACGCTGGGCTTGTTCAGTGCAGAGGGTGTAAGTCGACTCGAGAGTCGCGTTGGAAAAGGTGCCTTTCGGTTTGAAGTCGTGTCCGTTTGCCATTGCAGGGATCCTGTGGGTTGGGGAGCTTTAACAATATTCCTTGGCACGCACCAGGTAGGTTGAATCTGACCCTATGACGGGGTCAGAAGCTATTCGGGTCGCTTTACTCTCAAGGAAAGGGCAGTTATGCTCGAACCTAATCACCACCCAAGCATGTGCTTGAGTGTTGTCCTGGCGGGTTCTACCTGCTGGGGTTATGTGAAGCTGGGCACTTTACCCAGCACTCAATAGATCACGATTCGCGGTTGTGATCATACCCAGAGGGGCTTCTATCCCTCTGGGGTGGGGGTTCCTCTTTCTTTTGGAGGCCTCCATGAAAACTGCATTTGTCTCAACCATTCTTTCCGCCCTCGCGCGGATCGCCATGGTCCTGTCCCCTGACACCGCTCATGCTTTCACTTCGTTCGCCGGCCATGTAATGACTGGCGTGGAGGAGAGCAAATGAATAACGCCCCTATCGTGTTGCTCATTCTCTTGTGTGTTGTCTTCTACTTCTACCTGACTCGTTCCAAGAAAGTCGTTCCTCGCCAGGATCCGAAGCTTGGTAACGAGAAAGTGGATGATCTGCCTGCGTCGCCTTCCCGGGCCGCGCATGCAAAAGCAGCAACTGCTTCGCTTGGGCTTAGTGCCCAGGACTGCCTCGCATTGCGTGGCGCCACCCGCACTAACCGGCTTCCGAAATCGATCGATTATTCGGAATATGACAAGCCGACGTTCGAGCGGCTCAACATCAAGTTGAGCTTTTGAGCTGATGGACTGCCCACTCGTTGAGTGGGCAGTGCTGCAAGGGCCGCCCCGTCAGGTGGTCCACCAAAGCCCTCTGGTCGAGTGCTTTGGTGGACCACCTGGCGAGGAACCCTCCATGCATTATCCAACACAAGCGTTCTATCTAATGGAACTACAAGAGCTACTGCTAGGCGGTCAGACGGTACGTGTGCCTGACAATATCGCCCAGACAGTGACTCCTGAGGTGATGGACATCCGCTACGTGAAGCGGTGGGCCGTACACAACAGGATTCTTCCCGAAACCGCGGAAATCGGGATCTCGATGTAAATTCAACAGATAGCAGGGGGGAGTTGACTCCCCCTTGAAGCTTCTTTTCAGTGGCCTTGCACTAAGCCTACTGAAAAGAATCTTCTGAACCCCATTCCTGAACTTCTGATGGTCATTGTTGACCTTCGGATGCAGTAGCTGGACTGCCTTTCCCAGCATCCCTTACAACCCCCCAGGGGCACTCAACCCCACAGGGGAGGTGCGCCCCGAATCTATGTGGAGTGAATGACATGGCTCGTGGCGTAAACAAAGTAATCATCGTTGGCACCTGTGGCCAAGATCCTGAAGTCCGCTACTTGCCCAACGGCAATGCGGTAACAAACCTAAGCTTGGCAACGAGCGAACAGTGGACTGACAAGCAGACGGGCCAGAAGGTCGAGCGTACCGAATGGCACCGTGTTTCGATGTTCGGCAAGGTTGCCGAGATCGCCGGTGAGTACCTGCGTAAGGGTGCTCAGGTTTACATCGAAGGCAAGCTGCAGACCCGTGAGTGGGAAAAGGACGGTATCAAGCGGTACACCACGGAGATCATTGTTGATACACAAGGCACCATGCAATTGCTCGGTGGTCGGCCTCAAAATCAGGATAACTCGCAGCCTTCGGGCCGCGGCAATCCTGCTCCGCGCCAACAATCACCACGCCCTCAGCAAGCACCACAGCAGCGTCCGGTGCCGGATCCATCACCAATGGAGCCTGACGATTCGCTTGACTTTTCTAACGACGAATTTTTCTAGGAAGCGACGTAGATATGGCTATTGTGGATAGCCATGACTCTTAACTGAAATACCCACGCGGGGCGCAAATCCCGTTTGGGGTTTGCCTCCGCCTCTCATACCTGGAGGTTGAAATGGCTAATGGCAAACAAGTTTCTAATCGGCAACCCGGCGTCGCGCCTGAACAGATCACGCAGCTGGTCAGAAGCACGGAGCAGGAATTTGCGAGCATTGTCGCGGGTACGAACAGTCGAATTACCTTTGCCCAGGAGGCGCTGTATGCCTACCAGGCGATGCTCGGCAATTCGTATCTAGCGTCCGTTGCGATGAACAATAAACCCAGCTTCGCCTTGGCGATGCAGCAGATCGCATCCTCTGGTTTGACGCTGAACCCAGCAATGGGGTTGGCCTACCTTGTGCCGCGGGAAGGGAAGGTGATCGCGGATATCTCCTACCGGGGGTTGATGAAGATTGCTACCGACAGTCGAGCCGTGGACCTGGTGGTTGCGTGCTCTGTGTACAGTCATGACACCTTCAGCTACAACGGTGCCAACGACGAGCCAGTGCACATTTACGACCCTTTCCTCGCGAAGCATCAACGTGGCGAGTTTCGTGGCGTTTACGTCAAGGCCTATCTGTCGATCGGTAAGCTTCTGGTTCATCCAGTCAGCGCTGAAGACGTGTACGCCGCTCGTCAGTTGTCGAGCGCCTGGGCTAACACTGACCCGAGCAAAAAGAAGGGCCCCTGGGATACCCACTTTGACGCCATGGCGATCAAGACGGGCATCAAAGTGGCTCGGAAGTACTGGCCAATGACAAGCCCTGTCCTGGATAACGTCATTTCCTACCTCAACGAGGAAGGCGGTGAAGGATTCATGGGTGGAGCCGTTACGCTGGACACCGCTTCGCGTGAGATGAATGGTCCTTCGGTGGCCTCCCAGGGCACTGTAGTGAACCTGCATGGGGGCGCTCTATACGAAAATGAGCCAACTCCAATGGGGCAGTCTCAGCCAAGCGATGAGTCGGCGCCGGCGAGAGGGGGGCACGACCATCATCAAGATCAGCCTCGTAACCAGGGGCCGATTCAAACCGAAGGTTCGGCCAATGATCGATCGGCTGGCCGCGACGTTAACGAGACGCTCATCAAGAGAATCCAGCAAGTGCACGATCGTTCGATGCGCAACGGTGCATGGGACAGTGCATTTGACTGGGCCAAAGCGCAGCTGAAAGGCGAACTGCTGGAACGTGCTCAAAAGCTGTTCCGCAAGGGGCAGTCGGAGTACGAAGCGCAACGCCAGAAGTCTGCTTGATGATCAAACCTAACCCTAAAGGGGGCCTTGCCCCTTTTGGGGGCAGGTCCCTCCTCACCCGGAGGCATGATGAACGTCATAAACTTGCGCCAAAGGAGCCCCCAGTGGCATACCTGGCGAAACCAAGGAATATCGGCAACGTCCACCGCTGTCATACTGGGACATCATCCCGAGAAGACACGGTGGCGTTTGTGGGCGGAAATGACCGGTAGGGTTGCCTCTATCGACATTTCAATGATCCCCCAGGTTCGCCTGGCTATCATGCTCGAACCGCACGCGATCGCCTGGTTTCAAGATCGCTACGATACCGTCCTGCTCCCACTCTGTGGCCAATCGTCTACGCACCCGGTTCTCCGGGCAAGCTTTGATGGTGTGGACGGGGAGAATCGCCCTGTTGAAGTGAAGGTCCTTTCGGACACAAATTTTGATGAGGTGAGGAACCAGGGCGAGCTGTCATCGCACTACAAGCTTTACTGGTGGCAGGTTCAGCATCAGATGGCTGTATCGGGGGCGGAGAAAGGCTTTCTGCTTTTCTACCACACCCGGCAGGTGCCGATCGTTTTCGAGATTCTTCGTAGCGAGCCGGCGATCAAACTGATCACCAGGGCGGCACTCCAGTTCTGGGCGTTGGTTGTCTCTGATACAGCACCAGAGAAGGATCCCCTTCGCGATTTCTTCATCCCTGAGGGTGAGAAACTTGCGGATTGGGTCAAGCATGCAGCCGAGGCCCGGAGCATTGACCGTCGTGTCAGTGAGCTTGAGGCCGAGTTGGCGCTGTTGAAGTCGAGGAAGGAAGGGGTTCAGAAAGGTCTGGTCTCCCTCATGGGGGAGCATATGCTAGCTGAGGCGGAAGGCGTTCGTATCTGTCGGTACCAGCAGGCAGGCAATGTGCGGTGGAAGGATCTTTTTGCGAGCCTTCACCCGGACTTTTCAGAGAGTCAGTTGGGAGCGTTTCGCGCGGCAGCGTCTGAGCGTACTCGCATGACGATCGATCCTGACACACCACTTTCGGACGCGACATTAGCGCATCTTTTCGAGGCCGAAACAGTTGACCTGGACGGAGGTACTCAGGCATTTTGCGTATAGGAATTGAGGGCCAATCGGCCCTCTGTTTCTCTCTCCAGAAATCTGCGGTAAGCCAGCACTTACCAGAGTTTTCTGAATTTGTTCCTCGCCATGCGGCATGGAGCGATAACGCAGCTGTTCGTTCTAACAGCAAACCTTAAAACCCTCTGGGGCATCTATTCCCCAGTAGGGGAGTGGTGCCTCTTCTTTTTGGAGTCGCACCATGAATTTTGAAAAAATTATCCCGATGAGTCTGTTTGGCTGTGTAGGTGCGGAGGCGCAAGTACTGGCTCCCGGCTTCCCTTCTGGTCACGTATTGATGGAACTGGTTCCATCGATCAATCCTCATTACTTCTTCCGCACTCACCTGCGTATGCCGGTAATGAACTTCCTCTACTCACCAGGTGGGGATGCTCTGTCACTCGTTGGCCCTACCGGTTCCGGTAAGACGTCCTTGCTCGAGCAGATTGCAGCTCGGCTCAACTGGCCGTTTCGCAAGGTGAATGCTCACTCCAGGATGGAAATCCCGGAGCTGGTTGGGTCGATGGCTCTCGAGTGTGATCCAGCTACTGGCGATCAAAGAACCGTATTCCGCTATGGCCCATTGGCCAAAGCAATGCGGGAGGGTGCGATTTTCGTCTTGGACGAGGCTGATGTTCTCGATCCAGCGGTGTTTGCAGGTCTTAACGCGGTGCTGGAAGGCGGCGCGTTGGTGCTTGCAGAGAACGGCGGCGAAATCATCTACCCTCACCCGAACTTCCGCCTCGTCATCACGAGTAACACCCGTGGTCAGGGAGATGAGCATGGCCTGCATGGCGGGACCATGACCCAGAACATCGCGACCTGGGACCGGTACCGGATGCTTGAGGTTCCTTACTTGAGCAAGCTGGAAGAGATGCAGATCCTGACTTCAGCGATGCCCGGGGTAGACTCGGTCATTCTTGAAAAAATGGTCGACATCGCCAACGAAGTGCGTAAGCAATACATTGGCAATCCGGAGATGGAACTCATGCCTGGTCAGGCAGGCCTGACGATTACGTTCTCTACGCGCTCTCTGGTGCGTTGGGCGCGTATCGGTTCCACTTATAGTGGAAGCGCCTCTGCTCAAGCAGCCTTCCCATCCACGATGGGGCAGGCGCTGCGTGAAGCACTCACCAACCGTGCAGACAAAGCGATGCGTGTGGTGGTTCATACCATTGCCAAGGACGCGTTCGGTCCCGTCTGGGGCGCCGACCCGGTGCTGGCATAACCATGAGCATCTTTTTCTCGTGCGCCGTTGAGAAGGCAGAACGGGAGCCCATTCGGCAAGCACTGCAGAGTCTTGACTCTGCAGCTGCCTCGTTGGGGCTTTCTATGTCACTGCAGTCGCTTGCTGAGCAACTCGATGGATCGCTCGCTTCTGGCGAGCTGAAACCCACCGAGGATTTTGAAAAGTGTCTTTTGCTGGCGGCTGTGTGTGTCAACCTTGGTGCGGTCAACACTCCTGCGCCGCTGATACACCTTGCAGGTGAAAGCGGTGATTTCATGTCCCTGACCAACGCCAAGGAATGTGATGCTTTCCTGATGCGTGAGTTGGATCCGGTGCAGTACAAATCAGGGGTCGCGATTTTGGTTGACCTGGGTGTTCTGCCCAAGCCCTTGGACCTTTCTTCTCTTGCGAATGCTTTTGAAGCTGGGTCGTTCTGTCTCCAACCCTAACGGGGCACGTCCCGTTAGGGACGAGCTCCGTCCCAATCGGAGTTCCAACATGGATTTGTCGCAAGCGCTCGTCAAGACTGTAGAGCTGAGCACCTGTCACATTCGGAAGGATGACGACCAGTTGCTGAAACTGCTTGTGCTCGAGCACCAGCAAACAGTCACGACTGACATCTTCGTTCCAGTTGTAC
Organism: Pseudomonas sp. TUM25319; assembly: GCF_056388475.1. Taxonomy (NCBI): domain Bacteria; kingdom Pseudomonadati; phylum Pseudomonadota; class Gammaproteobacteria; order Pseudomonadales; family Pseudomonadaceae; genus Pseudomonas; species Pseudomonas sp. TUM25319. Next base: position 51,988 of record NZ_JBWJFH010000002.1, on the reverse strand, counting down.
TTGGGGCGCGGTATGGGTACGTGATCGTGATCGGCGATCTCACTGTCAACTCGATGGTTGAGAGAGGCGCATCAGCTGAGCTTCGGGCGATACTTGAATGGTGCCTTGATCCGGCCCAGGGAGTCATGTACTTGGCATTTGAAGGTGATGCCATGGTGTTGGATGAACTACCTGTGTTTGATTGGTGAGATTGCGGGAGCCACTGGCTCCCGCCTTCGAGCCTGCTTTGCTATAGTCGGGCTATAGCAAAACAGGTTCTCAGTGTTGCTCATGTGAGCAACCTGCGATAAGTGATAGCTGCTCACTCAAATCCGCAGCATTTCTACCTAAACCCAATGGGGGCGTCCTTCCCCATTTGGGGCAGACCGCCTCCTCAACCCGGAGGTGCGTCATGCAAAATTCTAATCTCGTTCAAGAAACTCAAATCCTCAGCAAGCTTTTGCTGGTGGATCTGAATGTCAGTATCTGGTCTGGTCGCAAGAAATTACGCGCTGAAGACCTGGGCCTGGATCTCAACTTGCCGCCTTCGGAGCTTGCTTCCTTGGGCAGCAAGCGGATCACCGATCCGGATGAGATCAAAGAGTTCGATCGGCTGAAACGTCGTGCAATTCGGTTGCTCGAATCCAACGGTGTTCGCTTCATGGGCGGCTATGGTCTCCCAAACGATGTGGCGCCAGCGGTAGCTTCTGAACTGGAGGACATCCGCCAGCTGTTTTTGCAGCAAATACAGATCTTCATCGGCAAGTACGATCAGATCTGCAAAGACTGGACTGACAAGTGGAAAAACAACGCTCAATGGCGCAAAGCGATTGAGAATGCCATCACTCCCAAGGCTGTCGTGGAGCAACGCCTTGGCTTCCGCTTCACCCTCTGCAGGGTGGTACCTGATGCTTCAGATGCCGCCCTGTCCAAGGGGTTGGAGAATGAGGTGCAGGGCTTGTCGGGGCAGCTGTTCCGGGAAATTGCCGATGCAGCTGAAGATCTTCTTGATAACAGCTTTGTCGGTAAGGGTTCGGTCAGCCGCAAAGCTGTCAGTGCCATGCTCAAGATGCACAAGAAACTCAGCTCGCTGGCGTTCCTGAACCCCAAGGTGCAGGACGTAGCTGATTACATGATGTCTGTGATCGGTAAGCTACCGAAAAATGGTCCCTACGAGGGTTCGCAGTTTCAAGATCTGATGGCTTTGATCATGAACCTGTCCGACGAGACCAAAATTCTTAAAATGGCTGAGGTCTTCTCGAAGACCGCAGTTGACGTCCAGTCTTCGCCGCAGGTTTCTGTTCAGCAAGTTGTGGATGTGGACGCGACCCTCCAGGTTGCAGCCACGTCGGCGGAGCCGGAACTGATCGATGATGAAGAAACAGCGTTTGACCTGGCTAGCGCAAGCCAGCTGGCAAGCTCTGGTTCCGCGGTTGTCCTACCGGCCGATTCTGGTGTCACCCTCAGTGAACTGATGACTGATAGCGCCCTCGAGGGCGAGATGAGCATTGGTGAGTTGTCGGCCTTGGCGAACCAAATCCAGTCCAGTGCTGTTCAAGCTGAGCCCGTTGCTGTAACCAGCGCTTTGCCCGTGGCCCACTATGTGGCGCCAGTGGTTAAGCAGCAAGGTGGCGGTATCGAGTTCTGCATGTAATACCAACCCCTCGGGGGCACACCAGCCCCCTCGGGGTTGGTGTGTCTCCATACTCACCTGGAGGCAGCACCATGAAAAATTCTCTTCACAATGCTTTCCCGATCATCGCGCGCTATTACTGCGATGACTTGGGCGTCAAAGTTGTCTGGGGCGGCGATCAGCCGTGCACCAAGGACAATATTATCTACATGCCGATGCTTGAACCGTCGCCGGTAATGCTCAATGTGGCACTGGGCTTCACAGCTCACGAATCGGCGCACATCAAGTACTCCGACTCGTCGGTCTACGACAAGGCGGCTCTCGAGCAGCCGTTTGTGGTCCGCTTCATGAACATGCTTGAAGATGTTCGTATCGAGAAACGGATGATGGCGGATCACTTTTCCACGATCCAACCGCTGTCAGTGACAGCCAAGGAAGTCCTGGGTGGTGACCGCGATCTTTCTGGATTTTCTGAAGCGGTTCTTCTGCTAAACGGCTGCTTAATGGTGGGGAGGGCGAAACTGCTCAATCAGCCAATCCAGCGTGAAGCCGACAACCTCATGCTGAAGATGCGGGAAGTGTTTGGCCCCGGCCGCAGCACCAAGATTTTTGGTCTGCTCAGCCAGGTAGTTGGCCTCCCTGACACTGAAGCTGTTTATCAACTGACTCACCGCATCCTGAATGTTCTGGATGAGGAGGAGCCGGATGACAAACAAAATCAGAACCCAAACCAGCCATCACCAAATCCTGGTCAAGGGGATAGTTCACCTGGTCAGGGTGACCAGCCCCAAAACTCAACAGCCAATGGTGCAGATGACAGTTCTCCCGATGGAAACACCGGTGGCACTGATACCTCTAACCCTGATGTAGGCTCCGGCAGTGGTGGTGATCTTGATCCCGATGAATCGGGTGATGGTGATCCTCAGTCCGCTGGAGCTTCGTCAGGTAAGGGAGTGGGGGATGGTTTGAAGCAGAAGATTCTTTCTGCGTCAGATGTGGACCTCGCCAATGCCCATTCGGACCTCGGCAGCGAAGCAGCAAAACTGATCAGCACGGCAATTGACCGCACTACCCCTACACCTGCTTCGGTGGTGAAGGGTGCGATTGGGTCCAGCCTGCAGGGTTCGGTCGTTGTTAAAAACGGACAGCTTGCCTCTATGGGGCTGCGCCAGGTTCTTAACGGACTGATCCAAGGGTCGCGCGATGCACGCGTAAGCTTGCGTCGTACGGGTAGCAAGATCGACTCCTCGCGCTTGGCGCAGGTTCGGGTTGGGGAAAACCGGATATTCCGGCGACAAGAACCTGTGCAGAGGACAAACGCTGCAATCGAGCTGCTTCTCGATGGCTCTGGATCTATGGGATCGAAAGTTTCCGGGTCTCAAATAAGCCCTGGCGCTGCTAACCAGAAGGCAAGGACCGCAATGCAGATTGCTGAAGAGGCTACCGTGGCGATTCTGACTGCATTGGAAGGCATTCCCGGTGTTTCCACCGGTGCAATGGTTTTTCCACGCAATGATGGTCGTGGCACCGCGGTGGGGGTACTGAAGCGGCACGATCAGCGACTGGTGGGTGCCATCCAGGAAGGGCGATTCGGCTTGACCGAAACTGGCAGTACGCCGTTGGCTAACGCCATCTGGCCTGCTGCAGGTGATCTTCTCAAGGCAAAAGGGGAGCGGAAGGTGATGATCGTTATCACCGACGGCGATCCGGACAGCCCCGAGCAGGCAAAAGTTATGGTCGACCGCTGCAAGGCAACTGGTATCGATGTGTTCGCAATAGCCTTCGGGAAAGCGAACATGGCGAGTCTCCAGCAGATCTTTGGCGCCGACAAATGGAAGTTCCTGAGTGACCTGGCTGAATTGCGCAACGCGCTGAACAGCCTGGTGCAACAGGTTCTGACACAAGCCGCATAACGCGGAATCAACCCACAGGGGGTATCTCACCCCCTCGGGGTGGCGTACCTCCTTCCACCTGGAGGTATACCAATGCAATTAGCCATGTCGTTCGCTGAGCTCTCTCACGCTGAACTTCCTGAACATCTCGTCAAGAAAGTCCGCCGGGCGCGTCGTCAACAATCGATCAGCGCCGGCGAGGTTCAACAGTTTTCCATATTCGACCTTCTGGCTTTACCGGAGGAAGAGCTTGGTCCTGTTGTGTGGACCGATGACGATATCGACGTTCTCAGGGAGAAATTGCTGTTTGAGGCCTGCAGTGTCTTCTTGGACAACCGTGCCGCACTCAGCACTCAGAAGGACCGCTGGGCATGGGTCATGAGTGAAGTGCTTTCGCCGTTCTCTTTCAAGGTGTGCATCAGCGCAGCTGGTGTCGACTGCGAGAGGTTCCGTGAGAGCTTGATCGATCTGTGCCGCCGGCAAGGGGTGCTTGGTCAGCTGCAGGTTGCTGAATAACAAGTCCTCCCCCTACAAGGGGAGATTATGATCGCCAGGGCTAAGAAATCCTGGTGTTTGAGATAATTTAACCGCTGGGGCGGTACCTCCCTAGCGGGTGGTGCCTCCCTCACACGCTGGAGGCAACATGCGCTATTACACTCAACAGAAAATCGCTCAACCAATGGTCGAGCTCTACCCATACAGGGCGTCGGAGTGCCCTCGCTCAAAGCACGACATCATGGACCAGGCCGCAAGCTTGGCCCAGTTTGAGCGAGAACGCCGGAGCGATTTCCTTAAGCGTTTGGCACTGTTCAGGCAGGCAGGGAGTGAGTCGATTCGATCCTTCCCGGCACAGTTGTTTGAACCTGTATGTAATTACGAGATGCCACCAGCGCCACGTGTGCAGTTCCACCCCGCCGGGGATCTGGAAACACATGCAAGTCATCAAGTGTTCGATGATGCGCCGTTGGCGTCTATCAGCGACTGCGGTGAATACGGCCTGGAGTCTGCTCCATACCTGGATGGTGTGCACGGGCTACAGCTGGACCCTTCTTTCGAGGAGGTTCCACCTGGGTATTACAGTGATCTGCCCATGGAAGCCAGTCCTGCGGAGTTGCCGGCGGAGGTTCTAGCCGACGACACCGACATCGACTGGTCCAGAGCGAAGGAAGGGGTCGTGTCTCAGTTCGGCCACTACCACTACAAGTTCGATAAAGACCAGTCAATGTCGTACCTGGTGCGGCTTGGACGGAACGAGTATGTCTGGGGCATCGATCTCGAACGGGTCGTTAACCAACACAAGGTCAAGAAGGGCGATCGTGTCCTTCTGAAGTGTATTGGTAAGCAGCCGGTCGAGGTGGAGGTGAAAGTTAAGCAGCCGGACAATTCGTACACAGTCGAGAAAAAGACGGTGCGTCGAAACACTTGGGTTGCACGCGTCCTTTCGCGTGGGCCTGACAAACCACAAGCGTAATACCCTCATCCAGGGCCGCCTTTAGGCGGCCTTGGCTTGAGTCTTCAAACGATAGAGACCAGCTCTATCGTTTGAAGATTCTTTGCACCGGACTGTTCCGGCGCTCTGAAGCTGATTTCTCAGCACGCACAACCCCGTGGGGCTTCATACCCCCATTCGGGGGGTATGGCCTCACTCCGACCTGGAGATTAAACCATGCTTATTACCCAGAACCTGCAATCCCTCTATGCGTCTGCAGCTGCTCATGGGATAACTGTTCCAGACCCACTGAAAAGACTGCCTGACGCCCTCCATGAGTTCGTCAATCGGGCCTTTGATCTGATCAACTCCGCCGATGCCACCGGCTGTTGTGGTGCGTTGACCGTGGTCGACGCAGAGAAGGTGCAAGCCCTCTCTGAGCTGGCAAACGCGTTTCGTGACGATTGGACCATGGTGACTCCGCCGTCGGTTAAAGTTTCCCTGTCGATCTTTGATCGTCATGGTGACCCATATACTCAACGGTCGTTGGCCCTGGCTGCAGCGGGAGTATCCGACATTGTCGACCATGCCGCACAAGCTGTACTCCTGAACCGATCTGGGCAGCCCATGGGTTCTGTCCTGGATGAGTTGGAGTCGGCACTGGTCACCTACGACGTGATTCCGGAAGAGGGCGAAGTTCCTCTCTCGGGCTGCACAGTGGAGGTGATCATCGAAGTCGAAAGTCTCGACATCCAGAATGGTCCCCAGTACGGCGGGGCAGTGCTTGCCAGTGGGAAGCGGGTGTTGGTGGATCGAGGACAGCTTTCAGGTTCACCGGTTCGTCTGATTCATGTAGCTCACCCGGATGCGAGCAAGTACGGCATTCCGGATCAAGCAACGTATGACGGCGCCGAGCGCTTAATTCGTGAGCTCAAGCTGGTTCCGGAGAACATGAAACTGGAAACCTGTGATCTGCAGGATGACAGTGGTGGCGAAATTACCCTGACTGTAAAGTTGCCGGCCAGCGCGATCTACATCGGTGAGCTGTCCGAGGTGCGGAAGTACGCTGCAACACACTGGAACCTGCGATTTCATGCACAAAGTGCCGCGGAGCAAAGCGAACTCGTCGATCGCTTTATTCGCATTGCTTGTGCACAGCTGTAACAGAGTTGGCCCGATGCTGTCAGGCTGGGCCGATCCCAAAGCAATCTACTAAAAATCCGTGCGGGGTGAGTCCCGTGTGGGGCTGGCCCCAATGTCATCAACTTTGGAAATTATCCATAAATATCATATAATTAGCGCTCAAATCAGTGCATGGGAGAAGCCCTTTTGACTACCTATACCGCATCGCTTGACACCGCCAGCCAAGCCCTGGTTTGAAAATTGTACAAAAAATAACCAGTCCGCTCGATTGTCCCGCCTTCATCGCCGCCCACCGCCAGAATCCTCAAGACTTTACCCGCCGACGCCAGCTCACCTTCAAGAACCTCGTCCTGTTCCTGCTCAATCAGCCGCGCACGGCCCTGCAAACCGAACTCGATCAGTTCTATCGCGTACTCAATCAGGCGTCGACTGAGACGCAAATGGTCACTGCGCAGGCCTTCTGCAAAGCGCGCAAAAAGCTCAACCCCGAGGTATTTGAAAGTCTCAATCACCTCCTGCAGCAACAAATTGACTGCTTCGGGCTGCGTCAGAAGTGGCGTGGGCTGAGGGTGCTCGCGGTGGATGGCTCGACCGTGCATTTACCCCTGGAGTCGACCATGGCGACCTTCTTTGGCAGTCACTCTGGCTTTCCCATGGCTCGCTTGTCCACACTCTACGAAGTCGCTGACGGTCAAACCCTGCATAGCCTGATCGTGCCCCTGACCGTCGGCGAGCGCGACTGTGCCCATCTGCACCTTGAGCACCTGCCGGCTGACAGCCTGACGCTGTTTGACCGTGGTTACCCTGGGCACTGGTTATTCGCGCTGTTCGCGCAGCAACAGCGGCACTTTCTGATGCGCCTGCCCTGTGGCTATAACGCCCAGGTCAAAGCGTTTCTATACTCTGGCCAAGTTGAAGACACACAGCTTTTCGTGGCCAACCATCCTGAAGCACGTCTGTTCTGCTCCGAGGCTGGCGTTGATCCTGCCAGCCAGATCGAGCTGAGACTGATCCGGGTCGAGTTGGCCAACGGCGAAAGCGAGGTATTGCTGACCTCGTTGCTGGATCGAGAAGCCTTTCCCGCTGAGGTGTTTGCCGAGCTTTACCACCGCCGCTGGGGCATCGAAACCGACTTCCGTCGCCTCAAACAAACCCTGACGCTGGACAACTTCAGCGGCCGCAGCGTGACTGCTGTAAAGCAGGACTTTCATGCCGCTCAACTGTTGAAGAACCTGGCGCTGTTGATGCAGCACCTGCTACAGCCGGTCATCGAACAGCGCCACAAAGGTCGCAAGCTGCGATGGAAAGTCAACTTCACCCAAGGCGTGTCACGGCTCAAAAATACCCTGGTCGAGCTGCTGGTGCGGCACTGTGCTCAGGGGCTGAGCAATGTGCTGGCCTTGATGGCTAAAAGCCTCAGTGCCGTACGCTCAGGCCGTAGCTTTGCGCGCCAACGCAAACGCGCAGCCAGCCGAGGTTGTGAGGGCTACAAACCGACGCGCTGAAGAAACACCACCGCCCAACCTCCGTGCAAAAAAAAGCTGGCCACAAGCGGTCGGCATAGGCTCGTCCGGAGAACGAGAAATCTCGCCTAGACAGCCGGAACAGACGATGATCACATCACCGCCAGCCCAGTTAGACCGCCTGATTGAGCGGCAGAGGCCTGGTCATCGCCCGACGGCCATGGCGGCTGGCTGCTTCGGGGGGCTTGCCTTGGGCAGGGCTGCAGCTTAGGTTGATGACATTGGGGCTGGCCCTGCTCATTATTGGAGTCAGTAAAATGAAATCGAAAATCACGTCTATCACTCAGATCAAGTTTGCCCAGCGCCTTCGTTATAACGGTGTCTGGATTCACGACGTTTGGGTCGACGGCGAGTATTTCCAAATCGAGGTTGGGGATGATTCGTACATCGGCAAACGTGAGCTCTTCAGCGGCTTGTCTGATGAGGAGTATGAGCGGGATGTTGTTGGGCGTACGAACACCATGACGCTGATGGATCGCACAGCGCCTCATGAGGCCCTTGTGGCCGCATTCAACCTATGGCGCAGTGAGTTGCATGCCGAGCGCGTGCAGCGCCTGAGAAGCCAACCAGAGCGCTATGGCGTCATTGCTGAAGATGATCCGTTCATTCAGCCGTACCCGGAGGTTGTCCCGGTTCGATATGAGCAGGGGCAGGGATGGGTCAGGGCGGTAGGTACTGTGCAATCAGCGGCTTGATTGTATTTCCTCGATCAATCAACCCCCTCAAGTGCATTGCAACAGAGGTGCAGTATGAGGCGTGGGAGTGACTATGCAGACTGGAACAAACTCGCCAGCCCCGACCAGCTTTGTGGGGCAGCTCTCGGTTTTTGTGAGCCCGCATTCGACCAAAGTGCTGCTCGTCGATCGAGCCGAGCTCGACCGCTACAACAGGCTGGTGTGGGTGGCGCTGCTTCCTGATGATCCCGCTGCGTTAGATGCTATTGCCGCGTACAAATCCGCGAGGCGTTAGCGATCTCACAATTGTAACAACCATCCCTGGCCATGCCAGGGATGGCCATTCCCAGATCACATTCAACAGGCCCACTGTCGAATGTGATTTCCCTTCCCAGCATGCGCTGGATAGGAAAGCAGCTGCTGTCGCAGCACAGGCTTCGGCCTTTCAAAACCCTTGCGGGCACCATTCCCGCTCGGGGGTGGGTTCGCATCTCTGGAGACGACCCATGAATATTTCAACCCAACCCAGCAAATCAACTTTGCGTGCGCGCGTTGCCTGGCGCTTGTCCTACCAAGGCAAGCAGGAGTACGACTGCTCATTCCAGGGAAGCCAATTCCGCGTCACCGTTCGAGCTTCCAAAGAGCGGTATCCAGATCACTGCAACATGAGCGAACTGGAATTTGAGCAGTGGGAGAACGGCCAGCTCGGCTATGTGACCCACGGGGATCCAACCAAACTCACGAAAGAGTTCGTGGCTACGTTCAACCGGTTGCGCTTCGAAGAGTGGTGCAACCAGGTGAGCATCATGCAGAGCCAGCCTGAGAAGTACGCCGATTACATTCCAGTGCATTTCTGCGTCTACGTGGGTGCAGCTTACGACAGAGAGAAAGGCTGGGTTCGTTTGCATGACTTCACGGAGATCCGGGCACTCGCCGGCGTTCCAGAGCACATTGCTATCGACCCTACCGTAGTTCACTAACCCATCCGCCGGGCGCTATGCCCCTCGGGGTGGGCGCGGAGATCAGGGGTAGGGTCACGCTCCAAGCTCAATTCAGGCCACTGCCCGCCGCCATTCAGCTGTTCATCAACTAAACCCCATGCGGGGCCCATCCCGCATGGGGTAGAGCCCTCTTAACACAGGAGAAAGACCGATGCTCACCATTGGCGTTGCACTGACTGATGCCAGGGCAAAACTGCTCGCCAGCGTGTGAGTAGCAAGTGCTGGGATCCGCTGAGTACTGTGGCCAGCTCCTGTCGAGCGCGACTGCAAGGTTCTTCACGCCGGCCAGTTAATGGCCGCGTGACAACGGACCCTCCCTTAAGGGAGGGTTTTTTACGTACTCGCCGGCGGTGTCGAGCAGATTGTCCTGGTTGCACGATGCAGTTGTCCCAGGCAGAATCGAGGCCAGTTACCCAGTCGCATGTGCTGCTAGGTAAAGAAGCTGGTATCCCAGCAATTCCTTGTACCCCGGCGTATTTAGCCGCTTGGGCTCTCGCTCGAACCCATCGAGCACTTTCTGAGCTTCACACTCTCGATCAACGCACCCGCGGCGAGGTTACATCTGCGCGCGTCACCCTGGTCAGTCTGTGCTGATTGCTTTCAACCCAACCTGCGGGGCCTACCCCCTGTGGGGAATGGTCTCGCTCCAACCTGGAGATGACCATGAATTGCCAAACCCAACACCATTCCCATTTTGCTTTCAACAGCAGCTACCGTGGAAAACAGCAGATGCCTAGCTGTTACTGCATTTTCTGCGCCGGAGTTGCCGCGGTTTGCTCCGGGACGAGCAGTCGTGGTATCTGCAACTGCGGGTGTTGTTGCAAGCCCATTCAAGTTTCCTTTGGGTTGACCGAACAGGACGCACGAGACATCCGTGATGATCAAGACCGCATCGCAGATGTCGTAGCGAGCGAGCTTGAAAGAGAAATTTGGATGGCTGAAGCCGCTTGGCTCTCATTAGCCGATTTCATGCGCCTCCTGGCCAATCGGTCGAGTGCTATAACCGTTTTCGGATAGCAAGAAAAAAAACGGGCTTGGGTTCCTCTGCGGGATATCGACGCTCTGGTGATTCTGGCCAGCCTTCCGAAAGACCGCTGCTCAAACCCCCGACTCTGACTCCTGATTGGCCTATGGCCCTCCTCATTGGAGTCTCTGCTTTGTTCGGCGACCTTGAGGTCTCCGGATAAACCTGCTGGTACTGCCAGCGCTCCTAACCCACTGCGGGGCTTCATAACCCCACACTGGGGTCATGGCTTCGCATCCAACCGGAGTTCCATGATGAAACTTTACGCCTACTTCCAGCAAAGCCGTGATGCTCTCTACAACGTGTTTGTCGCCGACCAACTGCACGTCGGTGGTGAGGGTTGGTGGATGGCAGGTCTTGTTCGAGACTCGAAGAACCTTTTCGACGGGTTCCGTCTTGCTTTGAGCAAGTTCAACGCAGACGATCTCTGCGGGGTCAGCCTGGAGAAATACCAGCTCACCTTCCTTGGCGAGATCGTCGATGGTGATGTCTCGATCGCCCACCACAACATGTACCTGGTACAAGCTGATCAGCCCTACTGGTTGGCGAACAGCAAGGGCAGGTTGGCCAAGCTGGGTGATCTTGAAACTACCCTGCAGTCGTACCTCGGCACTTCGACCTGTGTGCTCAGCCCAGTGAGTGATGCACACATTGGGTCCGTAGTGCGCAACCACGCACCAATCGAAAATCTTCGTCCCCAGGTCGTAATGGTCATGAAGGACGGAATACCGATTGATGTCCAGCTTTTCGGATTGCCCTCGTCGACATTGGTCACCGTTGTTGATGTGCTCCATCCGGATAGTGTCAGCCTCTACCAGGACGAGGGTCTCTTCGACCTTGTCTACCAAAATGGCGCGGTGGAAAACAATGTTCGCAATGTGACCCCTTCGGTGGATCGCCTGAACGAATTTTCCAAAGTCGCAAAACTGATTTAACCCATCCGGGGCATTGTCCCGATGGGGCATGCCCCGTACCTCATTCTCGGGATACGACATGACTACAAATTCCAAGCTTCACATCTCTCTCGACAACATGTTCATTGGCTGTCATACGGAAGTGGCCTCGGTCCCTGCTGACATCACGAGTCGTGAAATTCAGGACCTCATCAGTATGCGATTCGAAACGGTTGACCCTGAGTGCTTCGAAGTAGATCTCTCTCAGGGCAGCCGATATGGCTCGCATGTTGAACTGGTCGATGACGCGGAAGAGCACACGGTGGAGATCGTACGTGGTGCCAATGGCAAACTGGAAATCGTCAAGCACACGACCGTGGGGACTCAACCGGTTACAGCCTCTAAAGAGGGGTTGGTGTTTATCCAACACGATGAGGATTTGCACACCATCATTGCTGCCCTGCGCTTCTGGCAGGAGCAGGGTATGTGCGAGCCGGCTAATCGCTCTGAAGAGATGCAGCGTCTGTGCACCAACGACGATGAGCTGACGTCTGCCGCCGATTCTGACGTGGACGATCTGGTTGAACGCTTGAATGTCGAAATGAAGGCCAAGGCTTTCATGGCTGACCTCAAGGCGATTATCTGATGCAGTTGTGGCCGGCTCGAAAGGGCTGGCTGCTTTCAGAATGCTTCTGAGTGGCTCCAGGCAGGACTCAGTCACGAGCATTCTTTGGACCCTCATGTGAGGAGCCAAGATACCCAGCTGGTGTTCACCAGCACGCAACTTAAACCCACCTGGGGGCAATCATCCCCAGTGGGGGTGGTGTCTCCAATCTACTTGGAGTTCCACATGACTACAGTTATCAACACCACGATCGGTAAAGCAAAGGGTGACATCGCCCGTCTCTGGCTGGAGGGCCAGAAACTGCTTCACGCCGGCGTCAAAATTGGCAGCAAGTATTCGCTCCGCAGTGACAAGGCTCTAAACCGCCTCGAACTGGTTCCTGTCTCTGAAAAGTCGGCTCAGGCCGGTACCTTCACCGTCTCGAAGCGTGAGCGTAATGGTGTGATTTCACCGTTATTGGAGGTGCGCACAGACCTGCTCAAGACCTTCTTTGAAGGCTGCGAGAAGGTTCGTGTTGCCATCCGCGGTGGTCGAATTGTCGTGACTGCCTTGCAGGTCGACTTGAAGATCAAGGAACGGGTGGAGCGCATCAAGCGCAAGCTGGCAGCAAAAACTGCGCTGGCCGGGGGATCGCTCTTCCATGGTCTCGGCATCCTGGACAAAGCACTACACACAGGACTGCTGGCGGCGGGAGTTGCTTCGTTCATTCAAGTCGGCGTCGAGCTCGAATCAATCTACTTGGACAGCTCGTTGATCAACAATCCTGAGCTTTGGACTGAGGACTCCATCGCGATCAACTCCGATATCCGCGACCTGAACCTGTCAGGGGCGGTGCCACTGCTCGATATACTTTCGGCGGGCATTCCTTGTACGGGAGCTTCCCGAAGCGGTAAAGCTAAGAACAAGCTCCAGTGCGCAGAGGAGCACTCTACGGCTGGGACTTTGTTCTTTGACTTTCTGGACTTCGTGAAGTCGTCTAACCCAGCAATCTGTCTCGTCGAAAACGTACCAGACTATCTCGACTCGACGTCGATGGTGGTCATCCGGAGCGTTCTCACTTCGTTGGGCTACGAGCTGCATGAGGCTGTGTTCGGTGGTGCTGAATTTGGTGCCATCGAGGATCGGAAGAGGATGGTACTGGTTGCCATCACCAAAGGTCTGGAGGTGAAGTTTTCATTTCCTACCCCGGGTAAGCACTCACCGAGAAAAGTTGGCGACATCCTCGAGGATATCCCGCTTGATTCGCCTCGTTGGAAGTCATACGACTACCTTGCGGCGAAAGAAGAGCGTGATGTCGCGGCAGGTAAGGGCTTCAAGCGGCAGCTGGTTACGCATGAAAGTGCCACTGTAGGCACCTTGGGCCGCGGCTACTTCAAAGGACGATCAACCGAACCGTTCCTGCAGCATCCAGAAAACCCTGAGTTGAGCCGGCTGTTCACGGGTGTTGAGCATGCTCGGTTGAAGGGCATTCCTGAGTCGATGGTTGCAGGGATGTCCGAGACCATTCAGCACGAGGCTCTAGGCCAGTCTGTCGTGTTCAATGTCTTTGTGGAGGTCGGCAAGGCCCTGGGTCGTGCTTTGACCCATCAAGTCATCAACCCTGACTACGTTGCCCTCGAGGAGGAGGGTATCGAAAGCTACTGCCAACAGGTATGTGGCGGAAAAATGTGTGGCGCGGTGTCGCTGTGTCAATACGGCGTCGACGCGAACACCGAAATGCCACCGAAGTACGTCCCAAGCAAGCAACAGGCGCTGGCGCTCGTGTAGAGCGTCTCAGGCCGCATAACCAACCCTGGCGGGCATGTCCCCCGTCAGGGGCGCATGCCCTCCTCACGCTCGGAGGTGCCATGTGACTAACGTAATTGTTCAGGCTGCACGGATGATGGGGACCAGAACTATCGTGCGAAAGGGGACCGCAAAAACCCCGGGAAGTACGATTTTTCTGTGGGAGCTCAGCGATGGCAAGACGCTGGAGCTCCTGCGAAATGAAGGGGCGAAAGCGTCCGCGCATTTCGTAAGCGTTCGGGAGCGATCGGAGAAATTTAACGAGCTCCTCGAGTACTACGAGCGGACGGCTAATGTCTTCAGCCCCAATCGTTATGCTGCAGCTTGATTGAACATCACTTCACCGACGCGATTTTGTGTCGGTGAAGTGATGCGCTACCTGGCAACGATGAATTGTCGTATAGTGCGTTAAGCACCACGATGCGGGTGCCGCACGTCCCAGCTGTTTCCACAGCACATCTTCCAGGTCAGCCGACCTGCCGTTTCATATGAGTGTTTTCCCAAGCAAGTTTTGCGAAAGCATTCAGTTCTTCGCTGCCTGATGCCAGGCCGTGAGATGCCCAGCTGGTGGTTCATCAGCAATCAAAATCCCCCGCGGGGCTTTAAGCCCCCTGAGGGGCTTGGCCTCGCTCCAACCAGGAGTTAGACCATGAAAATTGAAATGCCGACCGTTATCCTTCGCCGGACTAAAGACGGTGAGATCCTCGTCGAGAGTAGTCACGCTGCCAGGGTCGTTTACCTGGAAGATAACAACTCGGGTGACTGGGATCCTGAGAACGACGAGTGTGTTCTCGTGGGCGGCACGGAAATGTGGGTACAGCGTTTCGACGTTAAGCCTACTGACCTGGCCCAGGTGCTCTCCGAGATGGAGACGCGCCATGAAATTTAAAAATTCCGTAGTGAGCTACCCGGAGCGCGGGCACTGGGGTGACAGTCGTTATCGTGGCAACTGCACGGGCGCGATCGTAAGGGATTTTTTCGGGACCTATCACACCCGAAAGAGTGGGCTTGCGTTCGACCCAAGCATCGGTGGCGGGACCTCAGTTGATGTTGCCGCTGAATTAGGGCTTCGGTTCAAAGGGACCGACCTTCATCAGGGCACCAACCTCCTGCTCGACGACATGCGCACCTTCCTTGGTGAGGAGGCGCACACTTGCTGGTGGCACGCACCCTACGCATCAATGCTGGTATACAGCGGCGAGGTTTGGGGTGAACCAAACAAATGGGACATGAGCCGAATGGCGCTGGCGGACTTCACTGAAGCCCTGGAGCTCTCGATCATGAATATCCACGATGCTGTGGAGAAGAATGGTCACTACGGGATCCTCATGGGGAATCTACGGCGTAATGGTCAGTACTTCAACCTGTCCTCATTGGTTGAGCGCGTTGCGCCCGGCCGACTGGTGGATGAGATCATCAAGATCCAGCACAACTGTGTTTCTGATACCCGTGAGTACCGTGGGAACATCGTGCGCATTGCCCACGAGAAGCTCCTGGTCTTCAAGAAGAACAAAGAGTCACTGTTCTTCCTCGGGCAGATCGATCGCCGGGCGGCGTCGTGGGTGGGAACGACCTGGAGGGCGGCGATTCGGCGGATTCTTCAGGGTGGTAAAGTTCTTCACCTTAAGGAAATCAACGACTTGATCTCGCCCTATGCTGCCTCACGCGATAATCAGCACTGGGAAGCAAAGGTTCGACAGGTAGTTCAGGATGCACGTTTCTTCGAGCGTGTTGCACCGGGCACCTACCGACTAGTTGCGTAACCAATCTTGCGATGCTTGGACAGTCCAGTCCAAGACGCCAAAGTACTCACAAACCCTGCCGGGCTATGACCCCGGAAGGGGGCATGCCTGGCTCTGCTAGGAGCTGTACACCATGAACAATCAACTCACATTGACTGGGTATGAATCGATGAGCCCTCGCATCGCTGCGCTGGACTTGAGCAGTAACGATTCCCGCCAGGTGCAGACCGCTAAAACCCCGATGGATCTCCTCAAGGATGCAGTCGAAGCAGGGTTGACGTTTGCTGACTGCCTCAACCATTTCGGCGTCGAGTCCAGCTCCAACCCATTTGCACGAGCGGCGCATGAGATTTACGCGGCCAGAAGCGACGACAACATTGTGATCGATGACACGGTGATTATTTCACGGTGCGAAAATGGTGCTTTTGTGGACGCACGACTTTTTGTCCGCGATTGCGAAGCCGGCCTGCCGGATATCGTTGACCTGGTTGATCTGCTGCTGCAGCACATCAGTGCTGATCATGGGAATGAGTTCGCGGTGACCAACCCAAGGTTACACGATATGGTCCTGATGATCGGTGACACATTCGCCAATCATCATGATGAGCTCGGAGAGCTTGCCGGCCAGGCGCCCGACACCATTCCAAAGGAGCGGTTTGTGTTTGGTGGACATATGGAGGAGGGCTATACATCTGGGGTTGTTCAAGAGCTCGTGCATTTTGGAGCGAAGACGGGATTCGATCCGGACCTATGTGAAGCGATCTACAACTGGCTTCACTATAAAGGTAAGCTTTTGGATGCCAGTCTGCGAACTGTCCAGGTGGTCTGATAAATATGTTCTTTTTTGGGTCTGGCCCGGGCTGTCTGCCGGCCTACCAGGAATGATTGCACAAGGTTACCCCGTTAGCCTTGGCGGACGGGGTGGCTGGTAGCCAAAGTTGGAAAATGACCGGTGCTGCGGTGAGTGATGGTCAATACCGTGCTTACGGGCTTGCGGCTCTTGTTGAGACTTTTTCCGACAGGCATCCTTGTCGAAAGAAGATTTTTCTACTCGGTCATGTCGACCTAGTGGAGATTTGAAGCTGATCAGTTTGTCAGCACTATTGGCAATACCCACTAAACCCGTCTGGGGCAGTTATGTCCCGTTAGGGGTGTTTCGATTGTATACCACGATGCTGAGCAGTACGTGATCTAGACCCCTGTTGAGTCTATCCAGGACATCCAACAGGCCTAAGCAGCAAAGGTGTAGCTGAGCACTTCAACTTCAGCAATCCACCAACCGCGGGGAGCAACTATCCCAGCGGGATAGGGCCTTCCGCATGAAAAAGGAGTGACCCTAATGGAGAAGCAACAGAAATCTCCGCACCACAAGCCTTGGTATGCACCTTTGGTGCACTTCCTGGCTCACACGCTAGTCGGTAGCGGAATCTTTCTCATCATCGCAGCACCTTCGGTGTTCCTCGGATGGCTAGTTCACAAACTTCGCGAGTACCACGTCGCGGAGTTTACGCTTAGCGTGTTGACGTTTCTCGAACACACGATACTACTGGTTGACGCCCTCACGTTCCTATGTTTCGTCGGAATCACGTCGTGGTCGGCAATCCGGGAGATGAGCAATGAACAGGAACATTAAGCACCATCTGGCGGTTCTCTTTGCAGAATTTGTGAAGGCAGCTCGCCAGGTACCCGCCATCTACTTTGCACCCATTCGTGGCGCAGTCATGGGCGTCATCAGTCAGTGGCGTAAGCTGCAGGCGAATGATGCCGGCGGCGGTACCCCAAAAGCGGCCTAATTCGCGTTGAGGGAAACCCGATCAAGGTATATGCTTGGATCATGTAAAGGCGAGGTGCTGATCATGATTCGCAAAGCTTTGAAGGGCTTCATCCAGGGTTTCACGGCTGAATTTGTCAGTGCAGCGAAAGCAGCACCGGCGATCTACTTTGCCCCTCTCAATGGAGCGGTGAAAGAAGTCCGAAACCAAGCGAGTAAAGGTCAGTAACCGTTGCGTTTGCCCCTCGAAAGAGGGGCATTTCTCGCGACGGAGGGGTTGTACCGTATACGATGGCTCAAGGTCCTACTGAGCCACGTTTTCCTAGGAAGTTCGGTTTCAAGAGCGCCCTTCAGTAGGGTGTTTTTAAAACCGAATCCCACCTGTGAACTGTGTTCCAGGACGATAGTCAGCTGCAACTCTATGCAGCATAAACTTGGCGATCGCCATCAACCCATCGGGATGCACACTCCCGTTTGGGGATGTTGTCTCGAGCTTTCGGAGGCAACATATGAACATTACCCTGCAGCATTAAAAATGCTGGTCTCGATAAAATTGCTCAAGCCATTTCCTTCCGTAAAGAAGCTCTGCTTCTAAAGGGGTTCGATTGCGATGACGCAAGTTTATTGACGACGTCAGAGCGCGACGAGTTTCGTTGCGTTAAAAGCCAGATGCGCGTTGCAAAGGTGGCCAACGTCTCTGAGCTACAAGAGCATGGTCGATTGGTTAACCTGCTCGGAAACATCACCAACGAGTCTCGAGCCTGGCTGAGCACACTGTCCTTACTGCGCTTGCAGTCGATGATGGATGCAGTCGAGGAGTCGTGGTAATCAAATTTGCCACAGTTGTGGTGCCATAACGCTGCGTAAGCAGCATTCCCGGTCGGGGCTATTCCCGATTGGGATGAGCCTCGGCTTTATTGTCGGAGGCTTTATGAATAATTCTGCAGTTGAACAGCACTCTCACCGTTCGGCGCTTATGCTTTCTGAATTTGAGGAAATCATCGAGCAGCGCAAGCAAAACCTCTTCCCTGAAGGTGGTTCCACTGGTGTGTCAGATGTTCTGCTACTGGATGAAGGAGACCGTCCCCTCTACCTGGCATGTCACGATGATGTTTCACAGCTTGCTTTCAATGCCAGCGGCGCAGGGCGCGGGATCACCACTACTGCGCATCTTCGTGAATTCATTGAGTTGGTTCACATGATCTCGGCGGAGTGCACCACTATTCCGGCTTCTGAGCTTCGTCGCTATCACCTGGACCTGCTCCGTGCGATGGGTGCCGAAATGCTACAGAAACGTGCGTAGGTGAGTTGGCGGGGAGGGTATTCCTCCCCGCTTCCATCCCGAAATTCGTGGTGCTATATTTTAATCAGCTGGTAACAGCATCCTCTCGGCCAGCAGGCCATCGTTGATCAAAAGGTTGTTTTGGAAAGCCTGCGTTTTCCCAAGCAAAGATTCTTCCCATTGCCATGTGGCGATCGGAGATAGCGTCAGCTGCGCGTCCCTAAAGCAGCATGCCATTTCGGCAAACCAACCCTGCAGGGGTTTCTCCCTGCTGGGGGATACCTTGCACTAAAATCCAAAATTGAGGTGCAACATGTCCGATTTACTGAATCTCGTGATTATCATCGTCGACTTCGTGTTTGACGTGATTTAACTCACGCCTGCTAAGGTCTTGCTCTTCCTCGGAAGTACTTTGACCTTTCACAACCAGCCTGGTGGGGACTTACCCCATCAGGGGTAGGCGTCTCACCTCCTAATTGGAGGTACTCCTATGCCTTTTTCACTTCAGTCGCCTTTGTCGGTGTTTCACTTGGTAGCAGTGGGGAGCCAAGCGCATGAGTAATGCTCAGAAGCCCCTGCCCACCCCAGTCAAGCCAGATGACAAGAACCGTGTAACCCACCCGTTCGAAGCACTCAGCGATGAGCGTTTCATTGACTTGATGAACAACATCTGCGGTTTGCCGCTCAAGAAGGATGGGGCCAAGAAATGAGGTCCTATACCCGTCTTGTAGCGTTACTTCGCGAAACGATGAATCTCACCCAAGGCGAAGCTGAAGCGTTGACGCGTGGCGTCGAGGCTGAAGCTGTGTCGAGGTGCGGGGGCAGGAAACGTGTTATACGTCGTGCTTTTGCACTCCGGCACTGTGTAGCGCTTCGTGGTATTACCGCTCGCTACCCCAATGCATCAGACAAGACTGTTTACGCCATCTATCTTGGATTCACCGGTAAACGTCGGGTTTTGGTCGACGATGGAAAGGTTGTTTCTCATGGTCACCTGGCCTGGGAAGTTTTTCTTTCCAAGTTCTGCTTATATCAAGATCGCTAATACAAACCCTCTCGGGGCTTACATGCCCCCATGGGGGTGTTGAGCTCCAACACCTACTGGAGTTCAAACTATGTCTATTAACAATGCAATCCAAACCATGATGAATCGACATCTGGTGCTGCAAGGGTATCCAACCGATGATCTACGCTTCTCTCTTGGTTACTGCCAAGGGGATGGTGCAAGTTTCACCGGAAAGCTGGATGTGAAAAGACTTGCGGCACGGCTTGTCCCTGAGATTCAGCCTGAGGTTTGGGATGGGTTGACGCTCACTGAGCCGCTGGAAATCACGCGGGATAGCGGATGTCGCTACGTTCATGAACGCTCGACCTCTGTGAGTATCGATCCAGTGCAGGTAGAGCTTACACCCGCCGATGAACTCGGCGGGCCAGCTCAGAAAGTAGCTTTGCACCGCCTGGTAACCGCTCTGGTCGACGATGTTGTCAGCTCTGGAGCCGAACTTGCGAGGCAGGGTTACAAACTTCTCCAAGCGTATGCATCGGATGAATGCACTCTGCGTAAGTTTAAAACTCAAAATTTCCGTGTAGAGGTGTTTAAGTGTCCTGAGGAGGATTACGACATCTTTGAATGGGGAGCTGAGCTCGAATATCTCGATCTAACTATTCAGCAAGTCTTGAATGAGGAGATCGAGTGTTTCTGCGTAAAGGTCAAGGTCACCATGCTTGGCGAGCACGGAGACGTCATTGCTGTTCTGGCTGAAAGTAATGTTGGCGGACTCACCCGTGATCCCGCTATCAAAGGCCTCTGTAGTGAAGCGCGAGAGATGGTGCGCGAAGCAATCGCTGAAGCGCGCGAAACCTACCTGAAAATGTTGAAGCCGCGGTTGCGGCAAGCAGCTTAATCATCCCCTGGGGGGCTTCTACCCCTCAGGGTCGGAGTACCTCTAGGTGACCTTATCCCCCGGCTCGGGGCTTCCCCAAGCTTCCGTTTCGGCGGCTTGGGGAAGTCCCGAATCGGGCTTTACCTGGAGGTACACCATGAGAAATTTGAAGGCCGAAGTGGTTCGCAATGCAGCAAAACTAAAAGGCTGGGATGTAATCTTGAGGGCCTTGTGCCCTGAGATCGATGACAGAGCATTCCAGAAGCCAGGCCGCCATACCAAATGCCCTGTCCATGGGGTAGCTGGGCGTGGCGGAGATGGATTTAAGTTTTTCCGCAAAGACTTCCAGGACTCTGGCGGCGGCATGTGTAACACCTGCGGGACGTTTCCCGATGGGTTCAAGATGCTCATGTGGTTGAAGCAGTATGGCTTCGCGGATGCTGTCGCTGATGTTGGCGCTTTCTTGGGGATCCACTCGACTGCAGATGAAAATCAGCAGGCGAAGGTCAACAGGGCCAACGAGAAAGCGCTGGAAGCTCGACGCAAAGAAATTGCTGATAAGGAGGCTGCGTCAAACCTTTACCACAGCAAGCGACTCAATGAGCTCTGGAAGGCAAGCCTTCCTCTGACACATCCAGACGCTGAACCGGCCCGACTGTACCTGGCCAGCCGCAAGATCCTCTGCTGGGATCGTGAGGGGGTCGACAAGGTGGTTCGGTACCACCCAAGTCTCGCAAGTTACAACGAGGATGGTGAGTTCGAGGGTGACTTTCCTGGCATGGTCGCGAAAGTGACCAAGGCGGGTAAACCGATCACTCTACACCGCTACTTTCTTACCCCCAAGGGTGAGAAGGCGCCGGTTCAGAGCCCAAAGAAAATGTGCATGTACCCTACCGACCGGCTCGTAACCGGTGGGGGCATTTTCATTGGGAGCTGGGATGAAGAGGTGGTCGACGTTTGTGAAGGGCTGGAAACAGCTTGGGCAATCGAGACCGGAACCAACTTTGCCGTGCGTGTGCACCCTCTGGTGAACGCGACACTGCTGGAAGGGTTCGAGCCCGGGCCAAGCACCAAATGCGTTCGGATCTGGATCGACAAGGACCGTTCCGGCCGCGGTCAGGAGGCAGGCTTGAACCTTAAAAAGCGGCTGTGGGAAATGGGGATACAGGCTCAACTGCTGACCCCATCACTTCCGCTGCTTGAAGGGGAAAAGTCGGTCGACTGGAACGATGTGTTGATCCAGCTGGGTCGAATGGGGTTCCCACAAACGAGGAGGGCAGCTTGATGAGTGCTCCATCTTTTGCGGCCGACCAAGTGAAGGTTGTCACTACGCCAGGCGGTAGCGCTCTGGACCCGTTCTCTCCGCCTAGCGGATTCAATGGGTCCAAAGGTGACTACCGGCTAATGGTGGTTGGCCGGTACCGAGTGCCGGCGTTGCGTAGCTACATCCAAGCGCAAGCAAAGGCCCTCGAGGATGGACAAAACGTCATCTTTGAGGGCCCCTACATGAGTGAGGCCGCCGACATTCTTGAAAAAATTGTCGCGAGCAGCCTTAAGCAAGCAGTGAGAAGGGCCGGCTAATTTAGCCGGCCTTTTTTTTCGCCCCGTGAAACGCCGGGAGTCGGGTAGAATCGCCATCGCTTGCAATTCAGCAATACGTGCGACTCTGCAGGCATCGCCATCGAGATACGAACCATGACATTCAAAGTCGTCAAGCTCAGCACATCTGCCACCGATACACCTGGTCTGTACCAGGTCAAGTTCAACGGTGACGATCGGTTCTTCCGAACTGTCGAGATCCACGTTTCAAAGGACTTTGGCCCAAACGTCCTCGACTACGTTGAGCTGTATGGTGCCTGGTGCTGCCTAGTTTGGCTGGAGCTCGCTGGATCTAATCGGTCATCAAGTAATTTAAAGCTTGTGGTGTCCCGCGGCGCTGTTAAGCGACTCTTGCTGGTGGCCAGCTCCAAGGAAGAACTGTATCTCTATGCCTATGCCCTGAGGACCCAGTTGCTGGGCCTGGACAACATCTCTGTTGAGAAAGGGAAGGGGTGGGCAGGCGATGACCATCCAGGCATCAGCGTCAAATGGGACGGTCAACCTCCGCCCCAACCTTCAGTCGAAAACCCTACCTTCGGCCGCATCTTCCTGACCTACCATAGCGTCATGGAATACCTGGACGAAACGAAAGGCGAGTGCAAGCTCGACAATGTCTACTCTCGTGTGGCGCGGATCGTTCGTGAAGCTGACAGAGAACCAGTGATACCGAACAAGCAGCAAGCCCACAAGGAGCGGCGATATGGTGAGTCGCAAGTCGGTGTGAGGTATTTGGCAACCGCGGCAGGCTGGCAAATCGTTACCCGACCAGCACCTGATGGGACGGGCCTAGTTGCCCTTACGATGTACCAGCGTACCGAGTAGGAAGAATCTGTGGAGGAGGTATGGCGCTTGTGAAGCGGCTGAAAACTGAGCTTCTGGCGCTGTTAAGTGAAGACCCAGAGGGGTTGGAGCTGGCGAAGAATCTTCCGAGAGACGAACTGGTGCCCTTTCTGCTGGCGCGACCTCAGATCATGCAAGGCATTTCATTTCGTATCCTGGACGAGGCCGGGTTCGGCGAGCGGTCCTACCTCCAAAGATCACGTGACGGGGTGGTATTCCGCCTCATCAGATGCCAGGTAACGTTTGACGAGCGGGGACTCCCGCTAACTGTTGGCCTGATCGGCGTCCAGGATGGTATGGACGAAAAAAAAGCTGGCCACATTGGACGAATTGAAGAGTTCACCAGTATGGAAACTGGGCTTCAACTTCTGGGTTCAGAATTGCTTGAGCTCCTGGACTGAGGCGACAGGGCCCAGCTAGATCGCGTTCCAGCTACCTCCTGCCCATCGTGTTGCCGGCATCCTGCCAGTGTCCGCGCTGAGCCCCATGAACGGCCTGCAGTCGGCTCGGCCTTGCGAAAGACTAACTAACGTCTAAAACCTCGATGCCTAGCGTGTGTCGCTTGTAGCGATGCATGCTGGCATTGGCTGGGCGGTCGATGGTCGACGAGACTGCGTCTTAGACGTATGACCGATCGCCGGCCTACAGTCTAGTGAGCGCTTCCCGGCGCCGGTGCCACCACCACTGGGCCGTAGTCGGTGGCTAGTGCCCTTTGACGCGGAGGTTACGCACTGAAGCGGCCCGCTTCCCATCCAGGGAGTCGTAGTAGTTGTCCTGGGTTGTGGAGAGGCTTTCGTGCCCGAGGTCCGCCTGCAGGTCCTTCATATCTCGAAACTCTGCATCGAACGTTGCGCTCGTATGGCGGAGCCAGTGCAGGGATGCAGCCCGGAGGTTGGTAATTTCGTCCTCAGGCTGACCATCGGCCTTCATCCTGTCGACGGCACGATCGAATACGCCTTGGATCAGTTCCCGAACATGTCGATCTGAGAGTCCCGCTCGCCCGTGGAGGGTTCTCAAAAGTGGGGCCTGTTCGCCAGGGTACGGGAGTGGAGAAAGGGAGAGCGTAGCCCTATACCGCTTCAGGTACGCGAGGTAGTCCTGCCGCACACTGACCTTGGCCTTTTTGTTGCCCTTCCTTATGGCATGGAACCACCAATCATCACCTTGCTTTTGGAAGGATCCCATCGTCGGCTCCCAGCCTTCACGGCCGACCAGGTCAGAGATCCGGAGATACAGCGAGAACAGGGTCACCAGGATGAATAGGGTGCGCTCATGCACTGGGTCTTCGTCAGCCATCAGCTCCGCAGTCTCGATCACGAAGTCCCACTGCAGCGTTGTTAGCGATCGCCCACGAACGTCTCGGGTGTTGCGCTGAGTAAAGCGCGATTTCTGCTTGACCGCCCTGAACGGGTTCGCGTCCGCCAGATCCTCGTCGGTGCAAAACTGAAAGAAGCTTTGGCAGGCGGCGAAGACTTGCGCAACGGAGCCACTCGACATCTTATAGGCAGTGGGTGCGGGAGCTTCTACGTTCGCTTCGTCGGCTAATTTGCGAACGACCTTGGGCTGAGTCAGGTTGAACGGGCGCCAATCGTCGTTGATCACATAGATATCGGTTGGGGCTTTTTTACGGCCGCCAACACGAACGTACCGGGACTTCACGACGGGGCCAATCCAGTGCGCCGGCGGCTTCAAGCAGAACTCCATGAAAGCCTCAGCATCGGTCCTGCGCATGGAGAGAATCGACTGCTTCGCTACGAGAATGCACCACAGGAGAAGTCGCTCAACGTGCGTACGGTACGAGTTGAAAGTTCCTTCATTGCCGTCATACGAATGAAGGAAGTCTCTTACTGCGAGATAGCTGCCGATCGGATCAGTGGACTGGTCAGCCTGGCGCAGCAGATCGAGAACAACTGGACGTTCCTTGGACAGGTCGTTGAAGTTCAGCTGACGGAACTCAGGATACGAGTCGAAGAGTGGGAAAGGCTTTACGATTCCTGCCGACATAGAGACAGTCCAAATTCAGTCTTAAGTGAGCGATATCCTCTCGCAAGCCGAAACAATGCGCAAGATCCGGGTCTACTCACTATCGGAAATTGCGCGCGTAGTTTCCCCTCGCCCTCGAGTTAGCAGGCGTCAAATGAAGCAGCTGGTTTGCGCACGTAAACGTTGATGATTACCCAGGCCAATCAGCG
Organism: Pseudomonas sp. TUM25319; assembly: GCF_056388475.1. Taxonomy (NCBI): domain Bacteria; kingdom Pseudomonadati; phylum Pseudomonadota; class Gammaproteobacteria; order Pseudomonadales; family Pseudomonadaceae; genus Pseudomonas; species Pseudomonas sp. TUM25319. The sequence goes on along the minus strand of NZ_JBWJFH010000002.1, from coordinate 27,078 downwards.
GCTTCGTCCTTTCGTCATTATAGTGTTTAGGTCCGATCATCTTGTGTGCCTAGACGAGTGGTAACCGCTACTGCCCCACAGATTGGGCCTAATTGGCCGCCTTTCGAAGAGCTCTGTCCCTAGCATTGGAACATCAGATTTCAATGAGCGGAGTTGAGATGCTTCAGATCTCGCATGGCCATGGCCGGCGGTCACAAGCTGGAAGCGGCGCCAAGAAGAAAAACGAGACCACCCATCAGCGCCTAAACAGACTGTATGGCGACCATATGTCCGTCACCGAGGTGGCCACTGAGCTGAACTACTCAGTGACCTACTTTCGGAAAAAAATCGGAGCTGCCAACTACCAGCACCTCGACTGGGTGAAAGCAATCAACCCTGCGAGGAAAAAGTGTGGGCGCTTTTGGGTGTACCGTACTGAGGTCGTGGCAAGCTTCCTGGACAAGGGGAACTGACATGCGACCTTCGTTTCTCCTCAGCACGATTGCGCTTGTGGCCATGGCTCATATCGCCTGCGCTGACGCCAGCCCAGAAGACTCTTCTCTACCCGCTGCCGGCGGCAGCAATTACTACAAGGGTAAGGCCGAGGGGTGGTTCTGGTACAAGGACCCACCTAAAGAGGAGGAGCCCAACAAAGAGCTACCCCCTCCTCCCCCTCTGCCGCCTCCGCCCCCTCCGCCGGCGGCGCCCGAGAAAATCGAGCCTCCAGCCCCCAAAGGACCGGATGTGTTCAGTGTGGCGTGGATCAAAAAGAACTTGCCGAAGTACCGCGATCGGGCGATTGATAATCCTACGGATGAGAACGTTCAAGCGTATTACTACCTGCAGCGTGTGATGATGGACAAGGCGTCTAAGTTTTCTGAGGCTTCATCCCGCGCGATCATGAAAGACCCGTTCCTGGACGAGGATAGCCGTCGCCCAGTAGCAACTTATGCCGCAAATGCGATGAACCGCGAAGTAACGGCAAATAAGGACAAAGTCCTTCGAAGTCTGGCTGACAAGGTCGGGCTCTTCTTCTTCTTCAAGTCCAATTGCATGCTATGTGCCGAGCAGGCGAATGTTCTTCAGTCCCTAACCACCTCGACAGGGATAAACATTATCCCAATCTCAATTGATGGGGGCCCACTCGATAATGATGCGTTTGCGGAATATCGCATTGATGATGGCCAGGCAAAGAAATTAGATATTTTCCAAACCCCTGCTCTTGCCCTGGCAATGCCACCAAAGGAAACCGCCATCGTTGGCTACGGCGCCATCACGCTGGATGTGCTCTTTAATCGGATATTGATTGCCTCGAGAGACGCCGGGATCATCGATCACAAAACCTTCGCAAGCACTCAGCCGTTCTTTGATAACGGCCTACTCTCGATCGACGACTCTGACGGTGTTGATGAAGACCTTCTCAACGATCCGAAAAAATTTGTAGAAACTATGAAGGCAAAACTTGCTAGGAAGGCAATAGACGTGGAGGTTAATTATGCGGTTGAACAGTAAATCGATGGTGTTGACGTTTGCCATTGCCATGGCCCCAGTTGGTGTACAGGCAGACATCCAGTCTCAGCTTGATTCCATGTTCACTTCTATGTCGAATGCCACTGAGCCTGGTGCCTATGAAACCGCAACTCGTGGGGTTATCACAGGCGGATCGATGCGGATACGAAACAAAATTTCTAATACGCCTATCGTAAATTTCCGCCCGCCTTCTTTCCAGGCTGGTTGCGGTGGTATTGATATGTTTGCTGGGTCGTTTTCGTTTATTAATGCGCAGCAGTTTGTACAGGCTCTGCGGTCTGTTGCTTCGAACGCTGTTGGTGTGGCCTCTGGCTATGCATTTAAACTTGCGCTGAATGCTATGGGCCCAACAGTTCACAACGTAATTCAGAACCTGCAAGAAGTTATGCAGGACATCAACAGCCTGATGTCCAACTCCTGCCAGTTGGCTCAGGGCCTGGTGACTGACGCCTTCAGCTCGTTCACCTCTAAGGAAACCATGCGTGCCGCTAACATCAACGTTTCTAGCGGCATAGGTGATGCATTTTCGTCCATTATGCCGGGCAGTCTTACCTCGAAGTCCCCAAAGGAACAGCAAAGCGATGCTGGCCTTTCGAAGTCTTGTGAGGATGTGGGGAATGTCCTTTGGTGTGCCATGGCGCAGAACGGGTCCAGAAGCTTCTTCACCTATGGCTCTCGACAAACAGACGAATTGATCATGTCTTTAACTGGAACAGTGCTCATTACAGCCCTTGAAGATGCCGATGATGGTAAGGGCAAGGTACCGGTGACCAAGACGTTTGGTCCTACTTCCCTGACTCTGCAAGATGTGGTTGAAGGTCGTAAGCAGGATACCGTGACCATCTATGACTGCTCTGGTGACGAAGATACTTGCATGACGATGAAGACCCAGGAAATCGCCTTTGATGGCTTGGCCCAGAAAATTCTTTTGGCTTTCAACGGAAATTCAAACTCGCCGGGTATTGTGTATAAATGGGCAAACAACGCTGGCACATTCAACTCTGAAGAAGTGTCGATTATTGCAGCTCTTCAGAAAACTGGCTTCTCAGCCATGATTCAGCGGCTTGCTCAACATAGCGAATTCATGGCCAAGGGATTTGTCAGCGCCCACGCCAAAATGTTAGCACTCGAGGGTGCGCATTCGCTTGCAGACTCGTATATAAACGCTGCTTCGGCGGTATTGCAGCGTGGCAAAATGGTTGATCAGCTTGGTGAAACCAGCAAAGACTTTATGGCTGATGCGCGTACACGACTCACATCGGAACATCAGGCTTTGCTTTCGAAGTATGGCAATGAAAACGACATGGCCAAAGACTACCAGGTAAGGATGCAAATCATGCCTCCTCCTAACTTCATCGCTACGATGGGTTCGAACCCGCTGAGGCCTAACTGATGGAATTTACAATTTACTCTACTGGGTCTGCAGTTTACTTGGAAGAGATATTGAACTCTGTTGCTATGATCTGCGGAACTGGTGACGTTGAGTCTCTTGCAAAAATCGGCTTTCTCATCGGTACCTTGTTGTTGGGCTTCCAGGCAGTATTCAATAATACCGCAATCCCTTTCCAGAAGGTTCTAGTTTGCCTTGTTCTTTACTTGGCTTTGTACGGCCCATCTGGTCGTGCTGTAATTGAAGATGTCTATGATGGTGAAGTTGCAGTCGTTGATAACGTTCCGTTGGGGCCGTTGGTCGTAGGCTCTATTGTTTCAAATATTGGATTTAATATCACAAATATATTTGAGCAGGCGTTTTCGACGCCGGCAATGACCAAGTACGGGTTTGCAGATCCGATTGAAACTCTGATGAAAGTAAGGTCTGTGACCGGCAATCTAATGTCTATTCCGTCATTTACGAATGGACTTGGCGCAAACAAAAATTTGGTCAACTCTTGGTCAAATTATTACCGTGAGTGTACATTGCCGAGCCTGGGGACTGATCTAAGCGGGTATTCCGACCTGTTCCGTTCCAATGATCCTATTGGGGCATCACGCTTTAACAGCGGGGTGTATTACACGCAGATTTTTGATGGGACACCTGGTGGAAGAACGCTCAATTGCTCTGACGCGCATACAGCTCTGGTCAATTTGACGGACTCCGCGACTGACAGTGTAATGGGAGAAATCGCGACGGCTGGTTTTAAACGCCCAGGCAAGAATGTCGACGCTGATGCGGTAACTTCCCGCATAGGTGACTCACTCTACGCTTTAAACATGTCCGCGACCGATGCTCGCGCCTACACCATGGCGTCCATCCTTTATCCCATCTTCTTGCAGGCTCCTGGTCAGAAAGCTGTGGAGGATCTCCAAGGTTCATATGGCGTGATGATGAGCCAGGCCATGGCCCAACAGAACACGCAATGGGCTGCTGAGGGGACTCAATTCACTAAGTACGTCCGGCCGTTCATGACCTTCTTCGAAGGCCTAATTTACGCCATTACCCCATTGATGGCGTTCTTGATCGCCATGGGTGGTTTCGGGATCAACTTGATCGGCAAATACCTAATGATGCTGGTCTGGATGATTCTATGGATGCCGGCGCTGGCGATCGTGAACCTCTACTCCATCTCGTCGACCGCGAGTGCGATGGAAGCCATCCTGCAGACGTCCTCATTCGATGCTGGCGGTACCGGGGTGTCATTCGAGATGCTCAAGCAAATGACGCCTGCCTTGGAGCAGGCAATTGGCGTTGCAGGATTGATGGCCTCTTCGATCCCAGCTATTTGTTTGTTCCTGGTCACCGGAGCCACAGTTGCAGCTTCGGGTATTGCAAGTCGGATGAATGGCTCTGATGCGATCAACGAGAAGATTGTCAGTCCAGACGTCCTGACACCATCTGCTGGTCTGCAGACTACTCCGTACGCTTCCAACGACTTCGACAAAGGTCTGCGAATCAATGGTTCGGAAAACCAGCGCGGGAACATCAATATTGGCTCGATGCTTAATGATACAGTGCAGAGCTCACGTGTCACGGCGCAAGGGTCTTCACAAGGCTTCACGCATCAATTAACGAGTACAATGGGGCGCTCACTCGAGAACTCAAAATCCATTGGCGATGCAGCCAACGTCGGCCACTCTCTTCAATCGATGCTGGGTCTTGAGAATAACGCTGCATTCCAGCAGCAATATAGCGCTCTTCAAGCGCAGGGTTATAGCAGCAGTAATATTGATGCTGCCATTGCTGCAATTACACTCAATGGTGGAGTGAACGGAAATGTTGGGGCAAAGGCCGGTGTCGGAGTTGACGGTGTTCCTTCCGGTGCAAACGGATCAGTCGCTGCAGGAGTCGCACTAACCGGGGGGGTTGGTGCCAATAAAGCTGACCAGTCGACTCGCTCTGATGGCTCCTCTTATAATGATACCTTGTCGGCTGTGAAATCGTCAGGTATTGGGGAGACTGTTAAAAGTGCACTTTCGCGTACAGACGGAACTACTTTAGCAAAAAACTTCCAGAGTTCGGACCAATCTAAATTTTCACGAGCAGATCAAGATAGCCTTTCAAGGTCAGCTCAGAAGACCATAACTGACCAAGCTGCCTACCAGAAGGTCAGCGGCCTGGCCAACACCTTTGGTTATTCTGAGGACATGAAGCTTGATACCCTTGCGGGCAAGCTAATCAACGAAGGCCGTGAAACCAGTGTTGTTAACGATGCAATGAACAAGTACGGGGCGGAATACCAAGAAAACCAGAAAATGTTTGCTTCAACCATGCTTGATCCGAATCGGGCGAGTACCGCAGCTGCTTTGTACACTTTGGCCAAGAACCATGACTTCGAGGCCCTGGCAGGTGCGACAGTTAACTATGATCAGAACGCAAGTCTCCAGGGGCCGGCTGTTGGGGATCTGGAGGGAATGACTCGTAACGCAGGTCACAGCGTGAATACCGCGGCGTTTGACTCTCGGTACCATAATGAGCGTGCTAATGCTCTGAATAATGCCAAAATAGGCGAGAAGCACATACGTAATAGCAATATTGTTAAAAACGATGGTGAGGTATATGCCAAACAGACGCTCGATCCAATCGCTGAGAGAGCTGCCGACCGCATCCGCAATACCAGCAATGAGGTCACTGACAAAGGTGAATCGTCATACGGGATCCTTGCAGCAGCTTCGAACGGTGTAGGGCAAATGGTCGGAGCACGTGCCTCCCGAGAAGAATACATGCAAGAGGGGCAACAGTTAGGCCTGAATCAAGCTCAAGCTGATGTGTTTGCTACTGCACGCTCAGGGGCCCTTACGGATAACTCCAAGGAGCGCTGGGATCAGTATGCTGATTCTGTACACATGGACAAAAATTTGAGTGAAGGCATGTATAAACAGCTTGTTCAAGCGGGGTTACACGATAACGGTTCAGGGGGCCAGTTAGCGGACATCCTTACATTGAATCAGCGTGACAATATTGGAGTGAACAATTCGGGTAATGGTGGAATCGTCAGTACTGGTAGTGATGTAAATTCCAACCAGGCGCATGATCCAATTGCCGAGAAACCTTCTGCCCCCATCCCTTACACCAACACAACCCGTGAAGGCTATATACGCGAGGGTCAACAGTTAGGCTTGAGCCAAGCTCAAGCAGGCGTGAACGGGGGCATCCTCAGAAACGATGGCCAGGTGTATACCAACCAGGCGCACGATCCAATCGGCGAGCAAGCTGCTGTCCCCAACCGCAATGTCAACAATGAGGTCAGGGGCAATGTGGAATCGTCTTATGGGCACCTACCTCCAGCGTCGAATGGTGTAGGGCAAATGGTCGAAGCACGTGCTTCTCATGAAGAATACATGCAAGAGGGTCAACAGTTAGGCCTTAACCCAGCTCAAGCTGATGTGTTCGCTTCTGCACGGTCAGGGGCCCTTACGGATAACTCCAAGCAGCGCTGGGATCAGTATGCTGAGTCGGTGCACATGGACACTACAACGAGCGATGGGATGTATAAACAGCTCGTTGATGCGGGTCTGCATGATAACGGTTCTGGTGGCCACCTATCGGATGTCCTTACATTGAATCAGCGTGACAATATCGGACGTTAAAATTTACCATCGGACTGGCCAATGGAAGCCAAATTTTTCGCTTGACGATTTTGCCCAAAACCCTGTGAGCGAATCGAGTAGGAGGCGGCTTCGCAGCCGCCGTCCTCTCACACCACCGTGCGTACGGTTCCGTACACGGCGGTTCAGGTTATGCGGCTAAGCCGGTTAATTGTATCCAGTATCGCGACCAGCCCGAGTCTATCCCATAGCTTCTTCGGCAGCGCCTGATTCATATGTGGCGCTCCCGAGTTCCACCACGGGCCTCGGCCGTTATAGGCCGATTTACAGGCACGCTCTTCGCTTAATCCAAGACGCATCAGGTTGCGCGCCCTCGTAGAGGGCCGCTTCCATTGGCGCCAGATGACGCAGCGAAGTTTGTGCCTGACCCAGCCGTCCAGTTCCTCCAGTGGCCTTTTGCTTTGGCTGAACTTGAAATAGCTCGCCCAGCCTCGCAGGACAGGGTTTAACCGCTCGATGACAGTCGCCACTTTGCGAGCCCGTACACTACGCAGCAGTATTCTGAGCCGGTCGCGTAAGCGGCCTAAGCTCATCGTTGCCACGCGCAGCCTTGGCTGTTGATGCCAGCTCATCCCATAGCCCAGGTAGTCGCATTTCCACGCCCTTGCCACTTGGCTTTTCTTCCTGTTCACCGTCAATTTCAGACGTTCACTCAGGAAGCGCTCGACGCTAGCCAGCAGCCGTTCGCCTGCCCGGTGACTACGCACATAAATGTTCGCGTCATCGGCGTAGCGCACGAACCGATGGCCCCGCCGCTCCAGCTCACGATCAAGTTCGTCGAGCAGGATGTTCGACAGCAACGGCGAGAGCGGGCCGCCTTGCGGCGTCCCTTCCTGCCGGGGGCTGACGACACCGCCCGACATGACCCCTGCTTCAAGGTAACGGCGGATGAGCCTGAGCACGCATTTGTCTTCGACCCGACGCTCGATACACGCCATTAGGATGTCGTGGTTGACCCGATCAAAGAACTTCTCGGGGAGCTCGCAGAATTCGGAAAAAATCGTACGCTAAGGTTTTCCGGGCATCCGTAGGGGCCGAAACTTCCCGTCTTCCAGTCTGCGGCTCTGCCGCCAGACGTAATCGCCGGTTAGGTTGATGTGCTCCCAGCCCAGCGGCGACAGGAATTGCAGCAGCTCGCCGTCCACCGGCTTGCCGGCCTCGACCAACCCCTGGGTGGCGCGCTCCAGGTACACCGTGTTCCACAGCACGATAGCCGCCGTCACCAGGTTGAGGCCGCTGGCCCGGTAGCGCTGCTGCTCGAAGCTCCGATCCCTGATTTCCCCAAGGCGGTTGAAGAACACCGCCCTGGCCAGCGAGTTGCGCGCCTCACCTTTGTTCAGGCCGGCATGCACGCGGCGGCGCAGCTCAACACTTTGCAGCCAGTCTAGGATGAACAGCGTGCGTTCGATCCGGCCCAGTTCGCGCAGGGCGACAGCCAGGCCGTTCTGACGCGGATAGCTGCCGAGCTTGCGCAGCATCAGCGAGGCGGTAACGGTGCCCTGCTTGATCGAGCTGGCCAGGCGCAGGATGTCGTCCCAATGAGCGCGCACGTGCTTGATGTTCAGGGTGCCACCGATCAGCGGGCGCAGCGTCGGGTAGGCCTGCACGCCCTGCGGCACGTACAGTTTGGTTTCGCCGAGGTCGCGGATGCGTGGCGCGAAGCGGAAGCCCAGCAGGTGCATCAGGGCGAAGACGTGATCGGTGAAACCGGCCGTGTCGGTGTAGTGCTCCTCGATCCGCAGGTCGGACTCGTGATACAGCAGGCCGTCGAGCACATAGGTGGAATCTCGGACGCCGACATTCACCACGCGTGTGCTGAACGGCGCGTATTGGTCGGAGATGTGGGTGTAGAACAGCCGTCCTGGCTCGCTGCCGTACTTCGGGTTGACGTGCCCGGTGCTTTCGCCCCGGCCGCCCGCGCGGAAGCGCTGGCCATCGGAGGACGAGGTGGTGCCATCGCCCCAGTGGGCGGCAAAGGCATGGCGGTACTGGTGGTTGACCAACTCAGCCAGGGCCGCCGAGTAGGTTTCGTCGCGGATGTGCCACGCTTGCAGCCAAGACAGCTTGGCGTAGGTCAGTCCGGGGCTCGACTCGGCCATCTTGGTCAGCCCGAGGTTGATTGCATCACCGAGAATCGCGGACAGCAGCAACGTCCGGTCTTTGGCCTCGGCCCCGTCCTTCAAGTGGGTGAAGTGGCGGCTGAAGCCCGTCCAGTCGTCCACGTCCATCAGCAGTTCGGTGATCTTGATGCGCGGCAGTAACTGACTGGTCTGGTCGATCAGCGCCTGCGCCCGATCCGGCACCGCCGCATCCAGCGGGGTGATCTTCAACCCGGACTCGGTGAGGATGGCATCGGGCAGCTCGTTGTCCTTGGCCAGGCGGGCGACAGTGGCCAACTGCTCGTCCAGCAGCTGCAAGCGCTCTTCCAGATACTGGTCGCTGTTCGGGTTGATCGCCAGCGGCAGGGCCTGTTCCCGCTTGAGCGCGGCGAACTTCTCGGCCGGCAGCAGGTAGTCGTCGAAGTCGCGGAACTGCCGCGAGCCCTTGACCCAGATGTCGCCGGAGCGCAGGGCGTTCTTCAGCTCGGACAGGGCGCAGATTTCGTAGAAGCGCCGGTCGAGGCCTTCCGGGGTGATCACCAGTGGCTTCCAGCGCGGCTTGATGAAGGCGGTGGGAGCATCGGCCGACACCTTGCGCAGGTTGTCGGCGTTCATCTCGCGCAGCGTCTGCACGGCTGCCAGCACGCCCTGCGCGGCCGGGGCGGCGCGCAGCTCCAATACCTCCAGCAGAGCCGGCGTGTAGCGGCGCAGGGTGGCGAAGTTCTCGCCGACCAGGTGCAGGTGGTCGAAGCCCTCCGGCCGGGCCAGCAGCTCGGCTTCGCTGACGCTCTCGGTGAACTCGTCCCAGGGAATCACCGCCTCGATGGCGGCATAGGGGTCGCTGCCGGCTTCCTTGGCCTCCAGCAGCGCCTGGCCGATCTTGGAGTACAGGCGCACCTTGTCGTTTGTCGTTTTCAGAAGACGGCTGCACTGAACGTCAGAAGCCGACTGCACTATAGCAGCGGAGGGGTTGGATCCATCAGGCAACGACGGGCTGCTGCCGGCCAATAGCCGACAATGACGACACTGGAAATCCCCGCCTGTGAGCGTCGGCTCAGGGCGGGACAGCGTCATCCAGCTACCTGCGCCACTGACTCAGCCTTGTCCAGCCGGCCGCGCCGCACGAACAGACTGACCAGCCGTTGACGGATCGCCACCTGGAGTTCCGCCAGTTGTTCCGGCGTGATGCGAATTTCACCCGCTCGACGAGCGCAACACCGGCGCCGCCTACGCCAAGAACCGGCGAATCGAACTCAAACTCACGAACCGCTGAGCGCCGCGTCACCGCGCTGCTGCGCCAGCCAGTCGCGCGGGGCGCAGCCCATGCGCACGCGGAAGGCGCGCGCCAGAGCGTTCGGGCTGCCGTAGCCGACGCGGTCGGCCACCACCGCCACCGGCCGCCCCTGCTTGAGCAGGGTGCAACTGACGTTCATCCGCCAGTCGGCCAGATAGTCGCCCGGCGTGACGCCCACCGCGTCCTTGAACGCGGCGGCGAAGCGCGCGCGTGACATGCCCGCCTTCGCCGCCAGCGCCTCGAGCGACCACGCGGTCTGCGGCGCATCGTGCATGGCGGTTATGGCGCGCGCGAGTTTCGGGTCGGCCAGGCCCGCCAGCAGTCCGGTGGCGCCAAGCCGCCCATCCATCAGATAACGCAGCAACTGGATCAGTAGCAACTCGTACAAGCGGTCGATGGCGGCCTGCCGACCGCACTGGTCGCGCTCGGCTTCGGCAAACAGCAACTCTAGCGTCGGCCCGAGGCCGGGCAAGTCCGCCAACGGAATCAGCAGCATCGACGGCAAGGCCATGGCCAACGGATTGCCCGTCGAAGCGCCCAGGTCGACCTCCGCACACAACAGCTCAGCGGTATCGCCGGGGGCGGCGACAAAACGATGCGACGCCACGCGCGGATAAAACAGCAGGCTCGGCTCGGTAACCAGCAGATCTTCATGCACGGGCGAACGCGCCGTAATCGGGCCGCGCCGCACCAGATGGATATAGCCATGCGGCGCCGCGTAATGATGCTGCCCACAGAAGGCGCCGCTGTGAAAAACGCGCGCCGAAAGCGAGTAGTGCCGGAGCAAGCCGGCCAGTCGATCCGCCATTCCACTCTCCATATAAGACGATAGGTTACGTATTTGATACTTTACGTGCCATATCGTACCAAACAAAGGGCGATCATGCCCACGTGCTCTTGCACCTCACCCACTACGGAGATAGACATGACCCAAATCGCCCCCCTGACCATCGACACCGCTGACGCCGCTACCGCTGCCACACTCAAGGCCGTCAAAGCCAAGCTTGGCATGGTGCCGAACCTGTTCGCCACGCTGGCCCACGCGCCGGCGGCGCTCAATGGCTACCTCGGCTTGTCCGAAACGCTGGGCACCGGCCGCCTGAATGCCTCCCAGCGCGAGATCGTTGCGCTCGCTGCCGGTCAAGCCAATCGCTGCCAGTATTGCCTGAGCGCACACACCCTGATCGGCAAAGGTGCCGGACTGTCGGCAGAGGCCATCGCCGCGGCCCGCACCGGCCAGGCGGCCAACGCACTTGACGATGCAATCGCCGGCTTTGCCCGCGCGCTGGTCGAGCAACGCGGCGTGGTGTCGGCCGACGCCATGGCCAACTACCGCCGCGCGGGGCTCGACGACGGCCTGATACTGGAAGTGATCGCCAACGTCGCGCTGAACACGCTCACCAACTACACCAACCACATCGCCGACACCACGGTGGATTTCCCCGTGGTCGCCGTCTGATCTCCATAGGCATATAAGGAGAACACGATGAAAATCGCACTCACCGGCGCTCTGCTCGCCAGCGCCCTCGTCCTGCCACTGGCCGTCACGGCCGGCGACTTTTCGCCCTATGTGGGGTCGTCTCAGAAAACGGAAAATAAAGCACTCTAAGAGTCGCTAACACCACTGCCCAAGAGACCCGCATGAAGCAGTTATGCTTCATGCCCTCATGGCAAGACAACCCGTTAGCAAAGAACTGTGGCTGCAGTTGCAGCCCCTGATCCCCACCTTCACTCCCTCCGCCAAAGGTGGCGCACGCAAGCTCGCAGTGAGCGATGAGGCCGCCCTCAACGGCATCTTGTTCGTGTTGCATACCGGCATTCCATGGGAAGACCTCCCACAATCCCTTGGCTATGGCAGCGGCATGACTTGCTGGCGGCGACTTCGGAATTGGAGCGCAGCAGGGGTTTGGCAGAGGTTGCACCAGGCCATGCTGATGCGTTTGCGTGAACACGACCAGATCGATTGGAGCCGGGCCAGTATTGATGGCTCTTCGGTACCAAGCCCCCGGGGGGCCAGGAAACAGGCCCGAACCCCACCGACAGAGGAAAACTCGGCTCCAAGCGGCACATCGTCGTAGACGCCAGAGGCATCCCGCTGGTGGTTCTTGTCAGCGGGGCGAACAGACATGACTCCATGATGTTCGAGCGGTGCTTGGATGCGATCCCTGGCGTTGCAGGCCTGCAGGGTCGACCTCGCAAGCGACCAGCGAAGCTGCATGCTGACAAAGGCTATGACTACAAACGCTGCCGTGCCCATCTGAGGCAGCGAGGCATATCCAGCCGCATTGCCAGGCGCGGCATTGAAAGCAGCGAAAGGCTGGGCAAACATCGCTGGGTAGTGGAGAGGACGCACGGATGGTTTGCTGGCTTTGGCAAACTGCGAATCCGCTTTGAAAGGCGCCTTGACATCCACGAAGCGCTTTTGAAGTTGGCAGCCGCGATCATCTGCGCACGCTTCGTGGATAGGTGGTGTTAGCGGCTCTAAGCCGATGGCGTAGGTGGCACTCATCGTGTCACGTGCGGGCAAGCAGCTTCTCGCCATCGGGGCGCAACTCGCCCTTGGGCGAAATGTGCCGGTACAGGGTCTGCCGTGTGATTCCAAGCTCCAGACACAGGTCACCCACCTTGGTTTCTGGCTGGCCCATCGCGGCCATGGCCAGCCGCAGCTTGGCTGCGGTCATCTTGAACGGACGCCCGCCCTTTCGACCGCGCGCCCGCGCCGACGCCAGGCCGGCAATGGTGCGCTCGGCAATCAGTTCGCGCTCGAACTCGGCTAGTGCCGCAAAGATGCCAAAGACCAGCTTGCCAGCTGCCGTCGTGGTGTCGATGGCAGCGCCATGTCCGGTCAGCACTTTTAGCCCGACACCGCGCCCGGTCATATCGTGCACGGTGTTGATGAGGTGACGCAGGTCCCGACCCAGCCGGTCGAGCTTCCAGACCACCAGCGTGTCACCTGGCCGTAGCGCTTTGAGGCATGCGACCAGACCGGGGCGGTCCTCGCGCTTGCCGGACACCTGATCATCATAGAGGTGGGCCGGATCGACGCCGGCAGCAACCAGCGCATCGCGCTGCAAGTCCGTCCCCTGGGTGCCGTCAGCCTTGGATACCCGCATGTAGCCAATTTGCATATTTTGTCCTGTCACATATACGTTCGATTATGTGACAGTTTGCATCGGGAAGCTCTGCACGTCAAAATTTGTCACTTAACCCGTCATTCTGTCTAAGGCATGCAAAGGGTAGGCTAGGCTCATAATGTGACAGAAATTCCGGGGGGATGCCTTCCTTCGCGAAGGTGGCGCGCAACTGTTCCAAGGAAGCGGGGTCGCGCCGACCATAGGAAGCCAACGCGAACAGCGAGCGTGCCGTCTCGGGGTTGTGTCGTGCTTCAATGATGGCCTCATCAATGGCCTGGATTGCACGCTGCCAGTGATCGACGGGTTCGGGCTTCGGCGCTTTCGCCGGCAGGCCACTGGTGAACCCGGTTTGGGGCTCGGACCAGAATAGCTTTGCGTGCTCGCCTGGCGGGCTTATATCCCTCACCTCAATCAAGCTGATTGCCGTTGCCGCCGCCTCCAGCATCTGCAACCGTACTGCCGGGTTCAGGGTTTCATACGGTCGCCACAGACTTTGCCCAGCACGCAGCGGATGCCCGCAGCATTCCCAGATTTGGCGGAGATACCCCGCGTAGGTGCCGCACGTCGAAAGCGGGGTGTTCAGCTCATCGAGCAGCGTGCGTAGCAGCCTAAACCACAATCCGGCGTGGATGCGTCGGCGCGGCAACTCCACGTGGCCGGTCGTCAGTGCCTGCCAGGTACGCTGGTCCATCGCCGCAATCGCGTCGCTGGCAGTGCGCGGTTCGGCGTCGGCGTTCTCCCAGCCGAGAAACCGCCCTGGCACGCCCCAATAGGATTCCAGCCAGCAGCCATGCAGTGGGCAGCTCAGCATCAGGGGCAGCTTCCACGCGAGCAGTACGGCTTGGTTCTCCGGATCGTTCAGGCAGAGCGGACAGGCGCGGTGTATCGGTTGGGTGGGCAGCCAGGCACGCCAGCTCGTGATGGATCGCGTCTTACGGCGGAGTCTCGGCAGCAGTACCGAGAGCTGGAACGCATAGGTTTCCAATGCGGCTGGAATCTGATCATCAAGGCTGTCCAGTAGCCAAGGCACCCAGCCGGCGAAACTCATGCAGCGCAGCCGATCCAGCTCGATACCGCTCCGCTGGGAGAGCATCGCCAGCAGCGCCAGTGGTGGCGCGGTGCCCAGGTCATCAACCTGGCCGTGACCAAGATCGTGCTCCAGCAGCTCGGACACTTCCATGTGATAGCAAAGGGCCACGCGGTTGAGCCACGAAGACAGGGCTTCGGCTTCCCTGGGTGCCGGATGCAGTGGCCAGCGTGGCGCTGGCTTCACATCAGTTCCCGCTCGAATTGCCGCCGCCGCTCGCTGGGACCGGTGTAATCGGCCATGCTGAGCGTGCGGTGGTTGATCGCTTCCTCACTACTCTCCACGGCGGCCACGGCCGCCGCCATCAATAGGTGCGCCAGCTCGCCAATAGTGCCCTCGCTGCGCGTGAGCAGGTAGCGAGCCATGTCCAGCGTGGCAATCGACGAAGGTCGCCGCAGCGGGAGCGAAGCCGCGAAGCTGGCCAGCAGTGAACAGCAATCGTCGTTGGCCTCCCACACCGGCAGCATCATCGGCTCGAAGCGATTTTCCAACTGGTCATCCGAGCGGATGGCCAGGTAGGCGTCGCGTGTGCCCACACCGACCAGCGGGATGCGCAATTCGTTGCCGAGGAAGCGCAGCAGGTTGAGGAATTCCCGGCGGTTGACGCTGTTGCCGGCCAGGACGTTGTGCAGCTCGTCGATCACCAGCAAACGCACACCGAGCTTGCGCAGCAGTGTCAGCGCCAGTTGCTCTATTTCCGGCAGCCGTGGGCGCGGTCGCAATGGTGCTCCCATCGCCGCGAGCAGCGCGACGTAGAAGCGGATCACCGATGGCTCGGACGGCATCTGCACGACCAATACCGGGATGTGCTCCTGGTCGGCGTCGGAGCTGGCCGGGTGGGCGCGGCGGAACTTCTCGACGATCATCGACTTGCCGTTGTTGGTTGGACCGACCAACAGCAGGTTGGGCATGCGTTGTTTGTTTGGCCACGTATACAGGGCTTCCAGCCGGTTCAACGCCTCGACTGCTCGCGGATAGCCGATCCAGCGGTCGGCGCGAAGGCGATGGATGCGCTCGTCCGCCGGGAGACGGGCCAAGCCCTGGGCCGCCGGCAGCAGGTGGGACAGGTCGATGATGGGATATTCGTCCACGGCTACCACTCCTCAATCTGGTCGAACGGTTTGGCAGGTGGCTGGTTGTCCGCCTGCGGGTCTGCCATGTCCGTGTCCGCTGGTGGCGTGGTTTTGACAGGTTGTTCCGTTGACTTGAGATGCTGGCGTCGATCCGCGTCGCGCCGCGCCTTGCGCGTGGCTTTCTGCGCAGTGGTCACGATTTCGCGCATCTGCCCGATCATGCGGAACAGCGCCGACTCATCCACCTGTTCGCGCCCTTGCTGCCGCAATTTCGCCAGCGCCTGCCGTTGTTCCCAGAGGGTGACAGCCGGGTGCGACAAGGTACGGTATGGAATTTCCAGATAGTGCTGCCCCTCCGGCTCCAGCACCCAAATGCGGCTGATGTCGCGTGGGTCGCGCCGGATCAGGAACGCAGGCAGGCGGTCGCGCCGAGCTATCCACGGCTTGAGCGCATCGGCGTAGTAGTGGATGTGGTCGATGACGAAGCCAGTGCGGGTCAGGGTGCGGCGGAGGACGGGCAGGAAATCGACCAGAAAAGCCGTGGTGCGAGTGATGACGGTTGGAACGCCGGTACGCGCGACAGCTTCGGCCCAGCGTGCGGCCGGCGGTTGGAGCAGGCCGTTGTGCACGGAGCCGTGATAGGTGCCAACCGCCAATGCGAGCCAGCGTTCCAGCTCGCGCAGTGTCAGGGCGGCCATCTTCTCGGAGGCGTATTCCCCGCGCTGGTCAGGGTTGGAGAAGGTCGTCCCCGGCAATTCGTCGTGGATCATTTGCATCGCCGTGCCGATGATCCGTTCCACGATGCCGCCATAGTGCGGCTGCCCGAGAGGCCGATAGTCCAACCGGATGCCATGCTGCTCGCAGCCACGGCGTAGCGCCTCGCTCTTGAATTCGGCCGCGTTGTCCAGGTAGAGCAGCGCGGGCTTGCCGCTCATCGGCCAGTCCATTTCCACGTCCAACCTTTCCAACCAAGGGCGCTTGTCGCAACCGGCGTGTGCGAGGCACAGGCCGACCGAGACGGCAGATGGCGCTTCTAACGTGACCACCATGCCAACCACGCAGCGGGTGAACACGTCGATGGCGAGGGTCAGGTACGGACGGCCAATCGGTTGCCGGTCGCGCTCGTCCACCACGATCAGGTCGATGACTGTGTGGTCGATCTGTACCTGCTCCAGCGGTGCGGAGACTGGCGGAGGAACACCGCCAACACCTTGCAGGATGCGGGACGCATCCTGGCCTTCCCGAAGTCGAGTGGTCTTGAGTGGATCAAGGCTGGCGATCCGCAACGCGACCGTGTTGCGCGCCGGCATCCGCAGCTTTTGCAGCTTGCACACCCGCGCAACTTCACGGTGGAACGCCGCCAAGCTGCGCTTCTGCTTGGTCAGGAAGCGCTTTTGCAGTAGCTCGCGGATGATTCGTTCGACCGACTCCGGCAAGCGGCCTTTACCTTTGCCACCGCTCGACTGTCCAAGAGCCAAATCAGTGACCAGCCCCGAACCTTGCCGGGCACGGCGGATCAGGACGTAGACCTGCCGCCGGGACAGACCCAGCGCCTGGGCTGCTGCGTCGGCCGCTTCATGCCCGACCGTCTCCGACTGCGCCAACGGCCCAATGATCTCCGCGCGGCAGCGAGCACGCTCCCATGCCTGTTCTGACAGGGTGGCTACGCCGCGCTCGGCAATCGGTACGGTATCGGTCGCCATGCTCGCCTCGCTTTGGTGCACACGAGTATTGAGCATAGACGAGTTTCGTGCAGAGGAGTCCTGATATCGGGCTGTCAGGAGCCGTATGCACAGCAGGCTTCATGTCTCGTTGATTGGTGCAGTCGTCTTCTGAAAATGACAGAGCCATTCCTCGATAGAGTTCGGCAAAACCTTCGTTTTGTCGAACCATTGCATCGCCCTTTGTGATTGGCGTATAAACACACAAACACCTATTAGCGGAGAACGCTATGAATACCATTCGCTGGAATGTCGCCGTCTCGGCCGACACCGACCAGTCGCTTCGGATGTTTCTGGCCAGCCAGGGCGGCGGCCGTAAGGGCGACCTGTCGCGCTTCATCGAAGAAGCGGTACGGGCACACATCCTGGAGCTGAGCGCTGAGCAGGCCAAGGCCGCTAACGCCCATCTGAGTGAGGCAGAATTGACCAACGCGGTTGACGAAGCGCTCGACTGGGCACGTAAGCGCTGATGCGGGTCGTGTTGGATACCAACATCCTGTTCAGCGCCCTGATCTCGCCACATGGCGCGCCCGATGCGATCTACCGTGCCTGGCGGGCGGCGCGTTTCGAGGTGGTGACCTCGCGGATGCAACTCGATGAAATTCGTCGAGCCAGCCGCTATCCCAAGCTTCAGGCCATCCTACAGCCCGCCAAGGTGGGCGCCATGATCAATAACCTGCAACGGGCTGTGGTACTGGAGCGCCTGACCATCGAGGTCGAAGCCGATGATCCGGATGACTCGTTTTTGCTGGCCATGGCCTTGGCGGGCGATGCGGACTACCTGGTAACCGGTGATCGCCGCGCCGGCCTGCTGCAACGCGGGCACATCGAACGCACGCGGATCGTCACGCCCGCCGTGTTCTGCGTCGAGGTGCTGTGATCAATGCCGGTCGGTTTTCTGACTCAAGAGCAACGCGACGGTTTTGGCCGCTATGTTGATTCGCCCAGCCGTGAAGAGCTGGAACGTTACTTCCACCTGAGCGATGAAGACCGTGAAGCCATCCAGGTGCTGCGGGGTAACCATAACCGTCTGGGTTATGCCGTTCTGCTGACCACCGTCCGCTTCGTTGGCGTTCTGCCGGACAAGCCCGCCGCCGTGCCGGTGGAAGTCCTGCAGGTGCTTTGCCGACAACTGGCGATTCCAGACCCCGACTGCCTCCAGCGCTATAGCGATCATCGCCGCTGGATACATGCCACCGATATTCAGAACCGCTTTGGCTATCGTCATTTCACCGATCCGGGCATCGGCTTTCGCTTGAGCCGCTGGCTGTATGCCCTCTGCTGGACGGGCACCGACCGGCCGGGAGTGCTGTTTGAGCGAGCCACCTCGTGGCTGTTCACACAGAAAGTCCTCCTGCCTGGTGTGTCTCAACTAGAGCGCTTTATCGCCCAGTTGCGCAGTCGGGTCGAAGAACGCCTCTGGTTTACGCTGGGCCGCAGCGTGACTGAGGAACAGCGATTGCAACTGCAAGACTTGCTGACGGTGGCCGAAGGCAACCGCAGCTCCCGGCTGGATCAATTGCGCTCCGGCCCGGTCATGGTCAGTGGCCCCGCGTTGATTCGGGCACTGCGCCGGCTCGATGACGTGCGCGGCATCGGCATCACCTTGCCGGCGGCGGCGCACATCCCTCCCAGCCGTATCGCCGCCCTGGCCCGCTTCGCCAACACGGCCAAGGTCACCGCGATTAATCGGCTGCCGGCGTCGCGGCGGATGGCGACACTGGTGGCCTTCGCACTCTGCCTGGAGGCGACTGCGCACGACGACGCACTGGAAGTCCTGGAGGCCTTGCTGCGCGACCTGTTCAGCAACGCGGAGAAGGCCGACAAGAAAGCCCGCATGCGCAGCCTGAAAGACCTGGATCGGTCGGCCGCGACGCTCGCCGCCGCGTGCAAGGTCGTGCTGGACAGCTCGATCAGCGATGACAACGTGCGCGCCCGGCTGTTCAACGACCTGCCGAGGACCACCCTGGAAAAGGCCCTGGAAGAGGTCAACGCGCTGATCCGCCCGGTAGATGACGTCTATTTTCTTGCATTGGAAGCGCGCTACCGCAGCGTG
This sequence comes from Pseudomonas sp. TUM25319, assembly GCF_056388475.1. Taxonomy (NCBI): domain Bacteria; kingdom Pseudomonadati; phylum Pseudomonadota; class Gammaproteobacteria; order Pseudomonadales; family Pseudomonadaceae; genus Pseudomonas; species Pseudomonas sp. TUM25319. The sequence goes on along the minus strand of NZ_JBWJFH010000002.1, from coordinate 8,062 downwards.
CGCCGCTTCCTGCCCGACCTGCTCAAGCACATCCGCTTCGGCTTCAGCCCGGCCGGCAAGGGCGTGGCGGCTAGTCTGGAGTGGCTGCAACTGAACCTGCCGCGCCGGAAGCCAGAGGATGACGCGCCGCAGGAGATCGTGGCCAAGGCTTGGCAGAAGCACATCACCCGCGAAGATGGCTCCCTCGACATGGGTGCCTATGTGTTCTGCACGCTCGATGCGCTGCGCACGGCCCTGCGCCGCCGCGATGTCTTCGTCTCGCCCAGTTGGCGCTATGCCGACCCGCGTCTTGGCCTGCTCGACGGTGCCGAATGGCTGGCGGCGCGACCGATCATCTGCCGGTCACTGGGCCTGACCATCGACGCCAAAACCACCCTGGACGCCTTGTCCGTCGAGCTGGATGCAACCTGGCTGGCAGTAGCCGCGCGCCTGCCCGACAACCCGGCGATTCAACTGAGCGAGAACACCGAGGGCAAGACCGAACTGTCGCTCGGGGCGCTGGACAAGCTGGACGAGCCCTGCTCGTTGCTGCAACTGCGGGCGGCCGTGTCTGACCTGATGCCGCGTGTCGATCTGCCGGAAATCCTCTTGGAAATCGCCGCCCGCACTGGCTTTTCCGAGGCCTTCACCCATGTCTCCGAACGCAATGCACGCGCCGACAACCTGGTCACCAGCCTCTGCGCGGTGCTGTTGGGCGGGGCCTGCAACACCGGCCTGGAGCCCTTGATCCGCACCGACAACCCGGCGCTGCGCCGTGACCGGCTGTCCTGGGTCAGCCAGAATTATATCCGCGACGACACCCTGTCAGCGGCTAACGCCATCCTGGTCGGAGCGCAAAGCCAACTGGAACTGGCCCAAGTCTGGGGTGGCGGCGAGGTCGCCTCCGCCGATGGCATGCGCTTCGTCGTACCGGTGCGCACCGTGCATGCCGGCCCCAATCCGAAGTATTTCGGCACCGGCCGGGGTGTCACCTGGTACAACCTGATTTCCGACCAATTCTCCGGCCTCAACGCCATCACCGTGCCCGGCACGCTGCGCGACAGCCTGGTGTTGCTGGCGGTCGTGCTGGAACAGCAGACCGAGTTGCAGCCGACGCAAATCATGACCGACACCGGGGCCTACAGCGATGTGGTGTTCGGGCTCTTCCGCCTACTTGGCTACCACTTCAGTCCGCGGCTGGCCGATGTCGGCGGTACCCGCTTCTGGCGCACGCGCCCGGACGCGGACTACGGCAAGCTCAACGGGCTGGCCCGCCAGTCGGTCAAACTCGACCTGATCGCCGAGCACTGGGACGACCTGCTGCGCCTGGCCGGCTCGCTCAAACTCGGCCGGGTGCCGGCGACTGGCATCATGCGCACGCTGCAAACGGGAGATAGACCCACCCGGCTGGCCCAGGCGCTGGCCGAATTCGGGCGGATCGAAAAGACTCTGCACACGTTGACCTATATCGACGACGAGTCCAAGCGCCGCGCCACCCTGACCCAGTTGAACCGAGGCGAAGGCCGGCACAGCCTGGCCCGCGCCGTGTTCCACGGCAAACGCGGCGAGCTCCGCCAGCGCTACCGCGAAGGCCAGGAAGACCAGCTCGGTGCTCTGGGCCTGGTGGTGAACATCATCGTGCTGTGGAACACCCTCTACATGACGGCGGCCGTGGAACGGCTCAAGCAGCACGGCTATCCAGTGCTGGAAGAGGATTTGGCCCGGCTATCGCCGCTGATCTACGAGCACATCAACATGCTCGGGCGGTATTCCTTTGCGGTACCGGAAGAAGTTGCGCGCGGCGAGCTGCGGCCACTGCGTAATCCAGACGACGACCTGTGATCCCCCTAAACGCTATGAGCAACACCCAAGCTGCTGCTGGATCGGCGGGCACTTCACCGAGCCGAACGAACAGAAAACGCAGCAATCCCCTGGGTTGGGGCGCAGCAGCGCCTTGCAGTTGCTGCACTCGTAATAGAACTGGCAGGCGTCCGTGGGCATGGTTTCCGGCTTGGCGAAGCCGCAGCGCGGGCAAGTCAGCACGGACTCAAGGACAATGGCGCTCATCGTGACCTCACTTCTGCACTGTGGAGGGGTATCCCGCGTTCGCGGTCGCCTCAGTCAGTGCCTCGGGCTGGGCCTTATCGGGATCGTAGGTGACGGTCGCCGTCTTCTGGTCGAAATTGACCTGGACGTCACTCACGCCGGACACCTTCTCCAGCGACTTCTTGACCGTGATCGGACAGAGTCCGCACGTCATGTTCTGCACGTCGAGCGTGACGGTTTTCGGGGGAGCCGCCAGCGCCACGAAGGGCAAGGCGAAAAGCACGGCGATCAGCAGTTTGCGCATGGTTAATCTCCTTCAGTAGAACAGCGGGGCGAGCCACGGCACGGCCAATAGGCCGAGCAGCAGCACGCTGACGATCCAGAACACGAGTCGCTGTCGCACGAGCGTGCGCGGATCGGCGCAGGGTGTACCTGGCGTACAAACCTGTGGCACCAGGTAGAGCTTGCGGAATGCCAATCCCAGGAACAGTAGAGTCAACCCGATGAAGAGGGGGCGTAGTGGCTCCATCATGGTCAGAGCGCCCACCCACGTACCGCCGACACCGAGTGCCAACAGCACCAGTGGCCCGACACAGCACACCGACGCACCGATGGCGGTCAGCGAACTCGCGACCAGCGAGCCTTTCCCGGTGAGTTGCATCCCCATTCCCATCTCCTGAGCCTGATTGCCTAGGTGCTATTCTAAACTCCGTACCAAAGTACGGAATCAAGGAGAAAGTGATGGCCACAGAGCTGACCATTGGCAAGCTGGCAGACGCCGCCGGGGTGAACGTCGAGACGATCCGCTACTACCAGCGACGCGGGCTGCTGGATGAACCAGCCAAACCCTTGGGTGGCCATCGGCGCTATCCGGTGGACATGGTGAAGCGACTGCGTTTCATCAAGCGGGCTCAGGCGCTGGGTTTCACGCTCTCGGAAGTCGGTGGACTGCTGACGCTGGATGAGTCGTGCGCCTGTGCCGAAACGCGAGCACGGGCTGCACGCAAGCTCGCGTTGATCGAGCAGAAGATGGCCGACTTGGTCGTCATGCAGCAACTGTTAGGCGAACTGGTGCAGCAATGTGATGCGGGAGACGGCGGAACGATCTGCCCGATCATCGAGGCACTGATCAGAGAGTAATGCCTGGCGGGTGAGCTGGAGATCGGAAAGCCCCTTTACGGTGGGATTCAGAGCTTACGTTGGTTTTTGGTTCCATTGCTCCCCAAACCCCTACATCAACGGTTCGGAGATTCATGTCAACGGTGGTCAGCACGTCTGAAATAATCTGGAAATCCCGGCCGGAAACTTCCATCATTCGGGCCGGGCATCCGCCGCAGATGAGCGATCAATGAGCAACCCCTACCCTATTCAAACCCTCAATCACTCTTACCTGGGCAGTGGCATCTACGAGTTGCTGCGCGAGGCACTGATCACCGGGCGTTTCCAGCCCGATGACCGCCTGCGCATCCGCGACCTGGCCGAACAACTGGGCACCAGCGTCACACCGGTGCGCGACGCGATCCTGCAACTGGCCAAGGAACAGGCGCTGATCCTCAAGACCCCGCGTGACATCCGCGTACCCATCCTCACCGCCGCGCAATACGGCGAGATCCGCAGCATCCGCCTGGCGCTTGAAGGCCTGGCTGCGGAGACGGCCGCCGCGCTGGTGACCGACAGCGAACTCGCAGACCTGCAAGCCTGCATCGAAAACAACATCGCCGCGATCAACGCCCAGGACTTGCAAGCCGCTCTCAAGTGCAATCAGCAATTTCACTACGCGCTGACCACCATCGCGCGCATGCCGGTGCTGGCGGGTTTGCTCGATAGCCTGTGGATGCGCACCGGCCCACTGATCGCCCGTGCCTATGGCAACTTCAACGAGCGCATGGCCATCGACCATCACTGGGAAGTGCTCGACGCACTCAAGCGCCGCGATGGCGCGGCGGCACGGGCGGCCATCTGCCGTGACATTCTCGATGGCAACGAGAAGATGCTCGAGTACATCGAGATGGCGCAGGCGGACTGATTGGCAGTCAATTCGACTGTTGACGAAACATAGATGACCAGTTAGTTTATTAAAACTTTCTCATCACTGGATGTCTCTGTCATGGCTCGCCCGGTCAACCTCGAAGTCAGATCCCGTTTGCTGTCGATTGGCCGCCAGGTGGTTCACAACCGTGGCTTCAACGGCTGCGGCGTCCAGGACATCACCGCCGCTGCCGAGATTCCCAAGGGCTCTTTCTACAACTACTTCGCCAGCAAGGAAGACTTCGCGGCAGAGATCCTCGAGGAATACTGGACCTCGATCGAAACCCGCCACGGGCCGATCTTCTACGACGCCCGGGTCAAGCCGCTGGAGCGCATCGGCCAGTTCTTCCAGGCCCTGGTGCTCGAGCACGGCGAGCATGAATACAGCCTGGGTTGCCTGATTGGCAACCTGTCCCTGGAAATGTCCAATGGCAGCGAACAAACCCGCAAGCGTCTGGCCGATGTGCTGGCGCGCTGGGAAGGTTTGCTCGCGAGCTGCCTGCGTGAAGCGCAGCAGCGCCGCGAACTCTCTGAAACTCACGACGCCGAAGCGCTGGCCAGTGTCATCGTCGAAGGCTGGGAAGGTGCGGTCATGCGCGGCAAGGTCCTGCGCGACGGTGCACCTCTGCAGCGTTTCGTATCGATGGTCTTGCCTCGGCTATTGGAGTGAGTTTTTTTTCCTCATTAATAAGACGACTGGTCATTTATATAAAGCAACATTCACGTCTCATCCACGCAAGCACCCAAGAGGTAAATCGTCATGAGCCATCTGTACGCCGACCCCGCCGAACCCGCACTGCCTGCCACTGGTTTCAAGCTCGACCTGAGCAAAGCCGCCCTGGTGGTCATCGACCCACAGAACGACTTCCTCAGCCCTGCCGGCGCCAGTTGGGCGGTGTTCGGTGAGAGCATCGTCGAGAACAACACCGTCGAAAACCTGGAAAAACTGTTCAAGGCCTTCAAGGCTCACGACCTGCCCGTGGCCGTGTCGCCACACTATTACTACCCGCACGACCACGACTGGCATTTTGGCGGTCCGCTGGAAAAGGTCATGCACAGCATCTGCATGTTCGATCGCAAGGGACCGAACACCCTGGAAAACTTCGAAGGCTCCGGCGCCGATTTCCTCGAGATCTACAAGCCGTACATTCTCGACGGCGAGACCATCATCGCCTCGCCGCACAAGGTCTACGGCCCGGAAACCAACGACCTGGCGCTGCAATTGCGCAAGAAAGGCGTGTCGCAGATCATCCTCGCCGGCATGGCGGCCAACCTTTGCGTGGAATCACACCTGCGCGAACTGCTCGAACAGGGCTTTGAAATAGTCGTGGTACGCGACGCCACCGCCGGCCCGCGCCTGCCGGATGGCGACGGCTACCTGGCGGCCATCATCAATTACCGCTTCCTCGCCCACGGGCTGTGGACCACCGAAGAGACTATCGCGCAACTGCAACCGGCTTGATCGTGCCCGAGCGGCCGGGCATCGCGCCCCCCCGCTCTTTCTCGAGAACCCCCGATGAAAATCCCCGCCCGTTATGAGCATTTCGTTTTCGGCGTCGTTCAATCCGGCCTGACCTGCGCGGTCGCGGCCGCCATCGCCACCACACCCCATGCGCTCGACCTGGCCTTTGCCGGCCGCTGGTTGAACGCGTGGGCGCTGTCGTGGGTATCGATGTTGCCGGTGGTGGTGCTGGCGGCGCCGATGATTCGGCGCGTGGTGAGGCGGATGACGGTGGGCTGAATGACTTGGCTATGACTCACCCAACACACCGCCATCGCGAGCATGCTCGCTCCTACCGGGGGCTTCGGGGCTGCTCGCGACAGGCGCGCAAGCCCGCACCCGACGCACGAAATACTGTGCCCGTTCGCATTTTCGCAATAAACCACTTTTCATCCGCGCATTTGTAGCCGCTTCGTTCACGGACAAGCCGGTACATTAGACCTCCATGGTCCCGCAGAGCGACCGACAACAAAACCTACAGCTCGCCCAAGAAAATCTGCCAACCATTCGGAGTCTTTCCATGAGCACATTGCGCACTACAGCTTTCCAACTCGCGAGTCTGGCCCTGTTCATCGGTAGCGCCACCCAGGCCATGGCCGAGGACATCACGTTCGTATCCCAGGGCGGTGCTTATCAGGAAGCCCAGAGCAAGGCGATCCTGGAGCCTGCGGCGAAAAAGCTCGGTCTGACGCTCAAACAGGACAGCTCGCCCAAGGCCTACCCGATCATCAAGACCCAGGTCGAGAGCGGCAAGGTCACCTGGGACGTGGTGGACCTGCCCACTGGCGACTGCATCCGTGGCGAAGCCGAAGGGCTGTTCGAGAAGCTCGACCTTGCGCTGATTCCCAATGCCGCGCAAATACCCGACAGCCTCAAGGACGAATACAGCGTCGGCTACATCAGCTACTCCACGGTGCTGGCGTATCGCACGGACGCGTTCAAAGGCGCGGACGTACCCAAGACCTGGGCCGACTTCTGGGACACCAAAAAATACCCGGGCCAGCGCTCCCTACGTAACCTGCCACGTCCAACCCTGGAAATCGCGCTGCTGGCCGATGGCGTGCCGATGGACAAGCTCTATCCGCTGGACGTCGATCGCGCCTTCCGCAAGCTTGAGCAGATCAAGCCCGACATCGCCACCTGGTGGACGTCCGGCGGGCAGTCGGCGCAGCTGATCAGCGACGGCGAAGTGGACATGATCCAGGCCTGGAACGGCCGTATCACCGCCGTACAGGGGTCGCCTCAGAAAACGGAAAATAAAGCACGCTAAGCCGGTTGCAGCGGTCGTAGCGGCCTGAACTTGCCCGCGCCGATCTTGGCGCTGCTGCGCCAGAGGTAATCGCCGGTGAGGTTGATGTGCTCCCAACCGAGCGGCGACAGGTACTGCAACAGCGCGTCATCAACGGCATGGCCGTTGCCACGCAGCGCGTGCGCAGCCCGTTCCAGATAGACCGTGTTCCACAACACGACGGCAGCCGTTACCAGATTGAGGCCGCTAGCCCGGTAGCGCTGTTGGCGCTGATGGAAAATTGACCCACCCTGCCGATTGAAATTTGACCCAGGGCGGATTGCTGATTTTGTTACCAGCAACTGTGGATAAGTCTACCAGCGCAGCTGCTGTTGCCCCCACTCCTTCGCTAGCCCAGTTCAGTTGTTTAAGACCTGCCACACGCAGCCATGTAGCAGGCCGTCGTCGCCATGAAATCAGAACGGCTCATCGTCCTCCGGTTCCTGGCCGCCCTTACGCTTTCGCTCCCGTGATTTGATCTTGGCCTGGGCCGCCAAGCTGCTGTGTTGCAGGCGATAGGACTCGTTACCGGTTTCGACGATGTGGCAGTGGTGGGTCAGCCGATCCAGCAGGGCGGTGGTCATCTTGGCGTCGCCGAACACGCTCGACCATTCGGCGAAGCTCAGGTTGGTGGTGATCACCACGCTGGTGTGCTCGTACAGTTTGGACAGCAGGTGAAATAACAGCGCGCCACCGGCCTGACTGAAGGGCAGATACCCCAGCTCGTCGAGGATGACCAGATCCATGCGCAGCAGTGCCTGAGCGATCCGCCCGGCTTTGCCGTCGTGTTTTTCGCGCTCCAGCAGATTGACCAGATCGACCGTGGAGTAGAAGCGCACGCGCTTGCCATGCCGGGTGATGCCGGACACGGCCAGTGCGGTGGCCAGGTGGGTTTTGCCGGTGCCTGGGCCGCCGATCAGCACCACGTTCTGCGCGGTGTCGGTAAAGCTCAGATTGGCCAGCTCGCTGATCAAGCGAGCGTCGGCGCTGGAGGCGCTGAAGTCGAAGCCGGCCAGATCGCGGTGCATCGGCAGCTTGGCCATGTTCATCTGGTGGCTCACCGAGCGCATGGCACGATCCGTGTGCTCCTGTTCCAGCAGGTGTTCAAGCAACCACTTGGACGAGGCTGTGTTCGACTCACCCTGCACAGTTAACTCCGCCCAGGCAGTGGCCATGCCGTGCAGGCGCAGTTCCTTGAGTTCCGCCATCAAATCACGCAT
>NZ_JBWJFH010000003.1:0-44451 GCF_056388475.1 Pseudomonas sp. TUM25319 | reverse complement strand
TTTTTGTATCTCCTTCGCAGATTCCCCGGAGCGGTTGCCGCCGCTGGTATCCGGGGTGTCGAGGCGGTATTGCTTCGACGTGGTTAGTATCTCAAATCGGGGCGCTGTCGTCAACTGTTGGTCAAACAATCTTTGACGAATAATTGACTTGACGCGGCGCGCTTTTCGGAGCTGCTTAGATGCCGAGGTGGGAGCGGGAGGTAAACATAAAGCGCGCCCGCGAAGCGGGTGCAGCCCCGCTTTTGCCCTGGAGCGTGAGTCTCCCCCGGTGGATCTGCTCGTCAGCCTTCGGTTGGTCGCGGTAAGCCCCGACTACCCGGAGCTGGGCCGCCGTCATGGGGACCGTGGAATAGCGGAGCGACCGAAGGGAGTGAGCATATGCCGCGAAAGCCCCTTGACGGCATAGGCCCAGCGGAGGGTAGGCGATTAGGGCTGATAGCGGCCAGCCGGAGGGTGATGAGCACACCCAGGACGCGCAGGGGCGGCAAGGTGGCCAGCAGGCCGCCGCGCAGGCCGACAGGCCGGAGGGCAAGCAGAGCGCGCAGCACCTGGCGGGCCAGGTGCGCAGGCGAGAGGGATTGAAGCCCGAAGGGGCGAGACGCGGCGCAGCCGTGGCTCGATGCGTAGCACGAAAGCCCGGGCCGCAGGCCTCGCACTAGATCTTCTCGCTGGCCAGGTGGTGGAAGTACCAGGCCAATTCGGGACGCCCCCCGCCCATTTGTTGCTTGATGGCAGTCACCAGATCCTCGCGAACTTGGCCGGTCGCTGTTTCCAGGCGCTGGCGGATCTCATCAACCTCGGCGCTGGCGACCCATTCAAGGCAAGCCAGGTAATCGAGCACGCCCTTTTCCTCTGTTGGTGTAAGCATCTGCAAATCCCTCAGCAGTCAAACTGTCCGTGACAGAAAGGCGCCATCTAGGCCTTTTTCTGTCGGTTAGGTGTCTTCTTTGTGGTCCCTGGTTGGGCCTCCTTTGGCTGCTCATGCTTGGCGGCCATCTGCTTGACCAGCTCGGCTTCCTCGGGGGTGAGCCAGACCATGACGGGCACAAGGCCGACTGTTTGGCGTTCCAGCACGGCGGTTACGCGCTTGATTGCAGCGTGTACAAGCTGCCGCGACTGGCCGATGTTGTTGGCCACCTCGATAGGTTCCTTGCCCTCCACCAGCACCGCCCTGGCAATGTCCAGGGTTTTGGTGGACATGCCCCGGAGCGCAGGCAGGGAAGCGGTCCATTGTTCGGCGGTGTATTTCGGCTGGGTGGGCTGCATTCGCGGTTCCTTACTGTTGGCTAAATGCCCTGCTACCGGCAGGGCTACGGGTCAAGCGTGCTACTGGTTCATTTGCTCGATGAAGCCCCGCGCATGCGCTTCCAGGCGGCGGGCGTCTGTGGTGCCGGCATGGAGCCGGTGCCGTTTGACGCCCTGGGCGGTGGCTTTCCAGATGACGTAAAACGTCCCCTCGTTGTTGCGCTCGATAGTAATGGCAACGCCCTGGTCACTGGTACCAACCTTGGCGGCGACTGCCGCCACGGTTTCGCTTTCCAGTGTCTGGCGGTCCCATACCAGCAGGGGCACAAACTGCGGGTCGTTGATCGCGTCGGCTGTCTCCAGGCCGCCCGCATCGCACAACCACGCTTCGTCGTCATCGTCCCAGGCTTCGGCGGTGATCGGAAACGTCCACGCCAGAAGTGGCCGACCGCCCTGCACCTGGCAGGCGTAAAGCTGGTCAGAGTCGAGCAGAAACGCCACGCAATCCCCAGGGATGAGCAGGCCATGCCCAGGGTTGGCCTTGAGTAACGATCGGTAGGCTTCCAACGTGCGTTCGTAAGTCATGGTCGGTTCCTCGATCTTAGGCCTTGGCCACGGCCAGGGAGTGGGTAGCGATGCGGCGCATGATGAGCAGGTGGGGCAGGGTGGCCAGGCCCGTCAAGGTCCAGTAGCGCCCGCCCCACTGGGCAAAAATGGTCGTCATGTTGCCGTGGTCCAGGTCGGCCAGCTTGAACGACGCGCCCAGCTCGTCGGCGTGGTAGTCGATGACGGGCCGCTGCGAAAGGTTGAACTCGAAACGGGCGGCGGTCGTGCGTGCCGGTGGCGTGCCATAGGCGCGTTCTTGATCGATCAAAAACGCCTCTTCGTCGCCCAGGATGGCGCCGGGGTAACGCACGCGCAGCTCGGGCAGCATCAGGCCGGAATGCTGGGCCATCCACATGTTTGGCCCGATCTGGCGGGCATAGTCGATGATCGCGGTATGGCCAGGGACATAGAAGACTTTGCACATGGTTCGATCCTCCAAGGGCGGGGGAAAGCCGGGCGTTAAACGCCCGGCTCGCCAGTTACGCGGCGGCTTGGCCGCTGCGCAGGGCCTGGGCCAGTACCCACAAGGCGCGATTGAGTTTCACGTCTTGGTCAATGCCGTTAACGGCGCGGGTAGTTGTCCGGCGTCCTTGCTTGTTGCGGCCACGCAAGCCGCCCTTGATGGTGTTTTCCTGCACGCGGTTGAACGTGGTCCAGAGATCGCTTGCGCGGTCTTCGGCACGGCGTGGCATCAGCAGTTGCGACGGCGTGACCGGGGCAGGGCCTTCGGATGGGTCGTAGCGGTAGGCCAGGGCCGCCATGGCGAACGCTTCTTGCTCTTCCTGGCGCAAGTGGTAGTGCTGCATGTCGTCAAGGTTGGCGTCGATCTGCTCGAACTGGCCCAGCACCTCATAGGCACCTTCGATAACGTCGTTAACAACGTCAATGCGGCCGCTGTGGCGCACTTTCTGATCCATCGCCATGTCGCCCAGGACCAGCCCGTTAGCGCACACGAAACGGAACTTGCCGGCCATCATCTGGTAGCTGCTGCTGCCGTCGTGGCTGTTCAGCAGAATGATTTCGTTCGCTTCCTTGCTCATGATGTTGCTGGCATGGCGCAGGCGAATCATGTGCTTGGTGTGCTCGCGTTTGTCGGTGTTGCGGACGCGGGTCTGGCACGCCATGAACGGCTGAAAACCTTCTGTGCGCAGCGCATCGAGCACCTTGACGGTTGGAATGTACAGGTAACGTTCCGAACGGCTGTCGTGCGCTTCCTCGGCAAAGATCGAGGGCGCCACGCGGGCAATCTCGTCATTGGTCAGAGGGGCATCGCTGCGGATCATGCACGGATTACGGAAGTTGCTGGAAAGACGCATTTTTGTATCTCCTTCGCAGATTCCCCGGAGCGGTTGCCGCCGCTGGTATCCGGGGTGTCGAGGCGGTATTGCTTCGACGTGGTTAGTATCTCAAATCGGGGCGCTGTCGTCAACTGTTGGTCAAACAATCTTTGACGAATAATTGACTTGACGCGGCGCGCTTTTCGGAGCTGCTTAGATGCCGAGGTGGGAGCGGGAGGTAAACATAAAGCGCGCCCGCGAAGCGGGTGCAGCCCCGCTTTTGCCCTGGAGCGTGAGTCTCCCCCGGTGGATCTGCTCGTCAGCCTTCGGTTGGTCGCGGTAAGCCCCGACTACCCGGAGCTGGGCCGCCGTCATGGGGACCGTGGAATAGCGGAGCGACCGAAGGGAGTGAGCATATGCCGCGAAAGCCCCTTGACGGCATAGGCCCAGCGGAGGGTAGGCGATTAGGGCTGATAGCGGCCAGCCGGAGGGTGATGAGCACACCCAGGACGCGCAGGGGCGGCAAGGTGGCCAGCAGGCCGCCGCGCAGGCCGGCAGGCCGGAGGGCAAGCGGAGCGCGCAGCGCCTGGCGGGCCAGGTGCGCAGGCGAGAGGGATTGAAGCCCGAAGGGGCGAGACGCGGCGTAGCTGTGGCTCGATGCGTAGCACGAAAGCCCGGGCCGCAGGCCTCGCGCTATGCCTCGGATGACGGCAGGGCGATCACTCGCCGGCACCCTGCTCCAGCTCCAGCAAGCGCGCTGTGGCGGCCTGCTCGATCAACAAATACAGGCGCTCAACCTGCTGTTGTTCCAGCGCTTTCAACAATTCCAGGGCCTCCACCATGCCCTCGGCGCGGGCCTGGGAAATCAAGCAATTCGCCGCGCTGGTGGCGGTGTTCACTTCGGCCAGGCGCCTGCGCAATACAACCTGATAGCTCGGCGGCAGGATCAGGCCAGGCATCAACTCCGGTTCGTTTCGGATACCGGCCTCCCTCAGTTTTCGCCGACGACCTGGCGCACTTCGGCCATAACCTTGTTCCACTCGTCCACCGCATCAAACATCGCGCCGACCGCTGCCAAGGCGTGCTGTTGCTTGGTGTAAGTGCGGTTCATGTGCTCGGGCACGATCACCACGGTATCCGGGTTGCCGTAGTCCATGAAGCCAACGGTAACGCTGCCATCTTCCATATCGAACATCCGCACAACATCGAGCAGGCGGTTATAGCCTTTCGACTCCCACACCAGCAGGTAACGCACAGCATCTTCCTTGCTTACAACCTTGAAATCGTAATCACTGGACATGTTCAGTTCTCCGCTTGGTAGAAGGTTTGCGCCCATTGGTGCGCTTGTGCAGGTAACGCAGCACGCCCAGGGTCATGCGTGCGTCGGCTAGGGAACGGTGGGCGCCATCCTCCAGCACGCCGCAAGCTCGGGCGGCCTCGATCAGTTTGATCCAGCGCCACTGCCAAGCCCCATAGCGGCCCTCAACCCATTCCCCATGCCATTCGGCATACAGCAGCATGGCGCAGGCGGTGGCCAGTGCAGGCGCGACAAGTCCGTGCCGCTGGTGGGTCTGCGACAGCAGGCGCTCGTCAAAGGAGGCGTTGTAGGCGACGACCGTTCGGCCCGAGACGATAGAAGCGTATTGCTCTGCGATCTCCGGCCAGGCCGGCGCGGTGGCCACCATGTCATTGGTGATGCGGTGAATCCCTGTGGCCTCCGCTGGAATTGGCTGAGTAGGGCGTATCAGCGTGTTGAGTAGGGGCGTGCCGCTCGCGTCGAGGATCGTGATTTCGCACACCTCGTCGCCATCACCCACGCCCGTTGTTTCAGTGTCCAGCAGCAGACAATCCCCCTCGATCAGCGCCTGGGCACGGGCGGCCACGGCCTTCCGCCGAAGCTGCGCCGCGCTCGGCTCCCATTTCCAGGGCACGCAATCGGCGGGATCGTATACATCGTAGGCCCCGCGGCCTTGCCAGACGCTGCCGGCAGGCCGGGTGCTATACCCCGGCATTAGTCGGTGGCGTGCCTTGAGGTCACGGCAGCAAAGCCAGCCGTTGGCCTCCGCTTCCGCTGGGGTGAGGTGAATACGCGCCCTTGCCATGCCGGGGCCTCCTGTCAGTTGTCGCCAGTGATGATCGTGTGACGGGCCTGGGAAACGTCCAGCGTGCCGGCGCGACCGTCTGCAAAGCGAACAGCCATGGTCGTTTCCGGGATGCCGGCGACAGCGTGCGCATCGGCGCGCAACCCTTCCTCGCTGCGGTGGGCCAGCAGCTCGAAAAGCACAAAGGCGTCATTGGCGGCGTCCACGCTATCCCGTGCCAAGGCTTCGTTGAGGCTCTGCTTGAGCCAGTTCGAGGCGGTGGGGTCGGCCAGCGTGGCAGCGATGCTATCGGCAAACTGTGCGGTACCGGATGGCTCGCGGTTGCTGCTGACGGCCTGGGCGGCCTCACGGTCAATAGCGCGCAACTGATCGCGGGCGGGCTGGCTAAGCCCGCTGTGGAACTCGGCAAGCTGGGCCAGGCCGGTGAGCTGCCACCAGGCTGAGGTAAAGCCGTCGCTACGTTCGGGGCCATTGGGCAGGGTAAGCGCACCTTTCAACTGAGTGAGGTGCAGTTGGGCGCAATCAATGATGGCTTGTTCCAGTTCGGTCATGGCGTATCAACTCTTGGTAATGGCGGGTTGGGTCCAGTCCTCAAGGACTAGGCCAGGAACGCGAGCAAATTCGCGAGTGTTGTTCGTGACCAGAACACACCCAGCGGCCAGGGCATGGCCGGCTATCGCTGCATCGTTGTTGCCAATGGGCGTACCCAGGCGGGCGAGGGCGGTGCGGATCTGCGTTGTTTGATCTACGGCGGCGGCGTCCCAGGACAGGATGGCGTCCAGGCGCTGGATGAAGGCATCGACCATCGCTGCAACCTTGGGCGATGCCTTGGGGTTGGCGGCCCCGAAACGCATTTCGGAGTAGGTGATGGCCGAAACGACAATCCGGTGCTGATTAGTGACTGCCTGTTCCAGCTTGGCCAGCACCGCGTCGGGGCGCTCGCGCATGATGAACGAACAGATGTTCGTATCGAGCATGTACGTCTTTTTGCTCATGTGAAGTCACCCAGGAAACGGTCTTCCTCGATCACATCCTTTCGCTCGGTCAGAAAGTCAGGATCTGCGGCCGCCACGTCGCGCAACGATGCCCAGGAGGGGCGCACAGGGCGCAGGATCAGCGTTTCGCCGTCGCGGATAATCTCCAGCTCGGAAACGCCCTGGTACTCCATATCCCGAGGGATGCGGATCGCCTGGTTTCGGCTGTTCATGAAAATGGAAACGGTACGCATGGGAACCTCCTACAAGTTGAAACACGTTGAGGCGGTGATGGTGCTGCCGCGCTCGATGCCCAGGTTTGCAAGCTGGCCGCGTGGCACCTCGATAATGCCGAGGGCGGGCCGCAATGATGAATGCTTGGCGGTTGTGTGTGGCTCCAGCTCTTGTACGCTCTGGATAACCCCGTCTGCTCCGATCCAAGCCGCGTCTAATGGGGCAGGGGTGTTCTTCATCCACACAAATCGCACTGCCGGCGTAGTCCAGAGAAACAGCATGCCTCGCCCTGGATCTGGCCTACCGGCGAGGCCCTGCGCCTGTGCGGCTTCGGTGGTGGCCACGGGTAGGTCGAGTGTCGCGCCATTCTGGAACGACAACCGGCAATCATCGCTATAAGCCGGTGTGGTGAGCACGGCCCCCAAAAGCAACGCAGGTAAGCAGCGGTTGAGCATCGGAACCTCCTTCAATCTCTAAGAGAATCCTAGCATATGGCAAGCATATGTCAACTGAGCAATTGAGCGCTCTGTGGTGCGTCGTTATACTGCGGGCATGCGCTCCTTCGCAGAGCACTAGAAGCCCGTTTTGCATTGCCGTGCAGCGGGCTTCGCCATTTCTGGCCCCCATGTAATCCCTCCCCAAATATCCCCAAATCGTCGTAGAGCCTGGTGCGCGTGGCTGACTAGCGAGGCTTGCCCGAGTCTGTCCGGTGCGAGCGGCTGGCCGCTGCCGGCAGGCAAGAAAAAGCCCGCATCGCGGGCTTGGGGAAGTGCTGATACCGATCAACTCATTAAGTCGGGGATGGTTCGCTTGTGGGTTACTTGCCCTTCTTAGCCAGGCCAAGCTGTTTTTCCAGAGCCTCTACCTGTCCTTCGGCGCGTGCTGCGCGGTCCAGGGCCTGGCGTTCGTTCTTGCGTGCCTCGATAGCTTCTGAGTCCTTTTCGTTGGCCCTGGTGACAGCCCGGTGGATCTCCTGGGCGCTGTGCTCCTTCTGGTGTTTCAACTCCAGCTCGGCGCGTTCCTCCAGAGCATGGTATTTAGCCTGTAGCTCCCGGTATAGGGCTGCGGTTTCCTCCAGGCTGGCGATCTTGGCGCGCAGCTCGTTCAGTTCTGCATCCATGCTGTCAGCCAGTGCAATAGCTTCCTCGGCCTGCTCGCGGATCTGCGCGGCATTCTCTTCGATCACCCGGCGTTTCCCGTCCAGGGCCTGGTCGGCAGCAACGCGGGCCAGATTCCAGATATCGGCGCCGAAGTTCTCAAGCAACTGGGCCAGGGCAGCCGGTGGTGGGTCGATGAGTGGTTGGGCCTCTTGTTGCTTGCGGTTCTTCCACTCGCTCATGGCCTCCTGAATGGTCGTAAAGCTGCCGACGCCACCCAGGCGCTTGCGCACGTTGGCCAGGGTGGGCTTAGTGCCGTCAGCGTCCAGTTCGTCGGCGGCTTTCCAGATCATTTCCTTCGTGAGTGCCATGGGCGTGCTCTGCTGTATGTTGTAGCGTGTAGTATCATACAACATACTACAAAATACAATATAGGCTAACGCGGCCAGTTGGCCTTGTTGGCTCCGCTCCAGCGCGGCGGGCGAGCCACCTCACCAGAGCGCAGCAGCAGATGGGAAGGGTGTCGGGTTGGCCAGGCGTGCCGGTTCGGTGTGCGCCGTGCCGGCGTCGAACGCTACCCGTGAGTTATCCACAAGCCAAGCCAAACCAAGGCCGTTAAAGATTTAAGTTAAAGGGTTAATACGCGCGCGCGTTGTTAGCGTTTTGCGAGGCCTTGATTTACCTGGGCTGGAGGGTGGTTCTGGTCCCCGAAGTGACGAAATTGGCGGTCCCTGGAGTGACGAACCCTAGTCCCCGAAGTGACGAACCGACGGTCCCTAGAGTGACGAATCGTGGTCGCCGAAGTGGTGGAGCGTTTGGGGCGCGATATTCGGTGCGGTCCCTGGAGTGACGAATGCGCAGATAAAGCCCCCGAAGGGGCTGCGGTACAGTTCAAACATATATGAATCAATAGAGAAAAACCCTTACACATCAGTCCATTGCCCCCTTCCGGTCCCTGGAGTGACGAATTGCCATGACTCATGCAGCGGGAGCGGCCTTGGCCTTGCGTGGCTTCTTGATACCGTTGCGCGTGGCTTTGAGCAAGGCCGCTTTGCCGGCGTCGGACTTGTTGAAGAACAACACGGCGTCTTCGTCGGGCAGGTAGGTCATGAAGTAGTCGAGCAAGCTGCCGGCCTCGGCCAGCTCCTTGACCTTAGCGCGAAACTTCTTTTCGGCCTGGGCGCTTCCGACCTTCTTTTGCAGCAGAGCCAGGCCAATCTTCCATTGGCCCTGATCGCCGCAATGTTTCCGGCAAAGCTCATAGATGCGTTTGGCAATGGCGCTGCGCAGCCCAAAATAGTCGCCCGGAATGGTCAACACATCCATGGCCTTCGCGGCGTTAAACGTGGTGTCGGATACCTTTATCCGAATGGCGCACATGCGGTTCTTGGCGCCCCTAGTGATGATCTCCACGTCATCGAGCAGGCCAACCCAGCGACGGCTGCCGTCACGGTCTTTCGTCGACTCAAAGGTGGCCCGCATGCGAGTACCGGTGAGTCTGTCGAAAGCCTTGCTAAGCAGCTCATAGCCGCGCTCGCTGGTACTGCTGCGCGTGAAGCTCAAAAGTTCGTGAGCGGTCGTCTCGATAGTCGGTGATACGGCTATGCCGGCGTTGATCGCAGCCACTAGCTTCGATACGCAAAACAGCACGATATCTTTGTCATGCTGGGTCGCCCGACCGGCAACGCTGGGAGTGATCTCGATTTTGTTCCCGTTGTGCTCGTAGGTGATCTGCCTGGTATCTCCGTCTTCCACGGCGTAGATCGGGTGCTCCATCGTAGGTCGCTCATCTTTGGGGATCGCCGGCAGGCCGGTCGCGATCCAGAAATCGAGCTGCGTTTCGAGCACCACTACTTGTTTGCGTCCCGCTGAGGTCTTCACCGCTTCGCGCCCTGGTGCCTTGTCCTTCGGTTGCTTGGCCTCTTCGCGTTTCAGCCGCTCCGCCGCCTGCTGGTAGGTTTCGCCTGGTCGTGCTTCAGCCTCGATGCGCTTGCGCCACTTGTCGATGTTGATTGCGTCCTGCCCGACCAAGGGGCCTCTGGCCGCTGGCCGACGTTTCGGTGGTGGGGTGGTGGCCACGTCGGGGTCGATATCAAACAACTCATTGGACGACATGCTGGGCCTCCTTGCTCAGATACTTGTAGATGGTTGTTCTGCTGACCTTGAACCTGGCGGCCACGTCGCTCACGGTCGTCAAGGGGTCGGCCAGCAGTATCTTGATATCGCGGATCTCCTTCGCGCCTAGCGTTGGCTTTCGACCCCCTTTGCGTCCCCGTGCGCGGGCGGCCTCCAGGCCGGCCATGGTTCGCTCGCGGTTTAGTTCGCGCTCGTACTCCGCCAGGGTGGCGAAGACGTTCAACTGCATCCGCCCGCCCGCCGTGCTGGTGTCGATGTGTTCGGTGAGCGATTCGAAGCGAACCTGCATGGTTTCCAGTTGGGCCATGAGCTGGAGCAGGTGGGAGAGACTTCGACCGAAGCGGGAAAGCTGCCATACGACAACGGTGTCCCCTGGGCGAAGTGCTTTTAGCATCTGCTCCAGCTCGGGTCGGTTGGCCCTGGCCCCGCTGATCTGTTCCTCATATATCCGCGTGCAACCAGCGGCAATAAGCGCGTCCCGCTGTAGGTCCAGGTTCTGGTCCTGCTTACTGGTCCGCGCATACCCGATGCGCAAGCCACCCGTCAGTATGTCTAGGGTGGACGTGTCTTTGCTGCTACGCATGCAGTTCCTCCTTGTCGGGCTTGCGGGTTCCTGTTTGCGAACACCTAATGATTACACTGAAAAGTTTACGGGAAAGTTTACAGTTTTGTCCCAAAAAAAACGCCCTGGTGTCGTTTTCAGAAGGCGACTGCACCAGTTCACTGGGCTGGCCGCCGTGTGTGCATAGAACTTCTGACCGGGAACGGTCAGAAGTTCTATGCACGAAGCGCCGCGAGAGATCGGAATTGCTCAGAACTCTTGTGCACGGCGCGACAAAGCCGGAACCGCCGAAAATTCCGGCGATCAACCGGCAAGCTGCTTGATGCGCTCGGCCAGGCGGCCGAAAGCCTCGTTCACGTATTCCAGCACCTTGGGTTCTGCGCCCTGCGTGCGCAGCGAGTCTTTGAAGGCTTCCAGGTCGGACAGCCATTGCCGATGCAGGCGGCCCAGCTCGTCGAGCTGAGGCCGGAAGTCTTGGAGACTGCCGCTCGCACGAAACGCCTGGTAGCCACGCTCAAGCGTGGCCGCCGTGGTCAGCAGTTGCGCGCCCATTTGCTTGTGCTGTTCGGAGAACTCGGCCATGCCGTCATAGGGCCGCGAAGCCTTGCGGCGCTCGGCTTCGGATGCCTCTTCCATGATGCGGGCGTAGCGGTAGAACCCTGGGAACTCGCGGGACAGCGCCATGAGCTGCTGATCGGATGTGCCGACCCAAATCCTGTGCAGGTCAGGCCCGTACCCCATCATGCGATTGATGATGGCATGGGCCTCGCTGACACCCTGGGCGGCAAGCTGCTGCATGTGTTGGTCGATCTTCGCGGCCAGTCGGCGGAATTCGTTCATGCTCATGTCCGTCACAAAAGGCGCGTTGATTGCCCTTGCGCCGTGAGAAGTGCCACCGCCTTCTTATCGAAGGAAACGAAGGTTTCCCCGCCAAGCCAGTTGCCTTCGTAGGCAATGACGCCATCGGCAAAGTCTCCGCCCGCGTCGAGCACCAGCAAGCCAGCCTCCACGGCAGGCCGGTTCACTTCCACATTCGCGGCGGCCAGTAGTGCCCGGATCGCGCTGGCCGCGTCGGCTTGCTGGAAGCCGTAGACACGCAGCAGCACCCAAACAAATTCGCATAGGCACGGCAGCGCGACCGCGATCAACTCGGCGTCGGTCAAGACTGCGGCGGCAACGTCCGCTTGTGCGGGATCGTCACGCACAACCGCACGCACAAGGACGTTGGTATCGACTGCGACCTTCATTGCTTACCTGCCCAGCCTTGCGCCGCCGCCTCGTTGATTTCTTCGATGGTGGCAACCTTCTGCGTCTTGCCCGCGAGCAGGCCGACAAAGCTGGCTATCGTCCCTGCGGGCCGTGCCGCCTTGAGCACGCCCCGACCGTCTGGCAACAAGTCCAGCTCGATCTTGTCGCCTGGCCTGATGCCGAGGTGTTGCAGTACGTCCTTCCGAAACGTCACTTGTCCCCGTGCGGTAACGGTCAATGTGGTCATGGTGGTTTGCCCTCGCAATCAAGGTTGATGCTTCACATAGTAATGCAAAAATGCCTTACCGTCAATGTCCGTCAAACGATCATTAGTCGGCCATGCCGGACACTGTCCAGCAAAGTTATTGCACAACGGGTTGTCGGACATTAAGATAGGCGGACGGAATGACGGACAAGAGAGGCGGCAAATGGCACTGATCGGCTATGCGCGGGTATCGACGGCGGAACAGGACACCGCCTTGCAGACGGATGCGCTACGCAAGGCAGGCTGCGAGCGCGTTTTCGAGGACACGGCTTCCGGGGCCAAGGCCGACCGCCCCGGCTTGGCTGATGCGCTGGCCTACCTGCGCGACGGCGACGTGCTGGCCGTCTGGCGGCTGGATCGGCTCGGGCGCTCTATGCCGCACCTAATCGAAACGATAGGCGCGCTGGAAGCGCGAGGCGTCGGCTTCCGTTCTCTGACGGAAGCCATCGACACCACCACGCCAGGCGGGCGGCTCATCTTCCACGTGTTCGGCGCGCTGGGCCAGTTCGAGCGCGACTTGATCCGCGAGCGCACCAAGGCCGGGTTGACTGCCGCCGCCGCTCGTGGGAGGAAGGGCGGGCGAAAGCCGGTTGTCACCGCCGACAAGTTGCAGCGAGCGCGGGAGCACATCGCCAACGGGCTTAATGTCCGAGAGGCCGCTACACGGCTCAAGGTGAGCAAGACGGCCCTGTACACCGCGCTGCAATCCACCAGTGCAGCCGACTCCTGATATTCCGTGCAGTCGTCTTCTGAAAATGACAGCTCACGCGCAGGTAGATGCGTGCGACTTTCATGCGGGCCTCCTGGTCATTTTGGGTATAGGGAAAATGACCATTGTTTCACGCCTAGCCAAAAAGGGAAGGTTCCCGGTTCAAATGTCGTTTTCAGAAGACGGCTGCACGGAATATCAGAAGCCGACTGCACTATAGCAGCGGAGGGGTTGGATCCATCAGGCAACGACGGGCTGCTGCCGGCCATCAGCGGACGCAGGGAGGACTTTCCGCAACCGGCCGTTCGATGCGGCACCGATGGCCTTCGCGCAGGGGTAGTGAATCCGCCAGGATTGACTTGCGCTGCCCTACCTCTCACTAGTGAGGGGCGGCAGCGCATCAAGCGGTGAGCGCACTCCGGCACCGCCAACTTTCAGCACATGCGTGTAAATCATCGTCGTAGAGACGTCGGAATGGCCGAGCAGATCCTGCACGGTTCGAATGTCGTAACCGCTGCGGAGCAAGGCCGTCGCGAACGAGTGGCGGAGGGTGTGCGGTGTGGCGGGCTTCGTGATGCCTGCTTGTTCTACGGCACGTTTGAAGGCGCGCTGAAAGGTCTGGTCATACATGTGATGGCGACGCACGACACCGCTCCGTGGATCGGTCGAATGCGTGTGCTGCGCAAAAACCCAGAACCACGGCCAGGAATGCCCGGCGCGCGGATACTTCCGCTCAAGGGCGTCGGGAAGCGCAACGCCGCTGCGGCCCTCGGCCTGGTCCTTCAGCCACCATGCCCGTGCACGCGACAGCTGCTCGCGCAGGCTGGGTGCCAAGCTCTCGGGTAACATCAAGGCCCGATCCTTGGAGCCCTTGCCCTCCCGCACGATGATCGTGCCGTGATCGAAATCCAGATCCTTGACCCGCAGTTGCAAACCCTCACTGATCCGCATGCCCGTTCCATACAGAAGCTGGGCGAACAAACGATGCTCGCCTTCCAGAAAACCGAGGAT
Source organism: Pseudomonas sp. TUM25319 (assembly GCF_056388475.1). Classification (NCBI taxonomy): domain Bacteria; kingdom Pseudomonadati; phylum Pseudomonadota; class Gammaproteobacteria; order Pseudomonadales; family Pseudomonadaceae; genus Pseudomonas; species Pseudomonas sp. TUM25319. The sequence continues at coordinate 30,985 of NZ_JBWJFH010000003.1, read as the reverse complement.
GCGAACCACTTCATCCGGGGTCAGCACCACCGGCAAGCGCCGCGACGGCCGAGGTCTTCCGATCTCCTGAAGCCAGGGCAGATCCGTGCACAGCACCTTGCCGTAGAAGAACAGCAAGGCCGCCAATGCCTGACGATGCGTGGAGACCGAAACCTTGCGCTCGTTCGCCAGCCAGGACAGAAATGCCTCGACTTCGCTGCTGCCCAAGGTTGCCGGGTGACGCACACCGTGGAAACGGATGAAGGCACGAACCCAGTGGACATAAGCCTGTTCGGTTCGTAAGCTGTAATGCAAGTAGCGTATGCGCTCACGCAACTGGTCCAGAACCTTGACCGAACGCAGCGGTGGTAACGGCGCAGTGGCGGTTTTCATGGCTTGTTATGACTGTTTTTTTGTACAGTCTATGCCTCGGGCATCCAAGCAGCAAGCGCGTTACGCCGTGGGTCGATGTTTGATGTTATGGAGCAGCAACGATGTTACGCAGCAGGGCAGTCGCCCTAAAACAAAGTTAGAAAAGGAAAAGTATGAGCAAGTTATCTGTATTCTTTATATTTTTGTTTTGCAGCATTGCTACCGCAGCAGAGTCTTTGCCAGATTTAAAAATTGAAAAGCTTGATGAAGGCGTTTATGTTCATACTTCGTTTGAAGAAGTTAACGGGTGGGGCGTTGTTCCTAAACATGGTTTGGTGGTTCTTGTAAATGCTGAGGCTTACCTAATTGACACTCCATTTACGGCTAAAGATACTGAAAAGTTAGTCACTTGGTTTGTGGAGCGTGGCTATAAAATAAAAGGCAGCATTTCCTCTCATTTTCATAGCGACAGCACGGGCGGAATAGAGTGGCTTAATTCTCGATCTATCCCCACGTATGCATCTGAATTAACAAATGAACTGCTTAAAAAAGACGGTAAGGTTCAAGCCACAAATTCATTTAGCGGAGTTAACTATTGGCTAGTTAAAAATAAAATTGAAGTTTTTTATCCAGGCCCGGGACACACTCCAGATAACGTAGTGGTTTGGTTGCCTGAAAGGAAAATATTATTCGGTGGTTGTTTTATTAAACCGTACGGTTTAGGCAATTTGGGTGACGCAAATATAGAAGCTTGGCCAAAGTCCGCCAAATTATTAAAGTCCAAATATGGTAAGGCAAAACTGGTTGTTCCAAGTCACAGTGAAGTTGGAGACGCATCACTCTTGAAACTTACATTAGAGCAGGCGGTTAAAGGGTTAAACGAAAGTAAAAAACCATCAAAACCAAGCAACTAAATTTCTAACAAGTCGTTGCAGCACGCCACTACGTGGCTGGACAGTTTGTAAGTTGCGCTTTTGTGGTTTGCTTCGCAAAGTATTCCACAACGCGCAACTTACAAACTGCCGCTGAACTTAGCGTTAGCGCCCATGAAAGGACTCAGCCACATCACCTTTATCGTCCGAGACCTCGACCGCATGGCCATGCTTCTTTGCAAGGGTCTTGGAGCACGCGAGGTGTACGACAGTTCACGCCACAACTTCTCACTGTCCCGCGAGAAGTTCTTTCTGATCGGAGATATTTGGTTAGCTGCTATGGAGGGTGAGCCGCCCACTGAGCGCTCTTACCAACATGTCGCTTTCGCCGTTAGTGAGACTGATCTGCCCGCCTATCAGGCAAGGCTAGAGGCACTCGGTGTAGAGATTCGCCCGCCGCGTAGCCGCGTTGACGGAGAGGGACTATCCCTGTACTTCTACGACTTCGACAACCATCTCTTTGAGCTACACACGGGTACGTTAGAGCAGCGTCTGAGCCGGTATGGGGTTGGGCTCTAACAATTCATTCAAGCCGACGCCGCTTCACGGCGCGGCTTAACTCAGGCGTTAGATGCACTAAGCACATAATTGCTCACAGCCAAACTATCAGGTCAAGTCTGCTTTTATTATTTTTAAGCGTGCATAATAAGCCCTACACAAATTGGGAGATATATCATGAAAGGCTGGCTTTTTCTTGTTATCGCAATAGTTGGCGAAGTAATCGCAACATCCGCATTAAAATCTAGCGAGGGCTTTACTAAGCTTGCCCCTTCCGCCGTTGTCATAATCGGTTATGGCATCGCATTTTATTTTCTTTCTCTGGTTCTGAAATCCATCCCTGTCGGTGTTGCTTATGCAGTCTGGTCGGGACTCGGCGTCGTCATAATTACAGCCATTGCCTGGTTGCTTCATGGGCAAAAGCTTGATGCGTGGGGCTTTGTAGGTATGGGGCTCATAATTGCTGCCTTTTTGCTCGCCCGATCCCCATCGTGGAAGTCGCTGCGGAGGCCGACGCCATGGTGACGGTGTTCGGCATTCTGAATCTCACCGAGGACTCCTTCTTCGATGAGAGCCGGCGGCTAGACCCCGCCGGCGCTGTCACCGCGGCGATCGAAATGCTGCGAGTCGGATCAGACGTCGTGGATGTCGGACCGGCCGCCAGCCATCCGGACGCGAGGCCTGTATCGCCGGCCGATGAGATCAGACGTATTGCGCCGCTCTTAGACGCCCTGTCCGATCAGATGCACCGTGTTTCAATCGACAGCTTCCAACCGGAAACCCAGCGCTATGCGCTCAAGCGCGGCGTGGGCTACCTGAACGATATCCAAGGATTTCCTGACCCTGCGCTCTATCCCGATATTGCTGAGGCGGACTGCAGGCTGGTGGTTATGCACTCAGCGCAGCGGGATGGCATCGCCACCCGCACCGGTCACCTTCGACCCGAAGACGCGCTCGACGAGATTGTGCGGTTCTTCGAGGCGCGGGTTTCCGCCTTGCGACGGAGCGGGGTCGCTGCCGACCGGCTCATCCTCGATCCGGGGATGGGATTTTTCTTGAGCCCCGCACCGGAAACATCGCTGCACGTGCTGTCGAACCTTCAAAAGCTGAAGTCGGCGTTGGGGCTTCCGCTATTGGTCTCGGTGTCGCGGAAATCCTTCTTGGGCGCCACCGTTGGCCTTCCTGTAAAGGATCTGGGTCCAGCGAGCCTTGCGGCGGAACTTCACGCGATCGGCAATGGCGCTGACTACGTCCGCACCCACGCGCCTGGAGATCTGCGAAGCGCAATCACCTTCTCGGAAACCCTCGCGAAATTTCGCAGTCGCGACGCCAGAGACCGAGGGTTAGATCATGCCTAGCATTCACCTTCCGGCCGCCCGCTAGCGGACCCTGGTCAGGTTCCGCGAAGGTGGGCGCAGACATGCTGGGCTCGTCAGGATCAAACTGCACTATGAGGCGGCGGTTCATACCGCGCCAGGGGAGCGAATGGACAGCGAGGAGCCTCCGAACGTTCGGGTCGCCTGCTCGGGTGATATCGACGAGGTTGTGCGGCTGATGCACGACGCTGCGGCGTGGATGTCCGCCAAGGGAACGCCCGCCTGGGACGTCGCGCGGATCGACCGGACATTCGCGGAGACCTTCGTCCTGAGATCCGAGCTCCTAGTCGCGAGTTGCAGCGACGGCATCGTCGGCTGTTGCACCTTGTCGGCCGAGGATCCCGAGTTCTGGCCCGACGCCCTCAAGGGGGAGGCCGCATATCTGCACAAGCTCGCGGTGCGACGGACACATGCGGGCCGGGGTGTCAGCTCCGCGCTGATCGAGGCTTGCCGCCATGCCGCGCGAACGCAGGGGTGCGCCAAGCTGCGGCTCGACTGCCACCCGAACCTGCGTGGCCTATACGAGCGGCTCGGATTCACCCACGTCGACACTTTCAATCCCGGCTGGGATCCAACCTTCATCGCAGAACGCCTAGAACTCGAAATCTAACGTCCGTTCGGGCATCGAGGTCCATGTCGGGGTGGGACGGGCCCGTGGCACGCATCTGGCCGATCATGCGGAACAGCGCCGACTCATCCACCTGTTCGCGCCCTTGCTGCCGCAGTTTCGCCAGCGCCTGCCGTTGTTCCCAGAGGGTGACAGCCGGATGCGACAAGGTACGGTAGGGAATTTCCAGGTAATGCTGTCCCTCCGGTTCCAGGACCCAGATACGGCTGATGTCGCGCGGATCGCGCCGGATCAGAAAGGACGGCCAGCGTTCACGCCGCGCAATCCACGGCTTGAGCGCATCGGCGTAGTAGTGGATGTGGTCGATGACAAAGCCGGTGCGGGTCAGCGTGCGCCGGAGGATCGGCAGAAAATCGACCAGGAACGAAGTAGCGCGTGTGACGACGGCCGGTACGCCGACACGCGCCACGGCCTCGGCCCAGCGCGCGGCCGGCGGTTGGAGCAGGCCGTTGTGCACCGAACCGTGGTAGGTGCCGACCGCCAATGTGAGCCAGCGCTCTAGCTCGCGCAGCGTCAGGGCGGCCTTGTTTTCGGAATCGTAGTCGCCGCGCTGGTCAGGGTTGGAGAAGGTCGTTCCCGGCAGTTCGTCGTGAATCATCTGCATCGCCGTGCCGATGATCCGTTCCACGATGCCGCCATAGTGCGGCTGTCCCAGCGGGCGATAGTCCAGCCGGATGCCATGCTGCTCGCAACCCCGGCGCAGGGCCTCGCTCTTGAACTCGGCCGCGTTGTCTAGGTAGAGCAGCAAGGGCTTGCCGCTCATCTGCCAATCCATTTCCACGTTCAGTCCTTCCAGCCAAGGGCGCTTGTCGCAGGCGACATGCACGAGGCACAGGCCAACCGAAACGGCAGACGGCGCTTCCAGCGTGACGACCATGCCGAGCACGCAGCGGGTGAACACGTCGATGGCGAGGGTCAGGTACGGGCGGCCAATAGGTTGCCGGTCGCGGTCATCGACCACGATCAGGTCGATGACCGTATGGTCTATCTGCACCTGCTCCAGCGGCGCGGTCACGGCAGGAGGCTCGCCGCCCACACCTTGTAGGTCACGAGCGGCATCCTGGCCTTCCCGCCGGCGGATGACCTTGCGCGGGTCAAGGCTAGCGATCCGTAAGGCCACGGTATTGCGCGCCGGCACTCGCAGTTTTTGAGCCTTGCACACCTGAGTGACTTCGCGGTGAAAGGCCGCTAGGCTGCGCTTCTGCTTGGTCAGGAACCGCTTTTGCAGTAGCTCGTGGATGACGCGCTCGACCGGTTCCGGCAAGCGCCCCTTACCTTTACCTCCACCGGACTGGCCGGGCACCAGATCCGTCACGAGGCCGCTGCCTTGCCGGGCACGCCGGATCAGAACGTATACCTGGCGCCGAGACAAGCCCAGCGCCTGAGCCGCCATATCGGCCGCTTCGTGCCCGACCGTCTCCGACTGCGCCAACGGACTGATGATCTCCGCACGACGGCGCGCACGCTCCCAAGCCTCATCAGGCAGAGTGGCCACGCCTTGTTCTGGAATCCGTGGGGTGTCCGTCGCCATGCTCACCTCGCTTTGGTGCACACGAGTATTGAGCATAGTCGAGATTGGTGCAGATCACTTCTGATATTGAACTGTCAGGAGCTGGCTGCACAACAGCCATTACGCCCAATCAACTGGTGCAGTCGTCTTCTGAAAATGACACCTGGGGCGCTCTTTTTGAAGTGTGCAGCAAACGACCGTTTTCTGCACACTAGATGCAACCCTTTAGGACTTGTCCTTATCTGGCAGGTTGGTGTCCAAAATCGAAACGTCCTCGGCGAGCAAAAATCGGGTATCAGACGATGACTGGTCGATGACGGCCCGTGCGGAATCAACCTTGCGGGTATCAGTAGGCAGCACGTTGTTTTGCAGGGCGCGATGCTCTGCGATGACGGTGCAGTGATCCAGGGAGACAGCTCCCGAAACATCCTCCACCATGATGACCGCTTGGCAGCACATGACGAATGCTCGACCGCAGGTTTTGGTCTGGATCGTCTCGCCCGAACCAAGCAACTCTTCATAGTTCACGGTCACGCCTTCCTTGTGCTGGGCGTTCCAGTCGTAACACTGGATCTTGGCTGCGTCCTCCTGCTCGCGCAGGGTCATATTTGGGCGCATCGGTTTCGGCATAACGGCAGTCCTATGTAGGTGGGTTCTGTGTAGAGATCGCTTGGCGTAGCGCTGACTCGGCAGCGCTATCGTCCATGTCCATGTAGTAAGCATCCGCCACCAGCTCGTCGATCTCGCGGGCGCTCACATTAGCATCGAGCGCGGCGCGTAGCAGGCCGGCGTCGAGTCGGTCGTACTTGTAGGCCATGGCCAGCGCCGGGTTGTCCTGGGCGTTGTTGGCCATGAAGAAGCCGTAGGAAAACCCTTCCGGGGTTGCGCTGCGGGCGTTCTTGGTAGCGAGGCGGTTGCCGCCGAATTTGCGGTGCATCTTCGAGCCGTCCGAGGCCTCGACCGGGGCAATGGGCAGGTTTGCATTGAAGCGGCCCCAAAGCAGGGTTTTCTTCGTGTACGGGTCGCCCAGGTGGTGCGGATCGAAGGCCAGGCGCCACGGCGGAAGACCGCCCAGCTTCTCGATCCGGCCTACCGGGTTCTCGATGGCCCATACGGCAGGCCGGAAATATTCAATGGTGCGCAATGTCTGGTGAACGAGCTGCACGGCGGCAACCGTGCGCCCGTCTGCGTCTTTGGCTGCGAAGTGTCGGGCGCCACTGGTGGCGAATTCTGTGCACGGGCACGCGGCGAGAATGGCGTAGATATCCAGGCCGTCGAAGTCGCCAAACCAGTCACCGAAGAAGCCGGCGCCGAACTCGTTTACGTCGCCGGTAACGGGGTTGTCCTGTATGTCGAAGCGCAGGACCTGGTAGCCGGCATCCTCCCACGGCTGCGACCACTGCCCAGTGTGGTCGAACAGCGACAGCACTACCTTGTCGGCATTCGCCCGCCCTTCGCCCTGGGCGAAGGCGTGGCGTTTCCATTCGGCAATGCGGGCTTGGGCGGCGGCTTGGTCAAGCCAGCCGTGTGACCGGGTGTGGCGGGCCACCTTGTCGGCCAGGCGCACGATCTCGGACGGCCTGGGCGCGTCGAACAAGTGGTGCTCCAGCTCGCCCGAATTCATGGCGCTGAACTCGGCAGCGATCTGGCTTAGCTCGAAGTCGTCAACGCCCAGGGCCTGGCCGGTGAACAGCCCAGGTTGTGCTGGGCGGATCTGCGTACTGAGCATGGTTCACTCCCCCTTGAAGTAGTCGGGGCGCTGCTCCAGCTCGCGGGCGATCAACTCGTCAGCGAACAGCGGCGCGGCCTTCTCGATGCGCTTGGCCATCTTCTGCTTGCGCACCCGGCCTTTGGCCTCGGCACTCCAGCGCTTGACGGCGCGGGACTGGGGGAAGTCCAGGCAAACACCGTAACCCTCGGGGCGGTGCTTCCAAGCCTGGTGCATTTCTTCCGGCATTCGCGTCCCCGCTGGGGCCTCGATCACCAGCAACTCGAAGTCGCCAGGGCAGGGCTGGTGCGGCAGGCACCACCGAAGGGAGTAGCGCCACATGGGCGCTACGTGCTGGGTGGCGGGGGCCATCAGGCGTAATCCCATTTGGCCTGGTCCCAACCGGGCAGCTTGCGCTGTGCCGACTGGCGAATTGCGTGCAGGGTGCGAAACGCAGGGGTCGAGTAGTAGTCGCTGGCCTCGCTCGACTGGTGCTCAAGGCATTCGATCAGCTTGAGGACTTCCAGGGCCGAGAGCCGGCGCACGTCGGTATCCAGCAGGAACAGCTTGTCGGGGGTGTTTTCGCGGGGGTAGCGGACCCGCACAGAACGCACGTTTTCATCCAGCAACTGCTGGCCCTGAGTCTCAAGGATCTCGCGGGCTTCGCGGCCAGGCCTGCCGGTACAGGTGAACATCAGGATGGCCGAAATGTGGAAACGATCGACAACGTAAGCGCTCATCGGTGTATCTCCTTCGCAGATTCCCCGGAGCGGTTGCCGCCGCTGGTGTCCGGGGTGTCGAGGCGGTATTGCTTCGACGTGGTTAGTATCTCAAATCGGGGCGCTGTCGTCAACTGTTGGTCAAACAATCTTTTACGAATAATTGACTTGACGCGGCGCGCTTTTCGGAGCTGCTTAGATGCCGAGGTGGGAGCGGGAGGTAAACATAAAGCGCGCCCGCGAAGCGGGTGCAGCCCCGCTTTTGCCCTGGAGCGTGAGTCTCCCCCGGTGGATCTGCTCGTCAGCCTTCGGTTGGTCGCGGTAAGCCCCGACTACCCGGAGCTGGGCCGCCGTCATGGGGACCGTGGAATAGCGGAGCGACCGAAGGGAGTGAGCATATGCCGCGAAAGCCCCTTGACGGCATAGGCCCAGCGGAGGGTAGGCGATTAGGGCTGATAGCGGCCAGCCGGAGGGTGATGAGCACACCCAGGACGCGCAGGGGCGGCAAGGTGGCCAGCAGGCCGCCGCGCAGGCCGACAGGCCGGAGGGCAAGCGGAGCGCGCAGCACCTGGCGGGCCAGGTGCGCAGTAGGAAAGCCGTGGTCAAGGTTTCGCACGGGCAAGAAAAAGCCCGCTTACGCGGGCTTCTGTGGAGGCTTATCGCCGTGGATTGGTGTGCAGGCCCCAGCCGTACACTGGTGGTTGGTCGCTGATGCGAATGCCGCGTGTGTCTTCGCAAATCCGGCCCGCGACTACTGCGCCTGGCGAGTAGATCTGACCGCCCAGCAGGCAGCCACGGGCAGGAGCTGGGGCAGGGCGGTTTGCCTTCGCTTCCAGGGCGGCGAGCTGGGCTGAAATGTTGACCAGCCCCTGATTGACTTGGTGTAGCTGCTCGTTGGTCTGATCCACCTGTTTCGACGTGGCGCAGCCAGTTAGGCCAACGGTGGCCAGCAACAGTGCCGGCAGCAGTTTGCTGATAGTGCGAGTCCTGTTTTCCATAGAGATTTCCTTAACGTGTCATGCCGAACATTGAAATGATCGGGCTGATGGTGCCTTGGTTTTTGTCCGAGCCAGGGCAGGAATTCAAGAATTCTTCCCTGGCCCGGGCTGTTGCCTCGGGTTTGAATTTGCCCTTCTTCTTGACGACGATTGAGAAGAAGTCGGATACCGCTCCGCTGCAATCGCTGTCTGCCAGCGAACCGCCCTTGAGACCTGCTTTGCCTGCCATGCACATCATGGTCTTGCACGGGTCACGGGCTTCTGCGGTGCCTACCAGTGCCAGGCTGGCCAAGAAGGCGACGACGACCGTTGATCGTTTCATAGGACTACTCTCCTTTTAGTCTGTGCTCGATGTGGAAAAATGCGCGGGCCAGGCGGTCGTAGCCGCCTGAGGCGGCAAGGAAGGCGATCAAACCGACTATGGACAGCACAACCAGCTTTGGATCAGGCCAGCCATTGAAGGCCTGGATCACGAACACCACTAGCATCGACACGGCGCCGAACGTCAGCACTAGGCTGATGGGGCGGCGCACAAGCCAAAGCAGCCTGCCTGCGAGGCCGAATAGGTTGCCGGTGGTGATACGCAAAGCATCGATGGCGAAGCGTTTAGCGCCCGAGGCAGCCTTTGCCAAGAACGACGGTTGCTTACCGTTCGCTGCTCGATCCTTCGTGGCCACAGTGCGGATCTTCTGCACCTGGCGGTTCCGCTTTCTGCCTGCGGGCAGTTCAACGACTTCGCCCATATATCAGTCCTCCTTTTCCTGTATCTCGAACTCCGCGAGCTGTCTGCCGGCGTCCAGATACTCCTTCAACCAAGCGGGGCGTTTACCCCTGCCGCTCCACGTATGAAACGGATTGGTTGGATCTCTATACCTGGCCTGGCCTCGCGGCGGTCTTTCTCCCAAAGGTACGAATTCCAGTTCGCGTGTTGTGGGCACGGATTTCGGTTTCCCCGCTGGTTTGCTCTTGTCGGCATCTTTGTCATCGCATTCGCTTGACATGTTCTCAACTGCCCTCATAATAGCGGTTACTCACTGAAATTGCAATTTCAAGGACAAACGGAATGGCCAACCATCAAACCTTCACCGCAGTCATTGCTCTTGCGCTCGTCGCCGCCGGAAATCCATTGCTGGCTAATGCGAACGGTAAATTGTCGATGAGTGTCATGGCTTTAGCAAAGCAATGTGCGCCGAACGTGGCGCCTGAGACGGTCGGGTATGTGGTTAGCCATGAGTCGAGAAACAATCCATTTGCAGTCCATGTAAACGGCGTGCCCTGGAGTAAGCAGCCAAAGACAGAAACCTTCGAGGACGCGAAGGCAGTAGTCGAAAAGCTTGCTCGTGAAGGCGCCAGTTTCGATACCGGCTACGGGCAAATCTGGTCGGGGAACTTGGCAGCGTTAGGGGTTTCTGCTGTGGACATGCTTGAGCCGTGTAAGAATCTGGCCGCCCTGGACCGAATCTTGTCGGACTGCTACCGGGCCGCTGTTGCGACTAATCAGGACGGGCAGGCTGCTTTGCGAAATGCCCTTAGTTGCTACAACACCGGTAATCAGAGGGACGGTTTCACAAATGGATATGTGGGAAAGATTCTGGCGGTGGCTCAAGCCAATAACACTATGAGAGTGCCTGCGCTGCGCCTCGATGGAGTGGAGAGTGAAGGCGGCCAAGTGGGGAGTAGCGTTGAGCAGGAGGACGCGCTACCCGCTGAGAACGCAAGGCTGGGCCGGTCTGATGGGTTCGACGATTCAACCCCGGACGGATTTGCCAATAGCACTCAAGACGGCTTCGAGGTGATGGCGCGGCAACATGACGGAGCGCCAAATGAAGGTCTTTCTCATCCAGCAAAAACAACTAGAGGAAATGAGCAGCAAGAAGAAATTAATACGGACATGGATTCAGAGATTGGAAGAAAAGAAATGGCTTCCACTCTTTGAAGTCATTAGCGACGACGGGCAAACGGTGTGCTGTTCGTTGCGTGTAAAGGATACAGGGGAGGTTAGAACGTGGGCTGATCTTCGACTGTTGGCCGAGTGGCTGAGGGAAAAGCTAAGCATCGAACGGTGTGAGCTTCTATTAACGGACTTTGATTTACCAGTAACGGAGTGAAATATGGACAAACTGAATGTTGGTGTAAACGGCAAGAAACTGGGCATGGTCTGCATGGTTCTGCTGTGCATCTTCGGGTCGAGTCTGGCCCAAGCAGCGGGGGTTGATACGGCAAACTCTTCGCTGACCTCGATGAAAACCTGGCTCGATACGTGGATTCCGCTTGCCTGCGCCGTGGTACTGGCGGTGCTGTGCATCCTCTGGTGGGCGCACGTTGTTCGCGCTGACTTTGCTACCCGTGGCGCCCTGGCAATGATCGGTGCTGGCTCTGCCAGTTACATCGTCAGTTTCTTCTTCGGCTGATACCAGAAGGGTGGGACCTGCTGGTCCCGCCCTTGGGAGGTTATCGAATTGAATTTCTCACAAGGACGGTTCCCCTTGTTCAAAGGGGCAACTCGGTTGCCGACCTTAGCTGGTGTGCCTAGAACTGTGTTGCTCGTCACCTTCATGTTCTGCGGCGCGTTGTTCCAGTTCATTCACCTGTGGGCCATTGGGGTATTCGTGTTCCTGTTTGTCATCGAATGGTGCATCACCAAGCACGATGACCGAGCTTTTCGGATTCTCTACCTGGCTTGGAAGACCAAGATTGTGAACAGGTCTGAATCGTCTTTTACGAACTTGTGGGGCGGGTCTAGTTACTCGCCCAGGGACTACGGAGATCAAGACTAATGGCCGTAACAGCCCGCGATGTAAAGAGCGTCAAAAAATTCACGAAGGAACCTTCCTTCAAAAAATTCGTACCGTATCAACACCACATCACCGACCACGTAATCAGCACGGAAAACGGCGAGCTGCTGACGATCTTCAAGCTTCGTGGTCGCACGCACGATTGTGCCTCGGATCTCGACCTGATCCGCTGGCACCGAGATCTGAACACCATGTTCAGGCAGATCAGCACCGAGCACGTCAAGTATTGGACCCATCAGCATCACCGCGAGGTCAACGACTACCCGGAAACGGAGTGGAACTTGGCGTTCGCCCAGCACTTTGACGACAGCTACCGCAAGAGCTTCCAGTCTAAGCCGCTGATGGTGAATGATCTCTACCTCACGGTGGTTTACAACCCCGTAGGCGACCTGGCGCAGAAGGTCTTTTCCAAGATGGAGCGACCAACCCGCGAAGAGTTGGTAGACATGCGCAACGAGGCGTTGAACGCCCTGGAAGAGATCAGCAGCCGTGTCATGCACACGCTCAAGCCTTACGGTATTGAGCGGTTGGGCGTCTACTATCGCAACAGCCGCGGCGAAATCGCCACTGCCGAGAATCAGGAAGATGACACCTGGCTGGCTGATGAAACCGGGCTTGAGGCTGATGCCTTCGATATCGATCCTGACGACCTTCTGGCCGATACGGTGAAGACCGCACCAGCGCCGGCAGTTCCTGCGTCAGAAAGCGCCGGGAGCCTTCGGGCATTTTCTACTGCCCTGGAATGGCTGTCGTTCCTCATCAACGGTTACTGGCAGCCAGTACCCGTCTGCCGCTCGAAGATTCGTTCGTATTTGGTGGAAACCCGGCCCGTATCCTCTATTTGGGGCGACATTATCCAGCGCCGCCGCTTCGATGGTATTGATTACTTGGCTGGTGTTGAGATCGTCGATTACGACGATGAGACGGAGCCTGGCCAGCTGAACCTGCTGATGGAAGCTGATTTTGAATACGTGCTGACCCAATCCTATTGCTGCATGTCGCTGGGGGCTGCTCAGACGTTCCTGTCTAACCAGCAGAAATCGATGCTGGAAACCAAGGACAAGGGCAAGTCGCAGATTCGGCAGTTGGAAGACGCCGAGGACGATGTGACCTCGCGGCGGTTTGTCATGGGTTTCCATCACGCGACCATCCACGTTTGGGCAAACACTGCGAAAGACGTACAGAAGCTGGCCCGCAAAGCCAAGGGCATGATGACCGACTGCGGTATCAAGGCTGACTCGGTTGGCCTCGCTTCCGAGGCTGCCTTTTACGCAATGCTGCCGGCCAACCATGCGTATGTTCCCCGCCCGGTCCCAGTGAATAGCTGGAACTTCCTGTGCTTCTCGCCGTTTCACGGCTTCATGACTGGCAAGGCGAACAACAACCCCTGGGGACCAGCAGTCACGTTGTTCAAGACCACGGCAGGTACGCCGCTGTTCTTCAACTGGCACGTGTCGCCGATGGAAGAACAGTCGTTCGGCAAGCGTCCGCCAGGCCACACCCTGATCCTCGGCCAGACCGGTGCCGGTAAGACGACCCTGCTCAATGCGTTGATTACCCAGTCCAGCAAGTTCGAGCCACGGGTTATCTGCTACGACAAAGACCGGGGCATGATGCCCCTGGTGACGTCCCTGGAAGGGCGCTATACCGTGCTGCGCGAGGGCGAATCGACGGGCTGGCAGCCGGCGCAAATCGAGCCGACTACCGCCAACGTTGCCATGGTCAAGCGTCTGATCAGGATTTGCGCGGAAACCACGAACGGCGGCCCGATTGAACAGACCGACGTGGAACTCATCGGCAAAGCTGTTGACCATGTGATGGTCAGTGGCCTGGTCGACAAAGAGCTGCGTTCGTTCTATGCGATTTGGCGGCAGATCCCGGCAGCGGCGCGAGTCAACAACCAGCAGAAATTGTCCCTGGCTGAAATGCTCAAGCCCTGGTGCCGAGGTGGTGAACATGGTTGGTTGTTCGATAACCCGTCCGACGCCCTGACCTTCGACACGCACAAGGTGTTTGGTTTCGATCTGACCGACTTTATCGTGGCCCCGGATCAACCGGCCCCACAAGCCCGCACGCCGTTGCTGATGTACCTGTTCTATCGCGTGCGCCTGGCCATCGATGGTAGCTGCCGCGTAATTCAGGTGTTCGATGAATTCGCCCAGTATCTGGACGATCCCTACATGGATGTGGAAGTGAAGCGCGGTTTGAAGACCGACCGGAAAAAGGACGCGATCTACGTCTTCTCCACGCAGGAACCAAACGACGCCCTGGAAAGCCGGATCGGCAAAACGATCATGCAGCAGTGCGTGACCAAGATCCTGCTGGAAAACCCGGAAGCAGACCCCGTGGACTACATGAAGGGGCTGAAACTGACCGAGGCGGAATATCAGGCGCTGCTAAACATCCCTGAGTTCAGCCGTCAGTTCTTGGTCAAGCAGGGCAGTCAATCGGCCATTGCAACTATGGATCTGCGCGGGATGGAGAAGGCAATAAGCATCCTTTCGGGCACCCCGGACAATGCGGATCGCCTGGAAAGCATCCTTGCCGCCAATCCAAACGCCAAGCCAGAGGTTTGGCTGCCGAAGTATTGGGAAGCGGTTTTACCCAAGCAACAGAACAGGAGCAACTGACATGGAAAAGTACGTTTTCGCCGCTGCGGACACCCAGGACGTAATGCGTCTGCCGGCGCTCAAGGTAAAAGCCATCGTGCGGAGCTGCACGATGGCCATCTTCCTGGGGGCCGCAAGCGTCTCGCATGCACAAGTCGTTGTCGAAGACCCTGCCGTGCTGGCCAACACGGCGCTGCAAGTCCAGAACATGGTCCAGCAGTTGGCCAACCTCAAGTCGCAGCTGGAAACCCAAGAAGGCATGTACGCCTCTATGACCGGCGCACGCGGATTTGGTGGGATGCTGCCTGGTAGTGCTGATGCATTGCAGAAGAACCTGCCGGCTGACTGGAGCAAGGTTTACTCCGACGCGATGAACAGCAATTCGAGCATCACAGGCTCTGTGCGCGACATGCTCACCCAGTTCGATAGCGAGGTCGAGAACATGGGACGAACCGAGGCACTGGACCTGGTGAACCAGCGTCTCAAGGAAAAAGGGGCATATGACCGCGTAATGGCGCAGCAGGCCTACAACAACCAGATGCGCGAACTGGAAGATATCCAGACGCTGACCAACCAGATCGACACAACCACGTCGCAGAAAGAAATCGCTGATCTGCAAGCCAGAATCTCGACCGCTCAAGGCGCGATCCAGGGCGAGCAAGCCAAGTTGCAACTGATGGCCATCCTCCAGCAGTCGCAAGACAAGGTACTGCAACAACAACAACAGACTGCCGTTCGCCGCTATGTCATTGGCGATCAGAACGACAATCTTGAAGCCCCTAACCTCACGGAATGACCGTTATGAAAAAGATCGTATGCCTGTTGCCACTCTTCGCTGCCCTGGCCGCTTGTGGTGAGGCCAACACCAAAGAGTGGTACATGCAGCATGACAAGGAACGGGCGGTTCGCGTTGCCGAGTGCCGTAACGATGCCAAAGAGCAGGTGAGCGCTGATTGCCAGAATGCCCTGGCCGCTGAGGCTCAAGTCGTGACCATGGGCAAAGGGCAGTCGGATTACAGCATCGACCTCAAGCTCGATAAGAAGTGACGGGGGTGAACAATGGCTTATAACGCAACGACTCAGATATTCAGCTACATGGACGAAGTGTCCAAGGAGCTGGTGGCGTCGAACGTGGCGACCATCATTGCCGCTGTGACACCGTTGGTTGCCCTGGGTTTAACCATTGTTCTCATGGTCGAAGGCGCCTTTAAACTCTACGGCGGCGACGGCGAGCCGCTGACAGACATGCTCAAGAAGTTCGCATTCTGGGGCCTCATTCTCAGCATATCGTCGGCGGGCGGTTGGTATCAGACCGAACTCGCAGATGTGGCGCTGAAAACACCCGATGAGTTCGCCTCGATCCTGATTGTCGATGGCAAGTCGGGTTCCAACGTGCAGAACGAAGTCGCCAGTACCATCGACAAGGCGCTGGAAAATGGCTTGAAAACCGCGCAGCGTGCCTTTGATAACGCAGGCGTGACCAGTGGTGCAGGCCTTGCGAGCTTCTTGTTGGCGGCTGCGGTGCTTCTTTCCACGGTGCTGGTCTGCGGCATTGGCGCGGCCCTGATCCTGATGGCCAAGTTTATGCTGGCCATCGCGGTCTGTTTCGGGCCGATCTTTATCATGTGCCTGATGTTCGACTCCCTGCGCGACCTGTTCTCGAAGTGGATCGGTTCGGTTATCAACTTCGGGCTGATAACCATCCTGCTGTCCGCCACCTTCGGCCTGCTGATGAAGTTTTACGGCAAAGCAGTGGCGGCGGCGGCAGACCCGGCAGCCAACTCGCCGATCTTGGTACCAATCATCACCTGCGGCCTTCTGACCGTGGTGACGTGGTTTGTCCTCAAGAAGATCCCCGACCTGGCCGCGTCCTGGGGTAGTGGTGTCTCGGTGCAGTTCGTACCGGGTCGTCAACGCCCAGGCAAGGGTGGCGGTGGTAACGCCGGAAAAGGCGGCGGAGCCGGCGCTGGCTCTGGTGCGGGTGCTGGTGCAGGTGCCGGTGGTGGTGCAGCTGCTGGAGCAGCGGCAGGTGCGGCAGCCGGTCCAGCCGGCGCAGCGGCAAGTGCTGTGGGTACTGCCATGCAGGGCATGGCCAGAGGTTCACGCCGAGCAGGCTAAACGGAATCACATTTGGGCTGTAATAAGTCCTTGAAATTATAATTTCAGGGATTTATTATGGCCCTGTCTTTTTCTCATCTGAGGTAAATCACATGGTGCGGTTTTCGACGGGATTGGTCGGGATCTTACTGGTTGCGGCTCTGGCTGGATGCGCAAGCAAGCCCAAGCCCGCACCTGAGCCTGACATGACCAATTTGGTGCCGGTCAACAAGACGTTGCCCAGCGCCCTAGTAGGACGCCCTGGGGTAATTCCCCAGGCCACGAATGGAGAACGTAAAGAATGAGTCGGGCTGATAAGAACGAGGCAATTACCAAGGCCGACATGGCCGTGTTCCAAGAAGAACGCCAGAACCTGGAAACGGATCTGCTCGATGAGGTGCTGAAATCCCGTCGAGTTGCCTGGTGGGTAGCGACTGGCCTGGGTGCTCTGGCCGGCGTGGCGTTGGCCGTGACCGGCTTCACCATGTACCGCTACAGCCAGCCGGTCCCGGCGCACATGCTGGTTATGAATAGTGACGGCACTATCCAGCAGGTGTCGTTGCTGACCCCGCAATCCAGCTATGGCGATGTAGCAGATACCTACTGGGTTTCTACGTTCATCCGCCATTACGAAAGCTACGAGTTCAACACGGCGCAGGCAGACTATGACGCTATCGGTCTGATGGCCGGCCCTGATGTGGCCGAGGATTACCAGAAGCGCTACAAGTGGGGCACCAAGGAAGCCATGGACAAGACCGTCGGCGACCGCAAGTCTGTCAAGGTCAAGGTTTCCTCGGTCATCCTCGACCGTGAAACAGGTATCGCTACGGTTCGCTTCTCTACCACTGAAAAATACCGCACCCGTGGTGCGGATGAGGCTCCGCAATTCTGGATCGCTACCCTGTCCTATCGCTACGACAACATGGAGCTGACGGCGGCGCAGCGCTACATCAACCCGGCTGGATTCCGCGTCTACTCGTACCGAGTCAATGCCGAATCTGTTGCCAGTGGGGGGGGCCGATAATGAATCTCAAATTCGCTATTGCAACTGCCTTGGCTGCGGCGCTGGTATCGGCGCCTGCCCTGGCGCTCAACGAGAAGACAGACAGCCCCTACGACTATCGGATCAAGACGGTGATCTACAACCCGATGGACGTTGTTCAGATTGACGGGGTGGTGGGCCTGCAAACGCTCATCCAATTTGCCCCGGATGAGGTCTACGTGACGCATAACTTCGGTGCGAAAAGCGCCTGGGAGCTGGTCAACAAGGACAACAACGTATTCATCCGGCCAATTGCCGAACTGAGCGACACCAACCTGACCGTGGTGACCAGCAAGCGGACGTACTACTTCCTGCTGCACTACATCGGCAGCAATGCCGTCAAAGGCCCTGATGGACAAGTGAAAGAAGAGTTCATCAAGACGCCCTGGAGCATGCGCAAAGCCACGGTAGGCGTCATCTTCAAATACCCGTTTGAAGACATGAAGGTTGCTAACAAAAAGCTCGAAGAACGACGCGTCCGCGAGGCGCTGGCCAAGGGTAATAACGGGCCAGTGAACATCGCCTATACCCGCTCCGATGATGAGAACAGCCTGGAGATCAGGCCGACCCACACCTGGGATGATTTCCGCTTTACCTACTTCGAGTTTCCGGCCAATGCAGCGTTGCCAAACGTCTACATGATTGGCCCGGATGGCAAGGAAACCATCCCGCAGACGCACATCGAGGGCGAGTATTCCAACATCATCGTGGCCGAGACAACGGCGCGTGAATGGCGGGTTCGCCTGGGTGATCGCGTGGTGGGTGTAGTCAATGGCGGTTACAACCCGGCGTTGGGCGCTAGCAAGACCGGCACCAACTCGCCCGTGGTTAAGCGCGTGTTGAAAGGGGGTGAGGAATGAGCCGCGACGTAAATATCGACGAACTGGACACGTTCGAGGACGACCGGGGCGGGTTCGATGGTGGGCCGAAAAAGAAAGTGCCAGGCCTGCGAGCGTTCATCGGCGTGTTGTTCCTGATTGCCCTGTGTCTCATTAGCTGGATCGTCTACAACAATGTGATTGCGCCGAAACTCCAGCAGCAGGAACAGGCCGAAAAAGCCTCGCCCAACAAGGCCAGGAACTTGCCGGGTGTGAGCTTCGCAACCACACCTGCGAACGCCGAGGACGAACCTGCCGAGCAGCCAGCCGAGCAGGCGCAAGCCGCCAGTACCTACCAGCAGCCGGTGCAACCGGCTCAGCCCGCACAGCAGGGCAAGGTCGAGCTAACGCCTGAGCAAAAGGCCATGCAGCGCCGGCTCAGTGCGTCGAGCGGGACAGAGGAAATGCGCTCCCAGGGTGCAGTCGCTACGCCTAGTCGTGGTGAGAAGGCCGAGCCGGTACAAACCAGCAGTGGCAGTTCGGAGTTGGCCACACGCATGAATAGCGCCCGGTACACTGCATCCAGGGCGACACTCATGAAAAACATGAGCATGTCGATAGCCGCTGGCACGATGATTAACTGCGGCACGATCACCGAGCTGGATACCACTGTTCCCGGCTTCGTTTCCTGCCAAGTGTCGAAGGAGGTTCGTTCGGCTGACGGTTCGGTGGTGCTGATCGACAAGGGCGCGAAGATCACAGGCGAAGTCAGTGGCGGCATCCTGATGGGCCAGGCCAGGGCCTTTGTACTGTGGTCGCGGGTTCGCAACCGCGACGGCGCCGTGGCCTACCTCGATGCGCCTGGTACCAACCGCCTCGGTAGCGCCGGCATTCCTGGGCAGGTCGATACCCACTTTTGGGATCGCTTCGGTGGTGCCATGTTCATTTCCGTGTTCAGTGACCTGAGCCGTGGTCTGATGCAGGCCCTGGTGAACTCCACCGACAAGTCGGACAGCGACACGACCGTGAACCTCGACAACACCTCGAACACCTCCGATTCGCTGGCCCGCGAAGTATTGCGCGCCACTATCAACATCCCGCCAACCCTGACCGTCAATCACGGCGAAGCCGTTTCGATCTTCGTGCCGCGTGACGTTGATTTCAGCGATGTGTATGGCCTGGAAATGGTGGAGTGAGGGAGGCACATATGGATATTGCGACCGAGCGCGACCTGGCTTTAGCAGACATGGACATGGCCCTGGCGGCGGCGAACTTCGCCCCGCTGCGGAAGTACCTCGACGATCCAGAAGTGTTCGAGATTCGGGTGAACAAGTTCGGCCAGGTGGTATGTGACACGCCCAAAGGGCGTGTCTTGCACGCCGACCCACGGATCACCTACGACTACCTGTGGGCCTTGAATGACCATCTACTGAGCCTGAACGGACTCGGCCGCACGCCTATCAGCTACGTGAAGTTGCCGGACGGATCTCGGGGGACGTTCTGCTGGCCCCCTGCGACTGTCGAGGGGACCATGCTCATGTCGATTCGTAAGCATTTGCCCGTATCGAAGAGCCTGGCCCAGCTTGCCCAGGAAGGCCGCTTTGCCAAGGTGCGACACCGTAAGCAGTCTGAACAGTTCTCTCTTGAGCCGTTCGAGGAAGAGTTGCTTGCGCTGTTGGAAAAGGGGGACGTGGAAGGCTTCTTGACGCTGGCCGTCAAGACTAAGCGGAACATTGCCGTAGCCGGTCCTACCGGCTCCGGCAAAACCACTCTCACCCGCTCGCTGATGGGGGCGGTGCCTACGGTTGAACGTGTGCTGCTGATGGAAGATACGCACGAAATCGACGATAACCGGCTCGATGAGGTGGGCTATCTGATGTACGGCGAAGGCGACGGGCGAATGTCGGCCCGTGAATGCCTCAAGCTGTGCATGCGCCTGTCCCCGGACCGAATCTTCCTGACCGAGCTGCGCGACGATGCAGCCTGGGACTACCTGGCCGGCGCGAACACGGGGCACCCTGGGGGCATTTTCTCGACGCACGCTGACAGCGCGGCCAGCACTCCTGCGCGTATCGCCACGTTGGTAAAGGCCTCGGAAATCGGTCGGGCGCTCGACTACGACGTAATCATGAAGACCATCAACACCACGTTGGATGTGGTCGTGTACATGGAAAAACGTGAAGTGCTGGAAATCCTGTACGACCCGATGTTCAAGAAACAAGCAATGGCAGCGGTGTAGGAACTCAAGCCGCTTAGCGCCCTGCAGGGCTAAACCCAAGGAGTAGTACGCATGACCGAAGCAACCAATATCTGGACTGCCACCGCCAACGAGATCACCAAGGCGGTACGTGAAAGCCTTATCGCCATGGGTTGTGGCGAGCCACAAACAGGCGATGTCTACGACCAGCTGCTGCTGATTGGTCGTAGCGGCGTGGAAGGGGTTCGGGGAGCAATGGAACAGTAAACGCACTTAAGCCCAGTACCTGCCCGCAAACCAGCGCTCTGTCTGGGGAGTACGATAAAACCACCGTTTTATGAAACCGCTTTAACGAACATCAGGAAGGACCGTAAACATCCGAAAAGCGGTTCGATAAACTCGTTTCGACAATCAGAGTTCTCCAATCAACAGTCACATACGAGTAAAGCGAACTCTAATTCGTGCTTACGTTGGTTTTCGGTTCCATTGCTCCCCAAACCCCAAGTCGTGCAGGCGCTGCGCGAGGCGTTCGGCCTGGATGCTGTGGCGCCCTCCCCTGACCTGGCCAGGCCGGCGCCTGTCGAGGACTACCACGGCCCCGGACTCGGTTACGAATCGCTCCTGGGCACCATGTCTGCCGCCAAGATCAGCCGCGAAGTGGGCGTACCCATTGGGGTTGTGGAAGCTCGCCAGCAGTACCTGGGCATTGCTCCCTATCGCCGGGTATCGCGTGCGGAGCGGTACGCGCACTTGTTCGGCCTGGTCCCGAATAACGTGCTGGCCAAACTCGCAGGCGTGTCGCATGAGCGCATCGCAGACATGCGCCGGTCGAGAGGCGTCTAGCGGGCAGCAAAAAGGGGCCGAAGCCCCTTTGCTGATTACAGACCGAATGCCCTGCCCTTTTCTTTGGGCTGTTTGGCCGGCAATTGCTGGCCTTGCTGTTGCTTCTGCACGGCGTCCTTCTGTTTGCCAGCCTGGTCGTGCCCTTTGCGCTCGAGCGCATGCCGCTGGAGCTGCTTGATATCCAGGGCGCCGGCCTTGGCGTTCAAGCGGCTGATCGCATCCCCCAGCTTCTGCCGGTTATCGGTGAAGATTTCCGCTGCATGACGGGCGCGGCTGATAGCCACGTAGTACACGTCCTTGGCGGTGGTGCGCGATTGGGTTTCAAGGTTGATGAGCACCTTGTCGCAGGTGAGACCCTGGGCGCTGTGAACGGTCGAAGCATAGGCCAGGCCGACGAACATAGCCGATGCTGTGTCCAGCTCGACCTGGCGGCCTTTGTCTCCTTCGAGCACCACGCGGTCGCTGTGGATCTCCTTCACCACAAATCGGTCGCCGTTGGCCAAGTCCTTTTCAGCGTCGTTTCGGGTGATTTTCACCTGATCCCCAGCGGCAAGCTCTGTTCTCTCGACGCTGTAGACCGAAAGCTTTGTACAACGGGCTGGAGTGAATTGCAGCGTCTCGCCTTCTGGCCCGCGCACGGTGAGTTTGTTGCCGGGGCCGGTGTCGAGTACCACGTACTGTACGCCACGTTGCAGCCCGTTCTTATAGTCCACCTCGGGGACGACAATGCTGCCCTTGCCGTAGTATTTACTGTGCCGGCGCTCGGCTTGGGTCGTATCCAGACGGTTGAGCAATGGATACTCCGCGCCCTGCCCTTTCAGTCCCAGCGCCTCCCGCACGCCTTCGTTGATTTGGATCCGACTGGCGTTGGTACCGGTGATAATTAGAGCCTGGTCACGCTCGGCCTTCGTCATTTTGGCGTAGGCGTCGACAATCGCCTGGTAGCGTGCCCCGTCTTCCTTGATCTCGCGTATCTCGTTCACCAGTGGCAGCGATTGCTTGGCTTTACCCTCGGCGGCCAGCTTCACCGCCTCCAGCAATTGCGGGTCCTTCTGCCGCTGAATGTCGGTCAGCCGGGACGTTTCCATGCCGGCTTTCATCAGCTGCTCGAAGGGTTTGCCGGCCTCGATGGCTTTGGTTTGTGCTACGTCGCCCAGGAAGACCACGCGGGCGCCGGCAGCCTCGATGGTTTTCATGGCTTCGTGCATCTGCCGCGCAGGTATTACGCCGGCCTCGTCGATGAACACGACGGTGTTGCTGTCGATCTTCTTATCGCGGGCCTTGAGGAACGATTGCAGAGTACGAGCCTCCAGACCCTCGGCCTGGAGCGCCTTCACCTGGCTACCATAGGGCGCCAGGCTGGTGACACGGTATCCGTTCGCCTCCAGCAGATCCTTGGCCGCTACAGTCATGTAGCTTTTGCCGACGCCGGCAAAGCCCTGGACGCCGATGAACTGGTTTTGTGTGCGGGCGATCCGCATCACCGAGGCCTGCTGTTCCGCCTTCAAGCCCCGATCGGCAAGGAAGGCTTCGGCGGCTTCTTTAGAGATCCGTGGCTCAACCGTACCGCGCCCCATTCGCTCGATTTGCAGCACCTCGCGTTCGCGCTTCTGCGCGATGTGCGTGGTAAAACGGTTTTCACCCTGGCGCAGCCGTCCGGTGCGGATGCCCTCATCAACGAGCCTGGCGGCCTCTGAGCGCGATTTGCCGGCGCGGACAAGGGTTGCCACCCATTCCTTGCGGCTGAGCTGTGGCGCCTCTTCGCGGGCCTTCTCGGCGGCCTTCCCCTTCTTTCCATCGGCAGGGTTTTGTGAAGAGTAAAGCGGTTCCTCGCGGATCAGGTGGCCAGATGCGGCACGCCGCTCGATGCCGGCGCGCACGTCGTCGATGGTGAGGGCGCCGTACCCGTGGCGCAGCGCGGTATCCATCAGCTCCTTCTGACCGATAACCGCCTGGCGCTCGGTCAGACTCTTGATCGCGAATTCGATCACCTGGTCGGCACGGTACTCCAGGGGCTTCTCGATCTGCGGAGTGGCGGCGCTGTTTCGCTCCCTGCCGCCCTGCGCATCGGCGCCGACGCCGGCCCACTCGCGGCTGTGGTAGTCGATACCCAAAGCCCTCGACCGTTCAAGCCAAACCTGGCGCAATTCTTCGCGGTCGATTCCACCCTGCTTTTTGTCGCGGGTGGCCAGCGCGGCCTGGTTCTTTTCAGCATACGACGCTGTGCTGCGGTCCAGGCCTTTCGCCGCTAGCGCTGCCTCGATCTGCTGGCTGCGCGAACTGAATTCGCGGATCTGCTCGTCGGAGAAATGCGCCAGGTCGAATGTACCGTTGCGCTCATAGCGCAACTGGAAGCCGGCCTTTTCCAGCTCGCGGGCCAGTTCCGCCTTGTAGACGTTGCCCAGGAACATGGACGAATTGAACACACCGTCATTTTTCAGTGCCCGCCATTCGCCGTCGCTACGCTGGGTCATGTTCAGCACGAACGCATGGGTATGCAGGTCGGGGTCCAGGGCGCGTGAGGTTTCGTGTCGGAACTTGGCCACCACCAAGTTGTTGGTGTTCTCGGTACCGGTCTTCTTGTTGACCGTTATTCGGGCCTGGGACAACCGTTCAGCCTCGCGAATGGCTGCTGCCACCGCCTTATCGTGGGCTTCGATAATGCTGGCGTCACCGTGGACCAAGGCCTGGAGCGACACACCTTTGGGCGCTGAAAAGGTGAGGTCATACCCAAGCCTTTCCTTGCTGACCACTTTGCCATCAGCCTCTTTGACAGTGCGCATGAGCTTCGTGCTGTCGCTAATTCGGCCATCCAATAGCTCGCGGAATCGGGCCTGCTCTACTTCCCCGGACAGGCCCAATGCCTCGGCGCCGGCACCTTGCCATTGCATGGCGCCGCCGTCTTTTGCGTAGTAGTCATCCGCACCATCCGCGTAGTACGACACGACTTTGCCCAGTGATTGCCGAGAAATGGTCGTGATATCGAGCATTTAGATGATCTCAAGGTTTGGGACGATGCCCGGTACCGGGTTCGTGCGGGTGAAGTTGATCGGGTCGATGGTCACACGCGCAATCGGGATGCTTCCGGGGAACGACAGGAAGCCTTCGAGGTTGTTCAAAGCCATGATCTCCGACGACATAACGATGCGCTCGGGTTTCACATCCTCGTTCTCGCTGCGAGTGCCCCAGTCACCCCAGCGCGAGCTGCGGCCTTCCTTGGTGCGCAGTACTTCATGCTCGCTCAAGGCTTTGGACATGCGTTCGGCGGTTGCCGTACCCATGCGGCCAACGGCCAGGGCAACCATTGTCCGGTGGTTGGCCAGCATCGTTTCAGCCAGTTTCTCGCCATACACGGATTCGAGCTGGGTGTAGGACTGGTAGCCAGATACCACGCAACCGCCCTTCTTCCGGCCCCGAGTCAACATGTCGCCCAGGGTGGGCAGTCGTTGCAGCGATTCCAGCTCGTCAAGGAAGGTCCAGATCCGGCGCTTGGGATTGGACTTCATCCCAAGAATGCTGGTGAAAATGGTATCCACCCAGCAACTAATCAATGGGCGCAGCGCTTCGCGCATGTTCTCGTCCCAAGTGATAAACAAGTTGCCGCCGTTAGGATCTTCGCACCACTGGCGCAGCGAAAAATTGCCTGGTGGCATATCAAAATGCGCAGGTAGTTTATTACTGAGGACAAACCGGACGCTGCCTGTAGCGCGCTCGTTTTCAGTAAACAAAGATACGGCTCTTGTGCCTTTTACAAAAGCCTGGAGAGTTTCCGAGTCGCACTCGTTAGTCCATCGGAATACTTCCCGCATGCCAGGGTTGCGCGTGGTGTTATACAGCTTCTTGGCCACCTCTGCGAACAGCAGACGGCCATACTGGTTCCATTCTTCCGAGTCGTTACTGTCTGAAACTTGAATAATGGATTTTGCGTAGCGCTCGAAATCGTAGTGACTACGGATTTCGTTATAGAAGTTCCAACCTTCCGTCCTGGCATCATATGGATTCAGGATTTTATCGCCCTTGCGGTAGAAGGTAGATAGGAACTCTCCATCGGGATCAAGGATTACCATGCGATCTTTCCGCTGCATGCAGCCATACATCATTTCGCGGAAAATCGTACTCTTACCCGTACCCGTGGCCCCGCCAACTGAGAAGTGTGTCGCCTCGGCAGCAATAGGAACAGGCACCCCGGCAATAGTTATTTGTTCCTCTTTCTCCTTTGTCAGTCGTTTAAGCTCACGCTGGGAGACAAGTTGGCTACCACGGAAATACTTATCAAAGTGAGCGCCGGCAAAAGTGGTCTTGCTCAACTTCACGATAAGCACGCACAACGCAATCGCGAGTATCAGCCCACCAACTAAAGCAACCGCAAGCGGCCACAAGGTGAACGTGTTTTTCGCCAGGTAGAACACCCTGTCTCGGGCGCCTTGCTTTTCAATTCCATACATCAGCTTGGCGGTAAAGAACCACGCGAACAGTGGCACCAGCACCATGACGGCGAGGCAGATTTGAGATCGTTGGCGCTCGTTCATCAGCTATCCCTCTTTGATGAATCCCATACGTCGAAGCCCAGGCGCTCGACCTCGGCCTGGGCTTCCCTCTTAGCATCCGGTTTGGACGCGGTGCGCAGAAGCAATAGCAGCTCGATCAAGATGGCCATCGACTGGCGGTCGATTCCAGCGGTCGGCTGGCCGTCACCGCCAGGCCGTTGATCGAGGCGCTGGAGGATCATTTCTAGCGTGTCCTCCTGCTCCATCTGCCGGAAAAGCTGCCGGCGTACATACTCCGAAATGTCGCCCTGGGACCGCTCTTCCAGCTCGATTTTCTGTGTTTCGGTGCATCGAAAGCTCACTGTGGGCACGGATGGCCTCCTTGTCTGACGTGTGTCAGACACAAAATACAGCAAAATCAGGGCTTGCACTCACTTTTGTCTTACGCAGGTATTACGCTTTTTCGCGAGTCGTTGAAAATGCTTTATTTTTCAACGACTTAGCGATGCGAAGCATTGCGTATGGTGTATAGCTCGTTAAGGGAAAATACCGCTCTGCTTTTAAGGGAGAAAATAGCCGTCTGCACCCCTCGGAGGCCGCAAAAAAGCGTCCTCCTGATCCCTCACGCGCAGCGTGAGGGGCTTTTCGCCGCCCAGGGGTGCCACTGAGTACGCATTGAAGACAACCGAGAGACGATGTGAAGACACCGGAGAGACAAAAAAGGGACTTGCCAGAGTCAAAAGGGACGGCTAGAGTACGGATCAGAGACAAAGAGGGGACAAAAGTGCCCGAGGTCGATAACGAGGGGTAAGCGATGCCACTATCGCGACTAAAACCACGGAGCGATTCGGCCCTGGTGCGGAACATGCTCGGCGAGATCGAGGCCGCACTGACAGCCGGAGCCTCACGGGAGGATGTTTGGAAAACGCTCAAAGAAGAGCACGGGATGGGGATTGGCTTTAACGGGTTTTGCAAGGCGCTGATGCGAGCGAGGGCCGCAAGGCAGGAGCGAGCTGGAACACCAGCGACGACCACCCCACCGCCACCCCGACCGGAAAGTGATGGCCAGGGAAAGGATGTGGATTGCGCAATCCAGAAAGACGAACCAACGCCACCCGAGGCGGGCGCACCCGTAAAGGGTCGCATCGTCACCAGTAGCGATTTCGAGAAAGTCCACTCCATGGATTTCTCTGATCTTGATGATAAATATACGGGCAAAAGGAAATAGCGTATGAAACGAGCGATCTTGAACTACAGCGGCAGCATCGGCAAAACCACTATTGCAGCGCACCTGCTCTACCCTCGGATGCCAGGCGCGGCATTCTTTGCCATCGAGTCGATTAACCAGTCGGCCCTGGACTTGGGTATTGCCGAAGTGGTTACGATGCGAGGCCGCGAAGCGGGCGAGCTGATTGAGGATTTGGTACTTGAAGATATCGCCATTATTGACATTGGCGCTTCTAACATCGAATCGTTCTTTGAGGCTGGATCGCGCTATCACGGTTTCATTGACGAAATTGAACAGTTCATCATTCCGGTAACTCCCGAGCAAAAGGCCTGGCAGGAAAGCTTGAAAACTGTTGAGGCGCTGGCGACCATCGGCGTTTCTCCTGATCGCATCATTCTGCTGCCGAACCGAATCCGTGATAATCCCGAAGCTGAAATTCCGTCGATCTACAACTATGTAAAGAAAACCAAGAAGGCGACCATCAAACCGGGCGCGTTCCTGTTTGACAGCGACGTTTATGGTTATCTCGCGGCCAACAAAATGTCGTTCGATCAACTGATTGGCGAAGATACCGACTACAAGGCAATGGCCAAGGCCGAAACTGATGTTGAGAAGGCCAAGGAATATGCACGCCTTCACCGTTGGACAAGTTACGCGAAGCCCGTTCGCGCTAACTTGGACGAATGCTTCGCCGCTTTGACGGCCTAAGTGCACCGGAGTGCCAGTGATGGATTCTAGGAAACCGAGAGAAGAAGTATTAATTGAGTGGTTCCTGGGCGACTCGAAAGAGATCCTGGCCGATCTCCAGGGCGCGGTCGCGGCGGCCCGTGAGGTCCACCAGTCGATGCAGGAGGCCGGCGCAAGCCTGGCCTCCACGGTCGAAGACGCACGCGCCGAGCTGGTGACGGCCAATCGGGAGCTGACCGCCGCGATTCGGGAAACCGAGGCACGGCATGACAAGGCCCTGGAGAAGCTGGACCGCCAGGCCAAGAGCCTGTTGGCCGCGACCCAGCGGCGGACGGTATGGGTGGCGGCGATCTGCGCCGGCATTGCCGGCCTGGCCGGAGGCCTGGGCGGTGCCCTGCTCTTCTACCGCTTGGTTGCCGGCTAGCGCCGGGTTGTGACACACGCTGAGGCCGCCGCAAGGCGGCCTCGCCGTTTGTGGGAGTCGCCGCAGGCGCTCCCGTGCGGCAAGCGGAGCGCGCAGCGCCTGGGAACCGGGCGCGGAGGCGAGAGGGATGGAAGCCCGAAGGGGCGAGACGCGGCGTAGCCGTGGCTCGATGCGCAGCACGACAGCCCGCGCCGAAGGCCTCGCCCTGGATTGCGCAATCCACTTCTATTAAACTGGATTGCACAATCCACAAGACAGGATCGTCACCATGTCGCTACTGCCGACTCATGAGGTCTATGCCGAGCTGCAACTGGCGTATGAACACTTCAACGTCCAGCTGTTCGACGGCCAGCTACCGGACTGCCTTATCACCCTCCAGCGTGAACGCCGAACCTACGGCTACTTCTCGCGCAAGCGCTTCGCCCGTCGTAGCGGTGAAATGACCGATGAAATCGCCATGAACCCCGGCTACTTCGCGATTCGCTCATTGCGCAAAACGCTGTCGGTGCTGGCCCATGAAATGGTGCACCTGTGGCAGTTCCACTTTGGCGCGCCTGGCCGGCGTGGCTACCACAACAAGGAATGGGCCGCCCGCATGGAAGCCCTGGGCCTGATGCCCAGCAATACCGGCGCACCTGGTGGCAAGCGCCTGGGCGAACAAATGGATCACTACATCATCCCAGGCGGGCGCTTTGACGTGAGCTGCGCGGAGCTGCTGACGCGGGACTTCTCGCTGTCGTGGTACGACCGTTTCCCCCCGGAACGACCGCAAATTGACCCGCCGACCGGCTCGAACGGTCGCGGGTTTGTCGATGACGTAGACGGTGAGGACGAAGGCCAGGGGCAAGCTCTGGATCAGGGCGGCGATGAACTGGGGCCGCTCGGTGAGCTGGTCGAGCTGCCGCCCGAGGTGCCGCCGAACCGGTCAAACCGGGTCAAGTACCGGTGCCCGAAGTGCGCAACGCAGGTGTGGGGCAAGCCTGAACTGGCGATTCTTTGCGGCGGCGAACACTGCGCCGGGTCGCCATTCCAGCCGGTCGCACGATGACAAAGGCCCGCGAAAGCGGGCCTTTTGGATTGCGCAATCCACATCCTCAACGGTGGCCAGGTCCTGCGCCCTGGCCTCGATCTCCGGCTTCCCAGCATGCGGCGGCCTTGCGCAGCAAGCCGGCGCTATCGCGGTGCGCCAGTTCGCCCGGTTTGGTGATGAACGTCGCGGCGGCCTCGTAGAACTCTGCGGCCACTTCCCAATCGTGTTGCAGCTCGGCCTTGCGCGCAGCGGCGGCAAGCGCCTGGCATGTCCTGGCGGCCTTGGTCGGCGTGGTCTGGTGTCCGTACATATCCTGTTCTCCAGCGGGGAGCGCCGGGGCGAAGCCGCGGCGCTCGGTTGGGTAGTGGGGTTAGGCCCGTTTAACAGCCCGTGCGAGGGTCAGAAGGTCGGCGGACTCCATTAACTGGTCGCGCTCGGCCAGTTGCTGCATGGACGGCACCGGGCGAGCTGGGGCCGCTGCGCGGCGCGCAGAAGCGGCCAGGCGGGCCAGGAAGACACGGAACGAGGGAAGGGCTTGAGTAGCCATAGGTAACTCCTTTTTTCGCAGAGGAAGGCCCGGAGCGGTTGCCGCCGCTGGTATCCGGGCCAGGATTGGTTTACTTGGTCAGGCGCTCGCTGCGCACAAAGCCTTCGCACATGTCACGGAAGATCGTGGCGTGCAGTTCCAGCGGGAACTCGGCGATCACCTCGCGGCGACCGATGCCGCCACGCTGGGCAACGATCATGTACATGGTGACGTTGGCTGGGGTCTGGTTCGGGCGAGCCTGATGGGACACTTCAACGGTGAAGCCGCTGAACTCGCGCAGGGCCTCGGCTTCGCTGAAATACAGGATGTGGGTTTCGATAGTCATGGGTTGAATCTCCTTTCGCAGATTGCCCCGGAGCGGTTGCCGCCGCTGGTGTCCGGGGGTGTCGAGGCGGTATTGCTTCGACGTGGTTAGTATCTCAAAAAGCGGCCCTTACGTCAACTATTCGTCAAACAATATTTGACCTAAAGTTTACTGGAATTCCACCGATCACAGGGCAAAAAAAAGCCCCGGACGTGTCCAGGGCGGGGAAGGCAGTCGCGTCACTGCATCATCCAAGTGAAGCGGTACGGATCCATGAACGGAATATCGTCGTCGAAGCTGTCGAAGTCGGCGGCGGGCTGCGGGGAGGGTTGCGGCGGCTGTTGCTGCGCTGGTCGCCGTTGGGCCTGCTGTGGTCGCTGTGCCTGCTGGCGGGGTGCCTGCTGCTGGCCTTGATTGTACGGATCACCGCCTTGCTGTTGGTTCTGCGGACGCCCGCCCAGCAGCTGCATGGTGCCTTGCATGTCCACGATGATCTCGGTGGTGTAACGCTTGATGCCGTCCTTCTCCCATTCGCGGGTCTGCAACTTGCCCTCGATGTAGCACTGGGAGCCTTTGCGCAGGTACTCGCCGGCAATTTCCGCGACCTTGCCGAACAGCGAAACGCGGTGCCACTCGGTGCGCTCGACCTTCTGGCCGCTCTGCTTGTCTGTCCACTGTTCGCTAGTGGCCAAGCTCAGGTTGGTAACGGCGTTGCCGTTGGGCAGATAGCGGACTTCAGGGTCTTGTCCGCAAGTGCCAACGAGGATCACTTTGTTTACGCCACGGGCCATGATGAGTCTCCTTTCTCGCGAAAGTGCCCGGTCTAGACCGGGCACGCTGGGTTAAATGAATGCGTCGTTGATTGCTTCGATCAGCAATTGCTTTTCGGTTTCGCTGTGCATGTTGACCAGCATCTCATTGAACAGGTCCACCCCTTTCCGCGAACCCAGCTCGTCGTCCTCGATCACCTCCAGCTCGTAACGGATCAGGTCGATGAGATCGGCCAGAACAATGACCGCGCAGACGTTAAACGGGTGTTGGATCACTGCCTGAGAATCCATGGTTGCCGCCTCCGGTTTGCGCATCCCCTTAGCGAACGAAAGGAAGTCTTCTTTCGTCAGGAAATCGCCGTCCTCTAGAAAGGTGCTGGTATTCAT
>NZ_CM150751.1:6450000-6916889 GCF_056388475.1 Pseudomonas sp. TUM25319 | reverse complement strand
GACGTAAACCGGGGGTGGCTGAAAAATAGCCGCGCAGTTTAACAGGGGATGGCCGGTATGGCGCGACCGTCTGACAGTGTGACGCAGCACAATATCCAGATTTGCGGGCTTTGCTACTTTCAATCAGGATGCGTGCCCGGAATGAACGGTTTTCCCGCACGGCACTGCCGTGTTCCAAGTGAAAATCATTTACATTAGTGCCCGGTGTCGTTTCCCGCTGATCCAGCGTCAATGACTGCGTCCGCGTGCTGACTAAGGAGAGAGCTTGTCTACGCCTGCCGAACCGTTGCGTTTGCTCCTGCTGGCCGAAGAGCCCGAATGGGCTGTCGCCCTCGGGGAGTCGCTGTTGCCGCTGGCCGGCACGGCGGTGTTGCTGACGGCGCCGAGCTGGGAGTCGGTGGACAGCCTGTTCGCACGCGACCGCAACGCCGTGGTGCTGACCACGCCGGGTCGCCAGCCGGCACCGGGCCGCTGCGACCTGCCGATGGTACTCCTGCTGGAAGCAGAACCGGCGCAGGCGCCGCCCGGCGTCAGCGACTGGCTGGTGCGCGGGCACATGGGCAGTGACGTGCTGCGCCGCTGCCTGCGCCATGTGCGCGAACGCGGTGTCCTGGAAGCCACCCTGCAACGCCTGGCCGAGCAGGACCCGCTCACCGGCATCGCCAACCGCCAGGGCTTCGGTACCTTGCTGGCGGCGCGCCTGGCCGAGAATGACGGCCGCGGTGTCGCCCTCGGCCACCTCGACCTCGATAACTTCCGCCACGCCAACGACGCTCTCGGCCATCAGGGCGGCGATCGCCTGATCCTGCAGGTGGTGGGGCGGCTCAAGAGCCAGCTGGAAGCCGGCGACCGCTTGGCGCGCCTGGGCAGCGACGAGTTCGCCCTGCTGATCGACACCCGCCGCGAACCACAGCGGGCCGAGTGGGTCGCCGAACGCATTGTCGAGGCGCTGGCCGAACCCTACTGGATCGACGGCGAAAGCCTGCTGATCGGCTGCAGCCTCGGTGTTGCCCACGCCCGCGCCCAGGCGGGGGCCGACCCGCTGATGTGGCATGCCCACATCGCCATGCAGCAGGCCAAGAGCACCCACGGCTGCACCTTCCACATCTTCGATGAACGCATCAACCGCAACGCCCGCAGCCTTGCCGACCTGGAAAGCGAACTGCGCCGCGCCCTGCGCCGTGACGAACTGGAGCTGCACTACCAGCCACGCCTGGACCTTGCCGAGGGCCGCATCGTCGGCCTGGAGGCGCTGGTACGCTGGCGTCATGCCGAGCGCGGCCTGCTGCCGCCGAGCGAATTCGTACCGCTGGCCGAGCAGAGCGGGCTGATCGTGCCCTTGGGCTACTGGGTGATTTCCCGTGCCTTGCGTGATGTCCAGGTGCTGCGCGAGCGTGGGTTGGCGCCGTTGCACATGGCGGTGAACCTGTCGTTCCGCCAGTTCCAGGACAGCCAGTTGCTGGCGACCCTGAGCCGGCTGATCGTCCAGCATGGCGTCGATGCCCGCTGGCTCGAATTCGAACTGACCGAAACCGCCGTGATGCGCCGCAACGACCTGGTCAAGCAGACGATGGACGCCCTAGGGCGTCTGGGCGTGCGCTTCTCGCTGGATGACTTCGGCACCGGCTTCTCGTCCTTCGTCCACCTCAACAGCCTGCCGATCGCCTTGCTCAAGGTAGACCGCAGCTTTGTCGCCGGCATGGAGCAGCGCGAAGAAAACCGCAAACTGGTCCACGCCATGATCAACCTGGCCCACAACCTTCATCTGGAAGTGGTGGCCGAAGGCGTGGAAAGCGAAGAGCAACTGGATCTGCTGCGCAGTTTTGGCTGCGACCAGGTGCAGGGTTACCTGATCAGCAAGCCGCTGCCGATCGAGCCGCTGGTGGAGTTCCTGCTGGAGAATGCGGCGCAGCAGACGGTGGCCCTCTAGTTCTCAGGGCCTCATCCCAACAAGTGGAAGCTGGCTTGCCAGCGATGAGGCCTTGGGAAACAACCACAGCATCAGGATCGAACCGGAATTTCCGATCCAACACCACCGATCATCCACTTCATCCGCCACTCGAACGCCAGCGTCAGGCTGATCGCCGCGCAGGCCAGTCCCAACGCCAGCCCCCACCAGACCCCCACCGCGCCCATGTTCAACGGGAACGCCATGATCCATGCCGCCGGCGCGCCGATCAGCCAATAGCAGCACAGTCCCACCAGGAAGGTGGTCTTGGCGTCCTTGAGGCCGCGGATCGAGCCCATGGCGATGGTCTGGATCCCGTCGAACAGCTCGAACCAGGCGGCCACCATCAACAGGCTCACCGCCAACTGGATCACCCCGGCGAAGGCGGGATCGTTGCGGTCGAGGAACAGGTCTACCAGCGCCTCGGGCAGCACCCAGAACAGCACCGAGAAGCCCAGCATCAGCGCCGCGCCAAAGCCGATCCCCACCCGCCCGGCATGCCGCGCGGCCAGTAGCCGGTCGGCCCCGTAATGCAGCCCGACGCGCATGGTCACCGCATAAGAGAGCCCTGCCGGCACCATGAACGCCGTGGAAACGATCTGCAGGGCAATCTGGTGGGCGCCCAGCTCGGTACTGCCCATGGTGCCCATGCACAGCGCGGCAAAGGCGAACAGGCCGACTTCCACGGTGTAGGTGCCGCCAATCGGCAAGCCAAGGCGCCACAGCTCGCGCAGCGCCGGCATCGACGGCCGCGACAGGTTTTTCCGGATCGGGTAGGGCGCATAGGCCGGATGCTTGCGGATATACAGCGCCAGGGCCACGGCCATGCAGTTGGCGACGATCGCCGTAACCAGGCCGATCCCCATCAGCCCCAGCTTCGGCAGGCCGAACATGCCTTCGATCAGCGCGTAGTTGAGCAGGAAGTTGGCCACTGTCCCCACCAGGCTGATGACCATCACCGGCGACGAGCGCCCCAGCGCGCTGGTGAAGCCGCGCAAGGCCATGAAGGTCAGGTAGCCGGGCAGGGCGAAGGGCAACAGCAGCAGGAACTGGCTGGCATGCTCGACGTTGCCGGGCGTCTGCCCCAGCAGCAACAGCACCGGCGACAGGTTCCACAGCACCAGCGCTGCCACCACCGCCATCACCCAGCCCAGCCACAGGCCGGCCTGGGTCAGGCGGGTGGCGCCTTCGGGGTCGCCGGCGCCATGGCGGATGGCGACCAGCGTACCCACCGCCGCGATCACACCGAGGCAGAAGATCGACACGAACGAATAACTCGCCGCGCCCAGGCCGCCGCCAGCCAGGGCCTCGGGGCTGATCCGCGCCATCATGAAGGTGTCGGTGAGCAACATCAGCATGTGCGCCAACTGCGAGGCAATCAGCGGCCCCGCGAGCCGCAATAGTGCCTTGAGTTCATGGGTTGGCGCGGCCTGCATGGTCGGTGTCCTTTTGCTCGATGTAAGGGGAAGCGACCCATTCTCGGCCTTTGCAGCAGACCGCACAAAAGGATAAAAACGATCAGTGGCATGATTAAAACTCATGCGAAGATGCGCGCCAGGAGGTTTGCCCATGTCTCACCGTCTTCCCCCGTTGTATGCCCTGCGCGCCTTCGAGGCTGCCGCCCGGCACAGCTCGTTCACCCGCGCCGCCGATGAGTTGAACATCACCCAGAGCGCGGTCAGCCGGCATATCCGCACCCTCGAAGAACACTTTGCCTGCCGCCTGTTCATCCGCAACGGCCGCAGCCTGCAACTGAGCGAGGCGGCGCGCTTGCTGCTGCCCGGCGTGCGCGAGGGCTTCGGCGCGCTGGAGCGGGCCTGTAGCACCCTGCGCAGTGAAGACGGCGTGTTGCGCATGAAGGCGCCCTCCACCCTGACCATGCGCTGGTTGCTGGCGCGGCTCAGCCGCTTCCGCCACTTGCAGCCGGGCAATGAAGTGCAACTGACCAGCGCCTGGATGGATGTCGATCATGTCGACTTCAATCAGGAACCCTTCGATTGCGCGGTACTGCTGGGCGATGGTCACTTCCCGCCGGACTGGGAAGTCAGCCGGCTGTTCGCCGAGCTGCTGGTCCCGGTGGGGGCGCCGGAATTGCTCAAGGAAGGCCCGTGGACCGTGGAGCGCCTGGCCACTTGCGAACTGCTGCACCCGACGCCGGACAAGCGCGACTGGCGCACCTGGCTGGCGCGCATGGGGCTGACCGAGCAGGTCTCGCTCAAGGGCGGCCAGGTGTTCGACACCCTGGAGCTGGGCATGATCGCGGCGGCGCGGGGTTACGGCGTGTCCATGGGCGATTTGCTGATGGTCGCCGAAGACGTCGCCCAAGGTCGGCTCAGCCTGCCGTGGCCGGCGGCGGTCGCCAGTGGCCTGGACTACTATCTGGTCTGGCCGCGCACCCGTCCGGGCGGCGAACGCCTGCGCCGTCTCAGTGATTTCCTGCAAGGCGAGGCGCGGGCCATGCGCTTGCCAGAAGTCGAGATGCTGCAGGCAAATGAGCCCAACGACGGTGAATGAACGTTTGCGCTGAATATCCGCGCGATACGCTCAAGTAATCTGCTGCCGCGCCGAAATGTCTGGGACGAGGGTCTCAGGAGAAGGCCCCGGTTTTCTCATGCCGACGGTGCAAGGCGATCAGGACGATCCCTGCCTGATTGCCAGGAGCTTTCATGTCTCAACCCCGTGCCCGGATTGCCTCGCAGCTCGGTCTCGCCCTCGC
The DNA here is from genome assembly GCF_056388475.1 of Pseudomonas sp. TUM25319. Taxonomy (NCBI): domain Bacteria; kingdom Pseudomonadati; phylum Pseudomonadota; class Gammaproteobacteria; order Pseudomonadales; family Pseudomonadaceae; genus Pseudomonas; species Pseudomonas sp. TUM25319. The sequence goes on along the minus strand of NZ_CM150751.1, from coordinate 6,912,225 downwards.
CGCCGTGCTGGCGGTGGTGGTCACCGGCAGTACCCTGTTTGCCCTGCGTTCCCTCGACCACGCCAACGTCATGACCCGCCAGGAGCACCTGGCCAGCGAGGCGCGGCTGCTGGCCGACCAGCTCAGCACCTTCCACGGTTCGCTGCGAGAGAGCACCCAGCGCCTTGCCGGCCTGTTCGAAAAGCGCTTCAAGACCGGACTCACCCTGCAGGGTGGCACTTCGATCCCGGTGGCCGGCGTTGCCACGCCCGGCCTGTTTCTCGACGGCCAGGCGCTGAACAACGAATTCAGCGAGGTGGATGAATTCCGCCAGCTCACCGCCGGCGTCGCCACGGTCTTCGTGCGCAGCGGCGACGACTTCGTGCGCATCACCACCTCGCTCACCAAGCAGGACGGCAGCCGCGCCATCGGCACCCTGCTGGACCGGCAGAGCCCTGCCTACGCCAAGATCATGGCCGGCCAGCCCTATGTGGGCCGTGCCCTGCTGTTCGATCGCTTCTACATGACCCAATACACCCCGGTGCGCGACGACAGCGGCCGGGTGATCGCCATTCTCTTCGTCGGCTTCGACTACACCGACGCGCAGATTGCCCAGTTCGACAACCTCAAGCGCTTCCGCATCGGCCAGACCGGCTCGCTGGCGCTGCTCGACGAACAGAACCGCTGGATGGTGGCTCCGGCCGGCGTTACCGCCACCGAGCAGGCTGCGACGCAACTGGCCGAACTTGCCCGCAACCCCGGGCAGGGGCGCTTCTGGGATGACGGCGTCGAAGAGTTGTACAGCGTTGCCGCGCCGTTCGCCGGCGGGCCCTGGACCGTGCTGGCGAGCATGCCGGAAGAGGAAATCCGCGCCGTGACCTGGAGCGTGGGTACGCGCCTGGCCATCGGCAGCCTGCTGGCGATGCTGCTGGCGGTAGGCGCCACCCTCTGGCTGCTGCGGCGCAAACTGCGCCCACTGGATGATCTGGTGCGGCAGGCCGAGGCCCTTGGCGCCGGCGATCTGGACGTGCGCCTGAAGGTCGCCAGCCACGACGAGATCGGTCAGCTGGCGAGCAGCTTCAACAAGATGGGGGATGCCTTGTCGAACATGGTCCTGCGTATTCGTGAAGCGTCCCAGCAGGTCGGCGACCGTGCCCATGCCCTGGCCGGTATGTCGTCCGGTGCTTACGAAGGCATGGAGCAGCAGTCTGGCGAAATCAACAGCATGGCGGGTGCGGTAGAAGAGTTCAGCGCCACCTCGTTGAACATTGCCGACAGCATGGGCAACACCGAGCGCATGGCCCAGGACAACGCCCAGCAGACCCGCATCGGGCGCTCGTCGATGGACGAGGCATCGTCATCGTTGCAACAGATCGCCGAAGCCCTGGCTGACACCGCCAAGGTGATCGACGTTCTCGGTGCCCGCTCCCAGGAAATCGGCGGCATCGTCGGCGTCATCACCTCGATTGCCGAGCAGACCAACCTGCTTGCGCTCAACGCCGCCATCGAGGCGGCGCGGGCGGGCGAGCAGGGCCGTGGCTTTGCCGTGGTCGCCGACGAAGTGCGCAGCCTGGCGGCGCGTACCCGTCAGGCCACCGATGAAATCTCGGTGATGATCGACAGCGTGCAGCAGCAGACCGGCAACGCCATCAGCACCATGGAGCAGGGCAACCGCCTGATGCAGGAAGGCTTGCAGCGCAATGCCCGGGTGGCTGAAGCGCTGGCGCGGATCGACGAGCAGAGCCGCAGCGCCGGGCAGCAGTTCGCCGCCATCACCACCGCCACCCACGAGCAGAGCACCACCGCGACCTTGCTCAGCAGCAACCTGCAGAGCATCGCCCTGGCCAACAGTGAACAGCGGGAAGTGGCGAGCAACCTGGCCGCCACCGCCCATGAACTGGAGGGGCTGGCGCGGCAGTTGCGGGAGGAAGTGGGGCGCTTTCGGGTAGATCGCTGAGCTGCGATTCTCGGGGATTGTGGGAGCGGGTGTTACCCGCGATAGCAGGGGTGAATTCACCGACGCCATCGCGGGTAACACCCACACGCATCCGCCAGTCTCATAGTGGCTCGGTCAGATTCAACTCATTTGCACAGGCCTCCAGCGACCGCCGCTCACTCTGCGCATACAACGCCAGTTCATCCTGCACCCGCATCCCCAGGGCCTCCTCGAAGGCGTCACGGTTGGCATTGCTGCCATACTCCGCCTGCCCGTCGTCCCCCAGGTTGGACTGAAAGATCCCCGCCGCACTCACCGGCAGGAAGTCTTCGTACACCAACGCCTCGAAGTGCACATGCCCCGCCGCGATCAGCCCTTCCAGCCCGGTGGGTCGCTGTACCGCATCCCGGGCGGCCAGGCCCTTTTCGGTCGGGAAGTAGCGGAAGTACGCCAGCCCCTGTTCGCGCATCTGTGCCAGGTCATCGGGGAAGGCCTCGAACTGTTTGGCCAGCAGGCTCATATAGCGATCGGCATTGCTCTCGGCCGGCGCGCCGCCCAGGGCGTCGCGGGTGGCGTCGAGCAGTTGGTCGTAAAGCTGGCGCCCTTTCGGCGTCAGTGCCGCACCACGCTGTTCGATCTCGCCAAAGCGCGCAGTGTGGCTGCCGTCGGTGTCGCGGAAGGCGATCTTCTCTTGCAGCGCCTTGAAGCTGGTCTGGCGCAGCAGGATCGGATGGCGCCGGGTCGGCGGGCCTTCCACCACGGCCTTGGGCGCAATGCCGGCAGCGGGCATGCCCAACTGGATGGCGTCGATATCCAGCGTACGTGGCGTCAGGTGGTTGATATGCGGGCCCTTGAAGGCCACCACATCGGCGATCAGCCGGTGCTGGTCGTGCAACTGCCGGTACTGCTCGGCAGTCACCGTGGCCTCGTGGTGCCAGCGGAAGGTGTGCAGCGCTTCGTTGACGAACGCGGCGGCATCCGCGTCGTTCAGGCCGCCATCACGCTCGCTCTGCTCGATCAGTTGCAGGGCGCGGGCCGTGAAGATCTGGCGTTTTTCCAGGATCGACCGGGCCAGTTCACGCAGGGCCGGGTCGTCGATCAGTTCCAGGCGCAGCAGCGAAGTGAAGACGCGGAACGGGCTGATATGCAGCGACTGCTCGTGCACCGGGCGAAACGCCGTGGAGTGCACCGGCACGCCGGCCGAGCTCAGGTCGTAGTAGCCCACCGGGTGCATGCCCATCACCGCGAACAGCCGGCCGATGGTCGCCAGTTCCGCCGCCGTGCCGACGCGGATGGCGCCGTGGCGCTCCTGGTCGAGGCGCTCGAGCTCGCCGGTCCAGCGCAGTGCCTCGGCCACTTCCGGGCGGGCCTGCATCACCTGGCGGTTGACCTCGCTCACCAGCGTCAGCAGCGTGCCGTAGAGCGGGACTTCCTGCTTGTACATGAGCGACATGGCGGCGGAGAAGCGCGCGCGAATACTGTCGGGGCTGACGAAATCTTGAGCGGGCATCGCAAGCTTCCTGGTGAGGGGTCGGGTACCGCTACATGAAAGCGAGGAATGCTGGTCGGCTTCAAGCGAAAAAAAGTCGAGCAGTCATTCCGTCAATTCAGGAACTCGTTCAAACGTTGGCACCAGCGACCTGCTCGCCGATCCAGTCCACCAGGCTGCGCACCTTGGGCACCTCGGCAGCGTGCTCGGAAAACGCCAGGAAATGCGCGCCGTTGCTGCGCATCCTGTGCGGCCAGGGCACCACCAGCTTGCCCTCGGCCAGTTCGCTGCGGGCCAGATAACCGGGCACCAGCGCCACGCCGCAACCGGCCTGGGCGGCGCTCAGGCACATATGAAAGGTGTCGAAGCGCGGGCCGTGGTAGCTGTTGGCCGAATGCAGGCCCTGTTCAAGGAACCATTCGTGCCAGGCTTCCGGTCGGGTCGTGCTCTGCAGCAGTACGAAATCCGACAGCTCGCTGGCATCGTCCAGCGTGCGGCCCTGCAGCAGCTCCGGTGAACACACCGGCAGCACGTCCTCGCCGAACAGCTCGATGCAGGTCGCGCCCGGCCAGGTGCCCTGACCGTAGAAGAACACCACGTCCGCCGTGCCTTGCAGCAGGGTGAACGGCTCCATTTCATTGCGGATGTCGAGGTGGATGTTCGGGTAGCGCTTGCCGAAGCCCTTCAGGTGCGGGATCAGCCAGCGCACGCCGAAGCTCGGCTGGGTCGCGACCTTGAGCACTTCGGTCTGCTCGCCGTAGGACAGGATGTAGCGGCTGGACATGTCCACCTGGGTGAGGATCTTGTTCACCTCGGTCAGGTACAACGCACCGGCCGGCGTCAGTTGCAGGCGCCGGCGGATACGCAGGAACAGGTGATGACGCAGCATCTCTTCCAGTTGCGCCACCTGCTTGCTCACGGCGCTCTGGGTCAGGTGCAGCTCTTCGGCGGCGCGGGTGAAGCTCAGGTGCCGGGCGGCGGCTTCGAAGCACTGCAGGGCGGCCATGGACGGCACCAGGCGTTTGGACATTGCGGCATCTCCGGGCCATCAGTTCATGAACTGACGGAATGATGTGCGGAATAAAGGTCGTTTGTTGAGCCAGAGTAATCGGATTAATACTGACCCCCAACAACGATTACAACCTTCCACCGCCTTGCAGGAGAACAAAATGGTTGATGGACTGCTTGACCGCCTGGGTGTCCCGGCGCACGCCTACACCAACGGCAACCATCCCGTTCACACCCCGATCGACGGCAGCGTGATCGCCTCGGTGCACCTGGAGCCGGCCAGCTCGGTGAGCGCCACCATCGACCGCGCCGACCAGGCGTTCCAGGCCTGGCGCAATGTGCCGGCGCCGCGTCGTGGCGAGCTGGTGCGCCTGTTCGGTGAAGGGCTGCGCAAGCACAAGGCCGACCTCGGCGAGCTGGTGTCGGTGGAAGCCGGCAAGATCACCCAGGAAGGCCTGGGTGAAGTGCAGGAAATGATCGACATCTGCGACTTCGCCGTCGGCCTGTCGCGCCAACTCTACGGCCTGACCATCGCTTCCGAGCGCCCCGGCCATCACATGCGCGAGAGCTGGCATCCGCTGGGCGTGGTGGGCGTCATCAGTGCCTTCAACTTCCCGGTGGCGGTCTGGGCCTGGAACACCACGCTGGCGCTGGTGTGCGGCAACGCCGTGGTCTGGAAGCCATCGGAGAAAACCCCGCTGACCGCCCTGGCGTGCCAGGCGCTGTTCGAGAAAGCCCTGGCCGCCTTCGGCGATGCGCCGCAAGGGCTGAGCCAGGTCATCATCGGTGATCGCGACGCCGGCCAGGCGCTGGTGGACGACCCGCGCGTGCCGCTGGTCAGCGCCACCGGCAGCACCCGCATGGGCCGCGAAGTCGGACCTCGGGTGGCGGCGCGCTTCGGACGCAGCATCCTCGAACTGGGCGGCAACAACGCCATGATCCTCGCCCCCAGCGCCGACCTGGATTTGGCCGTGCGCGCTGTGTTGTTTAGCGCTGTCGGCACCGCCGGCCAGCGCTGCACCACCCTGCGCCGGCTGATCGTTCACCGCTCGGTCAAGGACGAGGTGGTGGCGCGGGTCAAATCCGCGTACGGCAAGGTGCGGATCGGCGACCCTCGCGAAGGCAACCTGATCGGCCCGCTGATCGACAAGGCCTCGTTCCAGGCCATGCAGGACGCCCTGGCCCGTGCCCGCGACGAAGGCGGTGAAGTGTTCGGCGGCGAGCGGCACCTGGCCGAGCAGTACCCGAATGCCTACTACGTGGCGCCGGCCATTGCCGAGATGCCGGGGCAGAGTGACGTGGTGCGCCATGAAACCTTCGCGCCGATCCTCTACGTGCTGACCTACGATGACTTCGACGAGGCCCTGCGCCTGAACAACGAAGTGCCGCAGGGGCTGTCGTCCTGCATCTTCACCACCGACCTGCGTGAGGCCGAGCGCTTCCAGAGTGCGGCGGGCAGCGACTGCGGCATTGCCAATGTCAACATCGGCACCAGCGGCGCGGAGATTGGCGGGGCCTTTGGTGGCGAGAAGGAAACCGGTGGTGGCCGCGAATCGGGCTCCGATAGCTGGAAGGCGTACATGCGTCGGCAGACCAATACCGTGAACTATTCCCGGGAGCTGCCGCTGGCGCAGGGGATCGTGTTCGACTGATTTGAATGCGTTGCCCTTGAGGGCCCCATCGCCGGCAAGCCGGCTCCCACAGGTATCTGAGCCAGGCGCCAGACCTTGTGGGAGCTGGCTTGCCAGCGATGGCCTCACAACAAGACCCGAGCCGGAGCCAGGCCATGCCCGAACTGCGTCAACAATGCTTGTGGGAACACGTCACCCCGCCCGCGGCGCCCGCCGCGGCATTGACGGCCGAGGTCAGGGCCGATGTCTGCGTGATCGGTGGCGGTATCACCGGCCTGTGCGCCGCGCTGCATTTGCTCGAGCAGGGCAAGTCGGTGGTCCTGGTGGAGGCCCGTGACATCGGTCATGGCGGCTCCGGCCGCAACGTCGGGCTGGTCAACGCCGGCACCTGGATTCGCCCCGACGATGTCGAAGCCACCCTCGGCCAGCAACAGGGCAGCCGGCTGAACAAGGTGCTCGGCGAGGCCCCTGCAGAAGTCTTCGCCCTGATCCGGCGCCTGGGCATCGACTGCCAGGCCCGCAACGAAGGCACCCTGCACATGGCCCACAACGCCACCGGCGTGGCCGACCTGCAAGCCCGTCACGCACAATGGACCCGCCGCGGCGCCGACGTCGAACTGCTCACCGGCGCCCGCTGCGAAGACTACTGCGGCACCGACCAGATTTCCGCCGCGCTGCTCGACCGCCGCGCCGGCACCATCAACCCCATGGCCTACACCCGCGGCCTGGCCGACGCGGTCAGCCGCCTCGGCGGGCAGATTTATCCACAGTCCCCGGTCCAGGGCCTGACCCGCCATGGCAGCGGCTGGCAGGTGAAAACCACGAAAGGCGCGGTCATCGCCGAGAAAGTGGTGATCTCCACCGGCGCCTATACCGAAGGCGACTGGACCAACCTGCAACGTCACTTCTTCCGCGGCTACTACTACCAGGTCGCCTCGGTGCCGCTGCACGGCGCCGCCGCCGACAACGTGCTCAAGCACGGCCAGGGCTCCTGGGACACCCGCACCGTACTCAGCAGCATCCGCCGCGACGACCAGGGCCGTTTGCTACTCGGCAGCCTTGGCCGGGTCGACAACAAGCCAGCGTGGTTCGTGCGCCGCTGGGCCGATCGTATCCAGAGTCACTACTTCCCGCAGCTTGGCAAGGTCGAATGGGAAATGCACTGGACCGGCTGCATCGACTTCACCCCCGACCACCTGATGCGCCTGTTCGAGCCGGCGCCGGGGCTGGTGGCCGTCACCGGCTACAACGGCCGTGGCAACACCACCGGCACGGTGATCGGCAAGGCGTTTGCGCAGTTCCTGTTGCAGGACGACCCCAACGCGCTGCCGATCCCGTTCTCTCCGATGAAACCGGTATCGGCCCCGGCGCTGCGTACCGGCTTCTATGAAACCGGGTTCTCGCTGTATCACGCGGGGCAGTGCCTGCGGGTCGTGCTCTAGGCCTTCTTGAGCCAGTTGAGGAAGCCGCCTTTCTTGATCGCGGCCGGTTTCTGCAACACCAGCGACTGGCTGTTCTGTTCGCGCACGCGCTGCAGCTTGCTCAATGCGGCTTTCACTTCGTCGCGTTTTTCCAGGCAGTCGCGCACCTCGGCCTTGTCGATGCGGTAGAGCAGGCAACTGGTGAGGGTGCGGAATTCGGCGGCAGACGCTTCGCCATCCAGCAGCCCTTCCACGCCCAGCACTTCGCCCGGGCCCATGCGTCCGGCTTCGCGCAACTTCTCGCCATCGTGGATGGCTGCCGATACCACGCCGGTGCCGATCACCAGCACATGCTCGGAGGCTTCATCGAGCCCGAGAATCACCTGATCGGCCGGGTATTCGATGGCGATCATGCGCTGGCTCAGGGTGTCTTTCTCGTCGCTGCTCAGGGCGCGGAAGATCCGCACATCCTCAAGCAGGCTGCGCTGCCGGCTCCACGGGCGGGCCTGGCTGTCGGCGTTCCAGATCACCCCGGCGGCTTCGAGGTGGCGGTGGGCCAGATCGAACATCTGGTTGCGTACCGGGGTTTTCTGGTCCATCGAACCGACGAAGCCGCTGGCCTCGTATTCCACCGATTCCAGGGTCGTGGCTTTGATCGTGGCCTTGGGCTTGGGCGTGGCCAGCAGCGCGCTGCTGCCTTGCAGGGTCTTCTCCAGGGCATCGAGCACCTTGCGCGGGCGCACGCTGGCTGGCACCACCACGCTGATGGACACGCCGTGGACATCGTTGGGCCGGCTGAAGTTGAGCAGCTTGGCCTTGGCCGCCACCGAGTTGGGAATGACCGCCATGCTGCCGTTGCCGGTGAGCAGGCGGGTGGCGCGCCAGTCGATATCGATCACCCGGCCTTCGGTGCCGTCGATGCTGATCCAGTCATCGAGCTGATAGGGGCGGGTGGTGTTCAGCACGATGCCGGAGAACACATCGCTCAGGGTGCTCTGCAGCGCCAGGCCGATCACGATCGCCATCACCCCGGAGGTGGCCAGCAGGCCCTTCACCGGCAACTGCATCACATAGGCCGCGGCGGCGACGATGGCCACCAGGAAGATCAGCGCGCCCATCACGTCTTGCAGCAGGCGGCCGGTGTGGCCGCTGCGGGCGATCAGCAGCAGGCCGATCACTACCGTCAGCGTGCGCGCCGCGAACAGCCACCAGACGATCTCCAGCACCGTCGCCAGCAGATTGCGCGCCACGTCCTCGGGCCAGGGCGGCGGTTGCAGCGGGCTGATCCCGGCGCTCAGCAGCACCCCGGTGAACAGCAGGAAGGCCACCACCCGCGCAGCGATGCGCCAGTTGCGCTTTTCGAGGGGAATCGCCCGCCAGAGCAGCAGGTCGAGCAGCAGCAGGACAATGCCGAGCAGAAGCGGGTAATCCTGGAGGAGTGCGGGCATGGGGATCTCTGGCGTGGGTTCTGGGGGGCTGGTTTTTCAGCGATGGCATGGAGTGTTTACATAGCTTTTTTGCGGTGGGGCTGCCAGGTGCATACCGGAAAATCTTCAGCGTTCCTGAGATCGAGCGCCGCCCGCGCGGCGCATCGCCGGCAACGCCGGCTCCCACATTTGTTGCAACGTACCTATGTCTGTAAGGCCATGGTTGATCGCCTTGTTTGTACGACGCGATATCGAGTCGAGCACCCAAGGCTGGCAACTCAAATCCCACAGGCCATGGCGCGTTGCAACAAATGTGGGAGCAACTGTCTTTAAGGATTTTTTTCAAACGCCCCCTTCAGGCATGGCTTCGCCAGCGATACCGCATTGCGGTTTCGCTGGCGAAGCCCGCTTTTCAGTAAATCAGCCCTCGCTTGCTGTCAGGTTGCGGGTATCTGAGATTTCGGTTCTTTCCACTTCGTGCCGTCTCGCAGCATCGCGTTAAGACGTACCAGGATCTTGCGCATGCAGGCCACAATAACGACCTTGGCAAGTTTGCCTCGCGCTCGCAGAGCCTCATATTCGGCTTTGACTTCCGGATCGTGGCGAACCATTGACCAGGTCGACATATAGAGCACACGGCGCACTGCATAGCGCCCGCCTTCGATCGATCTGGGGCCGCTCTTCTTGCCGCTGTCGTTGTTGTAAGGGGCTAACCCTACCAGGGCCGCGATCTTGCGCCCTGTCACGGCTCCGAGCTCAGGCAGCGATGCCATGAGCGTGCCGCACGCAATGACTCCAATCCCTTTCACCGATCTCAACTGACTGGCTTTCTCCTGATTCAGGGCGTTCGAGGCCTTCTCAATCGCCTCATCCAGTGCTTTGATTTTCTGGTTCAGATAAGCGATGAGATCGGTGTAGGTGGATATAGCTATGGCCTGAGTGGTTTGTTGTATCCGGCGCTTGTTGCTGTCTCGATCCTTGACCAGATTGCCTCGCAGCTTGATCAACTCCCCCAGCTCATCCCGAGCCTGGTTAGGCTCAACCGGCGGCAAGTCCTCGATATCTCGGGCAAACTTCGCCAGCATCCGAGCGTCGATTTTGTCGGTCTTGGCAAGCTTGTTCATGGATCTGGCATAGTCACGAGCGCGCTTGGGATTGACGCGAACCACATTAAGACCGCTTAGCTGCAGGGCCTTGAGCAAAGCCCTCTCATAACCACCGGTGGCCTCAAGCAGTACTCGCTCGACTTCAAGCCCGTTCAGGCATGCAATCAGCTGAGCGAAGCCATCAGAGTCGTTACTGATCTGGAACTGCGGGTAATTCGCAGGAAGAAACCCCACATCCACAGTCGCTTTCGAAACATCGAGACCAACAAAGTAGGAAATCATCGCCAAGCCCTCTTACACTCAAGAAGTGAGAGCGCTCTGACCTATCCCTAGCTTGTGATTTCGAGTTTTGCCGCTCATCCAACTGTTCGGGCTTCTGGTCAGAGTGAGAGGTGGATGGCGACTTGGCTCCCACTCGTGCTTTAAGCACCGCTGGCATTCAGTCTGCCATCCACCGCTCTCACCCTTCTGAGTTTAAGAGGCCTTGAAGACACAAGCTGGCGTTGCCAGCGATGCGCCGCGCGGGCGGCGCTCGATCTCAAGAGCACAGAAAAAACTCCCGGCGGGCACCTGGTCGCCATAACCCAATCCCTTGATTCGCTCTCAACGTCCATTCGAAACAACAGATTTCACAATGCCCTGTAGCCGTTTTCTGTAGGGCGGTTCTGAATCATACTCCGCGGCCTGTTGCTCTGTTGCGCCCGCCCGGGCGCCTGCCTAGGCTCCCTCCGTCGCTGGTTTTCAGTGATCGGGTGTCGCAGCCCAGAGCATAGCCAGAACCTCATTTCAGACCGCAGGCCGCCTTTGGTCCGTGTGCCCCTGTTATGGCGGTTGTGCGCGGGGCACCTTCGGGTGCGCCGGTTCCTATGCCCGGTCTGCGAACCCGCGTACAGCTGCCACCCATCCGTTTCGCAGCGCCATGGCGGCAGCTCCATTGCATAGGAGTTGCAAGATGAAAAAGCCCGTCCCCGATCCTCCGACCCTCGATCTCACCCGCGTGGTGACCTGCCGAGTCCCGTTCGGCCCGATCGACTTCCATGGCAACCCCCTGTTCATCGCCCGCGAGGGCATCTGCGCCGAAGACGCGCTGGTCCATGCCAGCCAGATCCTCAACAGCGTCCAGGCCTGTGCCCACGACAGCGCCGAATACCTGACCGCCAACGACCGGGCGATGGCGCAGGGGATAGCCCAGCAGGCGGAGATGGCGAAGGCACTGGTGGATGCGGTGTTGGCGGGTGCCAGCAGCACAGGTTGAGTGTTCTATCTCAATCGCGCCGCCATATCGCGAATCACGCCATGGACGATCCTGAGCAACAACCTTTTCTCTCCCGCCGTCAATTGACTCTCACATTCGGCCAGCACCTTCGCCGTGGTGGCTTCCACGGCGTTGACGATTTCATCGATATGACGGGCCGCCAGGGCCTCCGTGATCCCGATTTCCCGTCCCATTCTCAAGACCGCTGCCCTGGACACCTCCTCGTGGGTTCGCATGCCGTCCGTTTTCCAGACCAGATCCGCCCCCAGCCACGCCGTGGGTGAGTCACCGTAGATGGCGGTGCAGAGCAGGTCATAATGAGGGGCCAGGCGGTAGCCATCGGGCTTGGCGAAGAACGACAGATTCTTCAGGTGTGCGTCGTTATTGCCGACCAACAGGTTGAACACCAGCCAGCGGAAGAGCTGCAAGCGTACCTGTGCCCGGTTACGGACCAGTCCCAGGATTTTGTTCAGGGTTTCGGTGTTGGCCTGTTGGTACTTGAAGTGCCGATCCAGGCCCAGCAGCTGGCAGCCATCGAGTACATGCTCGCGATAGACCTGATCACCCTCATGGGATCGGTCGAAGCGTTCGATCAGATAGACCGCCTCGGGAACCCGGCGTATGGATACGTCAGGAACCTCCATCCCCGCTTCTTGTGCCAGGCGCATGACGAACCACTCGTTGGCGACGGTAGCATCGTAGTCATCGGGTTGTGAGTGGTTGGGTTTGAGAATGTGGGTGGACGGTGTATTGCCGATGGGTTCGTAGAGTTGCTGATCGATGAGCACCACTGGCAGTTTGTACTGGGCCCCTGCCAGCGACATCCGCTTGGGTGCGTCAGTGGTCAGCGCCACACGGGGAAGGTTGTTGATTCTTCGGCTCAGATCCCTATCAGTGAGCGGTCGCAAGCCACTTTCAATCACAGTATCGGGTTCTGCGAGCAGTGTGATTGCTCCAGCGGATTCTGCACCGTAGTAACCGAGAAGGCCGAAGGCATCGGCGAACTCGATCTTGGCATCACCGGCTAATAGCTGGCGGGATTGCTCTTCAGGCAAGAGGTTGTCGAAGAACCATTGAACCGGGCGCTCGGACGATCCATCGACGATGGTTTCGCTGGCTCGCGGCAAGCGTGGGGAAAGATCGTATCCCTCTTCGCTGTTTACCCAGGCGGGGCTGTACTCGAGTTGCCAGCTACCCGAGTTGTCCGTGAGCGTGGCAACGTGCTGGCCATTGATCATTGCCTGAAGTGTTCTCATGGGTTCGGCAGATCCAGATAGACGTGTACGCCCAGCTCTTCGAGAAGCAGCAGAACGCTTCCAAGGGACACCGTCCCTGTTCCTTTCTCGATGTCGCGCAGCAGCACATGACTTTTACCGATCATGGCGGCCATGTCGGCTTGGGTGATGTTCTGGTTTTTGCGGACTCGGCGTACGGCTTTCCCCAGGTCTGCTGGGGTGCGCACCTTGATACGGGTTTCGCTTTCAGTATGAACCGTCATCGCCAGGCACTCGCTTTTAATCGAAGGTTTAATTTCGATTATTGTGCTCGCTGGGCATTTGTCAAAGAAATCTAAACCATGGTTTAGTTTTCTGAGCGGCAATTCATGTGAACTATAAAAACTAAGGAATAACTTAGATTTTGTGGGCTGGGAGAGACCGTTCATTCCTGCCCCGCCGGCCGATACTGCAACGCCTCCGCCAGATGCTCCCGGCGAATGTCTTCAACCTCCTCCAGATCCGCCAGCGTCCTCGCCACCTTGAGCAGCCGATGTGCCGCCCGCAGCGAGAGCATCAACCGTTCGCAGGCGTTCTCCAGCCATTTCTCGTCCGCTGTGGATAACCCACAGTGCTGGCGCAAGCCGGGAAGGTCGAGGAAGGCATTGGCGCAGCCCTGGCGTTGTTGCTGGCGCTCGCGGGTGAGGGCGACCTGGCGGGCGACGGTGGCGCTGTCGGGGCCGTGGTCAGCGGTGGGAGAAAGGGCGGTGGCTTCGCGTGCGACGGTGAGGTGCAGGTCGATGCGGTCGAGCAACGGGCCGGAAAGTTTGTTGCGGTAGCGCTGGATCAGTTCACTGCTGCAGCGGCAGCGACCCGTGGGGTCGCCGAGATATCCACAGGGGCAGGGGTTCATCGCCGCCACCAACTGGAACCGCGCCGGAAAGCGCACCCGGTCCCGCGCTCGCGCCACCACGATCTCGCCGGATTCCAGGGGCTCGCGAAGCACCTCCAGCACGCGGCGCTCGAACTCGGGCAACTCGTCGAGAAACAGCACGCCGTGATGGGCCAGGGTGATTTCGCCGGGTGTCGGGCGTGAGCCACCGCCTACCAGCGCAGGCCCGGACGCCGAGTGGTGCGGATGACGAAAAGGTCTTTGCGGCCAGCAATCCAGCGGCTTCGGGCTCGCCACCGACTGGATCGCAGCCACTTCCAGCGCTTCGCGTTCGTCCAGCGGCGGCAGTAGTCCCGGCAGGCGGCTGGCGAGCAGGGTCTTGCCGGTGCCGGGCGGGCCGCTGAACAACAGGTTGTGCGCCCCGGCCGCCGCCACCAGCAGCGCACGCTTGGCGGCAAGCTGGCCCTGGACTTCGCTCAGGTCCGGATAAGGCCGGGGCTGCATCAGCAAGCCGTTGGCCTTGTACGGCTCCAGCGGCTGCTGCCCGCTGAAATGCCCCACCAGTTCCAGCAGGTGCTCCGCCGCGTAAACCTCCAGCCCGGAAGCCATGCACGCTTCTTCGGCATTCTCCCGGGGCACCACCAGCGCCCGCCCGGCATCGCGGGCGGCGAGGGCGGCGGGCAACACACCCTGCACCGGCCGCAGGGCGCCGGACAGCGCCAGTTCTCCCAGGCACTCCACCTTGTCCAGCGCACCCTTGGGAAACTGCCCGTTGGCCGCCAGCAGTCCCAGGGCGATCGCCAGGTCGAAGCGTCCGCCGTCCTTGGGCAGGTCGGCCGGCGCGAGGTTGAGGGTGATGCGCCGCTGCGGGAATTCCAGCTTGGAGTTGACCAGCGCGCTGCGCACCCGGTCCTTGCTTTCCTTGACGGTGGCTTCGGGCAGGCCGACCAGGGTCAGGGTCGGCAGGCCGTTGGCCAGATGCGCTTCGATGAGAACGGGCGGGGCCAGCACGCCCACCTGGGCGCGGCTGTGGACAACGGCGAGGGACATGAACACTCCATGATCATTGCAGGGCCGCGTCGTGCGGCCTTGCAAGGATAGTGGCGGGTTCGCGGGGTGCCGGGGCGAGAGTGAATCCGGGTATTACCGGCGCTGATCAGAATGTGCTCGAAAATCATTAATAAGAAGCATTACCATAAACGACCTTCAACCCGGTCGGTATGGAATCACCCGCATGCTGCCTTCTACCTCGCCCCACCACGCCGTCGGCGAACTCTATGTGGCCCATCACGGCTGGATCGTGCAGTTGCTGCGGCGCAAGCTGGGCAATCACCAGCAGGCCCAGGACCTGGCGCAAGACACCTTCATCCGCCTGATGCGTCAGGAGGTGCTGCCTTCGTTCCGCGAACCCCGTGCTTACCTCGCCACTGTCGCCAGCCGCCTGTGCCTGGAGTTCTTCCGTCGCCGGGCGCTGGAGACCGCTTACCTGGAATTGCTGGCGGCCATGGATCCGGCACTGGCGCCGTCGCCGGAAACCCGTCTGCTGGTGCTGGAGACCCTTGATGCGGTCGGTCGGGTGCTCGATGGGCTGGGGGCCAGGACGCGGGAGATCTTTCTGCTGTCGCAGCTCGATGGCATGACGTATCCACAGATCGCCTTGCAGGTCGGGGTCAGCGTCAACGTGGTGCAGAAGGCCATGCTCAAGGCGTACCGGATCTGTTACGCGGCGGTGTACGAAGAATGAGCCTGTTCCAGCCGCAAGACCGCCAGCCGCTCGATGAGCAGGTGCTGGAACAGGCGCTGCACTGGATGGTGCTGCTGCAGTCCGGGGTCAGCAGCGATGGCGACCGGCTGGCCTGCGAGGCGTGGCGCTCGCAGAGCAGCGAGCACGAACGCGCCTGGCAGCGGCTGGTGGGCATCAATCATGACGTGCGCGGCACCACCCAGGCGGTGCCGGCAAGCCGTGCCCGCACCCTGTTGCGCAGCCGCGCCGGCAGCTCGCGGCGCCTGCTGCTCAAGGGCTTTGCCGGGTTTGCCGTGCTGGCGGCGGCGGGTGTCAGCGTGCGTGAGCGCACGTTGTTGCCGGAACTGTTCAGCGACTACCGCACCGGCACCGGCCAGCGTCAGCGCGTGCAACTGGCCGCTGGCGTGCAGTCGCAACTGGACACCCGCACCGCGATGGACGTGCAACGGGGCGTGGCGGGTGTCGATCTGGCGCTGAGTCTCGGGCGGGTGCTGCTCACAGTGGGTGAGGGGGCGACGGTGCGTGTCCGTACCGCTGAAGGCTGGATTCGGCCGTCGGTGTCCAGCCGTCTGGTGATTTCCCGCGAACTGCCGGGGATGACGGGGAGCCAGGTACAGGTATTTGCTGGCAGCGCGGCGGTGGAGTTTCGCCAGGGCGACAGCTACGTGGTCAACGCCGGCCAGCAAGTGACCTTCGGCAACGGTGGTCTGAGTGCCCAGGACAAGGCCGGCGCCGCCGCCCTGGCCTGGACCGACGGCCTGCTGGTGGCCGAACGCATGCCGTTGGGCCTGCTGCTGGCGCACCTCGACCGTTATCGTCGCGGCGTGCTGCGTTGCGCGCCGGAGGTGGCGGGGCTGCAGGTGTCCGGCTCGTATTCGCTGGACCATCCCGACGCCAGCCTCGACCTGCTGGCGCGAATGCTGCCGGTCCGCGTGGAGCGTGTGCTCGGGCTGTGGGCGACTGTGACGGCGGCGTGAAAAATAATTTCGGCGGGGCGCGGCAGTTTTTCCGGACTCGCGCATCAAGACAGGGAGAACGCTGAGAAAACAGCGCCGTTTCCCACCTTCCAACACTCGGATCGTCTTCATGCACACGCGCCTCACTCCTCTGGCCAGCGCCCTGCGCCTGGCGCTGCTGGGCCTGGCCCTGACCGCCACCAGCCAACCGCTGCTCGCCGCCACCGGCGATAGCGCCACCCAGCAGCAGACCCGCAGCTACCGCATTCCCGCCGGTAGCCTGGACAGCGTCCTCGGCGCCTTCGGTCAGCAGGCCGGCGTGATGATTGGTGTGGACTCGACCCTCACCGCCGGGCAACACAGTGAGGGCCTGAACGGCGACTATTCGGTGCAGGACGGCCTGCAGCGCATTCTCGGCAAGACCCGCCTGGACGCTGTCAGCGATGGCGCAGGCTTCCGCCTGGTACCGCGTGCCGAGGGCGGCGTGCTGGAGCTGAGCGCCACCTCGATCAGCGGCCAGGGCACCGGCGAGATGACCGAGAACTCCGGGTCCTACACCACCGGTCTGGTCAGCATCGGCTCCAAGACGCCGGTGAGCCTCAAGGACACCCCGCAAAGCGTATCGGTCATCACCCAGCGGATGGTCGAAGACAAAAAGATGTTCACCTTGCCTGACGCGATGAAGATGGCGCCGGGCATCACCGTGCGTAACGGCAATTACAACACCGAGTCGTTCTATTCCCGCGGTTTTTCCATCGACAACCTGCAGATCGACGGCGCCGCGCCCATGGACATCGGCAATGGCATCGGCACCTTCTACAGCAACCGCAAGTACGACATGACACCCTACGACCATGTCGAGGTGCTGCGCGGTGCCAGTGGCCTGCTGGGTGGCACCGGCGATCCGGGCGGCATCATCAACCTGGTGCGCAAGCGTCCGCTGGATCACTACCAGCTCAAGCTGGAGACCTCCGCCGGCTCCTGGGACAACTACCGCAGCCAGGTCGATCTGACCGGCCCGCTGGCCTTCGACGGCAAGCTGCGCGGCCGCGTGGTGGCCGCCTACACCGACCGCCAATACTTCATGGACAACCGCGCCAGCGAGCGGCCGTTCCTGTACGGCATCATCGAGGCCGACCTGAGCGACGACACCCTGCTCACCCTCGGCGGCAGCTACGACAAACTCAAGGAAACCGGCACAGGTGACGGCCTGCCACGCTACAGCACCGGCGGCGACGTGCATCTGCCGCGGCACACCTGGTACACCACCAACGGCGCCTGGAGCGATAGCTACACCCGCGAGTGGTTCGCCAAGGTCGACCACTACCTCAACGACAACTGGAAGCTCAACACCAGCTTCACCTATTCGTACAACGGCTCCGACACCGAAGGCGTGATTCCCTACGGCTCGGTGGACGAGACCACCAACACCGGCCCGTACTGGTGGGGCAGCTACGTGTCGAGCTGGAGCCAGCAGTCGGTGTTCGACGTCAACCTGTCCGGCGGTTTCGATGCCTTCGGCCGCCGTCATGAGGTGCTGATGGGCGCGGACTATCAGAAAGTCACCAGCCGCTGGCGCGGCGCCCAGGGCATGATCGACAAAGGCGGCATGATCGACCTGTGGGACCCACACTCCACGCCGCTGCCGAGCGAAGCGTCCAACCATGCGTACTGGCGTGACTACTCGCCCAACACCCGCGAGCAGTACGGCGTCTATTCGACCCTGCGCCTGCAACTGACCGACCCGCTGAAGCTGGTGGTGGGCGCTCGCGCCCAGCGCTTCAAGTTCGAGCAGGCCTACAGCATGAAGGCCAACCAGTCTGCCACGGGCCCCTGGATCCCGCAGGACAGCGTGTTCGACCGCGAGCCGACCACGCTGGTCCCCTATGGCGGCCTGATCTACGCGCTGGACGATCAGTGGTCCACCTACGTCAGCTATTCCGAAGTGTTCAAACCGCAGGCGCAGAAGTGGAAAGGCCCGCAGACGTCGCCCAGCTCCCTCGAACCCATGACCGGCAAAACCTACGAAACCGGTATCAAGGGCGAACTGTTCGGCGGCGCGTTGAACCTGAGTGCGGCGTTGTTCTACACCACGCGCGAAAACCAGGCGGCGACCGATCCGGCCTACCCGACGCCATTCTTCAGCTACAGCGGCTCGTGCTGCTTCCTGGCCCAGGACAAGGTGACCAGCAAGGGGCTCGATCTGGAAGTCACCGGTGAGATCGCACCGGGCTGGGAGGTGCTGGCGGGGTACACCTACAACCGGGTCGAGAACAACACCGAGGAAACCCTCTACAGCTCTGTCACGCCCAAGCATCTGTTCAAGCTGTGGAGCGCCTACACCTTGCCTGGCGCGCTGTCGGACCTGCGCGTCGGCGGTGGCGTGACCGCGCAGAGCGCAACCTATGTGAAAGGCGAAGCCTACCGCTTCGACTCGTCAGGGAATGTCATCGACTCGCGCGACTACAATTTCGTCCAGTCCGGTTATGCGGTCTACGACGCAATGGTGGAGTACAAGGTCGACGACCACTGGACCGTGGCGCTCAACGGCAACAACCTGTTCGACCGGCGCTACTACTCCAGCGTCGGCACCTCCGAGTACGGCAACTACTACGGTGAGCCGCGCAACTTCACCCTCACGCTGCGCGGCACCTTCGACTGATCAGCCCGGCTGCACCTCGATGGTCAGGTGCCGCACCTCGTGCACCGGCAGCAAACGCTGCCGGATGCTCGCCAGGTCCACGCTGGCCGCACCCACCACACTGACGATGGCAGCGTGGGCCTGCGGGCCGACGCGCCAGACATGCAGGTCGGTAATGCGCGCATCGCCCGGTTGCTCCACCAGCTCGCGGATTTCCTCGGCAACGTGCTCGTCGGTCTGGTCCAGCAACACGCCGGCGGTGACCTTCATCAGGCTCCACGACCAGCGCGCAATCACCAGTGCACCGACGATGCCCATCACCGGGTCCAGCCATACCCAGCCCAGGTAGCGGCCCGCCAGCAGCGCGGCGATGGCCAGCACCGAGGTCAGGGCGTCGGCGATCACGTGCAGGTAGGCCGAGCGCAGGTTGTTGTCCTGGCCATGGTGGTGGCCGTGGTCGTGTTCATGATGATGGTCATGGTCGTGGCTGTGACCATGGCCCAGCAGCAGGGCGCTGACGATGTTGACGATCAGGCCGGCCACGGCGATCAGGGTGGCATTGGCAAAATCCACTTCGCCGGGCTGGAACAGGCGGATGGTCGATTCGACGCCAACGCTCAGGGCGACGATGCCGAGAATCAGCGCCGAGGCGAAGCCGCCCAGGTCGCCGACCTTGCCGGTACCGAAGCTGTAGCGGCGGCTGCCGGCGTGGCGGCGGGCGTAGGCGTAGGCTGCGGCGGCGATGCCGAGGGCGCCGGCATGGGTCGCCATGTGGAAGCCGTCGGCGAGCAGGGCCATGGAGCCGGTGATGTAGCCGGCGGCAATTTCCGCCACCATCATCACCACGGTGAGCAGCACCACCCACAAGGTGCGGCGGGCGTTCTGGTCGTGGGCGGAGCCGAGGAACTGATGATCGTGCGCAAGCGGGCTCATGTCGGTGCTCCAGGGATCACTTGGAATAGCGGCGGATGGCTTCGAGCAGTTCCTCCACGCCCTTGGCGCGTTCTTCATCGCTCAGTTCCGGATTGGCCACGTGCTCGCGGGCGTGGTCTTCGATGATCTCTTCCAGCAGGCCGTTCATGGCGCCGCGGGTGGCAGCGACCAGGTGCAGCGTCTTGCCGCAGTCGGCGCCTTCTTCCAGCGCTTTCTCCACCGCCTGGAGCTGGCCAGCGATGCGCTTTACCCGTTTGAGCAGTGCGTCTTTCTTCACATGGGTGTGTGACACCGGTATACCCCCCCTGCCTACCTGAGGGTGTCGAGCATTGCATACCCCCTCCCCCTATGCAAGCGCCGGGCGAGCGACAACCGATCCAGGGCGGACCACCGTGACAAGGACGTGGGAAATGTGCAGCGGGACCAGCGCAGGCGCGCTGGTCAGCGGCGGGGAGGCCTCACTCGGAGGCGATGGGGTTCAGGCGGGCTTCGAGTTCTTCGACTTTGGCCTCCAACGCTTCGAGGCGGGCGCGGGTGCGGGCCAGAACCACCATCTGGCTGTCGAATTCTTCCCGGCTCACCAGGTCGAGCTTGCTGAAGCCGCTTTGCAGCAGCGCCTTGAACTGGCTTTCCAGTTCGCTGCGCGGTTGCGCGGTATCGCTGCTGAACAGGCGCGAGGCCTGGTCGCTCAGGGCATCGAGAAAGGCTTTTGGCGCGAGCATGGTCGGCTGTCCTGTCTGGCAAAAAGGGTCGGCAGTGTAGCACGGGGCGGCGAGTGGCCATCGCTGCACACTTTTTGAACATCGCCCGGAACGAGTGCGCACCAATGTTGTGCGTCATTTGCCTGCTGGCGACTGGCCAAGATGGCGCATTGCCGCCAACTCCTTGTATTCCGGGGGTTTATCAGACATGGCAAGGTTTCTGCTAAGACCATCGTGACCCATGCACTGATGCAGTCCCCAGGACGATGCAGTGCTCAGGCGGAGCGAAGACGCGAGTTTTGTCAGGAGCGGTTTCTGGAGTCGGACCGGGGAATATGAAGCCGACGAAGCGTTACAAAGCCAGGCACTGCGCTTAGACTTGAGTCGGGTTTGTTTTCCTGGGGCAAGTCCACCAATTCGGGAGAGAGTTTCATGAAGCTAGTCACTGCCATCATCAAGCCGTTCAAACTGGACGATGTGCGCGAGTCGCTGTCCGAAATCGGCGTGCAGGGCATCACTGTCACTGAAGTCAAAGGCTTCGGTCGCCAAAAGGGTCACACCGAGCTGTATCGCGGCGCGGAATACGTGGTCGATTTCCTGCCCAAGGTCAAGATCGATGTCGCCATCGACGACAAGGATCTGGACCGGGTCATCGAAGCCATCACCAAGGCAGCCAACACCGGCAAGATCGGTGACGGCAAGATCTTCGTGGTGAACCTGGAACAGGCCATCCGCATCCGTACCGGCGAAACCGATACCGACGCGATCTAAAAGCCGCCCCAAACCCAACGCCCCAGG
Organism: Pseudomonas sp. TUM25319; assembly: GCF_056388475.1. NCBI lineage: Bacteria > Pseudomonadati > Pseudomonadota > Gammaproteobacteria > Pseudomonadales > Pseudomonadaceae > Pseudomonas > Pseudomonas sp. TUM25319. Next base: position 6,891,094 of record NZ_CM150751.1, on the reverse strand, counting down.
AGAAAACAACATGACTCTGCGTCGATTCGCAGGGCTAGGAGCCCTTTTGTCCCTCGCAATGCCTGGCCTGGCACTTGCCGAGGAAACCGCGGCGGCAGCCACCCCTGTGCTCAACTCCGGCGACACCGCCTGGATGCTTACCGCCACTGCCCTCGTTCTGTTCATGACCATCCCTGGCCTGGCGCTGTTCTATGGCGGCATGGTGCGTTCCAAGAACGTCCTCTCGGTGATGATGCAGTGCTTCGCCATCACCGGCCTGATCAGCGTGCTGTGGGTCGTCTACGGTTACAGCCTGGCGTTCGATACCACCGGTATGGAGCAGGGCGTCACCAACTTCAATTCCTTCGTCGGCGGACTGTCCAAGGCATTCCTGGCCGGCGTGACTCCGGAAAGCCTCACCGCTGCCTTCCCTGAGGCGGTCTTCGTGGTCTTCCAGATGACCTTCGCCATCATCACCCCGGCCCTGATCGTCGGTGCCTTCGCCGAGCGCATGAAGTTCTCCGCGATGCTGATCTTCATGGCCATCTGGTTCACCCTGGTCTACGCACCGATCGCACACATGGTCTGGTCCGGCAACGGCGGCCTGATGTGGGACTGGGGCGTGCTGGACTTCGCGGGCGGCACCGTGGTGCACATCAACGCCGGTATCGCCGGTCTGGTTGCCTGCCTGGTACTCGGCAAGCGCAAAGGCTACCCGACCACCCCGATGGCCCCGCACAACCTGGGCTACACCCTGATCGGCGCGGCCATGCTGTGGATCGGCTGGTTCGGCTTCAACGCCGGCTCCGCTGCTGCCGCCAACGGCACCGCCGGCATGGCCATGCTGGTGACCCAGGTCGCCACCGCTGCCGCCGCCCTGGGCTGGATGTTCGCCGAGTGGATCACCCACGGTAAACCAAGCGCACTGGGCATCGCCTCGGGCGTGGTCGCCGGCCTCGTCGCCATCACCCCGGCCGCCGGCACCGTCGGCCCGATGGGCGCTCTGGTGATCGGCCTGGTTTCCGGCGTGGTCTGCTTCTTCTGCGCCACCAGCCTGAAACGCAAGCTGGGCTACGACGACTCCCTGGACGCCTTCGGTGTACACGGTATCGGCGGTATCGTCGGCGCGATCCTCACCGGCGTGTTCGCAGCCCCTGCTCTGGGCGGCTTCGGCACTGTGACCGACATCGGCGCTCAAGTCTGGATTCAGGCCAAGGGCGTTGGTTTCACCGTGATCTACACCGCGATCGTCACCTACGTGATCCTCAAAGTGCTGGATGTGGTGATGGGCCTGCGTGTCAACGAAGAAACAGAATCGGTGGGCCTGGACCTTGCCGAACACAACGAGCGTGGCTACAACCTGTAATCACCCTCGAAAAAATTTGCCCGGTTCGCCGGGCATTTTTTCGTCTGGATTTTGCTCCGAAGACCGACGCAAACGGTTTTTCGCGGCAGGTTCATCGCTGGTGGAATGGATCCTGTGGGTGGGTCCCGATTGTCAGCGGAAAACTTACAGTCTTCAGGGCGTTTTAGGCGCTTTGCTTTTTCATCCGGCACGCTAGAATGCGCGCCGTGGGGTGATGATGGCGCGTCCACACACTTCATGGCCCTTTGCTAGTCTTGTCGATGAGCAAGCCGGATGGCGGGGAACAAACCGGTGTTTTTGAACCGGCCGCTCTTTATTTGGTCAGGCTCTGAAGAGCCTGCACGGCGTTCGCCAGGCAGTACGGCGAGCGCTGCCGGCCTCGGGTCACCCGAGGTCCGTTTTTTCTCCAGCGGTCGTAAACCTCTACGGTGGCTGGTCTATAACTAATCTGCTTTTCGCAAGTCATGAGGTAGAACATGAGCGACGACGATCTGGAAAATGATGACCTCGAAGTAGGCGACGAAGACGAAGGCGATGAAGGCCTCGAAGCGGCGGCTGACGATGTAGCGGACGACGCGGGTGACGACAGCCCGGCGCCTGCTGCAAAAGGCAAATCCAAGGCGGCGGTCTCGGTTGACGAGATGCCGAGCATGGAAGCCAAACAGAAGGAGCGCGATGCGCTCGCCCGGGCCATGGAAGAATTCCTGGCGCGTGGCGGCAAGGTGCAGGAAGTCGAAGCCAACGTGGTTGCCGACCCGCCCAAGAAGCCCGACAACAAATACGGCAGCCGTCCTATCTGACGCCGCTGTAATGAAAAAGCCCGCTATCGCGGGCTTTTTTGCGTCCGGGGTTCAGCGCCAGCGGGCCAGGACTTCCGGCAGTTGCGACAGGCGCTGGATCTCCGCGTCCGGGCGGTTGTCGGCGGCCCAGGCCTTGCCCTGCGGATTGAACCAGACCGCGCGCAGACCGGCCTGCTGTGCGCCGGCGATGTCATCGCCAGGGTGGTCGCCGATATGCACTGCCGCTCCCGCCTCGACGCCGCCCTGGCGCAGGGCCTCGCGAAACGGCGCCGGGTCGGGCTTGCCGATGCCCAGGTCTTCGGCGCACAGGGCGAACTTGAAGTAGTCGGCCAGGCCAAGGCGGCGCACATCGGCGTTGCCATTGGTGACCACCCCCAGCGTGTAGTGGTGGCGCAGGATCTCCAGTACCGGTTGTACCTCCGGGAAAATGTCGATCTGGTGACGGGCATGGAGGAACACCTCGAAACCTTCGTTGGCCAGCTCGCGGGCATGCGCCTCGCTGTAGCCGACCTCTTCCAGGGCGTGGAACAGTACCCGCCGACGCAGCGCGCTGATGCGATGCTTGAGGCCCGGCTCGGCCTGTACCAGGCGCTCGCGGATCGCGTACAGGTGCTCGACCGGCACGCCGCCAAGGGTCGGCGCGTTGGCCGCCAGCCAGTCGCGCAGGACGGCTTCGGCGCTGACGATCACCGGTGCGGTATCCCACAGGGTGTCGTCCAGGTCGAAGGTGATCAACTGGATACTCATGAGTCGCTGCCTTTGCGTTTGGCACGAGGGTGGGCGCTGTCGTAGACCGCTGCCAGGTGCTGGAAATCAAGGTGAGTGTAGATCTGGGTGGTGGCGATATCGGCGTGGCCGAGCATCTCTTGTACCGCCCTCAGATCCTGGGAAGACTCCAGCAGATGGCTGGCGAAGGAGTGCCGCAGCATGTGCGGGTGCAGCTTCTGGCCGAGCTCGCGCTCGCCGGCAGCCCGCACTCGCAACTGAATGGCCCGTGGCCCCAGGCGCCGGCCTTTCTGGCTGACGAACACGGCGTCGTCCGCCGGATTGCTCAGGGCCCGCAGCGCCAGCCATTGCTCCAGTGCTTCGCGCGCCTTGCGGCCTACCGGCAGGACGCGGGTCTTGCTGCCTTTGCCGTGCACCTGCACCAGGCCGGCGGGCAGATCCAGTTGCTCCAGGTTCAGGCCGGTCAGCTCCGAAAGGCGCAGGCCGGAGGAGTAGAACAGCTCGAGAATGGCCTGATCGCGGCGGGCGAGAAAATCATCCTCCACGCCGCCATCGAGCAGTTGCAGGGCGCGGTCGGTGTCCAGCACCCGCGGCAGGCGGCGTTCGCCCTTGGGCGCCGACAGGCCGTTGGCCGGATCGTGGTCGCACAGCCCTTCGCGGTTCAGGTAGCGGTAGAAACCGCGCACTGCCGAAAGCAGGCGAGCGAGGCTGCGGGACGACTGCCCCTGGTGATGACGGCGAGCGATGAACTGGCGCAGTTGCTGGATCTGCAGGGCGTGCCAATCGCCGATACCGTTGTTGCCACACCAGGTCATGACGCTGTCCAGGTCGCGGCGGTAGGCCAGTTGGGTGTGCTCGGACATCTGGCGTTCGTTGCGCAGGTGCGCGCAGAACGCTTCCAACTGGCGTTCCATCAGCGCACCGGGCGCAGCGGTTGGGTCACGCGCGGGATGACGCGGCCAAGCACTTCGGCGATGTAGCCCAGGAACAGCGTGCCGACAGTGCTCTTGTAGTGGTGCGGGTCGCGGCTGCCGATGGCCAGCACGCCATGCAGGCCCTGGTATTCCACTGCCGCGACAGCACTGGAACCGACTTCCTTGCGCTGCGCTTCGCCGAACAGGAAGTCCAGCTCATGGTCGCGCAGGTTGCCGCTGACGGTCTTGCCGCCGGCGAGCAACCCGCCGATGGCTTGCTGGGCTTCGCTGGTGGCGACCCAGCGGCCCACGGGTGCAGTGTTTTCGCCGAACAGGATCAGACTCACGAAGGGCACGCCGAAGTCCTGACGCAGCCGGTCTTCCACCGCCATGACCACGGCATCGAGGGTGTCGGCGTCGAGCAGGTCGAGAATCAGCCGGCGGGTTTTCTCGAACAGCCGGTCGTTGTCGCGAGCGACGTCCATCAGGTGGGAAAGGCGGTGGCGCATCTCGATGTTGCGATCGCGCAGCAGCTTGAGCTGGCGCTCTACCAGGGAGACGCTGTCGCCACGCTGGTGGGGGATCTGCATTTCCAGCAGCAGATCGTCGTGCTCGGCGAAAAAGGTCGGGTTGGCAAGCAGGTAGGCGGCCACGGCCTCAGCCCCGACGGTGGGCGCGGTGCCCTCCGCGAGCATGTCGCTGGGCTGTTCGGCTGGCACCTGGGGCTGATCGGTCATGGCTGGCACTCACTCATAGACGAACCTGTCCTTCGAATACACGCACCGCCGGGCCGGTCATCATCACCGGCTGCCCCGGACCGTTCCACTCGATGGACAGGCGTCCACCGGGCAGGTCGATCAGCAGCGGCGAATCCATCCAGCCCTGGCTGATGGCGGCGACCGCCGCAGCGCAGGCGCCGGTACCGCAGGCCTGGGTTTCCCCGGCGCCGCGCTCCCACACGCGCAACTGCGCGCGGTGACGGTCGATGACCTGGAGGAAGCCGACGTTCACCCGTTTCGGGAAGCGCGGGTGGTTTTCGATCTGCGGACCGAGGTCGTGGACGGGCGCGCTGTTGATGTCATCGACGCGCAGTACGGCGTGGGGGTTGCCCATCGACACGGCAGCCAGTTCCACGGTCTGCCCGGCGACGTCCAGCGGGTAGCTGAGGGCCTGGGCAGGCGCCTGGAACGGGATCTCGGCCGGGACGAAGCGCGGCGGGCCCATGTCGACGCAGATCTGGCCGTCGTTGCGTACGTCCAGTTCGATGATGCCGCTCTTGGTTTCGACGCGGATCTTCTTCTTCGCGGTCAGGCGCTTGTCCAGCACGAAGCGGGCGAAGCAGCGGGCACCGTTGCCGCACTGTTCCACTTCGGAGCCGTCGGCGTTGAAGATCCGGTAGCGGAAATCGACCTCAGGATTGCTGGGCGCCTCGACGATCAGCAACTGGTCGAAACCGATGCCGGTATGGCGGTCGCCCCACTGCTTGGCGTGCTTGGGCTGGATGTGCGCGTGCTGGCTGACCAGGTCGAGGACCATGAAGTCATTGCCCAGGCCGTGCATCTTGGTAAAACGCAAAAGCATCGTGTCACTCCGGCAGCAGGCTTTCGCCGGCGAACAGCTCGGCTACGGTCTCGCGGCGGCGCACTTCGAAGGCCTGGTCGCCATCGACCAGCACCTCGGCGCTGCGGCCACGGGTGTTGTAGTTGGAGCTCATGACGAAACCATAGGCGCCCGCCGAACGAACGGCCAGCAGATCGCCTTCGGCCAGGTTCAGAGCGCGTTCCTTGGCCAGGAAGTCGCCGGTCTCGCAGATCGGCCCGACCACGTCGTAGGTGCGTGGCTCGCCGGCGCGCGGCTGCACGGCGCTGACGTCCATCCAGGCCTGGTACAGGGCCGGACGGATCAGGTCGTTCATCGCCGCGTCGACGATGGCGAAATCCTTGTGCTCGGTGTGCTTGAGGTACTCGACCCGGGTCAACAGGACGCCGGCGTTGGCAACGATATGCCGGCCCGGCTCGAATACCAGTGCCAGGTCGCGATCGCCGAGGCGCTCGCGCACGGCCTTGATGTAGTCGCCGGCCAGTGGTGGCTGCTCATCGCGGTACCGCATGCCGAGACCGCCGCCCAGGTCCAGGTGACGCAGCAGGATGCCGCAGTCGCCGAGGCGATCGACCAGCATCAGTACGCGGTCGAGGGCATCGAGGAAGGGATCGAGGGACGTCAGTTGCGAACCGATGTGGCAGTCGACGCCGACCACGTCCAGGTTGGGCAACTGCGCGGCACGGATGTAGACCTCTTCGGCATCGGCGATGGAAATACCGAACTTGTTTTCTTTCAGGCCGGTCGAGATGTACGGGTGGGTGCCGGCGTCGACATCCGGGTTGACCCGCAGCGACACCGGGGCCCGCAGGTTCATTTCGGCGGCGACCTGTTGCAGGCGCTCCAGCTCGTCGGTGGATTCGACGTTGAAGCAGTGCACGCCGACTTCCAGGGCGCGGCGCATGTCTTCGCGGGTCTTGCCGACGCCGGAGAAGACCACGCGGTCGGCTCGGCCGCCGGCGGCCAGGACGCGTTCCAGCTCGCCGCCGGAGACGATGTCGAAGCCCGCCCCGAGGCGCGCCAGGACGTTCAGCACGCCCAGGTTGGAGTTGGCCTTGACGGCGAAGCAGACCAGGTGCGACATGCCTTGCAGGGCGTCGGCGTAGCTACGGTACTGGGCCTCGATGTGGGCGCGGGAGTAAACGTAGGTCGGAGTGCCGAAACGCTCGGCGATCGCCGACAGGGCTACGCCTTCCGCGAACAGCTCGCCGTCGCGGTAGTTGAAAGCGTCCATCGGGGCCCCTTACTGGTGCTGGTGCGATTGCGACTTCTTGCCGTCCTTGCCGTCTTCAGGCAGGTACAGGGGGCCTTTCTGACCACAGGCGGAGACAAGGCAGGCAACCGCGACGAGCGCCGCGATGGAGGAAATCAGGCGCTTCATGGCGAAATCCTTTGATTTAAGCAGTATTGCGCCGGAGTATACCGAGCGCCCGGCCCCTTGCCTATGAGCCCGGCCAGCCGTCGGGCGGCGGGGAGGTGGTCGCTGCGTTAGCCTTTGCATTCGTGGCTCGGCGCTCGTATCTTGCCCGGCTTGCGTGTTGAGCAGACATTTTCGAGGTTCTTGCAATGAGTTTGAGCGAAGCGCGTTTTCACGACCTGGTCGATGCGACCCAACAGGCACTGGAAGACCTGTTCGATGAAAGCGGAATGGACCTGGACATGGAAAACTCGGCCGGTGTGCTGACCGTCAAGTTCGACAATGGCAGCCAGCTGATCTTCAGCCGCCAGGAGCCACTGCGTCAGCTCTGGCTGGCGGACCGTTCCGGCGGTTTCCATTTCGACTACGACGAAGAAAGCGGCAAGTGGGTCTGCGAAAAGACCGAGGAGCTGCTGGGCGAGATGCTGGAACGCATCGTCTGGGAGCGCGCCGGGGAAAAACTCGATTTCGAAGAGATCTGAGATGACCACTGCCGTTCGGCCGCCCAAGCCGCTGTACAGCAATGTCAGCCCGGCGGTGAAATCCCCTTGCATCAGCACCTGCCGCCTGGATGAGGCGCGGGTGTGCATTGGCTGCTTCCGTCATGTCGAAGACATTCGCGAGTGGCGCTCGGCCGATGACCAGCGGCGGCGCGAGATCTGTGCCGAGGCGGGTGCGCGGCGGATGGCGGCTACCGGGGCCTGACGCTTTTGTTGGTCTTGCCGGCCTCATCGCCGGCAATGCCGGCTCCTACAGGGACCGGGTGCGCTGCAAACTTGTGGGAGCTGGCGTTGCCAGCGACAGGGCCTTGAAGGCTTGTGAAATTGCCCGGCTGTGGTAGTGTCAGTCTCACATCGGCCAAAGCCGAGCTTATTGAAAACCCCGCCCTTGGGCGGGGTTTTGCTTTATTCGATCTGCCAAAAGGAGTCGTACCGGATCATGAGCACCAAGCCTTCCCTCATCCTCACCCGATTGGACGTGCAGCGTCTCGAGCGCCTGATCGACAGCCTCGATGAAGACGTGCCGGGTGTGCTGGCCCTGCAAGGCGAGCTGGACCGTGCCGGGCAGGTGGTCGGTCACGAGGAAGTGCCCGCCGGCGTGGTGACCATGAACTCCCGCGTGCACTGCCGCGAAGAGGCTAGCGGCAAGGACTACCACCTGACCCTGGTCTACCCGAAGGACGCCGGCAAGGACGGCAATGTGTCGATCCTCGCGCCGATCGGCTGCGCGCTGCTGGGCCTTTCGGTGGGTGAGCAGATCGACTGGCCGGCACCCGGTGGCAAGACCCTCAAGCTCAAGCTGCTGGAAGTCGAATACCAGCCGGAAGCGGCCGGCGACTTCGACCTCTGATCACACCGCCGCCAGCGCCTGGTTCAGCACCTGCTCCAGCTCCTGCTTGTAGCGCAGGTAGAGCATGCTCGAACCCTGTCCGTCGGCGAGCAGGTCCGACAGGTCCAGGTCGGTGATGTAGCAGCGGTAGCGCTGGGCATCCCGGCGCTGTTCGATGATCTCGCGAGCGACCACGGTGTAGAGCTGGTCGCCATGGTCCAGCTCGGAAAACTCCTTCTGGTTGCAGTACAGCGTGACGTGCAGCGCACCGTCGAGACTGGCCTGGATGATGGCCTGGACCTCGTAGTAGGGCTGGTCCAGTGACAGTTCCGGTGCCTGCCACGGCTCTACCTGGCGAGCGCGGCCGGAGCCTGATGGCAGCAGCCGGTAATAGAGGATGTCCAGCGGTTGTGCTTGCTGTTCGTCCATCGGCAGACGGGCGTTGCGGCGGAACACCACCGATTGCAGGAAGCGCTGCAGCGGCAGCAGCAGGCTGCTTTCGTCATGGTATGGCAGGCGCTGCTGCCACAGGGCGTTGTACTCATCCAGTACGTAGACGTCGGCCCAGGCGTCCTGCACCCGGTAGAACACCTGCACGCACTGTGGCTGGCCATGGGGCAGCACCAGGGCCAGGTCGTGGTCTTCCAGCACATTGCCGTCCAGCGCCAGCGGGCTGTAGCTGCTGCGTTCCTGGCCGAGCCAGGCGAACAGGGCGGCCTGGCTGTCCAGCGACACCAGATTGACCCCGCCAGCGAGCATTTCCAGAACATGCGTGTGCTGTTGCACCTGGATCAGGTAGCGGTAGTCCAGATGCTGGTCGTGCAGGCGCTGGGCGGTGCCGAATACGTCTTCGACGCGCTGGGCGATGGCGATGGCGCGGTTGTGGCAGAAGCTGCGCACCCTCAGGGCTGGCCGGTGTGGCGCCTCCGTCGGCGTAGTGTCGAGGCTGTTGAGGTAGTCCCGCAGGCAGCGCAGCAGCGCGTGCTCGCCGTCGTAGCGCAGTACCTGCACCTCGTTCCAGCTGTTGAGGGTGATCTGGTCGAGGGTCAGGACCAGGTTTTCCCGTACCCCGGCGTAGCTCAGCGAGTCGGTGCGCTCGGTGGTCATCAGGATGTTCAGGTCACGGTGATGCCGCAGCGGATCGACGCCGACATTCACCAGCAACAGCACATCGTCCGCCACGCTGGGGCGCAGCAGGCGGGCATCGCTGACGGTGGTCAGCGGCAGAGCGACGCTCTGTTGCAGGCTGCCGATCAGGTTGAACAGTTCGTACTCGCTCAGGTCGCTGCTGCCCGGATGCAGGGCCAGGCGGGTAGCGCTGTCGATGATGCCGTTGCGGTGGGCCCAGGCCAGCAGTTCGAGCAGGTCGCGGCTGCGCTTGATCGGGGCGAAGTGTTCCCACTCGTGGGCATTCAGGTTGCCGTTGTACAGCCCCCAGTGGGTCTGGCCAGGCTCCTTGCGGTCGGGGGATTGCACCAGGGTCAGGGTGTCTTCGGCCAGGTCCGGGGCGACGCCGGGATTGACGAATTCCACCTTGCCGGCACGGCGTTCGAAGGCCGCGTAGAGGCGCCGGCCCAGAATGTTCAGGTCGCGCTGGTCGATGCGCGCGGTGGCGCCCAGGTTACGGGCGAACTGGTCGAGGAAGCGGTAGCTGTGGTTCAGCTCGGCCACCAGCACCCGGCGTTCGGCGGCGACCTGGCGCACTTTCCACTGGCTGCGGCTGTCCAGCAGCGCGAGCTGGCGTTCGTCCCAGCCCCATTCCCGGCTCAGGCGCTCCAGCAGTTCGGACTGCCAGTTGGCGCGTTGCCGGGCCATCTGGCTGATCTTGCGATTGACCTTCAGGTACAGGCTGCGTCGCACCAGCTCCAGGCGCTGGTGCTCGCCGCGACGCTGCAGATACTGCTCGATGCGCCGGTAGACCATCATGTACGGGTCCAGCTCATCCAGGTCCAGCACGTTGGCGAAAACCGCTTGTTTGAAGTGCAGGCTCAGGCAGCGCACGTCCGGATGCTCGCTGGCATAGACCTCGGTCAGCAGCAGCTTGAGCACCGACTTGTAGGGCGACTCGATGCCCTTGAACAGTTGCCACAACCCGGCACCGACGAACTCGCCGGGCGGTATGTGCGAGAGGTTGCCGAGGTCGAGCACCTCGTCGCAGCGCACGAAACGCTTGGACAGCAGTGTCTCGGTGTAACGCGCGTAATTGCCTTCCTCGTAGACCGGCACCAGCCACCACAGCGGCGTGCGTCCGGCCAGCCAGATCGCGGTGCGATAGAACTCGTCCAGCAACAGGTAGTGCTGGGTGGTGCCGCAGTCGTCCGAGCTGAGGCGGCTTTCGCGCTCGCCAGTGACGAACTGCCGCGGCTCGATCATGAACAGGTGCGCTTCAGCGCCCTGGCTGGCGGCCCAGGCTTCCAGCAATTGGCATTTCTTGCGCAGCTCGGCCACTGCTGCCTCGCCCAGGTCTGGCGCGTGGCAGACCCAGATGTCCATGTCGCTCTGCTCCGCCTGGGCCAGAGTGCCCAGGCTGCCCATCAGGAACAGGCCGTGGATCGGTAGCGTTTGCTCGCCGCGTTTGGCTTTGTAGGAAAAGGACCGGGTCAGGCGCTGGGCATCGGCCAGGGCCAGTGGCGTCGGCTCATAGGCAGATACGCCAGCGGGGGTATTGCCGGAAACATAGCCGGGCAGCAGCGGATGATTGACGTGGAAGAACAGCGGCAGCAGGGTCAGTACTTGCTGCTGGCGGCTGGACAGCCCTTCCATGGCCCGGGCCAGACGACCCTGGTTGAGATCCAGGAAGCGCTTGCGCAACTGGCTGAGGACCTTGCGGTCGATGCCCTGATCGAGGTCAGGACGAATTTCGTGAGGGTGATTCATCGCAAGCTAAAACCGGCCGTCAGGAAGGCATCGGCGAGTTTAGCTGTAGTCCCACTGTAGGAACGAGCGCTATTTGATTTTTGACGTCATTTTCCCAGCGCCGTCTGTCGGCGCCACCGATTCTGTCGTGACAAGCCCGCAGCGGGGGCGACGGGCTTGTACTCGGGAAGGGGTCAGGCGGGCTCGGCGACGTTCAGAATGGTCAGCAGTTGCTGGGCGGCTTCCGCAGCATCGTGGCCCAGTTGCGTGAGGTAGCCGCCATCGGGCTGGTCGATCAGTTTCTTTTCATAGAGGCGTTTGGCCGCCGCGATGACCTTGGGAGCGGCAGTAGCGTGGACTTTAAGACCTTCCTGAGTGCTGTCGAGATTGAACAGCGCGAGAATTTCCAGTTCGGCAACCAACTCGGGTGTGAACGACATAGATACTCCGGACTTCAAGATAAGGAGGGTGGCACCTCTGCGGATGCCTGGTCTTGCAGTGTAGTCAGCCTCGCTATGTTTGCCTCAGTCTTTCTCGGGTGGCAACTCGGGCAGGGCGCGCAGTGCGGTCTCGTACCACTCGGTGTTGAACGGGCGGTCGTCTTCGAGCATCGCGTCGATCTCGACGGCCAGGACATGCGCCATCAGGTTGAGGATGTCTTCGCGCTCGTAGCCCACCAGGGTCAGCTTGTTGAAGGCTGCCTTGGCCGCCGGTGGCTCGCCGCTTTCGATCTGGTTTTCGATGGCCTGGGTCAGGGTCGACTCGGCGAAGGCTTCTTCATCGTCGTGGTCGATATCGTGGTCGCTCATGGGCGCGCTCCTGTGGGACAAGGCAGCCAGTGTGCCACGGCCTTGCCGACAATGCCGTGCTATCTGCCGTGCGCATGATGCTGGTCAGCTTCGGTCGATTGCCGCTATAACTGCCCGGCCAACCCCTTACGGCCTGGAGGCTGTCTTTCATGCTCAAGCTTCATGGATTCGCGGTCAGCAACTACTACAACATGGTCAAGCTGGCATTGCTGGAGAAAGGCCTGCCGTTCGAGGAAGTGCTGTTTTTCGGCGGCCAGGTCCCCGACTCGCTGAAGATCAGCCCGCGTGGCAAGGTGCCGGTGCTGGAGACCGAACACGGTTACCTCAGCGAAACCGACATCATCCTCGACTACATCGAACAGACCCAGGGCGGCAAGCCGCTGCTGCCGGCCGATCCGTTCGCCCGGGCGAAGGTCTGGGAGCTGGTCAAGGAAATCGAGCTGTACATCGAGCTGACCGCCCGGGTGTTCTACCCGCAGTCGTTCTTCGGAGCCGAAGTACCGGAGGCGCTCAAGGCCAAGGCCTGGCCGGAGCTGCTGGCGGGGCTGGCGACGCTCAAGCGCAACGGCGTGTTCGCGCCTTATGTCGCCGGCGACAGCTTTACCGTGGCGGACCTGTACTTCTTCTTCAGCGTCGATCTGGCCCGTGCCGTGGGCAAGAAGATCCATGGCGTGGATGTGCTGGAAGACTTCCCGCAGGCTCAGGCGCTGCTCGAACTGATCGGGCAGAACCCGCATGTGGCGGCGATCAACGACGCCAAGGCGGCGCAGTTCCCGACCTTCCTGGAGAAGGTGGTCAAGGCGCGTAGCTGAGGGAGGTATTGATTGGCTCAAAACCTCGTAGGAGCGGCTTCAGCCGCGATTGGCCGCGCAGCGGCCACAAAACCTGCATCCCCGGTACATCAGGCTTATCGGGGACTCAGGTTTTACGACGGCTGCGCCGCCGTTCGCGGCTGAAGCCGCTCCTACAGGGGCGCGCCAGCTTCAAGGGCTCAGCGGCTGGCCAGAAGGGCCTTGCCGCGGGTCACGGCAGCGCGGACCTGTGCCGGCGCGGTACCACCGATATGGTCACGGGCGTTGACCGAACCTTCCAGGGTCAGCACGGCGAACACGTCCTGCTCGATCTGGTCGCTGAACTGGCGCAGTTCGTCCAGGCTCATCTCGGCCAGGTCCTTGCCGGTGTCCACGCCGTATTTCACCGCATGGCCAACGATTTCGTGGCAATCGCGGAACGGCAGACCGCGGCGTACCAGGTAGTCGGCGAGGTCGGTGGCGGTGGAGAAACCGCGCAGGGCCGCTTCGCGCATCACCGCGTGACGCGGCTTGATCGCCGGGATCATGTCGGCGAAGGCGCGCAGCGAATCGCGCAGGGTGTCGGCGGCGTCGAACAGCGGTTCCTTGTCTTCCTGGTTGTCCTTGTTGTAAGCCAGCGGCTGGCCTTTCATCAGGGTCAGCAGGCCGGTCAGGGCGCCGAACACGCGGCCGGTCTTGCCGCGAACCAGTTCCGGCACGTCGGGGTTCTTCTTCTGCGGCATGATCGAGCTGCCGGTGCAGAACCGGTCAGGCAGATCGATGAACTGGAACTGGGCGCTGGTCCACAGCACCAGCTCTTCCGAGAAGCGCGACAGGTGCATCATCGCCACGCTGGCAGCGGCGCAGAATTCGATGGCGAAGTCGCGATCCGAAACGCCGTCCAGGGAGTTGCCGGCCACGGCTTCGAAGCCCAGCAACTGGCAGGTCAGCTCGCGGTCGATCGGGTAGGTGGTGCCAGCCAGGGCCGCGCTGCCCAGCGGCATGCGGTTGGTGCGCTTGCGGCAGTCCACCAGGCGCTCGTAGTCACGGCTGAGCATCTCGAACCAGGCCAGCAGGTGGTGGCCGAAGGTCACGGGCTGTGCGGTTTGCAGGTGGGTGAAACCGGGCATCACGGCTTCCGCTTCGCGCTCTGCCTGCTCCAGCAGGCCCTGCTGCAGGCGAGTGATCTCGCCCAGGATCAGGTCGATCTCGTCGCGCAGCCACAGGCGGATGTCGGTGGCCACCTGATCGTTGCGGCTGCGGCCGGTGTGCAACTTCTTGCCGGTGATGCCGATGCGGTCGGTCAGGCGCGCCTCGATGTTCATGTGCACGTCTTCGAGGTCGACACGCCAGTCGAAGTTGCCGGCCTCGATCTCGCCCTGGATGGTCTTCAGGCCGTCGATGATGCTGTCGCGCTCGGCGTCGGTGAGCACGCCGACCTTCGCCAGCATGGTGGCGTGGGCGATCGAACCCATGATGTCGTGGCGGTACAGGCGCTGGTCGAAGGTGACGGAGGCGGTGAAGCGGGCGACGAAGGCGTCGACGGGCTCACTGAAGCGGCCGCCCCAGGACTGGTTGGTCTTGTCAGTGCTCATGGATTCGCTCGTTGAAGGCGTGAACGGGAAAAAAGTGCGGCAGATGATAACAGGGTTGCCGGTCGCCATGAGGCCCGGAAGTCGGCGCAAATGCGGGTTTGTGCGGTCCGCAGGGGCCGGAACGGTTATCGCGCGAAGCGATATTGCAGGATTGAACGGCAGTGTTGCGGCAACCGTCTACAGTTGGACAGAGGATCGGCATGTTTGCCGTCGACCAGTGAATCTTTAGCCATCGTGCGAGTCTGAGCGTGGATCGCAGTGACGGTCGTCACCTCACCTGTCTACGTTACCCTTGTGCGAGACTCACGCAGGAATCCAGCGCAATATGAATGTCCTGATCGTTGATGACGAACCCCAAGCCCGCGAACGCCTGAGCCGGCTGCTCGGCGACCTGGAGGGCTATACCGTGCTGGAGCCCAGCGCCACCAATGGCGAGGAAGCCCTGGCCCTGATCGACAGCCTCAAGCCCGACGTGGTCCTGCTCGACATCCGCATGCCTGGCATGGACGGTCTGCAGGTTGCCGCCCGCTTGTGCGAGCGCGAGGCGCCGCCGGCGGTGGTGTTCTGCACCACCGATGACGAATTCACCGCGCAGGCCTTCAAGGACAGCGCCCTGGGCCATGTGCTCAAGCCGGTGCAGGCCGAGGAACTGCACAGCGCGCTGCGCAAGGCCGACCGGCCCAACCGCTCGCAACTGGCGGCACTGACCCGGCCCGCCGCGGAAAGCGGCAGCGGCCCGCGCAGCCACATCAGCGCCCGCACCCGCAAAGGCATCGAACTGGTGCCGCTGGACCAGGTGATCTACTTCATCGCCGACCACAAGTACGTGACCCTGCGCCACGAGAGCGGCGAGGTCCTGCTGGATGAACCGCTCAAGGCCCTGGAAGACGAATTCGGCGAGCGCTTCGTGCGTATCCACCGCAACGCACTGGTGGCCCGCGACCGCATCGAGCGCCTGCAGCGCACGCCGCTTGGGCACTTTCAATTATTCCTCAAGGGACTCAACGGCGACGCCTTGATCGTCAGCCGGCGGCATGTGGCCGGCGTTCGGAAAATGATGCAGCAGCTTTAGGGCGGGGCAGGAACGCAGCACGACCAGGGATGGTCATTTCCCCCTCATGACATAGATCTGCAAGAGGCTTTTGCGGAACTGTTATGATCCGGCCAATCTTTCTGGTACGGATCGATCCATGTCCACTCGCGAAATCCGCATTGCCACCCGCAAAAGCGCCCTTGCCCTGTGGCAGGCCGAATATGTCAAAGCCCGCCTGGAACAGGCCCACCCGGGGCTGATCGTAACCTTGGTGCCGATGGTCAGCCGTGGCGACAAGCTGCTCGACTCGCCGCTGTCGAAAATCGGCGGCAAGGGCCTGTTCGTCAAGGAACTGGAAACCGCGCTGCTCGAACAGGAAGCCGATATCGCCGTGCATTCGATGAAGGATGTGCCGATGGACTTCCCCGAAGGCCTGGGGCTGTTCTGCATCTGCGAGCGTGAAGATCCGCGCGATGCTTTCGTTTCCAATACCTTCGCCAGCCTCGATGCGCTGCCGCAGGGCAGCATCGTCGGCACTTCCAGCCTGCGCCGCCAGGCCCAGTTGCTGGCGCGTCGTCCTGA
This sequence comes from Pseudomonas sp. TUM25319, assembly GCF_056388475.1. NCBI lineage: Bacteria > Pseudomonadati > Pseudomonadota > Gammaproteobacteria > Pseudomonadales > Pseudomonadaceae > Pseudomonas > Pseudomonas sp. TUM25319. The sequence goes on along the minus strand of NZ_CM150751.1, from coordinate 6,875,298 downwards.
CCTGGAAATCCGCTTCCTGCGCGGTAACGTCAACACGCGCCTGGCCAAGCTCGATGCCGGCGAGTACGACGCCATCATTCTCGCCGCCGCCGGCCTGATCCGCCTTGGCTTCGAAGACCGCATCACCGACACCATCAGCGTCGATGACAGTCTGCCGGCAGGTGGCCAGGGCGCGGTGGGCATCGAATGTCGCACCGCCGACCACGAGATCCATGCCTTGCTGGCGCCGCTGCACCACGCCGACACCGCCGATCGCGTCAGCGCCGAACGTGCCCTGAACAAACACCTCAACGGCGGCTGCCAGGTACCGATCGCCTGCTATGCGGTGCTGGAAGGCGATCAGTTGTGGCTGCGCGGCCTGGTGGGCGAGCCTGCCGGCGGTGCGCTGCTCAACGCCGAGGCCCGCGCACCGCGGGCGCAAGCCGAAACCCTGGGCGTGCAGGTCGCTGAAGCGCTGCTGGCCCAAGGGGCGGGAGACATTCTCAAGGCAGTCTACGGCGAGGCCGGCCACCCGTGACCTCGTGGCGACTGCTGCTGACCCGTCCGGCCGAGGACTGTGCGGCGCTTGCCGCCACCCTCGCGGCTGCAGGCGTGCATGGCAGTTGCATGCCATTGCTGGATATCGAGCCCTTGGCGGTTTCGGAGCAGCATCGGGCGCTGGTGCGCAATCTCGACCCTTACTGTGCGGTTATCGTGGTCAGCAAGCCGGCGGCGAAGCTTGGCCTTGCGCTGCTGGATGAAACGGGCGGGCAACTCGCCGGCCCGGACTGGTTCAGCGTCGGCGCCGCGACGGCTGGCGTGCTGCAAGGCCATGGCCTGAGGGTACATTTTCCCGACGGTGGCGATGACAGCGAAGCGCTGCTGCGCCTGCCGCAACTGCAGGCGGCGCTGGCCCAGGCGCAACCGCGGGTGTTGATCCTGCGGGGCGAGGAGGGGCGCGAGCTGCTGGCCGGACAGTTGACCGCGCTGGGGGCGAAGGTCGACTACCTGCCACTGTACCGTCGGGTACTGCCCGACTACCCTGCCGGTACCCTGGTGCAGCGGGTCTCGGCGGAACGCTTGAATGGCCTGGTGGTCAGCAGTGGGCAGGGATTCGAACACCTGCGCAGCCTGGCTGCCCGCGATTGGCCGAGCCTGGCGCGCTTGCCCTTGTTCGTACCAAGCCCGCGGGTGGCCGAGATGGCCCGCCTGGCCGGTGCGCAGAACGTGGTGGATTGCCGTGGCGCCAGTGCCGCGGCTTTGCTGGCGGCGTTGCAGGAAACCCCTGCACCCGCTTCCTAAGGCGCTAAGCTGATGCGACGCGCCTCAATGCAAAGGATGGATACGTGAGCGAAACAGCCTTGCCCAACGATGATCTTCAAACGACGTCCGAGGCCTCGACCCCAGCGTCGCCCGAGCCTTCCGGGCGCTCTGGCAATGGCCTGGCGATCCTCGCCCTGTTGCTCGGCGCCGCTGGCGTCGCAGCGGGTGGCTGGGGCTTGTGGCAGGTCCGTCACCTGCAGCAGGTCAACCAGGTCCAGGTCGATCAGGTTCGCCAACTGAACGAACAGACTGAAGCCCTGCAGGCCCGTGAACAGCAACTCAGCGCGCAACTGGGCAGCTTGCCGCCCGCCGGTGAACTGGAAGACCGCCGCCGTCTCGTGGCGCAATTGCAGGGTGACCAGCAGCGCCTGAACCAGCGCCTGGAAACCGTGCTCGGTGCCAGCCGCAAGGACTGGCGCCTTGCCGAGGCCGAGCACCTGCTGCGCCTGGCCAGCCTGCGACTGTCGGCCTTGCAGGACATCGCCAGTGCCCGTGCCCTGGTCGAAGGCGCGGACCAGATCCTGCGTGAGCAGAGCGATCCCGCCGCGTTCGCCGCCCGCGAGCAGTTGGCTCGCAGCCTCGCTGCCCTCAACAGCATTGAGCAGCCGGACCGTACGGGCCTGTTCCTCAAGCTCGCCGCGCTGCGCGAGCAGGTGGTGCAGCTCAACGTGCTGGCGCCGGAGTTCCAGGCGCAAGGCGAATCGCTGCTCGGCTTTACCGCCGATGGCGATGGCGCCAGTCGCTGGTCGCAATGGTGGGAACAGATTTCCCGCTACTTCCGCATCGACTTCAACGCCGACAAGAACATCAAGCCACTGCTCGCCGGGCAGGCGCTGAGCCAGGTGCGACTGGCCCTCAGCCTCGCGCTGGAGCAGGCCCAGTGGGCCGCGCTCAATGGCGAGGCCAAGGTCTATGGCCAGGCACTGGATGAAGCGCGCGGCGTGCTGCTCGCCAACTTCAACCGTGACAACGAACAGGGCCGGCTGATGCTCGATCAGCTCAACGCCCTGGTCAAGGCGCCGGTCACCGTGAATACGCCAGAGCTGACCGACAGCCTTGCCGCCGTGCAGGCTTACATCGAGCGCCGTCACCTGCCCGCCGAGGAAGTGCTGCGTCAACCGTCCACCGGGAAAGCCCAGGAGGTCACGCCATGAAGCGCGTCTACCTGCTGGCGGTGGTGGCGATTGTCGTTGCCGCTGCGCTGGGGATCGCCGTGGCCCGACACAGCGGCTATGTGCTGATCGCCTACGACAGCTTCCGCTACGAATCGAGCCTGTGGGCGACCCTGGCATTGCTGGTGGGTGTGGTGCTGTTGCTGTGGCTGGTAAAGCTGCTGGTCGGTCTGGTGTTCACTTCCACCGGGCTGGTCAACCCGTGGTCGCGCCATAACCGCAGCCGTCGCACCCGGATTGCCATCGAGCAGGGCCAGATGGACCTCGCCGAGGGCCGATGGGCCAGCGCGCAAAAGCACCTGCATCGTGCCGCCGAGGCGGAGCGCCAGCCACTGCTGTACTACCTCGGCGCGGCGCGGGCGGCCAACGAGCTGGGGCGCACCGAGGACAGCGACAACCTGCTGGAGCGCGCGCTGGAGCGCCAGCCCCAGGCGGAGCTGGCCATTGCGCTGACCCATGCGCAACTGCAAGTGGACCGCGGCGACACCGATGCTGCGCTGGTGACCTTGCAGGCCATGCACGAGCGTCATCCGCACAACCCGCAGGTACTTCGCCAATTGCATCGCCTGTACCAGCAGCGTGGTGACTGGCCCGCGCTGATTCGCCTGATGCCGGAGCTGCGCAAGGACAAGGTACTGTCGGCCAAGGAGCTGGCCGAACTCGAGCGCCGTGCCTGGGGCGAGAACCTGGGGCTGGCGGCGCAGCGCGAGGAAGACGGCCAGGCCGCCCGGCAGTCGCTCGAGCGTGCCTGGCAGCAACTGACCAACGCCCAGCGCCAGGAGCCGCAGTTGGTGTTGGCCTACGCCGAGCAACTACGTCAGTTGGGGGCCGAGAGCGCCGCGGAAGAGGTGCTGCGTGCGGCCATCAAGCGCGAGTACGAAAGCCATCTGGCACGGCTTTATGGCCTGGTGCGTGGCAGCGACCCGGCGCGGCAGTTGCAGACGGCCGAGGGCTGGCTCAAGGCGCACCCGGATGATCCAGGCTTGTTGTTGACTCTGGGTCGGCTGAGCCTGCAGAACCGTCTGTGGGGCAAGGCGCGGGATTACCTGGAAGGCAGCCTGCGCCTGCAGCGCAACCCCGAAGCGTGCGCCGAACTGGCCCGTCTGCTCGCCGGTCTGGGCGACAACGAACGCAGCAACGCGCTGTTTCAGGAAGGGCTCGGTCTGCTGGACGAGCGCCTGTTGGCCCTGCCGCTTCCCGACCAGGTCAGGGCTTGAGCTGTCGCCGTGAAATAAGCCTTTTGGATATTTCACGGCGCCTCTCGGAATCGCCTGATGGGCATTACGGAATTTTCCTATGTTTTTCGGCGAAATTTCCATTGGTAATCAGGGAGTTGTCTGCTCGGTTGCTTCTTGAAACAAAGGGGGTATTTCCTCTACCGTTGCGCTGTCTCCGTTTTCCCTGGTTCCGCCATGCAATTGGCTTGCTTTCGCTCATTCTTCTTCCCGGCTCTCCTGGCCTCCGTGCTCGTGCTCTGTGCTGCGTTCTATCTTGAGTACGGTCTGGGCCAGGTCGCGTGCCAGCTGTGCCAGGGGCAGCGGATTCTGCTGGGCGCATTCGCGCTGGTTTGTGTCAGCGCACTCATCCATGGTTCGGCCCGTACCCGCTTCCATCTCTGGGCCTGCCTGAGCCTCGCTTTCGCCGGCGCGACGCTCGCGGCCCGGCATGTCTGGTTGCAGGGTGCTGTAGCCAGCGGCGTTTCCTGCGCACACGCCAACCCTGCGGTGGCCGGGCAGGCATCAGCGGGCGACTGGCTGCACGGGATGCTGTCGGGTTGGGCGGAGTGTGCGCCGATCACCTGGAGCTTTCTGGACATGAGTGCGCCGGAGTGGAGTCTGCTGACATTCTTCGGGCTGGGCGTCCTGGTCCTTTCTCGGCTGATCGCTCGGCATCGCTTGAACCCCGATGATTCAGCGCGGTCATGAAAGAGTGCCACCGGTCTTCGATTGACGAGTGGCGATGCGTCGCAGGCTCAAACACTTGTATGAAACTAGTCACCTGCGTACCTTGAAGCCAAGGGCGTGCGGGAATAATCTCCCCTGCACGCATACCGAAAACACTGCTGCTCAATGCCGTCTGCCGATATTCCTGTTTGTATCTCAGGCTTGAGATACGGGGGCGCAGAGGCAAGACCCACTAGGGATGAGACCGCCATGTTAGATAGTTGTCAGAATGCTCAGGAACGCTGGGGTGGGGTTCACAAGCTCATTGACCGCTGGCTGCAGGAGCGCAAGGAGCTGGTCACTGCTTTTCGAGCGTTGCGTGATGCCAAGCCTGTCTTTGCCGACAAACACTCCAACGATCCGTTCTGCCAGATCCTCGTTGACTACGTGTCAGCCTGGCACTTCGAAATCCGCGAGCAACTGGTGAGTGAAGCCAAGGCATTTGGCGATAACCGCGGGTTGGAGCTGATGGAGCAGATCGGCGAGCGCGTGGATGCGATCACGGAAAATGCTCTGGCCTTCAACGACCACTGCACCGAGGGCAAGTGCACTGACGCCGAGCGTTTCGCTGAAGAGCTGAACAAGCTGGGTGCCCAGTTGCGCGAGCGCTTCGAACTGGAAGATTGCCTGATCGAAGTCCTGCATAACGCGCACAAGGAAGAGGCTCCGGCCGAAGCCTGAGCCTTGCCCCGGGACGTTGCCGGCGCTTCAGTCGGCAACGCCGAGCAATTCGATCTCGAATACCAGCGGCGTATAGGGCGCGATCAGGTCGCCTGCGCCATCTGCGCCATAGGCCAGCGCCGAGGGGATCACCAGGCGATATTTCGATCCTGTCGCCATCTCCGGCAATGCCGCTTGCCAGCCTTCGATCACACTGTTCAGGTTGAACCACTGGGGTTGATCGTTCTGGTCGAACACCGTGCCGTCCGGCAACTTGCCCACGTAGCGTACCTGAACCTTGCCGCCCGCTTTGGGTTGGCTGCCGCTGCCAGCTTGCAACTGGGTCATCAGCACACCATCGCTCAATTCCCGTACCCCGGCACGACCACGCTCGTTGGCGATGAAGCGTTTTTCCGCTGCCAGTGCCTGTTCCACCTGCGACTGGGCCGCTGCCGCGTTCGCCTGCTGGTCATGCTGGGCGAGCACGGCATCGATGCGTGCCTGGCTCAACGCCAGTGGCTTGTTCTGGTAAGCCTGTTGCAGCCCCTCGATCAGTGCCTGGAGCTGCAGGCCCGGTACTTCCTGGCGCAGGCGCTCACCCAGGCTTGCGCCGAGGCTGTAGGCGAGGTCGTGATCGTGGGTCGTGGTCTCGGCTTGCTGGGCGAAGACTGGCGGCAGCATGAAGAATAAAGACAGCAGGAAGTAGCGCGGCACGGGCGGGCTCCGAAGTCGGCAACAAGTGTTGCGGCGCTCAGGATTATGCCTGTATGCACGCGCCAAGTTAGTTAATTGTCAGCGGCTGCTAATTCAGCATCTACACTTGTTTCGAGCTGCAGTGATAACAACTTTGCCCAGGCATGCAACGCGGCGTGTTCTTTACGGTCAACATGCCCTAGCGGCGATAGCAGCACAGGTCTAGTATGAGCCGCAATTTCGTCAGCCAGGAGGTAAGCCATGTCGGCCAACAAGAAGCCAGTCAATACGCCTTTGCACCTGCTACAACAACTCTCGGGCAGCCTGCTCGAGCATTTGGAAAATGCCTGCTCTCAAGCGCTGGCTGATGCGGAAAAACTCTTGGCCAAGTTGGAAAAACAACGTGGCAAGGCGCAGGAGAAACTGCACAAGTCCCGTCTGAAACTTCAGGACGCTGCTGCCGCGGGTAAAGCCAAGGCTCAGGACAAGGCAAAAAATGCCGTCGGTGAATTGGAAAAAGTGCTCAATTCGCTGAAAGATCACCAGACCGAAACTCGCGCATATATTGCGCAACTCAAGCGTGATGCTCAGGAAAGTCTGAAACTGGCTCAGGGCGTAGGTAAAGTTCGCGAGGCTGCGGCCAAGGCACTGTCTACCCGTGTACCGGCCAAGGCTGCCACGAAAGCTGCGGCCAAACCCGCGAAACCAGCCGCCAAGGCTGCGGCTGCCAAGGCACCAGCCAAACCTGCAGCGAAGCCGGCTGCGGCCAAGCCTGCCGCGACCAAGGCAGCGGCCAAGCCCGCTGCCAAAGCCGCTGCTGCCAAGGCTCCAGCCAAAGCCGCCGCCAAGCCTGTAGCGGCCAAGGCTCCGGCCAAGGCGGTTGCCAAACCTGCAGCAGCCAAGGCCGCGGCTAAACCGGCCGCCAAGCCTGTAGCGGCCAAGGCTCCTGCCAAGCCAGCCGCCAAAGCTGCCGCTGCCAAGGCTCCAGCCAAACCCGCTGCCAAGCCGGTAGCTGCCAAGGCTGCGGCTACACCGGCCGCGAAGCCCGCTGCTGCCAAGGCTTCGGCCAAGCCAGCCGCCAAGCCTGCAGCCGCTGCCAAAGCCCCCGCCAAACCGGCCGCCAAGCCTGCAGCCGCTGCCAAAGCCCCAGCCAAGCCAGCCGCCAAACCTGCGACCGCCAAGGCTCCGGCCAAACCAGCAGCCAAGCCAGCTGTTGCCAAAGCCCCGGCCAAACCTGCGGCGACGAAGGCACCTGCCAAGCCAGCCGCCGCCAAACCGGCTGCTGCCAAGCCCGCAACGCCTGCTGCAACTCCAGCGCCGTCGGCTACCCCGGCACCGGCCGCCTCTTCTGCTTCCAGCGCACCAGCCGCCGCACCCGCGGCAACCCCTCAGTCGCCGTCTTCGGCGTCCTGAGTCGTCGGTATCGCGGCGCGCAGCACCTGCAGCGCGTCGTGGTGCCGGGTGGCTGCCGGTGCCAGCCGGACCAGCCAGCTATCCAACGGGGCTTCGTCCCCGTTCGGCCAGCCCTCGCAAACCCTCTCGAGCCGATCCAGTTGCCGGCGCTCGGCATCCAGTTCCAGCGCTTTCACCCGCTCCCGTAGCAGTGCCAGTTCCGCATCGTGCGCGGCTTCTGCGCGCCACTGTTGTCGGAGCGTGCGCAGCGGCTGCACTACTTCCCGTTGCCAGGGGCCGGCCAGCTTGCGCAGCTGTGCGGCTCGGTTGCCATTCGGCATGACGCCACGCCGATCCAGCCAGGCACCACACAGCAGCAGGCAGACATCCGCACCCTGGGCCTGCAATTCCAGGCAGGCGGCTTCCACGCCGGGGCGGGCGTAGAGCCCAAGAGCAAAATTCCACAGGTCGGTGTGCATGGTCCCACTCGCGCCAGTTGCCATCGAAGCTGGTAGACTCCGCGGCCATTATGATCAGACTCTCGAACCTCACTTTACAGCGTGGTCCGCAACGCCTGCTAGAAGGCGCGGAGCTCACCCTGCACGCCGGCCAGAAAGCCGGTTTGATCGGTGCCAACGGCGCCGGCAAGTCCAGCCTGTTCGCGCTGCTGCGTGGCGAGCTCACCCCGGACTCGGGTGACTGCCAACTGCCTGGCGACTGGCGTATCGCCCATATGCGCCAGGAGGTCGATACCCTCGATCGGCTGGCCGTGGATTACGTGCTCGACGGCGATATCCGTCTGCGCCAGGTCCAGGACGCCCTTGCCGCCGCCGAAGCCGCCCATGACAACGCTGCCCTGGCGCGACTGCATGTCGAACTCGACAGTGCCGACGGCTATACCGCCGACGCCCGGGCGCGCAAGTTGCTGGCCGGCCTCGGTTTCAGCAACGAGCAGATGGACCGCCGTGTCGGCGACTTTTCCGGTGGCTGGCGGATGCGTCTGAACCTGGCGCAGGCGTTGATGTGTCCGTCCGACTTGCTGCTGCTCGACGAACCGACCAACCACCTGGACCTCGATGCCATCCTCTGGCTGGAAGACTGGCTCAAGAGCTACCCCGGCACGCTGCTGCTGATCTCCCACGACCGCGATTTCCTCGATGCCGTGGTCGATCACGTCGCCCATGTCGAGCAGTGCAAGCTGACGCTCTATCGCGGTGGCTACACCGCCTTCGAGCGGGCCCGTGCCGAGCGCCTGGCGCAGCAGCAGCAGGCCTACGAGAAGCAGCAGGCGCAGCGCGCGCACATGGAAAAGTACATTGCCCGGTTCAAGGCCCAGGCCACCAAGGCCCGCCAGGCACAGAGCCGGATCAAGGCCCTGGAGCGCATGGAGGAACTGTCGGCGGCGCATGTCGATTCGCCGTTCGACTTCGTGTTCCGTGAGTCGCAGAAGATTTCCAGCCCGTTGCTCGATCTGTCCGAGGCCCGTCTCGGCTACGGCGACAAGACCGTGCTGGAGAAGATCAAGCTGCAACTGGCGCCGGGCGCCCGTATCGGCCTGCTCGGCCCCAACGGTGCGGGCAAGTCGACCCTGATCAAGAACCTCGCCGGCGAGCTTGAGCCGTTGGCCGGTCGTCTGGTGCGGGGTGAGAACACCTCGGTAGGCTACTTCGCCCAGCATCAGCTCGACTCGCTGGATAGCAAGGCCAGCCCGTTGCTGCACCTGCAGCGCCTGGCGCCGACCGAGCGCGAACAGACGCTGCGCGACTTCCTGGGCGGCTTCGACTTCCGTGGCAACCGCTGCGACGAGCCGGTGCTGAATTTCTCTGGTGGTGAAAAGGCCCGCCTGGCCCTGGCGTTGATCGCCTGGGAACGGCCGAACCTGCTGCTGCTCGATGAGCCGACCAACCACCTGGACCTGGAAATGCGCCTGGCGCTGACCATGGCATTGCAGGAGTTCAGCGGTGCGGTCGTCGTGGTTTCCCACGATCGTCACCTGCTCAAGAGCACCACCGACGAGTTCCTGCTGGTCGCGGACGGCAAGATGGAAGCCTTCGACGGTGACCTCGACGACTACGCCCGCTGGCTGGTGGAATATCGCCAACGTACTGCACCGGTGAGTAACGCGCCGGTCAACCCGGACAAGACCGACAAGAAGGCCCAGCGCCAGGCTGCTGCGGCCCTGCGCCAGCAACTGGCACCGCACAAGCGCCAGGCCGAGAAGCTCGAAGCCGACCTGGGCAAGGTCCATACCGAGCTGGCCAAGGTCGAGGCGAGCCTCGGTGACAGCGGTGTCTACGAGGCGGCGCGCAAGGATGAGTTGCGCGACCTGCTGGCCCGTCAGGCCCAGCTCAAGGGGCGAGAGGCAGAACTGGAAGAGGCCTGGATGGAGGCGCTGGAAGTGCTGGAGACCATGCAGGCGGAGCTGGAGGCGTTGTCCTGATGGAGTCGTTGCGGCAGATGTTGCCAGTGGAGTGGATCGGACCTTTCTGGATGGGCCTGCAGATCCTGCTGATCCTGGTGGTGGCCTTCATCCTGCAAAGGCTGGTGGCCCGCTGCCTGAAGCGCCTGAGCGAGCGCTATCCGTTGCCGCCACAATTGATGGTGCCGCTGCGCGGTGGCCTGCGCTGGCTGATCATGGGCAGCGCACTGTTGTTCGTGCTGGAGCGCCTCGGCGTGTCCGCGACGGTGTTGTGGACCGCGTTGTCGGGCTTCGTCGCGGTAGCGGCGGTGGCCTTCTTCGCGATCTGGAGCGTGCTGTCCAACTTGCTCTGTGCAGTGCTGATCTTCACCGTCGGGCCGTTCCGCATCGGTGATGTGGTCGAACTGGTGGACACCACCGACAAGCCGGGTATCAAGGGCCGGGTCACCGCCATCAACCTGCTGTTCACCACCCTGGTGGAGTTGCCTGAAACCGGCGGAGCGCTGGTGCAGGTACCCAACAGCCAGTTCTTCCAGAAGTCCGTACGCCGCTGGCGCGGTAGCGACGTGCTGCCGTTGGTGGTCGAGGACAGGTCGTCCAGCAACTGATGGTTTCCCGAAAACTTTTGTGGTGATTTTCCCTCAGGCGGATTAGCGTTGAGCCCTTGAACCGTTTTTTTGGCCGAGGTGTGAGATGTCGCTGGAAACGTGGTTGGCTTTTTTTGCCGCCTGTTGGGTTATCAGTCTGTCGCCGGGTGCGGGGGCCATCGCCTCCATGTCCTGCGGTCTGCAATATGGTTTCTGGCGCGGTTACTGGAACGCCCTGGGCCTGCAGCTGGGCCTGATCCTGCAGATCGCGATCATTGCCGCCGGCGTTGGCGCCATCCTTGCGGCGTCGGCCACGGCGTTCCAGATCATCAAGTGGTTCGGCGTTGCCTACCTGATCTACCTGGCGGTGAAGCAATGGCGGGCATTGCCGGCGGACCTTTCCGACGAGTCCGCAGTACGGCCGATCGGCAAACCGTTGAGCCTGGTATTCCGTGGCTTCCTGGTCAACGTCAGCAACCCCAAGGCGCTGGTGTTCATGCTCGCGGTGCTGCCGCAGTTCATCAACCCCCACGAGCCGCTGCTGCCGCAGTACGTGGCGATCACCGTGACCATGATCAGCGTGGACCTGCTGGTGATGGCCGGCTACACCGGTCTTGCCGCCAAGGTGCTGCGTCTGCTGCGCACGCCCAAGCAGCAACGGCGGATGAACCGTACTTTTGCCGGTCTGTTCCTTGGCGCGGCGACCCTGCTGGCGACCATTCGCCGGGCGCCGGTCTGACGCCTACGGCAATGAAAAAGGCGACCGGGAGGGTCGCCTTCGTTTCAGGTTGGTCTTACAGGAGTTCACATGCAGGTCATCTACCTTCTTTTCTGCCTTGCCGGCGCGGCGTTGCCCCTCTCACAGTTCATCCCGTGGCTTTCTGCCCACAGTCTCGACATTCCGTTGCTGATACAGCAGGCAACCGCTGAACGTATCGCCGCATTCGCCTGGGCGGATGTGCTGATTTCAGGGCTGGTGGTGATGGTGTTCGTGATCGCCGAAGGCCGCAGGCTCGCGATTCCCCGGCTGTGGCTGCCGCTGGCCAGTCTGGCCGTCGGGCCGTCGCTGGCATTGCCACTCTTTCTCTGGCTGCGGGAGCGTCATCTGGCAACTGCCAGGCTTGAGACGGCCGTGGGCTGATTGCTGCTGCGGTCTTCAAGCCCCCTCACATTGCGTGCAAGGGGCTTGAAGCGCGCCTTTAGCGCAGGATCTGCGCCGGCTCGTCCGGTGGCAGGTTGTTGCCACCCTGATAGCTGCGTGGCTGCCCCGGGACCGGGCCGCCCAATTGCTCGGCCAGTTGCCGGGCTACATCGATGCCCAGTTCCTTCGACACTTCGCGTACCACTCGCGGCCGGTTCAGGCTGACCTTGATATCCCGGCCGTTGACCAGCTTGGTGTCCTGTCCTTCACCAGTGGCGGTGAACGCCGAGGTGATCTCGTAGGTGCGGGTGTTGATCAGGCTGAAATCCGCCACCAGGCTCAGGCCCAGCACCGCCGAGTAGCTGTCGGTGTGGTCGAGGGCGTTGATATCGCGCTGGAAGTCGATGTCCGACAGGGTGCCGAACAGCACGTAGTCGGCGCCCTTGAAGTTGCCGGCCTTGATGCGCTTGATGATGTCGTAGACGTCACCCTTGGCATCGGCGGTGTAGGGCGTGCCCTGCACCAGCTGGAACATGCCGGTCTTGAGGATTTCGCCCTTAATGTCGCCGCTGAACTTGCGCAGCTCGGTCTGCTCGATGTAGCTGTCACGGCTTTCGAACTCGGCATAGCTCGACGAGCTGTTGGCGTGGTATCGGCTCGCCTGGGCGTTGCTCTGTGCCGCGACGATGTGGATGTACTGCTCCACGCGCTCCTGATACGCCAGGTCAGTGACTGCAACCTTGGGGGCCGCCTGCACGCCGAAGGCGCAGGCCAGGCCCAGAATTCCCATCCATGCGCGCATGACTTATCGCTCCGTGGTCTTGCGGATTTCTTTTTCGTCCATCCACTCGGCCAAGCCGCTTTCGACGTCGATCAGTTGCAGGCTGAACTTGTAGAACACGTCCTTGTAGTCGCTGCTGCGCTTGACGATGGAGCTGATCGAGCCTTCCAGGCGATATTTGGCGGCGATCATGTTGCCGGTCTTGGCGACGGTGTTCTTCTTGTACAGGCCGCTCTGGTTCTGCAGCTTGAGCTGGTCGACCTGGCTCTGCATCTCGGTGTTGTCGCTGGCGAAGCGGGCGGTGCCGGACTTCATCAGCTGGGTCTTGATCGAAGTGGTGATCTCGCGGGTATCGATGTACTCGCTGGTCTTGTTCTTCACGTCGTAGACCTGTACCACCGGACGCCCATGCAGTACGCCGGACTGGGCCAGCGAACGGGTCATGCTTTCGGCGATCATCTGCAGGTCGGTGGAGCCGAATTCGTTGGTCACCAGCTCAACGGCCTTGCTGTCGCCGTAGCTGATGTTCTTGCCACCCAGTACCGGGGAAGGCGAGGAGCAGCCAGTGGCCAGGACGACAACGGCGGCGAGAGCGGAAAGACGGGCGTATTTCATCGGTAAAACTCCTGTAAAAACTTACTGGGACTGGACTTCGAGGCGGAAATCGGTGGCCTGTGGAACCGGCGCAATGGCCGGCAGCACGCTGGATTGCGAGCCGTACAGGGTCAGGGTTTTCCAGCTCTCCTCGTCGGCGACCGGGAAGCCGTCGTTACCCAGCCAGGCGAAGCGGTAGAAGAGGGTCTTGTTGCTGCTGCTGGTGTTGTTCAGCGCCACCTTGACGGTGAGGAAGCCGTTCTCGCGGGCGACCCGCATCGGGCCGGTCTCGATGTTCTTCAGCTTGCCCATCACCACGACTTTGCTGGCGGCGCTGCCGGGCGCCGGTGGGGGTGGGGTGGCGCAACCGGCCAGCAGGGCGGTGGCGAGGGCAATGGCGAGTTTGAAACGCATGACGAGTCCTTCGTTTACTTGAGGGCGACGGCGGTAGCCGACGCAGGAGGCGTGACAAGCGTGGCGGAACCGGCGGCGAAGACCTGGTTGCCGACCACGCGCAGGGCGACGACCTGATAAGGACGATCGACCTTTACCGTGATTTTGCTGCCGCCCAGGCCAGACGGCAGGCTCAGCTGGTGTTCGCCGGGGGCCAGGCGCACGCGGGCGACCAGGGTTTCGTTGGGCAGGGTGCGCCAGGTGCGGGTGTCTGCGCCTTCGGTGATGGCCGAGGCCAGGCCCACGGCGAGACCGGCCAGCGGGTTCACGTCGTTGATCTGCTTCTGCGCGACGCCACGGGTGATGGCGCGCACGCTGGTACGCAGGATGACGCCCGGCATGTCATCGCGCAGGGCGCGGCGGGACATGGCCGAGGTGCTGTTGAGCGCAGTCAGGCCGATGCTGCGGTTGTCGAGCTGGATCTGGCCGACGTGAGCGGTGGAGGTGTCTTCGCGGATGATCGGGAACGACAGCGGAGTGATCACCAGGTTACCGCTGATCAGCAGCGGCAGCGGAATGCGCATGGAGTCGCGGGCCGGAGCCAGGCCGCTTTGCACCACGATCAGGACATCACTGCCTGGAGCCTTTTCCTCGACCTTGGCGGTGTCGCCGGCCTTCTCTTTCTTGCTCTTCTTGCCCTTGCCCTTGGTGGCGGGCTCGGGAGCGGGCTTGGCCTCTGCATCCAGTTCCAGCAGCGCCTGTTCCAGCAGTGGCGTGTTGGGCAGCAGTTCGGCGGCCTTGCGGTAGCCCGGTGCAGCCAGGCCTTTCTCGCCCAGCGCTTCGTACACATAGCCCGACAGGTAGTGGCTGAAGGCGCTCTGATAGCTGTTTTTCAGGCTCACGACTTCCGGGGCGTCCAGGGCGGCGACCGGGTAACCCTTCAGGTCCTTGTACTCGGTCTTGACGCCTTCTTTTTCGGCCTCTTCCTCGCGCTTGAGGTATTCCTTGTCGCGCAGTTCGGCGATCAACGCCTCGCGTTCGTGGGTCTTCTTGATCTCGGTGCGGGCGCCGTCGAAATCGTTCTGTGCCAGCAGATTGAGTGCCATCTGCGTGGTCAGCATGACTTTTTCGTAGTCGTAGCCTTCGTAGCGACGGACTTTGTCGTTGACCAGGTAGCTGCCGAACTGGCTCAGGTATTTCTCGGTATCGAGCTTGACCGACTCCTCCCACTTGAAGACCAGCCCGTCGGCCTCGCGCCAGGCGAGCTGGCTGCCGGCCAGGTCACCCTTGGAGCGCAGCAGCTCGCCCTTTTCGAAGTAGTAGAGAAGATCCTTGTCTTCGCCCTTGTTGTTCTTTTCCAGCACTGCCAGCGCGGCGTCGATGTTGCCGCTGGTGAGGTGCTGGTTGGTTTCCTTCAACTCGTTGTCGTAGCTGCGGAATACCGAGCAGCCAGTGAGTTGGGCCGCCACGAACAGTGTGGCGACAGTAAGCACACGGGACTTCATTGTCTCTTCCCTGATTGTGAGAGGATTCCTTTCGGTATGTCCGAAAAGGTATTTTTGGTTGTTTTTAATTCCGAATGGATATATCGAAAGGCGTGCATTATAAGCGCGAACTTCCGGTGTTCCCGGCGCGTTGTTTGTTACCAAGGGTGAGTGCCAGTACGGGTGCCATTATCCCCGAAGTGCCCGATGAACGGTAACTTTCAGGCGGCGGAAAGTGCACTTAATGAAATTGTTGCGAATTTTTACGATTCGTCTTGAGCCCGCATGGGCGCCGGTAAACAATATTGGCCTTACTGCTACCGTCCGAGACCGGCCTCATGATTTCCCGCACCCGTTTACTTGCCTGGCTGCTGTGGCCAGTGCTGGCCCTGGGCAGTGCCACGGCACTGGCCGAACCTGTCGAGGGGGCGGCGAAGGCCCTGCACCTGCTGGATTACATCGGCGCGGACTACCCGGCCACGGTGGACGCCGGCAAGGTGGTGGACGATTCCGAATACCGCGAGCAACTGGAATTCGCCGGCACGGTGCAGGGGCTGTTGGCGGCGTTGCCCGATCGGCCCCAGCGCAAGGCGTTGCAGGATGGCGTGAGCGGCCTGCACAAGGCCATCGACGAGCGTCAGGACGGCGCCGTGGTGGCTCGTCAGGCGCGGCAACTGGGTGCCGAACTGGCGCTGGCCTACGAGGTTGCCCTGGCACCGCTGATCACACCCGATCCGACCCGTGGCGCGCCGCTGTACGCCCTGCATTGCTCGGTCTGCCACGGCGATACCGGCCTCGGCGACGGCCCCGCGGGTGTCGGTCTGGAGCCGGCACCGGCCAATCTGCGCGACGCGGCACGACTCGACCGCCTGAGCCTCTACGACCTGTACAACACCCTCGGCCTGGGTATCGAAGGCACCGACATGCCGTCCTTCGCCGACCAGCTCGACGAGCGTCAGCGTTGGGACCTGGCCACTTACATCGCCAGCTTCACCGCCGATCCGGCCAAGGCGACCGGTGACAAGGCCTTCAGCCTCGGTGACCTGGCCCGCCAGACACCGGCCGAGGTCGAAGCCGCCCGGGGGCCGGAAGCCGTGCAGACCTTCCGTGCCCAGCGGGCCAAGCCGCCACAGGTCCAGCGGGGCCCCGGCCAGTTGCTCGACTACACCGCCAATACCCTCGACCAGAGCCTTGCCGCCTACCAGAACGGTGACCACGAGCAGGCCTACGACCTGTCGGTGGCGGCTTATCTGGAAGGCTTCGAGCTGGTGGAAAGCTCGCTGGACAACGTCGACAGCAACGTGCGCAAGGACACCGAAAAGGCCCTGATGGCCTACCGGCAATCGCTGCAGGACGGCCTGCCGCTGGAGCAGGTGAAAGAGAAGCTGGAGCTGGCCAAGGCCAAGCTGAAAACCTGTGCCGACCTGCTGGGCGGTGATGGCCTGAGCTGGTCGCTGAGCTACCTCTCGGGCTTGCTGATCCTGCTGCGCGAAGGTCTGGAAGCGATTCTGGTACTGGCGGCGATCCTCGCCTTCCTGCGCAACACCGGCCAGCAGGCGGCGGTGCGCAGTGTCAACGTCGGTTGGGGCCTGGCGCTGGTGGCCGGTTTCGCCACCTGGGCGCTGGCGGCCTACGTGATTGACGTCGGCGGCGCCCAGCGTGAGCTGCTGGAAGGCTGCACGGCGCTGTTCGCCTGCGTGATGGTGCTCTGGCTCGGCGTCTGGATGCATGACCGCCGCCATGCCGCAGCCTGGCAGGACTACATCAAGAGCAGCCTGGTGGGCGGCGGCGGTCGTTTCGGCTTTGCCGTGCTGGCGTTCTTCTCGGTTTACCGCGAGCTGTTCGAAGTCATCCTGTTCTACGAAACCCTCTGGCTGCAGGCCGGCCCGGCCGGTCACCAGGCGGTGCTGGCCGGTGGCGCCACGGCGCTGGTGCTGCTGGTGGGCCTGGCCTGGGTGATCCTGCGCGGTTCGGCCAGGCTGCCGCTGTCGCTGTTCTTCAGTATCAACGCGGCGCTGTTGTGTGCGCTGTCGGTGGTCTTCGCCGGCCACGGGGTCAAGGCGCTGCAGGAAGCCGGGGTGTTCGGCACCCATCCAGTGGCGTTCTTCGACTTCGAATGGCTGGGTATCCACGCCGACGCCTATTCGCTGGCGGCCCAGTGTGCCGCGTTGCTGGCGATCGCCGTGCTCTACGGGCGCAGTTGGCTGGCGTCGCGCCGCGTGGCAGCCTGATTTGAAGCGGGGCGGGCGAGCGGCGATACTGCCCGCCCGTTTCAAGTCGTTGTGGATAACTCAAGCATGCGTGTCTGGATCGACGCCGATGCCTGCCCGAAGCTGGCCAGGGATCAAGTCGTCAAATTCGCTTTAAAGCGTCAGTTCGAAGTGGTGATGGTCGCAGGCGGGCCTCAGGCCAAACCGCCGTTCGCCTGCGTCAAGCTGATCGTGGTGCCCAGCGGGCCGGATGCCGCCGACGATTACCTGGTGGAGCATGCCGTTCCCGGCGAGCTGGTGATCTGCAGCGATGTGCCGCTGGCCGATCGACTGGTGAAGAACGGCGTTGCCGCCCTCGATCCGCGAGGCCGCGAGTTCGACGAGCGCAACATGGGCGAGCGTCTGGCAGTGCGTAACCTGTTCACCGACCTGCGTGAGCAGGGGCAGGTCGGTGGCGGCCAGGCGCCGTATGGCGATCGCGAGAAACAGGCGTTCGCCAATGCCCTGGACCGCATCCTGACGCGCCTGGCCCGGGATTTTCCCGGCTGAGGCGACTCAGTCGTTCTCGTGGGTCAGTTCCAGCACCCGGTCGACCAGCTTGTAGATGCCACCGGCAGCGTCGCTGATGGACTGGGCGAGCATGTAGGCCGGGGTGGTCACCAGCTTGCGGGCGGTGTCTTCGACGATGTCATGCACATCGCATTCTTCATGGGTGCCGCCCATCTTGACGATGGCGGCGGCGGTGTCGGCATCGTTGCCGATGGTGCAGACCACGCCCGGACCATAGATCTTCGCCGCCAGGGCTGGCGAGATGCAGATCAGGCCGACCGGTTTGCCGGCTTCGGCGAAGGCTTCGGCCAGGGCCAGGACGTCCGGATGGACGCTGCAGCCAGGGCCGTCGATGGCGAAGCTGGACAGGTTTTTCGCCGCGCCGAAACCGCCAGGCACGATCAGCGCATCGAAGTCGTTGACGTCGGCTTCGCCCAGGTCCTTGACGTTGCCGCGGGCAATCCGCGCCGACTCCACCAGGACATTGCGCGACTCGGGCATTTCTTCGCCGGTCAGGTGGTTGATGACGTGCAACTGCGCGATGTTCGGTGCGAAGCATTGCACCTGGGCGCCGCGCTGGTCGAGACGCAGCAGGGTGATGACGCTTTCGTGGATTTCCGCGCCGTCGTAGACGCCGCAGCCCGACAGAATCACAGCAACTTTTTTGGTCATGCTTCCTACTCCCGTTTCAAGGCGCTAAATGTCGTCTAATTTGGCAATTGTCGCCATAGGGATTCCAGCAACGTAGGCCTAATCTTGATCCATTGCCAGAAAATGGACTCGCCATGGACTTCATCCTGCTTGCCGTGCCGTTTTTCTTTGTGCTGATCGCCGTGGAGCTGCTGGCTGACCGCTGGCGGGGCATGCGCAACTACCGGCTGGCCGACGCCGTCAACAGCCTCAGTGCCGGGGTGCTGTCCACCACCTTCGGCCTGCTGACCAAGGGCGTGGGCCTGGTGACCTATGCCCTTGCCGTGGATCACCTGGCGTTGTTCTCGCTGCCGGCAGACGCCTGGTGGGTGTGGGTGCTGGCGTTCGTCGCCTACGACTTCTGCTACTACTGGCTGCACCGCTTCGGCCATGAGCGCAACATTCTCTGGGCTGCGCACTCGGTGCACCATCAGAGCGAGGACTACAACCTGTCCACCGCGCTGCGCCAGACCAGTACCGGCTTTCTGCTGTCGTGGATCTTCTACCTGCCGCTGGCGGTGCTCGGCGTGCCGCTGCTGGTGTTCGTCAGCGTCGGTGCGCTGAACCTGCTGTACCAGTTCTGGGTGCATACCCGGCACATTCCCAAGTTGGGCTGGTATGAATGGTTTTTCGTCACGCCATCCAATCATCGTGTCCACCATGCGCAGAACCCTCTCTACATAGATCGCAACTACGGAGGCGTGTTCATTCTCTGGGACCGGCTGTTTGGCACCTTCCAGCCCGAGGACGACGCCGAGCCGGTGATTTTCGGCGTGACCACGCCGCTGGCGAGCTGGAATCCGATGTGGGCCAATGTGCAGTTCTACGCCCAGTTGTGGAGCGATGCGCGCCGCGCCGAGCGCTGGCAGGATAAGTTGCGGATCTGGTTCATGCCCACGGGCTGGCGCCCCGACGATGTGGCGCGACGTTATCCACAGGCCAAGCAGGACCTGGCGAATTTCCGCAAGTTCGAGGTGCCACTGGCGTGGCCACGGCAGTTGTATGTGCTGGTGCAGTTCGCCGTCTACGTGGCGCTCGGGAGTTATCTGATGGGCGCGGGAGGACGCTTGCCGCTGGCGGCGTTGTTGCTGGGGGCGGGGGTGATGGCGTTCGGCTTGTTCGTGCTGGGGGCGGCGCTGGAGAACCGCCCCTGGGCCATGCGCCTGGAAGTGTTGCGTCTGGGGCTGAACCTGCCGGCGTTCGCGCTTGCCGGCTGGACCGGCTTAGGGCCGGTCACCGCCCTGGGTTGGGTCGCGCTGTTGAGCTACAGCCTGCTCAGCCTGATCGGCCTGTACCTCAGCCGCTTCCTGTCGGGCCAGGCGCGCGGCCTTGAAGCGGCGACGGAGCCACAGGCAGCCGCCGAGCACCAGCAGGGCGCCGAGCACCCATAGCTCGTATTTCTTCACGTTGCCCAGCAGGCCTTCGAGGATGGCGCCGAAGTGATAGGCCGCAGCACCCAGGGCCAGGGCCCAGATCGCCGCGCCAATACCGTTGAGCAGCAGGTAGCGGCGTGGCGGATAGCCGGACAGGCCGATGGCCACCGGCATCACCGTGCGCAAGCCGTAGACGAAGCGGAAACTCAGGACCCAGATGTCTGGATGGCGGCGGATATGCTCCAGCGCCCGGTCGCCCATCATCTGCCAGCGCGGCTTGCGCGCCAGCAACTTGCGTCCGTGGCGGCGACCCATGAAGTACCAGAGCTGGTCGCCGGCGTAGCTGCCGAAGAACGCCACCACGACCACCAGGTTGATGTCCATGTATCCGCGGAACGCAAGAAATCCGGCCAGCACCAGAATGGTCTCGCCTTCGAAGAACGTACCTAGAAAAAGGGCAAAGTAGCCAAAATCTTGCAGGAATTGTTGAAGCATTTTCTGGATGCTGGCGAAATGAACGCGCAGCCTACCCCTTCGAGCGCTTTGGGGAAAGTGTCCAAATGTGTCTCGACGTGAACAATTCCTACAAGGGACAATGCCTGCGTCTGTAGGTCGCAGGGTTATCCCCGCCTGTCACACAAGCGTCATAATGGCCGCTTATAACTGTCGCGCCCGCCTGTCCGCGCGGGCTCAGGAGTCTGCCGTGAGCTTTACCCCTGCCAATCGTCTGTTTCCCGCTACCCGCCTGCGTCGCAACCGTCGCGACGACTTTTCCCGTCGCCTGGTTCGCGAGAACGTTCTGACCGTCGATGACCTGATCCTGCCGGTATTCGTGCTGGACGGCGAAAACCGTCGCGAGGAAGTGGCCTCCATGCCGGGTGTCGAGCGCCTGAGCATCGACCTGCTGCTGGAAGCGGCGGCGGAGTGGGTCGACCTGGGTATTCCGGCCCTGGCCCTGTTCCCGGTGACCCCGGCGGAAAAGAAATCCCTCGATGGCGCCGAAGCCTGGAACCCGGAGGGCATCGCCCAGCGCGCCACCCGTGCGCTGCGTGCGCGTTTCCCGGAACTGGGCGTGATCACCGACGTCGCCCTCGACCCGTTCACCACCCATGGTCAGGACGGCATTCTTGATGAAGAAGGCTATGTGCAGAACGACATCACCGTCGATGCACTGGTTCGCCAGGCGCTGTCCCATGCCGAGGCCGGCGCCCAGGTGGTGGCACCTTCGGACATGATGGACGGTCGTATCCAGGCCATCCGCGAAGCCCTGGAAGTGGCCGGCCACGTCAACGTGCGCATCATGGCCTACTCCGCCAAGTACGCCAGCGCCTATTATGGTCCCTTCCGCGATGCGGTCGGTTCGGCGCTCAATCTGGGCAAGGCCAACAAGGCCTCCTACCAGATGGATCCGGCCAATACCAACGAGGCGCTGCATGAAGTGGCGGCCGACCTCTCCGAAGGCGCCGATATGGTCATGGTCAAGCCAGGCATGCCGTATCTGGATATCCTTCAGCGGGTCAAGGACGAGTTCAAGGTGCCGACCTTCGTTTATCAGGTCAGTGGCGAATACGCGATGCACATGGCAGCGATCCAGAATGGCTGGCTCTCCGAGGGCGTCATTCTCGAATCGCTCACCGCTTTCAAACGGGCGGGCGCCGACGGCATTCTCACGTATTTCGCTGTACGCGCCGCACAATTGATGAGAGGGCAGTAACGCCCTTCAGGAACGCAAGATGAATAACGAAGTACAGATCGAAGTCGCAGTCAAGGATGCACCCGCCGCTCCCGAGCAACTGGTGGAAACCCCGCCCGAGCCCGAAGTGGTTCCGGCTCCCGCGGCGGAAGCGCCAGCGGCAGCCCCGGCGCCGGCCGTCGCGGTACCGGGCCTGGATGACAGCAGCCTCTACATCCACCGTGAACTGTCGCAACTGCAGTTCAACATCCGCGTGCTGGAACAGGCGCTGGATGAGTCCTACCCCTTGCTGGAGCGGCTGAAGTTTCTGCTGATCTTCTCCAGCAACCTGGATGAGTTCTTCGAAATTCGTGTTGCGGGCCTGAAGAAGCAGATCACCTTTGCCCGTGAGCAGGCCGGTGCCGACGGCCTGCAGCCGCACCAGGCGCTGGCGCGTATCAGCGACCTGGTGCACCACGAAGTCCAGCGCCAGTACGCCATCCTCAACGAGGTGCTGCTGCCGGAACTGGAAAAACACCAGATTCGCTTCATCCGCCGCCGGCACTGGACCACCAAGCTCAAGACCTGGGTGCGTCGGTTCTTCCGCGACGAGATCGCACCGATCATCACCCCGATCGGCCTCGACCCGACTCACCCGTTCCCGTTGCTGGTGAACAAGAGCCTGAACTTCATCGTCGAGCTGGAAGGCGTCGATGCCTTCGGCCGCGATTCGGGGCTGGCGATCATCCCGGCGCCGCGCCTGCTGCCGCGGGTCATCCGTGTACCGGAAGAGGTCGGTGGCCCTGGCGACAACTATGTCTTCCTGTCGTCGATGATCCACGCCCACGCCGATGACCTGTTCCAGGGCATGAAGGTCAAGGGCTGCTATCAGTTCCGCCTGACCCGTAACGCCGACCTGGCGCTGGATTCCGAAGACGTCGAAGACCTGGCCCGCGCCCTGCGTGGCGAACTGTTCTCCCGTCGCTACGGTGACGCGGTGCGTCTGGAAGTTGCCGATACCTGCCCGAAACACCTCTCCGACTACCTGCTCAAGCAATTCAGCCTGAGCGAGAGCGAGCTGTATCAGGTCAATGGCCCGGTCAACCTGACCCGGCTGTTCAGCATCACCGGCCTGGACAGCCATCCGGAGCTGCAATACACACCGTTCACTCCGGCGATCCCCAAGCTGTTGCAGAACAGCGAGAACATTTTCAGCGTGGTGAGCAAGCAGGACATCCTGCTGATGCACCCGTTCGAGTCCTTCACTCCGGTGGTGGACATGCTGCGCCAGGCGGCCAAGGACCCGCATGTCCTCGCCGTGCGCCAGACCCTCTACCGCAGTGGTGCCAACTCGGAAATCGTCGATGCCCTGGTGGACGCGGCGCGTAACGGCAAGGAGGTCACCGCGGTGATCGAATTGCGCGCCCGGTTCGACGAAGAGTCCAACCTGCAGATGGCCAGCCGCCTGCAAGCGGCAGGTGCCGTGGTCATCTATGGCGTGGTCGGCTTCAAGACCCACGCCAAGATGATGCTGATCCTGCGTCGCGAGGCCGGCGAGATCGTCCGCTACGCGCACCTCGGGACCGGCAACTACCACGCCGGCAACGCCCGCCTGTACACCGACTACAGTCTGCTGACTTCCGACGACGCGCTGTGCGAAGACGTCGGCAAGCTGTTCAGTCAGCTGATCGGCATGGGCAAGACCCTGCGCATGAAAAAGCTGCTGCACGCGCCTTTCACCCTGAAGAAAGGCATGCTCGACATGATCGCCCGGGAAACCCAGTTCGCCCTCGAAGGCAAGCCGGCGCACATCATCGCCAAGTTCAACTCGCTGACCGATCCGAAGATCATCCGCGCGCTGTACAAGGCCAGCCAGTCCGGCGTGCGCATCGATCTGGTGGTGCGGGGCATGTGCTGCCTGCGTCCGGGCATCGCCGGGGTGTCGCATAACATCCAGGTGCGTTCGATCATTGGCCGCTTCCTGGAGCACACCCGGGTGTTCTACTTCCTCAATGGCGGGGAAGAGCAGATCTTCCTGTCCAGTGCCGACTGGATGGAGCGCAACCTCGACAAGCGGGTCGAGACCTGCTTCCCGGTGGAAGGCAAGAAATTGCTGCTGCGGGTCAAGAAAGAGCTGGAAGGGTACCTGACCGACAACACCCACGCCTGGACCCTGCAACCGGACGGCCGCTACATCCGCAGCACGCCGACCGGCAACCAGAACCCGCGCAGTGCCCAGGCGACCCTGCTGGAGCGCCTGAGCAACCCGGTGCTTATCGTACGCTGAGGACGAAGCCGACCCGGGTCAACCACTCGGCTTCCTGTTCGAAGTCGGCCTGGGTCAACTGGTTTTCCTGCAGCCAGCCATCGGGGAAGGCGACAGCCAGGCTGTCGCCGCTGGCGTAGAGTTCCACTTTCGGCATCTGCTGGGTACCACGGATGTGGTGGAACAGAATGGCGAAGCGCAGCAGTACGCACAGGCGGATCAGTTTCACGCCTTCGTCGCCGAACTCGGCGAACTTGTCCCGGGGAATGTTGCGACGGTGGCCGCGCACCATCAGGGCCAGCATCTGCTGGTCTTCGCGGGAGAAACCGGCCAGGTCGGAGTGTTCGATCAGGTAGGCGCCGTGCTTGTGGTAGTGGTAGTGGGCGATATCCAGGCCCACTTCATGCACCTTGGCGGCCCAGCCCAGCAGTTCCCGCCAGATACCCTCTTCCAGATCCCATGCCGCCGCCACCTGGTCGAAGGCGTGCAGTGCCTTGCGCTCGACCCGCGCCGCCTGGCCCTGATCGACGTGATAACGCTCCATCAGCGAGGTCAGGGTACGTTCGCGCACGTCCTCGTGGTGATGGCGGCCCAGCAGGTCGTAGAGCACGCCTTCGCGCAGGGCACCATCGCAGTGGTCCATGCGTTGCAGTTCGAGGGCATCGAAGATGGCTTCGAGAATCGCCAGGCCCGCAGGGAAGATCGCGCGGCGATCGGGTTTGACGCCGTCGAAATCGATCTTGTCGATCTCGCCCAGCTTGAACAGCTTGCGCTTGAGCCAGGCCAGCCCTTCGGCGTTGACCTCGCCGCTGCCCAGTCCACCGGCCTTGATGGCCGAGCCGATGGCACGGATGGTGCCGGACGAGCCGATGGCCTCATCCCAGCCCAGGCGGTGCAGGGCGGTCTCGATGCTCATCAGTTCCAGGCGCGCTGCCGTGTAGGCCTGGGCGTAACGCGCCGGGGTGATCTTGCCGTCGCGGAAATAACGCTGGGTGAAGCTGACGCAGCCCATCTGCAGGCTTTCGCGCAGCAGTGGCTCGAAACGCTGACCGATGATGAATTCGGTACTGCCGCCGCCGATATCGGCCACCAGGCGTTTGCCCGGCGTGTCGGCGAGGGTGTGGGAAACCCCGAGATAAATGAGGCGGGCCTCTTCACGGCCGGAGATGACTTCAACCGGATGGCCCAGAATCTCTTCGGCGCGGCGGATGAACTCGCCACGGTTGCGGGCTTCGCGCAGGGCGTTGGTGCCGACGATGCGCACAGAGCCCTGGGGCATACCGTTGATCAGTTGGGCGAAGCGCTTCAGGCAGTCGAGGCCGCGCTGCATCGATTCTTCATTGAGCTGGCGCTCTTCATTGATACCGGCCGCCAGTTGGACCTTTTCGCCCAGCCGCTCCAGGATGCGGATTTCGCTGTGATGGGCCTTGGCCACAACCATATGGAAGCTGTTGGAGCCAAGGTCGATGGCGGCGATCAGGGAGAGGTTCTTGGCGGTGGAGTGGGGCATGTGATGGCTTCTCGGTCGTTAACCCGGCAATCCTGCCACGATAGTTGGTTTACGCCAACGCGCAGGGGAGCAAGGCTTGATATGGCGCAGTTTCGCGTAGGAATTGTGACTTTCGTGTGACAGTCGATACGCTGAAACATCATCTACCATAGATAGACTCAATCACTCGCGGCTTCCTGTGAGCACTGATGGTCGCTATGATGAGCGACGTTTTTTACTTCCGAACCTGGAGATTTCCATGAGCCATATTGTTCACGTCACCGACGCCTCCTTCGAGTCTGACGTGCTGAAGGCCGACATCCCTGTGCTGGTCGACTACTGGGCCGAGTGGTGCGGTCCTTGCAAAATGATCGCGCCAGTGCTGGACGATATCGCTGAGGAGTACGCCGACAGGCTGCTCGTCGCCAAGCTCAACATCGACCAGAACGAGCAGACTCCGGCCAAGCACGGTGTTCGCGGCATCCCTACCCTGATGCTGTTCAAGAACGGCAATGTGGAAGCTACCAAGGTTGGCGCACTGTCGAAGTCCCAGCTCAAGGCCTTCATTGACGCCAGTCTCTGAACCCCGAAAAAGCCCCGCATTTGTCGGGGCTTTTCTGTTTCTGGTGACTAGACGCCAGAAAAAGCAGGTGTTACATTCGGCCTCGCACTGTTTCTCCAGTGCCCCCTGCACGCCCGTCGCCGCCTTCCAATTCGAATTTAGTACGCGATCCTGTCGCCTTCTCCGCGGCGCGGCCTCATTAAGCCAGATGCTTAATCTCCCTTCTTACATGATTACCTCAATCCCCTTATGAACCTGACTGAACTCAAGCAAAAGCCGATTACCGATCTGCTCGAAATGGCCGAACAGATGGGCATAGAAAATATGGCCCGTTCGCGCAAGCAAGATGTGATTTTCTCCCTGTTGAAGAAGCACGCGAAAAGCGGCGAGGAAATTTCCGGTGACGGCGTGCTGGAGATTCTCCAGGACGGTTTCGGCTTCCTGCGTTCGGCGGACTCTTCCTACCTGGCCGGCCCTGACGACATCTATGTCTCGCCAAGCCAGATCCGTCGCTTCAACCTGCGCACCGGCGACACCATCGTCGGCAAGATCCGGCCGCCGAAAGAGGGCGAGCGTTACTTCGCACTGCTGAAGGTCGATACCATCAACTTCGACCGTCCGGAAAACGCGAAGAACAAGATCCTGTTCGAAAACCTGACGCCGCTGTTCCCGAACGTGCGCCTGAAGATGGAAGCCGGCAACGGTTCCACCGAAGACCTCACCGGTCGCGTCATCGATCTCTGCGCCCCGATCGGCAAAGGCCAGCGTGGCCTGATCGTCGCCCCGCCGAAAGCGGGCAAGACCATCATGCTGCAGAACATCGCCGCGAACATCACCCGTAACAATCCCGAGTGCCACCTGATCGTCCTGCTGATCGACGAGCGCCCGGAAGAAGTGACCGAAATGCAGCGCACCGTGCGCGGCGAAGTGGTTGCCTCCACCTTCGACGAGCCGCCAACCCGTCACGTGCAAGTGGCCGAAATGGTCATCGAAAAGGCCAAGCGCCTGGTCGAGCACAAGAAAGACGTGGTCATCCTGCTCGACTCCATCACTCGTCTGGCCCGTGCCTACAACACCGTCATCCCGAGCTCCGGCAAGGTCCTGACCGGTGGTGTCGATGCCCACGCGCTGGAAAAACCGAAGCGC
Source organism: Pseudomonas sp. TUM25319 (assembly GCF_056388475.1). Lineage (NCBI taxonomy): Bacteria > Pseudomonadati > Pseudomonadota > Gammaproteobacteria > Pseudomonadales > Pseudomonadaceae > Pseudomonas > Pseudomonas sp. TUM25319. Next base: position 6,848,780 of record NZ_CM150751.1, on the reverse strand, counting down.
TTCTTCGGTGCCGCCCGTAACATCGAGGAAGGCGGCTCGCTGACCATCATCGCCACCGCGCTGGTCGAAACCGGCTCGAAGATGGACGAAGTGATCTACGAAGAGTTCAAGGGTACCGGCAACATGGAGCTGCCGCTGGACCGTCGCATCGCCGAGAAGCGCGTGTTCCCCGCCATCAACATCAACCGTTCGGGTACCCGCCGCGAAGAGCTGCTGACCGCCGACGACGAACTGCAGCGCATGTGGATCCTGCGCAAGCTGCTGCACCCGATGGACGAGATCGCCGCCATCGAATTCCTGGTCGACAAGCTCAAGCAGACCAAGACCAACGACGAGTTCTTCCTGTCGATGAAGCGCAAGTAAGCACTCGCTGTACGCAAGAGCCGGGGAAACCCGGCTTTTTGCTATCTACCCTACGGACTATTCTGACTGGCCCGGTTCGGCGCTACACTGCCTGTCCCGACCGATACGGCCAACACGAGGCTCACGCATGCAGTATCGCGATTTGCGCGACTTTATCCGTGGCCTGGAGCAGCGCTCAGAACTCAAGCGCATCCAGGTCCCCATTTCGCCGGTCCTGGAAATGACTGAAGTCTGCGACCGCACACTGCGGGCCAAGGGGCCGGCACTGTTGTTCGAGCGCCCCACCGGTTACGACATTCCCGTCCTGGGCAACCTGTTCGGCACCCCTGAGCGGGTGGCCATGGGCATGGGCGCCGAGTCGGTGAGCGAGCTGCGGGAAATCGGCAAGCTGCTGGCCTTCCTCAAGGAGCCCGAGCCGCCGAAGGGTCTGAAGGACGCCTGGTCGAAGCTGCCGATCTTCAAGAAGGTCGTGTCCATGGCGCCGAAAGTGGTCAAGGACGCGCCATGCCACGAGGTGGTCATCGAGGGCGAGGATGTCGACCTGGGCATGCTGCCGATCCAGCATTGCTGGCCCGGCGATGTCGCGCCGCTGATCACCTGGGGCCTGACCGTGACCCGCGGTCCGAACAAGGAGCGGCAGAACCTTGGTATCTATCGCCAGCAGGTGATCGGTCGCAACAAGGTCATCATGCGCTGGCTGAGCCATCGCGGCGGCGCCCTGGACTACCGCGAGTGGTGCGAGAAGAACCCCGGCAAGCCGTTCCCGGTAGCCGTGGCCCTCGGCGCAGACCCCGCGACCATTCTCGGTGCCGTCACGCCGGTGCCGGACACCCTCTCCGAATACGCCTTCGCCGGCCTGTTGCGGGGCAACCGCACCGAGCTGGTGAAATGCCGTGGCAGCGACCTGCAGGTGCCGGCCACTGCCGAGATCATTCTCGAAGGCGTCATCCATCCGGGCGAAACCGCGCCGGAAGGGCCCTACGGTGACCACACCGGTTACTACAACGAAGTGGACAGCTTCCCGGTGTTCACCATCGAGCGCATCACCCACCGCACCAAGCCGATCTACCACAGCACCTACACCGGCCGTCCGCCGGATGAGCCGGCGATTCTCGGCGTGGCGCTGAATGAAGTGTTCGTGCCGATCCTGCAGAAGCAGTTCCCGGAGATCACCGACTTCTACCTGCCGCCGGAAGGCTGCTCGTACCGCATGGCGGTGGTGACCATGAAGAAGCAGTACCCCGGTCACGCCAAGCGCGTGATGCTGGGTGTCTGGTCGTTTTTGCGACAGTTCATGTACACCAAGTTCGTTATCGTCACCGACGACGATGTCAATGCGCGGGACTGGAACGACGTGATCTGGGCCATCACCACGCGCATGGACCCCAAACGCGACACGGTGATGATCGAGAACACGCCGATCGACTACCTCGACTTCGCCTCTCCGGTCTCGGGCCTCGGCTCCAAGATGGGCCTGGATGCCACCAACAAGTGGCCGGGCGAAACCACGCGTGAGTGGGGCCGGGTCATCGTCAAGGACGAAGCCGTCACCAAGCGGATCGATGAGCTGTGGAACCAGTTGGGAATAGAGTGATGCAGGTGACCTTGCAGCCGTCCGGGGCGGTACTGACGCTCAACCCCGGCGAGCGGATTCTGGAAGCGGCGCAGCGTCTGGGCTACGACTGCCCGCAAAGCTGCCGCAATGGCAACTGTCACGTCTGTGCCGCGTTGCTGGTGGACGGTCGGGTGCGTCAGGACGGTGAGGTGCGCGACCACGGTGAGCTGTTCACCTGCATCGCCGAGCCGATCGAGGACTGCACCCTGCTGTGGGACGGCGTGCTGGCCCTCGGCGAGCTGCCGGTGCGCAAGCTGGCCTGCCAGTTGAGCGAGTGTACCGAGGTGGGGGGCGATGTCTGGCGCGTGCGTCTGCGTGCCCCCGCTGGCAAACCGCCGCGCTACCACGCCGGGCAGTACCTGATGATCGAGCGGGAGGGCGGTGACAAGGCGGCCTTTTCCCTCGCATCGGCGCCGCACCGCGGCCGTGATCTGGAACTGCATGTGCTGGCGCGGGAAAAGAGCGCGCTGGACCTGATCGCGCAACTGCAGCGCAATGGCATGGCGCGGGTCGAGCTGCCTTTCGGCGATACTCACCTGGCGGAGCTGCCGGACGGCCCGTTGGTGCTCATCGCTGCCGGTACCGGCATGGCGCAGATGCACAGCCTGATCGAGCATTGTCGGGTACGTGGCTTCCAGCACCCGGTTCACCTGTATTGGGGCGTGCGCCGTCCGGAAGATTTCTACACCCTTGATGAGTGGGCCGAGTGGCAGCAACTGCCGAACCTGTTCCTGCACAAGGTGGTCAGCGATCTGTGTGGCTGGGACGGACGTTGTGGCCTGCTGCACGAGGCCGTGTGCGAGGATATCGATGATCTTTCGGCCATCCATGTCTATGCCAGCGGCTCGCCGGCCATGGTCTACGCCACGCTCGATGCGCTGGTAAATGCGGGCATGGACGCGCACCAGATGCGTGCCGATGTCTTCGCTTATGCACCCCGGTCGTAACTTCGGTAATAAGGCGCGTTGCAACGACGCGCCGGTTTATAACCGAGTGTGTAAGTAAGGCTTATAAGAATCTGCCGCCTTTTTTATTATTGCCAGCACCGCGAAAAAGTATCGCTACACTTGTAACAGTGGCCTCCGAATTTTCTGAAACTCCTGTAGTTCGCGGCGCTTGGGCGACCAGGGGGCTTGTTTCCCTACCGTTATCTGCCGTACGGTAACTGTGCATCGAATGCATTGGCTTTATAGTGAAGTACTTCGGTATTTCGCGAGGAACTTTGGCGGCGGCTATGTCGGTAATCGAACCCGCACCTTTTCCCCTGGCTTATCCCCCGGTACTCGATTTCGGTCAGCAATTGTCCCGGGAGCAACTTCTCGAATCGGTTGAACAAACCATGTCCTTGCATCGTGGCGGACCTGTGTGGCTGTTCGCCTATGGTTCGTTGATCTGGCGGCCGGAGTGCCAGTCCACCGAGCGGCGGCGTGGACGGGTTCATGGCTATCACCGCGGGCTCTATCTCTGGTCCCATGAGCACCGTGGCACGCCGGAGTGCCCGGGACTGGTCTTCGGGCTTGATCGCGGCGGGTCGTGCAGCGGCTTCGCCTACCGTCTGCCGGAAGAGAAGCTGCAGGATTCACTGCTGGCGCTGTGGCAGCGGGAGATGCCGTATCCGGCATACCGCCCGCACTGGCTCAATTGCCGGCTGGATGATGGCAGCAAGGTGCAGGCCCTGGGCTTCGTGCTGGAGCGGCATCTGCCGTGCTATGCCGGCAACCTGCCGGACAGCCTGCTCAGCCACATTCTCGCCAGCGCCAAGGGGCGTTATGGCACGACCCGCGAGTATGTGGAGCAGACACTGGAGGCGCTGCGCAGCCATGCGATGCCGGACCGCAATCTGGAGGCGCGGTATCGGCGTTGTCATTCGCAGCGGGAGGCTTGAAGCCGCTCCCACGAGGGAGAGTGAAACCATTCAGATTGTGAGCAAGACAGTTCACGCCTTGCCAGCGATGGCCTTCTACCTGACCGTCACCACCAGCTTGCCCACTGCCTTGCGCCCCGCCAATTCCCCAATCGCCACTCCCGCCTCCGCCAATGGATAGGTCTTCGACACCAGTGGCTTGAGCTTGCCCTCGGCAAACCAGGCGAACAGTTGCTGGAAGTTCGCCGCATTGTCTGCCGGCTGACGCTGGGCGAACGAGCCCCAGAACACCCCAAGCACCGCCGCACCCTTGAGCAGCACCAGGTTGGCCGGCAGCTCCGGAATCCGCCCGCTGGCAAAGCCCACCACCAGCAACCGGCCATTCCAGGCCAGGCCGCGCACCGCCTGGTCGAACAGGTCACCGCCCACCGGATCGTAGATCACGTCCACACCCTTGCCGCCGGTCAGGCGCTTGATCTCGTCCTTGAGGCTGTGCTGGCTGTAGTCGATCAGTTCGTCCGCGCCCGCAGCCCTGGCGGTTTCCAGCTTCTCGGCGCTGCTGGCCGCGGCAATCACTTTTGCGCCCATGGCCTTGCCGATCTCCACGGCCGCCAGGCCCACGCCACCGGAGGCGCCGAGCACCAGCAGCGTTTCGCCAGGCTGCAACTGGCCACGCTGGCGCAGGGCGTGCATCGAGGTGCCGTAGGTCATGCCGAAGGCCGACGCGGTGGTGAAGTCCATGCCCTCGGGGATCGGCAATACGTTGTAGGCCGGAACCGCCACCTGCTCGGCGAAGCTGCCCCAGCCGGTCAGGGCCATGACCCGGTCGCCCGGTTTGAACGCGCCGGCGTGTTCGCCCGCAGCGGCCACTACGCCGGCAGCCTCGCCACCGGGCGAAAACGGCAGCGGCGGCTGGAACTGGTACTTGCCCTGGATGATCAGGGTGTCGGGGAAGTTGACGCTGGCCGCATGCACGTCCAGCAGGATCTCGTTCTTCTTCGGCGTCGGGCTGGTGACGTCTTCCAGTACCAGGTCGCTGGCCGGACCATGGGCTTTGCACAACACGGCTTTCATCGGGGCTATTCCTTTGCGGGTGGTGGCCGATAAGTACAGGTGTGCAAGGTGCCAGGTCAACGAGCATGGCCTGGGCTGAATGGTCGGGCATAAGCCCGGGCTTGGGTTTGGCCGGTGGGCTGGGTATGCTGGCGCCAACTGTTTGAGGAGCGAATTCGTGAAAGCGTGGATCTTGATGGTACTGGCGCTGATGCTGCCAGCGGCTGCCATGGCCGAAGAAAAGGAAGAGGCTGCAGCGCCCAAGGTTTCCTATATCAGCCTGACCCCGCCCTTCGTTGGCAACTATGCCCTCGATGGTGGCCCGCGGCTGCGGGTGTACAAGGCCGATGTGGCGCTGAAGGTCGAGGGCGATGCCGATGCTGCCGCGGTCAAGCACCACGAGCCGTTGATCCGCAACCAGTTGGTCGCGCTGTTCACCCAGCAGACCCTGGACGCCATGAGCAACGTCGAAGCCAAGGAAAAACTGCGTCAGGAAGCCCTGAAGCAGGTTCAGCAGGTACTGGAAAACGAAGAAGGCCGTCCGGTCGTCGAAGACCTGCTGTTCAACAACCTGATCGTCCAGTAATCACGAGGTCAGGCTGCGGCGGAACCGCGCCAGGGCGATCGCGAAGAACGCCAGGCCGATCGCTGTCAGGGCCAGCAGGTCTGGCCAGACCACCGAAGCCCCGGCGTCGCGGAACAGAATCGCGGCGCCCAGGCTGACGAAGTGGGTCGAGGGCGACAACTGCATCACCCATTGCAGCCACTGCGGCATGCTGTCCAGCGGCGTACTGCCACCCGAGAGCAACAGCATCGGGATGATCACCGGGATCGCCAGCAGGCCGAACTGCGGCGTCGACTTCGCCAGGGTCGCGAGAAAGATCCCCAGCGCCGTACTGGCGAACAGATACAGTGCTGTCACTGCCAGGAACAGCGGCAGCGAGCCGGCCAGCGGCACACCCAGCGCGCCCTTCACCACCACCTCCAGCGACACCCAGGTGCACAGCACCACCACCAGGGCGTTGCTGCCGATTTTCGCCAGCATGATTTCCAGCGCCGTCAGCGGCAGCACCAGCAGATGGTCGAGGGTGCCGTGCTCGCGTTCGCGCAGCAGCGCGGTACCGGTGAGGATGATCGCCAGGATGGTGATGTTGTTGACGATCTGGATCACCGCCAGGAACCAGCCGCCTTCCAGGTTCGGGTTGAACAGCGCCCGTGGCTCCAGCAGCGCCGGGCTGCGGCTGGCGCTGCCGGCGGGGCTGGCGTAGTCCAGCAGCTCGCGCTCGAAGATCCGTCCGATGTAGCCGGCGCCCATGAAGGCCTGGCTCATGGCCGTTGCGTCGACGTTGATCTGGATTTCCGGCGAGCGTCCGGCCAGCAGGTCGCTGTGGAAATTGACCGGGATGTTGATGACGAAGGTGAACAGGCCGCTGTCCAGGCTCGGGTCCATGCGCTCGTAGCTCAGTGGCACGGCGGGCTGGAACTCCGGCGGCTGCAGCGCTTCGGCGAGTTTACGTGAAACCAGGCTGTGGTCTTCGTCGACCACCGCGACACTGGCGTTGTGCACGCCGATCACCGAGCCCGCCGCCGGCATGTAGATCGCCACGCTGAAGGCGTAGAGCAGAAACAGCAACAGGACGCTGTCGTGGCGCAGGCTGGTCAGCTCTTTCAGGCCCAGGCGCAGGGTATGTGCCAGTCGCTGCATCAGGCCTCCTGTTTCTTCAGCATGACCAGGCTCAGCCCGGTGAAGGCGGCAAAGAAGCCCAGCAACGCCAGGCACTGCGGCCACAGTTCGCGCAGGTCCAGCGCCTTGGTGAAGGTGCCGACAGCGATGTCGAGGAAATAGCCGGCGGGGAACAACTGACCCATCAGCGCCGCCGAACCGTCCAGGGACGAACGCGGCACGATCAGCCCGGAAAACTGGATGGTCGGCAGGCTGGTAAGAATCATGGTGCCGAGGATCGCGGCAATCTGGGTACGGGTGAACGCCGAGATCAGCAGGCCCAGGCTGGTGGTCGCCAGCAGGTACAAAATACCGCCGCAGGCCAGGGCCAGGGCGCTGCCCTTGAAGGGAACGCCGAACAGCCAGCGGTTCATCGCCACCAGCAACGCCAGGTTTACCAGGCTCACCGCCAGGTACGGCGCCTGCTTGCCCAGCAGGAATTCCAGGCGGGTCAGCGGCGTGGCGTAGAAGTTGGTGATGGAGCCCAGTTCTTTTTCGCGGACGATGCCCAGCGCAGTGAGCATGGCCGGGATGAAGGCGAGGATCAGCGCCATCACGCCGGGGCCGATGGCGTTCACGCTGATCACGTCCTGGTTGTAGCGAAAGCGCGTCTCCAGTTTCACCGCGGCCTGCCGCGATTGCGCCGGGCTGCTCAGCGCTGCCAGTTGTTCGAGGTTGGCCTGATGCACGGCCTCGACGTAGTTGCGGCTGGTCTCGGCGCGAAACGGCATGCCGCCATCGAGCCAGGCGGCGACCACCGGCTGACGCCCGGCCAGCAGGTCGCGGCCGAAGCCTGGCGGTATTTCCAGGGCCAGCTTGATCTCCGAGCGTTGCAGGCGCTGGTGCAACTGCGCCGGGTCGTGGATCGGCGGCTGTTCGGCAAAGTAGCGCGAGCCGCGGAAGGCTTCGAGGTAGGCGCGGCTCTGCGGGCTCTGGTCCTGGTCGTAGACGGCGAACGCGAGGTTTTCCACATCCAGGGAAATGCCGAAGCCGAAGATCACCATCATGAACAGTGCGCCGAGCAGGGCGAAGGCCAGGCGCACCTTGTCCCGCAGCAGTTCCTTGCCTTCGCGGCTGGCCACGGCGATCAGCCGGATCAGGCTGAAGCCCCGGCGGGGTGGCGGGCTGGCCGGGGCGGCGGGAGAGTCGATGGTCGCAGCCGGGGCTTGCGGGGTGCTGCCCTGGGCCTGTTCCAGGCAGGTCACGAAGGCATCTTCCAGGGTCTCGCCGCCGTAGTACCGCTGCAGCGCCGCCGGGGTGTCGCAGGCCAGCACCTTGCCGGCGTGCATCAGCGAGATGCGGTCGCAGCGCAGGGCTTCGTTCATGAAATGGGTGGAGAGGAAGATGGTCACGCTCTGTTCCCGCGACAGCTCGATCAGCAGTCGCCAGAAATCGTCACGGGCGGCCGGGTCGACGCCGGAGGTGGGTTCGTCGAGGATCAGCACCTCCGGCCGGTGCAGAACCGCCACTGCCAGTGAAAGACGCTGGCGCAGACCCAGCGGAAGGGCACCGGATTGCTGTTCGGCCACGGAGCCCAGGTCGAAGCGCTCGATCAGCTCGGCGATACGCGGGGTGCTGTCGGCGGGCTTGAGGTCGAACAGCCGGGCGTGCAGTTCCAGGTTCTGCCGCACGCTGAGTTCGCCGTACAGCGAAAAACTCTGCGACATGAAGCCGACCCGCTTGCGTGTCGCCAGGTCGCCGGCGTCCACCGGGCGGCCGAGCAGGGTGGCGCTGCCCTCGCTGGCCGGCATCAGGCCGGTGAGGACTTTCATGGTGGTGGTCTTGCCGCAGCCGTTGGAGCCGAGGAAGCCGAAAATCTCACCACGGCCGATGGCGAAGCTGACCTTGTTCACCGCCGTGAAGTCGCCGAAGCGCAGGGTGAGTTCGTGGGCCTCGATGGCGATGGGGGTGTCGCTGGCATCCCGGGGCGGGATCTGCAGCGGCTCGGCGTTGTGCCCGGCGTCGCCCTGGAAGTGAGTGAAGGCCTCGTCCAGCTTGCCGGACGGTGTGACGGCGGCCAGTTCGCTGCTGGGGCCGGCGGCAATCAGCCGGCCCTGGTCGAGCATCAGGCAGTGCTCGAACTGTTCGGCTTCCTCCATGTATGCCGTGGCCACCAGCAAGGTCAGTTGCGGGCGCTGCTGGCGCACCTGCTCCACCAGTTCCCAGAAGCGCCGTCGTGACAGCGGGTCGACGCCGGTGGTGGGCTCGTCGAGGATCAGCAGGTCAGGTTCGTGGATCAGCGCGCAGCACAGCCCGAGTTTCTGCTTCATGCCGCCAGACAGCTTGCCTGCCGGGCGCTCGGCGAAACGGGCGAGGTCGGTGGCGTCGAGCAGGGTGCGCATGCGCGCTTCGCATTCGGCGCGGGACAGGCCGAACAGCGTGGCGAAAAAACGGATGTTTTCGCTGATCGACAGCTCCGGGTATAGGTTGCCACCCAGGCCTTGGGGCATGAAGGCGATACGAGGGTAGAGGCTGGCGCGGTGCGAACGCTTGCGGATCGGGCCGCCGAGCACGTCCAGTTCGCCCTCTTGCAGGCGCTTGACCCCGGCGATCAGGCCGAGCAGCGAGGATTTGCCGGCGCCGTCCGGGCCGATCAGGCCGCAGCGGGTGCCGGCGGGCAGTTCGAAGCTGATGTCGCGCAGGGCCTCCAGATCGCCATAGCGATGATGGATGCCCCGGGCCTGCAGGGCCGCGCCGTTCATTGCAGGTTGGCCGGCCAGTCCACGGTGGCGGTGCGCACATAACCGGCGCCGGGCATGCCGGGTTTGGCCTGGGGCACGGCATCGGGCGCGGTCAGGCGCAGTTTGACCCGGAACACCAGCTTCTGCCGCTCGTCACGGGTTTCCACCTGTTTGGGGGTGAACTGTGCCTTGGCGGCGACGAAGCTGATCTTTGCCGGCAGCGCCTGGTCGGGCAGAGCGTCGAGGACGATCCTTGCCTCGTCGCCAATGGTCAGGCGTCCGGCGGTGGAGGCGGGCAGGTAGAGGTTCATGTACTGGTCGCTGGGGTCGATCAGCAACAAGACTCGGCCGCCGGCACCGAGCACTTCGCCGGGCTCGGCCAGGCGCAACTGGATCACGCCGTCGAGGGGCGCGCGCAGGCTGCTGTCGTCGATTTCGCTGGCCAGTTGCGCCACCTGGGCCTGCGCCGCGCCGATGGCGGCATTGATCGCGGCCAGTTGCGCCTTGGCGGCGACCACCGCGGAGTTGCTGGTGTCGAAGCGCGCCTGTTGCTGGTCGAGCAACTGCTGGCTGGCGTACTTGCGCTGGAACATCTCGCGGATCCGCTTCAACTCCTGGCTGGCCAGCAGTTGCTCGCTCTGGCGCAGTTGCACCGTGGCCTGGGCGGCGGCGTAGTTCTCCCGGGCACGGGCCACTTCGGCCTCGGCCTGGGTGCGCTGGGCTTCGAGGGTGCGGTTGTCGATACGGGCGAGCAACTGGCCGCGGGTGACCTTGTCGCCTTCATCCACCAGGACTTCGGCAAGGCGCCCCGGGACTTTGCTGGCAATCTGCACTTCGGTGGCTTCGAGCCGCCCGTTGCCCATCGCCAGGCCTTCCGGCAGGCGGTCATGCAGGGATTTCCAGTAGCCCAGGCCACCTGCGGCCGCCAGCAGCACGAGCAGTGCGCCGGCGAAAATCCTGGGAGTGTGTTGGCTCATCGAATAGCTCCTGCTGCTGACACGTCAGAGTGTGACGTCCCGCCTGCCCTGGCGGTTTGATTCGCGTCAAATGAGCCCCGATCCTACGCGGATCAGCGGAGATTGAGTATCGCCGCCCACTGTTCGGCTGTGACCGGCATCACAGACAGGCGACTGCCTTTCTGTACCAGCGGCAGTTCATCCAGTGCGGCCTGCTGCTTCAGGTAGCCGAGTCCAAGCACTTTGGGGAAGGTTTGCACGTGGGCGACATCCACTGCGCTCCAGGGATTTTTCTCGGCGCTGGCCTTGGCGTCGTGATAGTGGCTTTGCGGATCGAGGGCGGTGGGGTCGGGATAAGCGGCCTTGCTGATCCGGGCGATGCCAGCGATGCCTGGCTCGGGGCAACTGGAGTGGTAGAAGAAGAATTCGTCGCCTTCGGCCATCGCCCGGATGAAATTGCGCGCCTGATAGTTGCGCACCCCGTCCCAGCGGGCCTCGCCGAGCCGTGCCAGATCGCTGATCGAGAGTTCGTCGGGTTCGGATTTCATCAGCCAGTAGGCCATGGGTTCAGCTCCTGTCATTCGCTGAAACAACCTGTTGCATCAAACCGACGACCGGCTGACGTCAACATTTGATTGTGGAAGAGTGTTGTCGGAAAATGCGCCAATTTTAAGCTTGACGCTGCTGCACGGCCTATAAAAAGAACCGTCGCGGACATCGTGATCAGTTTGCCTTAGGGGGGCAATCGATGAATCGCAAACCGGACCTGCTCTGGATTCTCGTTTTTGTATTTGGTCTGGGTGTCGTCACCACCGGTTACGCCCAAAGCTTCTGGGAACGCAAAGCCGAAATCGCCTATCAGCAAGCGCCGGTGAACACCGCTCAGCGCTGATTCCGTGGCGCCTGTCAGTGCGCCAGATACCAGCTTCTATCCGACACGGTGCCCTGTAGCGGCACGTCCCAGCTGGCCTGAGCCAGTCGTTCCACCTTCTGGCATTCGTGGGCCAACCCCAGCAGCAGGGGTTTCTTCCACGCCTTGCGCCGGGCCTGATACGCCAGGCTGCGGTCATAGAAGCCACCGCCCATTCCCAGGCGGCCGCCTACTTCATCGAAGCCCACCAGCGGCAGCAGGATCAGGTCCAGCGCCCAGACCGGGCGTTGCCGCGCCTGGCTGATGCGCGGCTCGGGAATGCGGAAGCGGTTGGGCCGCAGTTTTTCACCCTGGTCGAAGCGCTGGAAGGCCATCTTGGTCCGCGGCCAGGCATGCAGGACCGGCAGATAGGTGCGCTTGCCCCGGCGCTGGGCCTCGCGCAGCAGCAGGCGCGGGTCGATCTCGCTGTCGTTGGGCAGGTACAGGGCAATGTGGCGGGCTCGGCGGAACAGCGGATGCTGCGCCAGTTGCCGGTACAGGCCACGGGCGGCCTGGCGTTGCTCGGCCGGACTGAGGGCGCGGCGGGCATTGCGTAGCAGGCGTCGGAGTTGGGGGCGGGTGAGCGGCGCGGTGTCGGTCATGGCACTTACTACCCCTTTGAGCGAGCGTCACGTTTGACGTCGCGAATGTTCGCGCGAAGGGAGAGGGCGCGAACAAATGAAAGCAGGCTCCCCGGATGAACCGCTGTCGGTGTAGCCCTTGAACCCGAGAGTTCAAGGTGGAGATTGCAGGGGGCGTTAAGGCTTTCCGTCAAGCGGACATGCACACCTGCCCCAACGTGCAACCCCCGTGGTTGTGCGTATCGGCTCAGGGACATGACCGACTGGCAAGCACTCCAGGGAGTGGGCGGGAGTATACAGAAACTCAGTTGGCTTTTGTATCCGCGTCGTCGGCCAGGGCCTGGTCGACGCGATCGAGCAACTCGCGGACCTGCTCACGGGTGGCGCCGCCGCTCTGGGCGTCCGGGCGCTCCTGGTTGTGCAGCAGGTCGTGGGTGATGTTCAGTGCGGCCATTACGGCGATGCGGTCGGCGCCGATCACTTTGCCGCTGCTGCGGATCTCACGCATCTTGCCGTCGAGGTAGCGCGCTGCGCTGATCAGGTTGCTGCGCTCTTCCGGCGGGCAGATGATCGAATACTCTTTGTCGAGGATCTGCACGGTGACGCTGTTGGTTGAACTCATGAGTCTTGCTCCAGGGCCTTGAGCCGCGAAATCATCGATTCGACTTTCTGTCGCGCGATTTCGTTTTTTTCGATGAGGTGAGCGCGCTCCTCGCGCCAGGACTTTTCCTGCCCGGATAGGAGTGCGTTTTGCCGTTTTAGTTGCTCGACCCGCTCAATCAGCAGTTCGAGCCGGCTCTTCAGCGTTTGCAGCTCGTTTTCTTGCATTGCTCGCCACCCGATTCGGTCTGACTGTGACTGCTTGACTACTTGAGCCCGATGCGCCGCACGCGCCGCAAATGCCGCGTCGATGGTCTTGGCGCGCCTGCCGGTGCTAGGATACAAGGCCTTCATTCTAGTCATTGCGCCGTCTGGCGCCTAGTTGCCATGTCCAATACCCAATCGCCGTACACCGCTTTCGCCACCCTGCTCAACAGCAACGGTCACCCCGTTTCTCCCGCCGAATTGCACGGCCTGCTGCTGGGTCGCAGTTGCGCCGGTGCCGGGTTCGACGCCGACGCCTGGCTCGCCGACGCCGCCAACGTTCTGGAAACCGAGCCGGTAGACAACGTTCGCAATGCTTTGATCGGCCTGCAGGAAATGGTCAAGGGTGAACTGACCGGCGAAGACATCACCATCGTCCTGCTGCTGCCGGGCGACGACCAGTCGCTGACCGAGCGCGCCGGTGCGCTGGGCCAGTGGTGCCAGGGCTTCCTGACCGGTTTCGGCCTGAACTCCGGTGGCCTGGACCTGAGCGACGAGGCCAGGGAAGTACTGCAAGACCTTACCGCTATTTCGCAAGTCCAGGACGCCCTGGAAGAATCCGAAGACGGCGAAAGCGACTATATGGAAGTGATGGAGTACCTGCGCGTTGCGCCGCTGCTGCTCTACACGGAGCTGGCCAAGCCGGTCGCCACCGCTGCCAAACCTTCCTTGCACTGAGGCCGAACAGGGGTTCCCCGTGGCAACCACCCATATCCCGAAAGCGGAATACGCCCGGCGCCGCAAGGCGCTGATGGCGCAGATGGAACCCAACAGCATCGCCATCCTGCCGGCGGCCGCGGTGGCCATCCGCAACCGCGACGTCGAGCATGTCTATCGCCAGGACAGCGACTTCCAGTACCTCAGCGGCTTCCCCGAGCCCGAAGCGGTGATCGCCCTGATTCCCGGACGCGAGCACGGCGAGTACGTGCTGTTCTGCCGCGAACGCAACCCCGAGCGTGAGCAATGGGATGGCCTGCGCGCCGGCCAGGACGGTGCGGTCCGTGACTTCGGTGCCGACGACGCGTTCCCCATCAGCGATATCGACGACATCCTTCCCGGCCTGATCGAAGGCCGCGACCGGGTCTACTCGGCCATGGGCAGCAACCCTGAATTCGACCGTCGGCTGATGGAGTGGATCAACGTGATCCGCTCCAAGGCGCGTCTGGGGGCATCGCCGCCGAACGAATTCGTTGCCCTGGATCATCTGCTGCACGACATGCGCCTGTATAAATCAGCGGCGGAAGTGAAGGTCATGCGCGAGGCCGCGGAGATTTCCGCCCGTGCCCATGTGCGGGCCATGCAGGCCTGCCGTGCCGGCCTTCACGAGTACAGCCTGGAAGCCGAGCTGGACTACGAGTTCCGCAAGGGCGGGGCGAAGATGCCGGCCTACGGGTCGATCGTCGCCGCCGGGCGCAACGGCTGCATCCTGCATTACCAGCAGAACGACGCACCGTTGAAAGACGGCGACCTGGTGCTGATCGATGCCGGTTGCGAGATCGACTGCTACGCCAGCGACATCACCCGCACCTTCCCGGTCAGCGGGCAGTTCTCGGCGGAGCAGAAAGCGATCTACGAACTGGTGCTCAAGGCGCAGGAAGCGGCTTTTGCCGTCATCGCGCCGGGCAAGCACTGGAACCACGCCCACGAGGCCACGGTGCAAGTGATCACCGAAGGCCTGGTGGAGCTGGGGCTGCTCAAGGGCGAGGTCAGCGAACTGATCGAAAGCGAGGCCTACCGGGCCTTCTACATGCACCGCGCCGGACACTGGCTGGGCATGGATGTACATGATGTCGGCGAGTACAAGGTCGGCGGTCAATGGCGCGTGCTCGAACCGGGCATGGCCCTGACGGTCGAACCGGGTATCTACATTGGCGCCGACAACCCGAACGTCGCGAAGAAATGGCGCGGCATTGGCGTACGGATCGAGGACGACGTAGTGGTCACCAGACAAGGTTGTGAAATCCTCACCAGCGGCGTGCCGAAGACGGTCGCCGAGATCGAGGCCCTGATGGCCGCCGCGAGAAGCCAGGCCGCATGAGCCGGGTCAATCTGGCAATCATCGGTGGCGGCCTGGTGGGCGCCAGCCTGGCGTTGGCCCTGCAGGCCGGCGCTCGCGCCCGCGGCTGGAAGATCCTGCTGATCGAGCCCTTCGCCCCCGGCGACAGCTATCAGCCCAGCTACGACGCACGTTCCTCCGCGCTGTCGTTCGGCACCCGGCAGATCTACGAGCGCCTCGGTATGTGGCAGGCCATCAGTCGCCGCGCCGAGCCGATCCGGCAGATTCAGGTCTCCGACCGTGGCCGCTTCGGTGCGACCCGGCTCGATGCGCTGGAAGAAGGCGTTCCGGCCCTGGGCTATGTGGTGGAAAACGCCTGGCTCGGTCAGTGCCTGTGGCAGGGCCTCGATGCCGACGTGGTGAGCTGGCGCTGTCCGGCGGAAGTGACCGCGATGCAGCCACTGGGCGACGGTTACCGCCTGTCCCTCAACGACGACACGGTACTGGACTGCGATCTGGCCGTACTCGCCGATGGCGGTCGTTCGGGCCTGCGCGAGCAGTTGGGCATCCACGTCAGCCAGCGCCCGTACCACCAGAGCGCGCTGATCGCCAATATCACTCCGAGCGAGGCCCACTGCGGCCAGGCCTTCGAACGCTTCACCGACGAAGGCCCGATGGCCCTGCTGCCGCTGCCGGAAAACCGCTGTGCGCTGGTCTGGACCCGTGCCGGGATGGACGCCAGGCGGCTTGCCGAGCTGGATGAGCGCAGCTTCCTCGCCGAACTTCAAAGTGTCTTCGGCTATCGCCTCGGCGCCTTGCGCCAGGTTGGCGCAAGGCACCTGTACCCGCTGTCGCTGGTGGAAGCCCAGGAACAGGTCCGCCCACACCTGGTGGTGCTGGGCAACGCCGCCCACAGCCTGCATCCGATTGCCGGGCAGGGCTTCAACCTGTCGCTGCGCGACGTGCAGTCGCTGGCTGACGGCCTGCTGGCCGGGCCGCAGGTGCCGGGCGACTTCGCGACGCTGCGGGTCTATCGCGAACGCCAGCGCCTCGACCAGGACCTCACCGTCGGTTTCTCCGACAAGGTCACCCGCCTGTTCGGCACCGCGCAGCCGTTGATCGCCACCGGCCGCAACCTCGGCCTGCTCGGTCTCGACCTGTTGCCGCCGGCCAAGCGCTGGTTCGCCCGCCAGGCCATGGGCCTCGGCACCCGCCCTGATCTCCAGGGCAAGGCATGACCCCTCTTTTCTCTTACGCGGAACAGGCTTGAAGCATGGACATGCGCGCGGATCTGTTGATTGTCGGTGCCGGTATGGTCGGCAGCGCCCTGGCACTGGCCTTGCAGCACAGTGGCCTGGAAATCCTCCTGCTGGATGGCAGCCCGATGTCGGTGCAGCGCTTCGATGGCGATGCGCCGTTCGAACCCCGGGTCAGCGCCCTGTCGGCGGCCAGCCAGCGTATCCTTGACCGGCTCGGTGCCTGGCAGGGCATTGCCGAACGGCGTGTCAGCCCCTACTCGGACATGCATGTCTGGGACGGTAGCGGCACCGGGCAGATCCATTTCTCCGCCGCCAGTGTGCACGCCGAGGTGCTTGGCCATATCGTCGAGAACCGCGTGGTGCAGGACGGCCTGCTGGACCGTCTGCACGATAGCGAGATCGGTCTGTTGGCCAACGCCCGGCTCGAGCGCATGCGCCGCTCCGGCGACGAGTGGCTGCTGACCCTGGCCGATGGCCGTCACCTGCGGGCGCCGCTGGTGATCGCCGCCGACGGCGCCAACTCGGCGGTGCGCCGCCTGACCGGCTGCGAAACCCGCGAATGGGATTACCTGCATCATGCGATCGTCACCAGCGTGCGCTGCGCCGAGCCGCATCAGGGGACGGCGTGGCAGCGCTTCACCGACGAAGGGCCGCTGGCGTTCCTGCCGCTGCTGCGCGATGGCAGGCAGGACTGGTGTTCGATCGTCTGGTCCACCACGCCAGAGCAGGCCGAGAAACTCATGGAGCTGCCTGAAGAGGCGTTCCTGGCTGCGCTGGAGCGAGCCTTCGAAGGTCGTCTCGGCAAGGTGCTTCAGGCCGATCCGCGGCTCTGCGTACCCTTGCGTCAGCGCCATGCCAAGCGCTACGTGGCCGAAGGTCTGGCACTGATCGGCGATGCGGCCCATACCATCCACCCGCTGGCGGGGCAGGGCGTCAACCTGGGCTTCCTGGATGCCGCCGTCCTGGCCGAAGAACTGCAACGGGCCTACGAGCGCGGCGAGCGCCTGGCCGACGTGAAGGTTCTGAGCCGCTTCGAGCGCCGGCGCATGCCTCACAACCTGGCGCTGATGGCGGCCATGGAAGGTTTCGAGCGTCTGTTCCAGGCCGATCCGTTGCCTTTGCGCTGGCTGCGCAACAGCGGTCTGAAGTGGGTCGAGCAGATGCCCGAAGCCAAGGCGTTGTTCGTGCGTCAGGCGCTGGGCCTGAGTGGTGATCTGCCGGAGCTGGCGAAGCTCTGACGCTGGCCGAATCGCCCGCAACATCTGGTAACGCCTCGGCGGGTCGTTCGGTTTGTGATGCCAAATGACATTAACTACCATTTGCGCCTCATTTGACTTCCCGAGGAGCGCTACCGATGTCGCCACGCAAGCACTTACTGGCTGCCCTGACTCTCACCCTGTTCAGCGGCGTTGCCCAGGCGGCGGACGAGGTGGTGGTGTATTCCTCGCGCATCGATGAGCTGATCAAACCGGTGTTCGACGCCTACACCGCCAAGACCGGCGTGAAGATCAAGTTCATCACCGACAAGGAAGCGCCGCTGATGCAGCGCATCAAGGCCGAGGGCGAGAACGGCGTGGCCGACCTGCTGCTGACCGTCGACGCCGGCAACCTCTGGCAGGCCGAGCAGATGGGTATCCTGCAGCCCATCAAGTCGCCGGTGATCGATGCCAACATTCCGCCGCAGTACCGCGCGTCTTCCCATGACTGGACCGGCCTGAGCCTGCGGGCGCGGACCATCGTCTACTCCACCGACCGGGTCAAGCCCGAAGAGCTGAGCACCTACGAGGCGCTGGCCGACAAGCAATGGGAAGGCCGCCTGTGCCTGCGCACGGCGAAGAAGGTCTACAACCAGTCGCTGACCGCCACCATGATCGAAACCCATGGCGCCGAGAAGACCGAAGCGTTGGTCAAGGGCTGGGTCAACAACCTGTCCACCGACGTGTTCTCCGACGACAACGCGGTAATCCATGCCATCGCCGCCGGCCAGTGCGACGTCGGCATCGTCAACACCTACTACTACGGCCGCCTGCACCAGCAAGACCCGAAACTGCCGGTCAAGCTGTTCTGGCCCAACCAGGGCGACCGTGGCGTTCACGTCAATCTCTCGGGCATCGGCCTGACCAGGCACGCCCCGCATCCGGAAGCGGCCAAGGCGCTGGTCGAATGGATGACCGGCGAGGAAGCGCAGAAGATGTTCGCCGGTATCAACCAGGAATTCCCGGCCAACCCGAAAGTCGCGCCATCCGAGGAAGTAGCGGCCTGGGGCAGCTTCAAGGCCGACAGCCTGCCGGTGGAAGTGGCCGGCAAGCGTCAGGCTGAAGCGATTCGCTTGATGGATCGCGCTGGCTGGAACTGAGTTTCAAGCCTTATCCTTGCGGCACCTCTGAGGGCCTCATCGCTGCCTGGGTGTCTACACCGCTTGCGATCTTGTGGGAGCGGATTCATCCGCGAAGGGCCGCGACGCGGCCCCAAACCGGTATCCCGGGTGTCTCAGCCAGACCGGGGATTCAGGCTTTACGACGGCTTCGCCGCCGTTCCGGTGAATCCGCTCCCACCGGATCGTAGTAGCCTGACGCTCTGCGCTTGCCAGCGATGAGGCCGTCAAAACACTCTATTCCCCGAGATCTGACCCGTGTCCCGCCCCGCCCAACGCCGCTGGTATCCCCTGGTTTTCGCCATCGCCGCGCTGGTGATGCTGCCGCTGAGCGTGCTGCTGCTGTCGTGGCAGAGCGTCGATGTGCAGATCTGGTCGCACCTGCTCGACACCCAGATGAACCGTTTGCTGGGCAACACGGCGACGCTGGTGCTCGGCGTGGGTATCGGCGTCACCCTGTTGGGGGTGAGTCTGGCCTGGCTCACCAGCCTCTGCGAGTTTCCCGGCCGGCGCTGGCTGGACTGGGCCTTGATGCTGCCGTTCGCGATTCCCGCCTACGTGCTGGCTTTCGTGTTCGTCGGCCTGCTGGACTTCTCCGGCCCGGTGCAGACCCTGCTGCGTGAGTGGTTCGGGCCGATGCGCCTGCCGCGAGTGCGCTCCACCGGCGGGGTGATCATTGTCCTGGTGCTGGTGTTCTACCCCTACGTCTACCTGCTGGCGCGCACGGCCTTCCTGGCTCAGGGCAAGGGCCTGATGGAAGCGGCACGGGTGCTGGGCCAGTCGCCACTGCAGGCGTTCTGGCGGGTGGGCCTGCCCATGGCGCGGCCGGCGATTCTGGCGGGCGTCGCGCTGGCCTTGATGGAGACCCTGGCCGACTTCGGCGCGGTCTCGGTGTTCAACTTCGACACCTTTACCACGGCCATCTACAAGACCTGGTACGGCTTCTTCAGCCTTCCCAGCGCCGCGCAACTGGCCAGCCTGCTGTTGCTGGTGGTGATGCTGGTGCTGTACGGCGAGCGGCGTGCCCGTGGCGCGGTGCGGGCCAGCAACGAGCGCCCGCGAGGCAAGGCGCTCTATCACCTGCGCGGGATCAAGGCACTGGCGGCCAGCGGCTGGTGCCTGCTGGTGTTCGCCTGCGCCTTCGTGGTACCGGTGTTGCAACTGCTGGCGTGGTTCTGGCAGCGCGGCCGCTTCGATCTGGACGAGCGCTATGCCGCGCTGATCCTGCACACCCTCTACCTCGGCGGCATGGCGGCACTGATCACAGTCAGCGCGGCCATGCTGCTGGCGTTCGCCCGGCGTCAGTCCTCGGCGCCCGGCATTCGCGCCGGGGTCAGCCTGGCCAATCTCGGCTACGCCTTGCCCGGCTCGGTGCTGGCGGTATCGATCATGCTGGCATTCAGTTACCTGGACCGTGAACTGGTGATACCGCTGTCCGGCTGGTTGGGCGGCGCTGGCAAGCCGCTGTTGCTGGGTAGCGTGTCGGCGCTGCTGTTGGCGTACCTGGTGCGTTTCATCGCTGTGGCCTACGGCCCGCTGGAAAACAGCCTGGGTCGCATCCGTCCGTCGTTGCCAGAGGCGGGGCGCAGCCTCGGTGCCAGTGGCCCGCGATTGTTTTTCAAAGTGTATTTCCCGCTGCTGGTCCCCGGCGCCCTTAGCGCCGCCTTGCTGGTGTTCGTCGATGTGCTCAAGGAAATGCCGGCGACCTTGCTGATGCGCCCGTTCGGCTGGGACACGCTGGCGGTGCGGATCTTCGAGATGACCAGCGAGGGCGAGTGGGCGCGGGCTTCGCTGCCGGCCCTGACGCTGGTGCTGGTGGGGCTGTTGCCGGTCATCGGGCTGATACGGCGTTCGGCGCGGCACCCCGGTCAAAGCCACTGAGGATGTAACCCGGTCGCCTTGCGGATACAATGCGCGGCATTCGCTGCGGCCGGTCACTGGCCGGGTAGCAGGAACGCTGCCTTCAGTCGCAGCTTCGCCACGCCCGGAAGGAGAAACCCATGGGACAGCGTACGCCTCTGTATGACCTGCACCTGGCGCTTGGCGCCAAGATGGTCGATTTTGGCGGTTGGGATATGCCCCTGCATTACGGCTCTCAGGTCGAGGAGCACCATCAGGTGCGCCGCGACTGTGGAGTCTTCGACGTGTCGCACATGACGGTGATCGACATCAATGGTGCCGACGCCACCGAATGGCTGCGCCACCTGCTGGCCAACGATGTCGCCCGTCTGGGCGAAACCGGCAAGGCCCTGTACAGCACGCTTCTGAACGATGACGGTGGAGTCATCGACGATCTGATCGTCTACCGCACCGACGACGGCTATCGCCTGGTGGTCAATGCCGCGACCCGCGACAAGGACCTGGCCTGGCTCGAAGCACACAAGAGCGGGTTCGAGGTACAGTTCCGCGAGCGTCCCGAACTGGCGATCCTCGCCATTCAGGGGCCGCATGCGCGGGAGAAGGTGGCAGAGCTGCTGAGCGCGGCCCGCGCCGAACTGATCCGCGAGCTCAAGCCGTTCGAAGGTCGCTTCGAGGGTGACTGGTTCATTGCCCGCACCGGCTACACCGGTGAGGACGGTCTGGAGATCATCCTGCCTGCGCTGCAGGCGCCGGCGTTCTACAACGACCTGGTCGGCGCCGGCATCGCTCCGAGCGGTCTGGGGGCACGCGACACCCTGCGTCTCGAGGCCGGCATGAACCTGTACGGCAACGACATCGACGAAACGCACTCGCCGTTGACCTCGAACCTGGCCTGGAGCATCGCCTGGGAGCCGCAGGACCGCGATTTCGTGGGCAGAAAGGCACTCGAGGCCGAGCAAGCGCGCGGTATTTCATTGAAACTGGTGGGCCTGGTGCTCGAAGAGCGCGGCGTCCTGCGTGCCCACCAGGTGGTTCGTGTAGCGGAAATTGGCGAAGGTGAGATTACCAGTGGTAGTTTCTCTCCTACGCTGAGCAAGGCGATTGCACTGGCGCGCCTTCCAATGGCGACTGCCGACCGTGCCGAGGTGGAGATCCGCGGCAAGTGGTACCCGGTGCGGGTGGTCAAGCCGACGTTCGTGCGCCACGGCAAGATCCTGATCTGAATTCATTCCGGCGGGCCGACCGCTGACCTGTTGAGGAAAAACAACTATGAGCAATGTTCCCGCCGACCTGCGTTTTGCCGAAAGCCATGAATGGGCACGGCTGGAGGCCGATGGTACCGTGACCGTCGGTATCAGTGACCATGCCCAGGAAGCCCTGGGTGACGTGGTATTCGTCGAACTGGCGGAAGTGGGCAAGGTCTTCGCCGCGGGCGATGCAGCGGGCGTTGTGGAATCGGTCAAGGCCGCCTCCGACATCTACGCCCCGGTGGGCGGCGAAGTGATCGCCGTCAACGAAGAGCTGGCCGACAACCCGGAGCTGCTCAACGAAGAGCCCTACGAATCGTGGATCTTCAAGCTGAAGCCGTCCAACCCGTCCGAACTGGACAAGCTGCTGGACGCCGCAGGCTACAAGGCTGCCATCGGCGAGTAATCGCGATAGCAGTTTTTCCCACGCAATCGGCGATCCCTTCCTAGACTCTATAAGCCCCGAGCTGACTCGGGGCTTGGTCCAGGAAGAGAGAGCCGTTATGTCGTTGCCATCCCTCAGCCAACTGCAAGACCTCAATCCTTTTCTGCGTCGCCACCTCGGCCCCGACGCCGCCGAACAGCAAGCCATGCTCGACGCCCTGGGTGTCGCCAGTCGTGCCGAGCTGATCGAGCAGACCGTACCGCCCGGTATTCGCCTCAACCGCCCCCTCGACCTGCCGCCGGCGCTGGATGAACAGGCCGCCCTGGCCCGGTTGCGCGAGTACGCCGAGCAGAACCAGTTGTGGACCAGCCTCATCGGCATGGGCTACCACGGCACCCGCACGCCCACGGTCATCTTGCGCAATGTGCTGGAGAATCCTGGCTGGTATACCGCCTACACGCCGTATCAGCCGGAGATCGCCCAAGGCCGGCTGGAAGCCTTGTTGAACTATCAACAAATGGTCATCGACCTCACCGGCCTGGACCTGGCCAATGCTTCGCTGCTGGACGAAGCCACCGCCGCAGGCGAAGCCATGGCCCTGGCCAAGCGGGTGGCCAAATCCCGCAGCAACCGTTTCTTCGCCGATGAGCATTGCCATCCGCAGACCCTCTCGGTGCTCCAGACCCGTGCTGAAGGCTTTGGCTTCGAGCTGATCGTCGACTCGCTGGACAACCTTGACCAGTACGAAGTCTTCGGCGCCCTGCTGCAATACCCCAATACCCATGGCGGCGTGCACGATCTGCGTCCGACCATCCGGCATCTGCATAGCCAGCAGGCGATCGCCTGCGTCGCCGCCGACCTGCTGAGCCTGGTGCTGTTGTCGCCGCCGGGAGAGAAAGGCGCCGACGTGGTGCTCGGCTCCACCCAGCGCTTTGGCGTGCCCATGGGCTATGGTGGCCCGCACGCGGCGTATTTCGCCTGTCGCGACGACTTCAAGCGGGCCATGCCCGGGCGCATCATCGGCGTGTCCAAGGATGCCCGTGGCAGTCTGGCGCTGCGCATGGCCCTGCAGACCCGTGAGCAACACATCCGCCGCGAGAAGGCCAACTCGAATATCTGCACCGCCCAGGTGCTGCTGGCCAATATCGCCGGGTTCTACGCGGTCTACCACGGCCCGCAGGGGCTGAGGCGGATTGCCCAGCGGGTGCACCGGCTCACCGTGATCCTCGCCGCTGGCCTTGAGCGCGGGGGGATCAAGCGCCTCAACCGGCACTTCTTCGACACCCTCACCCTGGAGGTGGGCGGTACTCAGACCGCGATCATCCAGAGTGCCGAAGCGGCGCAGATCAACCTGCGCATCCTCGGCCGCGGACACCTGGGCGTGAGCCTGGACGAGACCTGCGACGAGAGCACCGTACTGCGCCTGTTCGACATTTTCCTCGGTGCCGATCACGGCCTGCGGGTCGACGACCTGGACCGTGAGGAACTGCCCGCCGGCATCCCCGAGTCGCTGCTGCGTCAGTCGGATTTCCTGACCCACCCGGTGTTCAACCTGCATCACAGCGAAACCGAGATGCTGCGTTACCTCAAGCAGCTGGAGAACAAGGACCTGGCGCTCAACCAGTCGATGATCCCGCTGGGCTCCTGCACCATGAAGCTAAACGCCAGCAGCGAGATGATCCCCATCACCTGGCCGGGCTTCGCCGACCTGCACCCGTTCGCGCCGGTAACCCAGGCAACGGGCTACAAGGCGATGATCGACGAGCTGGAGCGCTGGCTGTGCGCGATCACCGGCTTCGACGCCATCTGCATGCAGCCCAACTCCGGCGCCCAGGGCGAGTACGCCGGGCTGCTGGCGATCGCCAAGTACCACCGCAGCCGCCAGCAGGGCCAGCGCGACATCTGCCTGATCCCTGCTTCGGCCCACGGCACCAACCCGGCATCGGCGCAGATGGCCGGCATGCAGGTGGTAATCGTGGCCTGTGACAGCGCCGGCAACGTCGATCTGGAAGACCTCAAGACCCGGGCGGCGGAGGCCGGCGAGCGGTTGTCCTGCCTGATGGCGACCTATCCCTCGACCCACGGAGTATACGAAGAGGGTATCAGCGAGATCTGCGAGGTCATCCACCGCCATGGCGGCCAGGTCTACATGGACGGCGCCAACCTCAACGCCCAGGTCGGTCTGGCACGGCCCGCCGATATCGGTGCCGACGTGTCGCACATGAACCTGCACAAGACCTTCTGCATCCCCCACGGGGGCGGCGGGCCGGGCATGGGGCCGATCGGCGTCAAGGCGCACCTGGCGCCCTTCGTCGCCAGCCACCCGGTGATCCCGGTGCCCGGGCCTGACCCGCAGAACAGCGCGGTCAGCGCGGCGCCCTGGGGCAGTGCGAGCATCCTGCCGATCAGTTGGATGTACATCGCCATGATGGGGCCGCAACTGGCCGACGCCAGCGAGGTGGCGATCCTGTCGGCCAACTACCTGGCACAGCGCCTGGGCGGAGCCTTCCCGGTGCTCTACCGCGGGCGCAACGAACGGGTAGCCCACGAATGCATCCTCGACCTGCGCCCGCTCAAGGCCCTGACCGGCATCACCGAGGAGGATGTCGCCAAACGCCTGATGGACTATGGCTTCCATGCGCCGACCATGTCGTTCCCGGTGCCGGGCACCCTGATGGTAGAACCCACCGAAAGCGAACCGAAGGCTGAGCTGGACCGTTTCGTCGAAGCGATGCTGAGCATCCGCGCGGAAATCTCCGAGGTGCAGAACGGCAACTGGCCGGCCGAGGACAACCCGCTCAAGCGGGCGCCGCACACCCTCGCCGACGTGCTTGGCGCGTGGGAGCGGCCCTACAGCATCGAACAGGGCGTAGCGCCCACGGCGCACACCCGGGCGCACAAATACTGGCCGGCGGTGAACCGCGTGGACAACGTCTACGGCGATCGCAACCTGTTCTGCGCCTGCGTGCCGGTGGAGGACTATCGCTGAGGGGAGAAGGGCGACCGGCTCGGGTCGCCCTTGGGGGCTTACTCGGTGATCGCGCTGTTGCGCGCCAGGATGGCGTTCGCCAGTTCCATATCGGTGGCGTTCAGGCTCGGGTTTTCTGCGCGTGCCTGGCGCATGGCGGCTTCCAGGAACGGACCTCGGATCACGCCTTCGCTGGCGACGAAACTGCCGGCGTCATCCTGGGCGGCGGCCACCAGCTTGTGGTCGCGGGACGTCAGGTACGTCGAGGCGGTGGTCGCGCCCGAGGAAATCACGTTGCGCCAGAAGGTGTCGGCCATGGCGGAGGCCGAGGCGAGGGTCAGCAGGGTAAGGGAGGCGATGGCAAGAGGGCGACGCATGGGTGTGGCTCCAGGTTTTTTGGGGGCGCCGTGAGGGCCTCATCGCTGGCAAGCCAGCGATGAGGCCCTCGAAAGCACCGTGCTTGGACAGTTGCCAAAGGACTAGTTCCTGATGGCACTATGCCGAAACCCGCTCCACCTCGATCATCGTGGTTACGCCCGCTGCGACCTTGCGCAACCCATTCTCCCGCAGATCGCGCATGCCCTCGGCCCTTGCCCGCTGGCGCAGCGCCTGAAGGTCGCAATTTCCGTCGATCAGCGTCTTGAGCCCGGCGCTTATCGTCATTACCTCATACAGGCCGGTACGTCCCTGGTAGCCCGTCTGCCGACACTCCTTGCAGCCGGTGGCACTGGCCTGGCCCGGTGTCTTGCAGGCGCTGCACAGTGTCCGTGCCAGCCGCTGGGCCACGACACCTGCCAGGGTCGCCTTGATCAGGTAGTGCGCCACCCCCAGTTCCAGCAACCGGCCGATGGCACCGCAGGCGTCGTTGGTGTGCAGGGTCGAGAGCACCAGGTGGCCGGTCAGGGCGGCCTGGATGGCCACCTGTGCGGTTTCCAGGTCGCGGATCTCGCCGATCATGATGATGTCCGGGTCCTGGCGAAGCAGGGCGCGCACACCATTGGCAAAACCGAGGTCGATGCCCGGCTGGATCTGGGTCTGGTTGAACGCCGGTTCGATCATCTCGATGGGGTCTTCCAGGGTGCAGACGTTGACCTTCGGCGTCGCCAGTTGCTTGAGGGCACTGTAGAGGGTGCTGGTCTTGCCCGAGCCGGTCGGGCCGGTCACCAGGATGATGCCGTTGGGCTGCTGCAGCATCGCCTGCCAGCGGGCCAGCTCATCGCCGTCCAGTCCGAGGCTCTGGAAGTCCTGGTCGAGCAGGTGCGGATCGAAGATACGGATCACCAGTTTCTCGCCGAAGGTGGTCGGCAAGGTCGAGAGGCGCAGCTCTATTTCGTCGCCACCCAGGGTGCGGGTCTTGATCCGGCCGTCCTGGGGGCGGCGCTTTTCCGCGACGTTCATGCGCCCCAGGGTTTTCAGGCGGCTGGTGATGGCCAGTGTGACAGCGGGCGGGAAGGCGTAGGTGTCGTGCAGCACACCATCGATGCGCAGCCGCAGCCGGCCTTGCTCGCGACGGGGTTCGAGATGGATGTCGCTGGCGCGCTGCTCGAACGCGTATTGCAGCAACCAGTCGACGATGCTGACGATGTGCGCGTCATCGGCTTCGGGTGAGCCGTCGCCCAGTTCCAGCAGTTGTTCCAGATTGCTCCCGCTGGTTGCCGGCATGTCCAGGTGGCTGGCGCCATGGACCGAATGGGCCAGGCGGAAGAAGTCCTCGCTGAGCTGACGAATCCGCGTCGGGCTGGCGATCACCCGCCGGACCGGGCGCTTGAGCACTTGCGCCAGGTCTGCCTCCCAGCCGCGCACATAGGGTTCGGCGCTGGCTACGGTGACGCTGTCGCGATCCTGGGCCACCGCCAGAATGCCGTGGCGGCGGGCGAAGGCAGCGGACATCAATCCCGTCATCCCCGCCAGATCGATATCCAGCGGATCGAGGCGCAACCAGGGCTGGCCCGCTTGCTGCGCCAGCCAATGGCCCAGGGTTTCCAGGTCCAGCACCTGGCCGGGGCGACCCAGGTCGTCCAGGCGCTGGCTGGCGAGGTATTCGAGGGGGTGGCCGTCGTGCGGCACGTTGCGCAGGCGTTGGCAGGCCGCCGGGGCGATACGCTGTTGGGCGAGCAGGTCGTCGAGCAGGCTGGGCAGGTTCAGCCTGCGGTCGGATTCGGGCAGGGGCATGGCGACATCCTTGTGCCGGGTTGAGGGCCAGGCAAGGCTAGTCGCCGCATTGGCGCGGACGCGCTCAGAACAATTGCCGGGTATTTCCCCGCGGGGCTTCGGTCAACAGGGCGGTGTGCAGGGCAACCTCGCAGACGCAGATCAGGTTGCGCATTTTTTGTTCGATGAGTTGCGCCCGGTGCCAGCTGAGGCCATCGATGGTGAGGTCGAGGTGCAGCAGGTCGGCCTGCTGGCGCATGTTGACTTCGTGGGGCATCAGGCACTGCAGGGCGAACAAGTTCAGCACGCGGCACAGGCTGTCGGATTCGGCTTCGATTTGCAGTTGATAGTGGTAGCGGGTCTTGTTGTTTTCGCTGATGACGCTGCCGGAATGGCCCAATTGCGTGGCTGAGAAGTGGTCGGGCCGTTCAAGTGCAGTCATGGGAATTCTCCTAAAACAATGGAGGAATCTTTACACGACGACCGAGAGATTATTTACCTATCATTGGCCGGAATGAATGTTTTTCGAATTGTTCAATTCGCTGATAAGGGTAATGGAGAAATAGTCATGCAAAGCGAGCTGGACGCCTACGACCGCCGCATCCTGGCCCTGCTGCAAGAGGACGCTTCGCTGTCCAGTGCACAGATCGCCGAGCGGGTGGGCTTGTCGCAATCGCCGTGCTGGCGGCGGATTCAACGGCTGAAGGAAGAGGGCGTGATTCGAGCGCAGGTGACGCTGCTGGATCGCAAGAAGATCGGCCTGAACACGCAGATTTTCGCCGAGGTGAAGCTCAACGCCCACGGTCGCTCCAACTTCGCCGAGTTCACCGAGGCGATCCGCGGCTTTCCGGAAGTGCTGGAGTGTTATGTGCTGATGGGCAACGTGGACTTTCTGTTGCGTATCGTCACCCCGGATATCGAGGCCTACGAGCGCTTCTTCTTCGAGAAGCTGTCGATGGTGCCGGGAATTCAGGAGGTCAACTCGACGGTGGCGCTGTCGGAGATCAAGTCCACCACCAGTCTGCCTGTCGTGCGTTGAGGGCTGTCGCGGACGGGCCCTGGCGCCCGTCCGCGATACGCAGGCTTACTTGCGCGCCAGTTGTTTCCAGGCCCGGCACTGGGACACGGCGAAGGCCTGTTGCACGCGGGCATCCAGTACTTCGTCGCTGATCGGCAGGTTGGCCAGGTGGTGCAGCTTGGTCAGCTCGCCGTAGAGACGGTCCAGCTCCGGCACTTCGACCAGTACGCTGCGGGCATGATGCAGCCAGGCCAGCAGGCGCTCGATACGCGGCAGTTGCTCGGCGAGGTCTTCCGGCTGCTGCTGGTACAGCGGCAATTGCAGGGCCTTGGCTTCATCGCCCAGTTCCACGGTCAGCCAGTTGGCCAGTTGCGCCGCGCCCTGGCGTTCGCCGCGCTTGTTGCGCTCGGCGGTCCAGCCACGGGCCAGCAGCCAGCGCGAGGTCTCCAGGGAGAACTGGCCCCAGCGGGTATCCAGCAGTTCGTCGTCGAACTGCTCCGGCGCGGCGCGGCGTACGTCTTCGTCGTCGTTGCCGGCCAGCACCAGGGTGCGCCAGTCTTCCAGCAGGGCGTCGAGGCTGTTGCGCAGGGCGCGGGTGGTCGCACGCGGCGCGGCCTGGCCGAGGCTACTGGCCAGGGCACGCAGTTCGGCCAGGCACTGTACCCAGTCCTGCAGCAGGCGCCAGTGGCCGGTGTGGCGGTATTGCTCGGCCAGGCGCTGGCTGCTGCCGAGCAGTTGCCAGGCGATGGCGGCGAAGGCGTCGTCCAGCGACATTTCCGCGTTCACTTCAGCAGCAGGCAGGTCGACCTGGTAGCTGGCCGGGTCGAGCAGGCGGTAACCGCGCTCGGCCTTGCTGATGTCGCAAGGGAACAGCGGCAGCGTGGCAGACAGCTCGGCGGCCAGCTCCAGTAGCGCTTCGGGATCGCCTTCGCGCAGTTCCAGCTCCAGCTCGCAGATTTCTTCCTTCTGCTTGCCGGCGCTGACGGTACCGAGGTCCAGCGCGGCTTCGATCACGACCTTGGACTTGCCGCGGCCCCAGGCGATATCGGCGAACTCGCGGACGAAATCGGTGGTGAACAGTGGCTTGATGGTTTTCTTGTCCAGCTCGGCCAGTTGCGCGGGCCAGCACTGGTCGTCGAGCTTTTTCAGGTCGAGCTTGGCCTTGGGCAGTTCCCATTGGAACTCGTTGCGCTCGGACAGGCCGGCAACGCTCTGGCCGCGGGTCTTGAGGGTCTGGATCACCACGTCGCCGTCACGGCGCAGGCGCAGGGCGACCTTGGCGGCGGACAAATCGCGCTCCGGGGTGTCGAAGTACTGGTTCAGCAGTTCGCGCTGCTGCCAGCCGGACTTGTTGCGCTTCTTCAGCAATGGGTGCTCGCGCAGGGCAGCGAGGGTCTCGCGGCTGATCCGCAGTTTGATTTCGGTTTCTTTGTTCATTGCTGGGTAACCAGAAGGGCGGGACGTCGTGGTCGTGCAGTGTACAGGACTCGACCGTCCACGGTTTATTCGAGGTGGCCGATGGCCCTATGATGGGGCTCGTTTCCAGGAGAACGCGCATGCCGCTGCCATCGCTCAAGGACCAGTTCGCCGCGTTGATCGCGGCACCTTCGGTCAGTTGTACCCAACCGGATCTGGACCAGTCCAATCGCGCGGTGATCGATCTGCTCGCCGGCTGGCTCGGCGACCTGGGCTTCAACTGTGAGATCCAGCAGGTCACGCCGGGCAAGTTCAACCTGCTCGCCAGCTTCGGCAGCGGCCCCGGCGGCCTGGTGCTGGCCGGCCACAGCGACACTGTGCCCTATGATCCACAGCTGTGGAAAACCGACCCGCTGAAGCTCACCGAAGTCGGCGACCGCTGGGTCGGCCTGGGCGTGTGCGACATGAAGGGCTTCTTCCCGCTGATCATCGAGGCGGTCAGGCCGCTGCTCGACCAGCCGTTCAAGCAGCCGTTGCTGATCCTGGCGACCTGCGACGAGGAAAGCTCGATGTCCGGCGCCCGCGCCCTGGCTGACGCCGGGCGGCCGCTGGGCCGCGCCGCGGTGATCGGCGAGCCGACCGGGCTCAAGCCGATCCGTCTGCACAAAGGCGTGATGATGGAGCGCATCGACATCCTCGGGCGCAGTGGCCATTCGTCGGATCCGTCCCTCGGCCACAGCGCCATGGAGGCCATGCACGAGGTGATGGGCGCGCTGATGGACCTGCGCCGGCAATGGCAGCGCGAATACAACAATGCGCAGTTCAGCGTGCCGCAGCCGACGATGAACTTCGGCTGCATCCACGGCGGCGACAACCCCAACCGGATCTGCGGGCAGTGCGCCCTGGAGTTCGACCTGCGGCCGCTGCCGGGCATGGACCCGCAGGTGCTGCGTGCGGCGATTCGCGGCAAGCTGGCGCCACTGGCCGAGCAGCATCAGGTGACGATCGACTACGCGCCGCTGTTTCCCGAGGTGCCGCCGTTCGAGCAGAGCGCCGATGCGGAACTGGTGCAAGTGGCCGAACGTCTTACCGGTCATGCGGCCCAGGCAGTAGCCTTCGGCACCGAAGCGCCTTATCTTCAGCGCCTGGGTTGCGAGACGCTGGTGCTTGGTCCCGGTGATATCGCCTGCGCCCACCAGCCCGGTGAATATCTTGAAATGTCACGTCTGGACCCTACAGTGCGTCTGTTGCGTGAACTGATCCACCATTACTGCCTCAGCCCGGCCATCGCCCGCTGAGCCATTCCGCTTTCAGAAGGAGACTGCGTGTGACGCCTTGCCTGCTGCGACGATAACGCTCCGAGCGCTGTGTGCTGTTCCGTTCTTGTCTTTGATTCCTACAGGCTCAGGTTATGCCCGAATACGTCAACTGGCTGCGTCACGCTTCTCCCTACATCAACGCCCACCGGGACTGCACCTTCGTGGTGATGCTTCCGGGTGACGGTGTCGACCACCCCAATTTCGGCAATATCGTCCACGACCTGGTGCTGTTGCACAGCCTCGGGGTACGCCTGGTTCTGGTGCACGGTTCTCGCCCGCAGATCGAAAGCCGCCTGGAGGCCCGTGGCCTGAGCGCCCATTACCACCATGGCCTGCGTATCACCGATGCGGCAACGCTGGAGTGCGTGATCGACGCAGTCGGCCAGTTGCGCATCGCCATCGAGGCGCGGCTGTCGATGGACATGGCCGCCTCGCCGATGCAGGGCGCGCGGCTGCGGGTCGCCTCGGGCAACCTGGTGACGGCACGGCCGATCGGCGTGCTGGAAGGTGTCGACTATCACCACACCGGCGAAGTGCGCCGGGTCGATCGCAAGGGCATCAACCGCCTGCTGGACGAGCGCTCCATCGTGCTGCTGTCGCCGCTGGGCTACTCGCCGACCGGCGAAATCTTCAACCTCGCCTGTGAAGACGTCGCCACCCGCGCCGCCATCGAGCTGGCGGCAGACAAGCTGCTGCTGTTTGGCGCCGAGCCGGGCTTGCTGGATGCCCAGGGGCGTCTGGTGCGGGAGATTCGCCCGCAACAGGTCGCGCCGCACCTGGAGCGCCTTGGCTCCGATTACCAGGCCGAATTGCTGGATGCCGCCGCCGAAGCCTGCCGGGGCGGTGTGGCCCGCAGCCATATCGTCAGCTACGTGGAAAACGGAGCGCTGCTCAACGAGCTGTTCACTCGCGAAGGTGGCGGCACGCTGGTGGCCCAGGAGCAGTTCGAGCTGGTGCGTGAGGCGGCGATCGAAGATGTCGGCGGCTTGCTGGAACTGATCAGCCCGCTGGAAGAGCAGGGAATTCTGGTGCGTCGCTCCCGCGAAGTGCTGGAGCGCGAGATCGAGCAGTTCAGCGTGGTCGAGCGGGAAAGCACCATCATCGCCTGTGCGGCGCTGTACCCGATTGCCGATTCCGATGCCGGTGAGCTGGCGTGCCTGGCGGTGAACCCGGAGTATCGCCACGGCGGACGCGGCGATGACCTGCTGGAGCGGATCGAAACCCGGGCGCGGGCGTTGGGGCTGAAGACCTTGTTCGTCCTCACCACGCGGACGGCGCACTGGTTCCGCGAGCGCGGCTTCGTGCCGAGCAGCGTAGACCGGCTGCCGGCGGCGCGGGCGTCGCTGTACAACTACCAGCGTAATTCGAAGATCTTCGAGAAAGCCTTGTAGGCTTGAGGGAAAGCGGATCCTGTGGGAGCGGCTGTTAGCCGCGATTGGGCGCGAAGCGGCCATAAAACCGGTGCTCTCGGTGTGTCAGAAAGACGTTGAGCTCAGGTTTTACGACGGCTTCGCCGCCGATCGCGGCTGACAGCCGCTCCCACGAGGTCCGGACAACGCCATGAAAAACGCCGCCTGATCAGGCGGCGTTTTCATTTACACGGTATGCAGGTACCAGTTGTACTCGAGGTCGGAGATGGAGTGTTCGAACTCCTCCAGCTCGCTTTCCTTGCACGCGACGAAGATGTCGATGTACTTCGGATCGATGTACTTGTTGAGGATCTCGCTGTCGTCCAGCTCGCGCAGGGCATCGCGCAGGTTGTTCGGCAGGCTCTGTTCGACCTGTTCGTAGGCGTTGCCTTCGACCGGGGTGCTCGGCTCGATCTTGTTGGTCAGGCCGTGGTGAACGCCCGCCAGCACGGCGGCCATCAGCAGGTACGGGTTGGCATCGGCACCGGCGACGCGGTGTTCGATACGCACCGCGTCCGGCGTGCCGGTCGGTACGCGCAGGGCCACGGTACGGTTGTCCAGACCCCAGCTCGGCGCATTCGGCACGTAGAACTGGGCGCCGAAACGACGGTACGAGTTGACGTTCGGGCAGAGGAACGCCATCGACGCTGGCAGGGTCTCGAGCACACCGCCGATCGCGTGACGCAGCGCGGCGTTCTGCTCGGGATCCTCGCTGGTGAAGATGTTCTTGCCATCTTTGTCCAGCACCGAGATATGGACGTGCAGACCATTGCCCGCCTGGCCTGGGTAAGGCTTGGCCATGAAGGTGGTGTCCATCTCATGGTCGTAGGCGATGTTCTTGATCAGGCGCTTGAGCAGTACCGCGTAATCGCAGGCCTTCAGTGGGTCGGCGACGTGGTGCAGGTTCACCTCGAACTGCGCCGGGGCGCTTTCCTTGACGATGGCGTCGGCCGGAATGCCTTGCTCCTTGGCACCTTCGAGGATGTCCTGGAGGCAGTCGACGTATTCATCGAGGTCGTCGATCAGGTACACCTGGGTCGACTGCGGACGCTTGCCGGAAATTGGCGAGCGAGGAGGTTGCGGACGGCCGTTCACGTTCTCCTGGTCGATCAGGTAGAACTCCAGCTCGAACGCGGCGCAGATGGTCAGGCCCAGCTCGTCGAATTTGGCCACGACCTGACGCAGGACTTCACGCGGGTCGGCGAAGAACGGCTCGCCCTCGAGCTCGTGCATGGTCATCAGCAGCTGGGCGGTGGGGCGCTTCTGCCAGGGTTCGTTGGACAGGGTATCGGGGATTGGATAGCAGATCCGGTCGGCGTCGCCGATGTCCAGACCCAGGCCGGTGCTCTCGACCGTGGAGCCATTGATATCCAATGCGAAGAGGGAGGCCGGCAGGTTGATGCCTTTCTCGTAAACCTTGTGGAGGCTGGTGCGCTCGATGCGCTTGCCACGCACTACACCATTCATATCTGCAATCAGAAGGTCAACGTAGAGAACCTCGGGATGTTCCTTCAGGAACGCGTTCGCTTCGTTAAGCTGAACGGCACGCGGGGGTACCGACATGATGCAACACCTTTGTTGTTAAAAATATCAATCAAGTGGGGCTTGCAAGCCCAGTCAAACGGAAAGACAGGGTGAAGTCAAGCCAGCCACATGATGCCCTAAAAGGGCGCCGTCGCGGCATTTTTGCTGCAATTGAGGGCGTCGACAAGGGCTGCTTTGGTCTGGCGAGGGCGGAAACGAGAAAGCCGTATTTTATTTTTTACGGGGGAGTTGTGTAAAAAAATGAACAAGGCTAAGCTCGGTCGCAACCCATAACATCAATAATACCGGGGGTTACATGTCACGCCTGCCGATCACCGGCAAGACCGACTGCCCATCGTGGGCGGGTTCGGACGCCTTTTCAGCGAGCCCTGCGCGCTCCACGCCCCTGGCGTTGGCGCCGGCCATAATAGTTGACGGCCACGGCGACATGTTTCCTGTCGTTTCGCTCTCTCATACTGCCTTTCATCACTATAGCGGGCTCCGTTGCATCCCGGAGATCGCCGGTGACGCATTCTCCTCGCGCGGCTTTTGCTTTGGGCCGTCGGGGCATCCAGAATGCTGGAGACGGCCTGTTACAGGCGTCCTGACCACAGTCCAGGCATTTACCTCCTGAGGTATTTATGAGTAGCAGCAATCTCGACCAGCTCACCGATTGGCTGAAAGAGCACAAGATCACCGAAGTCGAATGTCTGATCAGCGACCTGACCGGTATCACCCGGGGCAAGATCTCGCCGACCAACAAGTTCATCGCCGAAAAGGGCATGCGCCTGCCCGAAAGCGTCCTGCTGCAGACCGTGACCGGCGACTACGTGGATGACGACATCTATTACGAGCTGCTGGACCCGGCCGACATCGACATGGTGTGTCGCCCGGACGCCGACGCCGTGTTCCTCGTGCCATGGGCCATCGAGCCGACCGCCCAGGTGATTCACGACACCTACGACAAGAAGGGCAACCCGGTCGAGCTATCGCCGCGCAACGTGCTCAAGAAAGTGCTGAAACTCTATGCCGATAAAGGCTGGCAGCCGATCGTGGCGCCGGAAATGGAGTTCTACCTGACCAAGCGCTGCGAAGACCCGGACTTCCCGCTGCAGCCGCCGATTGGCCGCTCCGGTCGCCCGGAAACCGGACGCCAGTCGTTCTCCATCGAAGCGGCCAACGAATTCGACCCGCTGTTCGAAGATGTCTACGACTGGTGCGAACTACAGAACCTCGACCTGGACACGCTGATCCACGAAGACGGCACCGCACAGATGGAAATCAACTTCCGTCATGGCAACGCCCTGTCCCTGGCCGACCAGATCCTGGTGTTCAAGCGCACCATGCGCGAGGCCGCGCTCAAGCACAACGTCGCCGCCACCTTCATGGCCAAACCCATGACCGGCGAGCCGGGCAGCGCCATGCACCTGCACCAGAGCATCATCGACGTGCACACCGGCAAGAACATCTTCTCCAATGAAGATGGCAGCATGAGCGATCTGTTCCTGCACCACATTGGCGGCCTGCAGAAATTCATACCCGAAGTACTGCCGCTGTTCGCGCCGAACGTGAACTCGTTCCGCCGCTTCCTGCCGGACACCTCGGCCCCGGTCAACGTCGAATGGGGCGAAGAAAACCGCACCGTCGGCCTGCGTGTACCGGATGCCGGCCCGCAGAACCGCCGCGTCGAGAACCGCCTGCCCGGCGCCGACGCCAACCCTTACCTGGCCATCGCCGCGAGCCTGTTGTGTGGCTACATCGGCATGGTCGAAGGCATCAACGCCAGCGCACCGGTGCAGGGCCGCGGCTACGAGCGCCGCAACCTGCGCCTGCCGCTGACCATCGAGGACGCCCTGGACCGCATGGAAAACTGCCGTGCGCTGGAGTCGTACCTGGGCAAGAAATTCATCGCCGGCTACGTGGCGACCAAGCGTGCCGAGCATGAGAACTTCAAGCGAGTGATCAGTTCGTGGGAGCGTGAGTTCCTGTTGTTCGCGGTCTGATCGAACCCCGGGGCCGCAGGAGCGCGGCCGCCAGAAAACGGAGAAGCACATGAGCGTCAAGAACCCGCAAACCCGCGAGTGGCAGGACCTGAGTCGTGATCATCACCTGGCGCCTTTCAGCGACTATAAGCAGTTGCACGAAAAGGGCCCGCGGGTCATCACCAAGGCCCAGGGCGTGCACCTGTGGGACAGCGAGGGCAACAAGATCCTCGACGGCATGGCCGGCCTGTGGTGCGTGGCGGTCGGCTATGGCCGTGAAGAACTGGCTGAGGCCGCCAGCAAGCAGATGCGCGAGCTGCCGTACTACAACCTGTTCTTCCAGACCGCTCACCCACCGGCGCTGGAACTGGCCAAGGCCATTTCCGATGTGGCGCCGGCCGGCATGAGCCATGTGTTCTTCACCGGTTCCGGCTCCGAAGGCAACGACACCGTGCTGCGCCTGGTCCGTCACTACTGGGCGCTCAAGGGCAAGCCGCAGAAGAAGGTGATCATCGGCCGCGTCAACGGCTACCACGGCTCCACCGTGGCCGGTGCCAGCCTGGGCGGCATGTCCGGCATGCACGAGCAGGGCGACCTGCCGATTCCGGGTATCGTCCACATTCCGCAGCCGTACTGGTTTGGCGAAGGCGGCGACAAGACCCCTGAGGCATTCGGCATCTGGGCCGCCGAGCAACTGGAGCAGAAGATCCTCGAAGTCGGTGTCGACAACGTCGCCGCCTTCATCGCCGAGCCGATCCAGGGCGCTGGCGGCGTGATCATTCCGCCAGACAGCTACTGGCCGAAGGTCAAGGAGATCCTCGCTCGCTACGACATTCTGTTCGTCGCCGACGAAGTGATCTGCGGCTTTGGCCGGACCGGCGAATGGTTCGGTTCCGACTACTACGGCCTCAAGCCTGACCTGATGACCATCGCCAAGGGCCTGACCTCTGGCTACATCCCCATGGGCGGCGTGATCGTCCGTGACGAGGTGGTCAAGGTGCTCAATGAAGGCGGCGACTTCAACCACGGCTTCACCTATTCCGGCCACCCGGTGGCGGCGGCGGTAGGTCTGGAAAACCTGCGGATCCTGCGTGACGAGAAGATCGTCGAGAAGGTCCGCGAGGAAACGGCACCCTATTTGCAGAAACGTCTGCGCGAGCTGAACGATCACCCGCTGGTGGGCGAAGTCCGCGGCCTGGGTATGCTCGGCGCGATCGAACTGGTGAAGGACAAAGCCACTCGTACACGTTACGAAGGCAAAGCCGTTGGCATGATCTGCCGGCAGTTCTGCTTCGACAATGGCCTGATCATGCGCGCCGTGGGCGACACCATGATCATCGCTCCACCGCTGGTGATCAGCCGCGAGGAAATCGATGAACTGCTGGAAAAGGCTCGTAAATGCCTGGATCTGACGCTCGAAGCGCTGGGCTGATCTGCTGCTAGGCTGGCTGGGTGGCACTACGGCACTACCGGGGCGGCGCTTTCCTTGAAAGAGCGCCTCGGAACTTGCCAGACTAGCGCCTGTTTCAGTCGCCCAGCGCGTTGCGCCACAGGACACGGGCTGCTGAACAGATGGCTTTATAAAAATTCTGGAGCAATAACGCATGAAGAAAATGGGCAAGACGTTGCTGGCCGCAGCCCTCATGGGTGCCATGGCCTCCGCTGTTCAGGCCGAAGACAAGGTACTGAACGTTTACAACTGGTCGGACTACATTGCGCCGGACACCATCGAGAAGTTCGAGAAAGAGACCGGTATCAAGGTCAAGTACGACGTCTTCGACAGCAACGAAACCCTTGAAGCCAAGTTGCTGGCAGGCAAGTCGGGTTACGACATCGTCGTACCGTCCAACAACTTCCTGGCCAAACAGATCAAGGCCGGTGTCTACGACGAGCTGGACAAGTCCAAGCTGCCAAGCTGGAAGAACCTCGACGAAGACCTGCTCAAGGCTGTCGGTGATGCCAGCGACCCGGGCAACAAGCACGCCTTCCCCTACATGTGGGGCTCCATCGGCATCGGCTACAACCCCGAGAAGGTCAAGGCCGCGCTGGGCATCGACAAGATCGACTCCTGGGACGTGGTGTTCAAGCCCGAGAACATCGCCAAGCTCAAGAGCTGCGGCGTGAGCTTCCTCGATGCACCAACCGAAATGATCCCGGCCGCGCTGCATTACCTGGGCAAGCCGAGCAACAGCACCTCCAAGGAAGACCTGAAGGCCGCCGAGGACCTGTTCCTGAAGATCCGTCCTTCGATCACCTACTTCCACTCCTCCAAGTACATCGGTGACCTCGCCAACGGCAACATCTGCGTGGCCGTGGGCTACTCGGGTGACCTGGAGCAGTCCAAGGCCCGTGCCCACGAGGCCGGCGACAAGGTCAAGCTGGACTACATCATTCCGAAGGAAGGCGCCGGCACCTTCTATGACATGGTCGCCATCCCCAAGGATGCCGAACACAAGGAAGCCGCCTACAAGTTCATGGAGTTCCTGCTCCAGCCTGAAGTCATGGCCGGTATCACCAACGCCGTGCGCTTCCCGAACGGCAACAAGGCGGCGACCCCGTTCGTTGACAAGGACATCACCAGCGACCCGAGCATCTACCCGCCGAAAGAGGTGAAGGAGCAGCTTTACGCGATCGCAGCGCCTGCGGCAGATGCCCAGCGCCTGATCACCCGCAGCTGGACCAGGATCAAGTCGGGCAAGTAAGCCGACTTGCCCCCCAGGCGCGGTGAAAGCCGCGTCCTGTGGGGGCTGCAATGCAAAATTCTTTTGCCGGTAGGGTGTATCGAAGGTAAGTTGCGCGCCGGTTTGCATGTCCGGCAGGTAAATCTGTCGCATGCCCCACGGGCACTAATGTAGAGGACCTCCCACTTGTCTATTTCCGTTTTTCGCAAGGCCGTTCTGGCTGGAGCGGGTCTGACGCTGGCATGCAGCGTCCAAGCGGCGCCCACGGTGCACATTTACAACTGGTCGGACTACATCGGCCAGACCACCCTGGCGGACTTCGAGAAGTCGACCGGCATCAAGCCGCTGTACGACGTCTTCGACTCCAACGAAACCCTGGAAGGCAAGCTGCTGGCCGGTCGTACCGGCTATGACGTGGTGGTGCCGTCCAACCATTTCCTCGGCAAACAGATCAAGGCCGGCGCGTTCCAGAAACTCGACCGTGCGCAGTTGCCGAACTGGAACAACCTCGATCCGGCCCTGCTCAAGCGCCTGGAGCGCAATGACCCGGGCAACCAGTACGCCGTGCCTTACCTGTGGGGCACCAACGGCATCGGCTACAACGTCGAGAAGGTCAAGGCGGCGCTGGGTACCGACACGATCGATTCCTGGGCCATGCTGTTCGAGCCGGAGAACATCAAGAAACTCTCCAGTTGCGGCGTCGCCTTCCTCGATTCGGCGGACGAAATGCTTCCCGCCGTGCTGAATTACCTCGGGCTCGACCCCAACAGCACCGATCCGAAGGACTACGAAAAGGCCGAGAAAACGCTCATGGCCGTGCGTCCCTACGTGACCTATTTCCACTCGTCCAAGTACATCTCCGACCTCGCCAACGGCGACATCTGCGTGGCCGCAGGCTTCTCCGGCGATGTGTTCCAGGCCAAGGCCCGCGCTGAAGAAGCCGGCAAGGGCGTGGACGTGGCTTATGTGATTCCTAGGGAGGGGGGCAACCTCTGGTTCGACATGCTGGCCATCCCCAAGGATGCCGGCAACGTCAAAGAGGCCCATGCCTTCATCAACTATCTGCTCGAGCCTGCGGTCATTGCCCAGGTGAGCGATTACGTGGGTTACGCCAACCCCAACCCCAAGGCTGGCGAACTGATGGACCAGGATGTGCGCAACGACGCGGCGGTTTACCCGTCGCAGGAAGTAATCGACAAGCTGTACGTCAACTCTGAGCTACCGCCCAAAGTGCAGCGTTTGATGACCCGCATCTGGACCAAGGTCAAGTCGGGCAAATAAATATCCGCACCCGTCACGGCAGGGACGGGTACAGAACATACTGTTGGGAGTTTCACACATGGCAGTTGCCTCCGGCGCCTATAAGAAAGCCCTTGAAGGCGACCAGCAACCTAAACAGGTACTGGTCAAGATCGACAGGGTCACGAAGAAGTTCGACGAAACCGTCGCGGTGGACGATGTCTCCCTCGAAATCAAAAAGGGCGAGATCTTCGCCCTGCTCGGCGGCTCCGGCTCGGGTAAATCCACCCTGCTGCGCATGCTGGCCGGTTTCGAGCGTCCCACCGAAGGACGGATTTTCCTCGATGGCGTCGATATCACCGACATGCCGCCCTACGAGCGGCCCATCAACATGATGTTCCAGTCCTACGCGCTGTTCCCGCACATGACCGTGGCGCAGAACATTGCCTTCGGCCTGCAGCAGGACAAGATGCCCAAGGCCGAGATCGAGGCCCGTGTGGCCGAGATGCTCAAGCTGGTGCACATGACCCAGTACGCCAAGCGCAAGCCGCACCAGCTCTCCGGCGGCCAGCGCCAGCGCGTGGCCCTGGCCCGCTCGCTGGCCAAGCGTCCGAAGCTGCTGCTGCTCGACGAGCCGATGGGGGCGCTGGACAAGAAACTGCGTTCGCAGATGCAGCTCGAACTGGTCGAGATCATCGAGCGGGTCGGCGTGACCTGCGTGATGGTGACCCACGACCAGGAAGAGGCCATGACCATGGCCCAGCGCATCGCCATCATGCACCTGGGCTGGATCGCCCAGATCGGCAGCCCGATCGACGTCTACGAGACCCCGACCAGCCGCCTGGTCTGCGAATTCATCGGCAACGTCAACCTGTTCGAGGGTGATGTGGTCGACGACGCCGAAGGCCATGCGCTGATTTCCAGCCCGGAGCTGGAGCGCAACATCTACGTCGGCCACGGCATCACCACGTCGGTGGAAGACAAGCACATCACCTACGCCCTGCGTCCGGAAAAGCTGCTGGTCACCACCCAGCCTCCGGCCGAGGACTACAACTGGTCCCGCGGCAAGGTGCATGACATCGCCTACCTGGGCGGCCACTCGGTGTTCTACGTCGAGCTGCCGAGCGGCAAGATCGTGCAGTCCTTCGTCGCCAACGCCGAACGCCAGGGCTCGCGGCCTACCTGGGGTGACGAAGTCTACGTCTGCTGGGAAAACGACAGCGGCGTGGTACTGCGGTCATGAACATGCGCAAGCTCAAGCGAGCGCTCCACCGCATAACACCCGAGGGGCGCCACCTGGTCATCGGCGTCCCGTTCCTGTGGCTGTTCCTGTTCTTCATGTTGCCGTTCTTCATCGTCCTGAAGATCAGCTTCGCCGAAGCCGACGTGGCGATCCCGCCGTACACCGAAATCTACAGCTACGTCGAGGGCAAGGTCCAGTTGATCCTCAACCTGGCCAACTACGGCCTGCTGACCGAGGATGAGCTGTACATTTCGGCCTATCTCGGCTCCTTGAAGATGGCCTTCTTCAGCACGCTGCTGTGCCTGCTGATCGGCTACCCGATGGCCTACGCCATCGCCAACGCCAAGAAGGAAAC
The DNA here is from genome assembly GCF_056388475.1 of Pseudomonas sp. TUM25319. Lineage (NCBI taxonomy): Bacteria > Pseudomonadati > Pseudomonadota > Gammaproteobacteria > Pseudomonadales > Pseudomonadaceae > Pseudomonas > Pseudomonas sp. TUM25319. The sequence goes on along the minus strand of NZ_CM150751.1, from coordinate 6,807,744 downwards.
CCAGACCGTGCTGTTGCTGCTGATCATGATGCCGACCTGGACGGCGATCCTGATCCGCGTGTATGCCTGGATGGGCATCCTCAGCAACAACGGCCTGCTCAATGCCTTCCTGATGTGGCTGGGGCTGATCGACGAGCCGCTGCAGATCCTCAACACCAACCTTGCGGTGTACATCGGCGTGGTCTATTCGTACCTGCCGTTCATGATCCTGCCGCTGTTCGCCAACCTGGTGAAACACGACCAGAGCCTGCTGGAAGCCGCCTCGGACCTGGGTTCGAGCACCTTCAACAGCTTCTGGAAAATCACCGTGCCGCTGTCCAAGAACGGCATCATCGCCGGCTGCATGCTGGTATTCATCCCGGTGGTGGGCGAGTTCGTCATTCCTGAGCTGCTGGGCGGTCCGGAAACCCTGATGATCGGTAAAGTCCTCTGGCAGGAATTCTTCAACAACCGCGACTGGCCTGTGGCCTCGGCCCTGGCGGTGGTGATGCTGGCGATCCTGATCGTGCCGATCCTGCTGTTCAACCGCAGCCAGGCCAAAGAGATGGAGGGCAGGGCATGAAACGTTTCGGATTCTCCAAGCTGATGCTGGTCCTCGGCCTGTTGTTCATCTACCTGCCGATGCTGATCCTGGTGATCTACTCGTTCAACGCCTCCAAGCTGGTGACGGTGTGGGGTGGCTGGTCGGTAAAGTGGTACGTCGGCCTGCTGGACAACACCCAACTGATGGGCTCGGTGATGCGCTCGCTGGAAATCGCCACCTACACCGCGATCGCGGCGGTGGCGCTGGGCACCCTGGCGGCCTTCGTGCTGACCCGGGTCACCCGCTTCAAGGGCCGTACCCTGTTCGGTGGCCTGGTCACCGCGCCGCTGGTCATGCCTGAGGTAATCACCGGTCTGTCGCTGTTGCTGCTGTTCGTGGCCATGGCGCAGATGATCGGCTGGCCGCAGGAGCGCGGCATCGTCACCATCTGGATCGCCCACACCACGTTCTGTGCCGCCTACGTGGCGGTGGTGGTGTCGGCCCGCCTGCGCGAGCTGGACCTGTCCATCGAAGAGGCGGCCATGGACCTCGGTGCGCGGCCGTGGAAGGTGTTCTTCCTGATCACCATCCCGATGATCGCGCCGTCGCTGGCAGCGGGCGGCATGATGTCCTTCGCCCTGTCGCTGGACGACCTGGTACTGGCGAGCTTCGTGTCGGGTCCGGGTTCCACCACCTTGCCGATGGAAGTGTTCTCGGCGGTGCGCCTGGGCGTGAAACCGGAGATCAACGCCGTGGCCAGCCTGATCCTGCTGGTGGTGTCGTTCGCCACCTTCCTGGTGTGGTACTTCAGCCGTCAGGCCGAAGAGCGCCGCAAGCGCGCGATCCAGCAGGCCATCGAAGAGAGCGCTGCGGATTCGTGGAAACAGCCGGATGTGCGTCGTCCGGCCCAGGCCTGATCTGAGGCCTTGAGGGCCTCATCGCTGGCAAGCCAGCTCCCACAGTGTCCGCGCCATGCACAAAACCCTGTGGGAGCCGGCTTTGCCGGCGATGAGGCCGTCAACACCGGCGCATGACTACTTGCCTGGCACCAACCGCAACGTCCCCTCCGTCTCCCCCGCCAACCCCAACCACGCCCGCTGGTATTTCCCCTCGATATACGGCGTTGCCTGATCGGCATAATGCCTGTCGAACAGCACCCCACTCTGCCCGACCGGATTGATACTCAGCGCCGTCCCCGCATCGGCGAAGTCGATCAACCGTCGTGTCGATGGCCCATAGGTCACCGGCCACGGCGCCGGCCCGATCTTCGCCGACAGGTTGTTCGGTACTTCATGCGTCCCCGGTGCCGCGAACGGGCCGACATTGAATAGCCTATCCAGGGGCTTCTGCATGCCCAGCGGATGGCCGTGGGTGAGGGTGTGCGCCTTGCCCCATTGCCAGCTTGCCGGGTCGTTGCCGAGGGTCTCGCGCAGGTGGGCGAGGGTGTTGTCCCAGGCCAGTTTGACCACTGCCGTGCGGCTGCCCCGTTCGCTGCTGCCCTGGGTGTCCCACCATGGCGAATCGGCGTCGGCAGCCAGGCGCGGCAGCGCAGCGTCGATCACCCGGGTCGAGAGCAGGGCCTGGAACCAGGCATCGCCCAGTTCATCGTGCATCGCCGCGTAGGCCAGCTCAAAGAGGAACTGGTTGAACAGCGTGGCATTGACCGAGTCCAGCGGGTAGTCGCCACGCCAGCCGGCCAGCTGCTCCACCAGTTCGCGGCCCTGATCGTCCTGCACCACCTGGCGCAGCACACCGAGCAACGGTCCCAGCGTGCGCGGGCCGTAGTCGGTCGTGGTGCCCAGTTGCAGCGCCTGGCTGTTCTGCAGGTCCCATTTGACCTGATCGTCGGCCAGTTGCCGGTCCAGTTGCTGACCGCGGTCGGCGAGGTTGTAGTAGCCGGGCACCGGCATGCCGGTCGGTGACAGCGGCTGGAAGTTGGCCGAGACGATGTAGCCGCTGGCCGGGTTCTCCGACTGCGGGTTGGCGCTGAACGGGTAGAAGCCCGATTTGTCGGCCTGGGCCGTGCTGCCGTCGAGGATGAAGGACGGGTTCACGCCTTGCGGACGGATCGGCAGCGCCGCTGCCGCCCACCAGCCGATATCGCCACGGGCGTTGGCCCAGACGAAATTCAGCCCCGGCGCCTGGACCTTCTGGACCGCACTGCGCATGGCGTCGAGGGTGCTGGCGCGGTTGATTTCGTAGAAGCCGTCGAGGATCGGGTTCTCGGTTTCAAGGAAGGCCCACCACATGGCCACCGGCGTGGGGCCAGCGTCTTCGCCGAGCACCTTGTTGACGATCGGCCCATGGGGCGAGCGCAGCAGGGTGATGGTCTGGTCCGCCTCGCCCTTGACCTTGAGGGTCTGCTCGGTGCGGGTCAGCGCCTGCCATTGGCCGCCGATCATCACCTGGTCCGGATGCTCCGGATTGACCCGCTCGGCGATCAGATCGACGTCATCGTTCTGGAACATGGTCAGGCTCCAGCCGAACTCGCGGTTGTGCCCGAGGGACGCGAAGGGGTTGAGCGCCTGGTGATAGCCATAGAGGTGGAAACCCGGAGCTGACAGCTCGGCCTCGTACCACACCGCAGGCACCGAGAAGCGAATATGCGGGTCGCCAGCCAGCAACGGCTTGCCACTGCGGGTGCGACTGCCGCTCACGGCCCAGGCGTTGCTGCCCTCGAACTGCGGCAGCCCGGCCTCGCCGAGGGCCTGCTGACTGACCATCGCCAACTGGCCGAGACTCTTCCAGTCGGCATCGGCCAGGGCCGGGGCGCGTTGCAGCACGCCGTCGGGGTGCCAGTCGAGGTCGAACACCTTCAGGTAATCGGCGCCCAGGTGGTCGCGGACGAAGGTCAGCAGCGGCTCGGTGCGGAACGCGGCGGCGAAGCTGTAGGCCATGAAGCCGGCGATGCTCAGGGTGTCCTGGGCTGTGAACGGGCGCGGCGTGATGCCGAGCACATCGAACTCCATCGGCTTGGGATGCGTGTCCTGCCAGGCGTTGACCCCTTCCAGATACGCCTGCAGGGCCTTCCAGGCCGGTGATTGCTTGTCCTGGCGATCGACGTAGACCTGCGCCTGTTCGCCGATGCGCAGGCTGCGGAACAGGGTGTCGGTGGCCACCAGCTTCGGCCCCAGCACCTGGGCCAGCTCGCCTTGGGCCAGGCGTCGGGTGATCTCCATCTGGAACAGGCGGTCCTGGGCATGGACGTAGCCCAGGGCGCGGTACAGGTCGGATTCGTTCTGCGCCTGGATATGCGGCACGCCGCGCTCGTCGTAGCGCACGCTGACCGGTGCCTGCAACCCCGCCAGGGCCAGTTCGCCCTCGCGCTGCGGCTGCTTGCCCTGCACATACCAGTAACCCGCGCCGGCGGTCACGGCAGCGATGGCGACGGCGAGAAGAGTGAGGCGGCGTTTCATCGAAGCTCCTTGGGGAGGGAGGCCGGGATCTTCGTCCAGCGAGAGGGTCATGATCGGACAGAGGATAGACTTTGCCAGCCGATAGATCAGCCAGGAGTGATGGCCAATGGACCTCAGCGAAAAACAGAAGATGCTCACCGGCCAGTTGTACCGCGCGACCTGTCCGGTGCTGCAGGCCGAGCAGATTGCCAACAAGCACTGGATGCAGCGCTACAACGACTCGGTCGAACTGCTCAACGAACAGCGCCATGAATTGCTGCGGGGGCATTTCGCCCGGGTGGGCGCCGATGCGGTGATCCGTCCGCCGTTCTACTGCGACTATGGCTACAACATCGACCTGGGCGCCCGGGTGTTCATGAACTTCAACTGCGTGATCCTCGATGTCTGCCCGGTGAGCATCGGCGACGACTGCCAGATCGGTCCGGCCGTACAGATCTACACCGCCGACCATCCCCGCGACCCGCAACTGCGCCGCAGCGGCCTGGAAAGCGGCAAGCCGGTGAAGATCGGCAGCAATGTATGGATTGGTGGTGGGGCGATCATTTTGCCGGGCGTAACCGTGGGCGATGACGCGATCATCGGGGCCGGCAGCGTGGTGAGCCGGGATGTGCCGGCGGGGGCGACGGTGATGGGGAATCCGGCGCGGGTGAGGTAGGGAAACGCCGCTATCGCGGGGGCGATAGCGGCGTTGGGTCAGGCGGGTTTGAAGCCGGGCTTGCCGTTGGCGGCGCGCCATTGTTTGATGCGGTTTACGACGCCTTCGGGGCTGTCGTCTTCGCCTTCGGCGGGGAAGCAGATGACCCGAAAGGCATCGGGAAGCTCACTGATGGTTTCGATGTGATCAAGTACGCCGTTGATGAGTTTTTCGTAGGCTCGCCCTTGCAGTGTCGAGTCGTTCCGGAACAGCATCGTCACGAGTGCCAGAAACTCGGTTTCGGTGTAATCCTCAATGCGCGATCTCAGGTCCATTATTTTTCCCCTTTTTTATGCGAGTCGATATGAGCCCTCGGCGTCATGATGAGCAGATTGTCGATGTCATAGACTGCGCCTCCCTCGGCTACAGGATGAATATGGTGCAGTTCTAGAACTCGTCTTTTTCCTGCCAAGCCTTCTTCTGTAAAGGGTGCTCCGCCATTGCGCATTTTGTTCAGGCTGATGGCCTTGAAGTGTTTACTCAACTCAGGATCACTGGCCAGGGCTTTCCATATTTCTTCACGCATCTTGTCCCACCGGCCATACATCCGTCCCCTTAACTGGTCCGCGATCCGCGTAGGAATAGGGGCACCTGACGGCCCGTATATGGCTTCTCTCCAGCCCGATATATCCCGACCGTTTCCTGTTCCGGCCCCCGCGTAATCCCGCGGGTTCTTGAACATGATGTAGACCGGCTCAAGCCCTGAATCAGCCGGGAAGGTGATGATGTAGTCATGGAAGTCGACATCGTCACTGGCGGGCAGCGGCACCATTTCCGGCACGGTCGGCACGCTGATGAAGCCGGGATAGAGCCTGTTTGGCTGAGCCTCTGCCGGCAGCGACGTGGAGCTGTCGCCCGGCGCGGCCTCGGGCGTCCAGAGCACGGTGATCGCGCCCGGCCCTTCGCTGGTGAAGCGGTAGGCACCGCGCGCTTCGTCCCAGGTAGCGGCCCGCACGGGCACCTGGGGGGAGATGCCTTCGGCATTGGTCGGAACGATCTCGACGTGAGCGTTCTGGCCGACCAGCCCGGAGATGAGGCGCATCGGCAAGGGGAAGCTTTCGCCTGCGTGCTCCAGCACTTCCCGCCAGTCGATGTCCAGGTTCAGGTCGGTGAACGGGATGCTCAGGCCGTAGCGTTCGTCATGGCCCAGTCGCAGCGAGAACAACAGCAGCGAGGCGATCTCCACGGCGACCCTGGGCTTTCCCTTGAGAACCGGGCGTACGGCGCGCAGGGCGGCCTTGAGCGCCGGGCGGACTCCGGCGAGCGCCGCCATCGACGAGGCGTTCGGGGTAATGACCTGTGGCTGCAGCACCGCGCTGGTGGCGAGGCTGAAGGTGGCCGGACGCTGGTGCGCCTCGCTGCCCTCGAGCGCGGCGAGGCGTGCCAGTTCGCGTTGGGCGTTACCCACGGCGGTCATCGCCCGGTCGCCGCCCTCTTCGGTCAAGCGGTCGATCTCCGGCTTGGCTGCCGTGTAGGCGGCGACGGCCTGGGCACTGTGTTCCAGCCGTTGGTTGATGCGCGCCCGGGTGGCGTCGGCAAGGGGAAAGTTGAGCTCAACCTGCAAAAGCTTCTGGTCCATCCCGAGGCGCATGCTCTGGCTATTGATCTCGAAGCGGGCCGTGCGCAGGGCGTTCCTGGCTTCCAGAAGCTCGGCGATCGCCCGCCGGATGTCATCGACAGACAGCAGTGGGTCGAGTGGCAGGCCTGCTTCGGGTTCGTCGCGGGAGAACCGCGCCAGATGCTCCTCCAGCGTGTGAAGGCTGGACGCGTGCTTGTGGCGGGCCTGGTCCAGGTTGAGGAGCGCGAGTTCCACCTTGTGGATTTTCTGCTCGCGCTTTTTCTCTTGCCGGGCCGCACGTTCGCCCCATCGCTCGGCGCTTTTTCGGGAAACCTCCAAGCCCTTGCTACGGGAGACCAGGTGGTCGACAGACTTGCTCAGCAGCCTTGCCTCATAGGCCGCCTTGAAGGACGCCAGCCAGGTTTTCCTGGGGTTTTCAGGGGCGTTCGGGCTGCTGGCGATCCGCAGGTAATCGGCGACGGTCTTGCCGATCGGGTCTGTGCCATAGAACGCCAGTGCAAGGTGTCGGGCGCCAATCAGTTCGACACGCTTGCTGGCCAGCAACTGCTCGGTTGCCGTCAGCCTCGCGCCGATGGCCTCCAGCTCCGGCAAGCCCTCCAGGGGGCCTGCGGCGGTGTGGACCTGCTTGTCGAGGCTCTGCTTCAGCCCGGTATCAGCGCGGGCGTGGTCCCGTTCCACTTCCTGCTTGTCGGTTTCGTACTCGGTGACGAGATCGAGTACCAACCTGCCAGGCTGATAGTGCGAGGTGAAATAGCCTTCCTGACGCTGCATGTGAGCGAACAGACGATCGGTGCCGATGTTCGAGGCGGTGAGTTCGAGTATTCGGCTCGAATGGGTATTGAGGGTGGGCAGATTGACTGCCGTTTGTTTCGACATACAGGCTCTCCTTTGCGTGTATGTGCGAAACCTAAGGGGCGGCTTACGCCTGCAAGATGTAAATAGTTATCGTCATGATTCCGATTGTTTCACCCCGGTTCACGGCTTCCACGGGCAATAGCAGCCCACGGCCATTGTTTGCGTCACCTGCACCTTCCGTCCCTGGGTCAGCGCCTGCAGGATGGGCTCGATGAAGCTGTTGCTGGCATTGCAGGTGGCGCCCTCGCTGTAGGGGCCGAAGTAGGCGAGGTTGCCGTTCTGGTCCCAGATCGCCACGGCGGGGCTGGCCGGCAGGTGTTCGGCGCCGGGCAGGCTGGCGATCGGTTCGAGTGCGGCGAGCGGGGCGGGAAGTTGGCCATGGCTGCCGGGCCTTTGCAGCACATGGAAAGACACGCCTTGCGGGGCGTAGTGCTCGATCAGTTCGGCCAGGTGTTGCTGGTTGCCGACATTGCACGGGCAGGCCGGGTCCCAGAAGTGCACCAGGCGGATCGGGCCGGGGCCGGCGAGGTCGGCGGGCAGGCGCAGCTGGTCGCCGGCGAACAGCGCGGTCTGGTTGTCGAACGGCCTCAGGTAGCGGCTCTGGAAACTGTCGTAGGCCCACCACAGGCCAACGGCGCAGAACAGGAGGGTGACGGCGGCGAGCAGTGTTTTCCCCGACATGGGCAATACCGGCAAATAAGGGGGGCCAGCTTGCCATGCCTCCGTCGACAGATGAATATCGCAGATCAATCCTTTGTCGTCTTTCCGGAAGTCCCCCATGTCCGCGTCGTTCCAAGCCGATTCCCTGCGTGCCAGCCTGCAACCGCTGGCGGCCCGTGAGCCGTTGTCGGAACAGGGGCGGGCCTACCAGCGCTTCTATGGCCTGGACCGAGTGGGCAGTGAGACAAGCTGGCTGGGGCGTTTCGACCGCGCCGGGTTCGAGGTGGTGGCGCAGGTCTGGCTGCCGGCCGAACCCGTGGCGACGCTGGTCATGCTCCACGGTTTCTACGATCACATGGGGCTGTACCGCCATGCGATCGAGTGGGCGGTGGGGCGCGGCTTCGCGGTGATTGCCTGCGACCTGCCGGGTCATGGCCTGTCCAGCGGCGAGCGGGCCAGCATCGGTGATTTCGCGATCTACCAACAGGTGCTCGACGCGCTGTTCCAGCACGCGGCCGAGCTGGCGTTGCCACAACCCTGGCACTTGCTTGGCCAGAGCACCGGCGGCGCCATTGCGGTCGATCACCTGCTTCACCACGCGGACGACAGCCCCGTCAGCGGTGAAGTGATTCTCTTGGCGCCGCTGGTGCGGCCACGGGCCTGGGGCTGGTCGAAGTTCAGCTACTGGATGCTGCGCCCCTTCGTCGATGGCATTGCCCGACGCTTCAGTGAAAACACCAACGATCCGACCTTCCTGCCGTTCCTGCTGGCCGACCCGTTGCAGCCCAGGCGCCTGCCCACTGCCTGGGTCGGTGCCTTGCTGGCCTGGGTGCGGCGGATCGAGGCGGCGCCCCGATGCGCACGCCGGCCGTTGATCGTGCAGGGTGAGGATGACATGACGGTGGACTGGCGCTACAACCTCGAAGTGCTCAAGGCCAAGTTCGACGCGCCGCACGTCTTGATGCTGCCGCAGGCCCGGCATCATCTGGCCAATGAGTTGCCGGAGATCCGCCGGCGTTATTTCGCCTTCATCGACCAGGCCCTGGGCTGATCACTTCAGGTCCGAGCTGCTCTGGCCCACGGCGAGGCCGGCGCGGATAGCGGCCAGGGCCGCCTTGTAGTAGGTCTGGCCTTCGCTGGATTCGGCAAAGGTAGCGAATTCTTCCAGTTCGGCGTCGGACAGGTCGCGGTAGACATACAGCAGGGTGTTGTTGAGGTCTTCGCCGATCTGTTGCATCAGGCGCTGGCGCTGGCCGTCGAGCATGCCCTGGGCCTGGCCGCCGCCGAACAGGCCGGGGATCATCTGGCTGAGGCTGTCGGCGGCGACCCCGGCGATCGCCAGGCTGACTTCGGCGCCGGCTTCGCGGGCCGGCAGTGCCTGGGCCAGGTGGCCGACGATCAGCAGACGGTTGTCGCTGGCCTGCATTTTCGGCAGGCCCTTGGCATTCTTGGCCAACTGGTCACGGCGGGTGGCGAGCAGTTCGGCGGCCACGACCTTGCGGCCCAGCGGCGACTGGAAGAAATTCAGCGCAGGCGCGGGATCGGGCAGGTTGGCACGCAACTGGGCTTCAGCGCGGCGGTCCACGGCCTTGGCTTCGAAACGCTGGTTACTGTTGTCCACCAATGCCTGGAACACCGCGGGCGGCAGGCTTTTCTGGTAGCGCTGCTGGGCGGCGGCAATGGCATCGGAGAAGTGGGCGCGCTGTTCGGGCCAGCCGGCGACCTTGTACAGTTGACCGAGGGTGTCTGCCCAGACAGGCGTGGTGCAGATCATCAACAGCAGAAAAAACAAACGGCGCATTCAGGACTCCTGTCGGCAGTCCGCTATTGTCCGTGGCCTTGCGGGGCTTTGTCGAGACGCCCGTGCGGTCATGCGACCAAGTGGCCCTGTCGATTTTTCCGACGGCCCGATACTATTCGCGCCATGCACATATTCTCCGAACATCCGCACATACCGAGCATCGTCGATGACCTCGCCAGCCAGGGCTGGTCGCGCCGGGAAGGCTTCCTGCCCGAGGCCCTGACCTGCGCCCTGACCGCCGAGTGCCGCCAGCGCGCCGCCGAGGGCGAACTGGCACCTGCCTCGGTGGGGCGCGGGCAGGGCCAGGAAGTGCGCGAGGGCATTCGCGGTGACCACATTCTCTGGCTCGAACCCGGTCAGTCCGAGGCTTGCGACCAGTACCTGGCGCTGATGGACAGCCTGCGCGAAGCGCTCAACCGCGACTTCTACCTGGGTCTGGAAGATTTCGAGTGCCATTTCGCGCTTTATCCGCCAGGCACCTTCTACCGCAAGCACCTGGACCGGTTCCGCGACGATGATCGCCGGACCGTGTCGGCGATCATCTACCTCAACGAACAGTGGGCGCCGGAAGATGGCGGCCAGTTGCGCATGTTCCTCGCTGACGGCCGCGAACTGGACGCCGAACCTGTGGGCGGCAGCCTGGTGGTGTTCATGTCTGCCGACATTCCTCACGAAGTGCTCCCGGCCGGCCGCGAGCGCCTGTCGGTCACCGGCTGGTTCCGCCGTCGTGGCAACGCCCCGTTCTGATTTGCCCAAGGTGCTGGTGAGCGCCTGTCTGCTGGGCCAGCCGGTACGCTATGACGGTCGCAGCAGTGGCCATCCCGATCTGTTGCAGCTCTGGCAGCAGCAAGGCCGTGTCGTGCCGCTGTGCCCGGAAGTGGCTGGCGGTCTGCCGACGCCACGTCCGCCTGCGGAAATCCCTGGTGGGCAGGGCGGCGCGGTGCTGGATGGCGAGGCGCGGGTGGTGACCGTGCAGGGCGAGGATGTCAGCGCCGAATTTCTTGCCGGGGCGCGGCTGGCGCTGGAACTGGTGCGGCGTCACGGAATTCGCGTGGCGGTGCTCAAGTCGGGAAGTCCGTCTTGTGGCAACCGGCAGGTCTACGACGGGACATTCAGCGGCTGCAAGATCGACGGGGAAGGGGTGACGAGCGCCTTGCTGCGGCGCGAGGGGGTGCAGGTGTTCAGCGAGCTGGAACTGGAGACGGCGGCCAGGGCGTTGGGGCTGTAGGGCCGTCGCAGCCATTGTGTTGCTGCTGCCCTCATCGCTGGCAAGGCCAGCTCCCACAGGGCGCCAGGCATGCCCCTGATTTTGGAAGCTGGCCTTGAATTCAGGCTATTGCTTTGGTGCTTCGCTGGCATCCACGCCGAACCACTTTTTCGACAGCTCGCTCAGCCGTCCATCGGCCTTGACCCGCTGCAGGGCGTTGTCCAGCGCACTCTGGAATGCCGGATTGCCCTTCTGGAACGGAATCGCCAGTTTGAGTACCGGGCCGAACGTCGCGCCCTCAGCCACTGGCAATTTGCTTTCGCGGATCGCGTACGGTACCAGCAGCCGATCGCTGACGGCGCCATCGATCTGGTCGTCCGCCACTTCCTTGATCGGCTGGATGGCGTCCTGGTAGTTGCGCAGGTCGACACCCTCGACCTTCTGCGCCTGTTCGGCAAAGCTGCTGCCCTGCACCACGCCAAGACTGTGACCTTTGAACGCTTCAAGGTTGCGCAACGGGCGCTTTTCTTCCTGGCGCACGATCAGTTGCGCGCTGGTGTAACTGTAGGGCGTACTGAAATCCAGCCGCTCTTTCAATTCTGCAGTAGTGGCGATCTGATTCAACGCGATATCGTACTTGCCACTTTCGACGCCGGAGAGCAGATCAGCGGAATCGACCACCACGAAGTCGGCATTTACGTCCAGTTCCCGGGCCAGCAGTTGTCCCAGTTCAATTTCGAATCCACTCAACTGGCCGGCGGTATCGCGGAAGTTGAAAGGTGGCGTATTGGCTTCAATGGCAATTCGCAATTCATTGCGGTCGCTGACGTCATCCATCAGTTCCGCGTGCGCCCACGGGCTGAGCAGGCTGGCGGCAAATAGTGCCCCGGTAATGAAACGCATGAGAGCCCCTTTCTTGTCATTGGCAATTAAACACAGCTTGCCGCGGCTTTCTGGTAATGCCCCGGTCAAGAGCCCCTTGTGACCGCATCTTGCTCTGGATGTTTAACGGTAGTTGAAATATTTCTGCCCGATTCTTGCAACTTCATGTTTTGTCGGCAAATAAAAAAGGGAGGCCACGAGGGCCTCCCTTTTCATTGACGCAGATCGCTTAGAACAGAACGCGGGAACGGATGGTGCCCTTGACCTGTTGCAGTTTCTCTTGCGCCAGGTCCGAATACTCGGCGTCGACGTCGATAACCACGTAACCGACTTTCTCGTTGGTCTGCAGGAACTGACCGGAGATGTTGATGCCGTTTTCAGCGAAGACTTTGTTGATCTCGCTGAGCACACCCGGGATGTTTTCGTGGATGTGCAGCAGACGGTGCTTGCCAGGGTGCGCCGGCAGGGCAACTTCAGGGAAGTTGACCGACGACACCGACGTACCGTTATCGCTGTACTTGACCAGCTTCTCGGCCACTTCCAGGCCGATGTTGGCCTGGGCCTCGGCAGTCGAACCACCGATGTGCGGGGTCAGGATCACGTTGTCCAGGCCACGCAGCGGGCTTTCGAACTCTTCGTCGTTGGAGCGAGGCTCGACCGGGAAGACGTCGATGGCGGCGCCGATCAGGTGCTTGTCCTTGATCGCGGCGGCCAGGTGGTCCAGCTGGACGACGGTGCCGCGGGCGGCGTTGATCAGGATCGAGCCCTTCTTCATCGCGCGGATTTCCTTCTCGCCGATCATCCACTGGGTGGACGGCAGCTCAGGTACGTGCAGCGAGACGATGTCGGCCAGGCCGAGCAGTTCGTGCAGGCTGGTGACCTGGGTCGCGTTGCCCAGCGGCAGCTTGGTCAGCGGGTCGAAGAAGAACACCTGCATGCCCAGGCTCTCGGCCAGGACCGACAGTTGGGTGCCGATCGAGCCGTAGCCGACGATGCCCAGCTTCTTGCCGCGGATCTCGAAGGAGTTGGCCGCGCTCTTGATCCAGCCGCCACGGTGGCAGGAAGCGTTCTTCTCGGGGATACCGCGCAGCAGCAGGATGGCCTCGGCCAGCACCAGCTCGGCAACGGAGCGGGTGTTGGAGTACGGAGCGTTGAACACGGCGATGCCGCGCTCGCGGGCTGCGTCCAGGTCAACCTGGTTGGTACCGATGCAGAAACAGCCGACGGCGACCAGTTTCTTGGCGCAGTCGAAGATCTCTTCGGTCAGTTGAGTGCGGGAGCGGATGCCAATGAAGTGGGCATCGGCGATCTTTTCCTTCAGCTCGGCTTCCGGCAGGGAACCGGTGAGGTACTCGATGTTGGCGTACCCGGCGGCCTTGAGGACGTCCACGGCATTCTGGTGGACGCCTTCGAGAAGAAGGAACTTGATCTTGCTCTTATCGAGAGAAACCTTGCTCATCTGCGTAAACCTGTGTCCCGGAGAAAAAATGGCAGGGAAGTGGAGCTGGCGCAGAATCGGCGGGAAAGCACGATCAGCGGGGGGCGTATGCTAGCATACCGACGCCGCGCTCAGACCATCCCTGCCACGTGAAGTGTGCTCAGGGTGACCATGAATAGTTCGAGAGTTCCGCCGATGACCGATCCTGTTCTGCTTGCTGAACTGATGACCCTTGTCGAGCCCGGCAAGGTGCTGACCGATGCCGCTTCGCTCGAAGCCTATGGCAAGGACTGGACCAGACACTTCCCGCCAGCCCCATCGGCCATCGTGTTCCCCAAGGACATCGAGCAGGTCCAGGCCATCGTGCGCTGGGCCAACCGCCACAAGGTCGCGCTGGTGCCGTCGGGCGGCCGCACCGGGCTTTCCGCGGGCGCCGTGGCGGCCAACGGCGAAGTGGTGGTGTCCTTCGACTACATGAACCGCATCCTCGACTTCAACGCCTTCGATCGCACCGTGGTGTGCCAGCCGGGCGTGGTGACCGAGCAACTGCAGAATTTCGCCGAGGAACAGGGCCTTTATTATCCGGTGGACTTCGCGTCAGCAGGTTCCAGTCAGATTGGCGGCAATATCGGCACCAATGCCGGTGGGATCAAGGTCATTCGCTACGGCATGACCCGTAACTGGGTGGCCGGCCTGAAGGTGGTCACCGGCAAGGGCGACCTGCTGGAACTGAACAAGGACCTGATCAAGAACGCTACCGGCTACGATCTGCGCCAGCTGTTCATCGGCGCCGAGGGCACCCTGGGCTTCGTGGTCGAGGCGACCATGCGCCTGGACCGGGCACCGAAGAACCTGACGGCAATGGTCCTCGGCACGCCCGACTTCGATTCCATCATGCCGGTGCTGCACGCCTTCCAGGGCAAGCTGGATCTCACCGCCTTCGAGTTCTTTTCCGACAAAGGGCTGGCCAAGATCCTCGATCGTGGCGACGTGCCGGCACCGTTCGAGACGCCGTGCCCCTTCTACGCCCTGCTGGAGTTCGAGGCCACCACGGAGGACGTCGCCAACGATGCACTGGCGCTGTTCGAGCACTGTGTCGAGCAGGGCTGGGTGGTCGACGGCGTGATGAGCCAGAGCGAGCAGCAGTTGCGCAACCTGTGGAAGCTGCGCGAATACCTCTCCGAAACCATTTCCCACTGGACGCCGTACAAGAACGACATTTCGGTCACGGTTTCGAAAGTGCCGGCATTCCTGCGGGATATCGACGTCATCGTCAGTGAACGTTACCCGGACTTCATCGTCGTCTGGTACGGCCATATCGGTGATGGCAACCTGCACCTGAACATCCTCAAGCCCGACGACATGAGCAAGGACGAGTTCTTCGCCAAGTGCGCCACCGTCAACAAGCAGGTGTTCGAAACCGTCGAGAAGTACAACGGTTCGATCTCCGCCGAGCACGGCGTGGGCATGACCAAGCGCGATTACCTCGGTTACAGTCGTTCGTCGGCGGAAATCGAATACATGAAAGCAGTCAAGGCGGTCTTCGACCCCAACGGGATCATGAACCCGGGCAAGATCTTCGCGCCCGAGTAAGTCCGCAGCAGATTCAACCAGCGCTCCAGGAGTCGGCAATGAGCTATCAGCACCAATATGTAGACGGAACCCGTATCCACTTCCCGCTGGGCAAGGTGGTGTGCATCGGGCGCAACTATGCCGAACACGCCAAGGAACTGGATAACCCGATCCCCACCGAGCCGCTGCTGTTCATCAAGCCGGGCAGCTGCGTGGTGCCGTTCGAGGGTGGTTTCAAGATTCCGGCCGAGCGTGGCTCGGTGCACTACGAGGCTGAAATCGCCGTGCTGCTGGGCAAGTCGCTGTCGTCTCACCCTTCCGAGGAAGAAGTGCTGGATGCCATTTCCGGCTTCGCCCCGGCGCTGGACCTGACCCTGCGTGACCTGCAGGCGCAGTTGAAGGAAAAGGGCCTGCCCTGGGAGCGCGCCAAGTGCTTCGATGGCGCTTGTGTCCTGCCGCCGTTCGTTGCCGGCAGCACCTTCGAAGACCTTGCCGATATCGGCATTCGCCTGACCATCGACCGCCAGGTTCGCCAGGACGGCAACAGCGCACTGATGCTCAACCCCATCGTGCCGATGATCCAGCACATGGCGTCGCAGTTTTCCCTGCAGGCGGGTGATGTGATCCTGACAGGTACGCCGGTAGGCGTGGGCCCGCTCAATCCGGGCGACGAACTGGTACTGGAGCTGCCAGGCGCCAGTCGTTTCGAAAGCCGGGTTCTTTAACGCGGCCGGGGTGGCCGGCACAGGCCGCCCCCGTTGTTTTTCAAAGCGCTTCGTCGGGCTTTGCCGTTTTTTTCACAAAACATCCGGATAATTCCTGCTCGGCCCTACTGCCCCATCTCTCAGGCAGGCAATCAACAGGAACTCTCCGAATGGCCCTTTCTCTTCCTTCCGATGGCCCGTTGCCGTCGGTACGCAAGCGCCCGATCGCGCTGCGCTGGTCTACCTGGACGGCAATTGCCGCTGTGATCGGCTATGGCGTGGCGATCGCCATGCATTGGGACGACCGCGGCCTGCTCTGGGTACAGGAGCGCTTCCAGAGCCAGATCGAGCAGAAGGCCAGTGTCTGGTTGCCGGATTATTACGTCGATATCGATGCCAAGGTCTTGCCGGGCATGGAGAAAGATGAAGCGTCCGACCTTTCCTATGATCCACAGCGCAAGACCCTGTTTTCGGTCATGGGCAAGAATCCGTTCCTGGTGGAACTGAGCCTGGACGGCGATGTGCTGCGCAAGATTCCGCTCATCGGCTGGGCCAACCCCGAAGGTGTGGCGGTGATGGCCGACCGGCGCCTGGCCATTGCCGACGAGCGGCAGCACAACCTGACGTTCGTCACCCTCGACGATGCGACCCGCGAGCTGAACATCAAGGACTTCCCGCAGTACGACCTCGGCCCCTCGGAAAACCAGAACAAAGGCTTCGAGAGCGTCGCCTGGGATCCTGCCCAGCAACGTCTGGTGCTGGGCGAGGAACGCCCGCCGCGGCTGTTCGTCTGGCGCACCGACGGGCGTTCGGCGCTGAGCGGCGCCAAGCAGGAACTGCCCAATGACGACCTTGACCTGCGCAACCTCTCTGCCCTGGGCATCGATCCGAGGACCGGGCACATGCTGGCGTTGTCGGCTGACTCCAACCTGTTGCTGGAGCTGGACGAGCACGGCGAGCAGGTCAGCTTCATGACGCTGCTCGGCGGTTTCAATGGTCTCGATAAACGCATCCCGCGGGCCGAAGGCGTGGCGATGGACGAGCACGGCACGCTGTATATGGTCAGTGAGCCAAACCTGTTCTATCGCTTCAAGAAGGACTGAACTGAAGATTTTACCGATAGTGGCATTAAGCTTCACTTCAGTTGGCTATGGTTAGATTCGCGCCGTTCCGTTTCTTGCCGAGTCCCGCCGAATGCGCCGCTACCTTCGACTTCCCCTGATTGCCGCTGTCGTTGCCTTGCTGGGCCTGTTGCTGCTGGGGGTGGCGGGCCAGCACTACCGTCTCTTCGAACGCGGCTGGTTCAACCTCAAGACCTGGTGGCAGCCGGCCGAGCAGAGCATCGGCCTGGATCGCTACCGCGTGGTGATCGAAGCGCGGCCCATCGACGGGCTGGATGAAGACATTTCGGCGCTGACCTTCGATCCGGACCGTAACAGCCTCTTCACAGTCACCAACAAGAATCCCGAGTTGATCGAGCTGTCGCTCGAAGGCCGTATCCTGCGCCGTGTCCCGCTGACCGGCTTTGGTGACCCCGAGGCGGTGGAGTACGTGGGGCGTGACAGCTACGTCATTACCGACGAGCGGGAACAGCGGCTGATCCGTGTGCGCCTGACCGGCGATACGCCCTTCCTCGATGCCAAGGACGCCGAGCAGCTCACGCTGGGTATCGGCCTCAACGGCAACAAAGGATTCGAAGGACTGGCCTACGACCAGCAAGGCAAGCGCCTGTTCGTGGCCAAGGAGCGCGACCCGATGCTGATCTACGAGGTCCACGGTTTCCCCCATGACAACCCCGAACAGCCTTATGCCGTGCATGTGGTGCAGGACAGCAAGCGCGATTCGAAGCTGTTCGTGCGGGATTTGTCGAGCCTGCAGTTCGATGAGCGCAGCGGGCATCTGCTGGCGCTGTCGGATGAATCGCAACTGGTGCTGGAACTGGATGTGAAGGGTCGGCCGTTGGCCAGCCTGTCGTTGCGCAAGGGTTTCCAGGGCTTGAGCCAGAGCGTACCCCAGGCGGAAGGCATCGCGATGGACGATGCGGGAGCGTTGTATCTGGTGAGCGAGCCGAATCTGTTCTATGTGTTCAAGAAACCGGCAGATTGACAGCCGGGGCCTGCGTTGCAGGCCCCGGGTCGATCGTCAGACCTTGAGGGTCTTCACGCCTTCAGCGGTGCCCAGCAACAGCAGATCCGCCGGGCGCGCCGCGAACAGGCCGTTGGTGACCACGCCAACGATGGCGTTGATCTGTGCTTCCAGCTCCACCGGGTTGGTGATCTGCAGGTTGTGCACGTCGATGATGATGTTGCCGTTGTCGGTCACCACGCCTTCGCGGTAGACCGGGTCGCCGCCCAGTTTCACCAGTTGGCGCGCCACATGGCTGCGGGCCATGGGGATGACTTCCACCGGCAGCGGGAAATTGCCCAGTACCGGCACCAGCTTGCTGGCGTCAGCGATGCAGATGAAGGTCTTGGCCACGGCCGCGACGATCTTCTCGCGGGTCAGGGCTGCGCCGCCGCCCTTGATCAGGTTCAGGTGCTCGTCGCTTTCGTCGGCGCCATCGACGTAGAACTCCAGTTCGCTGACGGTGTTCAGTTCATAGACCGGAATACCGTGGCCTTTCAGGCGCGCGGCGGTGGCTTCGGAGCTGGCGACGGCGCCGTCGAAGGCGGTCTTGTGCTTGGCCAGGGCGTCGATGAAGCAGTTGGCGGTCGAGCCGGTGCCGACGCCGACGATGCTCTTGTCGTCCAGCTTGGGCAGAATGAAATCGACAGCGGCCTGGGCAACGGCCTGTTTGAGTTGGTCCTGGGTCATGCGGGCTCCGAAGCGGGGGAGTATCGTGAAGCCGGGCATTATAGCGGCTAAAACCCCGGACTTGCTGTGGTCGCCCGACAGGGCGCTGCGGTAGACTCCGATCCCCCGTCCAGCCGCCCGTGATGCTTTCCCGATGCTCGAACAGTACGTCAAGAAGATCCTCACCTCCCGCGTCTACGACGTCGCCGTGGAAACCCCTCTGCAAGCCGCCGGGCAGCTGAGCAAGCGCCTGGGCAACAACGTGCTGCTCAAGCGCGAAGACCTGCAGCCGGTGTTTTCCTTCAAGATTCGCGGCGCCTACAACAAGCTGGCGCAACTGAGCGAGCAGGAGCGGGCCCGTGGCGTAGTCACCGCCTCGGCGGGCAACCATGCCCAGGGCCTGGCGTTGGCCGCACGGGAAATGGGCGTCAAGGCAACCATCGTGATGCCGCGCACCACACCGGAAATCAAGGTCGAGGGCGTGCGCTCGCGGGGCGGCAAGGTGGTGCTGCACGGTGATTCGTTCCCCGAGGCGCTGGCCTATTCGCTGAAACTGGTCGAGGAAAAGGGCTTCGTCTATATCCACCCCTACGACGACCCGCACACCATCGCCGGCCAGGGCACCGTGGCCATGGAAATCCTGCGCCAGCACCCGGGCCGCCTGGACGCGATCTTCGTGCCGGTCGGCGGCGGCGGGCTGATCGCCGGCATCGCCGCCTACGTCAAATACCTGCGCCCGGAAATCCGCGTGATCGGCGTCGAGCCGGACGACTCCAACTGCCTGCAGGCCGCCATGGCCGCCGGTGAGCGCGTGGTATTGCCGCAGGTCGGGCTGTTCGCCGACGGCGTGGCGGTGGCGCAGATCGGCCAGCACACCTTCGATATCTGCAAGGACCATGTCGACGAGGTGATCACCGTCAGCACCGACGAGATCTGTGCGGCGATCAAGGATATCTACGACGACACCCGCTCCATCACCGAGCCTGCCGGCGCCCTGGGCGTGGCCGGGATCAAGAAGTACGTGGAGCAGCGTGGCGTCAGCGGCCAGACCCTGGTGGCGATCGACTCCGGCGCAAACGTCAATTTCGACCGCCTGCGTCACGTGGCCGAGCGCGCCGAGCTGGGCGAGGGCCGCGAAGCCATCATCGCCGTGACCATTCCCGAGCAGCCGGGCAGCTTCAAGGCGTTCTGCGAAGCCATCGGCAAGCGCCAGATCACCGAATTCAACTACCGCTACCACGCGGACGGCGAAGCGCACATCTTCGTTGGCGTGCAGACCCACCCCGACACCGATCCGCGCAGCGCGCTGCTCCAGCACCTGAGCGAACAGGGTTTCCCGGTGCAGGACCTGACCGACAACGAACTGGCCAAGCTGCATATCCGTCATATGGTCGGCGGTCACGCGGCGCGGGTCAGCGACGAGCTGGTGCTGCGCTTCGAGTTCCCCGAGCGGCCGGGCGCGCTGTTCAACTTCCTCAACAAGCTGGGCGGGCGCTGGAACATCTCCATGTTCCACTACCGCAACCACGGCGCGGCGGATGGTCGCGTGGTGGCCGGGCTGCAAGTGCCGGAGGACGAGCGTCACCTGGTGCCAGCGGCCCTGGCCAAGATCGGCTACCCGTACTGGGACGAAACCGACAACCCGGCCTACCGGCTGTTCCTCGCCTGAACGGCTACGCTTTGAGCAACGCCTGAGGAGCTGATGCCATGGAACCGCTGATTAGCCTGAAGATCGCCCACGTGGCGGCCACCGTGTTGTTGCTGGGCAGTGCCCTGGGACTGGCGTGGTGGACGGTGCGGGCGCGACGGGCGGGGGATGCGGCGGTCTACGGGCGTCTGCTCTCGCGGCCGCTGGGGGTCGTCTGGTTGCTGATGGGCGTGTGCCTTGTGAGCATGCCGTTCACCGGCTGGTGGCTGGTGCACCTGGTGGGCTGGCCGCTGGGGCAGACCTGGGTGCTGGGCTCCAGCCTGCTCTATACCGTCGGCGCGCTGGCCTGGTTCTGGCTGGTGGCCCGCCTCAATCGTCTGCGAACCGCGCCGGGCGCGGGTAAACCGGGGTTTACCCTGGCCCTGGCGCTGTTCAGCGGCGTCTGTTTCATCGCCATCGCCGGCCTGATGGGGGCCAAGCCGGTCTGAGGCCGGTCAGCTGCGCAGGTCGAGGATCGGCCAGCCGCGTTTCTCGGCTTCGGCGCGCAGGTTCGGGTCGGGGTTGACCGCAACCGGGTGGTCAACCTCCTCCAGCAGCGGCAAGTCGTTCATCGAGTCGCTGTAGAAGTAGCTGCCTTCCAGATTCAGGTCATTCTCTTCCAGCCAGCGGCGCAGGCGGGTCACCTTGCCTTCGCGGAAGCACGGCACGTCGACGCTGCGACCGGTGTAGCGGCCTTCCACCAGCTCGCATTCGGTGGCCAGCAGGTGTTCCACGTCCAGGCGCTTGGCGATAGGGCCTGTGATAAAGCGGTTGGTAGCGGTGATGATCACCAGCTTGTCGCCTGCGTCACGGTGCTGCTTCAGCAAGGCCAGGGCCTTGGGCAGAATGATCGGCTCGACGCAGTCGCGCATGAAGTCGGCGTGCCATTCGTCGAGCTGGGCCATCTCGGTGGTGGCCAGGATTTCCAGGCTGAAGTTCAGGTAGGCCTGCAGGTCCAGCTTGCCGGCCAGGTAGTCCTGATAAAACGCATCGTTGCGGTTCTGGTACTCCACCGGGTCGAGGATGCCACGGGCGCACAGGTAGTCGCCCCACGCGTGGTCGCTGTCGCCGCCGAGGAGGGTGTTGTCCAGATCGAATAAAGCCAGGCGCATTGAAGAGTCACTCGCATAACATCTGAAAAGTCCCACAGAATACGGACTTTTCACAACGCTGCACATAAGGTATGGCCGGCGCGTTGCTGGCCTTGCTGGCTTTGTGGAACAATGCGGCGACATGCGTTTGCGAGGTTGCTGCCGTGATCGACCCCGATGGTTTTCGCCCCAATGTCGGGATCATTCTCACGAATGATCTTGGACAGGTGCTATGGGCTCGACGGATCAACCAGGATGCCTGGCAGTTTCCCCAGGGGGGCATCAACCCCGACGAGACGCCAGAAGATGCCTTGTACCGCGAGCTCAACGAAGAAGTAGGTCTGGAGCGGCAAGACGTTGAAATTCTTGCCTGCACCCGTGGCTGGTTGCGTTATCGTTTACCGCAACGCCTGGTCCGCACCCACAGCCAGCCGCTGTGCATCGGCCAGAAACAGAAGTGGTTCCTGCTGCGTCTGGTATCCAACGAGCAGCGGGTACGGATGGACTTGACCGGTAAACCGGAATTCGACGGCTGGCGTTGGGTCAGCTATTGGTATCCGCTGGGCCAGGTGGTGACATTCAAGCGCGAAGTGTACCGCCGCGCGCTCAAAGAGCTTGCCCCGCGCCTTCTGGCGCGCGACTGACGACGGAGTTCGACCCCGAGCCATGCTCAATACGCTGCGCAAGATCGTCCAGGAAGTTAACTCCGCCAAGGATCTCAAGACGGCGTTGGGGATCATTGTCTTGCGTGTCAAAGAGGCCATGGGCAGCCAGGTCTGCTCGGTCTATCTGCTCGACCCGGAAACCAACCGTTTCGTCCTGATGGCCACCGAGGGTCTGAACAAACGGTCCATCGGCAAGGTCAGCATGGCGCCGAACGAGGGCCTGGTCGGCCTGGTCGGCACCCGGGAAGAACCGCTGAACCTGGAAAACGCTGCCGACCACCCCCGTTATCGCTATTTCGCCGAGACCGGCGAAGAACGCTTCGCTTCTTTCCTTGGTGCGCCGATCATCCACCACCGCCGCGTGGTCGGGGTTCTGGTCATCCAGCAAAAGGAGCGTCGTCAGTTCGACGAGGGCGAAGAAGCCTTCCTCGTCACCATGAGCGCGCAGCTCGCCGGCGTTATCGCCCATGCCGAGGCCACCGGCTCGATCCGCGGCCTGGGTCGCCAGGGCAAGGGCATCCAGGAGGCCAAGTTCGTCGGCGTGCCGGGCTCGCCGGGTGCTGCGGTGGGTACCGCCGTGGTGATGCTGCCGCCAGCCGATCTGGATGTGGTGCCGGACAAGACCGTCACCGATATCGATGCCGAACTGAAACTCTTCAACAACGCCCTCGAAGGCGTGCGCAGCGACATGCGCACCCTCTCGGCCAAGCTCGCGACCCAGTTGCGGCCGGAAGAGCGGGCGTTGTTCGATGTCTACCTGATGATGCTCGACGACGCCGCGCTGGGCGGCGAGGTGGTCCAGGTCATCAAGACCGGCCAGTGGGCGCAGGGCGCCCTGCGCCAGGTGGTGGGCGAGCACGTCAACCGCTTCGAACTGATGGACGACGCCTACCTGCGCGAGCGTGCGTCCGATGTGAAGGACCTCGGCCGGCGTCTGCTGGCCTATCTGCAGGAGGCCCGCCAGCTCTCGCTGGTCTACCCCGACAACACCATCCTGGTCAGTGAAGAGCTGACCCCGGCCATGCTCGGCGAAGTGCCGGAAGGCAAGCTGGTCGGCCTGGTGTCGGTGCTGGGTTCGGGCAACTCCCATGTGGCGATCCTCGCCCGCGCCATGGGCATTCCCACGGTGATGGGCCTGGTCGATCTGCCGTATTCCAAGGTCGACGGCATCCAGATGATCGTCGACGGCTACAAGGGTGATGTCTACACCAACCCCAGCGAGGTGCTGCGCAAGCAGTACGCCGATGTGGTCGAGGAAGAGCGCCAGTTGGCCCAGGGCCTCGATGCCCTGCGCGAGCTTCCCTGCGAAACCACCGACGGCCATCGTATGCCGCTGTGGGTCAACACCGGCCTGCTGGCCGATGTGGCGCGGGCGCAACAGCGTGGCGCCGAGGGTGTCGGCCTGTACCGTACCGAAGTGCCGTTCATGATCAACCAGCGCTTCCCCAGCGAAAAGGAACAGCTGGCGATCTACCGCGAGCAACTGGCGGCGTTCCATCCGCTGCCGGTGACCATGCGCAGCCTGGATATCGGCGGTGACAAGGCGCTGTCCTACTTCCCGATCAAGGAAGACAACCCGTTCCTGGGCTGGCGCGGCATTCGCGTTACCCTCGACCATCCGGAAATCTTCCTGGTCCAGACCCGCGCCATGCTCAAGGCCAGCGAGGGCTTGAACAACCTGCGCATTCTCCTGCCGATGATCTCCGGCATCCACGAACTGGAAGAAGCCCTGCACCTGATCCACCGGGCCTGGGGCGAAGTGCGCGACGAAGGCACCGACGTACCCATGCCGCCAGTGGGCGTGATGGTGGAGATTCCGGCGGCGGTGTACCAGACCAAGGAACTGGCGCGGCAGGTGGACTTCCTGTCGGTCGGCTCCAACGACCTGACCCAGTACCTGCTGGCGGTGGACCGCAACAACCCGCGGGTCGCCGACCTCTACGACTACCTGCACCCGGCGGTGCTGCAGGCGCTGCAGCACGTCGTTACCGCGGCCCATGCCGAAGGCAAGCCGGTGAGTATCTGCGGCGAGATGGCCGGTGACCCGGCGGCGGCGGTGCTGCTGATGGCGATGGGCTTCGACAGCCTGTCGATGAACGCCACCAACCTGCCGAAAGTGAAATGGATGCTGCGCCAGATCAGCATGGGCAAGGCCAAGGAAATGCTGGCCCAGGCCATGGATATCGACAACCCGCAGGTTATCCACAGCACCTTGCAGCTGGCCCTGAAGAACCTGGGCCTGTCGCGGATGATCAACCCGGGGCCGACGCAGAATCTCTGAAGCATCCGATCAGTCAGGCATCGCGTTGTTCCTGCTGGCCTCATCGCCAGCAAGGCTGGCTCCCACAGGTATCGAGTCAGGCCTTGGTGCTGCGGCTGGCTCAAACTTTGTGGGAGCTGGCCTTGCCAGCGATGAGGCCCTGAGTCTTTCAGAGCACCCGTTCAACTTCTCCCAGGCGCCCGCCAAGCGGCCCGAAACTCCGCTCGACCAGCCTGCGCCTGCCATCCGCCTCGACGATCAGCACCGTACTCGCCCGCGTCCCATAGTTCTGGCTGGCAATGAACACGCTCGACAGCAGCCGCTCGGTCGCAAGACCCACGCCGGTGCTTGGCAGTTCGCTGTCCGCCGCCTGTGTGTTGTCGGCCAGTAGTGCAAAGAGCTGTTCCGGCTCTGGGTCGTCCAGTTGCTCCCGCAACCCCTCGCGGGCCTTGAGCAGCTTGGGCCATGGCGTATCCAGCGCGGCATTCGACAGGCCGTAGACCCCCGCCCCGAGCAGCTTCGGCACTGCGTCTGCGCCGTGCAGGTAACCCAGCCGCTGGCCGTCGCCCACCAGCAGGTTGAAGCCGGAATAGTGCTGCGCCTCGCTGGCCACCTTCTCCAGATAAGCCTCCACCGACAGCTCGCCACGCAGATAGCCCGCCACCAGTTCGCCCCGTGAGCGGGCACCCGGCGGCTGGCCGGGGTCGCGGATATTGGTCAGCGCGGCGAAGCGCCCGTTGGGGCCGACCCCCAGCCAGCTGCCGCCGGCTTCCAGGTCGCGTCCGGCATGCACGCCGGGCGCCTCGTCCCAAGGCGCCAGCGCCAGGGTCGGGCGGGCGTAGAACTCGTCACGGTTGGCCGCGACGATCAGCGGTCGGGCATGCCCCGGCCGCCAGGCGAAAACGATCAGGCACATCGTGGTTCCCGTCGATCTTGTCGGTAGTAGCGCCACTGTACCTCAGACGACCCTGACAAGGTCTTCATCCTCCATGAGTAGAGGCAAAGGCCCACCTTCCGTTACCATGCCGGACTGAATTTTCCGGGGGCGACAATGGAATTCGTGCTCTATCTGCTGCTGGGCGCCTGTGCGGGCGTGCTGGCCGGGCTGTTCGGCGTGGGGGGTGGCATCATCATCGTGCCGGTGCTGGTCTTCAGCTTCACCCTGCAAGGCTTCGATGCATCCGTCCTGACTCACCTGGCGGTGGGCACTTCGCTGGCGACCATCGTCTTCACCTCGATCAATGCTGTGCGCGAGCACCATCGCAAGGGCGCGGTGCAGTGGCCGATCTTTGCCTGGATGACCCTGGGCATCCTGATCGGCGCCGGAATCGGGGCCAAGACTGCCTCGCTGATCCAGGGCCCGCACCTGCAGAAGATCATCGGCACCTTCGCGCTGATCATCGCCGTGCAGATGGCCCTGGACCTCAAGCCCAAAGCCAGTCGCAGTGTTCCTGGCAAGGCTGGCTTGACCGCCGCCGGCGGCGTGGTCGGCTGGGCATCGGCGATCTTCGGCATCGGCGGCGGCTCGCTGACCGTGCCGTTCCTGACCTGGCGCAGCCTGCCGATGCAGCAGGCGGTCGCCACCTCGTCGGCCTGCGGGCTGCCGATTGCCCTGGTCAGCGCCCTGAGCTTCATGATCCTGGGCTGGCATGACGAGCACCTGCCGCCCCATAGCCTGGGCTTCGTGTACTTGCCGGCAATGATCGGCATTGCCGCGACCAGCATGTTCTTTGCCCGCTTCGGCGCACGCCTGGCGCACAGACTGTCGCCGCGCCTGCTCAAACGCCTGTTCGCCGCGCTGCTGTTCTGCGTCGGCCTGAGCTTTTTGCTTTAACGAGAGGAGTCACCATGCTGCCTTACCCGCAGATCGATCCCGTGGCACTGGCCATCGGGCCACTGAAAATCCATTGGTATGGCCTGATGTACCTGGTCGGCATCGGTGGTGCCTGGCTGCTGGCCTCGCGCCGGCTGAACCGCTTCGACCCGACCTGGAGCCGCGAAAAGCTCTCGGACCTGGTGTTCTGGCTGTCGATGGGCGTGATCGTCGGCGGACGGCTCGGCTACGTGCTGTTCTACGACCTGAGCGCCTACCTCGCCAACCCGACGCTGATCTTCGAGGTGTGGAAGGGCGGCATGTCGTTCCACGGCGGGTTCATCGGCGTGATGCTGGCGGCCTTGTGGTTCGGCAAACGCAATAACAAGTCGTTCTTCCAGCTGATGGATTTCGTCGCGCCGATGGTGCCGATCGGCCTGGGTGCCGGCCGCATCGGCAACTTCATCAACGCCGAGCTGTGGGGCAAGGCCACCGACGTACCGTGGGCCATGGTCTTCCCGCCGTTCAGCGACCCGGCGCAACTGCCGCGTCACCCGTCGCAGCTGTACCAGTTCGCCCTGGAAGGCGTGGCGCTGTTCCTGATCCTCTGGCTGTACTCGCGCAAGCCGCGGCCAACCATGGCGGTATCGGGGATGTTCGCGCTGTTCTACGGCATCTTCCGCTTCATCGTCGAGTTCGTCCGCGTGCCGGACGCCCAGCTCGGTTACCTCGCCTGGGGCTGGCTGACCATGGGTCAGATTCTCTGCGTCCCGATGATCGCCGGTGGCCTCGCCCTGATCTGGTGGGCCTATAATCGCAAGCCGACGGCCACACCCGCCGTCTGATTTTCCACGGCAGGGGCGATCCCCCTGCCGTCTTCGTTACAGGAACGCTATGAAACAGTATCTGGATCTGGTCCGCGACGTTATCGAGAACGGCACCCTGCAGGAAAACCGCACCGGCGTGCGCACCATCAGCCTGCCGGGTGCCATGCTGCGTTTCGATCTGCAGAAAGGCTTCCCGGCCATCACCACGCGCAAGCTGGCGTTCAAGTCGGCCATCGGCGAGATGGTCGGTTTCCTGCGTGGCGTGAAGAATGCCGCGCAGTTCCGCGAGCTGGGCTGCAAGGTCTGGGACCAGAACGCCAACGAAAACGCCCAGTGGCTGGCCAACCCGTTCCGCCAGGGGCCTGACGACCTCGGCGAGATCTATGGCGTGCAATGGCGCCAGTGGCCGGCCTACAAGCGCATTCCCCTGAGCAACCCTGCCGCCATCGAGCTGGCGCAGAGCCAGGGTTTCGCGAAGATTGCCGAGGCCGAGGAAGACGGCGAAGCCTTCGTCGTGCTGTACAAGGCCATTGACCAGATCCGCCAGTGCGTTGACACCATCGTCAAGGACCCGGGCAGCCGCCGCATCCTGTTCCACGGCTGGAACTGCGCCCAGCTCGACGAAATGGCCTTGCCGCCGTGCCACCTGCTGTACCAGTTCCACCCGAATGTCGAGACGAAGGAAATTTCCCTGACCCTCTACATCCGCTCCAACGACCTGGGCCTGGGCACGCCGTTCAACCTCACCGAAGGTGCTGCGTTGCTGTCGCTGGTGGGCCGCCTGACCGGCTACACACCGCGCTGGTTCACCTATTTCATCGGTGACGCCCACGTCTACGAAAACCACCTGGACATGCTCAACGAGCAACTGCGCCGCGAGCCGCTGGACGCGCCAAAGCTGGTGATCAGCGACCGCGTGCCGGAGTTTGCGAAGACGGGTGTTTACGAACCGGAGTGGCTGGAGAAGATCGAGCCGAGTGATTTCAGCCTGGAAGGGTACGAGCACCATCCGCCGATGACGGCGCCGATGGCGGTGTGATATTTGCCCGGGAGAGGTGCTCATCTGCCTTCCCTGGCTTCCAGTGCCAAGGCTTTATAGGGCTGCCTGGTGCCTCTGTGCTCCAGGCCGCTACAGGGTAGGGCCACTTCTGCAACTCGGGCCGAGAAGTACGTGTCAAACGGCACCCAGTCCTGAAACTCTTGAGGTGCGGCGCTCAGTGCCGAAAGCCGGCCAATCAGACCGCATATCCAGTCGGCGCACTGAAGGGTTTGAAACAGGTGGCTTTCGCCTTGCAGGGGTGGCTCTATCAACGTCCTGCATTTTTCCGAAGCGTCTTCGAACATGGCCAGCGTGCAGGCCTCGACGTTCTTTTCTCGCCACTCGTTACCGGCTTTCTGTTCATCCAGCATCAGGATGAAGGTGTCGCCATTTTCAGTACAGAACCGGTCAATCTTCCGCACGGACTGAAGCAACTGGCGTTGAAAGGTCTCGGTGGCATTGTGGATGTCGGGGTCTTTGGCTTTGTGCTCGCCGGTGTAGAAAATGAACCCGCCAATTCTTCTGATGTGGTTCAGCAGGCGAAATGTGGATCTGCGCAACTGCGCGTAGTTTGTTATGTTGCGTAGAGAATAGAGTTGAGAGCCCTTTTTCTCCCACTGGTAGGCCGGTAGCTTCTTCGGGTTGCTATTGGCGAGATCCCAGGCCAGGAGTTGGCACTTGAGTTTGTAGAAGTAGATCGCGAACTCTCGGATTTCCTGGGTTGGCAGGATGACGCCACCGAGTCCGAAAACCGGGCTGGTTTTGTAGGTGGGGTGGCTTCGGGCTATGTACTGCCCGACATGTCCAAACTCATCGAGATACGCGATGTAATGCGTCATGAAAACCTGTTCCCTGGCTCAAAAAACACGAAAGCCCGCGTGCTTTCGCACTGCGGGCCTCGGAAGGTAGGCACAAGAGTCAGCTCTCATGCGTTGAGGGCAATGCTATGGCGAGGCGGTACCTGCGTCAATCCCGCCTGTTCTGGTGGCGGCCAGTCCGGGAGATATGCTCAGGTTTCCCTGATTCCCGAAGCCCCGGGGAATGGGACTCGTTGAGGTCGTCGAGATGTAATCCTTCAATGGCCGTGGCTTCTTCCTACATGCGAATGCTCCGCCTCCGGCACTGAAACCGCCCCATTTACCTCCAGCCTCTCCAGAATCGCGCAGTGCTCGCCCTCGGCCCGGCAGCGCCGGCGTAGTTCCACCAGTTGCCTCTGCAACGCCATCAAGCCATCGATTCTTGCCTGGACATGCTCGATATGCTCGTCGATCAGCGCATTGACGCTCTCGCACTGGTCCTGCGGGCTGTCCCGTAGCCGCAGCAGGCTGCGGATTTCCTCGAGGGTCATGTCCAGCGTGCGGCAGTTGCGGATGAACGTCAGCCGCTCGGCATGGGCCTGGGTGTAGACCCGGTAGTTGCCTTCACTGCGCGCCGGTTCCGGCAGCAGGTTCTCCCGCTCGTAGTAACGGATCGTCTCCACCGCGCAATCGGTGGCCTTGGCCAGTTCGCCGATCTTCATGTGTAACATCCTCCACAGGGTGCTTGACCCTATAGTGGCTACAGGGTGTTCACTTGGCAACAGGACATTTAGGGACGAGCCCTCATGAATCAGCCTGTCAGCTACGATCCAAGCAAAAAGCCACACGATCACGACCATAGCCACCACGATCATTCCCATGAGCACGAACAAGGCTGCTGCGCGCCCAAGCCGGCTGCCCATGCCCATGGTCATGGCTGCTGCTCGGCTGCCGAGGCGCCCGCGCTGATTCAACTGCGCGAAAGCCCCAGCGCCGACGCCCGTCTCAGCCGTTTCCGCATCGAGGCCATGGACTGCCCGACCGAGCAGACGCTGATCCAGAACAAGCTGGGCAAGCTTGAGGGCATCGAGCAACTGGAATTCAACCTGATCAACCGCATCCTCGGCGTGCGTCACACCCTGGGCGACACCCAGGCGATCGAGCAGGCGATCGCCTCGCTCGGCATGCAGGCCGAGCCGCTGAGCGCCGATGCCCCGGACACGGCGCCGGCGCCGGCCCCGGCAAAGAAATCCTGGTGGCCGCTGGCGCTGTCCGGGGTTGCCGCGCTGGCCGCGGAAATCGTTCATTTCACCAGCGCTGCACCGGAATGGGTGGTGGCGGCACTGGCGCTGGTGGCGATCCTCGGCTGTGGCCTGGGCACCTACAAGAAGGGCTGGATCGCCCTGAAGAACCGCAACCTCAACATCAATGCGCTGATGAGCATCGCCGTGACCGGTGCCGTGCTGATCGGCCAGTGGCCGGAAGCGGCCATGGTAATGGTGCTGTTCACCCTCGCCGAAGTGATCGAGGCGCGTTCGCTGGACCGCGCGCGCAATGCCATCGGCGGGCTGATGCAACTGAGTCCGGACGTGGCGACCGTGCAGCAGGCCGATGGCCAGTGGCGTGAAGTCGAAGTCGCCCAGGTAGCCCTCGGTGCACGGGTGCGGGTACGGCCGGGCGAGCGGGTCGGGCTGGATGGCGAAGTCTTGAGCGGCCAGTCCACCATCGACCAGGCACCGATTACCGGTGAAAGCCTGCCGGTGGAAAAAGGCCCTGGCGACAAAGTGTTCGCCGGCACCATCAACCAGTCGGGCGAACTGGAGTTCCGTGTCACCGCCGCTGCGGGCCAGTCGACGCTGGCGCGGATCATCCACGCTGTCGAGGAAGCCCAGGGCGCTCGGGCGCCGACCCAGCGTTTCGTCGATCGCTTCTCGCGCATCTACACCCCGGCAGTGTTCGCGTTCGCCCTGGCAGTGGCGGTGATTCCGCCGCTGTTCATGGCCGGTGCCTGGTTCGACTGGATCTACCGTGCCCTGGTGCTGCTGGTCGTCGCCTGTCCGTGCGCATTGGTGATTTCCACGCCGGTGACCATCGTCAGCGGCCTCGCTGCGGCGGCGCGCAAAGGCATTCTGATCAAGGGCGGCGTGTACCTGGAAGGCGGGCGCAAGCTGGACTTCCTCGCCCTCGACAAGACCGGCACCCTGACCCACGGCAAGCCGGTGCAGACCGACATGCAGGTGCTCGACCCGCTGTTCGCCGACCGTGCCCAGCGCCTCGCCGCCAGCCTCGCCGCGCGCTCCGATCATCCAGTGTCCATGGCGATCGCGCGTTACGCGGCAGAACAGAGCCTGGCCCTCGACGCTGTGGATAACTTCCAGGCCCTGATGGGGCGTGGTGTCAGCGGTGATATCGACGGGGTCAGCTATCACCTGGGCAACCACCGCCTGGTGGAAGAACTGGGCTTGTGCTCGCCGCAACTGGAAGAACAACTCGACACCCTGGAGCGTCAGGGCAAGACTGTGGTTCTGCTGCTTGACCGCTCCGGCCCGCTGGCACTGTTCGCCGTGGCCGATACCGTCAAGCAGAGCAGCCGCGAGGCGATTGCCGAGCTGCATGAACTGGGCATCCGCACGGTCATGCTGACCGGCGACAACCCGCACACCGCCGATGCCATCGCTGCTCAGGTCGGTATCGACGAAGCCCGTGGCAATCTGCTGCCCGCCGACAAGCTAGCCGCCATCGAAGACCTCTACGCCAAGGGCCACCGGGTCGGCATGGTCGGCGACGGCATCAACGACGCGCCGGCGCTGGCCCGCGCCGAGATCGGCTTCGCCATGGCCGCCGCCGGCACCGACACCGCCATCGAGACCGCTGACGTGGCGCTGATGGATGATGACTTGCGCAAAATCCCGGCCTTCGTCAGGCTCTCGCGGCAAAGCGCGGCGATCCTGGTGCAGAACATCGTTCTGGCCCTGGGCATCAAGGCGATTTTCCTGGCGATCACCTTCGCAGGCCTCGCCACCATGTGGATGGCGGTGTTCGCCGACATGGGCGTGAGCCTGCTGGTGGTCTTCAACGGCCTGCGCCTGCTGAGAAAGTAAGAGGGTTTATGCTGAGTTCCGAGTTGAAGGCGTTCTACATGGTGGCCCGCCTGGGCAGCATCACCCTCGCCGCGAAGAAACTCGGGCTCAGCCAACCCACTGTCACCACTCAGATCCGCAACCTGGAGAGCAGCTACGGCGTCGAGCTGTTCCATCGCGGCGGCCGGCGCCTGGCCTTGAGCGAGGAGGGCGTGCGGCTGCTGCCGATGGTCAAGGGGCTGCTGCAGCAAGAGTCGGATATCGAGTTCTTCCTGCGCAACAGTGGTCTGGGGCAGGGCACTCTGCGGGTCGCAGCGACGGCGCCGTACTACATCCTCGACCTGGTGAAGATCTTCCGCGAACGCCTGCCGCAGGTGGAGGTGTCGGTGGAAATCGGCAACTCGCAGCAGGTGCTGGAGTGGCTGGAAGACTACCGGGTGGATGTGGCGGCGTCCTCGCAATTGCTGGAAGACACCCGGCTGATTCGCCGGGTGCTAGGCACCGACCCGCTGGTGCTGGCGGTGCACCGCAGCCATCCGCTCGCGACGCGGGCGTCGGTGCCGCTGGCGGCGCTGACCGGGCATTGCCTGCTGATGCGCGAACAGGGTTCGACCACCCGCAAGCTCACCGAGCAGATGCTCGAAGAGGCTGGGGTCAAGGTCGGGGCGTTGCTGGAGATCGGCAGCCGCGAGTCGATCCGCGAGGCGGTACTCAGGAACATCGGCATCAGCATCATCGCCCGGCATGAAGTGCCGCATAACCCGGAACTGCGGGTGATCAGCCTCGAAGGGGCGCCGGTGATGCACGAGTACCTGTATTGCCTGAAGGAGCGGCGCCAGGCGCGGTTGCCGGCGGCGTTCCTGGGGTTGGCGCAGGAAGTGTCGGCTATCGGCTCCTGACGTGAGGGCGCTTGCCAGCGATGAGGCCCGGAAGAGCACCAACAAAAATCTGCCAATACCACTATCACCAGCTTTTGCCTCGACGCCACAGAAGGTTCTTAAACCCTCCCTAGCATGACCCTCATCTGTACGGTGAGGTCCTGTCATGCACAACACGCTCGCAACTCCCGGCGCCCAATTGCGCGTTCGCGGTATCCACAAGCGCTTCGGCGCGTTCACGGCACTGAACGACGTCTCTCTCGATGTCGCCGCCGGCGAACTGGTCTGCCTGCTCGGCCCCTCCGGTTGTGGAAAGACCACGCTGCTGCGCTGCATTGCCGGGCTGGAACGCCAGGACCGCGGCGAGCTGAGCATCGGCGAGCGCGACATTTCCGACCTGCCGCCCCAGGCCCGTGACTACGGCATCCTGTTCCAGTCCTACGCGCTGTTCCCCAACCTCACCGTCGAAGCCAATATCGCCTACGGTCTGGCCGGCAGCGGCCGCAACGAGGTGCGCCAACGGGTCGGGCAGATGCTCGAACTGGTGGGCCTGAGCGGCAGCGAGAAGAAATATCCGGGCCAGCTCTCCGGCGGCCAGCAACAGCGCGTCGCCCTGGCCCGTGCCCTGGCGCCGGCGCCGTCGCTGCTGCTGCTCGACGAGCCGATGTCGGCCCTCGACGCCCGGGTCCGCGAGCACCTGTGCACCGAGCTGCGCCAACTGCAGCGCCAGCTCGGCATCACCACCCTGATGGTCACCCACAATCAGGACGAAGCCATGCTGATGGCCGACCGCATCGCCGTGATGAACAACGGCCAGGTCGAGCAGTACGCCATCGCCCAGGAAATCTATGACAAGCCGGCCACGCCCTTTGTCGCCGAGTTCATCGGCCAGGGCAACTGGCTGCCGTTCCAGCGCTGCAGCGACAGCCATGCCCAGGTCGGCGGCCTCAATCTGCGCCTGGCTCCCGGCGCCAAGGCCAACGGTAGCGGCCGCCTGTTCTGCCGGCCGGAGGCGATCAGCGTCAATCCCATCGTGCATGAAGAAAACCTGTTCCCGGCCCGTCTGCAAACCATCACCTTCCTCGGCAACCGTTGCCGCATGAGCTTCGAGCTGCACCAGTTGCCCGGCCACAGCCTGCTCGCCGAAGTGGCGCCGGAGGCCATGCCGCAACTGGGCTCCCAGGACATCTGGGTGGCCCTGCCGCCGCGCAGCCTCCAGGTGTTTGCCTGAGATGGCCGCGCCAATCGCCGTGCCGATCGCTCACGCGAAGGCCAAACCGCGCAGTGGTGTCGCGCTGGGCGACCGTCTGTTCGTGGTCGGCGGCAAATGGCTGCTGCTGATGTTCCTGGTGGTGTCGGTGCTGTTGCCGCTGCTGGCCATCTTCTGGCGTGGTTTCAGCGGCGAAGCCGGGCAGGGCGGTGGCCTGGCGGCGGCGCACGAACTGTTCGCCAGCGACAACTTCCACTGGCTGCTGGGCAACAGCCTGAAGGTATCGGTCAGCGTGGCGGCCATCGTTGTGCCGCTGGCCTACCTGTTCGCCTATGCCCTGCAACGCACGCTGATTCCGGGCAAGGCGGTATGGCGCGGGATTTCCCTGCTGCCGCTGCTGGCGCCGTCGATGCTGCCGGCCATCGCGCTGGTCTATCTGTTCGGCAACCAGGGGCTGTTGCGCGGTCTGCTCAGCGACAACATCTACGGCTTCTGGGGCATCGTTCTCGGCGAGGCGATCTACACCTTCCCCCATGCGCTGATGATTCTGCTGTCGGCCCTGTCGCTGGCCGATGCGCGGCTGTTCGACGCCGCTTCCAGCATGGGCGCCAGTTCCTGGCGGGCGTTCCACAGCATCACCTGGCCAGCCACGCGGCAGGCGGTGTTCGCCGCCTTCTGCCTGGTGTTCACCCTGACCATCACTGATTTCGGCGTGCCCGTGGTGGTGGGCGGTGACTATCAGGTGCTGGCGCTGGAAGCCTACAAGGCGGTGGTCGGCCAGCAGCAGTTCGGTCGCGGTGCGCTGATCGGCATGGTGTTGTTGATTCCGGCGCTGCTCAGCTTCGGTGTCGATGCCTGGTTGCGCCGTCGCCAGGGTGAAGCCATGAGCGGTCGGGCCCAGGTGTTCGAGCCGGCGGTGTCGCGGCGCCGTGATGCCTGCTTCCTCGCCATCGTGCTGCTGGTCTGCGCCATCCTGCTGCTGGTGGTGGGTATGGCGGTGTATTCGTCGCTGGTGAAGTTCTGGCCGTACAACCTGTCGCTGTCGCTCAAGCACTACCAGTTCGACGAAACCGCCGGCGGCGGCTGGCTGGCCTATCGCAACAGCCTGACCATGGCCCTGGGCACCGCGCTGATCGGCAGCGTGGCGATCTTCACCGGCGCCTACCTGATGGAGAAAACCAGCGGCCAACGCAGCCTCAACCTGGCGCTGCGCCTGCTCAGCTTCGTGCCGATGGCGGTGCCGGGGTTGGTGCTGGGCCTGGGCTACGTCTTCTTCTTCAACCTTCCGGGCAACCCGCTGCATGTGTTCTACGGGACCATGGCGCTGCTGGTGGTGTGCACCGTCGCCCACTACCTGACCACCGCGCAGATGACCGCCACCACCGCCCTGCGCCAGCTCGACGGCGAGTTCGAAGCCGCCGCGCTGTCGCTCAAGGCGCCGCTGTACCGGCACTTCATGCGCGTCACCGTGCCGATCTGCCTGCCGGCACTGCTGGACATCATCCGCTACCTGTTCGTCTCGGCGATGACCACGGTATCGGCGGCGATCTTCCTCTACAGCCCCGACACCATCCTCGCCGCCGTCGCCGTGCTGAACATGGATGACGCCGGCAACGTCGGCGGTGCTGCCGCGATGTCGACCCTGATCCTGCTGACCAGCGCGGCGGTATCGCTGCTGCTGGCCTGGGCCTCCCACGGCCTGCTCAACCGCTCCCAGGCCTGGCGCCAGCGCGCGCCGGCCCACTGATTGCGCCAACCCAACCTGACCAACGTCCCTTCAAAGGAACCGCATCATGTTCAAGCCACTTGCTCTTGCCGCTGCCGTCCTCTCTGCGTTCAGCCTGCAGGCCAGCGCCGCCCAGACCTCGCTGACGGTCTACACCGCGCTGGAAGCCGAACAGCTCAAGAGCTACAAGCAGGCGTTCGAAAAGGCCAACCCGGACATCGAGATCAAGTGGGTACGTGACTCCACCGGGATCATCACCGCCAAACTGCTCGCCGAGAAAGAGCGTCCGCAGGCCGACGCCGTATGGGGACTGGCCGCGTCCAGCCTGGCGATCCTCGACCAGCAAGGCCTGCTGCAAAGCTACGCGCCGAAGGACCTGGGCAAGATCGGCGCCAACTACCGCGACGCCGCCAACCCGCCAGCCTGGGTCGGCATGGACGTGTGGGCCGCGACCATCTGCTTCAACACCGTCGAAGCCGAGAAACAGGGGCTGAGCAAACCGGTGAGCTGGCAGGACCTGACCAAGCCCGAGTACAAGGGCAAGATCGTCATGCCCAACCCGGCCTCGTCCGGCACCGGCTTCCTCGATGTCAGCGCCTGGCTGCAGACCTTTGGCGAGCCGCAGGGCTGGGCCTACATGGACGCCCTGCACCAGAACATCGGCCAGTACGTCCACTCCGGCTCCAAGCCTTGCAAGCTGGCGGCCGCCGGTGAATTCCCGATCGGCATCTCCTTCGAGTACCCGGCCGTGCAGCTCAAGCGCCAGGGCGCGCCGCTGGACATCGTCCTGCCGAAGGAAGGCCTGGGCTGGGAGATCGAAGCCACCGCAGTGATCAAGGGCACCCCGCACGAAGAGGCGGCCAAGCGTCTGGCCGACTTCTCCGCCAGCCCGGCGGCGATGGAACTGTACAAGGAAAACTTCGCCGTGCTGGCCCAGCCAGGCATCGCCAAGCCGCAGACCGAACTGCCGGCGGACTACGAGCAGCGCCTGATCAAGAACGACTTTGGCTGGGCGTCGAAGCACCGCGACCAGATTCTGGCCGAGTGGCGCAAGCGCTATGACGGCAAGTCCGAGAAGGTTGCGCAGCAGTAACGGCCTCATCGCTGGCAAGCCAGCTCCCACAGGTCGAATCCATGCAGCCCTTGTGGGAGCTGGCTTGCCAGCGATGCTCTTGAAACCTGTCTCAACACAGGACCTGAAATGACCGATTTCCTGATTGTCGGCGCCGGCATCCTCGGCCTCTCCCACGCCTACGCCGCTGCCCGTCGTGGCCTGCGGGTCAAGGTGTTCGAGCGCAGCGCCACACCGCTGGGCGCCTCGGTACGCAATTTCGGCCAGGCGCTGGTCAGCGGCCAGCCTCCCGGCCCGATGCTCGACCTGGCCCGCGCCAGCCGCCCGCTCTGGGCCCATTGGGCGCAGCACGCCGGCTTCGCCCTCAAGCGCAACGGCTCGCTGCTGCTGGCCCGTACCGGGCAGGAGCGTGATCTGCTGGCCGCCTTCCTCGACCGTCGCGCGGTTGAGCACGACTACCCCGCACGGCTACTCGAAGGCGCCGAGCTGAACGCTCTCTACGATGGCCGCTTCAGCCACCACGCCGCTGCCTTGCACGGCCTTGACGACCAGCAGCTGTATTCCCGCGAAGCCCTGCCTGCGCTGGTCAACTGGCTGCGCGGACAAGGCGTGGAATTCCACTTTTCCACCCTGGTCCGCGACATCGAACCGGGCCGTCTGCACACCACCGCCGGCACCTTCAGCGGCGGGCAGATCGTGGTCTGCTCCGGACATGACTACCAGACCTTGCTGGCCGAGCCGATCGCCGCGCTCAAGCCACAGGTCTGCCGCCTGCAGATGCTCCGCGCCAGGCCGCGTTTCGCCCTGGACCTGCAGCACTCGCTGCTCACTGGCTTGAGCTGCCTGCACTACGGCGCCTATGCCGACCTGCCACAGGCCGTGGCCCTGCGTGAACATGTCCAGGCCCATACACCGCATTTACTGGAGCACGGTATTCACCTGCTGATCAGCCCCACGCCCTACGGCGAGTTGATCATCGGCGACTCCCACGCCTACGGCAGCGATGCCTCGCCGTTCAATGGCGAGCAGGTGGACAACTGGATGATCGAACTGGCCGAGCACACTCTCGGCGGGCGCATCGAGGTGGTCGAGCGCTGGCAGGGTGTTTATGGTTCGGGCGGGCCGGGGCGGCCGTTCTCGTTGTTGCCGGTGACAGAGGGCATCAGTGCGGCGCTGATGCATACCGGGGTTGGCATGAGTGTGGGACCGGCGCTGGCGGAGCGGCATGTGGCGCGGTTGTTGGGGGAGGCTTCGTGAGGCCTCCGGAGCAGCCTAGATTTCCATCACCAGCGCTTCGATCTGCTCAAGCCGCTCCGCCTGGCTCACCCGTGCCCCCGGGTTCAGCGACGACCACTGCGGGTAGGCGCGCGCCTTGCTCAGCGCCAGCGGCAGCTTGCCTTCGCGCCACACCGTATCGGGCGGGGTGTCGAGCTTTATCCGGTTGACCGCCGCATGCCCGCGGCTGTCCAGCGCCTGCAGCAACTGCTTCTGCCGCACCGCCAGCAGGCGCAGCACGGCGTCGTCCACGGTCAGTTCCTGTTGGCCCTTCAATTTGCCCAGCAGGCGCGAGCCATAACTGCGCGCCGTGCCCAGCGCGCCGCCGGCAATGGCGCCGGCCAGCGCTGCGGCGCCGAGGGTCAGGCCGCCGACGGCGAGGTCGATCCCGGCACCGGCCGCTGCACCGGCCATGGCGCCGCCGCCCAGGCGGATACCCACCTGCTTGAGGGTTTCCGGGTTGAACAGGTCGTCGCCCCAGCGTCCGTCCAGTAATGGCAGATCACCGGCGTTGGCGTCTTCGCGGCGGAAGGCATAGAGCTTGAGCAGCGCCTCGACACAGCGCTGCTCACGCTGGCGCACGGCTTCGCGCAGTTCGCGCACGGCGGCGGCTTCTTCGTCCGGCCTGGCGACCACGCTGCGCCGACAGGCGGCGCAATCCACCAACAGTTCGGCGATCAGACGCCTGGCGCTGTGCTGGCGGGCCTGGCGCTGCGCCTGCTGGTCGTCGATCAGCCGTTGCAGTGCCGGGCGGGCGTTTTCCAGCATCAGGGCGAGGCTTTCATACAAGCGCCGCTCGCCGTCCTCCGGCGGGGCGACGCTGTCGAAACGCACCAGTGCATGCAGCCCCAGCCGGGCCAGGGCCTCGCGCCAGTCGGGCTCGCGGTGGTCGCTGCTGGCGACGAAATTCAGCACCGGCAGCAGCGGTTTGCCGCAACCGGCCAGCACTTCCAGCTCGTCGCGGTACTTGGCCAACACCGGCTCACGGGCATCGATCACGTAGAGCCCGGCATCGCTGGCGAGCAACTGGCGCAGTACCTTGGCTTCCTGTTCAAAACGCTGGCGGGCCTCGGCGCTCTGCAGAAAACGCTCCATCCGGGCCGGGCCGTCGAGGCGCTCGCCGGGCCGCTCCAGGCGCTCCAGGTAGTCCAGCAGGGCAATGGCGTCCTCCAGGCCGGGCGTGTCGTACAACTCCAGCAGCGGTTCACCCTCCACCGACAGGCGTGCACCTTCGACGTGGCGGGTGGTGCTGGGGCGATGGGACACCTCGCCAAAGCCCACGTCGCGGGTCAGGGTGCGCAGCAGCGACGTCTTGCCGACGTTGGTGTGGCCGACGACGGCCAGTTTCAGTGGCTTAGTCATGACCGTGCTCCAGCCAGTTCATCGGCGCCGTGTCGGCGTAGGGCAGTGCCAGCTGTTCCAGGGCCTGATGCCAGTCGCCGAGGCGTTCGGCGTCCAGCGCCTGGCCCGGTGGTGGCTGCATCAGCCAGATGCGCGTGGCCGCGGCGCTGCGGGCCAGTTCGGCGAGCAGCGCGAGGCTGCCGCGATCCGGCGAGCGTCGCGGATCGCAGGCG
The DNA here is from genome assembly GCF_056388475.1 of Pseudomonas sp. TUM25319. Lineage (NCBI taxonomy): Bacteria > Pseudomonadati > Pseudomonadota > Gammaproteobacteria > Pseudomonadales > Pseudomonadaceae > Pseudomonas > Pseudomonas sp. TUM25319. The sequence continues at coordinate 6,768,626 of NZ_CM150751.1, read as the reverse complement.
ACGGCCAGTCGCGCCGGCGGGAAGTGGCTGAGCTGGTCCAGCAGGCGCCTGCGGGATTCGCGGCTGTCCAGCACCCCGGCGTTCTTCACCGAGGCCGGTAACGCGGGCGGCCAGGGGCGTTGATCGTCCAGTTCCAGGCCCACCAGCAAGGCGCCTTCGTGTTGCACGTTGTCCTGGCTGCGTTCGATCTGCGGCAACTGCTCGGGGGCCGCGTCGTTCACGCCCAATCGCTCGCTGCTGGGCATCAGTGCCTCGCGCAGGGCGCTGTAGCCGGGGAGCTTGAGGTCCAGGGAGAGCCGCGTGCGGCCCTGGCGCCAGCGCCACAGGCACAGCGCCGCCAGCAGCAAGCGCGGGAGGATGCCGTAGACCATTAGCACTCCGAGCAGCCAGCCGGCCCAGGCCTGGCGGCTGAGGTCCAGCGCCGGCAGGCTGTCGCCGCTGGCGCGGATCATGGCGATATCGGGCGTGCTGAAGCCGAGCAGCGACGGCAGGGCGCCGAGCGCCTGGGTCAGCCCGACGAAGGTATCGGGCTGGAGCAGGGTGGTTTCCCAGACAAAGCCGTAGCGGCGGGTGGACAGCAGCATCAACAGCAGCACCAGCGCCGCGAGCAGGGCCAGCAGCCAGAGACCGTGGACCAGCGTGCCGAGCAGCCAGCGGGTCAGGCGCTGGCGTTGCAACAGCACCAGCAGGGCGGGGGCGAGGTGAGCGGCCCCGGCGTCGCGGGCGAGCTTTTCGCTGAGCCAGAGCCAGAGTCGGCCGAGCGTAGCGCCCTGGTCGCCCGCCAGCACCAGGCCGGCGGCCCAGCCCAGCAACAGCAGCAGGTTGAGCCCGAGCAGGCTGCCCAGGGCCCAGAACACATTGACCGGGCGCTGGCCGTCGCCGAGGGCTGCGAACGCGAGCCCGGCGCCGCTGACCACGGCCAGCACCAGCAGGGCGATCAGCGCCAGGCGGGCGCCGCGTTTGTAATGCTCCAGCGCCTGGCGCAGGCCGTCGCGTTCGGCCAGGAACAGCGCACGGTGTTCGATGCGTTGGCCGAGGTCGCCGCCCTGCTGGCGGGCGCGGCGATTGGCTTCCTGGTCTTCCAGGGGGCCGGTGTGTTCTTCGCGCAGGCGTACCGCTTCGGTCAGCCAGCGTTTGTCCAGGTTGGTCAGTCCAGTCACGTACAGCTTCCTTGAACCATTCACCGGGGAAGCATAACCCAGGCGTCCTTTGCTATTCTCGCCGCCATGAAAACACCACTCCCCCTCAGCCTGATCGTGGCTCTCGCCGAGAACCGCGTCATCGGCCTCGACAACCGCATGCCCTGGCACCTGCCGGGGGACTTCAAGTACTTCAAGGCCACTACCCTGGGCAAGCCGATCATCATGGGTCGCAAGACCTGGGATTCGCTCGGTCGCCCGCTGCCGGGGCGCCTGAACCTGGTGGTCAGCCGCCAGCCGGGGCTGCAACTGGAAGGCGCCGAGGTATTCGCCTCGCTGGAAGATGCCATCGTCCGCGCTGAGCAATGGGCGCGGGAGCAGGGCGTTGACGAGCTGATGCTGATCGGCGGCGCGCAGTTGTACGCGCAGGGGCTGGAGAAGGGGCTGGTGGATCGGCTGTACCTGACCCGGGTGGAGATGAATCCGGAAGGCGATGCCTGGTTCCCCGAGGTGGATCAGGGCGTCTGGAAGAAGGTGTCGAGCCAGCAGGGGCCGGTTGAAGAAGGCAAGCCGGTGTATCACTTCGAGGTGTGGGAAAAGGCTTGAGATTGTGGGGCCGCTTTGCGGCCCTTTCGCCGGCAACGCCGGCTCCCACGCGTTCTGTGGCTACCCCGGAACTGGGAGCTGGCTTGCCAGCGATGAGGCCCTGAAGGCTTACGAATGACTCAACTGCACCTGCTCATCCCCCGCCAGCACCGCCTTGTCGGTCTGACCCATCATCTGGCTGGTAATAGTCCCTGCGGTCATCGAGCCACTGACGTTCAACGCCGTGCGGCCCATGTCGATCAGCGGCTCCACCGAGATCAGCAGCGCTACCAGTTCCACCGGCAAGCCCATGGCCGGCAGCACGATCAGCGCGGCGAAGGTCGCGCCACCGCCCACCCCGGCCACGCCGGCCGAACTCAAGGTCACCACCGCTACCAGCGTCGCGATCCACAGCGGATCGAGCGGGTCGATGCCGACGGCCGGTGCGACCATCACTGCCAGCATCGCCGGATACAGCCCGGCACAGCCGTTCTGGCCGATGGTGGCGCCGAACGAGGCGGCGAAGCTGGCGATGGCCTGTGGCACGCCCAGGCGACGAGTCTGCGCTTCGATGCTCAGCGGGATGCTGGCGGCGCTGGAGCGGCTGGTGAAGGCGAAGGTCAGCACCGGCCAGACCTTGCGCAGAAAGCGCAGCGGGTTGACGCCGCTCAGGGCCAGCAGCACGCCATGTACGCCGAACATCAGCGCCAGGCCGATATAGGACACCACCACGAAACTGCCGAGCTTGAGGATGTCGTCCAGGTTCGAGCTGGCGACCACCTTGGTCATCAGCGCCAGCACGCCGTACGGGGTCAGCTTCATCACCAGGCGCACCAGGCGCATCACCCAGGCTTGCAGGGTTTCGATGGCGGCCAGGGCGCGGTTGCCCTTCTCGGGTTCGTCCTTGAGCAGTTGCAGGGCGGCCACGCCGAGGAAGGCGGCGAAGATCACCACGCCGATGATCGAGGTCGGCCGCGCCCGGGCGAGGTCCCCCACGGGGTTGCTCGGGATGAACGAGAGCAGCAGTTGCGGGATGTTCAGGTCGGCGACCTTGCCCGCGTAGTCGCTCTGGATCACCTGCAAACGCGCGGTTTCCTGGGTGCCGGCCACCAGTCCTTCGGCGCTCAGGCCGAACAGGTTGGTCAGGGCGATGCCGATCAGCGCGGCGATGGCGGTGGTGAACAGCAGCGTGCCGATGGTCAGCACGCTGATGCGGCCCAGGGACGACGCATTGTGCAGCCGTGCCACGGCGCCGAGGATCGAGACGAAGATCAGCGGCATGACGATCATCTGCAGCAACTGCACATAGCCGTTGCCGACCAGATCGAGCCAGCCGATGGTGGCCTTGAGCACTGGATTGCCGGCACCGTAGAGGGCGTGCAGCGCGGCGCCGAACAGCACGCCCAGCACCAGGCCGACCAGCACCTTTTTCGCCAGGCTCCAGTTCAGGTTGCGGGTTTGCGCCAGGCCCAGCAGCAACGCCAGGAACACCAGCAGGTTGAGAAACAGCGGCAGGTTCATTGAAGCTCCAGAAGAATTACGACGCGCACCGCCTCTGTGGGCGGTAGCTGAATCGAAAATGCTAACAGTCTGAAAACAAAGAACTTTAGAACGATATGGAATGGCATGTGTCGTTTTTGGAATAAACACGGGTCGTTTTCAGGCAGGTGGCTGCCGTTGAGGCCCTTGCCGGGGTCGTTGTGAGAGCGGGGCGCAATCAACGGACTGCTTAGGGTTGAACGGCCCCTTTTTCCAGGAGACCCGCACATGACGTTCGCTCCGAAAATGCTCGCCGCCGGCCTGGCCCTGCTGTTCGCCGGCCAGACCCTGGCGGTGGAACTGAAACACTGGCCGGCGCCGGCCGCCAGGCAGCTCGATACGATGATCGCCGCCAATGCCCACAAGGGTAACTACGCGGTGTTCGACATGGACAACACCAGCTATCGCTTCGACCTCGAAGAGTCGCTGCTGCCGTTCATGGAAAACAAAGGCGTGCTGACCCGCGACAAGCTTGACCCTTCGCTCAAGCTGATCCCGTTCAAGGACACCGCCGAGCACAAGGAAAGCCTGTTCAGCTACTACTACCGCCTCTGCGAAATCGACGACATGGTCTGCTACCCGTGGGTGGCGCAGGTGTTCTCCGGCTTCACCCTCAAGGAGCTCAAGGGCTACGTCGACGAACTGATGGCTTCCGGCAAGCCGGTGCCGAGCACCTATTTCGATGGCGACCAGGTCAAGCCCATCGAAGTGCAGCCGCCGAAGGTCTTCACTGGCCAGACCGAACTGTTCAACAAGCTGATGGAGAACGGTATCGAGGTCTATGTCATGACTGCCGCCTCCGAAGAACTGGTGCGCATGGTCGCGTCCGATCCCAAGTACGGCTACAACGTCAAACCGCAGAACGTCATCGGTGTCAGCCTGCTGCTCAAGGACCGCGCCAGCGGCGCCCTGACCACCGCCCGCAAGCAGATCAGCGCCGGCCACTACGACCCGGCCGCCAACCTCGGCCTTGAGCTGACACCGTACCTGTGGACCCCGGCCACCTGGATGGCAGGCAAGCAGGCGGCGATCCTCACCTACATCGACGAGTGGAAGAAACCGGTGCTGGTGGGCGGCGACACCCCGAGCAGCGACGGCTACATGCTGTTCCACAGCGTTGATGTGGCGAAGGGCGGGGTTCACCTGTGGATCAACCGCAAGGCCAAGTACATGGACCAGATCAACGGCATGATGGCCAAGCATGCGGCGGCCCAGGCAAAAGAAGGCTTGCCGGTGACCGCGGACAAGAACTGGGTGGTGGTGACGCCGGAGGAGATCCAGTAGCGCTTTACGGGTGTGTGGGAGCGGCTTCAGCCGCTCCCACTTGGGGTTGTGTTCCCAGTCAACAAAAAACAATACCAATTGCGAATTAATATCATCTTCTGCTAGCGTGCGCTTCCTCTCGAACCCGCCCACCAGGAAGTGCCCGTGTCTTTGTGGAACACGCAGATTGCCCGGCTGTTCGCCGAGCAGAAGAAAGCACTGGAAGCCTTCGTCGCCCGGCGCACTGGCAGCAGCCAGGTGGCCGCGGACCTGACCCAGGAGTCGTTCCTGCGCCTGGCACGGCTGCCCGCCGACAAGAAGGTCGACAACCTGCCGGCCTTTCTCTTCACCATCGCCAGCAACCTGGTGCGCGACCACCAGCGCCAGACGATCCGCCGCGAACGCCTGGACGGCGGCGAGCCCAGCGAAGACCTGCCCTGCGCGGCACCCGGCGCCGAAGAGCAGCTCGCCAGCCAGCAGGATCAACAGTTGATGCACGAAGCCATCGCGGCTTTGCCCGAGGCGACCCGGCATATCTTCCTGCTCTATCATGTCGACGAGCTTTCCTACCGGGAGATCGGCGAACGCCTGAAGATCTCGCCGCGTAGCGTCGAATACCAACTGCGTCGAGCGCTGACCGATTGCCGGGCCTTCATCAAGGCGCGCCTGCTCAACGACACGCCGGGGGCCCGATGACCGATCCCCGTGCTGCCATGGACACACCAATGACCCCAGCCGACGTCCCCGATGACGACGCCCTGTTCGACGAAGCCAGCGGCTGGTACTACCGCCTGCGAGCCGAGGACGTCAGTGCGGCGGACCAGGAAGGTTTCGCCGCCTGGCTGGACCGCGGTCCGGCGCAGGCCCGGGCCTGGGACGAAGTACTGGCGCTGCTCGGCGCCCTGCGTGAGCCGGCCCGGCAGGTACGCGAGGCCGAACGGGCGCGCTGGCGCAAACCGCGCGTGCGGGTCTGGGCCACTGCCGCTGCGGTGCTGCTGGCGGTGGGCGTGCTCACCCTGCAAAGCCCGTGGCCGGACCGCTGGCGCGCGGACTACACCACCGCCACCGGCGAGTCCCGCACCCTGAGCCTGGCCGATGGCTCGCAGATCCAGCTCAACACCGACACCGCCGTGCAGATCGACCTTGGCCAGAACGAGCGCCGGGTCAGGTTGCTGCGGGGCGAGGCCTGGTTCGAGGTCAGCGCCGATGCCGCACGGCCCTTCGTGATCCGCTCCGGCGACGGCTGGGTCAAGGTGGTCGGTACCCGTTTCAGCGTGTCCCGCGAGGGCGACCGCACCCGGGTGCGGGTCGCTCAGGGCAAGGTGCAGGTCAGCGCAGGCGGCAAGCAGACCGTGCTGCTGGAGCCGGGCTTCGGCGTTGACTACCGCGCCGACCATCTGGAGCCCCTGGCCGGTTTCGACGGCGCCGCCGAATTCGCCTGGCGCCAGCGGCAACTGGTGTTCCGCCAGCAGGCGCTGGGTGAGGTGGTGGATGAGCTGAACCGCTACTGGCCGGGACAGACCCTGGTGCTCGGCGAGGCACTGCGCCAGCGCAAGGTGTCCGGGGTGTTCGAGATCGACAAGCCCGACGCCGTGCTCAAGGCGCTCAAGCACACCCTCGGCCTGCAGGCCACGCAGTACACGCCTTATCTGCGGGTGTTGCGCGAAGGCTGAAGAAAAAATTCAGAAAGTTTCAGGGTTTCCCCAAACCCCGTCGTCCTTGAACTCGAAGGCGCAAATAACAAGCACTCTCAGATAGTGCGGCGCCGCGAGACGACTTCGACGATTTTGGGGGAGCACCACGGATGAAACACACCACCAGCCACCACCTGCCGACGCTGCTCAGCCTGGCGATCGCCCTGGGCAGCGGCATCTGCGTGCTGCCGGCGCAGGCCGCCAGCGAGGCCCAGCACCAGGTCTACCGCTTCGATATTCCGGCCCAGTCCCTCGACGGCGCGCTGGCGGCGTTCAGTGCGGTGACCCGGGTGCAGGTGCTGGTGACTTCCGAGGTGACCCAGGGCCTGCGCTCGCCGGGCCTGAGCGGCAGTTATCCACAGAGCGAAGCGCTGGGCCGCCTGCTGGCGGGCAGCGGGCTGGCGGCGACTTACATCGACAACGATAGCGTGACCCTGGAAAAGCGCGTCGCCGGCGATGACACCGTGCAACTGGGCGCCACCCGGATCAATTCCGAGGTGCTTGGCGCCACCACCGAAGGCAGCCGGTCCTACACCACGGGCGCACTGACCATCGGCAAGGGCGAGCAGAAGCTCAAGGACATCCCCCAGTCGGTTTCGGTCGTCACCCGCCAGCGGATGAACGACCAGAACATGAACAACCTGCAGGACGCCATGCGCCAGGTGACCGGCGTCACCATCAAGTCCTACAACTCCGGCTCCAGCCTGAATGACGTGTACATGCGCGGCTTCCTGGTAGACCAGGTGCAGGTCGATGGCGTGTCGCAGGCCACCGGCCAGGGCGATCTGGCCACCAGCTTCGACCTCGCCATGTACGACCGCGTCGAAGTGCTGCGCGGCCCCAGCGGCCTGTACCAGGGCTCGGGCGAACCCGGCGGGACCATCAACGTGGTGCGCAAGCGGGCCCTCGGCACCTTTGGCCTGAACGGCGAGATCTCGGCGGGCTCGTGGGACAACTACCACTCCAGCATCGACGTCACCGGCCCGCTCAACAGCGATGGCAGCCTGCGCGGACGCTTCGTCACCGCCTACGAAGACAACCAGTCCTGGGTCGACTACGCGAAGAACGAGCGACCGATGGTCTACGGCCGCCTGGAATACGACATCACTCCGTCCACCACCCTTTCGCTGGGCGGCACCTACCAGAAAAACCGCACCACACCGGCCTTCGGCCTGCCAGCCTACGCCGATGGCAAGCTGCTGGATGTGAGCCGCTCCACCTTCGTCGATGCCAAGTGGAACGAGCTGGACGAGCGGGTCTGGGAAGGCTTCGCCGAGGTCGATCACGCCCTGGACAACGGCGGCCAGTTCAAGACCTCGCTGACCTACCGTGACGCCGAGACGCCGACCCGCAACTTCACCTGGTCCGACGATGCCGTGGACCCCGCCACCGGCGACAGCTGGGCGGTGGCCTGGTCGTACTACACCCATATCAAGAGCCTCGGCCTGGACAGCTTCGTCACCCTGCCGGTGGAAGCCTTCGGCCGGACCCACGAGGTCACCGCCGGTGTCGAGTACCAGCACCTGAACAAGGACTTCACCTACGGCGGGGGCGAGTACTTTCCGATCAACGTCTTCGACCCGGGCAGCATCGACATTCCCAAGCGCGAGTTCGACATGAACTACGGCACCTGGTCCACCTCCCACCAGTACGGGGTCTATGGTCGTACCAAAATTGCCGCCACCGACGAACTGGACGTGATCCTCGGCAGCCGCGTGACCTGGTTCGAAAGCGAAGGCAAGAACGCCAACGCCTACTTCTCCCAGTTCAAACCGACCGAGACCGACATCAACCGCAAGTTCATCCCCTATGGCGCGCTGGTCTACAAGCTGACCCCGGAACTGTCGGCCTACGGCAGCTACACCAAGGTCTTCAAGCCGCAGACCGACGTCAATGCCAGTGGCGAAGTCATTGCCCCGCGCGAAGGCGAGCAGTACGAACTGGGGCTCAAGCGCGAGTTCTTCGACGGCCGCCTGAATGGCAGCGTGGCGGTGTTCCGCATCTACGACGAGAACCGTGCCGAACTGGTCTCCGGCGGCCAGTACTATCGGGCTCAGGGCAAGGTGCGTAGCCAGGGCTGGGAAACCGAGCTGAGCGGCAACATCACCGACAACTGGAGTGTGGTCACCGGTTACGCCTACACCATGACCAAGTCGCTGACCGGCGCCGATGACGGCACCACCTTCAGCACCATCACGCCCAAGCACAACCTGAACCTCTGGACCGCCTACGAATTCACCGACGGCCCGCTGCAGGACTTCAGCGTCGGGGGCGGCGTGCGGGCGGTGAGCGCGACCTACTACCGTCGCAACGTCGACTTCGAGCAGGGCGGCTACGCCATTACCACGGCGCAGATCGGCTACAAGATCAACAAGCACCTGTCGGTGAAGCTGACCGGCAACAACCTGTTCGATCGCAAGTACTACGAGCGGGTGGACAGTCCGTGGGGTTCGAACTTCTATGGCGAGCCGCGCAACTTCATCTTTACCGTGCGGGCCAGTTATTGAGTGACGGCCTCATCGCCGGCAACGCCGGCTCCCACGAGGTCGGAGGCGATCTCACACCCTGTGGGAGCTGGCGTTGCCAGCGATGAGGCCCCTGAAGGCCCCATAAAAAACCGGCACCCAAGGGCGCCGGTTTTTTTATTCAGCAGACCAACTCACAGCCCGTCAAGCAGGGCCTTGTTGCGTACCGCACCCTTGTCGGCGCTGGTGGCCAGCAGGGCGTAGGCTTTCAGGGCGGTGGTCACTTTGCGCGGACGCTGTTCCACCGGCTTCCAGCCCTTCTGGTCCTGGACGATGCGGCGTGCCGCCAGTTCTTCGTCGCTGACCAGCAGGTTGATCGAACGGTTCGGGATGTCGATCAGCACCTTGTCGCCGTCCTGCACCAGGCCGATGGCGCCGCCAGCAGCGGCTTCCGGCGAGGCGTGGCCGATGGACAGGCCCGAGGTACCACCCGAGAAACGACCGTCGGTCAGCAGGGCGCAGGCTTTGCCCAGGCCCTTGGACTTCAGGTAGGAGGTCGGGTACAGCATTTCCTGCATGCCCGGGCCGCCTTTCGGGCCTTCGTAACGGATGATGACGATGTCGCCTTCCTTCACTTCGTCGGCGAGGATGCCGCGCACGGCGCTGTCCTGGCTCTCGAAGATCTTCGCGTTGCCTTCGAACACGTGAATCGACTCATCGACGCCGGCGGTCTTCACCACGCAGCCGTCCAGGGCGATGTTGCCGTACAGCACGGCCAGGCCGCCTTCTTGCGAGTAGGCGTGCTCGACGCTGCGGATGCAGCCGTTTTCACGGTCGTCATCAACGGTGTCCCAGCGGGTCGACTGGCTGAACGCGGTCTGGGTCGGGATGCCGGCCGGGCCCGCCTTGAAGAAGTGGTGCACCGCTTCGTCGCTGGTCTGGGTGATGTCCCACTTGGCGATGGCTTCTTCCAGGCTCGGCGAGTGCACGGTCGGCACGTCGGTGTGCAGCAGGCCGCCACGGGCCAGCTCACCGAGGATGCTGATGATGCCGCCAGCGCGGTGAACGTCTTCCATGTGGTACTTCTGGATGTTCGGCGCCACCTTGCACAGCTGCGGCACCTTGCGCGACAGGCGATCGATGTCGCGCAGGTCGAACGCCAGCTCCGCTTCCTGGGCCGCGGCCAGCAGGTGCAGGATGGTGTTGGTCGAACCGCCCATGGCGATGTCCAGGGTCATGGCGTTTTCGAACGCCTTGAAGTTGGCGATGTTGCGCGGCAGGACGCTGGCGTCGTTGTCGCCGTAGTAGCGCTTGCACAGCTCGACGATGGTGCGGCCGGCGGTGAGGAACAGTTGCTCGCGGTCGGCGTGGGTCGCCAGGGTCGAGCCGTTGCCCGGCAGGGACAGGCCCAAGGCTTCGGTCAGGCAGTTCATCGAGTTGGCGGTGAACATGCCGGAGCACGAACCGCAGGTCGGGCAGGCGCTGCGCTCGTACTCGGCGACTTTCTCGTCGCTGGCGCTGGAGTCGGCGGCGATGACCATCGCGTCCACCAGGTCCAGGCCGTGGCTGGCCAGCTTGGTCTTGCCGGCTTCCATCGGGCCGCCGGAGACGAAGATCACCGGGATGTTCAGGCGCAGGGCGGCCATCAGCATGCCGGGGGTGATCTTGTCGCAGTTGGAGATGCAGACGATGGCGTCGGCGCAGTGGGCGTTGACCATGTACTCGACGGAGTCGGCGATGATCTCGCGGCTCGGCAGCGAATAGAGCATGCCGTCGTGACCCATGGCGATGCCGTCATCCACCGCGATGGTGTTGAATTCCTTGGCCACGCCACCGGCGCGTTCGACTTCGCGGGCGACCAGCTGACCCAGGTCCTTCAGGTGCACGTGGCCCGGGACGAACTGGGTGAACGAGTTGGCGATGGCGATGATCGGCTTCTTGAAGTCCTCGTCCTTCATGCCGGTGGCGCGCCACAGCGCGCGGGCACCGGCCATGTTGCGGCCGTGGGTGGACGTTTTGGAACGGTAATCAGGCATGAAGCACTCCTGGCGGCTAATCAGGTAACAAATGAGGGGAGTGAGCTTCTCTTCTCCTTTGTACCGCAAGGCAGGTGGCCGCTGGTACGGATGAAGCCGAAGACGCCGCGGGATCGCCGTGCGCTCGGCCAGAGCTCATAAACCCGCCGGGGGATGACTGGCGATGAATAGGCCCGATTCTACACCGCTGGCGGCCTTAGGGAATGGCGCAATAGACAGTTGGCGCGGGGCAAGTCGTTTTTTGGTCGGGCTCGCTTTCCGGGCGCGGGGCGGCTACCGTGATCGGCTTCCCGCTTTGGACTTCCATGGAGGAGCTATGGTCCACCCTGCCGATGTGCCTGCCAGCAGCGCCCTGCGCATGCTTTCCACCACTGCCTGGTTCTTCGACTGCTTCGCCCGCCGGGTCGCTCCGGAACAGAATCTGACCGCGCTCGATGCCTACCAGCGCATGAGCCGTGCGGTGCCGGGCTGGATCAACCAGGCGCTGCGGGTGCGCGACTTCCTGGTCCGTCCGTTCGGCCTCAAGCCTGTGGCGGGCTTCAACCTGCGCGAGCAGAAAACCGCGCGGGTGGGCGACAACCTCGACTTCTTCGAAGTCGCCGCCGTCACCGACAGGGAACTGGTGCTGACCATCCGCGACAGCCATCTGGACGTGCTGATCTCCGTGCACCTGGACCCGGGCAAGCAAGTCAGCCTGACCTCCATCGTCGAACCGCACAATGCGCTGGGGCGGGTCTATATGTGGCTGATCGCGCCGATTCACCGGCGGGTGGTGAAGTCGATGTTGGGCGGGATCTAGATCAACTGAACGCTGCTGAAAGATAACTCTGGACACATCTTTTTTAGGGTGCTCTGATGGGTTTGGCGCGTATGTTTGCTCCTTCGCTCATCAGGGGGATGTGGAGGTGCAAAGCAGACTGTTGATCAAAGAGCTTGAGGCGGCTGGTTGGTTCTTGAAGCGTGTCACGGGAAGCCATCACATTTTCAAGCACCCAAGCAATCCAAACTCAATACCCGTTCCCCATCCTAAAAAGGATTTGCCGCTGGGCACGGTCAAGAGCATCAGGGAGCGGGCAGGGCTGACGTAGGTCGGTCTTATCCTTGGCACCTTGCAGGAGATAACCATGCAATACCCGATCTGCATTGAGTGGGGCGATGAAAATACCGCCACCGGCATCCAGATTCCCGATATCCCCGGTGCGGTAACTGCGGGCGATACCTTTGAGGACGCCTACGCCGCAGCAGTGGAAGTCGCGCACATCATGCTGGAGGAAATTGTCGGTAGCGGTCAGCCCATCCCGATGCCTACCAGCGCAGCTACCCATCGCAACAATCCCGATTTCGCGGACATGGGCTGGGGCATGCTCGAAATCGACATTACGCCTTATCTGGGCAAGACCGAGAAGGTGAATGTCACCCTTCCGGGTTTTGTGATTCAGCGCATTGATCGCTATGTGCGCGACCACAATGTGAAAAGCCGCTCTTCCTTCCTCGCCGATGCCGCGCTGGAAAAACTGGGGCGATAAAAAATCCCGGCACTCAGGCCGGGATTATTCCTTCCATCACCGCACTCAGCTGTTCGGCAGCAAGCGGCAGGTGATGCTCTTGATGTAGCGGGTTTCCGGGATCGCCGGGTGCACCGGGTGGTCCGGGCCCTGGCCGCCGCGTTCCAGCAGCTGGATATTGCGGTCCAGGTGGCGGGCGCTGGTGAGCAGGATGTTCTGCAGGTCGTCTTCGGGCAGGTGCATCGAGCACGAGGCGCTGACCAGGATGCCGTCCTTGCTCAGCAGGCGCATGGCCTGCTCGTTCAGGCGGCGGTAGGCGCCTTCGCCGTTTTTCAGGTCTTTCTTGCGCTTGATGAAGGCGGGCGGGTCGGCGACGATCACGTCGAAGCGCTCTTCAGCCGCCTTCAGCTCGCGCAGGGCGGCGAACACGTCGCCTTCGATGCAGGTCACTTTCTCGGCAAAGCCGTTCAGCGTGGCATTGCGCTCGACGCCGTCCAGGGCGAAGCCCGAAGCATCGACGCAGAACACTTCGCTGGCGCCGAAGGCACCGGCCTGCACGCCCCAGCCACCGATGTAGCTGAACAGGTCGAGCACGCGCTTGCCCTTGACGTACGGTGCCAGGCGGGCGCGGTTCATGCGGTGGTCGTAGAACCAGCCGGTCTTCTGGCCTTCCATCACCGGCGCTTCGAACTTCACGCCGTTCTCTTCCAGGGCCACCCACTCCGGCACTTCGCCGTAGACGGTCTCGACGTAACGCTCCAAGCCCTCGGCATCGCGGGCGGAGGAGTCGTTCTTGAACAGCACGCCACTGGGCTTGAGCACCTGGATCAGTGCGGCCAGTACGTCGTCACGGTGACGTTCCATGGTCGGCGAGGCGATCTGTACCACGAGAATGTGGTCAAAGCGGTCCACCACCAGGCCCGGCAGCAGGTCGGAATCGCCGTAGACCAGGCGGTAGAACGGCTTGTCGAACAGGCGCTCGCGCAGCGACAGGGCGACGTTGAGGCGGTGCACCAGCAGCGATTTGTCCAGCGACAGCTTGATGTCGCGGGACAGCAGGCGGGCGCAGATCAGGTTGTTCGGGCTCAGGGCAACGATGCCCAGCGGCTTGCCGCCGGCGGCTTCGAGGATCGCCTGGTCACCGGCCTTGAAGCCGTGCAGCGGGGTGGCGGCGACGTCGATTTCGTTGCTGTAGACCCACAGGTGGCCGGCGCGCAGGCGGCGGTCGGCGTTGGCTTTGAGGCGAAGGCTGGGCAGGGACATGACGTCGCTCCGGGAAAAAAGAGCGGGAGTATACCGTGTCGGCCCCGCCAGCACCGCGCCGGTGCGACAAATTGCAGGCCCGGCGCCGGCATTTTGGGTTGCCACCTTGCTGTACTGATCAGGTTAGAATTCGCCGTCCGCCGCGAGTAAGAAATCAATGACCCAGGAACTCTCTTCCGAACAGATCCAGCAAGCCCTGCAAGGTATCAGCGTCCCGCCGCAGCCGCAGATCATGGTCGACCTGCAGATGGAGCAGTACATGCCCGACCCTGACCTGGAGACGATCGCCAAGCTGATCTCCCAGGACCCAGGCCTGTCCGGCGCCTTGCTGAAGATCGTCAACTCGCCGTACTACGGACTGACCAACAAGATCGCCTCGATCCAGCGGGCGGTGAACCTGTTGGGCAGCCGTTCGATCATCAACCTGATCAACGCCCAGTCGATCAAGGGCGAGATGAGCGATGAAACCATCGTCACCCTCAATCGCTTCTGGGACACCGCCCAGGACGTGGCCATGACCTGCCTGACCCTGGCCAAGCGCCTCGGCTCCCAGGCGGTGGATGAGGCGTATGCCCTCGGCCTGTTCCACGACTGCGGCGTGCCGCTGATGCTCAAGCGCTTCCCCGACTACATGAGCGTGCTGGAAGACGCCTACGCCAGCGCCAACGACCGCCAGCGCGTGGTGGACACCGAGAATCAGGTGTTCAACACCAACCATGCGGTGGTGGGTTACTACACCGCCAAGTCGTGGCGCCTGCCGGAGCACGTCAGTAACGCCATCGCCAACCACCACAACGCCCTCGCGGTGTTCAGCGACGAGTCGCCGCGCACGGCGCCGCTGAAGAACCTGCTGGCGATCCTGAAGATGGCCGAGCACATCTGTGCCTCGCACCGGGTGCTGGGCAACCAGGGCGTCGACCATGAATGGAATACCGTCGGGCATCTGGTGCTGGACTATGTCGGCCTCTCGGATTACGACTTCGAGAACCTCAAGCAAACCATTCGCGAACTGGGCAGCCACTGATCCATGCCTGAATTACCTGAAGTCGAAACCACCCGCCGCGGCATTGCGCCGTACCTCGAAGGCCAGCGCGTCAGCCGCGTGATCGTGCGCGACCGCCGCCTGCGCTGGCCGATCCCCGAAGACCTCGACGTGCGCCTGTCCGGGCAGCGCTTCGTCTCGGTGGAGCGGCGCGCCAAGTACTTGCTGCTCAACGCCGAGGTGGGGACGCTGATCAGCCACCTGGGCATGTCGGGCAACCTGCGGCTGGTGGAAATCGGCTTGCCGGCGGAAAAGCACGAGCATGTGGATATCGAGCTGGAGTCGGGCCTGGCGCTGCGCTACACCGACCCGCGGCGCTTCGGCGCGATGCTCTGGAGCCTGACGCCGCTGGAGCATGAATTGCTGGTACGCCTGGGGCCTGAGCCCTTGACCGATCTGTTCGATGGCGAGCGGCTGTTCCAGCTTTCCCGTGGCCGGGCGATGGCGGTGAAGCCGTTCATCATGGACAACGCGGTGGTGGTGGGCGTGGGCAATATCTACGCGACCGAAGCGCTGTTCGCGGCCGGCATCGACCCGCGGCGGGCGGCGGGGAGCATTTCCCGGGCCCGTTACCTGCGGCTGGCGATCGAGATCAAGCGCATTTTGGCGGCGGCCATCGAGCGCGGCGGTACCACGCTGCGGGACTTCATCGGTGGTGATGGTCAGCCGGGGTATTTCCAGCAGGAGCTGTTCGTCTACGGGCGGGGCGAGGAGCCTTGCAAGCTGTGTGGCACGATCTTGCGGGAAGTGAAGCTGGGGCAGCGGGCGAGTGTGTTTTGCCCGCGGTGCCAGACATAACGTTTTTGCTGGATTCGAAGGCCTCATCGCTGGCAAGGCCAGCTCCCACAGGGTTTGTGTGCACCGCCACACCTTGTGGGAGCTGGCCTTGCCAGCGATGAGGCCAGTCAATACAGCGACACGCTCAGGGCTTCTCCACCTCTGAGCTACCCACCCCACGCGGATCGCTCTCCGCCTCCAGCCGCCCATCCCGCTTGTCCCAGAACAGCACCTGCTGGTTGCCATAGCTGCGCCCGACATCCTTGAGTTCATACCCGCGAGCCCGCAGCGCCTGCTGCTCGGTGTCACTGAACGCGCCCGGCTCATGTTCCACCACATCCGGCAGGTACTGGTGGTGATAACGCGGCACTGCCGGCCAGGTGTTCACCGGTCGGCCATCCAGGTACTCCAGCATCGACAGTAGCACCATGCTCGGAATCCGGCTGCCGCCCGGCGTGCCGAAGGCGGCGAACGCCGTCGGGCTTTCGATGAAGCTTGGGCTCATGCTCGACAGCGGCCGCTTGCCCGCCGCCACGGCATTGGCCTGGCTGCCGCTGAGGCCATAGCTGTTGCTGCCTTGCGGGTCGGCCGCGAAATCGTCCATTTCGTTGTTCAGTACCACGCCAGTCGTGGGCGCGGTGAAGGCTGCGCCGAACGGCAGGTTGACCGACAGGGTCGCCGCCACGGCGTTGCCGTTGGCGTCGATCACGGCGAAGTGGGTGGTGTGGTCGCCTTCGCGCCAGGGCGGCGAAGGCGGCAACTGGCTGCTGGGGGTGGCGTCGCGCACGTCGATGCTGTCGGCCAGGGCAACCAGGTGCGCGCGCGACAGCAGTTGCGGTACCGGGTTGGTGACATGGTCCGGGTCGCCCAGCAGGCCTCGGTCACGGTAGGCGCGGCGCAGCACTTCCAGCACGTAATGAGCGCGCTGCACGGTGTCGGCGCTCTGCCAGGGCAGGCGCTGCAGCATCGCCAGGCTTTGGGCGATGGCGACGCCGCCGGCGGACGGCGGCGGGGCGCTGATCAGTTCGCGCTGGTCGGCAAGGCGATAACGCAGCGGCTCGCGCTCGGCGACACGATAGTTGGCGAGATCACCGAGGCTCCAGATGCCGCCAGCGGCCTTCACTTCCCGGACCAGCGTGTCGGCCACGGGCCCGCGATAGAAGCCGTCGCGGCCTTTTTCCGCCAGTTGCTGCAAGGTGGCGGCCAGCGCCGGCTGGCGGATCAGTTTGCCAAGGGCCGGGACCTCGTTGCCGTCGAGAAACAGCCGGGCGCTTTCGGCGTCATCGCGCAGGGCGTTCAGGCGCAGGGTGGCGCGGTCGCGGTAGATCCGATCAACGGCAAAGCCCTGGTTGGCCAGACGAATGGCCGGGGCCAGGCTGCTGCGCAGAGGAAGTTTGCCGTAGCGGGCGGCCAGTTCGTCCAGCGCGGCCGGCAGGCCGGGAATGGCGGAGGCCAGTGGGCCGTTGATCGACAGACCGGGCTGGGCCTTGCCGTCCTTGAGGTACATATCGGCCGTGGCCTTGCCGGGGGCCTTTTCGCGGGCATCGACAAAGCGGTAGCGGGCAGGGTCGCCGGGCTGGCGCAGGAGGAAGAAACCGCCGCCGCCAAGCCCTGAACCGTAGGGCTCGACCACGGCCAGTGCGGCGCTCACGGCAATGGCCGCGTCGAAGGCATTACCGCCTTGGCGCAGGACTTCCCGCGCCGCAGCGGTGGCTTCGGGGTGGGGTGTGGCGATGGCCGCGCGCCCCGGTCCTTCGGCCAGGGCGGCCACGCTGAAGAGCGCCAGGCTGGCGCCGAGGAACAGCGATCGGAGCGCGGCGACGCCCGTCATCAGGCCTTGCCGGTGATACGGCGGTACTTGGCCATCAGTTCGTCTTCGGTCTCCGGATGGGCTTCATCCAGCGGGATGCAGTCGACCGGGCAGACCTGCTGGCACTGCGGTTCGTCATAGTGGCCGACACACTGGGTGCACAGGTTCGGGTCGATCACGTAGATCTCTTCGCCCTGGGAGATGGCGGCGTTCGGGCACTCGGGTTCGCAGACGTCGCAGTTGATGCAATCGTCGGTGATGATCAGGGACATGGGGACTCCGGCCAGGCTCTCGCGCACTGGCAATTGAAAACCAATGGGCGCAATTGTGCCGGATTAGCGCCCGCAGTGCACGCGGACGCCGGTTTTCCTGGCCAGATGAGATTACTTCTTGAAACGCTCGGTGAGTGCGTCGGCCACCGCCGGGTGGACGAACTTGGTGATATCGCCGCCCAGGGCCGCGATCTCGCGCACCAATGTGGAGGAGATGAACGAATAACGTTCCGACGGGGTGAGGAACAGGCTTTCGACGTCGGGCGCCAGTTGCCGGTTCATGTTGGCCAGCTGGAATTCGTACTCGAAGTCCGAGACCGCGCGCAGGCCGCGCAGGAAGACATTGGCCTGCTGCTCCTTGGCAAAGTGCGCCAGCAGCGTCGAGAAGCCGAGGACTTCGACGTTGGGCAGGTGCTTGGTCACTTCACGCGCCAGTTCCACCCGTTGTTCCAGCGGGAACAGCGGGTTTTTCTTGGGGCTGGCGGCAACCGCGATGATCACATGATCGAACAGACGCGAGGCGCGTTCGACCAGATCGCCATGGCCCTTGGTAATAGGGTCGAAAGTACCCGGGTACAACACTCGGTTCATCGCGTCGTCCTGGCAGGAGTGCGTTAGGGAGTCGGATGGTAGCGCAGCCGATACGGTCGGGCCAAGTCGCCATCACCGGCCCAACGGACTATAGACAGCGCCGCCCGCTGTTGTCATGGCGCTGTTTTTCAGGCGTTCGGCGAGCTGCTGGCTGAGCCGGGCACTGATGGCGTAGACCGACAATTGCGGGTTGGCGCCGATGCTGGTGGGAAACAGCGAGCCGTCGTGGATCGACAGGTTTTCCAGTTGATGATGCCGGCCAAGGCTGTCGCAGACGCTCTGGCGCGGGTCTTCGCCGAAGGCGCAGCCACCCATGACGTGGGCGCTGCCCAGGCGCGTGAGGAACAGTTCCAGGGGCAGGCCGTCGATCATGGCTTTCGCCTCGGTGAGGGTTTTCGCCGGACGGGCGGCGGCGTGCAGCGGCAGTACATGTTCTGCTCCGGCGGCGAACTGGATTTCGGCCATGCTGTGGAACGCCCGGCGCACGCCGTCCCAGGCGTAGGGCGAAAGCGGGTAATCGAGCACCGGCGAGCCATCGCCACGCAGTTGTACGCTGCCGCCGGAGCTGTCCGGGTGAAAACCGTCCCGTAGGAGGGCCAGCATCACATGAGTGTGGGGCAACTCGGTCATGCGCCCGGCGTTGTCTTCGCCGAAACCGCCCAGCAGGGTAGCGGCCAGTGCCGGGTGCAGCGGCGGCACTTCCAACTTGTAGCCCATGGGCCCGGTGACGCCGCCGCGCCACTGGAAATGGTCGCTGTAGATGGACTGTGGTGCACCGTAGAACGGGTTCACCGCGTCGGCGAAGCGCGCCGCGCTGAAGTTCACCAGGTGCAGGAAGGTGCGTTTGCCCAGCCGCCGGTGCGGGTCCGGGGCGTCCGAGCGCATCAGCAGCGCCGGGCTGTTGATGCCGCCGCCGGCCAGCAGGTAATGCCGCGCACGAACGCGGATGCGCCGACCGGTGGGCGTGACGCAACGCGGGTCCAGGGCCGTGCAGTGCAGTTCGCGGATGCGCTGGCCGTCGTGCTCGAAGCGTTCGGCACGGGCCAGGTAGAGCAGTTCGCCGCCGCGTTCCAGGGTCGCCGGGATACTGGTCACCAGCATCGACTGCTTGGCGTTGAGCGGACAACCCATGCCGCAATAGCCGAGGTTGCCGCAGCCGCGCACGTTGCGCGGGATGACCTTCCAGTCCAGGTCGAGGGCTGTGCAGCCACGGCGCAGCACGTCGTTGTTGGCATTGGGTGGCACCGGCCAGGGCGCGATGTTCAGGCGTTGCTCGATGTGCTCGAACCAGGGCGTCAGGTCGTCGGCGCCCAGGCCGACCACGCCATGCTCGGCGGCCCAGTGACGCAGGGTCGGCTCCGGGGTGCGGAAGCTGGAGGTCCAGTTGATCAGGGTGGTGCCACCCACGGCACGGCCCTGGAGGATGGTGATGGCGCCGTCCTTGCTCATGCGGCCGATGCCTTCCTGATAGAGGCGGGCGTAGGCCTGATGCTCCAGCATCTTGAAGTCGCTGCTGGTCTGCAGCGGGCCTTCTTCGATCAGCAGCACGCGGTAGCCGGCAGCGCTGAGCCGTTCGGCACTGGTGGCGCCGCCGGCGCCGCTGCCGATGATGGCGATATCGGTTTCCAGCGTGAGGTCCTGGCTCAGGACGGAGCCGTCATGGGTTTTCCAGCCGCGGGCGAGGCCGTCGCGGAACAGGTCGGGTACGGGCATGGGCGAGCTCTTGTCGGGTCAGAAGGTCGGCGGGCCGGGGTAACCGCAGGCGCCCCAGGACGCGGGCATGCTGTACCAGGCCATCAGCAACAGTTGCAGCAGCGAGCAGTAGCCCTGGCGCAGCAGGTTCAGCGAGCTGTCCTGCCAGCGCCGCAGAAAGGCGCCGATCTGCTCCGGCCCTGCCTGCTCCCAGGCGCCCCAGATGCCGGTGAGCGGGCCGCGGGTCAGCGGCAAGGTCAGCACGTCGAACAATTGCCGGGTGAGTTTGAGCATTTCGCCGGAAAGGCTGGCGAGCGTGTCGTCGAGGCGCGCCAGCACCGCGTCGGTGGCCGAGGCGGGCGCGGCCCCGGCGAGAATTACCGGGGTGATGGCCCGCAGCAGCGGCAGGTCGTCCTGGCGCAGGATGCGAAAACCGCTGGCCGGGGTTTCGGCGGAGCAGCCGACCAGGCTGGCGCCGCCGAGAAACAGCGTGGCGCCTAGGCTGAACTTGAGCAGGCCGCGCCGGTTCAGCGCGGCGGTGGATACCAGGCGTGTTGTCATTGTTGTGGCCCGTGCAGCGATCAGCGGATGAAGAAGCGGTACACCAGGTGTTGCAGGCGCTTGCCGTAGGGCGGGTAGATCAGCCGCGCCAGGTTCAGACGCTGCTTGGCCAGCACACCCTTGGCCTTGCTAAAGGTCTGGAAGCCCTCGTAGCCGTGGTAATGACCCATGCCGGACGGGCCGACGCCGCCGAACGGCAGGTCGTCCTGGGCCACGTGCAGCAGGGTGTCGTTGAGGCAGGCGCCGCCGGAGTGGGTGGTGTCCAGCACCCGCCGTTGTTCGCCGCGCTCGTAGCCGAAGTAGTAGAGCGCCAGCGGACGCGGGCGCTGGTTGATGTAGGCAATGGCGTCGTCGATCTGGTCGTAGGGCACCACTGGCAGTAGCGGGCCGAAGATCTCGTCCTGCATGACCTGCATGGCGTCGGTCACGTTTTCCAGCACCAGCGGTGGCAGGCGGCGGTCGGGTGGGGTTTCGTCCGGATACAGGCTGGTGACCCGCGCGCCCTGGCGGCGGGCGTCGTCGAGGTAGCCGTTGAGCCTGGCCAGGTGCCGCGGGCTGATGATCGCGGTGTAGTCCGGGTTGCCGGTGATCTGTGGATAAAAGCGCCGCACTGCATCGCGATAGGCGTCGATGAAACCGGAGATACGCGCGCGGGGCACCAGCACGTAGTCCGGGGCGACACAGGTCTGGCCGGCGTTGAGGGTCTTGCCGAAGGCGATGCGCTCGGCGGCGTCGGCCAGGGGCACGCTGGCGGACACGATCGCCGGCGACTTGCCGCCCAGTTCCAGGGTCACCGGGGTCAGGTTGTCGGCGGCGGCGCGCATCACATGACGGCCGATACTGGTGGCGCCGGTGAACAGCAGGTGGTCGAACGGCAGGCGGGAGAAGGCTTCGCCGACATCGGCCTCGCCGAGCACCACGCAGACCATGTCGGTGGGGAACACCGATTCCAGCAGGTCCTTGAGCAACCGGCCGGTGGCCGGGGTGGTCTCGCTGAGCTTGAGCATCACCCGGTTGCCGGCGGCCAGGGCGCCGGTAAGCGGGCCGATGGCGAGGAACAGCGGGTAGTTCCACGGCACGATCACCCCGACCACGCCCAGCGGCTGGTAGTGCACCCGTGCGCTGGCCGGCTGGAACGCGAGGCCGACACTGCGCCGACGCGACTTCATCCACTGGCCCAGGTGTTTTTCCGCGTGGACAAGGCCCTGAACGCTGGGCATCAGTTCGGCGAGGCGGGTTTCGTCGGCGCTGCGGCCGTTGAAGTCCTGGTCGATGGCGGCCACCAGCTCGTCCTGCCGCACCAGCAATGCCTGGCGCAGGGCCTTGAGCCATTGCCGGCGCTGGGCCAAGGGCGGCATGGGCAGGCGGTTGAAGGCCGCACGTTGCTGTTCGAACAGGGTGTCGAGCCAATCCAGTGAAGACATCGGGGCGCTCCATGACCAATTGTTTCGACTAGAGCATATGCTCTAATCCGGTGTGGCCGCTGTAAAGATTTGTAGGTCGGCACAGCGGTATCCATTCAGCGGATGCAACCGGGGAAGTGAGGCCGTAAGATTAACCAAACATTTCAGGCTCACGCATTTGGAGCTGGCGTCATGGCCCCGCGCATCAAGACCCGCGAGCGCATCGTGCAAAACAGCCTGGAGCTGTTCAACCAGCAGGGCGAACGCAGCGTCAGCACCAACCACATCGCCGCGCACATGGAAATCTCGCCCGGCAATCTGTACTACCACTTCGCCAACAAGCAGGAAATCATCGCCGAGCTGTTCAGCCAGTATGAGGAACAGGTCGAGAGCTTCCTGCGCCCGCCCAAGGGCCGGCTGGCTACGGTCGAGGACAAGCGCTTCTACCTGAAGGCGATCCTCGCGGCGATGTGGGATTTTCGTTTCCTGCACCGCGATCTGGAGCACCTGCTCGACAGCGACCGGGAACTGGCCGCCCGTTACCGGCGCTTTTCCCAGCGTTGCCTGCTGCAAGGCCAGGCCATCTACAGCGGTTTCGTCGAGGCCGGCATCCTGGCGATGAGCCCGGTGCAGATCGAATCGCTGACCCTCAATACCTGGATCGTGCTGACCTCCTGGGTGCGCTTCCTGTGCACCACCCGGGAAAACTCCGCGCACCTGAGCGAAGAGGCCATCAAGCGGGGTGTCTATCAGGTGCTGGTGCTGGAACTGGGTTTCGTCACCGCCACGGCCCAGCCGGCGGTGGACGCGCTGTGTGAAGAATTCTATGTACCGCTGCAGCAGGCGCTGGAGCAGTAACGCCCCTTTCAATCGATATGGAGACTGCCATGCCCCTTGCGCAACTGATTGCACCCCAGCAACTGGCGGAACGCCTCGGCGACCCGAAGCTGGTGATTCTCGATTGTCGTTTTGCCCTGGAAGATCCGGATTACGGCCAGCGCAGCTATGCCGAGGGGCATATTGCAGGGGCACATTTCGCCGACCTGGAGCGAGACCTCAGTGGGCCGGTGACCAAGGGCGTGACCGGTCGCCATCCGCTGCCGGATGCCAGCCGGTTGATCGAACGTCTGCAGCAGTGGGGCATCAACAACGACAGCGATATCGTGCTGTACGACGACGGCCCCGGTGCCTTTGCCGCCCGTGCCTGGTGGTTGCTGGCGTGGCTCGGCAAGCGCAGTGGCGTTGCCATTCTCGATGGCGGCCTGAAGGCCTGGCACGCGGCGGGCCTGCCCCTGAGCCTGGACCCGGCGGACAAGCGCGAAGGCCGTTTCAGCGGTGAGCCCGACCCGGCGCTGCTGATCGACGCCGAGCAACTGCGCAAGCGTCTCGGTGATCCGGCCCTGACCCTGCTCGACGCCCGTGCCCAGCCGCGTTTCCGTGGCGAGGTGGAGCCGATCGACCCGGTCGCCGGGCATATCCCCGGTGCGCAGTGCGCGGCCTTCACCGACAACCTCGGGGCGGACGGCCGTTTCCTGCCAGCCGAGCAACTCAAGGCGCGTTTTTCCACGCTGATCGGTACGCGCAAGCCGGAAGCGCTGGTGGCGTATTGCGGTTCTGGCGTCACCGCCTGCCACAACCTGTTTGCCCTGAGCCTGGCCGGTTATCCGCTGGCGCCGCTGTACGCCGGCTCCTGGAGTGAGTGGATCACCGACCCGCAACGCCAGATCGCCACCGGCGACTGAGCCTCAAACCTGCTGCGCCAGCCACTCGGGGATACGCCGCTCCAGGTAATACCCCGGCTGGCGCAGGCTGCCCTCGACGAACCCGACATGACCACCGCGAGCGTGCAACTCGAGGGTGGTACTGCTCGCCAGTTCGCTGGCGTCGGGGAGGCTGTGGCGAAACACGAACGGGTCGTCGCTGGACTGGATGATCAGTGTCGGCGTGCGGTTCTCGCCCAGGTAATAACGGCTGGACGAGCGCTTGTAGTAGTCGTGGGCATCGCTGAAGCCGTTGAGCGGCGCGGTAATGCGGCCGTCGAAGTCCCAGAAGGTGCGCATCCGGGTCAGCGGCCCGAGGCGGGCCAGGGCTTCGAGGCCTTCATGGTGGCCGCGGTACAGGAAGTCGCGCTCCTTGTTCTTCACGTAGCTGATCATCTCGCGGATGAAATGCGCCTGGTAGACTCGCGAAAAGCCCAGGCCAATGCGGTCGGCGCACTGGTCCAGGCGAAACGGCACCGACACCGCCACGGCCGCCTGCAGCTGGCTGGCCGAGCCGGCTTCACCCAGATACTTGAGCAGTACGTTACCGCCCAGTGAATAACCCACCGCATAGAGCGGCGCCAACGGACGTTGGGCGCGCAGGTGGGCGACCACTTCGGCCAGGTCTTCGC
Source organism: Pseudomonas sp. TUM25319 (assembly GCF_056388475.1). NCBI lineage: Bacteria > Pseudomonadati > Pseudomonadota > Gammaproteobacteria > Pseudomonadales > Pseudomonadaceae > Pseudomonas > Pseudomonas sp. TUM25319. The sequence goes on along the minus strand of NZ_CM150751.1, from coordinate 6,744,597 downwards.
TGGCGCCGGAGTGATAGCTGCGTGGCAACAGGTTCGGCTCGCCCGAGCAGCCGCGCCAGTTCACCGCGACGCTGGCCCAGCCGCGAGCCTGCAAGGCGTGTTGCAGGCCGAGCACATAATGGGAGGACGACGAGCCCGTCAGGCCGTGCAGCACCAGCACCAGCGGCGCGTCGCTCTGGTGCGGGCCGCTCCAGTCCAGGTCGAGAAAGTCGCCGTCGGCCAGCCACAGGCGCTCGCGTTGGTGATCCAACGGCGTCGAGGTGCGCCACAGCGGGCCCCAGAGAGTCTGGAGGTGAGGATTGCGAAGTCCTGTCGCGGGCTTGAAGGTTGGGGCGAGGGAGATGGACATCCTGGGTTCACTCGGGAACTGCGCGACGGGCCTGATTACCAGTGTAAGTGCTGGTCACCCTGCCTGCCGCGCCATATGACGTGCAGATGACGATCAGCCGCGTTCCCAGAGGGCGTAGTACACCTGGCCGGCCTTTTTCTCCCGATGCAGGCGCCAGTTGCCTGGCAGGCTCAGGGAGGACGGTGCGGTTTCGCTTTCGGTGTAGATCCAGGCGTGATCGGCCAGCCAGCCGCGCTCTTCGAGCAGGGCGCAGGTGGCGGGCAGCAGGTCCTGGTGGAACGGCGGGTCGAGGAACACCAGGTCGAAGGTCTGCCTGGGCTCACCTTGCAGATAACGCTGGACATCGCTCTGGATGATCTGGCCGCGTGGGCAGCGCAGCAGTTCGAGGTTCTGCCGCAGGCTGGCGATGGCTGCCGGGTTGCTGTCCACGGCCACGGCCTCGGCCGCCCCGCGGGACAGGGCTTCCAGGTACAGGGCGCCGCTGCCGGTGAAGGCATCCAGCACCTTGGCGCCTTCGATGTGGGCGGCGAGCCAGTTGAACAGGGTTTCCCGCACCCGGTCCGGCGTCGGGCGCAGGCCGGGGGCGTCAGGGAAACTCAGGCGGCGGCTGCGCCATTCGCCGGCGATGATGCGCAACTGGCCTTGGCCTGCATGCGGCTTGGATGGACTGGCCATTAATGCTCCGGTACACCGAGCGGCTGCTCGGCGGGTTTGTCGAGGGGCGGTGGCAGCGGCTGCTGCGGCACGTTCGGCCCGGCGGTGACGATCACCAGTTTGTCGGCGGACAGGTGGCGGTTCAGGGCATCACGCACCTGCTCCACGGTCAGCGCCTGGGATTGATGCATGTAGTCTTCGAGGTAGGTCAGCGGCAGGTCGTAGAAGCCGATGGCACCCAACTGGCCGACGATGCTGGCGTTGCTGGCGTTGGACAGCGGGAAGCTGCCGGCCAGTTCGCGCTTGGCGTCGTCCAGTTCCTGCTGGGTCGGGCCGGTTTTCAGGTAGTCGCGCAGGATGTCCTGAACCAGCTTGAGGGTGCCTTCGCTCAGCTCGGCACGGGTCTGCAGGTTGATCATGAACGGCCCTTGCGCCTGCATCGGCACGAAGGTGGAGTAGACGCCGTAGGTCAGGCCGCGTTTTTCCCGGACTTCGCTCATCAGGCGGGTACCGAAGGAGCCACCGCCGAGGATCTGGTTACCCAGCGACAGGGCCGCGTAGTCCGGATCATTACGGTCGATACCCAGCTCGGCCAGCATCAGGTGGGTCTGCTTGGACGGGAAGTCGATATGGGTCGCGCCGGGCTTGGGCTCGGCGGGTGCCGTCACCTTGGCCAGGGCCGGGCCTTTCGGCAGTGCGACGGAGACCTGCGCGGCGATGGCCTCGGCCTCGGCGCGGCTGAGGTCGCCGACCAGGGCGATCACCGTGTTGCTGGCGGTGTAGGCCTTGGCGTGGAAGGCGCGCAGTTGTTCCAGGGTGATGGGGGGAACGGTCTTGGCTGTACCGTCGCTCGGGTGGCCATACGGGTGCTGCCCGTACAGGCGCTCGAACAGCTCGAGGCTGGCGAGCTTGCCGGGGTTCTGCTTCTGGTATTCGAAGCCGGCGAGGATCTGGTTCTTGATCCGTACCAGCGCGTCTTTCGGGAAGGTCGGCTTGCCCACCACGTCGGCGAACAGCTTCAGGGCCGGCTCGCGTTTGTCGGTGGCGCTCAGGCTGCGCAGCGAGGCGACGGCCATGTCGCGGTAGGCGCCGTTGCCGAAGTCGGCACCCAGGCCCTCGAAGCCCTGGGCGATGGCGTTGACGTCCTTGCCGGCCACGCCTTCGTTGAGCATGGCGTTGGTCAGCGAAGCGATGCCCGGGACGGTGTCATGGCTGCTGCCGGCGGCGAAGGTCAGGCGCAGGTCGAACATCGGCAGCTCGTGGGCTTCGACGAACAGTACCCGCGCGCCTTCGGCGGTGTTCCAGCTCTGGATGTTCAGGGTGCGATGGCTCGGCGCCTTGCCGTCCAGTTCGGCCAGCGATTGCAGGGTGTTGGTCGGCTTGGCTGCCGGCGATGCGGTGCCTTCGGCGAACGCCGGGCTGGCCAGGGTCACCGCCAGGGCGAGGACGCCGAGCCCCTTGAGAATGAAGCGGGGAGTGGTCTGGCTCATTGGGCGCGCTCCTCGGGCAGTACATGGGCGATGCTCAGGCGCTCGCGGGTGAAATAGGTGCGCGCGGCGTTCTGGATGTCGGCCGGGGTCACGTTCTTCAGCTCGTCCAGTTCGTTGTCGATCAGTTTCCACGACAGCCCGACGGTCTCCAGCTGGCCGATGGTGGTGGCCTGGCTGCTGATGGAGTCGCGGTCGTAGACCAGGCCGGCGATGACCTGGGCGCGCACGCGCTCCAGTTCCTCGGCGCTGGGCGGCGTGGTCTTGAGTTCGTCGAGCAGTTTCCAGATGCCGGTCTCGACCTGGGCGAGGGTCTTTTTCTTCTGCACGTTGGGTGTTGCCGAGAGCACGAACAGGCTGTCGCCGCGGGTGAACGGGTCGTAGCGGGTCGAGGCGCCGGCCACCAGTTCTTCGCCGCGCTCAAGGCGGGCGGCCATGCGGGCGCTGTAGCCACCGTCGAGCAGGGCCGAAATCAGGCGCAGGGCGTGGACTTCACGGGGGTTCGTGGCGGTTGCCAGGCCCGGCACGTTGAAGCCATAGATCAGGCTTGGCAGTTGCGTGCGCACATGCACGGTCAACTGGCGCTGGCCCGGTTCGGCCAGTTCCAGCGGCAGCTTGGTCGGCGGCAGGGTGCGTTTCGGGATGCCGGCGAACCAGCGCTCGGCCAGCTTGCGCACCTCGTCGACGGTCACGTCACCGACCACCACCAGGGTGGCGTTGTTTGGCGCGTACCAGGACTCGTACCAGTGGCGCAGTTCCTCGACCTTCATGCGCTGCAGGTCGGCCATCCAGCCGATGGTCGGGGTGTGGTAGCCGCTGGCCGGATAGGCCATGGCCTTGAACAGTTCGAAGGCTTTGGAACCGGGGTTGTCGTCGGTGCGCAGGCGACGTTCTTCCTTGATGACCTCGATTTCGCGGCTGAACTCGTCGGCCGGCAGGCGCAGGCTGGCCATGCGGTCGGCTTCCAGCTCCAGGGCGACGTTCAGGCGGTCGCGGGCCAGCACCTGGTAATAGGCGGTGTAGTCGTCGCTGGTGAAGGCGTTCTCTTCGGCACCGATGTCCCGCAGGATGCGCGAGGCTTCGCCGGGGCCGACCTTCTCGCTGCCCTTGAACATCATGTGCTCCAGCGCATGGGACAACCCGGTCTGGCCCGGTGTCTCGTAGCTGGAACCGACCTTGTACCAGACCTGCGACACCACCACGGGCGCGCGGTGATCTTCGCGCACGACCACTTTCAGGCCGTTGTCGAGGATGAATTCGTGGGTGGGTTGCGGGGCGGCGGCGAAGGCCGCGAGGGGCAGACAAATCGTGCCGAGCAGCAGGCCGGCGGCGCGGCGGGCTAGAGCATTCATTCTTGATTCAACCTGTTGGGCTGCCCGCTTGGCCTTAGCGTCGGCGGGCTAGGAGGTGCTAGGATACTGATCCGGTTGCCTGGCGACCATGCCTGTCGAGGATGTCGCCGCAAAGGCCCCCCGACAAAATAGACGATGCGCAAGAACGAGCCGGATTAAAAAGAGTCTGTTCTGCGTGAAAAGAATTCTGAAGCGCCAAGCTGGCGCATCGCCACCCTGAGATAGCCGTCTTCCATGTTTGGTTCCAACGACGACAAAAAAACGCCGGCCGCGCCCGGTGAAAAGAAAGGCCTGTTCGGCTGGCTGCGCAAGAAGCCCCAGCAACCTGTTGTCGAACAGCCCGAAACGCTTGCTCCAGAGGCGCCGCAAGCTGCTCCGGCGATCGCGCCCGAGCCGCCCGTCAGCACGCCTGAGCCGGTTGCCCCTGCGGCTGCCGAAGCGCCTGTGCATGCGCCATCCAGCAACCTGGTGCTGCCGGTGCCGGAAGAGCCCGTTGCATTGGTGCCCGACCTCGAGCCACAGCAGCCGCCGGTGATTCCCGAGCAGCCTGCTGCGCAGGCCCAGCCCGAACCCGAGCCGCAACCTGCGGCGGTGTCGCAGCCAGCGCCGGTTCAGGTCGCGCCGGTGGTGCAGCCGCCGGTCGTCGTACCGCCGCCTGCGGTGGTCGCTCCGGCGCCAGTGGTCCAGGTGCCTGTCGAGCCGGCGCCTGCTCCTGCTCCGGTCGAGGAAAACAAGGTTGGTTTCTTCGCTCGCCTGAAACAGGGCCTGTCAAAGACCAGTGCCAGCATCGGCGAAGGCATGGCCAGCCTGTTCCTCGGCAAGAAAGCCATTGACGATGACCTGCTCGACGAAATCGAGACCCGCCTGCTGACTGCCGACGTGGGTGTCGAGGCCACTTCGCTGATCGTGCAGAACCTCACCCAGAAAGTCGCCCGCAAGCAATTGGCCGACGCCGACGCGCTGTACAAGTCGCTGCAGGACGAGCTGGCCGGGTTGCTCAAGCCGGTGGAACAGCCGCTGCGCGTGCAGTCGCAGAACAAGCCCTTCGTGATCCTGGTGGTTGGCGTCAACGGCGCCGGCAAGACCACCACCATCGGCAAGCTGGCCAAGAAGCTGCAGCTCGAAGGCAAGAAAGTCATGCTGGCGGCCGGCGACACCTTCCGCGCCGCGGCGGTGGAGCAGTTGCAGGTCTGGGGTGAGCGCAACCACATCCCGGTCATCGCCCAGCACACCGGCGCCGACTCGGCGTCGGTGATCTTCGACGCCGTGCAGGCCGCCAAGGCCCGCGGCATCGATGTGCTGATCGCCGACACCGCCGGCCGGCTGCACACCAAAGACAACCTGATGGAAGAGCTGAAGAAGGTTCGCCGGGTGATCGGCAAGCTCGACGCCGATGCGCCGCACGAAGTGCTGCTGGTGCTCGATGCCGGCACTGGCCAGAACGCCATCAACCAGGCCAAGCACTTCAACCAGAGCGTCGAACTGACCGGTCTGGCCCTGACCAAGCTGGACGGCACTGCCAAGGGCGGGGTGATCTTCGCCCTGGCCAAGCAGTTCGGCCTGCCCATTCGCTATATTGGGGTGGGAGAGGGGATCGACGACCTGCGCACCTTCGAGGCAGAACCCTTCGTTAAAGCACTGTTTGCCGAGCGGGAGCATCCATGATCCGATTCGAACAGGTCGCCAAGCGCTATCCGAATGGTCACGTTGGCCTGCATGAGTTGAGTTTTCGGGTACGGCGGGGCGAGTTTCTGTTCGTGACCGGTCACTCCGGCGCAGGCAAGAGCACGCTGCTGCGCCTGTTGCTGGCGATGGAGCGCCCGACCAGTGGCAAGCTGCTGCTGGCCGGCCAGGACCTGGGCCAGATCAGCAACGCGCAGATTCCGTTCCTGCGCCGGCAGATCGGTGTGGTGTTCCAGAATCACCAGTTGCTGTTTGATCGTACCGTGTTCAATAACGTCGCCCTGCCGCTGCAGATCCTCGGCCTGTCCAAGGCCGAGATCGCCAAGAAGGTCGACTCGGCGCTGGAGCGCGTGGCCCTGTCGGACAAGGCCGAGCTGTTTCCCGGCGACCTGTCCACCGGGCAGCAGCAGCGCGTCGGTATTGCCCGCGCCATCGTGCACCGTCCGGCCCTGTTGCTGGCGGACGAGCCTACCGGCAACCTCGACCCGCGCCTGGCTGCGGAGATCATGGGTGTTTTCGAAGATATCAACCGCCTGGGCACCAGCGTGCTGATCGCCAGTCACGACCTGGCCCTGATCGCGCGCATGCGCCATCGCATGCTGACGCTGCAGCGCGGACGCCTGATCGGCGATGGGGAGGCCGGGCAATGAGTGCCACGCGCAAAGTATCCGAACGGGTGGCGCCGAAGCCGGCGGACCCGCAACCGCAAAAGAAGAAGGGCCACGACGAAGACGATGGCCCGGATTTCAGCACCCTGTTCCACGCCTGGCTGGAAAGCCATCGCGCCAGCCTGCTGGACAGCCTGCGCCGCCTGGGCAAACAGCCGATCGGCAGTTTTTTCACCTGCCTGGTGATGGCCGTGGCGCTGAGCCTGCCCATGGGGTTGTCGCTGATCCTCAGCAATATCGAGCGCCTGGGCGGCTCCTGGCAGCGTGCGGCGCAGATTTCCCTGTACCTCAAGCTGGACGCCAGTGCACGTGACGGCGAGGCGCTGCGCGACCAGATCAAGGCCCTGCCCGGTGTGGCCGAGGCCGAATATGTCAGCCGCGAGCAGGCGCTCAACGAGTTCCAGCAACAGTCCGGGCTCGGCGAGGCCTTGCGCGAACTGCCGGAAAACCCGCTGCCTGGCGTGGTGGTTGTGACCCCGACCGAGGTCGACAAGCCGGCACTCGAGGCGTTGCGCCAGCGTCTGGCGGAGCTGCCGCGGGTCGAACTGGCCCAGCTGGACCTGGTATGGGTGGAGCGTCTGGCGGCGATCCTCAAGCTGGGCGACCGCTTCGTCTTTGGTCTGACGGTGTTGTTGGTGTCGGCGCTGCTGCTGGTAATTGGTAACACCATACGACTGCACATCGAAAACCGCCGCACCGAAATCGAAGTCATCAAGCTGGTGGGCGGAACCGACAGCTATGTGCGCCGCCCCTTCCTTTATATGGGCGCGCTGTATGGCCTGGGGGCGGGGATCCTGTCCTGGGGCGTGCTGGCGTTCGGCCTGAACTGGCTGAACGACGCCGTGGTCGACCTGTCGGGACTGTATGGCAGTGACTTTGCCCTGGCCGGGGTGCCATCAGCCGATGGTCTATCGCTCTTGCTTGGGGCGGTGCTGTTAGGGTATATCGGTGCATGGATCGCAGTGGCCCGCCACCTGAGTGAGCTGGCGCCGCGATAGTGTCTTTTTGCTGGTATTGACGTTTTGAGTTCAAAGGGAACTTGTTTCGCGGTTCCCGGTCAATGTTGGCAGTGCCTACGGGCACGAGTTCAGTGAGTCGGAGGTTTTTTCGTATGACCACTTCGTTGCAGCCTGCTTATGCGTTGGTCCCGGGTGCGAACCTGGAGGCTTACGTACACACGGTGAACAGCATTCCCCTGCTGACCGCCGAGCAGGAGCGTGAACTGGCCGAGAGTCTCTACTATGAGCAGAACCTTGAGTCCGCTCGGCAAATGGTGCTCGCGCACCTGCGCTTCGTCGTACATATCGCCCGCAGCTACTCCGGCTACGGGCTGGCCCAGGCCGACCTGATCCAGGAAGGCAACGTTGGCCTGATGAAAGCGGTAAAACGCTTCAACCCGGAAATGGGCGTGCGTCTGGTGTCCTTCGCGGTGCACTGGATCAAGGCCGAGATCCACGAATTCATCCTGCGCAACTGGCGCATCGTCAAGGTGGCGACCACCAAGGCCCAGCGCAAGCTGTTCTTCAACCTGCGCAGCCAGAAGAAACGCCTGGCCTGGCTGAACAACGACGAAGTGCATCGCGTCGCCGAAAGCCTGGGTGTGGAACCGCGGGAAGTCCGCGAGATGGAAAGTCGCCTGACTGGCCAGGACATGGCCTTCGACCCGGCCGCCGAGGCCGATGACGACAGCGCCTTCCAGTCGCCGGCCAACTATCTGGAAGACCACCGCTACGACCCGGCGCGCCAACTGGAGGATGCCGACTGGAACGACAGTTCCTCGAGCAACCTGCACGAGGCGCTGCAAGGCCTGGACGAGCGTAGTCGTGACATCCTCTACCAGCGCTGGCTGGCGGAAGAAAAGGCCACCCTGCATGACCTGGCGGCCAAGTACAGCGTTTCGGCGGAGCGTATTCGCCAGTTGGAAAAGAATGCGATGAACAAGGTGAAAGCCCTGATCGCCGCCTGATCTTCCAGCAGCCAGAAACAGGAAACCCGACTCGAAAGGTCGGGTTTTTTATTGGCTGTCAGGCGCTCTCACCGGCCCTGCAATTGCTCCAGATAGCTGTCCCCACCCAACTGGCTCATCTGCTGCCGAATCCACCCGGCCCGTCGCGCCACATAGCTGCTTGGCCGGCTGGCGCTCCAGTTGCGCGGGTTGGGCAGTACGGCGGCCAGCAGGCTGGCCTGCTGGCGCGACAGGCGGCTGGCATCCACGCCGAAGTGATGACGGGCCGCCGCCTGGGCGCCAAAGACCCCTTCGTCCCACTCCGCACTGTTGAGATAGACCTCAAGGATCCGCTCCTTCGACCAGAGCAGCTCGATCAGCGCGGTAAACCAGGCTTCCAGGCCCTTGCGCAGCCAACTGCGACCCGACCACAGGAACTGGTTCTTCGCGACCTGCTGGCTGAGGGTGCTGGCGCCGCGAATCGTGCCGCCGCGTTCGTTATGGGCCAGGGCGGCCTGGATGGCCGTGAAGTCGAAGCCCCAGTGACTGGCGAACTTCTGGTCTTCGCCGGCGATCACTGCGACTTTCAGGTCGTCGGAGATCCGTTCCCACGGCTCCCAGTCCCGCTGCAGGTCGATGGGCTGGCCGTCGAACCAGGATTCGACCTTGCGCTCGACCATCAGCGCCGTGCCCGGCGGCGGGACCCAGCGGAAGATCAGCACCAGCAGCACGCTGCCGCCGGCAAACCAGAGCAGGGCGCGAGCAAGGCGTCGAAGAACGAGTGACAGCATGATGATGGCTTGGCCGCGACGGATGAGCGGGCCATTATACAGGCCCTGTGCCCCAGGATGCCCTCAAGGAGTCGTTCCATGCTTCGCAGTTTCCTCTTGCTTGCCGCGTTCTTCGGTTTCACTGGCGTGGCCCTCGGTGCCTTCGCGGCCCACGGACTCAAGGCGCGCCTCAGCGCCGAGTACCTGGCGATCTTCCACACCGGCGTTACCTACCAGCTGATCCATGCCCTGGCCCTGTTCGGTGTCGCCATCCTCAGCGTGCACCTGCCGGGCAAACTGGTGACCTGGGCTGGCGCGCTGTTCATCCTCGGCATCCTGCTGTTCTCCGGCAGCCTGTACGTCCTGACGCTCACGGGTATCGGCAAGCTCGGCATGATCACGCCGCTGGGCGGCACGGCGTTCCTTGCCGGCTGGCTTTGCCTGGGCCTGACGGCCTGGCGGATGAACTGACTCACGGGTCGAAAATCGTGACGAATGGTGTTGGCCGGCCTTGGGTTCGGCCACGGATCGGCGCTAGAATGCGGGCCCCTAAAAATAATGGCGGCCGTGCGCATGCGCATTCAATTGAACGGTGAACCCTTCGAATTGCCCGATGGCGAGAGCGTCGCGGCCCTGCTGAGCCGGCTCGATCTGGCCGGGCGCCGGGTAGCGGTCGAACTGAACCTGGACATCGTGCCGCGCAGCCAGCACAACAGCACTGCCTTGAACGAGGGCGATCAGGTCGAAGTCGTCCACGCGATCGGCGGCGGCTGACGCCTCGCGCTTCACCTGCAAGTCCCTCAACCTTCAAGAGGATTACCGATGAGCAACGTTCGTAGCGACAAGCCCTTCACCCTGGCCGGTCGTACCTTCCAGTCGCGCCTGCTGGTCGGCACCGGCAAGTACCGTGATCTGGAAGAAACCCGCCTGGCCATCGAGGCTTCGGGTGCCGAGATCGTCACCGTCGCCGTGCGCCGGACCAACATCGGCCAGAACCCGGGCGAGCCGAACCTGCTCGACGTGCTGCCGCCAGACCGTTACACCATCCTGCCGAACACTGCGGGCTGCTACGACGCGGTCGAGGCCGTGCGCACCTGCCGCCTGGCCCGTGAGCTGCTGGACGGCCACAATCTGGTCAAGCTGGAAGTCCTGGCCGACCAGAAGACCCTGTTCCCTAACGTGATCGAGACCCTCAAGGCCGCCGAAGTGCTGGTCAAGGACGGTTTCGACGTAATGGTCTACACCAGCGATGACCCGATCATCGCCCGTCAGCTGGCCGAAGCCGGCTGCATCGCGGTCATGCCGCTGGCCGGCCTGATCGGTACTGGCCTGGGGATCTGCAACCCGTACAACCTGCAGATCATCCTCGAAGAAGCCAAAGTGCCCGTGCTGGTGGACGCCGGTGTCGGTACTGCCTCCGATGCCACCATCGCCATGGAACTGGGCTGCGAGGCCGTACTGATGAACTCGGCCATCGCCCACGCCCAGCAGCCGATCCTGATGGCCGAAGCGATGAAGCACGCCATCGTTGCTGGTCGCATGGCCTATCTGGCCGGCCGCATGCCGAAAAAACTCTATGCCAGCGCCTCGTCGCCGCTGGATGGCCTGATCAAGTAAGAGCGTCTGATGACTGAATCGCAAGAAACGCCGAACGCCGCCGAAGGCGAAGAGCGCCAATACCGCCGTATCAAGAGTTTCGTGATGCGCGCTGGCCGCATGACCGAAGGCCAGCAACGCGGCCTCGACCAGGGTGGCCCGATGTACATCCTGAAGCTGGCGGACAGCCCGGTGGACTACGACCAGGTGTTCGGTCGCTCGGCGCCGCGTACCCTGGAAATCGGCTTCGGCATGGGCCATTCCCTGCTGGAAATGGCTGCTGCTGCGCCGGAGCAGGACTTCATCGGTGTCGAAGTGCACCGTCCGGGTGTTGGTGCGCTGCTCAACGGCGTGCTGACCCAGGGACTGAAGAACCTGCGGGTGTACGACTGCGATGCCATCGAAGTGCTGAACAAGTGCGTGGCCGACGGCAGCCTCGACCGCCTGATGCTGTTCTTCCCCGACCCGTGGCACAAGAGTCGCCATCACAAGCGCCGCATCGTCCAGCCGGAGTTCGCCGAGCTGGTGCGGCGCAAGCTGAAGGTGGGCGGCGTATTCCATATGGCCACCGACTGGGAGCCCTATGCCGAGTACATGCTGGAAGTGATGAGCGTCGCGCCGGGTTACCGTAACCAGGCGGCGGATGGCACCTACGTGCCGCGTCCTGAAGAGCGCCCGATCACCAAGTTCGAACGCCGCGGCGAGCGGCTGGGACATGGGGTGTGGGACCTGAAGTACGAGAAGCTGGCTGATTGATGGCGTGATCTTGGGGCCCCATCGCTTGCCAGCGATGGGGCCTTCAGGTTTTTACCCCCGCCGATCAGCCACCACGCCGATCAACACCAGCACCACCAGCAACACCGGCGCCAGCGCGTAGTTGTTGAACTGGCTCAGGCCCTTCACCACCCACGGCGTTGCGTAGATCAGCGCCGCGCCGCTGCCGATCAGTACCAGCAGGGCCATGAACGGCACCCGCAAGGCGCCGGCCAGACCGCCGAGGCGGCCTTCGACCCAGCTTTTGATATCGGTGCCGAACAGCACCAGCAGGCAGCCGACCAGGGCCAGCGAGATTTCCGAAAGATTGCCACGGCTCCAGCGGGAGACGGTCGAGAGCAGGTCGAGTACCAGGTCCATGCGCTTTCCTTAGGTCAAGAAGTACTGCAACAGGTCATTGAGGAACAACTGGCCGCGCGGCGTCGCGACCAGTCGCGTCGGTTCGACTTGCAAAAGACCCTTTTGTTCGGCCTCGCGACGCGCTTGCGCCAGTTGCTCCATTGGCAGCCCGGTACGCTGGGTGAACAGCCTGGCCTCGACGCCGTCGGTGAGGCGCAGGGCGTTCATCAGGAATTCGAAGGGCAGCTCGTCCAGCGGCAGCAGCTTTTCCCCGGCCTTGAAGGCCTTGGCCGGGTTCAGGTAGTCCTTCGGCAGCCGGGTCTTCCAGGTGCGCAGGATACGGCCGTCGGGATGGCTGAGCTTGCCGTGGGCACCGGCACCAATGCCGATGAAATCGCCGAAGCTCCAGTAATTCAGATTGTGTCGCGCCGCCCGGCCGGGCTGCGCGTAGGCCGAGATCTCGTACTGGTGATAACCGTGGCGGGCCATCAGGGCCTGGCCGGCTTCCTGGATGTCCCAGAGGATGTCGTCCTCCGGCAACTCCGGTGGCTGGTTCCAGAACACGGTGTTCGGCTCCAGGGTCAGTTGGTACCAGGACAGGTGCGTCGGGCCGAGGTCGATGGCCTGTTGCAGGTCGCCCACTGCCTCTTCCAGCGATTGGTCGGGCAGGCCGTGCATCAGGTCGAGGTTGAAGTTGTCGAACCCGGCGTTGCGCGCCATGCCGGCGGCGCGGACCGCTTCGTCACCGTTGTGGATACGCCCCAGCGCTTCCAGCTTGGCTTGCTGGAAGCTCTGGATGCCGATGGACAGGCGATTGATGCCCAGTTGGCGGTACGCCTTGAATTTTTCCTGTTCGAAGGTGCCCGGGTTGGCTTCCAGGGTGATTTCGATATCGCTGGCGAACGGAATCCGCTGTTCCACCCCGGCCAGCAAACGCCCGAGGGCCTTGGCGCTGAACAGGCTGGGCGTGCCGCCGCCGAAGAAGATCGAGCTGATCGGCCGGCCATGAACGGCTGGCAGTTCCTGGTCGAGGTCGGCCAGCAGCGCGTCGACGTAAGCCTCTTCAGGCAGCTCGGGGGTGGCGGCGTGGGAGTTGAAATCGCAGTACGGGCATTTGCGCACGCACCACGGAATATGGATGTACAGCGCCAGGGGCGGCAGTTGCGGCAAGGCCGCCCGTGGTGCTTGGGATGTGAAGCCAGCCTCGCCCAGATGCAGTGGCTGTGCCGGCGATTTTTCGGTCATGCCAGGCCCAGACGTTGACGCAACAGGCTCATGGCGCGGGCGCGATGACTCAATTGGTTCTTCTCGGCGGGTGCCAGTTCGGCGCTGGAACATTCACGCTCAGGTACCCAGAACAGCGGGTCGTAGCCGAAGCCGTGCTCGCCGCTGGCGGCGGTGAGGATGCGGCCGTGCCAGAGGCCTTCACAAAGAATCGGCAGTGGGTCGTCGGCGTGGCGAACCAGCGCCAGCACGCAGACGAACTGCGCACCGCGCTGGTCTTGCGGCACGTCTTTCAGGGCGTCGAGCAGCTTGGCGTTGTTCGCCGCGTCGCCCTTGCCGTCGGCGTAGCGTGCCGAATAGATGCCCGGCGCACCGCCGAGGAAGTCCACCGCCAGGCCCGAGTCGTCGGCCAGCGCCGGCAGGCCGGAGATGCGCGCGGCGTTGCGGGCCTTGAGGATGGCGTTCTCGACGAACGAGAGGCCGGTTTCTTCCGGTTCGACGTCGCTGAATTCACCGATGGAGCGCAGTTGCACGGACTCACCGAGCATGGCCTGCAGTTCCTTGAGTTTGCCAGCGTTGTGGCTGGCCAGTACGAGTTGCTGGATATTCATCATTCGCCTGGGAAAACGGTCTGAGTGAAGCTGAAGTTATTCGTGTTGTCGCCCGAGCCCACGGTAATCGCAAAGGTGCGCGACTCTTCCTGTTCGATCGGGAACTGGGCCAGGTAGTAAATGGCGCCCTGATCGGTGACCTGCCTGAACGACAGGGGCATCTGGCGGCTGGTCAGGTCGCTGACCGAACCACTGACATTGGCGACGCTCGGTTTGCCAGCCTTGAGCACGGTGATATTGACGATGCCCTGGTTCTTGCTGCGCGCCAGGCCCGCAGCCTGAGCCGTGGCCGGCTGCACGAAGGTGGAGTTGAAGACGCTGTAGTGCACGGTGATATCGCCGAAGACTTCCTTGCGATCGGGCTTTGCAGCATCGGCAGCCAGTACCGGCAAGGCCAGGCACAGGCTGAACAGAAACATCGTTAGGCGACGCATGATCGTATCCTCTGGTGGGCGGGTCAGACCGCGACCTTGTGCTCCTGCAGGCCGGGGCTGCTGACACGGTAAATACCGATTTCACCTAAAAGATTAGGCCAAAGCCGTCCGGCCCATCCGTTACGGTGACGATTGTCCACTGCCAGGCGGTCGAGCACCTGGGCGCGCCGCTCGCTGCACAGGGCTTCGAAGTCCTCGAAGGTGCAGAAGTGGATGTTCGGCGTGTTGTACCAGGTATACGGCATGAAGTCGGACACCGGCATGCGACCTTTGGTCGCCAGGTACCAGCGGCACCGCCAGTGGCCGAAGTTGGGGAAGGTGATGATGCACTGGCGCCCGACCCGCAGCATTTCGTCGAGGATCCGGTCCGGATACTCCACCGCCTGCAGCGCCTGGGTCATGACCACCACGTCGAAGCTGTTGCTGGCGAAGTTGCCCAGGCCCTTGTCCAGGTCCTGCTCGATGACGTTGACGCCCTTGGCCACGCACTGGGCGATGTTGTCGGCGTCGATCTCCAGGCCGTAGCCGGTGACCTGCTTGGTGTCGCGCAGCGAGGCGAGCAGCTCGCCATTGCCGCAGCCCAGGTCGAGCACACGGCTGCCGGCGGGGATCCAGTCCTGGATGATTTCCAAATCGGCTCTCATGGATTCCTCAGCAGACGATGCGGTTCATGTAGTTGGAGAAGCCCTGGATGTAGCGTGGGGTCGGGATCAGGAAGGCGTCGTGGCCATAGGGCGAGTCGATGTCCAGGTAGCAGACGTTCTTGCGCGCGGCGATCAGGGCATCGACGATTTCCCGCGAGCGGGCCGGCGAGAAGCGCCAGTCGGTGGTGAACGACATCACGCAGTAATCCGCCGTGACATGGGCCAGGGTCGCCGCCAGGTCGCCATTGTATTTGGCCGCCGGGTCGAAGTAGTCCAGCGCCTTGGTCATCAGCAGGTAGGTGTTGGCGTCGAAGCGCCCGGAGAACTCCTCGCCCTGGTAGCGCAGGTAGCTCTCGACCTGGAACTCGACGCTGTGGAAGTCGTAGTTGAGCTTGTCGCTCTTGAGCTCGCGGCCGAATTTCTCGCCCATGGAGTCATCGGACAGGTAGGTGATATGGCCCACCATCCGCGCCAGCATCAGGCCGCGCTTGGGGATCACGCCCTGTTCCTGGAACGAGCCGCCGTGGAATTCCGGGTCGGTGAGGATGGACTGGCGGGCGACTTCGTTGAAGGCGATGTTCTGCGCCGACAGCTTGGGCGCCGAGGCGATGTCCACGCAATGGCGCACGCGATCGGGATAGGTGATGGTCCACTGCAGCGCCTGCATGCCGCCGAGGCTGCCACCGACCACGGCCGCCCATTGCTGGATGCCCAGGCGGTCGGCCAGGCGCGCCTGGCTGTGCACCCAGTCTTCCACGGTCAGCACCGGGAAATCGGCGCCGTAGGGCTTGCCGGTGGCGGGATTGACGCTACTCGGCCCGGTACTGCCGTTGCAGCCGCCGAGGTTGTTCAGGCTGACCACGAAGAAACGGTTGGTGTCGATGGGCTTGCCGGGGCCGATGCAACTGTCCCACCAGCCGGGCTTGCGGTCATCGGGCTTGTGGTAGCCGGCGGCATGGTGATGGCCGGACAGCGCGTGACAGATGAGCACGGCGTTGCTGGCACTGCTGTTGAGCGTGCCGTAGGTTTCGTAGATCAGTTCGTAGGAGGCCAGCGAGCGGCCGCAGGCCAGGGCCAGGGGCTCGTCGAATTGCGCCAGTTGAGGTGTTACCAGACCGACCGAATCTTCGGGAAAGACAGTGGACATCGACCCTGCTCACATCTGAATGAGGCGTAAGTCTAAAGACCACCGGAGTGGGCGGCAAGCAATGTGCCGGGGGTTGTCGCACTCGCCTTCGGGCCCGGCGCCACGGGGGATCGTGGCGCGGGTCCGCAGGGTGTTGCTGACGGAGCGGTCAGACCAGTCGGCGCAGGACTTCCGGCATCAGGGTCATGGCTGCCAGGTTGTTGATGACCAGCATGTCCAGCAGCTTGAGCACCATGAATGCCAGGATCGGCGAGATGTCCAGGCCGCCGAGGTTTGGCAGCAAGCGGCGGAATGGCGCCAGGAACGGGTCGCAGATCTGGTTGATCAGTTCGGCACCCGGGTTGTGGCTGCCAGGCGCGACCCAGGACAGGATTACGCTGATGATCAGTGCGTAGAAGAAGATGTTCAGGAACAGCGCGGTGACGCCGATCAGCGACCAGATCAGCAGTTGTACCGGGTTGCCGATGGTGCCGTAGAGCAGCAGCAGGATCAGCGCCATCAGGGCCATCTGCACCAGGATCGCCAGCACCAGCGAAGACATGTCCAGGCCGAACAGGCTCGGGATCACCCGGCGCATCGGCTTGAGCAGCGGCTGGGTGGCGCGCACGGCGAACTGGCTCAGTGGGTTGTAGAAGTCCGCGCGGACCAGTTGCAGGATGAAGCGCAGCATGATGATCAGCAGGTAGAGGCTGCCGATGGTTTGCAAGATGAATACTGCGGCGGTACTCAGTCCAATCATTTCCGGCTCCTTAATTGCCCAGTTGTTCGGCCATTTCGGCCGAGCGGTGCGCCGCAGCGCCCAGCGCTTTCTCGACCAGTGCTTCAAAACCATTGGCCTGGAACGATTTGATCGCCGCTTCGGTGGTGCCGTTTGGCGAGGTCACCCGGCGACGTAGTTCGGCAGCGTCCACATCACTGGACACCGCCATGTGCGCGGCGCCCAGGGCGGTCTGCAGGGTCAGCTTCGAGGCGGTCTCGCGCGGCAGGCCGAGTTTCTCGCCGGCGGCGGTCATGGCCTCGATCAGCAGGAAGAAGTACGCCGGGCCGCTGCCGGAGACCGCAGTGACCGCGTCCAGTTGCTCTTCGCTGTCCAGCCACAGGGCGATGCCCACGGCGGACAACAGCTGCTCGGCCTGCTGGCGCTGCTCGGCGGACACTTCGGCAGTGGCGTACAGACCGCTGACGCCCTGGCGCAGCAGCGCCGGGGTGTTGGGCATGCAACGGACAATCGGCTGGGCGCCGAGCCAGTTGTTCATGCTGGCGCAAGTGATGCCGGCGGCGATGGAGACCACCAGTTGTTCGGGTTTCAGGCTTGGCTTGAGGGCTTCACAGACGGCTTTCATGGCCTGTGGCTTGACCGCCAGCACCACCACGTCGGCGCCTTCGACGGCCTGGGCGTTGTTTTCGAACATCTCGATGCCGTGTTCGGCGTGGATCTTGGCCCGTTGTTCGGCACCCGGGTCGCTGGCGCGGATCTGCGCGGCTTCCAGGCCCTGGGCGCGCAGGCCGCCGATCAGGCTGGCCGCCATGTTGCCGGCGCCGATAAAGGCAATACGAGTCTTGCTCATGTCAGGTCCTTGCGAGAAGAAGATGAAAGATGCATGGGTCAGGCTTGGCCATAGTCGCGGGCGCCGAACAGCGCGGTGCCGATGCGGACCCAGGTCGCGCCCTGGGCGATGGCGCTTTCCAGGTCGTGGCTCATGCCCATGGACAGGCTGTCGAGGCCCAGTCCGAGGCTGTCTTGCAGTTCGCGCACACGGGCGAACGCGGCGTCCTGGACGGAGCGGTCGTCGGTGGGTTCGGGGATCGCCATCAGGCCGCGCAGCCGCAGGTTCGGCAGGGCGGCGACGGCGGCGGCCAGGGCCGGGAGTTCTTCGGGGGTGCAGCCGGACTTGCTGGCTTCGCCGCTGACGTTGACCTGCAGGCACAGGTTGAGCGGCGGCAGCCCGGCGGGGCGTTGCTCGGAGAGGCGTTGTGCGATTTTCAGTCGATCCACCGAATGTACCCAGTCGAAATGTTCGGCAATGGCGCGCGTCTTGTTCGACTGAATGGGGCCGATGAAGTGCCAGGTCAAGGGCAGGTCGGACAATTGTGTCTGTTTGCCCAGGGCTTCCTGAAGGTAGTTCTCGCCGACATCGCGGACCCCGGCGGCAAAGGCTTCGCGCACGGCTTCGGCGGGCTTGGTCTTGCTCACGGCCAGCAGCTGGATGCTTGCCGGGTCGCGCCCGCACGCCTCGGCAGCGCCGCGGATGCGTCCGGCGAGCGTGGAAAGGTTGTCTGCTATGGCGGACATGGATTCGATGCCAGCGGGTCATTGGGTCCGGGGCATTCTACCCGCTTGTCGGCCTTTGGGGAGTCTTATGGAAATGACCGGGCTGTTGGCCCTGGCGCTCAGGGAGAGCGCTTCCGATCTGCATCTGGCCGCTGGCCGGGTGCCTGCCTTGCGCGTGGATGGGCGGATGCGCCCGCTGGACCTGCCGCCACTGGCGCCGGCGACGATGGGTTCGCTGCTGTCACAGGTCATGAGCGAGCAGCAACTGCGCGAATTCGACGAGCGCCGCGATCTGGACTTCGCTTTGGCCCTGCCCGGCGTGCCGCGTTGCCGGGTGAACGTGTTCGAGCAATTGCACGGCGCCGGCGCGGTACTGCGCCTGTTGCCACAGCGGGTACCCAGCCTCGGGGAGCTGGGGCTGGGCGAGGCATTCCGCCGCCTGCTGGATGCCGAGTCCGGGCTGCTGCTGGTCACCGGGCCCACCGGTTCGGGCAAGTCCACCACCCTGGCGGCGCTGGTGGACCACCTCAATCGTCAACGCGAGCTGCATATCCTCACCCTTGAAGACCCGCTGGAGTTCATCCATGCGCCGCAGCGCAGCCAGATCACTCAGCGCGAGGTGCCGCGCCACAGCCCCGGGTTCGCCCAGGCCCTGCGGGCGGCGCTGCGTCAGGACCCCGACGTGATCATGCTGGGCGAGCTGCGCGACCTGGAGACTATCCGTCTGGCCCTGACCGCTGCGGAAACCGGGCATCTGGTACTGGCGACGTTGCACACCTCGTCGGCGGTAAAGAGTATCGACCGTATCGTCGACGTCTTCGCCGGTGAAGAGAAAACCATGGTGCGCAGCCTGCTGGCGGAGTCGTTGCAGGCGGTGGTGTCGCAGGTGCTGGTACCGCGAACCGGTGGTGGCCGGGTGGCGGCCCATGAAATCCTGATAGCGACGCCGGCGGTTCGCACGCTGATTCGCGAAGGCAAGATGGCGCAGTTGTATTCGGCGATGCAGACCGGCGTAGGGCAAGGGATGCAGACCCTGGACAGCAACCTTCAGCGTCTGGTGGGGCAGGGGCAGATCAGTGCAGAAAGCGCGAGGGCGAACAGGCGTTCGCCCTCGGTGCCTTAGCGCTTGGCCACGCGCAGTTGCTGCGCTTGTTCCGGTGGCAGCACACGTTTGGCGACCACGTAGCGTTTCTGCCAGTACGGTTTGTTCAGCGTGTCGATGCTGACGCGCTTGCCGGTGCGCGGGGCATGGATGAAGCGGTCGTTGCCCAGGTAGATGGCCACATGGTTGACCCGGCGGCTCTTGATGTTGAAGAACAGCAGGTCGCCTGGCTTGAGGTCGCTGCGGGCGACTTTCACACCGTGGTCGCCCGTGGCCATGGCGTTGGACGTGCGAGGGAGATCGACTTCATCGATATCGTTGAAGGCGTACTTGACCAGGCCGCTGCAATCGAAGCCCTTGCCTGGTGTGCTGCCGCCCCAGCGGTACGGCGTACCGAGCTGGTTGACTGCGCGGCTGAGCACGTCGCTGCTCTGGCTGGGCGACATCTGCGCCACATGCTGCGCGGCCACAGCGACATGGCGGCTGTGTTGCGGCTTGCCGGTAACGCTCTTGCTGGAACGGACGGCGGTAGCGTGGGCGGTCGATCCGGAAAAGCCGTTGGGAAGACGTTGCTCACGGTTGGTGGCGTGGGCGGCCAGTGGCAATAATAGGCAAATAGTCAGCCATGTCTTGAAGAATGAATGCATTAGGCAAGGCTCTTATGGGTGTTGGCGCGCAACTTTATAACAGCTTTTTGGTCATTTTCTGATCCACTGGTCGTCTCAAAAGTGTCATACGTCGGCTCGATCGAAAAAAGTCACATATTTTCTTAGAAAATTTTTCTCTAACCCGCGGGGGCTATGAATGAACGGTTATCAACAGGACGGACGTCCCGACACTCACAGCAAGGTCATCGGTTACCTGCTGTGGATCTTCGGCTTCACGGGCTCGCACCGCTTCTACTACGGCAAGCCGGTGACCGGTACGATCTGGTTCTGCACCTTGGGATTGCTGGGGATTGGCTGGCTGATCGACCTGTTTCTGATTCCGGCCATGGACCGTGAGGCCGACCTTCGCTTCCACGCGGGGCCACTGGACTACAACATCGCTTGGGTGCTGCTGACGTTTCTTGGCGTTTTCGGTGTGCACCGCATGTACCAGGGCAAGTGGATTACCGGGGTTATCTACCTGTTCACCGGTGGGTTGTTCCTGGTGGGGGTGCTGTATGACTTCTGGACGCTGAATACGCAGGTTTCGATGAAGAATGCGCAGCGCTACTGACTAGAAGCAGCTGCAAGTTGCCAGCTTCAAGCTGCAAGGAAGAGCAGGTGCTGGGTGCGCCGTCTTCTTGCAGCTTGCAGCTTGCAGCTGCTTATTGCCGAGTTTGCCGCTGCTGCAACAGCAGGTTGTTGAATCCGCTGCCCGCCAACTGCTTCTGGGCCACAGTCAACTGCTCGCGGTTGCTGAACGGGCCGACCAGCACCCGGTACCAGGTCTCTTCCTTGACCGTCCCGGATTCCACCTGCACCGACTGGCCGAGCAGGATGATCTGCGCACGAACCTTGTCCGCATCCGCCTGTTTACGGAACGAGCCGGCCTGCAGGTAGAACTGCGTGGTGGCGGCCGGTTTGATCACTGGCGGTGCGGGCGGCGGGGTTTCGCCGTTGAGCGCGGCCTGGGCCCGGGCGGTATCGATTTTCGCCGCTTCGGCCGGGGTCACCGGAGGTTGCGCCGGCACCGGCGGGGTTTTCTCCGGCACGGCTTCGGGCGGCACGATCACCTCGGACTCCGGCAGCAGGGTGTAGAAGTCGTATTTCGGCTTCACCGGCTGCTGTGGGCTGGGTGGCGTCTTGTTGGCCTCGGCGGCTTTCTCCGCTTTTTGCTGCTGCTCGGGTTTTTCCCGCTTGATGTCATCCCGCCCGGGTTCGAGCTTCATCAGGAACACGATGAAGGCACCGACCGTCAGGCCGATCGCCATCCACAGCCAGCCCGGAATCGGCTTCTTCGCCGGCGGCTGGTAGCGGCTGGCGCCGCGCTTGGGGGCGGGTTTTTTCTTGGCAGCCAACTTACATGCGCTCCAGGGTTTCCAGGCCCAGCAGTTCCAGGCCCTGTTTCAAGGTGCGGCCGGTCAGGGCAGCCAGGCGCAGGCGGCTCTGCTGTTGCTTCGGGGTTTCGGCGGCGAGGATCGGGCAGTTCTCGTAGAAGCTGGAGAACAGGCCGGCAACGTCGTACAGGTAGGCGCACAGGATATGTGGCGTGCCCTTCTCGGCAACGTTGTTGAGGATCTCGGCGAACTGCGCCAGGCGCGCGGCCAGGTCTTGCTCCTGCGCGGCCTGCAGCACGATCTGGCCGTCGACTTCGCTGAAGTCCTTGCCCAGCTTGCGGAACACGCCGGCCACGCGGGTGTAGGCGTAGAGCAGGTAAGGCGCGGTGTTGCCTTCGAAGTTCAGCATCAGGTCGAAGTTGAAGCTGTAGTCGCTGGTGCGGTGCTTGGACAGGTCGGCATATTTCACCGCGCCGATGCCGACGACCTTGGCGATGGCGCGCAGTTCGTCTTCGGCAAGCTCCGGGTTCTTTTCCTTGACCAGCGCGTAGGCGCGTTCCTTGGCCTCGGTCAGCAGGTCGATCAGCTTCACGGTGCCGCCGTCGCGGGTCTTGAACGGACGACCGTCGGCACCGTTCATGGTGCCGAAGCCCATGTGCTCGGTCTGCATCGGGTGGCTGATGAAGCCGGCGCGGCGGGCCACTTCGAACACCTGCTGGAAGTGCAGGGCCTGGCGCTGGTCGACGAAGTAGAGGGCGCGATCAGCGTGCAGCACGTTGCTGCGGTAGCGCACGGCGGCGAGGTCGGTGGTGGCGTACAGGTAGCCGCCATCGGCCTTCTGCACGATCACTGGCAGCGGGTCGCCGTCGGCGGTCTTGAACTCCTCGAGGAATACGCACTGGGCGCCGTTGCTCTCCACCAGCAGGCCTTTGGCCTTGAGGTCGCTGACCACGTTGGCCAGGTCGTCGTTGTAGGCGCTTTCACCCATCACGTCGGCCATGGTCAGTTTGACGTTGAGCAGTTCGTAGGTCTTCTGGCAGTGGGACAGCGAGATGTCCTTGAAGCGGGTCCAAAGGGCCAGGCAGTCGGCGTCGCCGGCCTGCAGCTTGACCACCAGGCCGCGGGCGCGGTCGGCGAATGCTTCGGATTCGTCGAAGCGCTTCTTGGCGGCGCGGTAGAAGTTCTCCAGGTCCGACAGCTCGTCGCTGGTGATGGGGTTTTCTTCCAGGTAGGCCAGCAGCATGCCGAACTGGGTGCCCCAGTCGCCCACGTGGTTCTGGCGGATCACTTCGTCGCCGAGGAATTCCAGGACCCGCGCCACGGCGTCACCGATGATGGTGGAGCGCAGGTGGCCGACGTGCATTTCCTTGGCCAGGTTCGGCGCGGACAGGTCGATGACCACTTTCTGCTGCGGGCCGGCCTTGTGCACGCCCAGTTTGGCGTCGGCCAGGGCGGCGTCCAGGCGCGAGGCCAGGGCCTGGGTGTTCTGGAAGAAGTTGAGGAAACCGGGGCCGGCAATCTCGACCTTGCTGATCTGCGGATCGGCCGGCAGTGCGGCGATGAGCTTTTCGGCCAGGTCGCGTGGCTTCAGGCCGGCCGGCTTGGCCAGCATCATGGCGATATTGCTGGCGAAATCGCCGTGGGTTTTGTCGCGGGCGTTCTCCACCTGGATCGCCGGCGCCAGCCCTTCAGGCAGCACACCGTCGGCGGTGAGTTGGGTCAGGGCTTGCTGGATAAGCTGGCGAATGGTGTCTTTCATGGGGTTCTCTTTCGACCGCAAGCGCGGTGGCGCTTCGAGGCGCAGGTGGAAAAACTGGGCATTATCCGTTGCCGGGCACGGGTTGCCAACCTTGAGGCCGGGATCAGTACAGGTCTACCGGGTCTACATCCAGCGACCAGCGTACCTGGCGACCGCCGGGCAGCCCCTCCAACACTAGCAGCCAGGCGCTGATCAGCCGGTGCAACGGCGCTCTGGCGCTGGCCTGCAAGAGTAGCTGGGCACGATAGCGACCGGCGCGGCGCTCCATCGGCGCTGGCACCGGGCCGAGCAATTCGATGCCATGCAGACCCTGTTCGGCCAGCAATCGTTCGGCGGCGCTGCAGGCTTCGTCGAGAAAACCCTCGGCCTGGCCGGGTTTGTGCGCTTCGGCGCGCAGCAGGGCGAGGTGGGCGAACGGTGGCAGGCCGGCGGCGCGGCGCTCGCTCAGCGCTTGTTCGGCGAAGGCGAAATAGCCCTGTTCGGTCAGTTGCACCAATAAAGGATGGTCGGCCAGGTGGGTCTGGATGATCACCTTGCCCGGCTCCTCGGCCCGGCCGGCGCGACCGGCGACCTGCACGATCAATTGCGCCATGCGCTCGCTGGCGCGGAAGTCGCCGGAAAACAGCCCGCCGTCGGCGTCGAGGATCGCCACCAGGGTGACCCGCGGAAAGTGATGCCCTTTGGCGAGCATCTGCGTGCCCACCAGAATGCATGGCTGGCCGCGCTGGATGGTGGCGAACAACTGATTCATCGCGTCCTTGCGCGCGGTGCTGTCGCGGTCCACCCGCAGCACCGGAAAATCGGGAAACAGGATGTTCAGGCGTTCCTCGGCGCGCTCGGTGCCGGCGCCCACGGGGCGCAGATCGACATGGCTGCATTGCGGGCACTGGCGCGGCACGCGCTCGTCGTAGCCGCAGTGGTGGCAGCGCAGTTCGCCGGAACGTTGGTGCACGGTCATGCGAGCGTCGCAGCGCGGGCACTCCGACAGCCAGCCGCAGTCGTGGCAGAGCAGGGTCGGGGCGAAGCCGCGGCGGTTGAGGAACACCAGTACCTGCTGGCCGGCGGCAAGGGTCTGGGCGATGGCCTGTTGCATAGGCCCGCTGATACCGCTGTCCAGTGGCCGGCTCTTCACGTCCAGGCGCAAGAAGCGCGGGGCCTGGGCGCCCCCGGCGCGATGGTTCAGGCGCAGCAGGCCGTAGCGTCCGGAATGGGCGTTGTGCAGGCTTTCCAGCGAAGGCGTTGCCGACCCCAGCAGGATCGGAATGTTTTCCTGGCGCGCACGCACCAGTGCCAGGTCGCGGGCGTGGTAGCGCAGGCCTTCCTGCTGTTTATAGGAGCCGTCGTGTTCCTCGTCGATGATGATCAGGCCGGGGTTCTTCATCGGGGTGAACAGGGCCGAGCGGGTTCCGATGATGATATCGGCCTCGCCGTCGCGGGCGGCGAGCCAGGCGTCCAGGCGTTCGCGGTCATTGACCGCCGAGTGCAGCAGGGCGATGCGGGCGTTGAAGCGCTGCTCGAAGCGGGCCAGGGTCTGCGGACCGAGGTTGATCTCGGGAATCAGGATCAGCGCCTGCTTGCCGGCCTCGAGGGTCTCGCGGATCAGTTGCAGGTAGACCTCGGTCTTGCCACTGCCAGTGACCCCGGCCAGGAGGAAGGCGTGGAAACTGTCGAAGCCGGCGCGCACGGCGTGGAAAGCGGCGCGCTGCTCGTCGTTGAGCGGAAGCTCCGGCTGCGCCAGCCAGTGTTCGTGACGGACCTGCGGGGCGTGACGGCGGACTTCGACCTGCACCAGTTCCTTGGCCAGCAGCAGGTCGAGGCTGTCCTTGCTCAGCCCCAGCTTGCCCAGCAGGCCGTGGGCGACGCCATGAGGGTGCTGGGCCAGCGTGGTGAGGGCTTCGCGCTGGCGCGGGGCGCGAGCGATACGCGGGTCGTCGAAGCGTGCGCCGGGAGCGATCTGCCAGAAGCGTTCCTGTCGCGCCTCGGCTGGCTCGCCCTGGCGCAGCATCACCGGCAGCGCCCAGCTCAGGGTGTCGCCGAGGCTGTGCTGGTAGTACTGGGCTGTCCACAGGCAGAGCTTGAACAATGCCGGCGGCAGCGGTGACACCGGATCGAGCAGGGCGATGGCCGGCTTGAGCTTGTCGGCCGGAACTTCACTCTGTTCAGCGACCTCCACCAGGATGCCGATCATCTCGCGACGACCGAAGGGTACGCGCACCCGCATGCCCGGCGTCAGCGCCTGCCGGGCCATGCTTGCCGTAGCCCTGTAGTCGAACAGTCGCCGCAGGGGCGAGGGCAGGGCTAGGCGAAGAATGACGTCGGACACGCGGAGAATTCTCTGTAAGGGTAATTCCAGATGCCCGCGAGCCTAGCAGACGACGGTCGGTGTGAGCGACAACTTGCGTTGACGGCAGCCTCTGGTATTATTCGCCGCCTAATTACGTGCGGTATTCAACAATGGTGTTGGGTGGCGGCACGCAGTCGAGGAAATCACCATGAAACCAGATGTTCACCCGAATTACGTAGCTGTTGACGTCACCTGCTCGTGCGGCAACAAGTTCGAAACCCGTTCCACCTTCGGCAAAGCACTGCCGATCGACGTGTGCAACGAGTGCCACCCGTTCTACACCGGTAAGCAGAAAGTCCTGGACACCGGCGGCCGCGTTCAGAAGTTCGCAGACCGTTTCGGCGCGTTCAGCACCAAGAAGTAAGAATGCGCGAGGCTGGCCCTTTGGGTTTTGCCCTGTTGCTGAAGAAGGCGTCCCTTGTGGGCGCCTTTTTTGTGGGCGCGATCTGGCAATTGCCGGCCCTTGCCTTCTGTCCGGTACCGTCTGGCCTGGAGCCGGCGAGCGTGCGCAGCGTGGTCGATGGCGACACGTTGCGTCTGGATGACGGTCGCAGCGTGCGGCTGATCGGTATCAACGCGCCGGAAATCGGCCGCAAGGGGAAGCGCAGCGAGGCCTTTGCCGAGACGGCCCGTCGGCGCCTCGAATCCCTGGTGCGGCAGAGTGGCGGTCGCGTCGGCCTGTTGCCGGGCGTGGAGCCGCGGGACAAATATGGCCGCACCCTGGCCCATGTCTATGGCAGCTCTGGCGACAATTTCGAGGCGGTGCTGCTGGGCGAGGGGTTGGGCTACCGGGTGGCGGTGGCGCCCAATGTGCGCCTGCGCGACTGCCAGCAGCAGGCCGAACAGGCTGCGCGCCGGGCGGGCGCTGGTGTGTGGCGTCACTCGCCGGTAGCGGCTGCCGCCCGTCTGGAGCGCTCCGGGTTCGCTGTGGTGGGCGGTACTGTAAGGCGTATCGAACGCAATCGCGGTGGCATCTGGATCGAAGTCGACGATGCACTGGTGGTGCAGGTGCCGGCGAGACTGCAACGCAACTTCCCGGCCTCCTTCACCTCCGGCCTGGAAGGGCGGCGTATCGAAGTCCGTGGCTGGGTGCTGGATCGTTCCCGCAAGGGCGGGCTCAAACCGGGTCAGCGACGCTGGCTGTTGCCATTGACCGACCCAAGCATGCTGGAGAGGGTTCGATGATAAAAAATTGTGCACATTTTTAAAGTCGATTGTGCACACTCAAACCCTTATGCCACGCGGTTCTTGGCGGAAAGTCGTAGGTTAAAGCCCTTGACACAAGTGACCGGCCAGTCTTGTCGGCCCTTTGCTCTTTGCGTATCCTCGGCGGTCCGTCAGAACAGTAAACAAGCGGAATGCCCACCATGTCAGACCTGAAAACCGCCGCTCTCGAATATCATGCTCAGCCTCGTCCGGGGAAACTGAGCGTCGAGCTCACCAAACCAACCGCAACTGCACGTGACCTGGCGCTGGCCTACAGCCCGGGCGTCGCGGAGCCTGTGCGTGAAATTGGTCGCGATCCCGAGCTGGCGTACCAGTACACCGGCAAAGGCAACCTGGTAGCAGTGATCTCCGACGGTACCGCCATTCTGGGCCTGGGTAACCTCGGCCCACTGGCCTCCAAGCCGGTCATGGAAGGCAAGGGTGTTCTGTTCAAGCGTTTCGCCGGTATCGACGTATTCGACATCGAAGTCGACTCCGAAAGCCCGCAAGCCTTCATCGACACCGTCAAGCGCATCTCCATCACCTTCGGTGGCATCAACCTGGAAGACATCAAGGCGCCTGAGTGCTTCGAGATCGAGCGCGCCCTGATCGAGCAGTGCGACATCCCGGTCTTCCACGACGACCAGCACGGCACCGCCATCGTGACCGCCGCCGGCATGATCAACGCCCTGGAAATCGCGGGCAAAACCCTGGGCGAGGCCAAGATCGTCTGCCTGGGCGCCGGTGCTGCCGCCATCTCCTGCATGAAACTGCTGGTGAGCATGGGTGCCAAGGTCGAAAACATCTTCATGATCGACCGTACCGGCGTGATCCACGCTGGCCGTGACGACCTGAACCAGTACAAGGCCGTCTTCGCCCACGCCACCGACAAGCGCACCCTGGCTGACGCCCTGGAAGGCGCTGACGTGTTCGTCGGTCTGTCCGGTCCGAACCTGCTGAGCCCTGAAGGCCTGAAGTCCATGGCCGCCAACCCGATCGTGTTCGCCTGCTCCAACCCTGATCCGGAAATCTCCCCGGAACTGGCGCACGCGACCCGTAACGACGTGATCATGGCGACCGGTCGTTCCGACTACCCGAACCAGGTCAACAACGTTCTGGGCTTCCCGTTCATCTTCCGTGGTGCCCTGGACGTTCGCGCCAAGCGCATCAACGAAGAAATGAAGATTGCAGCCGCCAACGCCCTGAAAGACCTGGCCAAGCTGCCGGTTCCGAAGGAAGTGTGCGAAGCGTACAAAGTGGACGCGCTGGAATTTGGCCGTGGCTACATCATTCCGAAGCCACTGGACCCACGCCTGCTCAACGTCGTTTCCGATGCCGTGGCCAAGGCTGCCATCGAATCCGGCGTAGCGACCCTGCCGTATCCGAAGCACTACCCGCTGAACAGCGTGGACGAAGTGTTCAACGGTTGATCCGCTGAGCAAACAAAAAACCCGGCTCTGGTGAGTCGGGTTTTTTTTTAGCTGCAAGTTGCAAGCTGTAAGCGACAAGAGAAAGCGGTGGTGTTGCTGATGGCTCTTTCTTGCAGCTTGCAGCTCAGAAGCGCTCTGAGCCTCAAGCTGCAAGCCATAAGCGGCAAGAGAAGGCGGTAGGTGTTGCTGACGGCTCTTTCTTGCAGCTTGTAGCTTGAAGCTTGCAGCTCAGAAACGCTCTGAGCCTCAAGCTGCAAGCCATAAGCGGCAAGAGAAAGCGCTGGTGTTGCTGGCGGCTTTTTCTTGCAGCTTGCAGCTTGAAGCTTGCAACTCAGAAGAGGTCCATCGGTGCCGCTTCATCCGCCGGCAGCGGGCTGCCTGGCGCACTGCCGTTGCCCAGTTCATTCACCGAAGGCGGTGTGTCCTCGGCTTTGAACAGTTCGAAGTAGGCATTCGGTGTGCCGGGCGTCGCCGCTCGGCCACTGACCGGATCGATGCGCAGGCTGAGGATGCCTTCCGGCTCCGGCAGTTGATGCTCGGGCTTGCCCTTGAGCGCCGGTCCCATGAAGTTCATCCAGATCGGCAGCGACACGGTACCGCCGTATTCGCGGCGGCCCAGGGTCTCCGGCTGGTCGAATCCGGTCCAGACAGTCGTTACGTAGTCGGCGTTGTAGCCGGAGAACCAGGCGTCCTTGGACTCGTTGGTGGTCCCGGTCTTGCCGGCCAGGTCGCCACGACCCAGGGCCAGGGCCCGGCGTCCGGTACCGCGCTTGATCACGTCTTCCAGCATGCTGGTGAGGATATAGCTGGTGCGGCCATCGATGATCCGTTCGGCCATCACCGGCGCTTGCGGCAGGCCGCCTGTTGCTCCCGGCTGGTCCACAGAGATCGGCTGGGCCTGCGGCGCGGCGATACCGGCCTGGGCTTCGTGCCCGGACGGCGTGCGGGCAGGGTTGGCGGTGAACAGGGTCTCGCCGTTACGGCTTTCGATGCGCTCGATCAGGTAAGGGCTGATCTTGTAGCCGCCGTTGGCGAACGCACTCCAGCCGGTGGCAATCTCCATGGGCGTCAGGGTCGCGGTGCCCAGTGCCAGGGACAGGTTGCGCGGCAGGTCCTGCTTGTTGAAACCGAACTTGGCGATGTAATCGATGGTGCTGTCTACGCCCATGCTCTGCAGCAGGCGGATCGACACCAGGTTGCGCGACTTGTACAGCGCCTCGCGCATGCGGATCGGGCCAAGGAAGGTGTTGGTGTCGTTCTTCGGACGCCAGACCTTGTCCAGATACTCGTCGACGAACACGATCGGTGCGTCGTTCACCAGGCTGGCAGCGGTGTAGCCGTTGTCCAGGGCGGCGCTGTAGACGAACGGCTTGAAGCTCGAGCCCGGCTGGCGCTTGGCCTGCATGGCGCGGTTGTAGTTGCTCTGTTCGAAGGAGAAACCGCCGACCAGGGCACGGATTGCGCCGTTGTTCGGGTCAAGGGTTACCAGCGCGCTCTGCGCACCGGGTACCTGGCTGAAGGCCAGGGTGTTATCGGCCATGCGCCGGACGCGGATCAGGTCGCCGATCTGCGCCACGTCGGAAGGCTGCGCGGGGCTGCGGCCCTGGCTGTTGGTGTTGATGAACGGGCGGGCCCACTTCATGGTGTCCCAGGCCACGCTCGCTTCATCGCCGGAGCGGGTCAGCACGCGCAGGCCGGTCTTCTCCACCTGGGTGACGATGGCGGGTTCCAGGCCGCCCATGGTCCGTTGCTTGCTCAGCTCCTGCAGCCAGGCGGCACGGGTCTTGCCCGGCAGGCGCGACTCGGGGCCGCGATAGCCATGGCGATGGTCGTATTCGCTGAGTCCATCGAGCACCGCCTTGTTGGCGATTTCCTGCAGGTCGCTCGGAACGGTCGTGGTGACCCGGAAACCTTCGGTGTAGGCATCGCTGCCATAGCGACCGACCATTTCGGCACGGGCCATCTCGGCGATGTAGGGCGCATTCACTTCCGGCGTCGGTACGTGATAGCTGGCGTTCAACGGTTCGGCTAGCGCCGCCTGGTAGCTGGCTTCGTCGATCTTGCCCAGTTTGTACATGCGCCCGAGGATCCAGTCGCGGCGCTCCTTGGCGCGGGCCGGGTTGGCCAGCGGGTTGAAGCGCGACGGCGCCTTCGGCAGGCCGGCGATCATCGCCATCTGCGCCAGGCTGATGTCGCGGATCGACTTGCCGTAGTACACCTGCGCCGCGGCCTCGATGCCGTAGGCGCGGTTACCCAGGTAGATCTTGTTGACGTAGAGCTCGAGGATTTCGTCCTTGGTCAGCTCGCGCTCGATCTGCAGGGCCAGGAGGATCTCGTTGGTCTTGCGCGAGAAGCTGCGCTC
Source organism: Pseudomonas sp. TUM25319 (assembly GCF_056388475.1). Classification (NCBI taxonomy): domain Bacteria; kingdom Pseudomonadati; phylum Pseudomonadota; class Gammaproteobacteria; order Pseudomonadales; family Pseudomonadaceae; genus Pseudomonas; species Pseudomonas sp. TUM25319. Next base: position 6,714,461 of record NZ_CM150751.1, on the reverse strand, counting down.
GCTGGTCAGGAAGAAGTTCTTCGCCACCTGCATGGTGATGGTGCTGCCGCCGGTCTGGATGTGCCCGGACTTGAGCAGTTGAGTGGCAGCCCGCATCAGGCTGCTGGGGTCGACGCCGTAGTGATTGAGGAAATTATCGTCTTCGGCTGACAGCAACGCCTGAATGAAGTGTGGGGGAATATCCGCAAAACGGATGGGAGAGCGCCGCATTTCGCCAAACTCGGCGATCAGCTTGCCGTCACTGCTGTAGACCCTCAGCGGTATCTGCAACTGGATGCTTCGCAGCGCCTCGACCGACGGAAGGCTGGGACTAAGATACAGAAACGCACCGCTCAGACCGAGAACGGCTGCGCAAATGACTGCGACGAAAGACCACCAGAAGAACTTCAGCAGGCGTATCAAGGCTTTGGGATGTCCAGTAGGAAATTGGGGTTGAGCGCAGAGGCCGGGAGGGCCAAAAAACGCTGGGCATTATAAGCAATTTTCACTTCCCCGCGTGATTCGCGCCGGCTGTCAGGGCGCGGCATCGCTGCGGTCGCTTCCATGGAAACGGAAGCGCAGCGGGGATCGATCATGGAGGAAACAGGATGTTTGGACGTGTGGGCAGGGATGCCGGTTCACTGCTGGGGGTGGAAATTGCCTCCGGTTCCATCAGGGTGCTGCAACTGAAAGGCCGAGGGCGGCAGCCGGGGGTGCGTGGCTGGGCCGTGGAACCCTTGCCACCGGGGGCTTTGGTCGATGGTCGGGTGGTGGCCCACGAGGCGGTCGCCAGTGCGTTGCTGCGGGCGCTGGGCCGTAGCGGTGCGAACACCCGCGATGTGGCCCTTTCGGTGCCGGCTTCGGCGGTGATCCAGCGCACCGTGGCCATGCCGGCTGCGCTGGACGATGACGAAATCGACGAGCGGTTGCGTGCAGAAGCCGAGCAATTCGTGCCTTTTTCCATCGAGGAGGCGGCGCTGGATTATCAGGTCTGCTCGGTCGCTTCGGGCACCCTTGGCGTGGCGTTCACCGCCTGTCGCCAGGAGTGGCTCGACAGCCTCGAAGCCGTGATGGACCTGTCCGGCCTGCGGGCGCGGATCGTCGATATCGATACCCATGCCTGGCGGCGGGTTCTGCGGCGTGAGCCCATGGGCGACGCGGCGATTCTGCTGCTGGAGCACGACAACTGGGTTTTCCTGGCCTTCCGGGCCGATGGCGATCTGTCGTTCAGCGAGCGGCAGGCGCCCGGCGAGCCGCAGTCGCAACTGGAGCGGCTGGTGGACTTCGTCGACCTTTGCCTGCTGCGCGAGCCCGGCGCGATGCCTGATCACCTGTGGCTCGCGGGCGACCGCGCCGGCTGGGAAGGCTTGCCCGAACATCTCAGGCAGCGGCTCGGCATCACCGCTCGCGTGTTCGACCCGCTGGCATCGCTGCAGCTTCAGGGCGACGACCGGCTGGCCAGTGCCGCGCCTGTGCTTGGCGTAGCGTGCGGCCTGGCTCTGCGGGGGTATTGCTGATGCATGAGGTCAATCTGCTGCCCTGGCGTCAATGGGAGCACCGGCGCACGATTCGCCGTTGGCAAGGCAGCATGCTCGCCGCTGTGCTTTTCGGTGGGCTGTTGATGCTGGCGTGCACAGCCCAGCTCAAGGAAGGCCTGGCCGAGCAGTTGCGGGAGAGTGCCCGCCTCGACGAGCGCCTGGCCGGGCTCGAAGGGCCGCTGGCGCAAGGTGCGGCGCTCCAGGCTCAGGTGCAGGCGCTGGTCGAGCAGCGAAACGAGCTGGATGCCCTGCAAGCGCAGCGATTGGGGGCTGGAGACCTGTTGGCCGTGCTGGCCCGGGCGGTGCCGGCGCAGGTCAGGCTCGACGCGGTGCAACTGTCGGGCGTCGAGCTGAGCGTGTCCGGTGTGGCGCGTTCGGGCAGTGAGGTTGCGCAGCTGCTTTGGGCCCTGGATCAATCCCCCGGGATGGGGCCTGCCGAATTGCGGGATGTGGAGCGTTCTGCGGCGGGGGAGCGCTTTCAGATCACTGTCAGCCTCCGCCCGGTGGCGCCCAGGGAGGCTGCATGAACATCGCGCTGAATTGGTCGGATCTCGTCAAGTGTCGCTGGCCGATCAAGGCCTTGCTTTTGCTGGCGTGCCTGTTGCCGGGGCCGATCGTCGGCTATTTCTTTCACGGGCGCGCCCTGGTCGCGGAGTTCGAGCAGGCCAAGGCCCGGCACGAAAGGGTGCAGCGGCAATGGCAGGGCCTGGCGACGGAGACGGAAGGTCAGGGCGTGGAGGCTGACCTTCGTGGATTGCAGGCGGAGTTGGCGCAGCGTCGGGACGAACTGTTCGATGACGATGGGCTGGCGAGCCTGTTGCAAGGGTTGGCCAGGCTGGGCGCCGACCTGAGTTTCGAGCAGGTTCGGGTGGGCGAGCCCCTGGCGCGGTCACATTTTCTCGAAGTCCCGATCGATTTGCGGGTGTCGGGTCACTACCAGCCGTTGCAACGTTTTCTCGTCGAGCTTGCCGGGCTGGATCGTCTGGTCACCCTGAAGTCGCTGAGTCTGGGCGTGTCGAGTCAGCCGGTAGCCGGTCCGCTGAGCATGCAGTTGCAGATCCAGGCCTATCGCGCCCTTTCTCCGGCGCCGCTGGAGGCGGCGCTCGTACCTCTGTCCAACGGCGCGCGCGACCCGTTCGCGGCAGACGATTCGCTGGCCAACGCTGTGGTGCTGGACCAGGCGGCAATGGTCGGGTATCTGCGCGATCGCGCTGGTCAGGTGGCCGTGATCCGGGTGGGCGAAGTGGTTTATCCGTTGCGTGAAGGCGACTGGCTGGGGGCGGAACGGGTGGCGGCGATCGATGAGAAACGCGTTGAACTGATTGCGCCGGAGCGTCTCGGTGGAGTCGCCCGGGTCTTGCGTCTTGGGGCATTGGTCGAAGGATGAAAGGAAACTCCATGAACAGGATGTTCAGGTGGCTGGGTTTTTGCCTGCTGTGGATGTCGCCGTGGGCGAGCGCGCTGCCGGCACCGGGCGGGTACAGCGGCAAGCCGTTGTCGCTCAATTTTCAGGATGTCGAGATTCGCGCGGTGCTCCAGGTGCTGGCTGATTTCAACGGGGCCAACCTGGTGGTCAGTGATGCAGTGCAGGGCCGGGTGACCTTGCGTTTGCAGGAGGTGCCCTGGGATCAGGCGCTGGACACCGTGCTACGCAGCAAGGGGTTGGGCAAACGCCTGGACGGCAATGTACTGATGGTTGCGCCCCTGGCGGAACTGGGTGCGGTCGCAAGCGTGATGCCCGGCTATCGGGAGCAGGCGTTGTTGCAGGTCAGGCATGCCCGGGCCACGGATATCGCTGCGCTGTTCCAGCCGCTGCTGCAGGACAGCCCCGACGACGAGCCGTGGGGTGCCATCAGCGTGGACGAACGCACCAACATGCTGATTACCAGCCAGCGTCCAGAGCGGCTGGAAACCCTGCGGCGCCTGCTGGTGCAACTGGATGTGCCGGTTCGGCAGATCATGATCGAGGCGCGAATCGTCGAGGCCAATGTCGATTACGAACGTGGCCTGGGGGTTCGCTGGGGTGGTTCGCTGGCGGGAGGCCGACTGAAAGGCGCGGAGGAGGCGTCTCCGCTGTTCGTCGATCTCGGACTGGAAAACCCCAAGCCGGGGATCGGCTTCGGCCTGCTGGGGGATGGGCGCCTGCTCGACCTCGAGCTCAGCGCAATGGAGAAGTCTGGCAACGGCGAGATCATCTCGCAACCGAAGGTCATGACCGCTGACAAGGAGACCGCGCGCATTCTCAAGGGTAGCGAAGTGCCGTATCAGGAGTCGGGGGCCAACGGCAGCACATCGACCACGTTCCGCGAGGCGTCGCTGTCGCTGGAGGTCACGCCGCAGATACTGCCTGGCGGCCAGGTGAGCATGCAGGTCAAGGTCACCAAGGACGAACCCGACTACCTCAATACCCAGGCCGGGATTCCGCCGATTCGCAAGAACGAGGTCACCGCTCGGGTGCAAATCGCCGACGGCCAGACCATCGTCATCGGCGGCGTCTACTCGACCAGCAAAAGTAAAGTTGAGGATAAGGTGCCATTTTTCGGCGATGTGCCGTATGTTGGGCGGCTGTTTCGTCGCTCCACCGTCCAAGAGAAAAAATCCGAGCTGCTGGTCTTCCTGACTCCGCGTATCATGAATGACCAGGCGATTGCTGTGAGTCATTGATTCTGTGCGAAATTTGATACTTGTTGGGCCGATGGGTGCTGGCAAAAGCACCATCGGCCGCCTGCTTGCCAAAGAACTGCGCCTGCCATTCAAGGATTCCGACAAGGAAATTGAGTTGCGCACGGGTGCCAATATTCCGTGGATCTTCGATAAGGAAGGCGAGCCCGGTTTTCGTGACCGCGAGCAGGCCATGATCGCCGAGCTGTGCGCCGCCGACGGCGTGGTGCTGGCCACCGGTGGCGGCGCCGTGATGCGCGATGCCAACCGCAAGGCGCTGCACGATGGCGGCCGGGTCATTTACCTGCATGCCTCGGTGGAGCAGCAGGTCGGGCGCACCGCCCGTGACCGCAATCGCCCTCTGCTGCGTACCGCCAATCCCGAGGAAACCCTGCGCAACCTGCTGGCGCTTCGCGACCCGCTCTACCGGGAAATCGCCGACCTGGTGGTGGAAACCGACGAGCGGCCGCCGCGCATGGTGGTACTGGATATTCTCGAACGCTTGCAGAAGTTGCCGCCTCGTTAAGGCATGACTATCCTCGGCGACCAGTCATGCCGTGACAGGGCAATTCGTTATCGCGCGGGGCGAGCCTTCGATCCCGCGTCTTCGTTCTTTGTGGGGACACATGCAGACACTTAAGGTCGAACTGGGCGAACGCAGCTACCCGATCTACATCGGTGAGGGCCTGCTGGATCAGCCTGAACTGTTGGCACCGCATATCGCAGGCCGGCAGGTCGCCATCGTTTCCAACGAGACCGTCGCACCGCTGTATCTGGAACGCCTGCGTCGCACGCTCGGCGCGTATTCGGTGCTGCCGGTGGTGCTTCCCGATGGCGAAGCCTTCAAGAACTGGGAAACCCTGCAACTGATCTTCGATGCCCTGCTCACCGCCCGGCACGATCGCCGCACCACCGTCGTCGCCCTCGGCGGCGGCGTCATCGGTGACATGGCCGGCTTCGCAGCCGCCTGCTACCAGCGTGGTGTGGACTTCATCCAGGTGCCAACCACGTTGCTGTCCCAGGTCGATTCCTCCGTCGGCGGCAAGACCGGCATCAACCACCCGCTGGGCAAGAACATGGTGGGTGCCTTCTACCAGCCCAACGCCGTGGTGATCGATACCGCCAGCCTGCGCACCCTGCCGGCCCGCGAGTTGTCGGCGGGCCTTGCCGAAGTGATCAAGTACGGCCTGATCTGCGACGAGCCGTTCCTCGGCTGGCTGGAAGACAATGTCGACGCCTTGCGCGCGCTCGACGCTGTTGCCCTGACCGACGCCATCCATCGTTCCTGCGCGGCCAAGGCTGCCGTGGTCGGTGCCGACGAGCGCGAGACCGGCGTGCGGGCTACGCTGAACCTCGGTCATACCTTCGGCCACGCCATCGAAACCCAGATGGGCTACGGCGTGTGGCTGCATGGCGAGGCCGTGGCGGCGGGTACGGTGATGGCGCTGGAAATGTCCATGCGCCTGGGCTGGATCAGCCAGCAGGCGCGTGATCGCGGTATTCGCCTGCTGCAGCGCGCCGGCTTGCCGGTGGTGCCACCGCAGGACATGACCCCCGCGCAGTTCATGCAGCATATGTCGGTGGACAAGAAAGTCCTCGACGGCCGCATGCGTCTGGTGTTGCTGCGTCACCTGGGCGAGGCCGTGGTGACCGACGACTATCCGCAAGAGATTCTTCAGGCAACGCTGGCGGCGGATTACCGCGCCATCGTCGCCCAGCTTTGAGGTTGATGAGAGCCCGATGACCAGTTTGCATGCCGATGAGGCCTTTCTCGGCCACTACCAGTTGAACCACGACCCGTTCGCTGCCCGCGTTCCGGGGTTCAAGTTTTTCCCCGCCCAGCGCAAACCGGTGCTGGGGCAACTCCATCACCTCGCCCGTTACAGCCAGTTGCTGCTGGTGGTCACCGGGCCGCAGGGCGCCGGCAAGACGCTGCTGCGTCAGGCACTGGTTGCCAGCACCAACAAGCAGTCGGTGCAGAGCGTGGTGGTGTCCGCCCGTAGTGCCAACGATGCGGCCGGTGTCCTGGCTCAGGTTGCACAGTCGCTGAATGTGGCCAAGGCCGAAGTGCCGGCGATCCTGTCCCAGGTGGTGCAGCTGGGGCTCACCGGGCAGGAAGTGTATTTGCTGGTGGACGACGCGGAACAACTTGGCGAGTCGGCACTCCAAGCGTTGCTGGAACTGGCGGCAGGCACGGCGGAAGGCCGTCCTCATGTGTTCCTGTTCGGCGAGCCTTCGCTGATCGCTGGCCTGGATGCGCTGGAAACCGAAGAAGAGCGCTTCCATGTCATCGAGCTGCAGCCTTACACCGAGGAAGAAACCCGGGAATACCTGGAGCAGCGCCTGGAAGGCGCGGGCCGCGGCATCGAGGTGTTCACCGCTGAGCAGGTCGCCGATATCCATCAAAACTCCGAAGGCTGGCCCGGGAACATCAACCAGGTCGCCCGCGATACCTTGATCGAAGCCATGATCGCCAGCCGCTCGACGGCGAAGCGACCATCAGTGGGGTTCAAAATGCCGAAGAAACATGTGCTGGCTCTGTCTGCCGTCGTCGTGGTCGCTGTGGGCGCTGCGGTGCTGATGCCGAAGAAAGGCGATCAGCCTGCCACCGGCGCACCTGCCGAACAGGCGCAACTGCCGCTCGGTCAGGGCAAGCCGAGCAACGCACAATCGAACAATGGCGGGCCGGCAATCGAGTTTGCCGGCTCCTCGCAACCGATGCCGCTGCCGCTGGTGGGGCAATCCCAGCCGGTGATGCGGGGTCCGTTGGCGGAGTCCACCGGCATGAACGAAGGCGAAGAATCCGGTCCGGCCGGCAACACCGCGCTGCAGCCGCCGACGGTCACCACCATCGCACCGCCCGCGGGCGCCGAAGCCGGCCCGGCCCCGACACCGGCCCAGCCGATCCAGCCGTCCCAGACCCTCGCTTCCGCCCAGCCGGTTGCACCGGCTCATCAATCCGTCGCACCGGCTGCGAGCAAGCCGGTTGCACCTGCGACCAAGCCAGTGACCGAGGTCGCCACTGCCAAGCCGGCCGCTCCTGCGGCCAAGCCTGCGGAAAAACCGGCGACCAACCCTGCCGCCGCACCCGCAGGCGGAGGCTGGTATGCCTCGCAGGCACCGGGCAACTACGTGGTGCAGATCCTCGGCACCAGCTCCGAGGCAACGGCCCAGGCCTATGTCAAAGCCCAGGGTGGCGACTATCGCTACTTCAAGAAAAACCTGCAGGGCAAGCCGCTGTTCGTCATCACCTACGGCAACTTCTCCAGCCGCGATGCCGCACTGAATGCCATCAAAGCCTTGCCAGCCAAGGTCCAGGCTGGTAAACCTTGGCCTCGCACTGTCGCAAGCGTCCAACAAGAGCTCGCTGCGACGCGCTGATAACGCCTGATCCAGGTGGCACCTACCCCCGCCGCCTGATCAACCTCTGAATTCTCAGGCAGCCTGCTGTGCTTATGCGCGGCAGGCTTTTCTGTCCCAGACTGCCGGCCACAAGCCCGTCTTGCAGTCATGGCTGAAACGCTTCAGACTCAAGCATCGCCGTTACCACGGCACTCGCTTAAAAACATTCAAAAATGCGACATAAATTTTCACTGATGCGTCAGTAAATTTGTGAGCTTGTCTGTCGCTGTGCAACAATGGCACCCGTATTGCCCCCGCAAAGCTGGCGTTCGTTCGGCGTGGATGGTAAGTGGTGAATTAAAAGAGATTTGCCTACTTGAGAGGCGAACCTGGTGAGAAAGTGTCTATGAAAACAGGTCTGTACCATCCCGAAGAATTCAAGGACAACTGTGGTTTTGGCCTGATCGCCCATATGACGGGCGAACCCAGCCACCACCTTTTGACAACGGCTATCGAAGCCCTGACCTGCATGACCCACCGCGGCGGTATCAACGCCGACGGCAAGACCGGTGACGGTTGCGGTCTGCTGATGCAGAAGCCCGATCAGTTCCTGCGCGCCATTGCCAAGGAAACCTTCGGCAGCGAGCTGCCCAAGCAGTACGCCGTGGGCATGGTGTTCTTCAACCAGAACGACGCCAAGGCCGAAGCCGCTCGCGAAAACATGAACCGCGAAATCCTGGCTGCCGGGCTGCAACTGGTTGGCTGGCGCAAAGTGCCGATCGACACCAGCGTCCTCGGTCGCCTGGCCCTGGAGCGCCTGCCGCAGATCGAGCAGGTGTTCATCGGCGGTGAAGGCCTGAGCGATCAGGAGTTCGCCATCAAGCTGTTCAGTGCCCGTCGCCGTTCGTCGGTTGCCAACGCCGAAGACACCGACCACTACATCTGCAGCTTCTCGCACAAGACCATCATCTATAAGGGCCTGATGATGCCGGCGGACCTCGCCGCCTTCTATCCGGACCTCGGTGACGAGCGCCTGCAGACCGCGATCTGCGTGTTCCACCAGCGCTTCTCCACCAACACCCTGCCGAAGTGGCCGCTGGCGCAGCCTTTCCGCTTCCTCGCCCACAACGGCGAGATCAACACCATCACCGGTAACCGCAACTGGGCCCAGGCCCGTCGCACCAAGTTCGCGAACGAACTGATCCCGGACCTGGAAGAGCTCGGCCCGCTGGTCAACCGCGTAGGCTCCGACTCGTCCTCGATGGACAATATGCTCGAGCTGATGGTTACCGGCGGCATCGACCTGTTCCGTGGCGTGCGGATGATCATTCCGCCGGCGTGGCAGAACGTCGAGACCATGGACGCCGACCTGCGTGCCTTCTACGAATACAACTCCATGCACATGGAGCCGTGGGACGGCCCTGCCGGCGTGGTCATGACCGAAGGTCGCCACGCGGTCTGCCTGCTCGACCGCAACGGCCTGCGCCCGGCGCGCTGGGTCACCACCAAGAACGGCTACATCACCCTGGCGTCGGAAATCGGCGTGTGGGACTACAAGCCTGAAGACGTCATCGCCAAGGGCCGTGTCGGCCCGGGCCAGATCTTCGCCGTCGATACCGAGACCGGCCAGATCCTCGACACCGACGCCATCGACAACCGCCTCAAGTCGCGCCACCCGTACAAGCGCTGGCTGCGCCAGAATGCCCTGCGCATCCAGGCCGACCTGAGCGACGACCAGGGCGCGGCAAGCTACGACGCCGACCAGCTCAAGCAGTACATGAAGATGTTCCAGGTCACCTTCGAAGAGCGTGACCAGGTGCTGCGTCCGCTCGGCGAACAAGGCCAGGAAGCCGTGGGCTCCATGGGCGACGACACGCCGATGGCGATCCTGTCGCAGCGCGTGCGCTCGACCTACGACTACTTCCGCCAGCAGTTCGCGCAGGTGACCAACCCGCCGATCGACCCGCTGCGCGAAGCCATCGTCATGTCCCTGGAGATCTGCCTCGGTGCCGAGCGCAACATCTTCCAGGAATCGCCAGAGCACGCTTCGCGGGTGATCCTCAGCTCGCCTGTGATCTCGCCGGCCAAGTGGCGCTCGCTGATGAACCTCGAGCGTCCAGGCTTCGATCGTCATGTCATCGACCTCAACTACGTCGAGAGCGTCGGTCTGGAAGCGGCGGTGCGCAATATCGCCGACCAGGCCGAAGAAGCTGTGCGCGCCGGCAAGACCCAGCTGGTGCTGACCGACCGTCACATCGCGCCGGGCAAGCTGCCGGTCCACGCCTCGCTGGCTGTGGGCGCCGTGCACCACCGCCTGACCGAGAAAGGCCTGCGCTGCGACAGCAACATTCTGGTGGAAACCGCGACCGCCCGTGACCCGCACCACTTCGCCGTGCTGCTGGGCTTCGGTGCCTCGGCGGTCTACCCGTACCTGGCCTACGAAGTGCTGGCCGACCTGATCCGCACCGGCGAAGTGCTGGGCGATCTGGACGAAGTCTTCAAGTACTACCGCAAGGGCATCTCCAAGGGCCTGCTGAAGATCCTGTCGAAGATGGGCATCTCCACCATTGGCTCGTACCGCGGTGCGCAACTGTTCGAAGCGGTTGGCCTGTCCGAGGAAGTGGTCAACCTGAGCTTCCGTGGCGTTCCGAGCCGCCTGAAAGGTGCGCGCTTCGTCGACATCGAAAACGAGCAGAAGCTGCTCGCTGCCGAAGCCTGGAGCGCGCGCAAGCCGATCCAGCAGGGCGGTCTGCTGAAGTTCGTCCACGGTGGTGAGTACCACGCCTACAACCCGGACGTGGTCAACACCCTGCAAGCCGCCGTGCAGCAGGGCGACTACGAGAAGTTCAAGGAATACACCGCGCTGGTGGACAACCGTCCGGTGTCGATGATCCGCGACCTGCTCAAGGTCAAGACTGCCGACCAGGCACTGGACCTGAGCGAAGTCGAGCCGCTGGAAGCCATCCTGCAGCGCTTCGACTCCGCCGGTATCTCCCTGGGTGCACTGTCGCCGGAGGCTCACGAAGCCCTGGCCGAGGCAATGAACCGCCTGGGCGCACGCTCCAACTCCGGTGAGGGCGGCGAAGATCCATCCCGCTACGGCACCATCCGCAGCTCGAAAATCAAGCAGGTCGCCACCGGTCGCTTCGGGGTCACCCCCGAGTACCTGGTCAACGCCGAAGTGCTGCAGATCAAGGTGGCCCAAGGCGCCAAGCCGGGCGAAGGTGGTCAATTGCCAGGCGGCAAGGTCAACGGTCTGATCGCGCGTCTGCGTTACGCCGTGCCTGGTGTGACCCTGATCTCGCCTCCGCCGCACCACGACATCTACTCGATCGAAGACCTGTCGCAGTTGATCTTCGACCTCAAGCAGGTCAACCCGCAGGCACTGGTATCGGTCAAGCTGGTGGCCGAAGCCGGTGTCGGCACCATCGCCGCCGGCGTGGCCAAGGCCTACGCCGACCTCATCACCATCTCTGGTTATGACGGTGGTACCGGTGCCTCGCCACTGACCTCGATCAAGTACGCCGGCGCCCCGTGGGAACTGGGCCTGGCCGAAACCCACCAGACCCTGCGCGGCAACGACTTGCGCGGCAAGGTCCGGGTGCAGACCGACGGCGGCCTGAAAACCGGCCTCGACGTGATCAAGGCGGCAATCCTCGGTGCCGAGAGCTTTGGCTTCGGTACTGCGCCGATGATCGCCTTGGGCTGCAAATACCTGCGTATCTGCCACCTGAACAACTGCGCCACCGGCGTAGCCACCCAGAACGACAAGCTGCGCAAGGACCACTACATCGGTACCGTCGACATGGTGGTGAACTTCTTCACCTACATCGCCGAAGAAACCCGTGAGTGGCTGGCCAAGCTGGGCGTGCGCAGCCTCGGCGACCTGATCGGTCGTACCGACCTGCTGGAAATGCTGCCGGGCGAAACCGAGAAACAGAAACACCTCGACCTCAGCCCGCTGCTGGGCAGCTCGCACGTGCCGGCCGACAAGCCGCAGTTCTGTGAGGTCGACCGCAACCCGCCGTTCGACAAAGGCGTGCTGGCCGAGAAGATGGTGCAAATGGCCCTGCCGGCCATTCGCGACCTGAGCGGCGGCGAGTTCGAACTGGATATCTGCAACTGCGACCGTTCCATCGGCGCACGGATTTCCGGCGAGATCGCCCGCCTGCACGGCAACCAGGGCATGGCCAAGGCGCCGATCACCTTCCGCTTCAAGGGCACCGCTGGTCAGAGCTTCGGCGTGTGGAACGCCGGCGGCCTGAACATGCACCTGGAAGGCGACGCCAACGACTACGTCGGCAAGGGCATGACCGGTGGCAAGCTGACCATCGTGCCGCCAGCCGGCAGCCCGTTCGCGACCCAGCACAGCGCCATCGTCGGTAACACCTGCCTGTATGGCGCCACGGGCGGCAAGCTGTTCGCCGCCGGTACTGCAGGCGAGCGTTTCGCGGTGCGCAACTCGGGCGCCCACGCCATCGTCGAAGGCACGGGCGATCACTGCTGCGAATACATGACCGGCGGTTTTGTCTGCGTCCTGGGCAAGACCGGCTACAACTTCGGCTCCGGCATGACGGGCGGTTTCGCCTACGTGCTGGACATGGACAACAGCTTCGTCGACAAGCTGAACCATGAACTGGTGGAAATCCAGCGGATCACCGGCGAGGCGATGGAGGCTTACCGCAGCCATCTGCACCGCGTGCTGACCGAGTACGTCGAAGAGACCGGAAGTGAATGGGGCCGTGAGCTCTGGGAAAACCTGGACGACTACGTCCGTCGCTTCTGGCTGGTGAAGCCGAAGGCGGCGAACCTGAAGAACCTGCTGTCCAGCACCCGGGCCAACCCGCAATAAGCAGCTGCAAGTGGCAAGCCTCAAGCTGCAAGTGAAGCAGCGCGAGGTTTGCCGGGCATTAGTGATCGACTTGCGGCTTGCAGCTTATAGCTTGCGGCTGCTGTAAAGAGGTTTTGAAAAATGGCTGAACGTCTGAGTAATGACTTCCAGTTCATCGAAGTCGGGCGCAAGGATCCGAAGAAGAAGCTGCTGCGCCAGCGCAAGAAAGAGTTCGTGGAGATCTACGAACCCTTCAAACCCCAGCAATCGGCCGAGCAGGCCCACCGCTGCCTGGGTTGCGGCAACCCGTACTGCGAGTGGAAGTGCCCGGTGCACAACTTCATCCCCAACTGGCTGAAGCTGGTCTCCGAAGGCAACATCCTTGCCGCCGCGGAACTGTCGCACCAGACCAACACCCTGCCGGAAGTCTGCGGTCGCGTGTGCCCGCAAGACCGTCTCTGCGAAGGTGCCTGCACCCTCAATGACGGCTTCGGCGCCGTGACCATCGGCTCGGTGGAGAAGTACATCACCGATACCGCCTTCGCCATGGGCTGGCGTCCGGACATGTCCAAGGTCAAGCCGACCGGCAAGCGCGTCGCCATCATCGGTGCCGGCCCGGCTGGCCTCGGCTGCGCCGACATCCTGGTACGCGGTGGCGTGACCCCGGTGGTGTTCGACCGCAACCCGGAAATCGGCGGCCTGCTGACCTTCGGCATCCCCGAGTTCAAGCTGGAAAAGACCGTGCTGAGCAATCGCCGCGAAGTCTTCACCGGCATGGGCATCGAGTTCCGCCTGAACACCGAGGTGGGCAAGGACATCACCATGGACCAACTGCTCGAAGAATTCGACGCGGTGTTCATGGGCATGGGGACCTACACCTACATGAAGGGTGGCTTCCCGGGCGAAGACCTGCCGGGCGTGCACGACGCGCTGGACTTCCTGGTGGCCAACGTCAACCGCAACCTGGGCTTTGAAAAGTCGCCGGAAGACTTCGTCGACATGAAGGGCAAGAAGGTCGTGGTACTGGGCGGTGGCGACACCGCGATGGACTGCAACCGCACCTCCATCCGCCAGGGCGCCAAGGCCGTGACCTGCGCCTACCGCCGCGACGAAGCGAACATGCCGGGCTCGCGCAAAGAGGTGAAGAACGCCAAGGAAGAGGGCGTGAAGTTCCTCTACAACCGCCAGCCGATCGCCATCGTTGGTGAAGACAAGGTCGAAGGCGTGAAAGTGGTCGAGACCCGTCTCGGCGAGCCGGACGCCCGTGGCCGTCGCAGCCCCGAGCCGATCCCGGGCTCCGAAGAGATCATCCCGGCCGATGCCGTGGTCATCGCCTTCGGTTTCCGTCCGAGCCCGTCGCCGTGGTTCGAGCAGTTCGGCATCCAGACCGACAGCCAGGGCCGCGTGGTCGCTCCTGAAAAAGGCGCGTTCAAGCACCAGACCAGCAACCCGAAGATCTTCGCCGGTGGCGACATGGTCCGTGGTTCGGACCTGGTGGTGACGGCCATCTTCGAAGGCCGTAACGCTGCCGAAGGGATCCTCGACTACCTGGGCGTCTGATACGTCGCCACCCTGGGCGCAACAACAAAAACTATTGACCTGGGGCATCCTGATAGACAAAAGGCACGGTAACCACCGTGCCTTTTCTTTGTCCGTCTGAGAAAATGCCCGCACTTTTTTTCCGGATGCCGACATGACTGCCTTGAAGAATGATCGTTTCCTGCGCGCCCTGCTCAAGCAACCTGTAGACGTCACCCCGGTGTGGATGATGCGTCAGGCTGGCCGCTACCTGCCGGAATACCGCGCCAGTCGCGCCAAGGCCGGTGATTTCATGAGCCTGTGCATGAACCCGCAGTTCGCCTGCGAAGTCACCCTGCAGCCGCTGGACCGCTACCCGCTGGACGCCGCGATCCTCTTCTCCGACATCCTCACCATTCCCGACGCCATGGGCCAGGGGCTGTACTTCGAGACCGGCGAAGGTCCGCGCTTCAAGAAGGTGGTCAGCACCCTGGCCGATATCGAGGCGCTGCCGATCCCCGATCCGCAGAAAGACCTGGGCTATGTGATGGACGCCGTCAGCACCATCCGCCGCGAACTCAACGGTCGTGTGCCGCTGATCGGCTTCTCCGGCAGCCCCTGGACCCTGGCCACCTACATGGTCGAAGGCGGCTCGTCGAAAGACTTCCGCAAGACCAAGGCCATGCTCTACGACAACCCGCAGGCCATGCACCTGCTGCTGGACAAGCTGGCCCAGTCGGTCACCAGCTACCTCAACGGCCAGATCCTGGCCGGAGCGCAGGCGGTGCAGATCTTCGATACCTGGGGTGGCAACCTGTCGGCAGCGGCTTACCAGGAGTTCTCCCTGGCCTACATGCGCAAGATCGTCAGCGGCCTGATCCGCGAGCACGAAGGCCGCAAGGTGCCGGTGATCCTCTTCACCAAGAACGGCGGCCTGTGGCTGGAGAGCATCGCCGAGGCCGGCGCCGACGCCCTGGGCCTGGACTGGACCTGCGAGATCAGCGACGCCCGCCGCCGCGTCGGTGACAAGGTTGCGCTGCAAGGCAACATGGATCCGACCGTGCTCTACGCCAAGCCAGAAGCCATCCGCGCCGAAGTGGCGCGTATCCTCGCCAGCTACGGCAAGGGCTCGGGCCACGTCTTCAACCTAGGCCACGGCATCACCCCGGAAGTCGACCCCGAGCACGCGGGCGTCTTCATCAATGCGGTGCATGAGCTTTCGGCGCAGTACCACCAGTAAATGCGAAACGCCCGGCAAGAGCCGGTGGGAGCGGATTCACCGGAACGCCGGACCGCCGCGAACGGCGGCGAAGCCGTCGTAAAGCCTGAATCCCCAGTCTGACTGATACATCGGGGATACCGGTTTTGGGGCCGCGTTGCGGCCCTTCGCGGATGAATCCGCTCCCACAAGATCGCGCGTGATCCGGCAGATACCCATGCCTGTAGCACGGTGCGGATTAAGCTTCAATTCAGCGGCCAGCGCTAACCTGATCCCATCAACTCTTGAGAAGGATCAGTACCATGAAAGCCCGTTACCTCGCCTTTATCCTCGCCCCTCTGTTCAGCACCGCAGCCCTGGCGGCCGGCGCCGGCTACACCGGCCCGGGTGCGCAATCGGTGACTACCGTGGCTGCGGCCAATGACGCTGCCGACGACACGCCGGTGGTGCTCACCGGCTACGTGATCAAGAAGGTCAACAACGACGACAAGTACGAGTTCAAGGACAACACCGGCACCATCACCGTCGAGATCGACAACGAAGACCTGCCGCCGGTGGCGTTCAACGACAAGACCAAGGTGAAGCTGACCGGTGAGGTGGAGAAGCACCTGATGTCGCGGGAGATCGATGTGGATATCGTCGAGATCGTCAACTGATCCGAAGGCTTCATCGCTGGCGGCGCTCCGCTTGCCAGCGATGCTTTTCAGGCGGTTTTCGGCGGCAGCTTGCTCAGGTACACCGCCACGCCCAACGCCACCACCAGCAAGCTGCCGATGAACACCCCGATCCCGTTCCAGCCGGCGTAATGCCACGCCACCCCGCCCGCCGTCCCCGCCACGCTCGACCCCGCGTAGTAACTGAACAGGTACAGCGAAGAGGCCTGCCCCTTGGCCTTGAGTGCACGCCGGCCGATCCAGCTGCTGGCCACCGAGTGGGCGCCGAAGAAGCCGAAGGTGAACACCAGCATGCCGATGATCACCAGCGGCAGTGCGGTGAACAGGGTCAGCAACATGCCACTGAACATCAGCACGATGGTCGCCCAGAACACCCGGCGCCGGCCCAGCTTGTCGGCCAGGGCGCCGATCTGCGCCGAGCTGTAGATACCCGACAGATAGACGATCGACAGCAACCCCACCAGCGCCTGGCTCATGTGATACGGCTCGGCCAGCAGGCGGTAGCCGATGTAGTTGAACAGGGTGACGAAGGCGCCCATCAGCAGGAAGGCTTCGAGGAACAGCCACGGCAGGCCGGCGTCACGAAAGTGCAGGACGAAACCTTCCAGCAGGCTGCGCGGGTTCATCGAGCGCGAGCGGAAGTTGCGCGACTCCGGCAGGATCTTCCAGAACACCGCCGCCGCGATCAGGGCCAGGCCGCCGATGACCAGCATTGCCGTGTGCCAGCTGACGAAGTCGATCAGGACGCCGGTGATCAAACGCCCGCTCATCCCGCCAATGGCGTTGCCGCCGATGTACAGCCCCATGGCCAGGCCGATGTGCTGCGGGTGGATCTCTTCGCTCAGGTAGGTCATGGCCACCGCAGCCAGGCCGCTCAGTGACAGCCCTACCAGTGCACGCATCGCCAGAACGCCTTCCCAGGTCGGCATCAGGGCGCTGGCCAGGGTGCACAGCGCGGCACAGAACAGGGCGAAGACCATCACCGGCTTGCGGCCGATGCGGTCGGAAATCGGTCCGGTGATCAACAGCCCGAACGCAAGCAGCCCGGTGGACACCGACAGCACCAGGCTGCTCTGCGCCGCGTTGATCGAGAACTCCTTCGACAGCAACGGCATCATCGGCTGCACGCAGTAGAGCAGGGCGAAGGTGGCGAAGCCGCCGCAGAACAGCGCCAGCACCGTGCGCATGAAGGCCGGGGTGCCTTTCTCGATCCAGATGTCTTTCAGCGGAGCGGCAGCATCGGCCAGGGGCGCAGGGGGAATGTCGTGGGCATGTGGAGCGACAGCAGTTTTCACGGGAACCTCGGCGGGGTGCGGCCTTGGGGGCAACTGCAAAAAAGCATATAGCTGGCTAATGATCATTTCCAATATATTGTTCGACCTGTTTAAGAGGTTTTACGACCTATTGGAGCCGTCATGGAATTGCGTCACCTGCGTTACTTCATCGCCGTCGCCGAAGAGCTGCATTTTGGTCGGGCCGCGCAGGTGCTGGGGATCTCTCAGCCACCCCTCAGCCAGCAGATCCAGGCGCTGGAGCAGGAGTTGGGCGCACGGCTGTTCGAGCGCACCAACCGACGAGTGGCCCTGAGCGAGGCCGGCCGGCTGTTTCTCGAGGAGGCGCGGCAGGTGCTGGCCCAGGTGGACAAGGCCGCCGATGTCGCCCGGCGTGCGCAACTGGGCGAACTGGGCGAAATGAAGATCGGGTTCACCTCGTCGGCACCGTTCAATTCCAGCATTCCCAAGGCGATCTACAGCTTCCGTCAGCGCTTCCCGGCGGTGCATCTGAATCTCAAGGAAATGAGCAGCCGCGATGTGGCCGATGCGTTGCTGGACGAAAGCATTGAAGTGGGTCTGATGCGGCCTCTGCCACTGCCGGACAGCCTGATCGCCACCGAACTGCTGCGCGAGCCGCTGGTGGCGGTGCTCAATGCTGCCCATCCGTTGGCGCAGGGCAACGTGCCCGGCATCAACATGGCGGACCTGGCGCATGAGCCCTTCGTGTTCTTTCCCCGCAGCTACGGCAGCGGTCTGCACGCGCAGTTGTTGAGCCTGGCCCGGCAAGCCGGGTTCACCCCGCATTTCGCCCAGGAGGCGGCGGAGGTGATGACCATCATCGGTCTGGTGTCGGCGGGGTTGGGGGTGTCGGTGCTGCCGGCGTCGTTCCAGCGCATGCGCATCGATGGCGTGGTCTACCGCACCCTGCTGGATCCGGATGCGGTGACCGCGGTGTGGCTGGTACAGCGCAGGGAGCAGGCGTCGGCGATGGCCGGGGCGTTCGTCGAGCTGCTCACCCGCAAGGCGTGACCGGAATCAGTCGACGCGGGACAGGTCGCCCTTGATCGCGACACCGGCCATGACGGCGCCGGCGTGGCATTCGTAGGTGGTGGCGTCCTTGCGCTCGTTCTTCTTGTAGTAGCTGGCGATGTTGGTGACGGCGTTGGCATTCACCTTCTTCGCCGCGTCCTGCATGGTCAGCAGGGCCGATTGCAGGGCCCACTCGCAGGCCGCTTCGTCGCTCTTGTTGAAGGCGTTGGTCTTCTTGTTGGTGACCGCGTTCGGGCTCACCACGGTAACCTTGCCACGCGGCTGCACGCCGGCCAGGTAGAACTTCACCGAGCCGTCCAGTTTCTTCTCGGCGGTCATCTGCTGGACGACTTTCTCGAAGGGCAGGAACAGCGCAGTGTCCCGGGCCTGGCTGATGCCTGGCAGGGCGCAAAGCAGCAGGGCGGTGGTGGCGGTCCAGGTTTTCAGACGCATTCAGTTCTCTCCTTGATTATTGAGCGGTGCTCGATTGCTGTTCATTGACCGCGCGCTGGACCATTCGATCGGTCTCGATGCGTTTCAGCGCGCGCAGGATGCTCTTGTCCAGGTTCTTGACCCAACGGTTGTAGTTGCGGTGGATCTTGCCGTTCTTGTAGTCCATCTCGCGGCTGTCGCGGTAGTCGATGCGATAGTTGCTGAGGCTGTAGGTGATATCGACGCGGGCGTAGAAGGTGTTGCGCACCAGGATATCGGCCTGGATCACCTCGTCGCCGATATGGCGCACGGTCCAGCCGCGTTCGGCGGCGCCGGTCAGGATCGCTTTCTTGATCTCTTCATGGCTGTAGCTGTGGCCGACCACCAGGAGTTCCTTGGGGGTCAGCAGGGGTTTGGACGTGCAGCCGACGAGGCCGATCAGGACCAGGCCCATTAGGGCCGCGCGAATGAGTGAAGACATTCCTTTCTCTCCAGGGGTTTTCAGATGTTCAGGACCAGCGGCGGAAAATCAGCGAGGTATTGACCCCGCCAAAGGCGAAATTGTTGCTCATGACATAACCATGGCTCATGGAACGGAACTCGCCACACAGGTAGTCGAGTTCGCCACAGCGCGGGTCGATGTTTTCGAGGTTGAGGGTGTGCACGTAGCGGTCGCTGTTCATCATTTCGATGCTGAACCACGCCTCCAGCGCGCCGCAAGCACCCAGGGTGTGACCGAGGAAGCTTTTCTGTGAACTGATTGGCATCCGTGGCCCGAACAGGCTGCTGGTGGCCAGAGTCTCGGCGATATCGCCCTGTTCGGTGGCGGTGCCGTGGCCGTTGACGTAGCCGATCACCTCGGGCGTCAGTTGGGCGTCTTCCAGTGCCAGCTCCATGGCCCGGCGCATGGTCGCCTGCTCGGGACGGGTGGTGTGCTGGCCATCGGCGTTGCTGCCGAAACCGACGATCTCGGCGTAGATGTGCGCGCCACGAGCCAGGGCGTGCTCCAGCTCTTCCAGGACCAGCATGCCGGCGCCTTCACCGATCACCAGGCCGTCGCGGCCGCTGTCGTAGGGGCTTGGCGTGGTGTGCGGGGCGTCGTTCTTCAGGCTGGTGGCGTAGAGCGCGTCGAACACCATGGCTTCGGTCGGGCACAGCTCCTCGGCGCCGCCGGCGAGCATCAGCGGCAGACGGCCGAACTTGATCGCTTCATAGGCGTAGCCGATGCCCTGGCTGCCGCTGGTGCAGGCGCTGGACGTCGGGATCAGCCGCCCGGTGAGGCCGAAGAAGATGCTGATATTGGCCGCAGTGGTGTGCGGCATCATGCGCACATAGGAGTTGGCGTTGAGGCCCTCGGCCACCGAGTTGAGCAGCATGTTGCCGAACGCCTTGATCTCGTCGGTGCTGCCGGTGGACGAACCACAGGCCATACCCATGCGCCCGTCGCGGATCGACGGATCGTCCAGCAGGCCGGCATCGCGCAGGGCTTCCTGGGCCGATGCCACCGCCATGCGGGACACCCGGCCCATGCTGCGCAACTGCTTGCGGGTCCAGTTGGCGGGCACGGCGAAATCATCCACGGGTCCGGCCAGGCGGGTGTTGAGTTCTTCGAAGCGGTCCCACTCGTCCATGCGGCGGATGCCGCTGCGGTTGGCGGCGAAGTTGCCGGAAATGGTGTTCCAGTCGCTGCCCAGGGAGGTGATGCCGGCCATGCCGGTGACGACCACGCGTTTCATCAGCACAGCCCTCCATTGACGGCCAGCACCTGCCGCGTGATGTAGGCGGCTTCCGCCGACATCAGGAAATTCACCGCACCCGCGACTTCTTCCGGGGTGCCCATGCGCTGGGCCGGGATCATCTTCAGCAGTTCTTCCACCGGCACGTGTTCGTCGAGCATGGCCGTATCGATCAGCCCCGGCGCCACGCAGTTGACGGTGATCTTGCGCTTGCCCAGCTCGATGGCCAGGGCCTTGGCGGCACCGATGACGCCGGCCTTGGAGGCGCTGTAGTTGACCTGCCCGCGGTTGCCGATCAGCCCCGACACCGAGGTGATGCAGACGATGCGGCCCGGCGCGCGGCGGCGGATCATCGGCATCATCAGCGGATGCAGGACGTTGTAGAAACCGTCGAGGTTGGTGCGCAGCACCTGGTCCCAGTCGTCGTCGGTCAGTGCCGGGAAGGCGCCGTCGCGGGTCAGGCCGGCGTTGCACACCACGCCGTAATAGGCACCGTGGGTTTCCACGTCGTCGGCGAGGATGCTGGCGCAGGCAGCGCGGTCGGCGACATCGAACTGCAGTACGCGGGCCTGCTGGCCAAGGGCGCGGACGTCTTCGGCGACGGCCTCGGCTTCGGCGCGGCCGCTGCGGCAGTGCAGGACCAGGTCGTAGCCGGCGCGCGCCAGGCGCAGGGCGATGGCCCGGCCGATGCCACGGCTGGAGCCGGTGACCAGGATGGTGTCAGTCATTGCGGGGACTCCTCGGAGCCTGCCTCGGCCAGATAAGCGGCGGCCTGGGGCGGGCGAAAAACGTTCAGGCGGGCCGTGGCGTGCAGACCAGGACCGTGCAGATGGCACTCGAACACACCCATGCCGTTCTCGTCTTCCAGCGAGCGCAGGGCATGGATGCGCAGGTGCGCATCGGCGGGGAAGTGCTCGACATCGCATTCGAATTTGCGGGTGCCGAGCAGAAAGCCCAGCTCCACCGACTTGCCCTGCTGGCGCGCGCGGCAACCGGCATAGGCGGCCACGGTCTGGGCCATCAGCTCGATACCGACCCAGGCCGGCAGGCTGCCGTCGGGGCGGTTGAACAGGCCGCCGGGGCGGACGGTGAGGTGGGCGTGGATCTGCTCCTCGTCGAACGAGTCGATACCGTCGATGAGGATCATGTCACCGGCGTGGGGCAGCAGTTCGGCCAGTGGCCAGGCAATCATTGCGTGTCTCCGAGAATCAGGCTGACGTTGTTGCCACCGAAGGCGAACGAGTTGCTCATCAGGTGCCGCGGACCTTGCAGCGGCAGGCGCTGGTCGGCGTCCACCAGGTTCAGCGGCGCCAGTTCCGGGTCCTGGGCGCCGTCCCAGACGTGGGGCGGCAGGCGGCCTTCGCGGTTGCCGGCGTCCAGCGCCAGCCAGCAGAAGGCGGCTTCCAGGGCACCGGCGGCGCCGAGGGTATGGCCGGTCATGGACTTGCTCGACGAGCACGCCAGGCCTTCGCCGAACAAGGCGTTCACCGCCAGGCTCTCCATGGCGTCGTTGTGCCGGGTGGCGGTGCCGTGGAGGTTCAGGTAGTGGATCTGCGCCGGGCTCAGGCGGGCATTTTCCAGCGCCTTGCGCATGGCCTGCAAGGCGCCAGTGCCGGACGGGTCCGGTGCGGAAATGTGGTGGGCGTCGGAGCTGGCGCCGGCACCGAGCAGGGCGACTGTCGCGCCCGCTGCGTTGGCCTCGCGGGTCATCAGGAACACCGCCGCGCCTTCGCCGATATTGATGCCGTCGCGGTTGGCCGAGAATGGATTGCAGCGCTTTGCGCTGACCGCCTCCAGGGCGCTGAAGCCGTTGAGGGTCAGCTTGCACAGGCTGTCGACACCGCCGCAGATCACGGCGTCGCACAGGCCCAGGTCAAGCAGGCGACGGGCGCTCATCAGCGCACGGGCACCGGAGGTGCAGGCGGTGGAGATCACGTAGGCCGGGCCGCTCAGTTGCAGCCAGCTGGCGAGGAACGCCGCCGGGGCGGCGAGTTCCTGCTGGCTGTAGTTGTAGTCCGGCGGGAAGTGCCCTTCGCGCAGGTAATCGGCGATACCCTGGCTGGCTTCCTCGATGCCTGAGGTGCTGGTGCCGAGCACCACGCCGACCCGCTGTGGGCCAAAGCGCTCGACCGCCTCGCGCAGCGGCGCCTCGATCTGCAGGCAGGCGGCATACAGCAGTTGGTTGTTGCGGCTGTGCTGCGCGGCCAGCTGCGGTGGCAACACTGGCAGTTCACCAGCGACCGCAGCCACCGGAATGCTGCGCCCGGCCACCCACTGGTCGCTGTCGCGCACGCCTGCGCAGTCGCCGGCAAACAGGCGGCGGGAGACTTCAGCCTGATCGCGGCCAAGGGCACAGACCAGACCCAGGGCGTTCAGATATGCGGTCATGGCGTGTTCTCGCTGGGCAGGGGGCTGACTAGATAACGCAGGCCCTGCCCAAGGTTCAAGGTGAAGTCGTCGGACTGGCGGTAATCGACCCGCCAGCGGGTATCCAGCCAGCGTTGGCTGCCTTGCTGGCGAGCGGCAGGATAGAGGCGTTGCAACTGCTGCTCCGGGGTCAGGGCGAACAGCAGCGCGGCGAACAGTTCACGGGCCGCCGGGTTGGGCGGCAACAGGCCGTCGGCCTGCCATTGGCCCTGATCCAGCAGTTGCCGCGCCTGGGGAATGCCCAGCAGGTCCAGCAGCGACCAGCGCAGGCGCTGGTCTTCGCGCTGGATCACCAGCAGCCAGTCCTGGCGCTCGCCGGCCTGCTCGCGCTGCACGTGCAATTGCATCGGCAGCGTCAGCGGCGGCAACTGCTCCGGCAGCGGCGGCTTGCTTGCGCAGGCCGTCAGCAAAAGGCAGGCACCGAGGACGAAGGCGGACCACAGGGCTTTCATGAGTCGGACGGCTCCGGGTTCAGCGGTTTGCGTGCTACCACGTTGACCAGGGTTTCCTCGCGCTGACCCACGGGCGGTGGCTTGCGCAGGCCGAAGCGCTCCAGCAGGCCGAAGTCGCTGGAGCGGCTCCACCACAGGTACGGGTAGGAGACGTTCCTGTCGGTGAACTCGAAGCCCTGCTCGCGCAGCATCTGCAGGTAGCCGGCGGCACTCTTCTGCACATGCATCGGATGACGGAACAGCCAGCGGATCACCCAGGTATCGATATAGGCCTCGGTGGACTCGGCGAACAACAGGTAGCCGCCCGGCTTGAGCACCCGCCAGAACTCGGCGAGGGCCTTTTCCTGCTCCACCAGGTGATGGAAGGTCTGGTGGCAGAACAGCAGGTCGACGCTGGCGTCGGGGAATTCCAGGGCGGCGCAGTCGCTGCCACGCAGGTCCACCGAGAGCCCGAGGTTCACCGCCTCGGCTTTGCTCAGCTCCAGGCTGTGAGGGTCGGCGTCGGTGCCCAGCAGCTTGCCGGGCTTGAACACCTGGGCCAGGTGCTTGAACGAACGGCCCTGGCCACAGCCGACGTCCAGCAGGACCGGCGCCTGCGGTGGCTCGCCATCGAACAGGCGGCGCAGATCGTTGATCGCCACCCGCAGCACATGGTGCTGCCAGGTGTGGCTGCGCAGGAACCAGAAGCCGAAGCGGGTTTCCTCGACGTAGGTGTCGCTGAAGAACCGTTGCTCGCTCATGCCTCTTCCCTCGCGCAGACTTCCGCCAGCATGCGCAGGCGGCGCTTGGGTTCGCTGACGAAGGGGTTGCGCTCATCCCAGGCGTAGCCGGCGAGGATCGAACTGATCATGGCGCGGATTTCGTCCGAGGCTTCCGGATGGTAGATGACGTCCTGGAAGCTGCCGTTGTACCAGCCTTCGACGTAGGCGCGGAAGGTGTCCACGCCGCGTTTGAGCGGGGTGGCGAACTCGCTTTCCCAGTCCACCGCCTCGCCCTGCAACTGCCGGTGCAGTACACCGGCGGCCATGCTCGCCGAGCGCATGGCGATGGTCACGCCGGAAGAGAACACCGGGTCGAGGAATTCGGCGGCGTTGCCCAGCAGGGCGAAGCCCGGGCCGTGCAGGGTCTTCACGTTGGCCGAGTAACCGCCGATGGTGCGCGCCGGGGTGTCCCACACGGCGTTGCACAGCACCTTGGACAGGCTCGGGGTCTGTTCGACGAAGCCTTTCAGGCAAGCGTCCAGATCGGCTGGTGCATCGGCGTAGTGCTCAGTCGCGGCGACCACGCCGAGGGAGCAGCGACCGTCGCTGAACGGAATGGTCCAGAACCAGATGTCGCGGTGTTCCGGGTGGGTGGTGATGAGGATCTTGTTGCGGTCGAAACCTGGGTGGTCGATGCGGTCTTCGATATGGGTGAACACGGCCTGGCGCACCGGAAAGCTGGACGGCGCTTCCAGGTCGAGCAAGCGCGGCAGCACCCGGCCGTAGCCGCTGGCGTCGAGGACGAACGCGGCTTCCACCCGATACTCGCTGCCGTCCAGGCGCCGGATGCGCACCTGCGGGCGCTCGCGCTCGAAGTCGGCGGCGATGATTTCTTCCTCGTAGCGGATCTCCACGCCCTGGCGGGCGGCTTCATCGGCCAGCAACTGGTCGAAGCGCGCACGCTGCACCTGGAAGGTGGTCGGGCGGCCCTTGCTGAAGGTGTCACCGAAGTCGAAGGCGCTGTATTCCTCGCCCCAGGCGAAGGCAGCGCCGTTCTTCAACTGGAAGCCGGCGGCTTCGAGGGCGTCGAGCATGCCGGCTTCCTCGACGAAGTCGATGCAGTGCGACAGCAGGCTTTCGCCGATGGAGAAGCGCGGGAAGCGCTGGCGTTCGACGATCAGCACGTCATGGCCCTGGCGCTTGAGCAGTGCCGCGGCGATGGCGCCGGACGGGCCCGCGCCAATGACCAGGACCTGGCGGTGTTGCAGTTCAGTGTTCGGCATATGGCCTCCTTGCCGTCTGGAGAGTCTTCAAAGGGATTCGGTGCAGCCCGGCGAGTGCGGGCATCAATGTGGCGACCAGGCTCATCAGCATCAGCGCGAAGTACAGCGCCGGGCTGATCAACTGCTGTTGCAGGAGCAGGTTGAGAAAGACGATTTCACTGAGGCCGCGGATGTTCAGCAGCAGCGTTTCGCGCCATTTGCTCGCCCCCGCGAACGAAGGCCCTGCCCAGCTCAGGCCGAGCCAGTTGCCCAGCAGTTTGCTGACAATCGGCAGCAACAGCAGGGCGGCCAGATGTAGCGCATTGAAGCCCTGCAGGACGTGATGGATATCAATCTGAACGATGCCGAAGGTGAGAATCAGCGGAATTGCCACGCCGTTTCGCAGGTGCTTGAGCCAGGCCTCGGGCAGCGGCACCTTCAGCCAGGCCAGGCAGCACAGGTAGGCGATGCCGAAGATCAGTGCATTGAGCCGGTAGTGCTCGGCGATGAACAGCAGCACCAGGAACAGCAGGCCATAGACGCCAGGGCGGCGCAGGCCCAGGGCGTACAGCGGCAGCGGCAGACAGGCGCCCAGCAGCGGCAGGACCAGGCTCAGCGGCTGCAGGCTGCCCTTGCCCAGGCCGAACAGCAGCCAGCAGGCGACGTCGATCATGATCGCCGCCTGCATCAGTCGGCGCGTGGCGGCGGGCGGGTAGTCGATGCTGCTCAGGTACAGGTACAGCACCGGGATGGCGGTGATGGCGAACACCAGGCCCAGTGCCAGCGACGTCAGCCAGGGCTGCTGTGGCAGCAGCAACAGGCCGCAGGCCAGCCCGCAGGCGAAGGGCACGAGGAAGCTGGGCAGGGCGATCTTCAGGCTCTGGCGGTCGAACTTCAGGTCTACCACATCGCCAAGGATGTGCCCCAGCAGCAGGGCGAAGCTCATGCCGTAGAGGGTCTTCACCCAGGTCGGCGCCACCAGCGCGGCGCCGCCGAGCTGCCAGTGCGGTTCGATCCAGAACAGCATCAGCAGCGGCAGGCCGAGGGTCGCCAGCAGCAACTGGCTGACGATGCCGATCAGACCCAGGCGCCGGCCGATTTCGCTGGCGATGAGAAACGCCAACAGGGCCAGGACCCAGAACAGCAGGATGCTCATGCCGACGTCTCCCTGTGACGGCTGGCGGCCCAGGGGGCCAGGATGAAACTGAAGGCCAGGCCCAGGCTCACCGCCAGGCCGAAGTTGCTCACTGCCGGCGTGTTCGACACCGCCAGCAGGCCGAACGACAGCCAGGTGGTGGTGGCCGCCAGCAGGGTGCCGAGCAGGCTCACGGCGCTGCCGCCGATGCGCTCGTGCATGAGGATCGAGTAATCGACGCTGATGGCGGTGACCAGCAGCAGCCCGAACAGGCTGAACAGGGTCAGCGGTTGGCCCAGCCAGCCGAGGCTGGCGAGGCTGCACAGTGCCGCCAGCAGCGGCAGGGCGACGATGCGCAGGGCACCGCCGAAGCCGAACGGCCAGATCAGCAGCAGCGCGATCAGCACGCAGGACAGCAGCTTGAGTTCGGCGGCGCTGATCTGGGTGGCGGCGAACAGGCGATTGAGATCGCCCAGGCGGTCCACCAGTTGCACGCCGTCGAGGTCCGCCACTTGCTGGCGCAGCAGCGCCGAGTCGCTCAGGCCTTGCAGGCTGACGATGGCCGCCACGCCCTGTTCATCGGCGCCGAGCCACAGCGGGCGCCAGGCTTCGCCCAGCGGCCCGGCCAGGACCTGATCGATATCCAGAACCGGCAGTGCCCGCAGTTGCGCCACTTCGTTTTCCAGTGCGCTTTGCGGCACGCCGACCTCCAGCAGTGGCTGCCAGTGCTGCGGCAGGCGTGTCAGGGCTTCGCGCAGGCGCTGCTGTTCGACGGTGCTGGCGAGGGTCTGGCTCAGGGCCATGTAGCCTTTCAGGGTGCCGGCCTGCACCTGCTGATCGAGGCGCACGCTCAGCGTTTGCAGACGATCGAGCAACTGACCCTGGTCGGCGCCGCGCACCAGGTAGAACTGGCTGGTGGGCTGGTAGCCGGTGATGCGGGCCACTTCTTTGGCCTCTTCCAGCAGCGTTGGCGAACTGCCGACCCACTGGCGGATGTCGTTGCGGGTTTCCAGGTGCCACAGCCCGCCGAGGCAGAACAGCAGCACCAGCCCCAGCAGCGCCGGGCTCGGCACCCGTTGCAGCAGGCGCTCGCGCAGGTTGACCAGCGCGGTGGCAACGCTCAGCGGCCACGGTGCCGGTTGCAGTTGGGTGTTTCTGAGCAGCGCTGGCAGCAGGCACACCGCGCTCAGGTAGGCGCCCACCAGGCCGGCGGCGGAGAACGCGGCGATCTGGGTCAGCGCCGGGAAGGGGGTGAAGCCAAGGGCGAGGTAGCCGATGCAACTGGTGGCCAGGCTCAGGCTCATGCCGGGCAGGGTCAGGCGTACCGCCGGCCAGCTCTGCCAGGGACGCAGGCTCCAGCTCTTCGACAGGTAGTGCAGCGGGTAATCCACCGCTACGCCGATCAGGCTGGACCCCAGCACCAGGGTCATCACATGCATCTGGCCGAACAGGGCGACGCAGGCGGTGGTGCCGAACAGCATGCCCACCAGCACCGGGACCAGTGCCAGCAGGGCTCGCCAGCGGCGGAAGGCCAGCAACAACAAAAGGATGATGCCCAGTGTGGCGCCGCCGCCGACCCAGGTCATCTCGCGCCGGGCCTGTTGCTGGCCGTCGGCAGCGTACAGCAGGCCACTGGCGGCCAGCAGGTGAGCGCCTTGCTCGCCGGCGACAACACGGCTGTCGGCCAACAGGCTGGCCACCTGCAACGGCAGTTGCATGTCGAAGGCGTTGCCCTGGGTACGGGCCCGCAGCAGCACCCAGTACTGGCCGTCGGCCTCGGCGATCAGGCTGCCGCTGGCGGTATCCAGTTGCACGGCTGCCGGGCGCGGCTGGCTGTTCTGGATGCGCCCGGCCAGGCCCAGCCAATCGTCCTGGCTCGGCACCAGGCTGAAGCCGGAAAAGGGATCGAACAGGCTTTGCACCCGTTGCTGGATGAAGGCTTGCGGGGTATCCGTCAGCGCCTTGCGGTCCGCCGCCGAGAGCATTGCCAGCCGGCCTTGCAGCAGTTGTGCGCGCAGGGCGCCGAGGTCGGTCTGCAGGCTCCACTGGACCTTTTCGAACAGGCCGCTGGCCTGCCATTGCTCGCCCAGGCGGGCGGCCAGGGCGATGGCCTGGTCGCGCTCGGAATGGCCCACCAGCACCAGGATCTCGCGGTTCAGCGGCTCCTGGGTGCGTTGCTCGGCGCGCTTGACCAGC
Organism: Pseudomonas sp. TUM25319; assembly: GCF_056388475.1. Taxonomy (NCBI): domain Bacteria; kingdom Pseudomonadati; phylum Pseudomonadota; class Gammaproteobacteria; order Pseudomonadales; family Pseudomonadaceae; genus Pseudomonas; species Pseudomonas sp. TUM25319. Next base: position 6,686,055 of record NZ_CM150751.1, on the reverse strand, counting down.
GGGTCTTCGGTGGCGCCGGGCACCAGGGTCATCAAGTCGGCGGACAGCGGCGCACCGCGATGCCACTGCCAGCCCGCCAGCAGCAGGACGCCGGCGAGAATCAGCAGAAACAGGCGCGGCAGCAGACGCTCAATCGACAAGGTCGTGGCGCTCCGCGTCGGTCAGGCTGGCGCTGCTGCTCGATGGCATGCGCAGTACGGTGCTGTCGCCCTGGGTTTCCTGCAACTGGATGCGCTCGACATAGCGGCCGCCATCGATATCGATCTGGTTGAAGATCTGCTTGATCAGCAGCGACTTCGGCACCAGGCGCAATTGCCAGTGCCCGGCATCGCCTTGCAGGTGCAGCTCGAAGTCCCGCTCCAGGCCGCTGCTGTCGCCCTGCAGCACGGCGAAGAACAGCTTGTTCTGCTCGCTGCCGGCGGTGCGGGTCGGCAGCGTTTGCCAGCCGGAGGCATCGCGGCGGGCAATGCCGTTGGCGTTGAGTCGGTAGTCCTGTTGCAGCGGCGTCTGCAGCAACCACAGCAGGCCGTGGTCGCGGGCCAGGACAAAGCGGCCCTTGCTCAGCAGCGGTTGCGGCAGGGCGCGCAGGTGTTTCTCCTGGACGAACTCGCCCTTGATCACGTCCGGCTCGCTCAATTGCTGGCGCAGGTCTTTCAGGTCGAAGGCCTGGGCCAGGCTGCTGGCGGCCAGCAGGCCGAGGCACAACAGGCGTTTGAGCAGCGGCTTCATGGCAGCACCCGGTTGACGGCATCGAGCATCACCTGGGGCGACGCCAGTTGCATTTCGCCGCTGTCGATGTGCACGGCGACCTGCACGGAGCTGGCGCGGGTCATGCGCTCGCCGGTGACGGCATCGCTGATCAGGTAATTGATCTTCAGCCGGTTCTCCCATTCCACCAGGCTGGCGCGGACCTTGAGGCGCTGGCCGAACACCGCGCCGCGCACATAGCGCAGTTGCAGGTCGATCACCGGCCAGGCATAACCCGAGGCCTTCATCTGCAGGTAGTTGTGGTCGAGGTGGTCGAGCAGCGCGCAGCGCGCCACTTCCAGGTACTTGACGTAGTGCCCGTGCCAGACCACCAGCATGCTGTCGACGTCGAAGAACGGCACCAGCACTTCGGTATCGACGTGAAGTACGCCCTGACTACGCATGCAGCCTCCAGTGTTGTGCGGCGATGCGTTGCAGGCACAGGCGCAGGTCGCTTTCCAGCGCGCGGTCTTCGGTGACCGGGGCGAAGTCGCCGAGCAACTGGTCGTGCATCGCCGCCAGAGCAGGTGGCAGATCGCGGGCATCGGCCTCGCGACCGCGCAGCCAGACACCCTGGCTGGCCGCCAGCAAGGTGGCGGCGGCGACCTGTTCGGTCAGCTCCAGCACACGCAGGGCATCGCGGGCGGCGATGGTGCCCATGCTCACCTTGTCCTGGTTGTGGCATTCGGTGGAGCGCGAGAACACGCTGGCCGGCATAGTGTTTTTCAGGGCTTCGGCGGTCCAGGCGCTGGCGCCGATCTGCACGGCCTTGAAACCGTGGTTGAGCATGGCGCGCTCGGCGCTGGCGCCGGACAGGTTGCTCGGCAGGCCGTGGTTGTAGCGCACGTCCACCAGCAGGGCGAGCTGGCGGTCGAGCAGGTCGGCGACGTTGGCCACCAGGTTCTTCAGGCTGTCCATGGCGAAGGCGATATGACCGCCGTAGAAATGCCCGCCGTGCAGCACGCGCTCGGCTTCGGCGTCGATGATCGGGTTGTCGTTGGCGCTGTTGAGCTCGGTTTCGATGAAGCTGCGCAGCCAGCCCAGGGAGTCGGCCAGCACGCCCAGCACATGGGGTGCGCAACGCAGCGAATAACGGTCCTGCAGGCGGTGCAGCGGTGCGGTCGGCGCGTCGATGGCGAGGTCCTGGCGGATCCACGCCGCCACCTGGGTCTGGCCCGGATGCGGCTTGGCGGCGAACAGGCGTTCGTCGAAGTGTTCCGGGTTGCCTTGCAGGGCGACCACGTTGAGCGCGGTGATGCGGGTCGCCAGCTTGAGCAGGTAGTCGGCGCGGGCGAACGCCTGGCAGGCCAGGCCGGTCATCACGGCGGTGCCGTTCATCAGCGCCAGGGCTTCCTTGGGCCGCAGCACCAGCGGCTCCCAGCCCAGCTCGCGGTGCACGTCGGCGGCCAGGCGGCGCTCGCCGCGGAACATCACTTCGCGCTCGCCGGACAGGGTTGCGGCCACATAGGACAGCGGCGTCAGGTCGCCGCTGGCGCCCACCGAGCCTTCTTCCGGGATCAGGGGCAGGATGTCGTGGGCGAGGAACGCCTGCAGGCGCTCCAGCAGTTCCACGCGCACCCCGGACACGCCGTGGCACAGCGACTGCAAACGGGCGGCAAGCACGGCGCGGGTGGCCGGCGCGTCCAGCAGACGACCGAGGCCACAGCCGTGGAAGGTGTACAGGTGACGCGGCAGGGCTTCGACGTGCTCCAGCGGTACGGCCACCACGCAGGAGTCGCCGTAGCCGGTGGTCACGCCGTAGATCACCCCTTCCTTGTCCAGCAGGGTGTCGAGGAACTGCGCGCCACGGGCGATGCGGGCGCGGTAGTCGGCATCATCCTGCAGGCGCGATTCGGCCTGGCGCTGGCTCAGGGCCTGGATGTCTTCGATGGAAAGCGGCGATTCGCCGAACGTTACAGGCTCATGCGGATGCATCGTCTTCGGTCTTCCAGAAAGGGTAGAAGTTGAACCACTGCCGGGGTGCTTGCAGGCAGTAGTGGCCGAGGCGTTCGGCGTAGCGCCCGGCCCAGTCGGCGATCACCTGATCGCGCTGGCCGCGGCGCCATTCGACGGCCGGGGCGAAGGGTTCGAGGGTGACCTGGTAACGGCCCTCGCGTTTGAGGCAGAAAAACAGGTTGGCCGGGCATTTGAGCAGCCCCGCCAGCAGCCACGGGCCTTGTGGGAAGGGTGCCGGATGGCCGAGGAAATCCGCGTTCACGGTACGTCCCCCATGCAATGGCACGCGGTCGCCGGCGATCGCCAGCCATTCGCCGCGCTCCAGGCGCTGGCTCAGTTGCAGCATGATCGCCGGGTCCAGCTCGCTGACCTGGATCAGCCGCAGGTTGGTGGCGCCGGCCTCGCCCAGCAGGCGGTTGAAGCGCTCGGCGTGCTTGGTGTGCACCAGCACATTCATCGTTACCTGCTCGCCCAGTTCGGCCAGCGCCCGGCACACTTCCAGGTTGCCCAGGTGCGCGCCCACCAGCATCTGCCCGCGCTCGGCGCGCAACTGGCTGCGCAGATTGCCGGGGTCGACGATATCGATCTGCTCGATACCCAGGCGGCCGTTCCACACGTCGAGCTTGTCCAGCAGTGCGTCGGCGAAGGCCATGAACTGGCCGAACACCCGGCGCAGAGTGGGGCGCAGTGCGGGCTGGCTGCTCCACTGCGCCAGCCGCTGCTGGTACTGCCAGGCGCTGCGGCGGGCGCGGCGGCCGAACAGGAAGAAGTACAGGACGATGCCATACAGGATCGGGCTCAGCAGGCGCCGGCCCAGCACTTTCACGCCAAAGGCGGTGAGCTTCATCAGCAGGAAGCTGCCGCGCTCCTCATGAGCGGCCCAGTGGCGCTCGCTCATGCCGACCACCGCCGCCAGAGGATCGCCGGCGCACGCAGCAACATGCCGAAGAACAGCTTGGTGTGCATCTTCGAGATCAGCGCGTTGTCGTGGAACAGGCGGAAATGCGACAGGCCATCCTGCGGGTAATGCACCCGGGTCGGCAGCCAGCGCATCGGCTGGTTGCGCCAGGCCAGGCGCACGAGGATCTCCGGGTCGAAGTCCATGCGCCGGCCGAGGCTGACCGAGTCGATCAGCTTCAGCACCGGTGGCAGCGGGTAGACGCGAAAGCCGCACATGGAGTCGGGAATCCGCAGCGACAGGCTGTTGATCCACACCCACACGTGGGTCAGGTAGCGGGCGTACAGCCGGCCCTTGGGCACGCTGTCGTCGTACTGCGGGAAACCACAGATCAGCGCGTCGGGATGCTCGCGGGACTGTTCGAGGAAGCGGCTGACGTCGGCCAGGTCGTGCTGGCCGTCGGCATCCACTTGCAGCGCATGGCTGAAGCCCAGTCGCGCCGCCTCGCGCAGGCCGGCCATGACCGCGCCGCCCTTGCCCTGGTTGACCGGCAGGCTGACCAGGAACACCTGCTCCTGTTCGGCCAGTTGTTGCAGCACGCGGGCGCAGGCCGGGCTGCTGGCGTCGTCCACCAGCACGCAGGGCAGGCCGGCGGCGCGCAGGTCGGCGACCACCGCCGGCACCGCGCCTTCGTGGTTGTACACCGGGATCACCGCGCAGGGCTTATGCATCGATGGCCTCCAGCAGAATGCGGCCGCTGGAGCAGGGCGCGCCGGCGTTGCTGTAGGCGAAGTAGAGCTTGCCCTTGTCGGTGTCGAAACGCAGGGTCAGCAGCAACTGGTCGCCGGGGCGTACCAGTTGCTGGAACTTCAGCACTTCCATGCCGGCAAAGCGCCGTGGCCGGTCCAGCAGCGCCTGGCCGAGGGCGATGGCCCAGTCCACCTGGACCACGCCGGGCAGCACCGGGGTCTGCGGGAAGTGGCCGTTGAAGTACACCAGGTCGCCGGAGATCGCCAGGTGCAGGTGGGTTTCACCGTCGTGCTGTTCCTGCGCCAGGACCTCCGGGCCATGGGGCCGGGGTGCTTGCAGCAAGGCATCGACGGTGGCCTGGGGCAGCTTGCCCTGGGCGGTGTAGGGCAGTTGCCGCAGCAGGCGCCAGCGCCGGGGCAGGGCGAGGGCTTCGCAATGCTGGCTGAGGTGGCTGCGCAGCGCTTCGGTGACACTGCGCCGGCCCTGGTTGCGCAGGGCGTGCAGGCCGGCAGCGCTGAGCTGCACCAGGGCGCCGAGGAAGGCGCGGCGTTCCTGGATCATGCCCAGGCGGCTGTCCTCGACCCACGGGTGCTCGGCCAGCGCCTGTTCCAGCATCGGCAGGGCGATGCGCTTTTCTTCCAGTTTGACGATACGGTCCATGCGCCCCAGCAGGCGGAAGCGGCCCTGTTCATCGAAGGCCACGGCGTCGGCGCTCTGTTCCACATGGCCTTCGGGCAGGTACGGCGACTCGATGCGCAGGGCGCCTTCGTCGTTCTGGCTCAGGTGGATGCCGGCGAACGGCTGCCACAGGCTGTCGCCCTGGCGCCAGGCGATGCCGCCGGTTTCCGAGCTGCCCAGGATTTCCGCCGGCCATTGGCCGAGGCGCTGGTGCAAGGCTTCGGCGGCGCTGGCGGACAGCTCGCCGCCAGAGGAAAACACCCGGCGGACCTGGCTCATTGCCGGCCAGTCGAGGTTGTCACCCATACGCTTGAGCAGTGCCGGGCTGGCGACCCAGGCGAATGCGGGATGCTCGCGACTGGCCCGTTGCAGGTCTTCGGGGAAGGGCAGTTGCCGGCGCACGAACGGACGCCCGGCGCACAGTGGCCAAAGTACCCGGAACAGCAAACCGTAGATGTGCTGGGTGGCGACGCTGCCGATGATGCAGGCAGGGCCCAGGTCGGCGCCCCAGAGGTCTTCCAGCACCTGCACTTCGATGGCCAGTTGGCGCAGTTGCTTGTCGATGCGCTTGGGCTCGCCACTGGAGCCGGAGGTGCACAGGCTGATGCGGCAGGCGCGCAGGTCCAGTTCGGCCGCCGGCAGGGGCGCGGCGTACAGCGATTCCGGGCTGTGGTCCTGGTCGCTGATCCACAGCTCGACCTGGTCGGCCCAGCGCTGGCGTGTCTGGGCCTGCAGGTCCGATGGCAACAGCACCTCGCCCCCTGCGCGCCAGGCGCCGAGCAGGGTGACAGCCAGTTTCGCGGCGTCTTCCAGGTGCACGGCGATGCGGCGGATGCCGCGTTCCTGCAGGCCGGCAGCCAGTTGCAGGGCGTGCCGAGCAAGCCCGGCGTGGTCCAGCGCGGGGGCGAAGCTGACCGGCCGCCCGTCTTCGGCCGGCAGCAGCAGGTGCTCAAGGTTGATCCATTTCATGAGCGTCCTCGCACACGTTGTCTTATCAGCCATTCGATGGCGAACAGCAGGCCCATCACGCCGTAGGCGATCAGGCCGTTGTACAGGGTCCACCAGCTCAGCGGGGCCCACAGGGTCAGGGCGGCGGCGATCAGGCCGTTGACCAGGAAGAAGCCGCTCCAGACCCAGGTCACCCGGCGGGTGTAGCGGATGGCGATGTCCGGCAACTGCGGCTCGGTGAGCCGCGCCAGGCGCTCGACCATCGACGGCCCGAACTTCAGGCTCAGGCCGAACAGGGCGAGCATGAAGGCGCTGACCAGCACCGGATACCAGCGCAACAGCGCCGGGTCGTCCACGGCCGCCAGCAACACGCAGAACGCGATCGCCACCAGCGCCATCCAGCGTCCGCCGCGATTCTCCGGTTGGGTCAGCGCCCGCGCCAGCCACAGGCCGCCGAGCAGCAGGCCGAACTGCCAGGGCGCGAAATGCTCCATGCCGAAATGCACCGCAAACGGGTAAAGCAGACCCGCCAGGACCAGCCCGAGGCCGATCAGTCGTTTCATGCTTGCTGGGCGACCAGGCGGTACACGGCTTCAACCACGTCGTTGACGGTACGCACGGCCTTGAATTCCTCGGCAGCGATTTTCTTGCCGGTCTGGCGCTTGATGTGGTCGATCAGGTCGACGGCATCGATGCTGTCGATTTCCAGGTCCTGGTACAGGTTGGCGTCCAGGGTGATGCGCGCGGCGTCCAGTTCGAACAGCTCGACCAGGGCGTCACGGAGGATGTTGAAGATGTCTTCGCGAGTTTGCATGGTCCGGTCTCAGGCAGCCTGTTTGGCGGTGACGAAAGCCGCGAGGCTGGCCACGCTGGTGAAATGGTTGCGGGTGTCCTTGGCGTCGGCGTCGATCTTGATGCCGTAGCGCTTCTGGATGGCCAGGCCCAGTTCCAGGGCGTCGACCGAATCCAGGCCCAGGCCTTCGCCGAACAGGGTCTGGTCGTCGCCGATATCCTCGGCGCCGATGTCTTCAAGGCCCAGGGCCTCGATGATCAACAGCTTGATGTCATGGTTCAGTTGGGTTGGATCGCTCATCTTGGGCGAGCTCCTTGATGAAGTGCTGGTGCAGATGGTCGTTGAGCCTGCGCGAGGCCTGGGGGGCCGGGCCAAGGCTTGCGAAATCGCTGATGGCGATGTCGCTGCCGACGCAGAGACTGAAATGCACCCGACGGGCGGGAATCCGGTACCAGGGTTCGGCCTTGGTCAGGGTGCTGGGATTGACCCGGATGGTCACCGGGGTGATGAACTGTGCGCCGCGCAAGGCGATGGCCGCGGCGCCACGGTGAAACGCCGGGGGCTGGCCGGGCACGGTGCGGGTGCCTTCGGGGAAGATGATCAGGGTCTGGCCGCTTTGCAGCGATTCGACGGCGGTGTCGAGCATCTCCATGCTGCCGTCGTTGCTGATGTACTGCGCCGAACTCACCGGACCACGGGTGAAGGTGTTGCGGAACAGGCTCTGCTTGACCACGCAGTTGGCCTGGCGCACCAGGCCGATGAGAAACACCACGTCGATCAGCGACGGGTGGTTGGCGATGATCATCTGGCCCGGACGACCGAGCCGTTCGGCGCCCTCGACCTCGTAGGTGAGCACACCGCAGGCGGCCATGAAGCGGATGAAGCGCCAGAACAGCCAGCTGATGGTGTGGCGGGCGCGCTGGCGGTGACGCGCGGCGTCGCCCGGCAGGCAAGCCAGCAGCGGGAACACCAGCAGGCGCAGGCACAGGCCGCCGAGCCCGAACAGCAGGAAACTGAGCGCCGTGGCGACCAGGCGCCAGTGATAGGCGTCCTTCGGTCGGTTCAGCGCGTGTGTTGCCAGTTCCATGTGCGGCCCTTCAGCGTGTGTTGGATGGCAGGTTGTTCGTTGAGCAGGGCGCGCAGCCAGCTCAGGGCGTGGGGTTCGCCAGGGCCGCCGGCGCCACGGGGAGCGTCGAGGGACAGGTGCCAGTCCTGGCCCGGCGTAAGCAGCAGGCCGAGGGCGTAGGCGAAGGGGACATCGTCGATCCACGGGCTGTAGGCCGCCGGAGCCTGCTCTTCGGCAATGATCAGCAGCACGGCTGGCGCCCCGTCGTGCAGCAGCCCGGCCGCTTCGACGATGCCCTGCTCGAAACCGTCGCCCTCGGCCGCGATGGCGCTCATTTCGCTGTGTTCAGCGCGCATGATCGACCACAGGCCGATCACCGCGTTGTGCACCGACAGGCTGAACTGGGTCGGCGACAGCGGCTCGCCATTGGCCAGGTCGCTGAGGATCTCGAAGGTGCGCGGGGTTTCGCCATGGCGGGAGACGAACACCAGGGGCAGCTCGCCCTGACCTTCGGCCAGCGGCCAGCCCACGGCGAACGCCATGCGCGCCAGGCGGCCGAGGCGACGACGCTGCATCGCCGGGAGGAAAGAGACGTCGGGGGCCTGTTCGCCGTCATCGGCAATACTGGCACCCTGGCTCCATTGCTGCCAGTCGCCCACCGTCTGGAGGCCCGGCGCCCAGGCGCGCCACTGGCTGATATTGAAATTGATCACGATGTTTCTCGCCCTGAGGGACTTCCTTGCCGAGGGGGACTCGGAGCAACGGCCTGCAGGGGCGACGGGTCGCCGAGTGCCGGGCATTATCCCGGTGCAGTGGGCTCGTAGCAAACAAATGGTCAAAGAAAATGGCTTGACCGGAAACACAGACACCAGCTTGAGCTTCGTATTTCCTGGTGTATGGGTTTCCCGACCAGCGGTGACTCAGGGGTTGTCGGTCGGCTGCCTCGATTCTTGAGCGTTTCAGTGCTGGTCAACTCGGTAACGCGCTCACATACTCGGTCATTCCCTGATACACGGAGGTCTTTCCATGCGGCGCGTGGTGTTCAATCAGAAAGGTGGCGTGGGCAAGTCCAGCATCGCCTGCAATCTTGCGGCGGTGAGTGCCAGTGAAGGCTATCGGACCCTGCTGATCGACCTGGATGCCCAGGCCAATTCCACCCAGTACCTCACCGGCCTGACCGGCGAGGACATTCCCATGGGCATTGCCGACTTCTTCAAGCAGACCCTGTCCTCCGGGCCGTTTGCCAAGAAAAACAAGGTCGATATCTACGAAACGCCCTTCGACAACCTGCACGTGGTCACCGCCACACCGGAGCTGGCCGACCTGCAGCCCAAGCTCGAGGCCAAGCACAAGATCAACAAGCTGCGCAAATTGCTGGACGATCTGGACGAGGACTACGACCGGATTTACCTGGATACCCCGCCGGCCTTGAACTTCTATGCGGTTTCCGCGCTGATCGCGGCGGATCGGGTGCTGATTCCCTTCGATTGCGACAGTTTCTCGCGTCAGGCGCTGTATGGCCTGCTGGCGGAAATCGAGGAATTGAAGGACGACCACAACGAGGAGCTTCAGGTCGAAGGCATTGTGGTCAACCAGTTCCAGCCGCGGGCCAGCCTGCCGCAGCAGATGCTCGACGAATTGCTGGCGGAGGGCCTGCCGGTGTTGCCGGTGTACCTCAACAGCTCGGTGAAGATGCGCGAGTCACACCAGGCCAGCCTGCCGCTGATCCATCTGGAGCCACGGCACAAGCTGACCCAGCAGTTCGTTGAACTGCACTCGCTGCTCGAAGAGAACGCTTAGATCCCGTGTTGGCGCAGCCACTCCAGTAACTTCTGGAGTGGGAATGCGCCGCTCTGGCGCGCCACTTCCCGGCCGTTCCTGAACAGAATCAGGCTGGGGATGGAGCGGATATTCAATTGGCCAGCCAGTTCGCGGTTGGCTTCACTGTCCAGTTTCGCCAGCCGGCAGCGCCCGGCCAGTTGCTTCGCCGCCTGTTCGAAGACCGGCGCGAACGACTTGCACGGCCCGCACCAGTCGGCCCAGACATCCACCAGCAGCGGCAGGTCGCCCTTGATCTGGCTGGCGTAGTCGGCCTGTTTCAGGTCGAAGGGTTGAGCCAGCAGCACCGGGCTCTTGCAGCGACCGCATTTGGGCGTGTCGCCCAGGCGGTCGGCGGGGATGCGGTTGAGGCCGTTGCAGTGGGGGCAGGGGATCAGCAGGGGGGCGGTCATGGGGATTGGGTCCGGGAGCGGGTGGTGACTGGGTATGTGGCGGTGTGCCTTGATCTTTTCAATGGTATCGAGGGCCTCATCGCTGGCAACGCCAGCTCCCACAGGTACTGAGTGCGCCGGGTTCTCCGTATCCCTGGTCTGTCAACCCGCGTACAACTGCCACTCGTCCTTGGGTCGGTCCCGGCCTCTCCCTCCTGCACACAGATTTTAGGTCGGGAAGGTCAATCGTCTTCTTTCTTGATCACGCGGAACGCCAAGCCGGAAACAGATTTGTCTGCCATGAACTGAATTGCGACCTCGGCATTTTGGTGCAGGGAGCCATCAAGCCGGTAGGCATCCCAGCCTCCGGTATTTCCAGCTGGTAGGGGGAGTTTTATTGGAGCCCGTTTGAGATTAGACATTCATGGTTGTAACCAGGTTTTTTGAAAAGGCTTATTATTTTCTTGGCGTTAAAGTTCAGTGCGATCCTTTATTTTCTTTGTCATGTCGAAATCATCGATTGCTCGCAAACTGATAAAGGAGTCGCTGGATACTCCGTAGCCAGCCTCTCAGTCGTGACCGGTGTCGATCAGGCGGAAAGCTAATCCGACAGCAACCTTATCTGCCCCGAACTGAATTGCGACCTCGGCATTTTGGTGCAGGGAGCCATCAAGCCGGTAGGCATCCCAGCCTCCAGTCATTCCAATTGGGAGTGGAAGTTTTGTTGGGCCCATTGAGCGATCAGGTACTCCTAGCCGCGCATGCACACTGGGTTGATCCATCTTTTGAGTAAAAGGCAAGGGCAGCTCACCGGTATACACAGTCTCTTCCTTGAAGTAGGCGGACAGAGTTATGGTGATTCGCTCTAGCCTTTCTGTATCCTCGCTAAACCATAACTCCATTCCAGGCTCGATTTTTTGAATCAGGTCTTCATTTTCACCTTCATTGAAAAGAGGGCGAAGTGGTTCGCTGCGAACTAGGTCTTCTGCTACAAGCTCTTTGTAGGTACGGCCTAACCCTTTAACCAAGCTGATCAGCTTCTCGGCGTTCATTCATACCATCCTTGTTTTTTATTGATTTCATGAATCATAGATAGTTTTTCCTCTAGCGTTTCTTCCGGAATGCCTTCCTCTAAAAGCGTAGGCTTGATGGCGTTGAAGTTACTATCTACCGCAGCGCGCAGATCTCCGGAATCTAGAAGCTGTTTTGTATGGGTATTTCGCCCGCCATAGGTTTCGCTGACCTTTTGATGTATTGCAGCGGGTATTGCAATGCTAGCTATGTCACCCATTAGTCGATCAATCTGTTCGCTTGTGAGGTGCGCCATACGGGAACGTAAGTAACGGCGCACTGCTGCCTGCGAAGGCATGTGATCCACATGTAAGCCATTACGCGGACGCCCACTGAACGCACCATAGATATCAACCTCCAACACCTCCACCGCCGGCTTGGCAAACACCAAATACAGTGGTGGAACCCCGGAATCCGCCGGGAACGTCAGGATCACGTCCTGCCAGGTAATGTCCTCGGCATCCTGTCCCGGATAGGTGGTGATCTGGCTGTCGCGTCCGTTGGGGATGGGGTGGACAAGAATGTTGTCCAGCACGTCGGGTCGGGCGCCAGGGTAGGTGGTCGGCGCGGTGACCAGTGGACCCTTGTTGGGCGTCCAGGTGATCGTCAGGCCATCGAGGTGCGCTTCCATTGCGCTTTTGTCGGCGTTCCAGTGCGCCCGCCTGACCGGCACGCGATCCTCGCCGCCGTAGTGGCTGAAGGTATGGAAGCCGTAGACCTGAACGATGCCCTGTGCATCCTGGCGAAACTGAAAGCGTACGCGGGTAAGCGCTTCGCTCATCTCGCGCAGTTGTTCTTCGGTGTAGAGGGTCCCGTCAGCCAGATCGGATGGCCACAATGCCAGCAGTAATGGGTTGGCCGAGCGGGCGAAGGACGATGCCGCGGTTCCGATGCCGCGAATCGCCCACGATCCCATACCTTGCAATACTCGGCTGCCGGCGACGCGATCGATCGCCAGGCCTGCCAGCGCTGTTCCCGCTGCCGTTTCGTTTGAGGTCGGCGCGATGACCGCAACCTTGCCGAAGTTATCGACCGGTTCCTGAGTGCAGGTGGATTTGGTCGTGCCGAGGCAGGAGCGAGTGAATACCCGGGCTGGCATCGCGGTTGCGGTGTCGGGAGCGGCGTTGGTTGCCGTGCTGGCAGCGGGCGCCTCGGCAAAATTCGCTGAATTGGCCGCAGTGCTCCGGGTTGCTGCCGGGCTGGTGGTGAACTGGGTGGTCGAGCCATAGACCACATGATCCGGGCATCCGCACGCCACCCGGTCGCCGGTGGCGACATAGGGTTGCTCCTCCGTCCAGTCGACGGCCGTGCCAACGATGGGGAAAGCGCCGTTGCATTTGTCGCAGCGGGCCAGATCGCCCGATTGGACGAAAGGTTTGTCTCCCTCGTACCAGGTGGCCGTCGCCGACAGGATCTGCCCGTATGTCGTTTTGTCCCCAAGACACGCCAATGGTCTCGCCATAAACCCTCCATAGTTGCTTGAGGGGGCGGATCATTGGTGTGAAGTGAGGGTGGGGTCAGCAGGGCAATTCTGAAGTGCGTATAAGGAATTTCTGCAATTCATCCGGCTTTTGTCAGAGAGCAATGTAAGTGCCTAAGACCTTGCCGGAGTGAAAAACCATGCTTCTGCTACCTGGCATGCCCGGCCAGCCTGAAGCATTAGCGCATGCTCAGTGGGGCGATGCTTGATCTGAAGATAAGCTGGGCCTTGCTGACCGTCGCTTTGGCGAAGTCACCGGTGACGGTTCGGCGTCCCGGCAAGCTCGCTCCCACTGGTTTATCCTGCCATCGCATTGTGAGTCAGGAAGAACAACTGATCTCCAGATGCTTGCCCCACTCCGGCGGCCGCTCGGCATAGGCGTCCATCCCGGGTTGTTCCTCGAAGGGCCGGGTCAGCACCTGGTGCAGCCGCCGCACTTCCGAGAAGTCCCCCGCCTGCGCCGCCTCGATGGCCCGTTGCGCCAGGTAGTTGCGCAGCACATACAGCGGGTTCACGGCATGCATCCGCTCGCGACGCCCTTCGGCATTGCCCGGTTCGCGGCCGGCCCGCGCCAGGTAGTCCCGCGCCCAGGCACGGAATCCAGTGAGATCGATGAAGTCGCCTTCCACCACGCCCAGCGCCTGTTCCACGGGTTGCTCGCCAAGCCTGCGGAAGAACAGGCTGTAATCCACCGCGCCCGGCTGCATCAGGCTCAGCAGGCGCTGGATCAGCACCTTGTCGTCGTCTTCGGCCGTGGTCAGGCCGAGGCGGCGGCGCATCAGGTCGAGGTAATGGGCTTCGTACAGCGGCAGGAACAACCCGAGGCTCTGCTGCAGCGCCTCGACGCTGATGAACGGTGTCAGTGCCTGGGCCAGCGCGCTGAGGTTCCAGTGGGCGATCGGTACCTGGTTGCTGTAGCTGTAGCGCCCCTGGTCATCCGAGTGGTTGCAGATGAAGCCGGCGTCGAAGTCGTCGAGGAAGGCGAACGGGCCGAAGTCGAAGGTGATGCCGAGGATCGACATGTTGTCGGTGTTCATCACGCCGTGGCAGAAGCCGTAGGCCTGCCACTTGGCGATCAGCTCGGCGTTGCGTTCGACGATGGTGCGGAACATCGCCAGGTACGGTTCGTCGGCGTCGCGGCAGTCGGGGAAATGCAGGTTCAGTACATGCTCGGCGAGAATGCGCTGTTGTTCGGGCTGGCGCGTGTAATAGAAATATTCGAAGTGGCCGAAACGGATATGGCTGGGGGCCATGCGCAGCAGCATGGCCGCGGTTTCCCTTGTTTCGCGCCACACCGGCGTGCTCGATCCCACCACGCACAGCGCCCGGCTGCTGGGGATGCCAAGGGCATGCAGCGCTTCTGAGGCGAGGAATTCGCGGATCGACGAGCGCAGCACCGCGCGGCCATCACCCATGCGCGAGTAGGGCGTCTGCCCGGCGCCCTTGAGGTGCAGGTCCCAGGATTCGCCAGCGTCGTTGCGTACTTCGCCCAGCAACAGTCCACGACCATCGCCGAGACGCGGGTTGTACGAGCCGAATTGATGCCCGGAGTAGACCATTGCCCGTGGCTCGGCTTCGGACCAGAGCTTGTGGCCGCTGAAAATCTCGGCGAACACCAGCGACTGTGCTTCGGTGGGCTCCAGGTCGAGCAGGGCCATGGCCGCCTCGCTGACCACCACCAGCTGTGGGTTCTCGATCGGCTCGGGCAGTACCGAGGTGGAAAACGCATCGCCTAGGCGGGCGAAGCGGTTGTCGAACGTCAGTTCATCGAGGCCTTTCACACGGCAACTCCTGGGATGGATGCGGGCATTGTCCGCCTCAGGCCTTGGTTTCGCCATCGGGCTTGGGCTGGGCATTCTGATCCATGGGGATCAGTTGCTTCTTGTTGCCCTGGGTGTCCATCAGGAACACCTCCACCTGGCGCACGGAAATCTTGATGTTGTGGGCTTTGAACTCGCGGTTGATGTAGCGGTTCAGTTCGTCCAGCGTCGGGTTGCGGTCGCCCAGGTCGCGTACGTGCATGCGCAGTTCGTGGTCCAGGGAGCTCTCGCCGAAGTTGAGGAAATAGACGATCGGTTCAGGGTCCTTGAGCACCCGCGGGTTTTCCCGGGCACCCTTGAGCAGCAGGTCGCGCACCAGGTCCAGGTCCGAGCCGTAGTCGATGCCAAGTTTCAGCGTGACCCGGGTGACCGTGTCGGTCAGCGACCAGTTGATCAACTGGCCGGTGATGAAGGTCTTGTTGGGGACGATGATGTCCTTGCGGTCGAAGTCGGTGATGGTGGTGGCGCGGATGCGGATCTTGCTCACCGTACCCGACAGGTTGCCGATGGTGATGGTGTCGCCGATCCGCACCGGGCGCTCGAACAGGATCATGATGCCGGAGATGAAGTTGGCGAAGATCTCCTGCATGCCGAAGCCCAGGCCCACCGACAGCGCGGCCACCAGCCACTGCAACTTGTCCCAGCTCACGCCGAGGGTCGACAGGGTGGAGACGAAGCCGACGCCGACGATCACATAGGACATCAGCGTGGTGGTGGCGTAGGCGCTGCCCTGGGCCAGGTTGAGCTTCGACAGCACCAGCACTTCCAGCAGGCCCGGCAGGTTGCGCGCGAAGGCCAGGGTGATGCCGACGATCACCAGGGCGCCGAGCAGGTCGCCGAGGCTGATCGGCACCATGCTGGCGGCGGCGCCGGTGCCGCTGGTGTATTCGTACAGGACGAAGTTGTTGAGGTACGAGAACACGCTGATCAGGTCCGACCAGACCCAGTACAGCGCGCCCAGGAAGCCGCCGAGCAGGGCCAGGCGGATCAGGCGCAGGGACTGCTGGTTGACCTGTTCGATGTCGAGGGTCGGCTCTTCCACCGGCACTTCGCCGTCCAGCCCTTCCTTGGCCTGCTGGCGCTTGCTCAGGGCGCGCTGGTAGGCCAGGCGGCGGGCGGCCACGGCCAGGCCGCGGACGAAGGCGGCCTCGATCACCAGCCAGAACATCAGCAGGTACAGGGTGTCGATCAGCCGGTCGGTGAGTTTCAGGGCGGTGTAGTAGTAGCCGAAGCACACCGCAACGAACAAGGCGATGGGCAGCGCGGTGAAGGCTACGCCCACGGCCTTGCGGAACAGCGAGGTGTTGCGGTGGGTCGGGCTGCTCAGCAGCAGGCGGCTCAGCAGCCAGGCCATCAGCGCGTAACAGGTGAGGACCACACCGATGCCGAGCACGTCGTCGGCCAGCGCCGAGGGCTGGTGCTCGGCCACCGCCACCACGCCGACCAAGGCCAGGACCACGGCGCCGAGGCGACGGATCCAGCGACGGAGGAATTCCACCTGCGGCTTCTGCCAGCGGAAATGCAGCTCGGCGACGCCGCCGGGCGCGAGGATCCGGTAGGCGGTGTAGAACACCAGCCAGGCCTGGGCGATCTGCCACAGGGCGGCGCCGAGGTTGGCGTTCTGGCCGCGGGCGTCGATCTGCAGGGCGTAGCCGCACAGCGCCAGGAACAGGGTCAGCGGCAACGCCAGGAAGATATTGATGAGGATCGCCTGGGGCGTGTGCCACTGGCTGTCGCGCTTGAAGTGGCCGACATCGTTGTGGACCTTGCTCAGGCGCTGGTACAGGTACTTGCGGCGCCACAGCAGCACGCCGATCAGCAGCAACAGCGGCAGGAACAGCAGCGGCCGCTCCAGCAGGCCGTCGGCCAGTTCGCTGATGCCGGCGCCCCACGGCAGGCTCACCACCTGCTTTTGCAGGCGTTCGGGGACGGTGCGCAGCCATTCCAGGTCGAGCGGTTTGTTGCTGGGAATCCAGAACATCTGCTCGTCGAGGGTGGCGCGCAGGTTCTGCGCGGTGCTCAGCAGTTGTTTCTGGTTGAGCTGCAGGGTAATGGACTCGTTGAGCAGCGCGCTCAGCTCGCGGTTCAGCCGCTCCAGCAGGTCGGAGCGGGTGATCGCCACTTCCAGCAGGGCCTTGCGCAGGTTGGGCGTGGCCTGGTCGGCCGGCTGGTTTTCCAGCAGTTTGTCGACGTACTGGCTGGGGCTGCTGATCTGCTCGCGCTGCTGGTTGACCTCGAACTGGTAGAGGCGGATGTCGGCGATCTGGTCGGCCAGGTCGCGGTCCAGCTTCAGGTGCGGCAGCGCCTGCTTCTGCTTGTAGAGGATCTTGGACAGCAACAGGCTGCCCTTGAGCACGCTGATCTGCTCGTCCAGCGCCTGGTCGGCCTGGGTCAGGTTGTCGAGCATCTGCTTGGCTTTGAGGTTCTGCTGGGTGACTTCGTTTAGGCGGTCGGTGCTGCGCAGCAGGTAGTCGGAAAGCTTGAGGTTGGCCGCGCTCTCGGTGGCCAGCACCGTACTGCCACCGGCTTTCTGGGCTTCGAGGGACTGCTGGGTGACGGTTTCCTGGGACTGGGCCAGGCGCTTCTCGTTGATCAGCGTCTGCAGGTCCTGGATTTCCTGCTCCATGCGCGCCACCCGCTCGATCAGCAGGTCATGCTGGGCGTTGCCCAGGTCTTGCAGCAGGCTGTTGCCGGCCAGTTCCTGGCGGCGCAGCAGGGTCAGGGCGTTGAGCGACGCCAGCTCGGCGTTGAGCTGATTGCGCTGGTCGGCGGACAGCGGCTTGCCGGCGTCCTTGCCCAGTTTCAGGGTGGTGTTGATCTGCTGGGTGCGGGTCTGGTTGTTGCTGATCTCGGCCTGGGAGCGCTCGGGGCGGGTCTGGGCATTGATGGTCAGGCTGTTGGCTTCCGATAGCGCCTTCTGCAGCTCGCCCTGCTCGGTGGTGCGCTGGGACAGCAACTGCTCCAGCTGCGGCACGGTCATCGCCGCGTAGCGCTGGGCCACGGGTACCGGCTTGGTGGCCAGCAGGCGGGCCAGTTCACGCTGGCTCTCGGTGGTCTGTTTCGGCGCGTCGGCCAGTTGCTGCTTGAGCGCAACCAGGCGCTTGTCGTAGTCGTCCTTGCTGGCGAGGAACGACAGCGTCTGCTCCAGCACCTGTTGCAGCGCTTTCTGGTCGGCTTCGGGCAGTTTGCGCTCGGCGATCTTGTCGAGGCTTTGCTGAACGCTGGCGGTAGTGGGCGGCTCCGCGGCAAACGCGGAGGTGAACGACAGGCACAGCCCGATCAGGGCCGCGCAGGCAAGAGTGCGCAGTGACATAGGCAGAAAATTCGTACAGCCGGCAGAGAAAGATGGAGTTTAGAGGAACAACCCGGGGCCAGGTCGACTCCCTTCGGGGAATTTGATCCCCACTTTCTGGATCTTGTTCCCGTCCATCAGCGCAACGGTCCAGGTGGTGTTGTTCCATTCGATCTGGTCGCCGACCACCGGCGCGCCGCCAACCTTCTGCTGGATGAAGCGCGCCAGCGGCATGTGCGGATCCTGGCCGTCGAGCTGCAAACCGTACAACGCGGCTACGGCGCCCAGTTCAGCGTCACCTTCGAGGACGAAGTCACCGAAGAAGCGCAGGTCGAGGCCACGTTGTGGCGCCTGGCTGAACAGCTTGCCGAGGGCCGGCAGGTTGTGTTCGTGGCCGATCACGCAGAGCAGGTCACCCACTTCCAGGGTGGTACTTCCCGACGGATGGAGCAGTTGCTGGCCACGGAACAAGGCCGCGATGCGGGTGCCTTCGGGCATTTTCAGCTCGCGCAGGGCCGCGCCGATGCACCATTTTTCCGCGCCGAGGCGATAGACGAACAGCTCCCACTCGCTGGTGATGTGCACTTCCAGGGCGGAACGGGAGATGGGCGCAGGATCAGGCGGTACCGTGACTTTCAACAGCTTGGCGACCCACGGCAGGCTGGTGCCCTGCACCAGCAGCGAGACCAGCACGATGAAGAACGCCAGGTTGAAGTACAGCTGCGCCTGGGGCAGGCCGGCCATCAACGGGAACACGGCGAGAATGATCGGCACCGCGCCGCGCAGGCCGACCCACGAAATGAAGGCCTTTTCGCGGCCATGGAAGGCCTTGAACGGCAGCAGGCCGGCGATCACCGACAGCGGCCGTGCGATCAGGATCATCCACAGCGCCAAAGCCAGTGCCGGGAGGGCGATGGGCAGCAGGTCGTGCGGAGTGACCAGCAGGCCGAGCACGAGGAACATGCCGATCTGCGCCAGCCAGGCCATGCCGTCGAGCATGTGCAGGATGCCGTGGCGGCTGCGGATCGGCCGGTTGCCCAGTACCAGGCCGAACAGGTACACGGCAAGGAAGCCGCTGCCGTGCAGGGCGTTGGTCAGGGCGAAGGTCACAAGGCCGCCGGCGATCACCAGGATCGGGTACAGGCCGCCGGCCAGGTTCATGCGGTTGACCAGTTGCAGCATCAGCCAGCCACCGCCCAGGCCCAGTACGCTGCCGATGCCGAATTCGCGAACCAGGTGCAACAGCAGGCTCCAGTGCAGGCCGGTCTGGCCGCTGGCGATCATGTCGATCAGGGTGACGGTGAGGAACACGGCCATCGGGTCGTTGCTGCCGGATTCGATCTCCAGGCTGGCGGTGACCCGTTCGTTCAGCCCTTTGCCGCCGAGCAGCGAGAACACCGCGGCGGCGTCGGTGGAACCGACGATGGCACCGATCAGCAGGCCCTGCATCAGGTTGAGGTCGAACAGCCAGGCGGCGGCCATGCCGGTGAGACCGGTGGTGATGAGCACGCCCACGGTGGCCAGCGACAGTGCGGGCCAGAGTGCCACGCGGAAACTCGCGACCCGGGTACGCAGGCCGCCGTCCAGCAGGATCACGGCGAGGGCGAGGTTGCCCACCAGATAGGCGACGGGGTAGTTGTTGAAGATGATGCCGCCACCGTCCACGCCGGCGACCATGCCGACCGCGAGGATGATGACGAGAATAGGGATGCCCAGGCGCGACGACAGCGAGCTGACCAGAATACTTGCCCCTACCAGCAGTGCGCCGATGAGGAACAGGCTGTTGATGGTGCTCGCATCCAAAGGCATTACTCCGGTACATCGCGGGAAGGGGACCTGATTGATAAGCAGGTCGCGTGCCAACCGATTCTAACCTGATGAATTGGCAGGCTGTAAAGCGTTTCCGCAGATGTAGAAAAGGCACCTGGGTCAGGTGCCTTTCTCTCTGTTGCCTGTGCTGGCCTCATCGCCGGCAACGCCAGCCCCCACAGGGATCGCATGCACCGCAGGACCCTGTGGGAGCTGGCGTTGCCAGCGATGAGGCCAGTACAGCCACCCTCACACTTCGCGCATGGCCTTGCCTTTGACCGGCGCCCCATTGGCGACGTAGTACTTGGCAGTGCTACGCGGCAGCGGCTTGCGGTTGCGGATCTTGTCGGCGATTTTCTCGGCGATCATGATCGTGGTGGCGTTGAGGTTGCCGGTGATGATGATCGGCATGATCGACGCATCGACCACCCGCAGACCTTCCATGCCGTGCACACGACCCTGGCCATCCACCACCGCCATGTCGTCCTCGCCCATCTTGCACGAGCAGGACGGGTGGAACGCGGTCTCGGCGTGTTCGCGGATGAATTTGTCCAGCTCTTCGTCAGTCTGTACGTGCTCGCCCGGGCTGATCTCGCGGCCGCGGTAGGCGTCCAGTGCCGGCTGGGCCATGATTTCGCGGGTCAGGCGGATGCCGTCGCGGAACTCCTGCCAGTCCTGCTCGGTGGCCATGTAGTTGAACAGGATGCTCGGGTGCTGGCGCGGATCCCTGGACTTCAACTGGATACGACCGCGGCTCGGCGAGCGCATCGAACCCATGTGCGCCTGGAAGCCGTGTTCCTTCACGCCGTTGGAGCCGTTGTAGTTAATCGCCACCGGCAGGAAGTGGTACTGGATGTTCGGCCATTCGAATTCAGGGCGAGTACGGATGAAACCACCGGCCTCGAACTGGTTGCTGGCGCCGATGCCGGTGCCGTTGAACAGCCACTCGGCACCAATGGCCGGCTGGTTCCACCACAGCAGCGACGGGTACAGCGACACCGGCTGGGTGCAGGCGTACTGCAGGTACAGCTCCAGGTGGTCCTGGAGGTTCTCGCCGACGCCCGGCAGGTCGTGGACCACGGGAATGTTGAAGCTTTCCAGCAGTGCGCGGCTACCAACGCCGGAACGTTGCAGCAGTTGTGGCGAGGCGATGGCGCCGGAGCAGACGATCACTTCCTTGCGCGCACGGGCTTCCACGCGCTCTTCACTGGCGCCCACCAGGTAGGTTACGCCGACGGCACGCTTGCCTTCGAATAGCACGCGGTCGGTCAGGGCGTGAGTGACGATGGTCAGGGTCGCACGCTTCTTGGCGGTGTCCAGGTAGCCGCGGGCGGTGCTGGAGCGGCGGCCGTTCTTGGTCACGCTGCGGTCCATTGGGCCGAAGCCTTCCTGCTGGTAGCCGTTGAGGTCTTCGGTGCGCGGGTAACCGGCCTGCACGCCGGCTTCGACCATGGCGTGGAACAGCGGGTTATTGCCGGCTTTCGGCGTGGCCACGCTGACCGGGCCGTCACCGCCGTGGTAGTCGTTCGGGCCGATGTCACGGGTTTCCGCTTTGCGGAAATACGGCAGGCAGTCCAGGTAGGTCCAGTCTTCCAGGCCTGGCAGTTTCGCCCAGCCGTCGAAGTCCATGGCGTTGCCGCGGATGTAGCACATGCCGTTGATCAGCGACGAGCCACCCAGGCCCTTGCCGCGACCGCATTCCATGCGGCGGCCGTCCATGTGCGGCTCCGGATCGGTCTCGTAGGCCCAGTTGTAGCGGCGACCTTGCAGCGGGAAGGCCAGGGCGGCAGGCATCTGGGTGCGGAAGTCGGCGCGGTAGTCCGGGCCGCCGGCTTCCAGCAGCAGGACGGTGACGCCTTCGTCTTCGGTCAGGCGGGTCGCCAGGGTGTTACCGGCCGAGCCGGCACCCACGATGATGTAATCGAATTCCATGGGGGATCTCCCATTGAGCGGCAAGCTTCAAGCTACAAGCTGCAAGAAAAAGCAGTTGAGCGGCGCTTGCGGGATTGGAGGTGACCTGCAAGGGCCGGTGGCGTGCGCCGACCGGCTCTTTCTTGCAGCTTGAAGCTTGCAACTTGCGGCTCAGAACACCGAGTTGTAGGTGCCCAGCTCGACCTGGACCGACTTGATGCGGGTGTACTGGGCCAGCGAGCTGACGCCGTTCTCGCGGCCGACGCCGGACTGCTTGTAGCCACCGACCGGCATTTCTGCCGGCGACTCGCCCCAGGCGTTGATCCAGCAGATACCGGCTTCCAGCTTGTGGATGATGCGGTGGGCGCGGGCGATGTCGTTGGTGCAGACGCCAGCGGCCAGGCCGTATTCGGTGTCGTTGGCGCGACGGACCACTTCTTCTTCGGTTTCGTAGCTGAGGATGCTCATCACCGGGCCGAAGATCTCTTCCTTGACGATGGTCATGTCGTCGCGGCAGTCGGTGAACACGGTCGGCGCGACGAAGGCGCCCTTGGCGAATTCACCTTCGGTCAGACGCTCGCCGCCGCACAGGACACGGGCACCTTCTTCCTTGCCCTTGGCGATGTAGCCCAGGACGTTTTCCATGTGCGGGAAGCTGACCAGCGGACCGAAGTTGGTGTTCTCGTCTTCCGGGTTGCCGACGCGGATGCGGGCGACACGTTCGACGATTTTCGCTTCGAAAGCCGCCTTCATCGATGCCGGAACGAACACGCGGGTGCCGTTGGTGCAGACCTGGCCGGAGCTGTAGAAGTTGGCCATCATGGCGATGTCGGCGGCTTTGTCGAGGTCGGCGTCTTCGCAGATGATCAGTGGCGACTTGCCGCCCAGTTCCATGGTCACTTCCTTCAGCGAGGAGCTGGAGGCGCTGGCCATGACCTTCTTGCCGGTGGTGGTGCCGCCGGTGAAGGAGACTTTCTCGATGCGCGGGTGCTCGGTCAGCCAGGTGCCGACTTCGCGGCCGCTGCCGGTCAGGACGTTGAATACGCCGTCCGGCAGGCCGGCTTCGGTGTAGATCTCGGCCAGTTTCAGGGTGGTCAGCGAGGTGACTTCGCTCGGCTTGAAGATCATCGCGTTGCCGGCGGCCAGGGCCGGGGCGGATTTCCACAGGGCGATCTGGATCGGGTAGTTCCACGCGCCGATGCCGACGGTGACGCCCAGCGGTTCGCGGCGGGTGTAGACGAACGAGGACTCGCGCAGCGGGATCTGCTCGCCTTCGATGGCGGGGATCAGGCCGGCGTAGTATTCCAGCACGTCGGCGCCGGTGACGATGTCGACGTAGCGGGTTTCGGAGTAGGACTTGCCGGTGTCCAGGGTTTCCAGGGCAGCCAGTTCGTCATTGCGCTCGCGCAGGATGTCCACGGCGCGGCGCAGGATGCGCGAGCGCTGCATGGCGGTCATTGCGGCCCAGACTTTCTGGCCACGCTCGGCGCTTTCGACGGCGCGCTCGACGTCTGCCTGGGTGGCGCGTTGCACATGGGCGAGGACTTCGCCGTTGGCCGGGTTGATGGCTTCGAAGGTAGCATCGCTGCCAGCGTCGACATAACCACCATCAATGTAGAGTTTTTGCGTTTCGAAACGGGCCATAGTGTCCTCGCAAGTGCAATGTGGGTTTGGCTACCCGGCAGTCACTCCCGATTTCTTCCGGGGGCTGCTGCGCGGTTTTTCAGAGGCCTGGATCTGTGCGTCCGGGCTCGTCTGTTTTGCCAGTTGTAGATCCATGTATTCGTAAGCGATTTGTTGCGCCTGGGTGGTGTCGAAGGCGTCTCCGGACAGCGCACCACGCAGCCACAGACCGTCGATCAGAGCTGCCAGGCCGCGGGCCGCGCTGCGTGCTTCGGACAGCGGCAGGACACGGCGGAACTGGCAGCACAGGTTGGAATACAGGCGGTGATCGTTGATCCGCTGCAACCTGTGCAAGGACGGCTGGTGCATGCTGGTGGCCCAGAAGGCCAGCCAGGTTTTCATTGCCGGGCCATTGACCTGGCTGGCGTCGAAGTTGCCTTCGATGATCACCTGCAGGTGGGCGCGCGGGCTGTTGTCCGTGAGTGCCAGGCGGCGGGCGGCGACGCCCTCGCTCAATACCGTCATCAAGTACTGCATGGTCGCTGCGATCAGGCCGTTCTTGTCCTGAAAGTAGTGACTGATGATGCCATTCGACACACCGGCCAAACGGGCGATCAGCGCAATGCTGGCGTCCCCCATGCCGACCTGGTCGATAGCCGTCAACGTGGCTTCGATCAACTGCTGGCGGCGGATGGGTTGCATACCGACCTTGGGCATCTTGCAAATCTCCTCAGGCCTGCGAGCAGACGACAAGCGGCTGACTCGGCGAAGGCCAGTCTATTTTGTTTTGATTGAACGTTCAATCAACAAAGAATAAGCTCTGCGACAATTTGTACCATTGACGGGATTTTGGGCCGGTCAACGGGCACGAATTGGCACCCCGAAAAGACGTTCACCCCCCGTAAAACAAGGTTGTTTCACGCGCACAGACGCAACGTTGCACAGATCTTGCCAGTGGCCGGAACCGCATGGCAGAGCCCTTGAGCCGGGGCTTTCGGTCTGTGTTCAACGGCATTCGATCAGGGATCACGGTTTTTCAAGGTGCTTTTATAACACCTGTCGCAATAGGGCTATTGCACCAATTGCGCGGGTGTACAGGTCGTTTCACTTTTTCTCACGCACCGCCTGGAGCATCCGTGCAATGAGTTCTGCCTCCCTGATAAAGACCCCCGCCGAGAGGGTTCGGGTCAACAGCGTGGTGTTTTTCACCTCGACCCTGTTGATCCTGTTGTTGACTGCCTTGCTGATCGCAGTTCCCGAAACCGCCGGTCGCGTGCTGAGCCAGGCGCAGGCCTGGCTGTCGCGCAGCTTCGGCTGGTACTACATGCTGGTGATCGGCGGCTACCTGCTGTTCGTCATCGCCATCGCCTTCTCCCGCTACGGCAACCTCAAGCTGGGCGGCAAGGACGACAAGCCGGACTTCAGCTACGGCGCCTGGGCCGGCATGCTGTTTTCCTCCGGCATCGGCATTTCGCTGCTGTACTTCGGTGCTTCCGAGCCGCTGGACCACTACTTCAACCCGCCCGAAGGCGCTCCGGCGAGCCTGCAGTCGGCCCGTGAAGGCCTGCAACTGACCTTCCTGCACTGGGGCCTGCACGGTTGGGCGATCTATGCGTTGGTCGGCCTGGCTGTGGCCTACTTTGCCTACCGTCACAACCAGCCGCTGGCGCTGCGTTCGGCGCTGTACCCGCTGGTGGGTGAACGTTGGGTCAAGGGTGCCGCCGGCCATACGGTGGACATCTTCGGCATGTTCGTGACCCTGCTGGGCCTGGTGACCAACCTGGGCATCGGTTCGATGCAGGTGTCGTCTGGCCTGGAATACCTGTTCGGCATGGAGCACAGCAACACCAACCTGCTGATCGTCATCCTGGTGATGAGCACGGTGGCGACCATCGCCGCGGTGTCGGGTGTGGAGAACGGCATCCGCCGCCTGTCCAACCTGAATATCCTGCTGTTCAGCGGCCTGCTGCTGTTTGTCCTGCTCAACGGCGCGACCCTGCACCTGCTCAACGGCTTCGTGCAGAACATCGGCGACTACCTCAACGGCGTGATCCTCAAGACCTTCGACCTGTACGTCTACGAAGGCGACGGCGCCAAGTCCGAGCGCTGGCTGGGCCTGTGGACCGTGTTCTACTGGGCTTGGTGGATTTCCTGGGGCCCGTTCGTCGGCATGTTCATCGCGCGGATTTCCCGTGGCCGTACCGTCAAGGAACTGGTCGCCGGCGTGCTGCTGATCCCGCTGGGCTTCACCCTGGCCTGGCTGTCGATCTTCGGTAACACCGCCCTGGACCTGGTGATGAACCAGGGGGCCGTGGAGCTGGGGCGTACCGCCCTGGAACAACCGTCGATGTCGATCTATCAGCTGCTGGAGCACTTCCCGGCGGCCAAGATCGTCGTGGGTGTGGCGGTATTCGTCGGCTTCGTGCTGTTCCTGACCCCCGCCGACTCCGGCGCGGTGATGATGGCCAACCTGTCGTGCAAGGGCGGCAACGTCGACGAAGACGCGCCGCACTGGCTGCGTATCCTGTGGTCCGCGATCATCACCGTGGTCACCGTCGGCCTGCTGTTCGCCGGCAACTTCGAAGCCATGCAGACCATGGTGGTACTGGCCGGCCTGCCGTTCTCGGTGGTGCTGGTGGTGTTCATGTTCGGCCTGTACAAGGCCATGAAGCAGGACGTCCAGGTCGAGCAGGAGCAGGCTGAACTGGCGGCCCGTGGTCGTCGTGGCTTCAGCGAGCGTCTGAGCCAGCTCGACCTGCAGCCGACCCAGGCGATGGTCCAGCGCTTCATGGACAAGCAGGTCAGCCCGGCCTTGAAAGAAGCGGCCGAGCAACTGCGTGCCATGGGCCTGGCGGTGGAAACCCGCGTGGGTCAGTCGCGTTCGTCCATGGGCCTGCGGGTGACGATGGAAGAGGGCAACCCCTTCGTCTACGAAGTGAGCCTGGACGGTTACCTGGCCGCGCCGAGCGAGGCCCCGGTCGAGGGTGAGAGCGAAGTTCGCCAGCGCTTCTACCGCGCTGAGGTGTATCTGCATAACGGCAGCCAGGAATATGACCTGATGGGCTTCACGCCTGACCAGATCACCCGGGATGTGCTGGATCAGTTCGAGAGCCACCGGCAGTTGCTGGGCCGGGTTTACAGCTGATGTGACGAAAGGGCCGATTCAGGCCCTTTCTTTTTGCGTTGTTGCTGCTGGCCTCATCGCTGGCTCCCAAAGGGATTGCGTGTACTGCAAAACCTGTGGGAGCTGGCATTGCCAGCGATGAGGCCAGTGAATTCAGAAAATCATTTAGAGCAGTACGCGGGCTATGCCCCCCTGAATTTCCAGGCGAGTTTCATAGCCATGAGATAGCGCCGCAAACCGCTCCAGTATCGCCGTGGCCTGCTCCCCCTCGGCCAACCTCGGCCGCCCGCGGCGATGAATCGCCTCACCCAGCCCCAGGCTCACCGGATGCAGTTCGATCCCGGTCAGCCTGCGCCCGTCGAACGTGCACACCGGCACGATGCTTTCCCAGAACCGTGAATCCGACGGGAAGCTGCGGGTGTCATTGCGCGTGCGCTGCAGAAACACCTTCGACGGCGTCTGCTGGCGATCCACCCGGAACTGGTCGTAGCTGTCCACCGGCAGGCGTTCCACCAATTCGTTCTGGCCGATGAAGTTGCCCAGGCTGTAGAAGATCGGCTTGCCCTGGTACAGCTCCATGCCCCGCAGCAGATGCGGACCATGACCGACCACGATGTCGACCCCGGCGTCGATCAGCCGGCGCGCCACCGGCTGGATGAACTCCGCCGGTGCTTCCAGATCCCACTCGCCCTGCTCGTTGTAGCCCAGTTCATGGGCGTGCAGGCTGACCATGACGATGTCTGAGGTCAGCCGCGCTTCCTCGACCCAGCGCAGGATGCCGTCCAGGTCTTTCTTGCGGGCCAGGGTACGCAGGCGGGTGCGTGCGCCTTCACGGAACAGCAGCGGGGTGAAAGGGCCGAACACCTGCAACGACGGATCCGGCAGCGGATGGGCGAAGCCCAGGTCCACGGCGCCCTGGTACAGGCGGTCGAGGCCGAGGTCGGCGATCAGCCGGCGCACCTGGTCCATCTGTTCGGTGCTGACTTCGTGCAGGGTGTCGTAGCCCAGCGGGTTGAGGCCGGGGCGGCCGGGCATGTCGCGGCTCTGGTCGCTGGCTTCCTGGCCCTTGCCGTAGGTGGAACTGCAGGCCAGCAAGGCGACGGTGCCGGTGGGCCGGGTGCAGTACACCGGCCGTCGCGCTTCTTCGAGGTTGCGGCCGGTGCCGGCAAACAGCAGTTCGCGTTTGCGCAGTTGCTCGTGGGCCGCCTGCAGGCCGCTGATGCCGTAGTCGAGGCTGTGGTTGTTGGCGGTGGAAAACAGATCGAAGCCACCCTCGACCAGTTCGTCGAGCACCCAGGCCGGGGCGCCGAAATGCGAGCCGCCGCTTTCCAGCGCCGGATCGCCGATGAAGTCGTTGGGCAGCACCTCCAGGTTGGTGAAGCTGACATCCGCCGCTCGGATCAGGTCGAACAGCGGGCTCAGGGTCTGGTCGGCACGGCTGTGCAGGCGGCGCTGCAGGATGCTGTCGCCGGTCAGGGCAATTTTCATGGCTTCGTCTCGCGGGGAAGGGAACTGCGCGGACTCTAGGCCAAGGCCCGGTGCCGCCCGTACTGAATCCTGTTCATCCCGATAGCCGTCGGTTATCGACCCGTTCGCCCGCCGGATCCCACCCCCGCATTTGGCTATGGGCATCACTTTTTTTCAGAGGCCGGGCCTGTGACTCGCTGCTTACCATGCATCCGCCCGGCGCCCGGCAACGGGGCGTCAGGGGAAAGGCTTTCACATGAACAGCAGGTTCAAGGCGCAGAGCACTATGAAAAGAACAACAACTCAGATTGCCGGTCTCCGGCCCCGTGCAGTGCCGCTGGCCGTCAGCCTGGCACTCGGCGCCGCGAGCGCCCAGGCCGCCACTTTCAACATCGGGGAGATCGAAGGGCGTTTCGACTCGACGCTGTCCATCGGCGCCAGTTGGGCGATGGACAGCCCGGACCGGGCCTTCATCGGCAGTCGCAACGGCGGTACGGCATCGACCCAGACCTCGGACGACGGCCGGCTGAACTTCAAGAAAGGCGAAACCTTCTCGAAGATCTTCAAGGGCATCCACGACCTCGAACTCAAGTACGGCGACAGCGGCCTGTTCGTGCGCGGCAAGTACTGGTATGACTTCGAGCTCAAGGACGAACACCGCCCGCTCTACGACATCGACGACAGCCACCGGGACAACGCCGCCAAATCCTCCGGCGTGCAACTGCTCGACGCCTTCGTCTACCACAACTACAGCATCAGCGATCTGCCGGGCACGGTGCGCGCCGGTCGCCAGGTGGTGAGCTGGGGTGAAAGCAGCTTCATCCAGAACGGCATCAACAGCATCAACCCGGTGGACGTCTCGGCCTTGCGCCGACCCGGTTCCGAGGTCAAGGAAGCCCTGATTCCGGTGAACATGCTGTATTTCAACCAGGGCCTGACCGACAACCTGTCGCTGGAGACGTTCTATCAGCTGCAGTGGGAAAAGAGCGTCGCCGACAACTGCGGCACCTTCTTCAGCAGCGACGTGGCGGCCAAGGGCTGCGACACCAACATGGCCATCAACGGCAGCGATTTCGACCGCGACATCAATGGCACCGGTGTGCTCGGCGGCTACGGCTACGTGCCACGGCTGTCGGACAAGGACGCACGCAACAGCGGCCAGTTCGGCGTGGCCTTGCGCTGGATGGTGCCGGAGCTGAACGACACCGAGTTCGGCTTCTACGCCATGAACTACCACAGCCGCACACCCACCAGTACCTGGACCGTCGGGCGCGGCGCGCTGGTCGATCCGGTGGGCGGCCTGGCCGGACGTGGCGGGATCAGCACCGCACGCTACTTTCTGGAATACCCGGAAGATATCCGCCTGTACGGCCTGAGTTTCAGTACCACGGTGGGCGCAACCGCAGTGGCGGGGGAGATCAGTTACCGGCCGAACATGCCGTTGTCGCTCAACGCCAGCGATGTCTCGGCGGCCGCGACCCTCGGCTCGGCGGCGACCAACCCGGCGGTCAATGCCGGCTTGCCGATCTTCTCCAGCGGCTTCGCCAGCTCCGTCTATGGCTCGCAGATCAACGGCTACGTGCGCAAGCCGTTCACCCAGGCGCAGGTCACCTTTACCCGTACCATCGATCAGTTGACCTTCATCGGTGCCGACCGCCTGACCCTGGTGGGCGAAGTCGGCTACAGCCATATCGCCGACCTCGGCGCCACCGACGGCTCGGACCTGCGTTTCGGCCGCAGCAGTGTCTACGGCAACGGCGAGCTGGCCCTGGCCGGTACCGCGCCGCTGCTGGGCGGCATCTCCGGCAACGCCCTGTGCCGCCAGGTGGCCAACTCGGCCAACCCCGACCAGTGCACCAGCAAGGGCTTCTACACCGCCGACTCCTGGGGCTATCGGCTGCGTGCCGGCCTGGAGTACGCCGACTTGATCGGTGGCGTGGTGCTGCGCCCGAACCTGTCCTTCGCCCACGACGTGGAAGGCTTCGGCCCGACCTTCAATGAAGGCGACAAGTCGGTGAGCGTCGGCCTCGATGCCGAGTACCTGAGCCGCTACAACCTGAGCGTCAGTTACACCGATTACTTCGGCGGCGACTTCAACACCAACACCGACCGCGACTTCCTCGCCGTCAGCCTGGGCGTGAGCTTCTGAC
Source organism: Pseudomonas sp. TUM25319 (assembly GCF_056388475.1). Taxonomy (NCBI): domain Bacteria; kingdom Pseudomonadati; phylum Pseudomonadota; class Gammaproteobacteria; order Pseudomonadales; family Pseudomonadaceae; genus Pseudomonas; species Pseudomonas sp. TUM25319. Next base: position 6,656,262 of record NZ_CM150751.1, on the reverse strand, counting down.
GCCCCCTGTTCCTGGAGTAGAGCATGATTCGTAAATCGTTGATCCGCGGTAGCTGCCTGGCCCTCGGCCTGCTGGCCAGCCAGGTGATGGCGGCGGTGTCCGAGCAGGAAGCCGCACGCTTGGGCAAGGACCTGACCCCTATCGGCGCCGAGAAAGCCGGCAACGCCGATGGCAGCATTCCGGCGTGGACCGGCGGCATCCCCGCCAGCACCGGCGCAGTGGACGCCGGCGGTTTCATCCCCAACCCCTATGCCGACGAGAAGCCGCTGTTCGTCATCACTGCGCAGAACGCCGGGCAGTACCAGGCGCGCCTGACGCCGGGGCAACTGGCGATGCTCAAGCGCTTCCCCGAGACCTACCGCATTCCGGTGTACACCACCCACCGCAGCGTGACCTTGCCGGCCAAGGTGTTCGACGCGGTGAAACAGAACGCGACCCGCACCACCCTGGCCGAGGGCGGCAACGGGCTCAAGGACTTCAGCCTGTCGATTCCCTTCCCGATTCCGCAGAGCGGCCTGGAAGTGATCTGGAACCACATCACCCGCTACCGCGGCGACCGGATCCTGCGTACCACCGCGCAGATGAACCCGCAGGACAACGGCAGCTACACCGTGAGCATGATGAAGGAGCAGTTCGCCTTCCCGTTCGGGCTCAAGGACTACGACCCGCAGAAGATGCAGAACATCCTGTTCTACTTCCGCCAGGAAATCCTCTCGCCGCCGCGCCGTGCCGGCAGCGTGATGCTGGTGCTGGAAACCCTCGACCAGGTCGCCGAGCCGCGCATGGCGTGGATGTACAACGCCGGCCAGCGCCGCGTGCGCCGGGCGCCGCAGGTGGGTTACGACAGCCCCGGTGCCGAAGGCATGCGCACCTACGACGACTTCGACATGTTCAACGGCGCGCCGGACCGCTACAACTGGAAGCTGGTGGGCAAGAAAGAGATCTACATTCCCTACAACAGCTACGCGCTGGACTCGCCGAAGCTCAAGTACGACGACATCATCCGCCCTGGCCACCTCAACCCCGAGCACACCCGCTATGAACTGCATCGGGTCTGGCATGTGGTGGCGACGCTGAAGGAAGGCAACCGGCACATCTACAGCAAACGCGACCTGTACATCGACGAAGACAGTTGGCAGGTGGCCGAGGCCGATGCCTACGACGGTCGCGGCAACCTGTGGCGGGTCGCCGAAGGGCATGCGCGGTTCTTCTACGACCAGCAGTTTCCCTGGCTGACCGCCGAGACCCACTACGACGTGCTCAGTGGACGCTACACCGTGTCGGGCCTGCGCAACGAGGAGAAGAAAGACAGCTATGACTTCTCCCTGACCGCTACCAGCAAGGACTTCACCCCGAATGCCTTGCGGGCGACCGGGATTCGTTGAGTTAGAGGCATCATTGCCGGTACTGGCCTCATCGCTGGCAAAGCCAGCTCCCACAGGTTTTGCGGAGCATGCAATCCCTGTGGGAGCTGGCTTTGCCAGCGATGGGGCCATGACGGACACCACCAGCCGACAGCCGGGCCTTTGCTTTCCCGTCTGATCCTTGCTCTAGTGCGCCCCTTCCCGTTTCTGGTGAATGCCCATGAAGTTGCATCAACTGCGTGCCATCGTCGCCATCTGCGAGAGCGGCAGCATCCAGGAGGCTTCGCGCCTGCTGCATATTTCCCAGCCCGCCCTGTCGAAAAGCATCAAGGAGCTGGAGTCGGAGCTGGGCGTGCCGTTGCTGGTGCGCTCCAACCGGGGCATCACCGCGACGTCCTACGGTGAGCACCTGGTGCGCCGCGCCCGCCTGGTGGTGGAAGAGGTGCGCCGTGCCCGTGACGAGATCGAGACCCTCAAGGGCACCATGGACGGGCGGGTGACCATCGGTGTGTCGCCGGTAACACCCAGTCAGCAGTTCGCCAGTTGCATCCTCGAGTACCGCAAGCGTTACCCCAAGGTGCAGTTGCAGATCCACGAACTGCGCCCGGCCAAGTTGCTGGAAGGGCTGCGCGAAGGCCAGCTCGACCTGGCACTCACCTCGCACCCGCCTTGCCGCAGCGTCGAGGGCTTCGAATGGCACGAGCTGTACGCCCAGCCCACCACACTGGCGGTGCGCAAGGGCCATCCGCTGTCCAGGGCGCGCTCCCTGAACGACCTGCTGGATCAGGAATGGCTGCTGCCCGACGCCCTGGAAAGCTCGCTGGCCGGGCGCATGTTCGATGAATACGGGATCAAGCCGCCGGAGCGCATCCTGGTCTGTGCCTCGGTGGTGCTCTACGCCGAACTGGCGGCCACCACCGACGCGGTCAGCTCCTGGTCGCGACGGGTGTTCGACCTGCCGGTGGTGTCAGGCAACCTCGACATGCTGTCGATCGCCGAGCGCGTGCCGGGCACCGATATTTCGCTGGTATGCCGCCCGCCGGAGCTGATGACCCGGGAAACCCAGATCATGGTCGACGACATCATCTACGCCTTCAAGCACCCCAGCCCGCTTCGCTCCCCCCTCCATAACCAACCCTGATAAGCATGCCGATAGATGATTATTCAGCGCCCGGCGCCTGCGGCATCCTGCCCGCCTGACTCCTGGAGGAACCCGCATGCCGTTCTCCCGACGTAACCTCGTGCTGGTGCTGCTGATGAGCGTGATGATCATCAGCGTGCTGGACAAAAGCATCTTCGCCTTCGCCGGCGCACAGATCATCGAAGAGCTGAAACTGACGCCGGCCGAATTCGGCTTCATCGGCAGTGCGTTCTTCTTCCTGTATTCCGTCTCCGGCGTTGCCGTGGGCTTTCTCGCCAACCGCTTCCCCAGCCGCTGGATCCTGGTAGGCATGTCGCTGGTGTGGATGGTTTCGCAACTGCTGGTGAGCCTCAGCAGCAGCTTCATGGCACTGGTCGCCAGCCGCCTGCTGCTCGGCGCTGGCACCGGGCCCGGCACCGCGGTGACCCAGCACGCCTGCTTCAAGTGGTTCGGCCCCACCGAGCGGGTGATGCCGGCATCGCTGATCCAGGTATCGATCATGCTCGGGGCGATTCTCGCGGCGGTCAGCCTGCCGTTCATGATTGCCCAGGTTGGCTGGCGCCTGGCGTACCTCGGCCTGGCCCTGCTGGGGCTGGTGTGGATGCTGCTGTGGCTGGCCTTCGGCCGCGAAGGCAGCCATGTCGACGAGCCGGTGGCTGCCCACGCCGGCGCGCTGCCGGGCTATCGCCGGCTGCTGCTGAACCGCACCTTTCTCGGTATCACCCTGGTCGGATTCGTCGGCTACCTGCCTAACGCCCTGGTGTACAGCTGGGTGCCGGTGTACTTGCAGAAAGGTCTGGGCCTGACGCCCATGCAGTCCGGCTATACGGTGATGTTCGTCACCCTCGCGGTGATCCTGTGCAACCTGCTGGTCTCGGCGCTCTCGCAGCGGGCGCTCAAGCGCGGCGCATCGGTGCAGCGGGCGATGGTGGTGCTGCCGCTGGCCTGCTGCCTGGTGGCCGGGCTGGCCTTCGTGTTGCTGACACAAGCCCACGGCCATCTCGCTGCTACCCTGGCGTTCTACGCCCTCGGGGCGGTGCTGATCAACGTTCTGCCGACCTTTGCCAACACCATCGTCGCCTACATCGCGCCCGGTGCCCGGCGCGGTTCGATGCTGTCGATCCATATCGGTGGGCTGACCAGCGCAGGCATGCTCGCACCCTGGCTGGTGGGGCAGATGGTTGCGGGGCAGGGCGGTGATATCGCCCGTGGCTTCGAGTTATCGCTGGCGCTGATCGGCGCGGCGATTCTTGCCTGCACCCTGCTGGGCTTCTGGCTGGTGCAGCCACAGCGCACCCGTGACTGCCTGGAAATGGCCGAGCCCGCCGCGCAGGCCGCGTTGCAACCGGGCTGAACAGCCGGCCATACGGCCACTCTCCGACATCCAACCTTCCTGCTTGCGGGCCGGCCTTCACAGGCCAGCCTGTGGGCCAGATTCGTCTCGTGCAAACCCCAGGAGCCTCGATGACCGCCGCTGCCTGCTTTTCCCAGAGCTACGCCCAAGCCCGCCAGGCATTCCTCGACGCCTGTGCCGGCCTCGGCCTGCCCGTCGAATCCCATCCACACCCGCTGCCCGGTGCCGAGGGTGAAGTGCTGGCCATCGATGTTGCCCGCAGTGGCCCTGATGACGCCGAGCACGTATTGCTGATCACCAGCGGCTGCCACGGCGTCGAGGGTTTCTGCGGGTCTGCGGTGCAGATCGCCCTGCTGCGCGACGAGCAGTTCCAGCGCCAGGCCAGAGACGCGCGCTGCGCCGTGGTCTATCTGCATGCCGCCAATCCGTACGGGTTTTCCTGGCTGCGCCGCTGGACCCACGAAAATGTCGATCTCAACCGCAACTTCCGCGATTTCAGCCAGCCTCGGGTCGATAACCCGGACTACCCGGCGTTGCACCCGGTGATGATTCCCAAGCGCTGGCCGCCGTCGCCGGGCAACCGCCTGCGCGTGCTGGGCAAGTTGCTGAAGTACGGCCGCAAGCGTCTGCAAAAGGCCATTTCCGGTGGTCAGCACAGTCACCCTGACGGTCTGTTTTTCACCGGTACGGCGCCGACCTGGAGCAACCGCACCCTGCGTGACGTGGTGCGCCGGCATGGCAGCGCCTGCGAACATCTGGTCTGGCTCGATATCCATACCGGCCTCGGCCCGAAAGGGCATGGCGAGCGGATCTATTCGGGCCCGGGCGACTCACCGATGTTGACCCGTGCGCGGCGCTGGTGGGGCGACGCGGTGCGCTCCTCCCAGGATGGCCAGTCGGTCTCGGTGCCGCTGACCGGGCTGATGGTCTACAGCGCCCTGGAGGAATGCTCGCCCGAACGCTTCACCGGCCTGACTCTGGAGTACGGCACCTTGCCCGGCCAGCAGGTGCTCGATGCCCTGCGCGCCGAGCAGTGGCTGCACAACAATCCCCAGGCCGGCGCCTTGCAGCGCAAGCGTATCAAGCAGCAATTGCGGGATGCCTTCTACGTCGACGAGCCGCAGTGGAAAGAGGATGTACTTCGCCAGGGCCGGGAAGTGGCATTCCAGGCGTTGCAGGGGTTGGCGCAAGAGCGGCGGGCGCTGCCGGCCTAGGCCGGGCGGCGCTCCGCTTGCCAGCGATGAGGCCTGCGGGCTCAGCCGTGATTCTTGCCCAGCAGCGCGTGATACAGCTCGCTGTCACCCAGAATCCCCACCACCCGGTTCTCTTCCTGCAGCACCAGCTTGTTGCCGGTCTGGTAGCGGATCTGCAGCGCTTCGCGCATGCCGATGCTGGCGTTGACCAGGGTCGGCTTGCGGCCCAGCTCTTCCACCGCCTGGCCCGGTGCCCAGTTCTGCAGGTCGAGGCCGTTCACGCCCTGGCGGGCACCCTTGATGGTGTTGCCCTCGGCCAGGTCCAGCCAGGAGTCGCCGCCCGGATCGAGGCAGACCGAACCGTTGATGCGCTTGCACTGGTCCAGGGTGCGCATCAGGCTGCGGCCGCACAGCACGTTCAGCGGGTTGGTGTGGGCGACGAAGGTACGTACGTAGTCGTCGGCCGGGTTGAGCACGATCTCTTCAGGCTTGCTGTACTGGATGATCTTGCCGTCTTTCATGATGGCGATGCGGCTGCCCAGTTTCAGCGCTTCGTCGAGGTCGTGGCTGACGAAGACGATGGTCTTGCTCAGTTTCTTCTGCAGGTCCAGCAGCTCGTCCTGCAGGCCCTGGCGAATCAGCGGGTCGAGGGCGGAGAAGGGTTCGTCCATCAGCAGGATGTCGGCGTCCATCGCCAGGGCGCGGGCCAGGCCGACGCGCTGCTGCATGCCGCCGGACAGCTCGTCAGGCTTCTTGTTGCGCCACTGGGTCAGGCCCACCAGCTCCAGTTTCTCGTCCACCAGCTTGCGCCGTTCCTTCTCGGGACGGCCCTGCATTTCCAGGCCGAAGCTGATGTTCTCGCGCACCGTCAGCCAGGGCATCAGGGCGAACTTCTGGAACACCATGGCGATGCGCTGGGTGCGCATCATTTTCAGCTCTGCCGGGGTGCAGTGGGCGATGTCGATGTGCGAGCCTTCGTGCTCGACGAACAGCTTGCCGCGGCTGACGGTGTTGAGGCCGTTGATGCAGCGCAGCAGGCTGGACTTGCCCGAACCGGACAGGCCCATCAGCACGCAGATCTCGCCCTTGTTGATATCCAGGTTGGCTTTTTCCACGCCGACCACCAGCCCGGTCTTCTTCAGGATCTGCTCCCGCGAGAGGCCCTGGTCGAGCAGGCTGAGTGCCTCACGCGGTCGATTGCTGAAGATAACGTCTACGTCTTCGAAGCGAATGATGCTCATGCCTCACCCCTTACCTGTACATCGGGTTGTTTGCAGATACGGTCGAGCATGATTGCCAGCAGGACGATCGCCAGGCCGGCTTCGAAGCCCAGGGCGATATCGGCAGTGTTCAGTGCATTGACCACGGGTTTGCCCAGTCCGTCGGCACCCACCAGCGCGGCAATCACCACCATCGACAACGACAGCATGATGCACTGGGTGACGCCGGCCGCGATGCTCGGCATCGCATGGGGCAGTTCGATACGGGACAGCAGTTGCCGGCGCGAGCAGCCAAAGGCCTTGCCGGCGTCGAGAAGCTCCTGGGGCACGTCGCAGATGCCCAGGTAGGTCAGACGGATCGGCGCGGCGATGGCGAACACCACCGTGGAGATCAGCCCGGGGACCACGCCCAGCCCGAACAGGGTCAGGGTCGGGATCAGGTAAACGAAGGTGGGGACCGTCTGCATCAGGTCGAGCACCGGCCGCATGGCGGTGTAGAACATCGGCTTGTGTGCGGCGACGATGCCCAGCGGCACGCCGATGGCCACGCAGACCAGGGTGGCGAACAGCACCTGGGCCAGGGTCTCCATGGTTTCCTGCCAGTACCCCAGGTTGAGGATCAGCAGGAACGAGGCCACGCAGAAGGCGGTCAGCGCCCACTTGCGCTGGATCAGGTGCGCGCCCACCGCGATCAGCCCGATGAGGACGAACGGGTTGAACCAGGTCAGTGCCCCGGTCACGCCGTGGATCATCCATTCCAGCGCCGCAGCGAAGGCATCGAAGTAATTGGCGCCATGTTGGGTCAGCCATTCAACGAAGGCCGCGATGTGCTGGCCCAAGGGTATTTTTTGATCGATCAGCATGATAGCGAGCGTCCACCTGCAAGGATTCGGAAACTCCCCGCGGCGGTCATGGCCGCCGCGGGGGCGTGCTTACTGCGTGAGTTTGGCCTTGGCCGTTTCCAGGCCAGGTTTGCCGTCTACGGTCGTGACACCGGCCAGCCAGGTGTCGAGCACCTGCGGGTTGTTTTTCAACCATGCCTTGGCGGCGGCATCGGGTTTCATCTTGTCGTCGAGCACGTTGCCCATCAGCGTGCTTTCCATGTCCAGGGTGAAGGACAGGTTCTTCAGTAGCTGACCGACGTTGGCGCATTCCTGCACGTAGCCCTTGCGGGTGTTGGTCAGCACGGTGGCCTTGCCGAATTCGGGACCGAAGAAGTCATCGCCGCCGCTGAGGTACTGCATCTTGAAACGCTTGTTCATCGGGTGGGGTTCCCAGCCGAGGAACACCACATCGGTGCCGCGCCGCGCCGCGCGATCGACCTGCGACAGCATGCCGGCCTCGCTGGATTCGACCACCTTGAAGCCGGCGTCCTTCAGGCCGAAGGCGTTCTTGTCGATCATGCTCTGGATGGTGCGGTTGCCGTCGTTGCCCGGTTCGATGCCGTAGATCTTGCCGTCCAGTTCCTTCTTGAATTTGGCGATGTCGGCGAAGTCCTTCAGGCCCTTGTCATACAGCGCCTGGGGGACGGCGAGGGTGTACTTGGCGTTCTCCAGGTTGGCGCGGACGGTTTCCACGGTGCCGGCATCGCGGTACTGCTTGATGTCGTTTTCCATGGTCGGCATCCAGTTGCCGAGGAACACGTCCATGTTCTTGCCGTCGGCCAGCGACTTGTAGGTCACCGGGACCGAGATCATGGTGGTCTTGGTCTTGTAGCCGAGGGATTCGAGCACAACGCTGGTCACCGCTGTGGTGACGGTGATGTCGGTCCAGCCGACATCAGAGAAGTTGACCGTGTGACATTGCTCGGGCTCCGCAGCCTGGGCCAGCACCGGAAGACTCAATAGCGCGGCCATCAACAGCGAGGGTGAACCTTTCATGAATGGACTCCTGAGTGTTTTTGTCGGATGTCCCGGGGACCGCCGTGCTTTATGTCTGCATTCGGTCGGACCAGCTGCCGGACGACAGCGGGACGGGTGCCGTGCAATCGAGTCGATACCGATCATCCACCAGCAAAAAACAAACGCCTACAGGGTGCGTCGTAACCAGTACAGGCAGGGTCGCATCCAGTACCAATGAGGTCGTTTATGGATTCATTGGCCCCGGGAAACGCTCTTGCGACGCGGCAGAACCGCCAAAAACGGCGTATTTCCGGTGGCCGGGAAGGGCGGCGCTGCTGGACAAGAGTGAGTCGGTTGCAGACGTCAGGGGTGCAGCCAAAAGCCTGATGATGCGCGGAATCGGCGGATTGCCGCCCAGTCAGCGTAGCAGCTGTGGCCCTTGTGCCCGGGCTGCGTACACCTGCCCAATCAGGAGGTTCGTGGCCATGGCCATCAGTGTGTTCGACCTGTTCAAGATCGGCGTCGGCCCGTCCAGTTCCCATACCGTGGGGCCCATGCGCGCCGCGGCGTTGTTCGTCCAGGGCCTGCGGGAACGTGGCGAGCTGGAGCGGGTGACGCGGGTCGAAGTACGCCTTTATGGCTCGCTGTCCGCCACCGGTGTCGGGCACGGCAGCGACAACGCCGTGATCATGGGCCTGATGGGCGAATGGCCCGACGCGATCGACCCGTCGCAGATCGGCCTGCGCATCGCCACCCTGCGGGAAACCGACACCCTGCTGCTGGACAACCGCCTGCCGGTGCCCTTCGTCTGGGCCCGCGACATGCGGCTGCTGGACGAGAACCTGCCCTATCACCCCAACGCCATGACCCTGGTTGCAGAGGGCGCCGAGGGCCTGCTGCACGAGGACACCTACTACTCGGTAGGCGGTGGCTTCGTGGTCGATGCAGCCCAGGCCGCCAGCGGCATTCTGGACAGCGACAACACCGTCCTGCCCTACGATTTCAACAGCGCCGCGGAGCTGCTCGAACGCTGCAAGCAAAACGACATGCGCGTGTCGCAATTGATGATGGAAAACGAAAAGGTCTGGCGCAGTGAAGCGGAGATCCGCGCAGGTCTGATGAAGCTGTGGAAGGCCATGCAGGACTGCGTGGACAACGGACTGAAATACGAAGGCATCCTGCCCGGCGGCCTCAATGTGAAGCGCCGTGCCGCCAAGTTGCACCGCAGCCTGCAGGAACTGAACAAGCCCAACGTGATCGGCTCGACCCTGAGCGCCATGGAGTGGGTCAACCTCTACGCCCTGGCGGTCAACGAAGAGAACGCTGCCGGCGGGCGCATGGTCACGGCGCCGACCAACGGTGCGGCAGGGATCATCCCGGCGGTATTGCATTACTACATGCGCTTCAGCGACCAGGTCAGCGAGGCCTGCGTGGTGGACTTCTTCCTCGGTGCGGCGGCGGTGGGGATCCTGTGCAAGAAGAACGCGTCGATTTCCGGCGCCGAGGTGGGCTGCCAGGGCGAGGTCGGCTCGGCGTGCGCGATGGCGGCGGCGGGCCTGGCCGAAGTGTTGGGGGCGACCCCGGCACAACTGGAAAACGCCGCCGAGATTGGCCTGGAGCACAACCTCGGGCTGACCTGCGACCCGGTCGGCGGACTGGTTCAGGTGCCGTGCATCGAACGCAACGCCATCGCTGCAGTGAAAGCTATCAACGCTGCGCAAATGGCTCTGCGTGGCGACGGCGAGCACTTCATCTCTCTCGACCGGGTGATCCGCACCATGCGCGATACCGGCGCCGACATGCACGACAAGTACAAGGAAACCTCCCGCGGCGGCCTGGCCGTCAGCGCCATCGAGTGCTGAAACCGCTGCGCCGTTTTTGCTCACTTCCTTCCGCCCGCGCCGCCTTTTGGCGCGCGGGCATGGCAATAGCCCCCTGGCCCTGTAGCCATTTCCCACACTACTTGCGGTGACACTCTCGCGTGTCGTTTCTGGGCATCCCGCACCGCAGTGCTACCGATCTGCTCACGGCGCTTTCGCGAGCGCCCTGGTTCGCGCCTCACAGGTAAAAAACCTGTCCGATAAAAGCCCCGTTTCAGACCCTTCGCCACGTCGTTTTCAGGAGTTGTTGGATGGTCATTCAATTTCCGGCACGGCATTTGCGTTGGGTTTGGCCATGCCCTGCAATCGAGCCAATTCAGGGCCCATAACAATAAAGCCCGCCTGAGGCGCAACCTGCATTGTGTGAGGAGAGATCGCGATGACGTCGTACAACTCCGGGGCCCAACCCCAAACCCGCACGCCCCAATCCATCGGTTTTCTGCTGCTGGACAACTTCACCCTGATTTCCCTGGCATCCGCAGTTGAACCGCTGCGCATGGCCAACCAGCTGTCCGGCCGCGAGCTGTACCGCTGGCACACCCTGAGCGTGGATGGTGGCCAGGTCTGGGCGAGCGACGGTCTGCAGATCACCCCCGATGCAGCCATGCACAAGGCTCCGGCCATGGATACCGTGATCGTCTGCGGTGGTGTCGGCATTCAGCGTACCGTGACCCGTGAACACGTGACCTGGCTGCAGAGCCAGGCCCGCCAGTCCCGCCGCCTTGGCGCGGTGTGCACCGGCAGTTGGGCGCTGGCCTGTGCCGGCCTGCTCGACGGCTTCGACTGCAGCGTGCACTGGGAATGCCTGGCAGCGATGCAGGAGGCGTTCCCGCGGGTGAGCATGAGCACGCGGTTGTTCACCCTCGACCGCAACCGCTTCACCAGCTCCGGCGGTACCGCGCCGCTGGACATGATGCTGCACCTGATCAGCCGCGACCACGGCCGCGAGCTGTCGGCGGCGATCTCGGAGATGTTCGTCTACGAGCGCATCCGCAACGAACAGGACCACCAGCGTGTGCCGCTCAAGCACATGCTCGGCACCAACCAGCCGAAGCTGCAGGAGATCGTTGCGCTGATGGAGGCCAACCTCGAAGAGCCGATCGACCTGGATGAACTGGCGGTGTATGTGTCGGTATCGCGCCGGCAACTGGAGCGGTTGTTCCAGAAATACCTGCACTGTTCGCCGTCGCGCTATTACCTCAAGCTGAGGCTGATCCGCGCACGGCAACTGCTCAAGCAGACGCCAATGTCGATCATCGAAGTGGCCTCGGTGTGCGGATTCGTCTCCACGCCGCACTTCTCCAAATGCTACCGCGAGTACTTCGGCATTCCGCCGCGGGATGAGCGCGTAGGCTCCAATACTGCCCAGCAGGTGGCGATGATGCCGATTCCGCAGGCACTGGTGCTGGCGCCGTTGGCCGGGCCGATGGCGGCGCTGAGCCAGGCGCGGAACGAATCGACCTTTGCCAGTGTGAGGTTGTAAATCAATCATTTTGGGGCCGTTTCACGGCCCTTCGCGAGCAAGCTCGCTCCCACAGGTTCACCTCGCGGCTCTGTGGGAGCGAGCTTGCTCGCGAAGGGCCGCAAAGCGGCCCCAAAACCTGATTACTGATGAGTGGCCTTGAACTCGGCCAGCGCAGGCAGTAACTGCTTTTCGATGGCCTGGCGTACCGCCGGCAGAATGGTCGCGCTGCTGCCGTACATCTGTTCCACCATCCCCTTCAGTGCCTTTGCCCGGGGCGCGTCCAGCCCGCGCACGGCGCATTCGCACACCTGTTCGGCGCTACCACCGGAAGGCGTCTCGAAACCCAGGGCCCGCAGGTGCCCAACCAGGTCGTCCTGATCAATCAAATCCGCATGCATCATGGCTGTAGTCCTTGTGGCAGGTGAGGTCTTGGATCGATTCTGGGAGCGCCCGGCCGAGGGGGCAAGGGTAGTTTGTCGCGATGGCCGCTTTACCTATGAACAGGTCGTTTTCGGCAAAATCGAGTGACGCGGGAGTGTGCACACTGGACTCATGCACAGGTCGAGGGCGGTTTGGTCACCACCCTTCTGGCACAGGTAGGTTGCTCGCTCTTTGCCCCGGCTGCGTCACGGCTTGCCGGGGCAATTTTTATTTCAGCCAGGCAATCCGATGACCCGCCCTACGAACGCCGCGGCCGGCAGATCAGCCTGCTCCGCGACGATCCCCTGCAACCGCTCCGCCACCTGCGGCGTAAACGGCGCCGACTTCGGCCCCGCCAGGTCCACATGCAGCAGCATCTGTTCGCTGGCCGCCAGCGCCTGGTCGAAGCCTTCCCGGTGCAGGCTGTGGTAGAGGTGCAGGCGCTTGCGGTCGAAACCGATCACCTGGGTGTTGACCCACACCTGGGTCCCCAGCTTCACCTCGTGCAAGTAGTTCAGATGGCATTCCAGGGTGAACAACGAATGCCCGGTGGCCTCGCGGTTGTCGCCGTCCAGGCCGATGCGCTCCATGAATGCATCGGTGGCGTAGCTGAAAATCAGCAGGTAAAAGGCATCGCGCAAGTGCCCGTTGTAATCCACCCAGTCTTCCAGGACCGGGGTCTGGTAGGTCAGCAAGGCCGGCATCGCGTGTCTCCCTGTCAGTCGCTGAAGGTCATGCCGTGGCGGGCCTTGGTGGTTTTCACCGCGTCCAGCACCGCCAGCAGGCAGTCATCACGATAGCGCTCCAGCGAGGCGATGCTACGTTCGCCGCGTTGCTCCGAGGTGCCGTCGACCACCGCATCGATCAGTTCGTCGGTCAGTTCGGGAGCGGGCAGGTAAGTCCAGGGCAGTTGCAGCGCCGGGCCGAACTGGGCCATGAAGTGGCGCATGCCTGCGTCGCCTCCGGCCAGGGTGTAGGTCAGGAAGGTGCCCATGAACGACCAGCGCAGTCCGGCTCCGAAGCGGATCGCGTCGTCGATCTCGCCGGTGGTCGCCACGCCGTCGTTGACCAGGTGCAGCGCTTCGCGCCACAGGGCTTCGAGCAGGCGGTCGGCGATGAAGCCGGGCACTTCCTTGCGCACATGCAGCGGTTGCATGCCGAGGGCGCTGTAGACCTGCTTCGCCGCTTCGATGGCCTCTGGCGCGGTGTTGCGGCCGCCGACGATTTCCACCAGCGGCAGCAGGTATACCGGGTTGAACGGATGGCCGACTACGCAGCGTTCGGGATGGACGGACGACTCGTAGAACTCGCTGGGCAACAGCCCCGAGGTGCTGGAGGCGATCAGGGCGTCGGGCTTGGCCGCGGCGCTGATCTTGCCGTGCAGGTCGAGCTTGAGCTCCAGCCGCTCTGGCGCGCTTTCCTGAATGAAGTCGGCGTTGCTGACGCATTCCTCGATGGTCGCGACAAAGCGCAGACGGTCCTGCGAGGCGCCGGGGGCGAGGCCCTGTTTTTCCAGCGCCGGCCAGGCGTTGGCAATGCGCTTGCGCAGCGCTGCCTCGGCACCGGGGGCCGGGTCCCAGGCCACTACGTCGAGGCCGTGGGCCAGGGCGCGGGCGACCCAGCCGCTGCCGATCACGCCGCTACCGAGGGCGGCGAAGGTCTTGATATCAGTGATAAAGCGCATGGGTGGCTCCTGTGGTTCAGCGACGGGTCAGGTTCATCTTGGCGCGGCCTTCGGCGGGGGTGAGCACCCGGGCGCCGAGGCGGTGAAGAATCTCGGTGGCGCGTTCCACCAGTTGGCCGTTGGTGGCGAGTACGCCCTTTTCCAGCCACAGGTTGTCTTCCAGGCCCACCCGCACGTTGCCGCCGAGCAGCACCGCCTGGGCGGCCATCGGCATCTGCATGCGGCCGATGCCGAAGCCGGCCCAGGTGACGTTCGGCGGCAGGTTGTCGACCATGGCCTTCATGGTGGTGGTGTCTGCCGGCGCGCCCCACGGGATGCCCAGGCACAACTGGAACAGCGGATCGTCCAGCAGGCCTTCCTTGATCATCTGCTTGGCGAACCACAGATGGCCGGTGTCGAAGATCTCCAGTTCGGCTTTAACGCCCAGTTCGGTGATGCGTTTGGCGCCGGCGCGCAACTGGCTCGGGGTGGACACGTAGATGCTGTTGCCGTCGCCGAAGTTGAGGGTGCCGCAATCCAGCGTGCAGATTTCCGGCAGCAGCGCCTCGACGTGGGCCAGGCGTTCCAGCGGGCCGATCAGATCGGTGCCGGTGCCGAACTCCATGGGCATCTCGCCGGGACCGATTTCAAGATCGCCGCCCATGCCGGCGGTGAGGTTGACGATGATGTCCACGTCGGATTCGCGGATGCGCTCCATCACTTCGCGGTACAGCGCCACGTCGCGGCTGAACCGGCCGGTTTCGGGGTCGCGGACGTGGCAGTGGACCACCGTGGCGCCGGCCTTGGCCGCTTCCACGGCGGCGGCGGCGATCTGCTTGGGCGTGACGGGGACGTGGTGGCTCTTGCTGGCGGTGTCGCCGGCACCGGTGAGGGCGCAGGTGATGATGACGTCGTGGTTCATTGCGGTTTCCTTCAGGCGTGTCTGGGCTTCGTTGCCGTGTTCGGCAGCGAGGGTTTCTGTGTTCGGGAGGGCCTCATCGCTGGCAAGCCAGCTCCCACAGGTGCGGAGTACGCAGGACCTTGTGGGAGCCGGCGTTGCCGGCGATAGCGGTAGATCAGTTGGCGGTGAGCTTGAGATTGTCGGCAGCCGGCTGCCCATCCAGGGTGGTCACCCCTTCCAGCCAGCGCGCCTTGTCTTCGGGATGGTCCTTGAGCCATTGCCGCGCCGATTCCAGCGCGTCCTTGTGATCCAGCAGCGGCTGCATCATCCGGCTCTCGTCTTCGGCGGTGAAGGTCAGGTTGCTCAGCAGGCGGCTGACGTTGGGGCAACGGCTGGCGTAGTCGGGGGCGGTAACGGTCCACACCGTGGCACGGCCTTCGTCCGGGCCGAGGGCACCTTCGCTGCCGCTCAGGTAAGCCATGTCGATGTTCACGTTCATCGGGTGCGGCGCCCAGCCGAAGAACACCACCGCCTCCTTGCGTCGCACGGCCCGGTCGACGGCGGCGAGCATTCCGGCTTCGCTGGACTCCACCAGCTGGAACTTGCCAAGGCCGAACTGGTTCCTGGCGATCATCGCCTTGATCTGGGTGTTGGCGCCGGAGCCAGGCTCGATCCCGTAGATCTTGCCGCCCAGCTCCTTCTCGAATTTGTGGATGTCGGCGAAGGTTTTCAGGCCCTTGTCGGCCAGATATTTCGGTACGGCCAGGGTGGCGCGGGCGTCGTTGAGGCTGGGCGCGTCGAGGACCTTCACCTGCCCGGCATCGACGAACGGGGTGATGGTCTGGGTCATGATCGGGTTCCAGTAGCCGAGGAACAGGTCCAGGCGCTGGTCGCGGATGCCGGCGAAGATGATCTGCTGCGAGGCGCTGGTCTGCTTGGTCTGGTAGCCGAGGCCATCGAGCAGTACCTGGGTCATGGCGCTGGTGGCCATCACGTCAGTCCAATTGACCACGCCCAGGCGGACGTTCTTGCAGGCGGCCGGTTCGGCGGCCATCACGTTGGTGCTGAGGATTGCGGTACCGACAAGCATCAAGAGCGAACGACTGATCGATTGCATGGGTGGCTCCTCCAACGGCAGTTCTAATTGTTATGGGGGCGGCTTCTGCGAGCCGTGGTGCTCACGTTACGCGGGCTTCACCGCGGAAAATCGCACTGTGGCGACCGGCGCTTGCACAGCGGCGACCTGCGCGGTATTAACCGGTCTTCCCTGGCTGTCGAGTCGCCACCATGTCCCAGGATTTTCACTTTCTGCTGCTTCCGGGCTTTTCCGCGCTGGGCTTCATTTCGGCACTGGAACCGCTGCGGGTGGCCAACCGCTTTCGCCCCGGGCTGTATGGCTGGCGGGTGTTGAGTCTGGATGGTGGCGCGGTATTGGCCAGCAACGGCATGTCGGTCAATGCCGACGGCCCGCTGGAGCCTCTGGGCAAGGGCGCGACCCTTTTGGTGGTGGCCGGCTTCGAGCCGCTGCAGCACTACGGGCCGACCTTGGCCCACTGGTTGCGCAAGCTGGATCATGACGGTGTAGTGCTGGGCGGGATCGATACCGGCACCCTGGTGCTGGCGGAGGCTGGACTGCTCGACGGCCACCGGGTGACCCTGCATTGGGAAGCGCTGGACGCGTTCAAGGAGCGTTATCCACGGCTGGAGGCGACCCAGGAGCTGTTCGAGGTGGACCGGCGCCGCATCACCTCGGCCGGCGGGACTGCGTCCATCGACCTGATGCTCGACCTGATCGGCCAGGCCCATGGTGCCGAACTGGCGATCCAGGTGTCCGAACAGTTCGTGCTTGGCCGTATCCGACCGCGTCAGGATCACCAGCGCATGCAGATCGCCTCGCGCTACGGCATCAGCAACAGCAAGCTGGTGCAGGTGATCGGCGCCATGGAGCGCAACACCGAGACGCCACTGAACACACTGGAACTGGCTGAGTCGGTGCAGGTCAGCCGGCGTCAGCTGGAGCGCTTGTTCCGGCTCTACCTCAAGGACACGCCGAGCGGCTTCTACCTGCGCCTGCGCCTGGACAAGGCGCGGCAACTGCTGCGCCAGACCGAGATGAGCGTGCTGGACGTCAGTATCGCCTGCGGTTTTGATTCACCGTCGTACTTCACCCGCAGTTACCGGGCGCGCTTTCAGCGGTGCCCGCGGGAGGATCGGCGGGCGCCTGCAACGGGTTAGCGGACACTTGGGGCCGCAAGGCAGCCCCAAACGGCCTAGAGCCCGTCCTGCAACAACGTCCGTGGCAAGGCAAAGCCCTTGAACAACGGTTGCGTGAACGGGTTCTCGGCCTTCTCCGTACTGATGCGGTAGCGCATGCCTCCGTCCGGTGCGGAGAAGCTGATGTCCACGCTGGTGCTGGTGCTGCCGTTCAAGCGCGCCTGGCTGAGCAGCCGGTACAGCGACCAGGGGCCCCGGTAGACCAGGCCGCTGCTGCTGCCGCTGGCATTGACCAGGGTCATGCGGCTTTCGTTGTTCGGCGCCAGGGTGTTGGGCCAGATCAGCGCCGTGCTGGTGCTGGGGCCATGGTTGTAGGTGATCAGCTGCCCTTCGACGCTTAGCGAGCTGCTGCGCTTGGTGGGCGCCAGCCCGAGTGGCTCGATGTAGAACTGCACACCGAGCAGGCCGCGTCCATTGAAGAAGGCATCGCGGATACGCTCGGCAGACGTCAGTCGGGCCTGCACGTCGGCGCTCACCAGATAGCCGCCCAATCGCTCCGAGTACAGCGCTTCGAGGTTGTCTTCGAGGAACAGGTTCAGATACTGCTCGCGGAATTTCTGCAGCCGGCCCTGTGGGCCGAAGAACGCGGTGAAATCCTCCAGCGAAGCTTCCTGGCGGCTGGCCGGATTGAAGGGGTAGCGATCGGCCAGGCGCTCGCGATAGAAACGATGCACATCCCTGTCCCAGCGACGCTCCAGCTCTCGCAGCGCCTCCACCAGGATCACCCGGGAAGACTCGTCGGCCAGCTTGGCCACCTGACGGTTCAGCGGCTCTGGCAGCCCGGCGGCGATCCTCTGCAGGTTGGCGATGGGGTCGGGGCCTTGCAGCGAGAAGCGCTCGACCACCATGGCGAGGGCAACCTTGCCGCGATCGGGGCTGTCGTGCACCACCCGTACCTTGTCTTGCACGCTGGCGATGGCGAGCATGGTTTCCTCCAGGTACGGAGCCCGGTCTTCCCGGCTGTCCAGCAGTTGATTCAGCGGGGCGAATGCGCGGGCGATATCGGTGATGAGCGGTGTCCGCTGCTCGTCGTCGCGGGTGCGAACGACCGCCTGCACCAGAGCGGCGCCCGGGTCGCTGCCGGTGTCATCGACGGGCGTTGCGCGCAGGCCGAGTTCGCTGTTGTCGCGGACCGTTTCCACCAGGCGCCGCAGTGGCGCCGCCGGCCCGGTCACGCTGCCGAGGATGTTGACGGCATCGGCGATATCGTTGAAGTCCCGCACCTCCAGATGGTTGAGGTTGCGTCGCCAGGTGTCGACGTAGGCACGGCCGTAGATGGCGCGGATTCGTTCGGCCAGAACGGTTTTGTCGGCGTCCGAGTAGTCCACTTTGGCCCGTTCCCCCAAGGCCCACTGGTCGATCATCGCCAGCTCGGTGAGATTCTCGCTGTGCCGGGCGAAATAGCTGCGGTAGCCCTTGGCGGTCAGCAGGGCGTCGATACGGCCGCTGGCCGGGGGTGGTGTTTCTCCGGCCGCTTCGACCTGGCCGGGCTCGGGCTGGTAGACGATATCGAACGCCGGGCCGATTTCGTTGCGCAGGTCCAGGGGCGAGGTGAGGGAAACCCCGGCCTCCTGGTTCATGGTCATGTACACTCGCTCCGGCAGCGGAATCTGGCGCAGATGCTGCTGCACGGTGGCAACGCGCTGCTGATACTGCGGCAGGCGGGTATCGACGTATTTCATGGCGTATTCGAGGTGACGCATCAGGGCGGTCTGGACACTATCCTGGCCGGGGAAGGCGGCCTGCCATTGCGCAGCCATCCAGTTTTCGACCACGGGCTGGCGGCGGTTGGTGCGGTCCTCGATCATCCGGTACACGCGCAGGGCGGCCAGTTGGGTGTCGTCACCGATGCCCGCGCCGTCCAGCGATTCCATGACGCCGCTGGCCAGGGCGGGCAAGAAGTGCTGCGACAGCAAGGTCAGGTAGGCTTCGTCGACCTTGGGGCCGATGGCATGTCCCTGGTACAGGCCCATGTTGGCCAGCAGCGGCCAGGCATTGCGGTAGTTTCCATAGACGGCGACGGCATTGCTGATCTGGTCCAGCGGCGGCAACAGGTTGCGGCCAGTGGGGTCCAGCTCGGTGTCGACGGCGCTGGCGCTGAAGTCGCGGCTGCGCTCCAGCACACTCAAGGCCTTGTCGCGGTTGATGCCGTAGTAGTGGTACCAGCCGCCGCAGACCAGCAGGCTGCCCAGCGATGCGATGCCCAAGCGCAGGGCCATGGCGTGCTTCTTCTGCCTGATGACCCGCGGGTTGTCGCCGGCCAGGTCGGACTCGGGGTAGATGACACGCTGGAACAGTTGCTGGGCGAAGTAGACCAGTGCCTGTCCGCTGGGGTGCATCCTGTTGCTCGCCTCGCGCATTTCGTAGGCTTGTGCTGCACAGTCGACGAAGGTGTTGTTGAGCAGGCCCTGCTGGTACACCGAGGAAAAGAACACGCCGCGTGGCAAGGCCGGTGTGGCGAAGCGATCACTGCCCAGCACATCGCCGAGGAAGTCCAGCAGCATCGAACGCAGGCCGCACAGTTGCCGCACCAGCGAATGCAGGGATTGGCGCTGGTCCTGGTCGGTGGAATTCGCCAGGGCGTCGAAAACCTTATCGTTCAGTCGCTCGAGGAACGCGTCGTAGCGTTCGCCCAGCTCTTCCAGCCAGGCGTCGTAGTCCCGTAGCGAATCGAAGGTAAAGGTGAGGCCGAAGATGTCTTCCCGGGCCGACTTGGGCAAGCGGGCGAACAGGGTGTCGAAACCGTCGAGCAGGTCGAATTTGCTCAGGACGACGTACAGCGGCGGCCGCGTACCCAGCTCGCGGCTGAGTTCGATCAGCCGCGAACGCAGGATGGCGGCCAGTTGCTTGCGTTCGCTGGGGGGCTGCTTGAGCAGGGTCACCAGGCTGACGACCAGGACGACACCGTTCAGTGGCCGCCGGCTGCGGTTGTGTCCCAGCCAACTGACAAATCCATGCCACAGACGTGCATGCAATTCTTCCGGCAACCCGGACGAGGCGCCTTGGGGCGCGACAGACGATTCCTGCTCGGGGCCGTTGGCAACCGGGAGCTGGCTGATGATCTCGCCGGGAGGGTCGATCAGCACCGCCTGGTCGCCGATGCACCAGTCGATGGAATACAGCCGGTCCGGATCTTCCTGCTGGCGCCAACTGCCGGCCTTCATCTCGGCGGTCAGGGAGGAGCCCTGGCTGACGCGATTGACGAAGCTGGTCTTGCCGGCGTTTTCCTGCCCCAGCACCAGGTACCACGGTATCTGGTACTGGGCATTGCGGCCCTTGAGGTTGGCCTGGAGCAGGGCGAGGTTGCGATCGAGGTCGCGTTCCTGGGCCTCGACGAAGCGCAGGCAGGCATCGGTCTGGCGTACCTCCTCGTGCTTGCGCTCCGCTTCCAGGCGGCGGTTGCGCCGCTGCAGGCGAACGATCCAGCCCAGCAGGGGCAGCACCAGCAGCATCACGATGGCCAGAACTCGCGCGGTGACGCTGCCCAGCGGCTGGTAGCCGGCCAGCGCCCAGCGCGGGCCGAGCCACCAGATGACTGCCGCGCCGAGCACCAGTGTCAGCAACAGGAGCGGTATGCCGGGCTTGAGCCAGCGCAACAAGGGCCGACCATATCGTTGCAAGTTGGACCAGATGTTCCCCATGGCAGTGTTCCCTGTTTAATCCTTGTGTGCTTCGCCAGCCGGCGCGTGCCGTGCCAGCAATTGATAAAGCTCCGGTTCCCATGCGCGGGCGGAGGCGTTGTCCATGACGCTGTGCGCACGGGCATACAGGCCATCGGCCAGCCAGCTCAGGCCCCGGGAGGCGAGCAGTTCGGCGGCAATGGCCATGACGTGGCAGGCATGGCGCAGATCGGTCTTGTGGTGCTGGAGCGACTCCAGGCTGCGCAGCATCGACTCGACCCCGGCGGTGTCGAGTTGCGCGCTCAATTCGCCACGCAGGGCTGGATACTCCGGGCTGGCGCCGGTTGCGCTTTCCTGTGTGGCGCCGCTGACCCAGGCCTGCACTTCGCTGTCGATGAAAGGCCGGCCATCGGCGAACTCCAGCGTGGTCAGGGCGGGCAGGCGGGTCACGAAACGCTCGGTCGCTTGCCGGATGGCCTCGGCAACCCTGGGCATTTCCAGCTTGCGAGCGATGCCTGCCGACAGAAAGCTGCCGCGCAGCCAGTACGGGGAGGAGGTGACACTGCGTTCGACCCGTTGCAGCAGGGCCGGATCGATGGCGTTGGTCATCAGCGCCTCGTCGTAGCGGTCCGCGACATCCTGCGGAACGGCCATCAATTCGGTCCGCCTGTCGTGGTGCATCAGCGGCGCCTGGGTCAGGTGCGCCCACAGCGCGAACCGGCGCAGCAGGTAGCCGGTCGGGTCGTAGAGGTCCTGCTGGTTGATGATCTCCGCCGCCGAGAGCAGCGAGCGGCGGTTCTCCCGTTCGTTGCCCGGGTTGACCTGGAGCGGCGCGAAGAAGGCATCCGCCAGGCCGTCGCCGCCGATGGCCAGGTCGATGGATTGCCCATCCAGCTCCGGTGCACGGTGGGACTCGGCCGACTGGCGCAGCCTGCTCTCCAGTCGGCTCAGTACTGCGACATCCAGCCTGGCGAGCGGGGCGTTTGCCTGAAGCTGGTCGAGCGCCTGCTGGCCGGCCTTGTGCAGCTCTTGCGAGTAACTGTTGCGGTCCAGCCTGGGGAGGGCGTCAGCCAGGCGTTCCAGATACTGGTCGACGAGACGGCGCTTGATCCGATACCCGGTGGCGCCCGGCCTGGGATGACCGGTTTCCCAGTATTTTTCGACCATGCCGGCGAGCACCCCGGCCGCCTCGCTCCAGCCGCGCCAGCAACCGGTGCGCAGGCGCCCGGTCATCAGGTGGCCGGCAATGCGAAAGTGCTTGCACTGGGTGCCCAGGTATTGCTGTGCGCCGTTGTCGACGAAACTCCAGTCGATGGCGCGTTCCTGCAGGCCGCCGAGCTTGACCATTTCATGGTCGATGCCCTGGAACAGTTCGTCCTCTTCGTCGAAGGGGCCTGCCGGCAGGGCCGGGTCCAAGGGTTTGAGCAGGGCCTTGAGATCAAGCGGGGGAAGTTGCCTCACCAATGACAGGCCTCCCGTTGCTCGGCGATCTGTTCACCCAGCGCGCGGGCATCGAACTGCAGGCCGTCGAACGGGCTGTAGTTGCTCTCGAGCGTCAACAGCCGGGCCGGACGGGCCAGGTGCCGTAGCTGCTCGATGGCCACCAGGCCGCGCCCCACGTCGCTGACCGTACCGTCGTCCAGCACTTGCCAGGGGCGGGCGGGGCTCACGGCCTTGCCGTCCAGTACAAGACGGATCGTGATGTAGTTGACCGGCAAGGGCTCGCGGCTGAGCAACTGGAGCCGGGAAATGTTGGACAGGCAGCTGATGGCCAGATAGGCGTGGGGTTGGGGACCGGTCAGTGCCGGGGCGGAAATCACCACCTTGTCCTGGCCAACGGGCCGGTCTGCGCTACGGGTGATCCTGGACGGGGTTTCGTCGGCGAGGCGCCCGGCCTCGTTGGCCTCGACCAGCTCCTTGATCAAGGGCCTCTTGTGCTCCGGTTCGACCGGCTTCGGGGCGACCGGTTGTTGCCGTACGGGAGTCGTCGGCGGTGTTCCGGCCACGCTGTCGAAGCAGGCCAGGCGCTCGAGCGCGGAAGTGATGCGGGTGCAGTCCCCGGATGCGCCGGTGGTGGCCTCGCCGCTATCGCAGCCGGCCAGGAGCACGGCGGTGAGCAGTGCCAGTTTCAGGCGTGGGCGGCGCTCCCTGGCGCCGATGATCGTAGGTGTCATGTTGTCGTTCATGATCAGCCCAGCGTCGCGACGAAGGTGCTGTTGTCCCAGCCCAGTTCAGCAGACTGGATCTGCTCGCCGCGAGACAGGCGCTGCAGGACGGCCAGCGAAAGGGGAGGCAGCAATTCACCGTCGATGACCGCATCGAGCATGCGTGCGCCGTTGCGATGGCGGGCGCATCGGGCGCGCAGTTCTTCTCGCGCGCGCTCGTCGATCACCAGGTCGGCTTCGTAGCGTTGCAGGAGTTGTTGCTGCAGGCGTTGCAGGCGACTGTCGATGATCTCGCCAAGCACCTCCGCGTCCAGGTAGCGATACGGAACGATCTGCATCCGTGCCAGCAGTGCAGGCTTGAAGAACCCCATCAGTTTTTGCCGCAGCCGGTCACCTTCCAGATCATCCAGCGCGCTGCCGTCCTGGTCGAAGCCCAGGTTCGAGGTCAGGAAGAACAGTACGTTGCGGCAGTCGATGCGCCGGCCCTCGCCGTCGTTCAACTCGCCTTTGTCGAAGGCCTGGTAGAACAGGTCGAGCACTTCCGGGTGGGCTTTTTCCACCTCGTCGAGCAGCACCACCGAATAGGGCTGCCGGCGAATGGCTTCGGTGAGTACGCCACCCTCGCCATAGCCGACGTAACCCGGTGGCGCGCCCAGCAGCCGCGAGACGGTGAACTTCTCCTGGTACTCGGACATGTTGATGGTGGTCAGGAATTGCTCGCCGCCGAACAGGGCATCGGCCACGGCCAGCGCTGTTTCGGTCTTGCCGACGCCACTGGGGCCTACCAGCAGGAATGCCCCCATCGGCGTGCCGGGGCGGCGCAAGTCGGCGAGGGCCGTGAGCATGTGCCGGTGCACGGTCTCCAGCGCCGCATCCTGGCCCTTGATGCGCGCCCGCAGGTTCGCGGGCAGGCTGTCCAGGCGCGCCATCTGGTCACTGCTGATGGTGGTGGCGGGGATACCCGTCCAGTCGGCGATCACCTGGGCCACCTGCTCGGCGCCGACATCGGCGTGCAGCAGTGCCTCCTTGCGCTGCAGCAGGTTCAGCTGCGCGACCTTGTCGCGCAACGCCCGGGCCGCCTCGCCGTCGTGGTTGTCTGCACGCAATGCGACGATTTCGTCCACCAGCACCTTCTGCTGTTGCCAATCCTGGCGCAGCTGTTCGATGTCGTGCTGCACCTGGCGGCGGGCCGTGCTCAGTGCTTCCAGGTGGTTTTTCGCGATGGTGCGTCCAGCCTGGCTGTCGCGCACCAGCAGGTTGTATTCGCTGTCGATCTGCTGTTGCCGGTTTTCCAGGGCATTGAGGCGTCGGGGCGGCTCGGCCAGGGCGGATGCCACTCGGGCACACGCCGTGTCGAGTACATCAATGGCCTTGTCCGGCAGTTGCCTGCCGCTGAGGTAGCGGTTCGACAGCGCGGCGGCGGCCTGCAAGGCGTCGTCACCGATGAACACCTGGTGCGCCGCTTCGTAGACCGGACGCAGGCCTCGCAGGATATGCACGGCCTGCTCGGGTGAAGGCGCTTCCAGCCTGACCAGCTGGAAGCGGCGGGCGAGGGCCGCATCCTTCTCGAAATAGCGTTTGTACTCCGACCAGGTCGTCGCGGCGATGGTGCGCAACTCGCCCCTGGCCAGCGCCGGCTTGAGCAGATTGGCCGCATCGCTGCCGCCGGCGCTGTTGCCGGCTCCGATCAGGGTATGGGCCTCGTCGATGAACAGGATGATCGGCGAGGCCGCGCTGCGGACCTCGTCGATCACCGCCTTCAGGCGCTTCTCGAACTCGCCCTTGACCGACGCGCCCGCTTGCAGGGCGCCCAGGTCCAGTCCCCAGAGCTCGACCCGGTGCAGCGACTCGGGTACCCGGCCCTGGACGATACGCTGTGCCAGGCCCTCGACCACCGCGCTCTTGCCGACGCCGGCATCGCCCACCACGATCGGGTTGTTCTTGCGCCGGCGGGAAAGGATATCGACCATCAGGTCTATTTCCGGGTCGCGGCACAGGACCGGGTCCATCCCGCCCTCCCGCGCCAGGGCGCTGAAGTTGTGACCGAACCGCGCCAGGGCACTGTTCTCGCCGGACACGGCGTTCGCTACAGCCGCGCCGTCGTTGCGCTGCGGGGCCTCTGCGGACGCCGCCAGGCGCTCGCCGAAGTGCTTGCGCAAGGCCTCGCGATTGATGCCATCGAGCAAGCGGATCGCAGCCAGCGGCAGGTAGCGGGCCGGGTTGAGCAAGGTGGCCAGGAACACCGCGCCGCTGCGGATGTGGGCCTGGCCCAGGTCTACCGAGCTGAGCAGCCAGGCATCCTGCAAGGCATCGACGAGCAGCGGTGAGAAGGAAGGGTACTGGCCATGTCGCGAGTCATGCTCACTGACATCGCCGCAGAGGCTATCGCGCAACGTGTCGACATCCAGCCCCGCGTCCGCGAGGGTGATACGCACGTCGCAAGCCGGTTGGCCGAGGAAGGCCGTCAACAGATGAGCGACGGTCACTTCCGCGCCACGCTGGACAATGCACAGGTTTCCCGCCTCTTCCAGAGCCAGTCGGCAACAGGGTCCAAGACGTTCTATTAGCGTAGCCAGATCAACCGTGATCATTTATCGGAATTCGCCTTTGATAAGGGGGAGGGGTTTCCTTGTTGCGTGCCTGATCATCAAATAAAGTTTCAATTTGTTGCTGGTTAACTATTATTTGTTTGCAAATGCTTAACAGATTGGCTGGCACACGGTAGTGCGGAAAGAAAGCATTAAAGTTGATTCTCCGTATATAGGAATATTCCGATAACTATTTGGAAATTTCCCGCAGACTGGAATCTAATGTTTTGAAGTAATTCCACCCCGTACTTTCGGAAATTTCCTATTTTCTTGCAGTTTGTCCTTGTACTAGTTTTAGCGGCGTTTGTGGGTCGGTATCCACTAATGCCTGCTTGAACTGCGTAATGGCCTCGACTTTCCCGCCTGCGGATTCTTCGAATTCGTCGCGGCGTCGTCGTGTGCCGTTCACGCGATGGCATTGCACTGGATACCCACTCATGCGGCGATTTTCCGAAGGAGTGGTTTCATGGCAAACAAGAATGGGTCGGTAGCCCCAAAAGAACGCATCAATATCACCTACGTTCCGGCAACCAATGGCGAGCAGGAGGAAGTCGAGCTTCCTCTGCGCCTGCTGGTGACCGGGGACTTCATCGGGCGCGACGAAGACAGCGCGCTGGAGGACCGCATCCCGGTCCGGGTCGACAAGGACAACTTCGACAATGTCATGGCCGAGAAGAACATCGGCTTCAGGGAAAGTGTTTCCAGTGTCCTGACCGACGGTGTCGATGACACGCTGGATATCGACCTCACGTTCAATTCCCTCGACGACTTCAGCCCCGATGCCATCGCGCGCCAGGTTCCCGAGCTGAGCAAGCTGCTTGAGCTGCGCGAGGCGCTGGTTGCCCTCAAGGGGCCACTGGGCAACGTCCCCGAGTTCCGCAAGCAACTGCAGGCAATGCTGGGCGACGAGGCCACGCGCAGCCAGTTGGCCAGTGAGCTGGAGGCGGTACTCGGCACAAGCCGGGACTGACCGTCGGCGGGTTCTGTCCGCAACAACTTCCGAGAGACGAGATGTGTCTTGCGCATGAAGGCAGTGCGCGAGTCGTGTCCCGTCGCCGGTGCCTCGTGCTGCGAGGCAGCGCATTCATTCCATTCAGGTTTCAAAGGATATGAGCATGACAACAGCGCACCCCGCTCCTGTCGAACAACAAGACTCTCATCAGCAAGGTGGCCTGCTGGCCCAGATCCTGGCCCAGACACGCATCGAGCCCAGCCAGGAGGGCTATGCCATCGCCGAGCGCGGCGTAGCGGCGTTCATCGCCGAAATGCTCAAGTCGTCCGACCGGCAGCAGCCGATCAACAAACAGCGGGTGGACCAGATGCTGGCGCAGATCGACGCCAGGATCGGCAAGCAGGTGGACGTGATCCTGCACAACCCGGGCTTCCAGGCGCTGGAGTCGAGCTGGCGCGGGCTGCGGTTCCTGGTCGACCGCACCGATTTTCGTGAAAACACCCTCATCGACGTCTTGCAGGTGAGCAAGCAGGAGTTGCTGGACGACTTCGAAAGCGCTGGCGACATCACCCGCAGTGGCCTGTACCGGCACGTCTACACCTCGGGTTACGGCCAGTTCGGCGGGCTGCCGGTCGGCTGCATGGTCAGCAACTACACCTTCGGGCCGTCGGCGCCGGACATCAAGCTGCTTGGCTACGTGGCCTCGGTCGGGGCGATGGCTCACGCGCCGTTCCTGGGCGCTGCCGGGCCGGAAATGCTCGACCTGGAGTCGTTCCAGGAGTTGCCGAACCTCAAGGAGGTGAAGGACATCTTCGACGGGCCGCGGTTCACCAAGTGGCGCGGCCTGCGCGATTCCGAGGACGCCCGCTACCTGGGCCTGACCCTGCCGCGCTTCCTGCTGCGCCAGCCCTACGACCCCCTCGAGAACCCCGCCCGCAGTTTCGACTATCGCGAAACCATCGGTGGCAATCATGACCACTACCTCTGGGGCAACACCTCCTTCGCCATGGCCAGTCGCATCGTCGACAGCTTCGCCAGGTATCGCTGGTGCCCGAACATCATCGGCCCGCAGTCCGGTGGCACGGTCGAGGACTTGCCGGTGCACCTCTACGAGTCCCTTGGCCAGTTGCAAGCGAAGATTCCGACCGAAGTGCTGGTCTCCGACCGGCGCGAGTTCGAGCTCTCCAGCGAAGGCTTCATCCCGCTGACCATGCGCAAGGACAGCGACAACGCGGCGTTCTTCTCGGCCAATTCGGTACAGCGCCCCAAGGTGTTCGCCAAGACCCCGGAAGGCCAGGCGGCACAGACGAACTACATGCTGGGCACGCAGTTGCCCTACATGATGATCATCAACCGCCTGGCTCACTACCTGAAGGTGCTGCAGCGCGAGCAGGTGGGCAGCTGGAAGGAGCGTCCCGACCTGCAGCGCGAGCTCAACAACTGGATTCGCCAATACGTCGCCGACCAGGAAAACCCGTCCTCCGACGTGCGCAGTCGTCGTCCGCTGCGTGCGGCGAACATCGTGGTACAGGACGCCGAGGGTAACCCTGGCTGGTACCAGGTGTCGCTGTCGGTCCGCCCGCACTTCAAGTACATGGGCGCCAACTTCGAGCTCTCGCTCGTCGGCCGACTGGATAAGGAATGAGGGTGAATGTCACCACGCCGCCAGCGGCAGGGTCGGGAAGCCTGTTCCATCGGCTCGATCCTGACCAGCCGCCGCTGCGCTCGCGCTCCGGCAAGGCGTTGTCCGGCGAGCGGGTCAGGGCGATCAAGACCAACCTGGAGCAGTTGCTCAATACCCGCCGGGGCAGCTCGCAGAGCTGCCCCGATCTGGGGCTGCCCGACATGAACGATGCGGCCGTCGGGCCGCTGGAGCTCAGGACCCGGATCTGCCAGGACATCCGCGAAATGGTCGCTCGCTACGAGCCGCGTGTGCAGGTGGTGGACGTTCATCCGGTCGCGGCGGACGAGCACACGCCCGGCCTGTGCTTTCGCCTGCATTGCCAGGTGCCACTCGTTGATGCAGCCGAGCAGGTAGAGATCGACCTGCTGGTTCATCAGCGCCAACAACGGATTCTGGTGCTGTGAAGATCATGGCCAAGGAGGCTCGATGTCGCTGAAAAGCAAGTTCCGCGAGGAACTCGATTACCTGCGCCGGCTTGGCCGGGTGTTCGCCCGCAAGAACCCGCAGCTGGCAAGGTTCCTGGGCGACGAGGCCAGCGATCCGGATGTCGAGCGGTTGCTGGAAGGCTTTGCCTTTCTCACCGCCCGGCTGCGGCTGAAGATCGACGACGATTTTCCCGAGCTGACCCACCCCCTGCTGCAACTGCTGTGGCCGAACTACCTGCGCCCGCTGCCGAGCGCCACCATCATGCAGTTCCCGCTGGAGGATCGCTCCATCACCTCGCGCCAGCGGATTGCGCGAGGCACGCGGGTGCGGTCGCGCAGCATCGATGGCGTGGAGTGCGAATACCGTATCTGTTCGGACGTCGACATCTACCCCCTGCAGATCGACAACGTCAGTGACGCCCATTCGCTGGAGAAGTCGACGGTCCGGGTCGATCTGCTCACCGTATCGGGCAATCCGCCGAGCACCTACGACTGCGACGGGCTGGACTTCTACCTGAGCGGCAGCGACTACAGCGCCATGACCCTGTACCTGTGGCTGTCCAGGTACCTGGCCGGTGTGCGCCTGGAGTGCGACGGGATGGTCCGGCACATCCCGGCCAACCAGATCGTGTTTCCGGGGTTCAGCCCGGACGAGGCGCTGCTGCCCTATCCGAAGAATGCCCTGGACGGGTACCGCATCCTGCAGGAGTACTTCCTGTTCCCGCGCCGGTATTTCTTCTTCGGCCTTACCGGGCTGCGCGCGCTCTGGCCCAGCACCAGCACGGAGCGCATCCGCCTCGAGTTCACCTTCAGCCGGCCGATGCCGGACGATCTGCGCGTACGAACCGGTGACCTGGCGTTGCATTGCGCGCCCGCCATCAACCTGTTCGAGCACGAGGCCGAGCCGGTCAGGCTGAGCGGAAAGACCCTCGATTATCGTCTGCGGCCAGCCGGCGGGCGGCCCGATGCCTACGAGATCTTCAGCATCGATCGCGTCGATGGCTGGAAGAGCGAAGGCACCGGGCGCGATGACACCTGGCTGCGGACCTACCAGCCGTTCGAGTCCCTTCGTCACCAGATCGACTTCGAGCGGGGCCGCACGGTCCTCTACTACCGCACCCGCGTCGCCCAGTCGTTGCTCGACGAAGGGGTCGAACACCGCTTGTCGTTCGTCCGCAGCGATGAACAACGCTATGTCGGGCGAGACGAGACGGTTTCCTTCTCCCTCACCTGCAGCAACCGCGACCTGCCGTTGTCCCTGACCGTGGGCGACATCTGCGTGCGCACGCCGGGCATGCCCACGTTCGTGTCCTGTCGCAACCTGACCACGCCCACCCCGTCGTATCGGCCCCTGCTGGACGGTGACCTGTTGTGGACGCTGATCTCCAACCTGTCGCCCACCTACCTTTCACTGTTGTCGGCCGAGCCCTTGAAGGCGGTTATCCGCGCCTACGACTTTGCCGCCCATCACGATATCCAGCGGGCACGTGCCACGCAGATGCGCCTGGATGCCTTGCTGGACGTGCAGACCGCTCCGGTCGAACGCATGTTCAAGGCCTTGCCCATCCGTGGTCTGCGCAGCCTGGTCAGGCTCGACCAGGACGGCTTCTCCTGCGAGGGCGAGCTGTATCTGTTCGGCACCGTGCTGAGCCATTTCCTCTCCGTGTACGCCAGCATCTCCTCGTTCCACATGCTGGAAGCCATCAACGTCAAGAATCAGGAGCACTACGCATGGCCAATGCGCAGCGGCACCCAGCCCCTGATCTGACCGATCGCTTGCTTGCCGAAGCGAGGGAGCACGATTTCTTCTGCCTGCTCGAACGGCTGCACGGCCTGTATGGTGACGATCTGGAGTCCGACGATGCCTATGCCGCCGAGCAGCAGCGCATCCGCCTGAGCAACTGTGCCGGCATGGCTTTCCCGGCTTCGGATGTCTCCCTGGCGCAGCGCCTGGGTGAGGATCTGCCCCACCAGTTCCTGGTGCAGGCAACCTTTCTCGGCATGCATGGGCCCGACTCGCCGCTGCCGTCGTACTACCTCGAGCGCCTGGCCTACGAGGCCGGGCAGGGCGAGGGTATCCGCCCGGCGTTCTTCGATTTCTTCAACCACCGCCTGCTGACGCTGCTGCACCAGGGCTGGCGCAAATACCGGCATTACATCCGCTTTCGTGCCGGCGCCAGTGATCGACTCTCGCAGCGCCTTTTCGCCCTGGTAGGGCTCAAGGACGATGCCATTCGCGGCGCGACCCCGATTGCCTGGGGGCGTCTGCTCAGCTTCGCCGGCACGGTGGTGCACCGCAGCCGCTCCCCAGCCATGGTGACGGGGCTGATTGCCCATTGCTTCGACCTGGACGACGTCAGCCTGCGTGATTTCGAGCTGCGTCACTGCGACATCCCCAAGGGCGATCGCACGCAGCTCGCGGTGGGCAATGGCCAGCTGGGCCACAGCTTCCGCATCGGCGACAGCGTCCGCACGCGCCACTGCAAGTTCACCATCGTCATCAGCAGCCTGTCGCAGGCGCGCTTTCGCGAGTTCCTGCCCAACGGCGAGAACTTCGAGCGACTGCGCATGCTGGTCGCCTACCTGCTGCGTGACCAGACCCCCTGTGACCTCGAACTCGGGCTGTGCTGCGACGAGGTCCCGTCTTTCAACCTTGGCCACGACACCGGATGCCAGCTCGGCTGGAGCAGTTTTCTCGAGCAACCGCAGCGGTGCGTGCCTTCCCCTGTCCGACTCACGGTACGTACATGACCTTCGCCGCATCCGAACCAACCCTGTCCCTGACGGTGGACAACCCCGACGTGCTCCAGCAGGGCAGCAGTCCCACCCATGTCTTCGATCGCAAAGGCGGCACCATCGGATCGTCCGGCGACAGCTGGATACTGTTCGACCGTCAGCGACGGGTGCAGGCGCATCACTGCGAGATCCTTTATCAGGACGGCGGTTTCCTGCTCCTCGATCGCAGCGGGAAAACCACGGTCAACGACCAGACCCAGCCACTCGGACCGGGTATCTACGCCAGGTTGAGCAACCACGACACGCTGCACATCGGGCCGTATCGGATCTCCGTGCGTCTGGGCGCCGCCATGGCCATTGCGCTCGAAGACGACCCCGTTCAACGGCTCGCCGAGCACCTGGACAGCTTGCCCGTTGCCGCAGCGGAGGAGGGCGACGCCGATGCTCGGCCGTCGCCAGGCTGGAGCGAGTTCCATGCACTGGGTACGTCTCCGTCGGTCCACGGCCTGCTCGACCCGCTTCAGGCCCTAGACGCCTCACTCGAAGGCGCCACCACCCTCGGCCATGACCTGCGGCCGACCAGCTCGCTGGCCGCCCAGGCCGACGTCGCCACCCAATTCGAAGCCATCTATGGCGCCCCCCAGCATGCACCAGGAGAACCCGCCATGTCGGAACAGGACATCCCGCCCGCCGCCAGCCAGGAATGGCTGCAACGCCAGCTTTCCAGCCAGGCCGATCCCGCCAGCCTGATCGAGCCCGTGGTAGACGGCATCGGTGCGCCGATCGGGGCGGTCGACGGGCAGGCGACCTACGCCCTGCTCAACGAGGCGGGACGCACCCTCGGGGCGATGATTCGCGGGCTCAGCGCGCTGAACGTTGCCGAGCCCGGTGAGCAACAACGCATATCCCTGGCCGGACGCACGTTGCAGCCTATCGAAGACAACCCTCTGCGCCTTGGCCTGGATTATCCGGACACCGTGCGTGCGCTGTTCTCCACCGAGCGCAGTGTTGTCCACCTGTCGCCCGCCGCGGCGGTGGAAGAGTCGCTGGAGCAGATCCGGCGCCAGCAGGTCGCCGTGCACAAGGCCATCAACGCCGGGCTCGCCGCGCTGCTGCAGGCGTTTGCCCCCGAGCAACTGGAGCAGCGGTTCCAGCGCTATCGCCAGGCCCGCGGTTCGCAAGCGCAGGCCGGCGACTGGGCCTGGAGCATGTACGGGCACTACTACGAAGAACTGACGTCCGGGCGTCAGCAAGGCTTCGACAAGCTGTTCTGGGAGGTCTTCGAGCAGGCCTTCGACCAGGCTGTGCGCGCGGAGGCATGATGAAGCATGTCATCGCGCTCCTGCTCGCCGCGACCGTTCTTGCCGGTTGCAGCAGCGTGGGCAATGTTTTCAAAAAGACCGGCCAGGTCCTGATGGATCCGTCCATCCAGGTCGGGAGCGCTGATGACCAGCCGACGCAGGTCGCCCTGAGCCTGTATGCCAGTGCGGACGTCAATCCCAACCCGGTCAGTTGCGCGGCAGCCGGACCGATGGACGACCGGGAGCCAGCACTGGTCGGCCTGGAAGAGCAAGGCCCGTTCGCGGTCAATCTGCACAGCGCCAGCAAGGACGAACTCGTCGCCCACCTGCAAGCCTTGCTCGGTCATCTTGAGCCGGGGACGACAAGCTCGTCCGGCGCCCTGGCTGTCCGCCAGCGCCTGGCCATTCCCGGCCTGGTCGTCGACGAGCAGGCGCCACCGCTGACCCTGGGCAAGTCACAGCCGGAAACCTTGTTCGCCGGGACTGCGACAGCGCGGCGGCCCGTGCCTTCGACCTGGATGCTGCGCCAGGGGCAAGCGTCGGCCACCGACGAAGAGGCCGCCTGGATGGCGGGCACGGGCAGCCCGGAACTGGGGCAGTACGGCCGCGGCACCAGCCTGGCGCGGGCGCCCGAGGTGCGTGCCACGCCGGGCAATGCCACCCCCATCGGCTTTCGCGTGTTGCAACTGAAAGACGACTCGCTACTGGAGAACGCCGACCCCGAGCGGCTGCGCCAGGCCCCCGAGAAAGCATTGGGCAGCACGCTGCTGGCCTCGGACGACTACATCCTCGTGCCCGGCCAGTTCAAGCTCATCGAGTTCGCCGCTGTCGACGAACACGCCCGCTACATCGCGGTGGTGGCCGATTTCCATGCGCCCAATGCCGAGCGCTGGCACGACGTCTTCCGCATCGAGCCCCGCGGTCGCAAATACCCCCTCCTGGTGATGCTGCAAGGCAGCCGCGTCGCCATCACCGATGAAAGCTACCGGCCGGTGCGCAGCCCGGTCTGCACTGGCCCCCAAGCGAGTAACTACCGATGACCACCCGCAATCCCGTCGTCTGGAACGAGGGCCTGTTCGTCAAGCCCCAGCACTTCCAGCAAACCACCCGCTACCTGGAACACCGCATCGATGCGCGCAGCGGCAGCCGCTACGGATATGGCTTCTCCGAGCTCGAGCTCAACCAGGAATTCCTCGCCTTCGGCAAGATCGCCATCGTCCGCGCCAAGGGGGTCATGCCGGACGGCACACCGTTCGACATCCCCCACGACCAGCCGGCGCCGGCGCCGCTGTCGATTGCCGATGCCGGTGCCGCCAACCAGACGGTCTACCTAACCCTGCAACTGCGTGCCGATGGCAGCAGCCAGGTGCGTTGGCCCGACAGCTACGGCAACAGCCGCTACCTGCTGTCTGCGGAAGAGGTTCGCGACACCCACAGCCATGAAGGCGGCTACACCTCGCTGGGCCTGGCGGTACCCAACCTGCAACTGGCCCTGGAGCGCGACGACCGCAGCGCCTTCACCGGCCTGGCCCTGGGCCGCATCCTCGACCTGCGACCCGACGGCAGCCTGCTGATGGACAGCGGGTTCTACATCACCGGCCTGTACCTGCATGGCATTCGTCCGCTGGCTCATTTCATGGACGAGATCTCGTCGCTGATGCACGAGCGGGCCAAGAGCATCGCACAGCGCATCGGCTCGCCCAGCCAGTCCGGCGTCGCCGACTTCACCGACTTCAGCCTGCTGCAGGCGCTGAATCGCTGGCAGCACCGCTTCCGTCACCTGGCCCGGGACCCGGACGTGCGTCCCGTCGATGCCTATCTGGCCTGTGGCCAGGCCGCGGGCGAGCTGGCCACCTGCATCGACGACGATCGTCTGGCCCCCGAGTTTCCTCGCTACCAGCACGACAACCCGAAAAACACCTTCCTGCTGCTGGAGCAGACCCTGCGCCGGCAGCTCTCGACCGTGCTGCAGCCGCGTGCCGTCTCGCTGCCGCTGGTCAAGCAGGCGCAAGGCCTCCTGCATGCCCAGGTCAACGACACCAGCCTGGTGGAAAGCGCCGA
Source organism: Pseudomonas sp. TUM25319 (assembly GCF_056388475.1). Taxonomy (NCBI): domain Bacteria; kingdom Pseudomonadati; phylum Pseudomonadota; class Gammaproteobacteria; order Pseudomonadales; family Pseudomonadaceae; genus Pseudomonas; species Pseudomonas sp. TUM25319. The sequence continues at coordinate 6,622,014 of NZ_CM150751.1, read as the reverse complement.
CTTCATCCTCGCCGTGCATGCCCGCATGCCCCTGGAAAAGCTGCGTCAGCTGTTCCTGCAGCAGGCCAAGGTGGCCTCCCAGGACAAAGTGCACGACCTCATCCGCCTGCAACTGCCCGGCATCCCGCTCAACCCGCTGCCGGTGGCGCCACGGCACCTGCCGTTCCATGCCGGCTTCACCTACTTCCAGCTCGACCGCACCGCGGCCAGCTGGCAGGCCTTGATGCCAAAAGGCGCCAAGAGCTTCGGCTTCCATATCAGCGGCGATTTCCCCGAGCTGCAATTGCAGTTCTGGGCGATCCGGAGTCAATGACATGAGCACTTCAATCAAGGTAAGTGAGGTCCGGTATGAATCGGCCAATTCCCCCACATCAGGTTCGGAGGTTGATGACCCACAGTCGCTTGAACAAGCCGAGGCCATTCAGGACAAGAGCAGGCTAGACCCCAACTGTCCGGGCAATGTCGATGAGGATCTCGACCTGCAATTCCAACTGCGTGGTCACAGCCTCAATCCGCTGATCGACGCCGCTCAGCCACTCTTTGGCTTGGTGATAGGGCTGCGTCGACTCGAGTCGTGCAATGACGTCTCTCGTCTCTACGAAAGGGTCCGCAACCAGATCACTGTCCTGTCCGAGGAGGTCCGGCAAGGGGGGTACGATCCGGTCACTCAGCTGGCTTACCGCTATGCCCTGTGCGCCTTCATTGATGAAGCGGTCATGGGCACTTCCTGGGGGCGTGCGTCTGTGTGGCGGGACCGCTCCCTGCTCAGCTACCACCACAACGAGACCTGGGGCGGCGAAAAGTTCTTCACCGTCCTGGCGCGCATGCAGATGGACCCGGCCCGTTACCAGCACATCCTGGAATTCAAGTTCATGTGCCTGTGCCTGGGCTTCCAGGGCAAGTACGGCCAGCAGCACGACAGCCAGGAAGTGCTCAACGGCCTGATCGTCAAGCTGCACCGCATCCTGCGCGCGCAGCGTGGCGATGCGCCGGAGCGCCTGTTCGACGAACCGGCCAACGTCACCTCCCGCCGTTACCGCCGTTCCTTCCAGTGGCCGTTGTGGACGCCATGGGCGCTTGCCGGCGTGGTTCTGACCGGGGTGTACCTGTTCTTCTCCATGCGTCTGGAGAAGACCACCGAACAGGTACTCCAGTCCCTCGAATTCATCCTCAAGTCATGACCCCCGGACTCCTCGGTCAGGGGCCGAATCACCGTGCCAATGGAGAGCATTAATGCCTGTCGACTCGACCTGACGCTTGCCCGCAACCCCTTGCCATCCGCGATGGCGCCATGGCCCACAAGGCCTTCACCTTATTGAAATCTAGGAAGCACTCCATGCCGACTCCTGCCTATATCAGCATTCACGGCCAGACCCAGGGCCATATCACCAAGGGCGCCTTTACCGCCGAATCCGTGGGCAACGTCTACCAGGAGGGTCATGAAGACCAGATCCTGGTCCAGGAAATCGAACACCGCATCGAGACCCCGACCGACCCGCAGAGCGGGCAGCCCGCAGGCCAGCGTGTGCACAAGCCGTTCACCTTCACCGCAGCGCTGAACAAGGCCACGCCGATGCTGTACCAGGCCCTGGCCAACGGCGAGACCCTGTCGGAAGTGGAAGTGAAGTGGTACCGCACCTCCACCGAGGGCCGCCAGGAGCACTTCTTCACCACCAAGCTCGAAGACGCCACCATCGTCAACATCAGCACCGTGCTGCCCCATGTCCAGGACCCGAATAACGCCGGGTACACCCAGTTGATCAAGGTGGCCATGGCCTACCGCAAGGTCACCTGGAGCCACGGCATTTCCGGCACCGAAGCCTCGGACGACTGGCGCAAGCCACAGGAAGCCTGATTACCGGGCGTTCCAGGCGACCGGCGCAGCCTTGCGCCGGTCACTTTCTCTTGTACCAGGAGCATTGGCCCGGTTGCGGGCTGACAAGGACTTTCCATGCCCGTCCAATCCGATCTGCGCTTTACCTTCAGCGCGGGCAGCGACGACTTCGAGGTCGTCGAATTCCGCCTGAGCGAAGGCCTGTCCGAAACCTTCCGTCTCGACATCGACCTGAGCTGCACCAACCCCGCCGTCGACTTCGCTGAAATCCTCGACCGCCCGGCGCTGTTCAGCCTCTGGCAAGGCGAGCAGCCGGTGCGTTACGTACACGGCTCGGTCAGCTCGTTCCAGCAGGGCGACACCGGCTTTCGCCGCACCCGCTACCACGCCGTGGTCGAGCCGCGCCTGGCGCGCATGAAACTCACCTCCGACTGGCGCATCTTCCAGACCCTCAACGTGCCCGACATCGCCACCGCGATGCTGAAGAAACACGCCCTCACCCTCGACTACGAGCAGCGCGTTACCAATCCCCATGAGACAAGAGAATATTGCGTCCAGGCAGGGGAATCAGACTATGAACTGACCGAGCGGATCATGAGGGAAGAGGGCTTCTTCTACGGCTTCCGGCACAGTGCCGAAGGCCACCGCCTGATCCACTGCGACCGCCTCTGGATCTTCGGCAAGCAGCCCGATCCGCCAGTGGAATATAACGCCAAGCCTGGCGGCGACCGCCCGGGCCCGGCCCTGCACCGGTTCATCTACACCGAGAACGTGCGCACCGCCCGCCAGGTGCAGCGCGACTACAGCTTCAAGAACCCCAAGTACAACCAGCAGACCCGCCGCGAGGCCAGCGACCTCGACCATCAGGAGCGCGGCTACGAGCGCTACGACTACCCCGGCCGCTACAAGGGCGAAGCCGGCGAGGCCTTCACCCGCGACCGCCTGCGCGGGCTGCGGGGCGATGCCTGCCAGGTCATCGCCGAAGGTGACGATGCGCGGCTGGTGCCAGGCATCTGCTTCGACCTCGTCGGCCATCCCCGCGAAGACCTCAACCGCGGCTGGCGCCCGATCCACCTGGAGCACCACGGCAAGCAGTACACCAGCCTTGCCGAAGACAGCGCCGATGCCCGCGAGGGCACCCACTACAACTGCATCGCCACCCTGGTGCCCGACGACACCGAGTGGCGTCCCGAAGCCCTGCCCAAACCCCGCATCGACGGCCCGCAGCCCGCCCGGGTGGTAGGCCCGCCAGGCGAGGAAATCTACTGCGACGAATACGGCCGGGTGAAGGTGCAGTTCCCCTGGGACCGCGAAGGCAAGGAAGACGAGCACAGCTCCTGCTGGATCCGCGTGTCGCAGAACATCGCCGGGGCGCTGTGGGGGCATATGGCGATACCGCGCATCGGCCAGGAAGTGATCGTGTCCAACTTCGACGGCGATCCCGATCAGCCGGTGATCACCGGCAGGGTCTACACCGCCCTGCAGCGACCGCCCTACGAACTGCCCCGACACAAGACCCGCATGACCATCAAGAGCCAGAGCCACAAGGGCAATGGCTTCAACGAGCTGCGCTTCGAGGACGAGGCGGGGCTGGAAGAGGTGTTCATCCATGCGCAGAAGGACCAGAACAACGTCGTCAAGCATGACGAAACCACCTTCGTGGGGCATGACCGCAGCGAGCAGGTGGAAAACGACGAGACCCTGACCATCGGCCACGACCGCAAGGACACCGTGGGCAATGACGAGCAGGTATTCATTGGCCGCGACCGGCGTCATGAAGCTGGCCAGGACGATGATTTGACCATTGGCCGCAATCACAGGATCAAGACGGGAAAGGACCGCACGGAAGAGGTTGGCAATGAACGATGGGACAAGACCGGTGCCAGCCACCGTATCGAGATTGGCAACCATCGCGAAGAAGTTGTGCAGGGCCATGCCTATCTGGATGCGGTGCAAGAGATCCGGCACAGGACCAGGACCTATCGAATCCAGGTAGAGGAGGCGTTCGTCGTGGAGGCGCCAGGCGGCACTTTCCAGATCGACAGGACAGGCATTTCTCTGAACGGCGTCGCCCTTGATATCAAGGGACCAGTGCAGCTCAAGAGCAACGGTAGCGGCATTGGTCACGGTGTGACAGGCATGGCGAAGGACGGCGTCGCCATGGATCAGGTGTGCGGCATGCGTGCCGACGGCAGTTGTTCCCGAGTGCCATGTCCTTGTGCCAAGGGGGTGGTGTGATGGATCAGCAGGCTATCGATTCAGGCTGGCCACGGCAGGTTGTGAAGGTAGTGGCTGAGCCTGACTGGCCTCGGCTGGAAGCCGAGGGCAAAACGTGGCTTTGGCTTGACGGAAGAAACCGTGTGGAACTGGAGGCCGAAGTAATGCCCCTGGCCGCCCCCTTCTCTGTTCAATGGCTTTGGCGTGGGACACCGAGAGAGTACGACTACCCTGGCTATCGACATGGCCCGATGCTAGTGCCGCTCAACGCTCTTCTGCTGGAGAAGTTCATCAGCAGCTGGGGGCCGGAGCAGGCAGGTCTGATCCTGATCGGTCCTGAAGACTCAGAGGTACTACAGAAGCATCTTCAAGCCCTCGAGCAACTCACTGGCCCGGATGATCAACCTCTCGCGTTCCAATTGGGCGCACTGCGAACGCTTGAGGAAATTTGCGAATCCCTCCCTGCAGAACAGCGAGCTCGTATTTTCGGGCCGATCAACAGTGCGATCTGGCATGCAGGCAAGGACTTTGGCGAATGGTTGCAGATGCCGGCGCAGATTGCCGCGCCCGGCAGGCTTGATTTCGATTCGCGGATCACCTTGACGCGCAGTGATGAGGCCGCCCTGAACCTTGCTGGCCGTGCCTGGTTCCTTCGTCATTTTTCGCAGCTCATGACTCAGCGCTTTCCCATCTTTGCCTCCGAGCACAACCAACTGCGCATGCGTCGACAACTGGTCGTGTTCCTCGAGGAGGCGGAGGGCTTCGGCTTCCTGCTGGAGCGCGACATCCGCTTCTACATGGAGCTACGCCTTCGCTATCCGCAGGACGCTTTCAGCAACGATCAGGAAATCCGTTCACTACTGGGCCAATCCGATATCCAGGGCCTGCAGCGCCTGTTCGACATCAACGACAGGCTCAACCAGATCGTCACCAGGTCTTTCTAAGGAACCCCTCAATGTCCACCGCATCGTTCAAGAAAGCCGTGCAGCCCGACCGTCCTGGCTGCAAAACCCTGAACACCATTTCTCCCCCGCCGTGTGAGCGCGGCGTGCCGCTGTATCCACTGCGCTATGGCGTATCGGAGCAACCGCTCAATGCTGTGGCCTACCCAATGCTAAGCGTGGAGGGGTATCCAGAGCTGAAGGCAGGCAAGGCGTATGGGCTACGGGTACTGAGGCCCAGCAGCTATGTCTACCTGTTCTATTTCCACAAGGGGCGCATGCGTACGCGTCACTATCAGGTCACCATGGATGTGCGCTTCGCGCCCCTCTGGTGGAGCGAGGCGGACTACAACGACGAGGCACCTGGACGGCACGTTCCCCCCGATATTGCAGGCTCGACCCTTTACCTGCTGGCGCCTGAGGCCAGCATTGCCGAGACGGTGTACGTGATGATGAGCGACACCCTCCTCACCCACGCCACCTTGTGGAAAATCGAGCGGGACACCAATGGGCTCAGGCGTCAGCTGGCAACCGAGATAAAGCCTGAGCAGGGTCCGGAGCAGAAGAATGCTTTTGATGCAGTCCTGTTGAGTTTATCCACTCCTGAACTGTTATCCCGGGGTTTGAGCCAACGGCCTCGCCACTTTTCCTGGAGTGAAGTCGAGTTGCCGGGAGATATGGCGACCTGTGACGTCATCTTTCCCACCATGCATCGGGCCCTGCTGCCGCGAAAAGACATCAAGCCATTGGCGATAGTACTGAATGACTTCCTGGGTATGGCCAGCGAACTCAACCAGATCTGTGCAGTGGATGTGGCCAAACGCGATCGCTACCAGGCCAGTAACAAGCATCGCTTGCAAAGTGCGGCGCTCATTACCAGCTACTTTAAGCATGCCGAGAAGAGTTACGTGGAAGGGGGGAAGAAACAGGAGATTTATGACGCGCTGGAACGCCAGCGCAAGCTGGTGGATCTCGAAGGTGCGCAGGGCTTCGGGGCGCTCTACGAGAAACAGGTGAAGGCGTTCAACGAAGCAATCGAACGCTCGGGGACTGCCGCTGCCGTCTGGGCCCGGTTGATGAACAAGTCCGGACTGGTGGGCAAAGCGTTGGAGTTGTTTGATCTGTCGTGTGCTGACAATGCAAGTGATTACGAACAGGCAGTGCTCAATTGCCTGGCGGTGAGTACCTATACCGACGCTGGGCTGGAGGTTTTGAGCGAGCAGATTGAAGCCAATCCGCAAGACAGTCCGCTTTGGCGTGCATTCAGCGCGGGAAGTGCCTCGTTGATGAGCAGGTTGAACGATCCCTTGACCATTGGAAAACGTGTTTACGAGGTATTCGACAAGGTAATGGATGAGCGTCCTGGGACGATCGTTACCGATATGTTGAGTCGGCTTCTGTGGCCAGCGCTCTCCAATGCACCGCCTCATATTTCCGAAGTCTATGCCCGCCGGCTCAGGCATATAGCCGAGATGCGATTCGGGGTCGTGGTGGGCCGACGTGATGTGCCGCTGGAACAGTTTAAGAAATGGTCGCTGGAACTGCAGGGCTATACGGAGCTGGGCGATATACATAAACGCTGGAATATTCGCCTGGAGGACGGCCCTGGACCGCTGCCAGGTACCAGGGAACAGTCAGTCACTCAGTATGTCGAGATCTGGGAGTGGGAGAAAGTATCGCCGAGCACAATATTGGGGAAGCCCGAGGTAATGCCGACTGAGGGGAACCCGCTATTACGTGCTTGGAAAAAAATGCAGGAGCCCGGGGGGATAGCTTTTGCAGGAATCGGGCTGGGGCTTGCGATGTGGGGGATGAAAAACTCCATTGAGGACCTAAAAAAAGAACCCAGCCTTATAAATTATCTATCAGTAGGTGGATGGGGATTCGCATTGATTGGTGCCTCAATCGAGGTGGCAGCGTTTTCGGCGTCATACATTGCAGGCGCGAAGGGTAATGTTGGTTTTGCTAAGGCCCTACGGGCATCTGGTATAAAGTTAGGGTCATTGGTTGCTGGGGCGGGTTCGCTACTTGTTATTTCATTTGCAGACCTGCTAAAAGCATATGAAGCCTGGGAGGATAATAATCCTGAACAGGCTCTAATGTATTTCGGTGCATTTGTTTTTGGTGTGGTATCGGCGTATGCAACAGCGGCATCTGGTTCCCTGGCGTTGAAGGAACTTACGGGTAAAGGTTTTGGGATCCCGCTTCTTAAGATTGGTCCAAAAGGCTGGTTGGTCATCGCATTAATAACAGTAAGTCTCGTCGTATATTTCACATATTTTGCTGGCGAGGCAGAACATGGGCCGATGGAAATTCTGTTGAAGCATTCTGCCTGGGGGAAGTCGATTCCGAAGTTTTCACTTGAAAGTGAAATTTCCGCTTGGCGTAGTATCCAATACAGTCCGCAGGTCAGTGCAACGTGGGAGAAGGTGAATAATTCCGCAGGAAAATTATGGCTAAAATGCACTTTGCCAATTCAGGATAGTGCGAGGTCTGAATTTCTTGCCGAATTCAAAGTTTTCTTGAGAGGCAAGACTCTGACCGCACTCCGCGCTGATGAGGTTATTGCATATTCCGGTGATGCAGTGGGTTTAGATAGTCATTTTTTATATTCTCCTTTGGCTGACGATGCAGGTGTGGAAAGAGGCTGGATTATAACCATGCATGAAGATGCTCAAGTAGAACTTGAATACCTTTATAGGCCAGATGTAACGGAACAACCCACCTTGGCCCTGCAGCAGCCAGATGCGCCAAAGCCTTTGGTTTTTAGATCTTCAGGATGGTTCTCGGAAACAATTGATGAGTCAATTCTGGCCCCAGTAAGGAAACCACTATGAAGTTTAAGTCCGGAGTGGAGAGGTTGCCATCATATGTACTGGATGGGGCCAAGCCGATAAGTCGATCTCGCTCAAGTACTTTCAAGATGAAGATCAATGAAGATTGTGTAACTGAATACCTTGGTGTACGGAGATTTAATGAGGGCTGCCTAGAAGTATTTCCGGGAGCTAGAAGCATAAAGAGTGCGTACAGCAGTGCTGTCGGTGTGCTTTTCTTGATGGGTGTTATTTGTAATGTAATTATTTTCAATGTGCTTCCAGGGCCGTACTCAGCAGAAATTTTGTTTTCGTTTTTTATTTTCCCAATATTTTCGGCAGCGATCGGAGGCTTGCTGTATTTGATGACCAGAGGCTCACAAGGTAGCCACGTCCGTATAAACAGGAATACAGGGAAAATATATTACGTCGTCCCTGGAGAGTTACGCTTGGTTACCTTGGATTGGCAAAAAATACAACCAATGGCTGGCAATATTATTGTTTCCGGTGGGGCTGCAGGTCACACCGTTTTCAATCCACTTTTTCTGGTTGGCGTTGACTGGACTCAGTCTCCTCCGCGAGAGGCTGCAATTTCATGCGGAAACATAGGTTGGCGTGACAATGGGAAGTCCGCCTGCGAACTTTTCGGCTATATACAGCATTTCATGGACTATGGTCCGCAAGGGCTGCCGTTGCCCGGTCCCCTGCTTCCAAAGATGTCCCGAAAAGACACCTTCCTCCATGGATATCGGCAGTGGGCAAAGAAATTCCGCGAGGATCTGTCCACCCCAAAAGGAAAACGTTGGGCGGTGTTATGGGCGCCAGCCAAGGTGTTGTGGCTGATCACCATGGTGTTCCCCGACAGTATCGGAGCCTATCTAGACTATACAGTTCCAGAAGTTCGGTTTCCTAAACAAATCGACTTGTTGTGCGGATTTGAACCAGATAGTGAAGATTCGTCGAATCGCTGAGATTGGCTAATTGTCCGTGATCTCCGCGTCACAACGATAGCTTTTGGATTGGCTACTCCAGAAGTATTTTTATAGGAGGTGTTTAGTGTTGTCGGGGAATGATAATGAAGTCGGGATTAGAAATAACTAAACTGCCATCCAACGTATTGGCAGGCGCCATTCCAATAGGTCGGCCTCGCTCAAGCATTTTCAGTGAGAAAATTAGTTCTGACTGCGTAAGCGAAGATCTTGGCGTGCGGCGGATTAATGAGGATTGTCTGGAGGTTTACTCAGGGGCAAAACTTATTAAAAGTGCATGCGGTAGTGCTATTGGGATGTTTTTTTTGGTTGGTGTTGTTGTTAATGTTATTATATCGTCAACTATTCCAGGGCCTTACTCGTTAGAGGTGCTGCTGACATTATTCCTTTCGCCGGTATTTCTCGCAGCGATCGGATTTGTATTTTATATAAGTACACGTAATTCAGGGGATGGCCATGTCCGTATAAATAGGAAAACAGGGGGAATCTATTATGTGATACCGGGTGAATGGCGCTTGGTCACCCTGGATTGGCAAGAGATACAACCCATGGTAGCCAATCTTCATGTAGGTGGCGGAGTGGGTGGAGGCACAGTTCTAAATCCCCTCTTCCTGGTCGGTGTTGACTGGACCCAATCCCCCCCGCGAGAGGCTTCTGTTTCCTGTGGAAATCTTGGCTGGCGCGATAGCGGTGAATCTGCTCGCCGGCTCTTGAATTACATACAGCATTTCATGGACTTTGGTATGGAAGGGCTGCCAATGCCTGATCCATTGCCTCCACCGATGTCCCGAAAAGACACCTTCCTCCATGGCTATCGGCAGTGGGCAAAGAAATTCCGTGAGGATTTGTCCACCCCAAAAGGCAAGCGCTGGGCGGTGCTATGGGCACCTGCCAAAGTGTTGTGGTTGATCACCATGGTGTTCCCCGAAAGTATTGCGGCCTATCTCGACTACTCCGTCCCTGAAGTCAAATTCCCTGCGGAAATCGAGGCGCTATGCGGCTTTGAGTCGAGAGAGGGTAATGCCTGAGCGTTTGAATCTTACTTTTCGGAATTATCCTAAAAGTTACCTGAAGTTAAATTTAGTTGTAGGTGTAGTTAATGAAGACCCCTAACGTCGTGATTCGCACTCGGTTTACTCACGCGATGATGACCCCCGTGTTTCTACTTCCTTTTTTCTGGATTGCTTTTATGAAAGCATTTCCATGGATGCCTTTCACGATAGAGCTCGTGGTGAGCAGCGTGATGATCAGTATGGCTCTTTTTCTGATAGCCCGTGAATTCATGTCGGAAACGGAGGTAGCGCGAGTCGAGAATGACACGATCGTGTTCAACTCCAGAGCCCCGATTCCTTTTGATGACCTGAAGAGTTTCAGTTTCGAGGACGGTTTGACCTTGAGATTAAAAGGGAAGCTATTTGCCTTGCATTTTCAGTGTCACAGCAATCCGCAGGGCTATAGCGCCCTTATTGATGAACTGAGAATGGCATTTTCAGAGCGGAGAAAAACCAGCCAGAGTAGCGGGGCCTATATGCCGCGGCAGAAGTTTTTCTACGGGACCTGGAAGACCAGGCTGATCGTTTATGGAGCGACACTTAGCTATGTGTACTCCACAGTGCTCTTTGCAAAGTACTACCTGTATTGATAGCCGTTTACGCGACACCCCCCGCCACGGTGGCGCCCCGGTCTGATGGGGCACCGCTGGCGGGTGGAATGAGCCCCTTTCAGCGCCGTACAAACATCAACGCCCCAGCACTCTTCCACGCCTCATGCTGATACTTGTTGAGCGCCGCCGGCGGGGTCAGGTCATGCTTCTTGCCCTGCGCCGTGATCGTCTGTGGCGACACCAAGTGCACCTCGCAGCCTTGCAACAGCTGCAACACGCCTTCCAGCTTGAAGGTCACCGGCCCGCCGGCGAAGTCGCCTTTCTTGCTGCGCTTCTTGATCGCCAGATGCGTGACGCCGTGCTCGTCGACAAACGCCTGCATGCGCGCAGCGAAGTCGCGGACTTGGGCCGCGTCTTCGTCGTCCTCGATGCCGATTTTCTTGATCGCCGTGGCGAGATGCACAGGCTGGCCGGCGTCCAGGGTGGCCAGGGCGAGGAGGGCTTCGCTGCCCTTGAGTTCGATACCGCAGATTTTCATGAGGGCTCAGTCGGAAGTGGGCAGGCCAAGGGACTGCAGGTATTCGGAACGGTCGTCGTTGCGCTGGGCGAAGCAGGTGTTCTGCGCCGCTTCAAAGGCTTTGCCGGCAGGGGTGTCGTAGGTCTCGACCTTGCAGTCGGCATCGCGCAGTTGCTTCCAGATGGCTTCGGCATCATTCAGGCGCTTGGTCAGCTCGCTGATCTTCGCGTTCTGCCCGGCGTACTGCTCTTTGATGCGGTCCTGCAGGTCGCTGAACGCGGCGTCGAGTTCACGCTCGGAGCTGGTGCGGCTGAATTTCGCGCACTCGTAGTTCTGCTGGTCGGTTTCGACGTTGTCGCACGGGGTGCTTTCTTCTTCGCTGGCGTGGGCGCCAACGGCCAGGGTGGCCAGCATCAGCCAGACCATCGATTTCATCTGCGGCATCCTCACGGGGAAACATGGGCTGGGATTCTCGCTCAGCGTTGCGGCAAAGAACAGGGTATCTGCATGAAGCTTGTCGATGGTTATTGATAATGATTATCGACAACCAGTAACATCCCCGGCCCATGTACTGGTCCGCCTGGCGGACGACTTCATCGACAGGCAGCCCAACACCGTGGCGGACGACAAGCTGGAGCTCTACCTCGCCCATCGCGCGGCGCTGCTGGATTACGCAGCGCCCATCGTCGGCTGCCGGGCGCGTGCCGAAGACGTGGTGCAGGAAGCCTGGTTGCGCTTCAGCCGCCAGGACGAGGAGGCGGCGATTCGTCATCCCGCCAGCTACCTGTACCGCATCGTGCGTAACCTGGCTTTGGACCTCACCCGCCGTTACGCCACGGAAAAAGCTCAGCCCGGTGGCGACGATATCCTGGCCGAACTGCCCTCCAGCAGCGCTTCGCCGGAACGTGAGGTCAGCGGCCAGAACGAGCTGGACGCCATCAGCCGCGCCCTCGACGAACTGCCCGAGCGCACCCGCCTGGCGTTCGAGATGAACCGCCTCGGTGGCTTTACCCTGCAGCAGGTGGCGGCGCACCTTGGGGTGTCCACCAGCCTGGTCCATCAGTTGGTCCACGATGCCTTGCGCCATTGCATGGAGCGGCTGGAGGTGGACGATGAGTGAGCCGCGTGACGAATTTCTGGAAAAACCGGTGTCTGCCGCGTCTTTTGCGGGAGATGGCGCCTTTGTGCGACCCTTGCCGACTTTTTCAGCCTTTGGAGAGATGCCCGACATGACGTCAGCGGACGCTGCGACCCGTCGCCGGGACCAGGCTCTGGACTGGCTGCTGCGCGTGCAACAGGCGCCGGACGACGCGCAGCTGCGCGAGGGGCTGGCGCAGTGGTGCGCGGCGGACGAGGCCAATGCCAAGGCGTTTCGCAAGGCCGAGCGTGTCTGGCAACTCAGCGCGCAACTGACGCCCAGCACCCAGGCGCAATGGCCTGCGGCGGTCGCGCCGGTGTCTGCGCCTGCTCCTGAACGGGCACCGGTCGTCCACTTGCCGGTGCGGCCGCGCCGCCGCCGCTACTGGCTGGGCGGCGCGGTGGCGGCCTGCCTGATGCTGGCACTGGCGCCGTCCCTGAACCAGCGCATGCAGGCTGATTTCCGCACCGCAGCCGGCGAAACCCGCGACGTTACCCTGGCCGATGGCAGCCTGGTGCAACTCGATAGCGACAGCTCCATCAGCGTCAATTACGCCGGTGACCGCCGTGATGTGAGGCTGCTCAGCGGGCAGGCGTTCTTCAAGGTCATGCCCGACAAGAGCAAACCCTTCCATGTCCGCGCCGAGGCGCTGGAGGTCACGGTGACCGGTACGGCGTTCAACGTCGATATCGGCGCCGGGCAGATGCGCGTGGCGGTGCAGGAAGGCTCGGTCAAGGTCGATGACTGGCGTGCCGCAAAGGCGCTGGTGGCACACCTGAAGCCTGGCGACCGTCTGGATTACCACGACGGGACCGCCCGTCTGGACCGCTTCGCTCCCGCTCAGGCGGCGGCCTGGCGCAACGGACAAGTGGTCGCCGACGACACGCCGGTCAGCGAAGTGGTGGCCGAACTGCGCCGCTACACACCGGGGCTGGTGGTCTTGCGCAACGACGAGCTCGGGCGCAAGCGAGTGACCGGCGTCTATGACCTGCACAAGCCGCTGGCGGCGCTGCGTGCGGTGCTGCAGCCCCATGGTGGCAAGGTCGAAGCGTATGGCCCTTGGGTGATCGTACTGCGCTGAATCGCCAGGGCTTTCACCCTCCGAGAAATTTTTTTCATTTTTTTCTGAAAATCCCCCGCGCTACCCCGTCTTCTGCTCCGCGCGCAGCAATGAGATCCATTCGTATTCATTTTTTCCGGGATTTCCCGGGGCGGGGGAGAGGTGTATGTCCGAGGTGTTTTGCCGGGTGCCCAACGGGCGCCGTGGCTGGCCTTTGCTGTTGAAGCGCGCGGCCTGTGGCGGTCTGCTGGGCTTGTGCCTGGCGCAGGTGTCGGTAACGGCGCTGGCCGAGCCTGCGCCAGCGCAGTTGCCGGACCAGTTGCACAGTTTCGATATCCCGGCCCAGCGCATGTCCAGCGCGCTGATCGCCTTCGGCCAGCAGAGCGGTCTGCAGGTGACGGTGGATGCGCAGTGGCTGCGCGACATGGATTCGAACCCGGTGCACGGCCAGTTCAGCAGCGCCAGTGCGCTGTCGCGGCTGCTGCAGGGCCGCGGCATCGCCTGGGACTACAACGACGGCGTCCTCACCTTCCGCCTGCTGGCCGACGCCGAGAACGGCAAGCTGGAACTGCACGAAACCCTGGTGCTGGGCAACAGCGAGGAGAACAGCTACCAGGGCGCCACGGTCATCAACCACAAGGCGGTACAGGCCTTCCCCGGCGCCAACGGCGATATCACCACGCTGCTGCAGATGCACCCGGCGGTGCAGTTCAGCAGCGCACAGAAAGCCTCGAAAAACCCCGGTGAGATCGATCCGGCGGATATCAGCATCAACGGTGCCAAGTTCTGGCAGAACAACTTCATGATCGACGGCATCTCGATCAACAACGACCTCGATCCCGGTGCCCACGGCTACAGCGAGTCGCGCCAGTTCGACTCGGCGCCGAGCCGCTCCTACGGCATCGCTTTGGACGCCGACCTGCTGGAAGAAGTGAAGGTCTACGACAGCAACGTGCCGGCCGAGTACGGCGGCTTCAACGGCGGGGTGATCGATTCCATCACCCGCCGGCCGACCCAGGACTTCCACGGCAAGATCTCCTACGCCATGAGCCGCTCCGAGTGGGCCAGCTATCACATCACCGAGGCGGAGCAGGCAAACTTCGACAACGCCTCCAACGAGCAGTACACGCCGGAATTCGAAAAGACCACCCTGCGCGGCACCCTCGAAGGTCACCTGACCGATGACTTCGGCGCCATCTTCAGCTTCTCCCAGCGTCGCTCGACCATTCCGCTGAACAAGTACGAAAACGGCTACACCAGCCCTTCCTACAGCAGTCGCGAAGACCAGACACGGCAGCTCGACAGCTACATGCTCAAGACCTACTGGACGGTGAACGACCGCCTGAGCCTGGACTTCTCGCTGATGGAGGCGCCCCAGGAGAACAAGCTGTTCCGCGAAAACTACCTCGCCTCCGACTTCACCAACATCAACGGTGGCCGTCAGGGTTCGGTCAAGGCGACCTGGGAAGGCGATCACGCCACCTGGACCCACACTCTGGCCTACTCCGACCTGTACAGCTCGCGGCGCTCCGAAGCCAACGATATCGTCCAGTGGTACTGGTCGCAGGCCAAGAACTGGGGCATCCCGACCAACAACAACTCGCGCAGCAGCGAAGGCGCCTACGGCAACCTGGACCAGACCCAGACCGGTCTCGACTACAACCTCAAGGTCGATTGGGAAACCCTGCAATGGGCCGGCACCAGCCATGCCCTGACGGCGGGCGTGCAACTGACCCGGCAGGAAGCGACCTGGGAACGGGAAAAGACCGGGCAGATCGTCAGCGGCTTTACCCGCGACACCGGCACCAGTTGCGCCAACGACGACCCCTGGTGTTCGGTCAGCCGGTTGTACAACGGCAACACCCGCCAGTGGGCGAACATCCGCACCCAGATGAATGCCGGCAAGATCGAGCTGGAAGAAAACACCTGGGCGCTGTTTGCCCAGGACGCCATCCAGATCGGCAAGCTCGGCCTGCGCCCTGGCGTGCGCTTCGAGGGCGACGATTACATGGACAAGAAGACCCTGTCGCCGCGCTTTGCCGGTGACTACGACTTCTTCGGCGATCGCAGCACGGTGCTGGTGTTCGGCGCCAACCGCTACTATGGCCGCAACCTGTTCAAGTACCGCCTGGCCGACGGCCGCGGGGCGATGAACACCCTGTACCGCCGCACCAGCCAGACCGGCGAATGGGTGCCCACGGTCAACCGCAACAGCACGCGGTTCTCCACCCTCGACATTCCCTACGACGACGAGTGGACGCTGGGTCTCGACCAGCGCTGGCTCGATACCGACTTCAGCCTCAAGTACGTGCACCGTAGCGGTCGCGACAAGATCGTCAGGGCCAACCGCCGCTACCTCGGCGAGGACACGCTGGACGGCTATGACACCTACTACCTCAAGTACACCAACGAAGGCAGCAGCGAGAGCGACAACATCAGCCTGACCATCACGCCCATCGCGCCGCTGCGTTTCCTCAACACCTACACCAGCCTGCAGTTGGCGCTGGACTGGTCGCAAAGCAAAGATGCCTATGGCAGCTATGACAGCTCCATCGACGCCGAAGAACTGGCCGACGAAGACGTGCTCTACAAGGGCTCGCGCATGAGCTACAGCGAACTGCCCGCCAGTGACTTCAACCGTCCGTGGACGGCCCGCCTGAGCACCATCACCGAGATCCCGGCGTGGAACCTCACGGTCAGCAACTTCTTCCGCTACCGCGGTGCGTACGAGCAGATCATCGACACCGAAACCACCGCCGACGTCGATGGCCAGGCCCTGGCCGTTTACGACACCGAGACCGTGGGCGCCGCGCCGACCTGGGACCTGCGGGTGAAATGGGAAATCCCCACCGGCAAGGAGCAGGCGCTGTTCATGGCGGTGGACGTGACCAACGTCACCAACCGTGCCAATGAAATCGTGTCCAGCGCCAAGAGCGCCCGCACCACCTACGAGATCGGCCGTCAGTACTGGCTAGAGGTCGGCTACCGCTTCTGACGTTTCGTCACCCAACCGTGGATATGACCTGATGAACAAGATCCTCGCGGGCCTGCTCGGCCCGCTGTTGCTCGGCGCCTGCGCGACGGCGCCCGAACCCGACAGCGCCTTGCCCTGGGACAGTGGCGTGGTGCGCGGACAGCTGCCCAACGGCCTCGAATACCGCCTGGTGCGCGACAGCAGCCAGGCCGGTCGCCTGGACCTGCGCCTGACCGTGCAGGCCGGCTCGGTGGACGAAGAGGCCGACCAGGTCGGCGTCGCCCATCTGGTGGAGCATTTGACCTTCTACAGCCGCGCCGGCGAACAACAGAACCTGCGCCAGCGCATGACCGCCCTGGGCTGGGTTCAGGGCCGGCATTTCAACGCCGTGACCAACTACGACCGCACCCAGTACCTGCTCAGCCCGCCGTCCGGGGTCAGGCAGGCGCCTGCCGCGCTGGACGCCCTGGCCGACCTGGTGTTCGCCATGGACTACGACGCCGCCGACCTCGAGCGCGAGCGCCCGGTGGTGATCGAGGAATGGCGTGGCGGCCTGGGCGTGGCCCAGCGTATGAACGAGCAGCGTATCGCATCCCAGCGCACCGGCTCGCAGTACCCGGCGCACCGGACCATCGGCAACGAAGCGGCGATCCGCAACGCCAGCCTCGATGCACTCAAGCGTTATCAGCAGCGCTGGTACGTGCCGAACAACATGGTCTTGTCGGTGGTCGGTGACTTCGAACCGACCGAGCTGGCGAAACAGATCGGCGCGGCCTTCGCCGGCCCGCCGGCGGCCCGCGTGCCGGAGCGCGAACAGCGCGAGCTGCCGCTGGACGAGCGCTTGAAGGTCTTCCGGCTGCAGGACGCCCAGTCCGGCAGCAACCAGGTGGCATTGTTGTTCCGCCTGCACGAGCCTGACAGCCGGGGCAGCACCCGCGCCGCCATGCGTGAGCGGTTGATCGATCGCATGGCGTTGTCCGCGCTGCAGACCAGTCTGCGCCAGCAGTCGCTGCCCAAGGGCGTGCGCAGCCTGACCACGCAGAAGACGCTGATCGGCGAGCATTCCACCGTGCTGGGCATCGCCGCGGGCGTCGAGGGTCAGGCTCATGCCGTGGCGCTGCGGCAGTTGCTGACGGAAATCGAACGCCTGCGCCAGTACGGCTTTTCCGAGGCCGACCTGCTCCGCGAGCGCGCCCATATCCGTCAACTGGGCGAGAAGACCCTGGCCAACGATACGCCGCGCAGCTTCGAGCAGTGGGTCGAGCAACTGAACAATTCTGCCGTCCAGGGCCAGCCGTTGCTGGCGAAGCACGCGGCGGCCGGGCGTTATCTGGAAGTGCTCGACAGCATTGGCCTGGATGACCTCAATGCCCGCCTGCGACGCTGGACCGACAGCCGCGACCAGGTGCTGCAACTCAGCGCCCCCGGTGTCACGCCGCTGGCCTTGCCGACGGTGGCGGAGGTGGAAAGCGTGCAGGCTTCGATTCGCCAGTCGTCACTGACGCCGCCACGGGTCAGTGCGCCCGAGGCCGAAAAGAAGCCGGTGGCTGCACTGGTCGTGCCGGCGCTGCCGCAGGACGGCAAGATCCTCCGTCGCCAGACCTTCGCCGCCGAGAACGTCGAGCATTGGGCGCTGGGCAATGGTGATCGACTGGTCTGGCTCAAGGCCAATGCCGAGGGCGGACGCTGGTCGCTGCAGGCCGAGTCGTCGGCGGGCTACAACCTGGCCGACGCGCCGGTGTGGCGCACCCAGATGGCCACGCAACTGGCGACCCAGAGCGCACCGGCCGGCATCGACGTGGAGGCGCTGGACGCCTGGCGCACGGCGCACAAGGTCAACCTCGGCGTCGAGCAGAAGCCGCAGCGTCTGCAATTGAACGTCAGCGTCGCGCCGGGTGACACCGCGTTGGCCGATCTGCTGCAAAGCTACCGCTTGAGCCAGACCGCCATCCACATCGATCCCTCGGCCTTCGCCGAGGCCCGCGACGACTTGCTCCAGCGCCTGGCAAACCGGCCCGACGATGTCCGCAGCCAGCAGGAGGCCGCCCTGCGCCGGCTCAAGTACGGCAGCGACGGCTGGCAGGCGCCGCACGCCGGTGACCTGCAAGCGCTGCGTGTGGACGATCTGCAACGGGACTGGCAGCGCCTGGTGGGTGCCCCGGTAACCTATTACCTGATGGCGGATATCGAGTCCGACGTGCTGGAACGCGCCGTGCTCAGCCACCTGGCGAACGTGCCGCGCCGCTCCGCGCTGGTGGCCCGCGCGCCGCTGCAACAGCCTGGCCAGCGTCGTGAAGAACTGGCCATCGCCCTCGAGCCGCGGGTGGTGTTCGAGGCCAGCAGCTACAGCGAGCACGCCTGGAGCCCGCAGGCGGCGGCGCGGGTCGCGGCCTTGCGTGATCTTGCCAGCCAGCAGCTCAAGCAGCGCCTGCGTGGCGAGGCGGCCGGGGTCTATCGGTTGACCTTCGACAGCGAACTGAACGCCGACACCGGCCGTATCGAAAGCCGTCTCAGCTTCACCTGCGATCCGGCCCGCGTCGATGAACTGTGGGCGCTGGCCCGGGACACGCTGGCCAGCCTGCCGCAGGCGGTCAGCCGTGAGTGGGTCAAAGGCGAGCGCGCCGAACTGGTCCGCCAGGAGGCCAAACGCCGCGACGATCCACCGACCCAACTGCGACGGTTGCTGCTCAGTGAACGCCACTGGGGCGATCCGCGTTACCTGAGCAGCCAGTCGCAACTGCCGGACGGCTTGCGCAGTGATGCCCTGAAAACCCTGGCCGCGCGCCTGTTCCCCAACGCCAACCAGGTGCAACTGCGCCTGCTGCCCACCCCGGCGGCGAAGGAACAGGCGCTGTGAAGGCGCTGCGGACCTTCTACCGGCTGTCGCGGCCGTTCTGGGCCAGCCGCCAGCAGTGGATGGCCTGGCTGATGCTGGGCGGGGTGATCGGCATGGGCTTGCTGGTGGTGCAGATCAACGTCTGGATCAACGCCTGGAGCAAAGCCTTCTACGACACCCTCGGCGCCTTCGACACCGACGCGCTGTATGCCCTGATGGGCCAGTACACGCTGTATATCGGCAGCTACGTGCTGATCTACGTCTACCTCGACTGGCTGCGCAAAGGGCTGGTGCTGCGCTGGCGCCGGGCGATGACGGCGAGCCTGATCGACGACTGGCTCGGCGACCAGGCCTATTACCGGCTGGGGCTGGGCGAGGAGCCGGACAACCCCGACCAGCGCATCGCCCAGGACGTGGACATGATGGTCGATCTCAGCATCGAGCTGGTCGCCTCGTTCGTCATCAACCTGGCCCAGGTTGGCGCGTTCGTGGTGATCCTCTGGGAGTTGTCCGGGGTGCAGACCTTCAGCCTGTTCGGCCTGAGCGTCACGGTCGAAGGCTATCTGGTCTGGCTGGTGCTGATCTACACGCTGCTGGGCAGCCTGATCACCCACTGGGTCGGCAAGCCGCTGCACCGGCTCAACTACGAGCGCGAGCACCGCGAAGCGGATTTTCGTGCCAGCCTGCTGCGCAAGCGTGACCACGCCGAGCAGATCGCCCTGTACCGCGGCGAAGCGGTCGAGCGCCGGCAACTGGCCGAGCGCTTTGCCGACATCGCCGACAACTGGAACCGGCTGCGCGGCAAGGAGCGCAACCTGAGCCTGTTCACCGTGGCGTTCGAGCGGGTCAGCCTGATCATTCCGGTGTTCGCCGCCTTGCCGCTGTTCCTGGCCAAGACCATCACCCTCGGCGGCCTGATGCAGATCCGCAGCGCGTTCTCGGCGGTGCAAAGTTCGTTGAACTGGTTCATCAAGTCCTATCAGAAGCTGGTGCGCTGGAGTGCTGCGCTGCAGCGGCTGGAGCAGTTCGAACAGGCCATCGCCGCCAGCCGGGCGCAGGTGCAGGGCACTTCGCAGGGGCAGTGCCTGTGTACCGATAACCTGGCGGTATGCCGTCCCGACGGCAGTGTGCTGCTCGAAGGGCTGGACCTGCGGGTAATGCCGGGCCAGTGGCTGCGCCTGGACGGGCGCAGCGGGCTTGGCAAGTCCACCCTGCTGCGCACCTTGCAAGGGCTGTGGCCGTATTGCCGGGGCCAGTGGCAACTGCCGCCGGGCCGCAGCCTGCTGTTGCCGCAGCGGCCGTACCTGGCACGTTTGCCGTTGCGCGAGCTGCTGGCCTATCCGGCGCTGGACAGGCCCAACGATGCCCGGCTGACGGGCGCGTTGCACGACGTGGGGCTCGGAGGGCTGAGCCAGCGGCTGGACGACACCTGCGAGTGGGAGCGCGTCCTCAGCGGGGGCGAGCAGCAGCGTATCAGCCTCGCCAGGGCGCTGCTGTACCGCCCGGACACCCTGTACCTCGACGAAGCCACCAACCAGCTGGACGACCACAGTGCCCGAGCCTTGCTGCAACGGCTCAAGGTGCAGTTGCCCGGGTGCACCGTGATCGGCATTACCCACCAGCGGGCGTTGGCGGAACTGTTCGAGCACACGCGGGTACTGGAGGCGCTGCCGTCACCCGCGTGACGGCCGGGTCAGAGCTTCAGATCGGCGATGAAGCGCTTGCCGTGGTTGGCCAGCTTTTCAATCACGTCTTTCCGGAGATTGCCATAGGCCTCGGTATTCAGTACTGCGCGTTGCGCCGAGCGGTAGATCTCCACTTCCGAGCGCCGATAGTTAAAAAACAGGACCTTGTAGTTCACATGGTTGGTCTTGAAGCCTATGCAGTCCATCAGCATCGACACTTCGCCTGTCGGTGACTGCATGCACGGCAGGATCTGGAACATGCCGCCAGTTCCGTTATCGGCATTCGATTCGAGCACCCGCAGGGTGTTCTCGTGGGTGCGCAGCGCGGCGAGGGACTTTTTCACGATAGGGGCGAAGGAGGAGTTTCCAGTGGTTTCGCCGAGGAGTTCCAGGGCGATCCCCTCGAGCGTGAACGACTGTTGTTTGGGCGCATAGGATTCGAACACCTCACTGGAAATATCCCAGCCCACGCTTTTCAGGCCACTGGTGTACTCCTTGAACCATTCCTTGCGCTGGGTGGCCTGGTCGAACCTGGCGCTGGCCTGGAGTTGCATCAGTAGCGTGCTGTCGAGGACGTCCTTGCGGTTTTGCTCGCTCAGTCCCGAAACGAAACACATCACGCTGTGGCCCGCGACGACGGCGCTGTCACCGGAGGCGGGCGTGGCTGCCCCGGGCGAAGGTTCGCCGGCGGGGGCGATGGCGGTGCGGGTGTCGGTCGTGGTCGGACGGTTCATGGGTAACTCCTGTCAGTGAATGAACAGTGTCGATCCTGCGACAGGCCACAACGTCGCGGCAGACGGACACTTTTCATGCCCGGCAGCCCTTTCCTTGCCTGCGCGCGTCGCTTTGTCGCGCTTTGACGCTTTCGGCAATTCCCCTGTCGTTTTTGCATCGGGGCGACACGGCCCCGAGGCATATGCTGGCTCCCAATAGCGCCGGCAGACGATTCGGCGCGGGAATGCCAGAAAAGGGGACCGCCTGATGAGCCCGGCCGAATTACACGCAGACAGCATCGTTATCGACGGGCTGATCATCGCCAAATGGAACCGCGAACTGTTCGAAGACATGCGCAAGGGCGGCCTGACCGCAGCCAACTGCACCGTGTCGGTATGGGAAGGCTTCAAGGCCACCGTCGACCAGATCGCCGCGAGCCAGAAGCTCATCCGTGAAAACAGCGACCTGGTGATGCCGGTGCGCACCACCGCCGACATCCGCAAGGCCAAGGAGCTGGGCAAGACCGGCATCCTCTTCGGCTTCCAGAACGCCCATGCCTTCGAAGACCAGATCGCCTACGTCGACGTGTTCAAGCAGCTGGGCGTGGGCATCGTGCAGATGTGCTACAACACCCAGAACCTGGTCGGTACCGGCTGCTACGAGCGCGACGGCGGGCTGTCGGGCTTCGGTCGCGAGATCGTCGCCGAGATGAACCGCGTCGGCATCATGTGCGACCTGTCCCACGTCGGCTCCAAGACCAGCGAAGAGGTCATCCTCGAGTCGAAGAAGCCGGTCTGCTACTCCCACTGCCTGCCTTCGGGCCTCAAGGAACACCCGCGCAACAAGTCCGACGAAGAACTGAAGTTCATCGCCGACCACGGCGGTTTCGTCGGCGTGACCATGTTCGCGCCGTTCCTGGCCAAGGGCATCGACTCGACCATCGACGACTACGCCGAAGCCATCGAGTACACCATGAACATCGTCGGTGAAGACGCCATCGGTATCGGTACCGACTTCACCCAGGGCCACGGCCAGGACTTCTTCGAATACCTGACCCACGACAAGGGCTACGCCCGTCGCCTGACCAACTTCGGCAAGATCATCAACCCGCTGGGCATCCGCACCGTGGGCGAGTTCCCCAACCTCACCGAGACCCTGCTCAAGCGCGGCCATTCCGAACGCGTGGTACGCAAGATCATGGGGGAAAACTGGGTGAACGTCCTCAAGGATGTCTGGGGCGAATAAGCCTCCGAAGCACGTCTTCCAACCCCCGCATCAGGGCGGGGGCAGCCAACCAAATTTTCTGGAGTTGAGTTTCCATGGCCAAGATCGCCCCGCAATTGCCAATCGAAGTCGACAGCGAGACCGGTGTCTGGACCAGCGACGCCCTGCCGATGCTCTACGTGCCACGGCATTTCTTCGTCAATAACCACATCGGCATCGAGGAAGTGCTGGGCGCCGACGCCTACGCCGAGATCCTCTACAAAGCCGGCTACAAGTC
The DNA here is from genome assembly GCF_056388475.1 of Pseudomonas sp. TUM25319. NCBI lineage: Bacteria > Pseudomonadati > Pseudomonadota > Gammaproteobacteria > Pseudomonadales > Pseudomonadaceae > Pseudomonas > Pseudomonas sp. TUM25319. The sequence goes on along the minus strand of NZ_CM150751.1, from coordinate 6,599,192 downwards.
CGCCTGGCACTGGTGCGAGAAAGAAGCCGAATGCCACGGCCTGGAAGGCGTGGCGGTGTTCGAGCACTACATGAAGCGCCTGTCCCAGCGCGGCTGGGGCCTGTTCAAGATCCAGGACATCGACCTGGAAAAAGGCACCGCCAGCGTCAAGCTCGAGCACTCCGCCTTCGTCTACGTGTACGGCAAGGTTGGCCGCAAGGTCGACTACATGTTCACCGGCTGGTTCGCCGGCGCCATGGACCAGATCCTGGCTGCCCGCGGCAGTTCCATCCGCACGGTCGCCGAGCAGGTCTACGGCGGTTCTGAAGAAGGCCACGACGACGGCCTGTTCATCGTCAAGCCGCTGTAAGCCGAGGAGCCCGCGCCATGGCGTTCGAAGCTATGTTCCAGCCGATCCAGATCGGCAAACTCACCGTCCGCAACCGTGTGCTCAGTACCGCTCACGCCGAGGTCTACGCCACCGACGGCGGCATGACCACCGACCGGTACGTGAAGTATTACGAAGAGAAAGCCAAGGGCGGCATCGGCATGGCGATCTGCGGCGGTTCGTCCGTGGTCGCCATCGACAGCCCGCAGGAGTGGTGGTCGTCGGTGAACCTGTCCACCGACCGCATCATCCCGCACTTCCAGAATCTGGCCGACGCCATGCACAAGCATGGCGCCAAGATCATGATCCAGATTACCCACATGGGCCGTCGCTCGCGCTGGGACGGCTTCAACTGGCCGACCCTGATGTCGCCGTCGGGCATCCGCGAACCCGTGCACCGCGCCACCTGCAAGACCATCGAGCCGGAAGAGATCTGGCGGGTGATCGGCAACTACGCGCAAGCGGCCCGTCGGGCGAAAGAAGGCGGCCTGGACGGCGTCGAGCTGTCGGCGGTGCACCAGCACATGATCGACCAGTTCTGGAGCCCGCGGGTCAACAAGCGTACCGACGAATGGGGCGGCAGCTTCGAAGGTCGCATGAAGTTCGGCCTGGAAGTGCTCAAGGCCGTGCGCGCCGAAGTCGGCCCCGACTTCTGCGTCGGCATGCGTATCTGCGGTGACGAGTTCCACCCCGATGGCCTCAGCCATGAAGACATGAAGGAAATCGCCAGGTACTACGATGCCACCGGCATGGTCGACTTCTTCGGCGTGATCGGCTCGGGTTGCGACACCCACAACACCCTGGCCAACGTTATCCCCAACATGAGTTATCCACCGGAGCCGTTCCTGCACCTGGCGGCCGGTATCAAGGAAGTGGTCAAGGTTCCGGTGCTGCACGCGCAGAACATCAAGGACCCGAACCAGGCCACGCGCATCCTCGAAGGCGGTTACGTCGACATGGTCGGCATGACCCGTGCGCACATCGCCGACCCGCACCTGATCGCCAAGATCAAGATGGGCCAGGTGGACCAGATCAAGCAGTGCGTCGGCGCCAACTACTGCATCGACCGCCAGTACCAGGGGCTGGATGTGCTGTGCATCCAGAACGCCGCGACCTCCCGTGAATACATGGGCGTGCCGCACATCATCGAGAAATCCACCGGGCCGAAACGCAAGGTGGTGATCGTCGGTGCCGGCCCGGCCGGCATGGAAGCGGCGCGAGTCGCCGCCGAGCGGGGCCACGACGTGACCCTGTTCGAGAAGAAGGAACAGATCGGCGGGCAGATCACCATCGCCGCCAAGGCGCCGCAGCGCGACCAGATCGCCGGTATCACCCGCTGGTACCAACTGGAACTGGCGCGGCTGAAAGTCGACCTGCGCCTGGGCACGGCGGCCGATGCCGACACCATCATGGACCTGCGTCCGGACATCGTCGTGCTGGCGGTGGGCGGCCATCCGTTCATGGAGCAGAACGAGCACTGGGGCGCCGCCGAAGGGCTGGTGGTCAGCAGCTGGGACGTGCTCGACGGCAAGGTCGCGCCGGGCAAGAACGTGCTGGTGTACGACACCATCTGCGAGTTCACCGGCATGTCCGTGGCCGACTTCATTGCCGACAAGGGCAGCCAGGTCGAGATCGTCACCGACGACATCAAGCCTGGGGTTGCGATTGGCGGGACCTCGTTCCCTACCTACTACCGCAGCATGTACCCCAAGGAAGTGATCATGACCGGCGACCTGATGCTGGAAAAGGTCTACCGCGAGGGCGACAAGCTGGTGGCGGTGCTGGAGAACGAATACACCGGGGCCAAGGAAGAGCGGGTGGTGGACCAGGTAGTGATCGAGAACGGCGTGCGGCCGGACGAAGCGCTGTACTACGCGCTCAAGGACGGTTCGCGCAACAAGGGCCAGATCGACGTCGAAGCCCTGTTCGCCATCCAGCCGCAGCCGATCCTCGGCCAGCAAGGCTCGGGTTACCTGCTGTACCGCATCGGCGACTGCGTGGCGCAGCGCAACACCCATGCGGCGATCTATGACGCCTTGCGGCTGTGCAAGGACTTCTGATCGGACCTTGATCGAGAGATCGGCACGGACCCTGTGGGAGCTGGCTTGCCAGCGATTGCAATGGTGAATTCACTACCGCTATCGCTGGCAAGGCCAGCTCCCACAGGGTACGCGCCAACTCAAACCCGAGTGGGAGCTTCCCATGCTGAACCTTATTCTTCCCATCCTGCTGTTCACCGCCCTCGGCCTGGCCGTGCTCGGCGCTGTGCGGCGGGTGCGCATGTGGCGCCAGGGGCGACCGTCGAAGGTCAACCTGCTGGCCGGCCTGCTGGCCATGCCACGGCGCTACCTGGTCGATCTGCACCATGTGGTGGAGCGCGACAAGTACATGTCGAAAACCCACGTGGCCACCGCCGGCGGCTTCGTGCTCTCGGCCGTCCTGGCGATCATCGTCCATGGCTTCGGCCTGCGCAGCCAGATCCTCGGCTACGCCCTGCTGGCCGCCACGGTGCTGATGTTCTGTGGCGCGCTGTTCGTCTTCAAGCGCCGTCTCGACCCGCCTTCGCGGCTGTCGAAAGGCCCGTGGATGCGCCTGCCGAAAAGCCTGCTGGTGTTCTCCGCCACCTTCTTCATCGCCACGCTGCCGGTCGCCGGCATCCTGCCGGAAGGCTTCGGCGGCTGGCTGCTGGTGGCGTTGCTTGGCCTTGGCGTGGTCTGGGGCGTGTCCGAGCTGTTCTTCGGCATGACCTGGGGCGGCCCGATGAAGCACGCCTTCGCCGGTGCCCTGCACCTGGCCTGGCACCGCCGCGCCGAACGCTTCGGCGGCGGCCGCTCCACCGGCCTCAAGCCGCTGGACCTGGAAGACCGCAGCGCGCCCCTGGGTGTGGAAAAGCCCAAGGACTTCACCTGGAACCAGTTGCTCGGTTTCGATGCCTGCGTGCAGTGCGGCAAGTGCGAGGCCATGTGCCCCGCGTTCGCTGCTGGTCAGCCGCTCAATCCGAAAAAACTGATTCAGGACATGGTCATCGGTCTGGCCGGTGGCACCGATGCCCAGTTCGCCGGCAGCCCGTATCCGGGCAAGCCGATCGGCGAGCACGGCGGCAACCCGCACCAGCCGATCGTCAACGGCCTGGTGGACGCCGAGACCCTGTGGTCGTGCACCACGTGCCGCGCCTGCGTCGAGGAATGCCCGATGATGATCGAGCACGTCGATGCCATCGTCGACATGCGTCGCCACCTGACCCTGGAAAAAGGCGCCACCCCGAACAAGGGCGCCGAGGTGCTGGACAACCTGATCGCCACCGACAACCCCGGCGGCTTCAACCCCGGCGGGCGGATGAACTGGGCTGCCGACCTCAATCTGAAGGTGCTGTCGGAAGTGAAGTCCACCGAGGTGCTGTTCTGGGTCGGCGACGGTGCATTCGACATGCGCAACCAGCGCACCCTGCGCTCGCTGGTCAAGGTGCTCAAGGCCGCCAATGTCGACTTCGCCGTGCTCGGCCTGGAAGAACGCGACAGTGGTGATGTGGCGCGCCGCCTGGGCGACGAAGCCACCTTCCAGCAACTGGCCAAGCGCAATATCCAGACCCTGTCCAGATACCGCTTCCAGCGTATCGTCACCTGCGACCCGCACAGTTTCCATGTGCTGAAAAACGAATACGGCGCCTTCGGCGGCGACTACCTGGTGCAGCACCACAGCACCTACATCGCCGAGCTGCTGGATGCCGGCAAGCTGAACCTCGACGCCCACAAGGGCGGCAGCGTGACCTATCACGACCCATGCTACCTGGGCCGCTACAACGGCGAGTACGAGGCGCCGCGCCAGGTGCTGCGTGCCCTCGGCATCGAGGTCAAGGAAATGGAACGCTCCGGCTTCCGCTCGCGCTGCTGCGGCGGTGGCGGCGGCGCGCCGATCACTGACATTCCCGGCAAGCAGCGCATTCCCGACATGCGCATGGAAGACATCCGCCAGACCGGCGCCGAAGTGGTGGCGGTGGGTTGTCCACAGTGCACCGCGATGCTCGAAGGTGTGGTCGAGCCGCGTCCGCTGATCAAGGACCTGGCCGAACTGGTGGCCGATGCCCTGGTGGAAGGCGAAGCGCCAGGCAAGCCGGCTGCTGCCAGCAAACGTGAACCTGCGGAGGTGCACTGATGAGCGACATAATCCGCCGCGACCCGCGCGCCGAGTGGATCGCCCGTAACCGCCTGCACCCGCTGCACGCGGCCATGCAGGTGCAACAAGCATCGTGGATGGGGCCTGCCGGCGTCATCCGCAAGAACCCCCACGCGGTGGGCTTCATCGGCCCCAACGGCATCAAGCGTATCGACCGTAGCGGCGCCCAGCAGGGCGGCGGCAGCGGCAAGCGCAGCGCTGCGGTGGAAGTGCAGTTGCCGCTGCACCAGGTGCCGGCGCCGGCGTTCTACATCGCCGTGGTCCCGGACATGGTCGGCGGCCGCCTGAGCAGCCACGACCGCGACCTGCTGGGCCTTGCCCACAGCCTGGCCGGCAGCGACGGCGCCGTGCTGGCGGTGGTGTTCGGCGAGCACAAGGAAAGCAACTTCGCTGGCAACGGCGTCGATCGGCTGCTGCTGATCGACGGCGACGAATTCCAGGGTTATGCACCGGAGCAACGGATCCAGGGCCTGCGGGCTGTGGATAACCAGTTCGGGCCGCGTCACTGGCTGCTGCCCGACAGCCGCAGCGGGGGTGGCGAACTGGGCCGGCGTTTTGCCGCGGCCCTGGGCGAACGCCCGGCGACACGGGTCTGGGCGGTCAAGGACGGCGTGTGCAGCGGCCGCGCCGGCGCAGGCCAGCAGGACCTGGTGCGCAACCTGCCACGGCTGGTCCTGGCCAGCGCCGAATGCGCCGAGCCGGTCAGCGAAACCCGTCACGAAGCCCTGCCGGTGGAGTTGTCCACAGGCGTGGCGCGCAGCCTGTCGCGCATCGAAGATCTCGGCCCGGTGGCCGTGGACCCGGCAGCCATCGCCATGGCCGAGGCCGAGTTCATCGTCTCCGGCGGCAATGGCGTCAAGGACTGGGACCTGTTCCACCGCGCCACCGCTGCGCTGGGCGCCACCGAAGGCGCCTCGCGGGTGGCGGTGGACGATGGCTTCATGCCGCGCAACCGCCAGGTGGGCGCCACCGGTACCTGGGTGACCGCACGGGTCTACGTGGCGGTGGGGATTTCCGGAGCGATCCAGCACCTGCAGGGCATCGGCGCCTGCGACAAGGTGGTGGCGATCAACATGGATCCGGGCTGCGACATGATCAAGCGCGCCGACCTGTCGGTGATCGGCGACAGCGCGGCCATCCTCCAGGCCCTCATCGAGGCTGTGGACAACTTCCGCAACGGCGCCCGGCGCGACGCGGCATAAGGGCAGGGGATACACATGAACAGCAAAGTCATCAGCCTGGTCTCGGTCGGCGCCCACCCTACCTCGGGGCGCAGCCGCCGCGCCGAACAGGACGCCCGCGCCGTCGAGCTCGGTTTGCAATTGGCTGGGGATAACTTGCAGGTGCTGCATGCCGGCGACCCTCACGAAGAAGCGCTGCGTGCCTACCTGGGCATGGGCCTGGCGCAGATTGACGTACTGGAACAGCCTGCTGGCGCCGACGTGCTCGGCGTGCTGGGCGATTATCTGCGCGATGCCGGGGCGCAACTGGTGCTGACCGGCAGCCAGGCCGAAACCGGCGAAGGCTCGGGAATGCTCCCGTACCTGTTGGCCGAACGCCTGGGCTGGCCGCTGGTGGTGGGGTTGGCCGAGGTGGAATCCATCGACAACGGCAGCGCCCAGGTGCTGCAGGCGTTGCCGCGAGGCCAGCGGCGCCGGCTCAAGGTGCGCCTGCCATTCCTGGCGTCTGTGGATAACGCCGCGCCCAAGCCGCGCCAGAGTGCATTCGGCCCGGCACGGCGGGGTGTGCTGGCTGCGCGGGAGGTGGAGATTGTCGAAGACGACCTGTTCGCCAGCGCTGAACTGCAACCGGCGCGGCCGCGGCCCAAGCGGCTCAAGGTGATCAAGGCCAAGAGCGGTGCGGATCGCATGAAAGCGGCCACGGCCAAGGCCAGTGGCGGCGGTGGGCAGGTGCTCAAGGACGTCAGCCCACAGGCGGGGGCAGAGGCCATCATCAAGTTGCTGGTGGAAGAAGGCGTGTTGCGCTGAGCCTCTGCGTCGTGCGAGCGGCTTGAGCCGCGAATGGGCGCGAAGCGGCCACCAACCCGGCATCTCCGGTGGGCCAGTCACACCGGGGACTCAGGTTTACGTCGGCTTCGCCGCCGATCGCGGCTGAAGCCGCTCCACCGGTCAGGTGGCCAGACCTGCTGACAGATCTCACAAGATGTTTCAAATAGCCTCAATACTTCACCGATCTCCGACTTTCTTGTAGGCAAATTCCCAAGCATACTTCCGCGCCCTCCCAGCAGTTGCGTCCCGTGGAATCGCTGCCTAGTCTGCGACGGTCGTTGCTCATCAACGACCGGCTTTGACAGGCCGACTTACTAGACGCCACGGCTGTTATGGCAGCTGTGCGCGTGGGCATCTTCGGGTGCGCCGGTTTGTCTAGTTGCCGGTCTGTCAACCCGCGTACAGCTGCCACCATCTGTTTGACAGCCGGTCGTGGTAGCTCCACCTCAGACTGGACATCACCCATGAAGAAAATCGTTCCCGACCCGCCTCGTGCGCTTTTTATCAAGCCCGGTGTCACCCACGCCGATGCCGTACGCAACGCGGCCGATTACCTCGACAAAGCCATCGCCACCGTCGAACTGCTCCCGCCATTGATCCGCCAGAAAGACCAGGACCTGCTGCAGCAGGCCATCGTCCAGATGGAGGTCAGCCGCGCCATGCTGAAGATCGCCCTGGCGCCGTCCACCGAGCGGGTGCGCATCTGAAGGGCATTTGCCCACAATCCTTGTTGGCGGCTCTGTGGATAAACTGTTCGCCCTGTGCCGAAGGCCTTTATTCACGGGGCTTCCAGAGGTTTGTTCAAAAAATGATCAAAACGCCGATCCAAGCATCTCAACACCCTCGAAAGCCAGGCTTGTCAGTGCCTTGACGGCTTATCCACATGGCATTTCCAGCGCCCTGAAGATTCCCACATTCTCTGTTGGCCCCTTTGTGGATAAGGTGTTCGCCAAGCGCTGGGAGCCCTGAATTCAGTGGCTTACAGAAATAAGATCAAAAAATGATCAATCACGGGCTGTGCACAGATTTGGTTGCCGGGGGAGTTTTCCACAGCGGTTGCCCACAATTGCTGTGGGCCGAGCTGTGGATAAAGTGTTGGTCAGCGGCTGTCGGCCCCGCGTTTGCGGGGCCGATCTGCTATTGATCGAAAAATGATCAGGCTGGAGTGAAAGACAATCGCGGGGTGGCGCGTTTACTGCGCCGACACATCCTTCAGGTAAGGCGCGGGCTCCGCGCCGAGGTTGGCCAGCACGCGCTGGCTGTACCAGTCGATGAAGTTGACCACGCCGAACTCGTAGGTTTTCGAATACGGCCCTGGCTGGTAAGCGGTGGAGTTGATGCCGCGCTGGTTCTCTTCGGCCAGGCGACGGTCCTGGTCGTTGGTGGCGTCCCACACTTCGCGCATGCGCTGCGGGTCGTAGTCGACGCCTTCGACGGCGTCCTTGCGCACCAGCCACTTGGTGGTGACCTTGGTTTCCTGGGCGCTGATCGGCCACACGGTGAAGACGATCATGTGGTCGCCCATGCAGTGGTTCCACGAATGCGGCAGGTGCAGGATGCGCATCGAGCCCAGGTCGGGGTTCTGGATGCGGCCCATGAGCTTCTGGCAGGCCTGCTTGCCGTCCATGGTCATCGACACGGTGCCCTTGAGCAGCGGCATGCGCACGATGCGGTTACGCAGGCCATGGCTCTTGTGCAGGTACGGGATCTTCTCGGCTTCCCAAGCGGCGGCGGAGGCGGCCACATGGTCCTTGAACGACTGGGTGGCACGCGGATCGTTGGTGTCGTCCCATTCCAGCAGGGTGTTGAGCAGTTCAGGGTGCGAGCCGCTGCAGTGGTAGCACTCGCGGTTGTTTTCCAGCACCAGTTTCCAGTTGGCCTTTTCCATCAGGGTGGTCTGCACGGCCACCTTGGTGTTTTCCATGTCGTACGGTTCCATGTAGTGCGCCAGGGTGGCGAGGAACTCGTCGATGGCCGGCGGGTTCTGCGCCAGGCTGATGAAGATGTAGCCGCCGGCGACCTTCACATGGACCGGCTTGAGGCCGTACTGCTTCATGTCGAAGTCGGCGCCCATCTCGGTGCCGGCGAACAGCAGGCGGCCGTCCAGTTCGTAGGTCCACTGGTGGTACGGGCAGACCAGTTTCGCCACCTTGCCCTTGTCGCTGGTGCACAGGCGCGAGCCGCGGTGACGGCAGACGTTGTGGAAGGCATGCACCTGGCCCTCGGCACCGCGCACCACCATGATCGGGTTCTTGCCGATCTCCAGGGTGAGGAAGTTGCCCTTGGCCGGGATCTCGCAGGTCATGCCGGCGATCAGCCATTCCTTGTGGAAGATCTCCTCCATGTCGATCTGGAACAGACGCTCGTCGGTGTAGAACGGTTGCGGCAGCGAGAAGGTGCGTTCGCGGTTCTGCAGCATCTCGGCGGTGGCCTTGCGTGCGGGTTCCAGCGGGTCGCCCAGGCTCAGGGTTGCGGTGACGTCCATCGTGTAGGTCCTCATGGCCTGTTCGGCCGGCGAAAGTGGCTAATCGTTGTTATGCGACGCAAGGCAAATGCAGCGGGATCATTTGCGACGGAGTGTGCGTCCGGGCACGACGACAACCATATCCATGGGCGACATGGCCGAATCCGTTTCCGACGACCCAGCCCTTGCCGCTGGGGGCTGGTCGCGATAAGCACGCCGATGTCGTGAATGGGTAAGTGTGGCGCTCGCGGCTTGAGCATTATCGTCGCCATGAGGGCCGCAGTCGGCCGTGGAGAAGAACAACATGTCCAATGCCTTTCTCAATCCGGTGACCACCCAGACCTGGGCCAACGGTCGTCACGTCGTCCGTTGCGTCAAGGTCATCCAGGAAACCTGGGATGTACGCACTTTCTGCTTCATGGCCGACCAGCCGATCATGTTCTTCTTCAAGCCGGGGCAGTTCGTCACCCTGGAGCTGGAGATCGACGGCCAGCAGGTGATGCGGTCGTACACCATTTCCAGTTCTCCGTCGGTGCCCTACAGCTTCTCGGTGACCATCAAGCGCGTCCCCGGCGGCAAGGTGTCCAACTACCTGCACGACACCCTGCACGAAGGCCAGGAGCTGGCGGTGCACGGGCCGGTGGGGCTGTTCAACGCGATGGACTTCCCCAGCCCGAAAGTGCTGTACCTCAGCGGCGGCGTCGGCATCACGCCAGTCATGTCCATGGCCCGCTGGTTCTACGACACCAACGGCAATGTCGACATGGTGTTCGTGCACAGTGCCCGCTCGCCGAAAGACATCATCTATCACCGCGAGCTGGAGCACATGGCCTCGCGGATCCCCAACTTCAGCCTGCACATCATTTGCGAGAAGCACGGGCTGGGTGAGCCCTGGGCCGGTTATCGCGGCTACCTGAACCACAAGCTGCTGGAGCTGATGGCCCCGGACTTCATGGATCGGGAGATCTTCTGCTGCGGCCCGACGCCGTACATGACGGCGGTCAAGCGCCTGCTCGAAGCCGCCGGCTACGACATGAGCCGCTATCACGAGGAGTCGTTCGGCGCGACGCCACCGGAGGCCAAGGCCGACGCGGTGGAACATGCCGAGCAGGCTGCGGAAGCGGCCGAGGAAATCACCCCTGGCGACCTGCACCTGGTGGAGTTCACCGCCACCGGCAAGAGCAGCCGCATCGCCCCCGGCGAGACGGTGCACGCGGCGGCGGCGAAGGTCGGGCTGATGATCCCCAAGGCCTGCGGCATGGGCATCTGCGGCACCTGCAAGGTCCTCAAGCTGGGTGGCGAAGTGGAGATGGAGCACAACGGCGGCATCACCGACGAGGACGTGGCCGAGGGCTACATCCTGTCGTGCTGCAGCGTGCCGAAAGGGGACGTGCGAATCGAGTATTGAGGTTCAGTACAGCGACAGGTGGGCGCTGTTGAACAGCATGACCCACACCATCAAGCCCGCGAGCGCCAGCACGCGGGCTTTTGTTTTCAAGGGGGTGGCCGACACCGCGCACAGCTGGCCATGAGCATGGACGGCCATGGCGCTCACCATGGCCAGCGCGAACAGCAGCACCGCGGTGGTGCCGAGCCCGGTGAAGACGCGCTCGCCCACCAGCCGCAGGCTCACCACGCTGTCCACCGCCGGAATCGCTGAAGCCATGAGAGCGCCCAGCGACATCAGCCACAGCGCCGGCAGTGCGATGCCGGCATAGCTCGGCGCGCCCTTGCTGGCCAGCGGCGTGAGGCTGATCTGCCACAGCGCCGCCAGCGCGGCCAGCAGCCCGAAGGACGCCCAGGAAAACCCCGGCCGGCGTTGTGCGGTATCCACTTCAAGAAGCAGCAGTGCGCCTAACGTCAGCACGCCGAAGGTGATCGCGAGCAGCGGGGCGAGCAGGCGCTGCAGGCGATGCAGCAAGGGCTGGCCGATCAGCGCGAGCAGGAGGGCGAGCATCAGTGCCACGACCTGCCAGCTGGCGGAATCGCCTGGCAGCAGGTGCGTGGCAACCCGGCCGAGCATGTCCAGGTGCAGCACGTAGATCACGATGGCGACCGGCAACAGCAAGGTCCCGGCCGACAGCGACCGGTGGCGGGCCGGCACCAGGCTGGCCAGGAGCACGGCCGGGACGATGGCCAGCAATGATTGCCAGAGGCTCAGCCCTTGCAGCGGACCGACGAAGCCGATCGCCAGCGGTGCGGGCAGGAAGTTGCTGGTAAACCAGAACGCGCCGGTCTGGCGGTTCGAGGTGGGGGCCGTGTTCATGGGCGGTCTGGCCTCTGCGGGCAATGGCGAGGCCGCGAGGTTAGGGACTGGCCGGAATCTTTACAGAGGGAAATTGCTTCAAATCATGCGTGGGAAACAGGGCCGGATTACCGGTAAATGGGCGGTTTCCGGGGGATTTTGGCGGGGGTTGTAGGACGGTGGTGTGGCGGGTCTGCTGATGATGGAATGTTTCTGTAGGGATGGTCGGGGATGGCGGGATTCTGTAGGGCGATTCCTGGCCTTGCTGTCGTGTTTTTTGGTGGCTCAGATGGCCTGATCGCTGGCTTGCCAGCGATCAGGCCCTCAGGGATTCGCTCAGATCCTGAATTTGTTCACCAGGTTGTTCAGGTCCACCGCCAGCCGCGACAGCTCGGCGCTGGCCGCGCTGGTCTGATGCGCGCCGGTCGCTGATTGCACCGACAGGTCGTTGATGTTGACCAGGTTGCGGTCCACTTCCCGCGCCACCTGGGCCTGTTCTTCCGCGGCGCTGGCGATCACCAGGTTGCGCTCGTTGATCTGCGCCACCGCGCCGGTGATGGTTTCCAGCGCCGAGCCTGCGCCACGGGCGATGCTCAGGGTCGATTCGGCGCGCTCAGTGCTGTTGCGCATGGAGCTTACGGCCTGCTCGGTGCCGCCCTGGATGCTGCTGACCATGCGCTCGATTTCCGAGGTGGACTGCTGGGTGCGGTGGGCGAGGGCGCGGACTTCGTCGGCGACCACGGCAAAGCCACGTCCGGCTTCGCCGGCACGGGCCGCTTCGATGGCGGCGTTGAGGGCCAGCAGGTTGGTCTGGTCGGCCAGGCCGCGGATCACGTCGAGCACCTTACCGATATCGCGGGACTGTTCGGCCAGGTTGCCCACCAGCACCGAGGTGCTCTGGACGTCGGTGCTCATGCGTTCGATGGCGGTGACGGTTTCCATCACCAGGTCACGGCCATCACCGGCCGAGCGGGTGGCTTCCTGGGATGCCTCGGAGGTGCTGACCGCATTGCGTGCCACTTCTTCCACGGCGCTGGTCATCTCGGTAACGGCGGTGGCGGCCTGTTCGATTTCGTTGTTCTGCTGTTGCAGGCCGCGGGCGCTTTCTTCGGTGACGCTGTTCAGCTCTTCGGCTGCCGAGGCCAGTTGGGTGGCGGAGCCGGAGATCTGCTGCAGGGTGTCGCGCAGCTGTTCCTGCATCTTCGCCACGGCCCGTTGCAGGCGCGCCGGCTCGTCGTTGCCTTCGGGGCGAACGGTGTGGGTCAGGTCGCCGGCGGCGATCTGCTCGGCCACGCCAAGCACTTCCTCGATGGGTTTGACGATGCTGCGGGTCAGGAGGATGGCGCAGAGGAAGGTGAGCACGGTCGCTGCCACCAGCAGGGCAATGACCAGGGTGAAGGCGGTGGCGTACTGATCGGCGGCGGCCTGGTTGATGTCGCGGGTCTGCTCGGTGTTGATCTTCACCAGCTTGTCCAGCACCACGGTGATCTGCTCAAGGTTCTGCAGCAGGTCGCGGTTGATCATGTCGCGCAGGGCGGGCAGGTCGTTGCTTTGCGACAACTGGCGCATGCGGCTTTCGAGCTGGCGGTACTGGCCGAGCAGCTGCACGTACTGGTTGTAGGTGGCGCGCTCTTCGTCGGCGGCGATCAGCGGTTCGTAGATCTTGCGCTGGGTGTCGATCTGTTCGTTGCGCTGGTCGAGCTGGGTGAAGGTGTTTTGCTGCACGTCTGCTTCACGGTTCATCAGCAGGCGGTAGGACAGCGTGCGCAGGCGCAGGGTCTGCAGGTTGATCTGGTCCAGGCTCTTGATGCTCGGCACGGTGATCTGTTCGATGTCTTCACCGGCTTCGCGGATCTTGCTCATCTGGTTCAGGGCGAAGATGCCCAGGGTAAGCATCAGCGCGCCGATCAGCGCAAACCCCAGGAGTGCACGCGGGGCAATATTCATGTTGCGAAGGGACATGGGTCGGTTCCGAAACAAGGGGACGCGATCCATGCGACGGTTGGCAGTGTTTCATTGCCTATCGGCACGTCTGCAACGGGACTTGAGTGGTTGTCCTACAAAAAAATGGCCGTTCATCGGCAAGCGTTGCCGGCCTGACCCGACCAACTGCGGGAACAAGATGCCCCTCTTCGGGTCAATCTGCACCAACGCGGGGCTCTAGCCCCGATATTTCTGGCGGGCATGTCGAGATTTCTTTATCGTGTGCGCCCCCTGCAACCACCCCCGAGAAGGCCATCATGCTGGACAACACCCTGAGTCAACTGGAACAACTGGTCGGCGAGCTGCTGCAGAAAAACCAGCAACTGACCGAGCGCAACGAACAACTGAACAGCGAACTGGCCCAGGCCCGTGACGAGAACGAAAGCCTGCAACTGAACCTGATGGAACAGGAAGAGAAGCACGGTGCCACCGCCGCCCGTATCCAGGCGCTGATCGACCGTGCCAGCGCGGGTGCCGTTAGCGCATGAACGAGAACGCGCAGACGATCAACGTCGTCTCGATCATGGGCAACGACTACTCGATCAAGGCCCCGGCGGGCCAGGAGCATGTGCTCAACGAGGCAGTCCGGATGCTCAAGGCGTCCCTGGCCGATACCAAGCGCAGCTACCCGTCGCTGATCGGTGACAAGCTGCTGGTGCTCGCGGCGCTGAACCTGTGCTCGCGGCAGATCGAGCAACAGCAGGCGCATCAGCGCACCCTCGACCGTTATCAAGAGCAAGTCAGCGCCACGGTCGATGCCATCTCCCAGGCCATCGACAACAGTTGATCGCCCCGTGTGGGAGCTTTTCCGGCTCCCGCACACCTGTCCCATTCCCTTCGATACGCTCATGACCCTGGTTTTTTCAGGGATATCGTCGTGCCCGTCTGGAAATATCGTATACCTATGATGTATACAATTGGCCTGTCATTTGCAGTACAGGTTTTTATTTCTCAGAGGGAACCCCATGCATTTCTGGCGGCGCAGTATCCAGTGGCAACTCATTGCAAGCATGGGCGCAGCCCTGTTGGTGAGCATTTTGATCGTGGTCGGGATCTACGCCGTGGCGGTGAATCGGCTGACCGAGCGTTACCTGGTGAACACGGCGCTGCCGGCAAGCATTGAGGCCATTCGTAACGATGTCGAACGGATGCTGGCGCGGCCGCTGACCGCCGCCGCCGACATCGCCAACAACACCCTGCTGCGCGACTGGCTCGCCGCCGGCGAAGACCCGGCCCTGGCGCCGGCAGTGGTCGAGTACCTGGAGGCCATGCGCCTGCACAACAAGGCCTTCACCTCGGTGTATGCCTCGACCCTGACCAACCACTACTACAACGAGAAGGGCCTGGATCGGACACTGAGCCGCAGCAATCCTGTAGACAAATGGTTCTACGGTTTCATCGACAGCGGCGACCCGCGCATGCTCAACATCGATACCGACACCAGCACCGGCGAGCTGGCGTTGTTCATCGATTACCGGGTGGAGAAGGACGGCAAGCTGGTGGGTGTTGGCGGGCTGGGCCTGCGCATGACCGAAATGTCCGAGCTGATCCACAACTTCAGCTTCGGCGAGCATGGCCGGGTGATGCTGGTACGCGGCGATGGCCTGATCCAGGTGCATCCGCAGAGCGAACACGGCGGCAAGCGGCAATTGGCCGAACAGATCGGCGAAGCGGCGACCCAGACCATCCTGCTCAATCATGACGGTTTCGAGAGCGTGAGCTTCGAGCGTGATGGCGAACGCTGGCTGGCCCTGAGCCTGCCGCTGCGCGACCTGAACTGGCGACTGGTGGCCGAGGTGCCGGAGTCGCAGATCTATGCCCAGGCGAAGGAAACCGTATGGCTGACCAGCCTGATCGGTGGCGCCGTGGCGTTGCTGTCGCTGCTGCTGGTAGTGCTGCTGGCCCGCGGCATCGTGCGGCCGCTGCGCCAGGTGACCGCTGCGCTGGGGGCCATCGGCGATGGCGGCGGAGACCTCAGCCACCGTCTCGACGAAAGCCGCCGCGACGAGCTGGGCGACCTGGCCCGCGGCTTCAACCGCTTCCTCGACAGCCAGCGCAGCCTGATCGGCCAGGTGCTGCGCACCAGCGAACACCTGCGCAAGGAAGTGGGCCAGGTCATCCAGGTGGTGGTGAGTACCGCCGACCGCTCGGTGAAGCAGCAGGAGATGACCGAGATGGTCGCCACTGCGGTGCACCAGATGGGCCTGACCGTGCAGGAAATCGCGCAGAATGCTGGCGAAGCGGCCCACGCCTCGCAGACCGCACGGGACGAAGCCCTGCAGGCGCGGGATGTGGTGCAGCGTTCCATTGCCCATATCGAAGGTATGTCGGGCGAGATCGGTACGGCGGCCGACGCCGTGAGCGAGCTGGCCGAGGAAGTAGCGTCCATCGACAAGGTGTTGGCGGTGATCCGCAGCATTTCCGAGCAGACCAACCTGCTGGCGCTCAATGCCGCGATCGAAGCGGCGCGGGCGGGCGAGATGGGGCGCGGGTTCGCGGTGGTGGCCGATGAAGTGCGTACG
This sequence comes from Pseudomonas sp. TUM25319, assembly GCF_056388475.1. Lineage (NCBI taxonomy): Bacteria > Pseudomonadati > Pseudomonadota > Gammaproteobacteria > Pseudomonadales > Pseudomonadaceae > Pseudomonas > Pseudomonas sp. TUM25319. Next base: position 6,583,429 of record NZ_CM150751.1, on the reverse strand, counting down.
TTGGCGCAGCGCACCCAGGTGTCCACCGGCGAGATCCAGCAGATGATCCAGCGCCTGAAGCAGGGCACCGGTGTGGCGGTGGAGTCGATGCATGCCGGGCAGGCGGCGACGGGGACGGGCGTGGAGTCGAGCCAGTTGACCGGTGACTCGCTGACCACCATCACCGGGCAGGTGGAGCGCATCAGCGACATGAACCTGCAGGTGGCGACGGCCACCGAGGAACAGTCGGCGGTGACCGAAGAGATCAACCGCAATGTGCAGGGCATCTCCGACCTGGCGCGCCGGACGGCGGCGGAGGTGGAAGCGTGCAGGAAGGATTGCGAGGCGTTGCAGACGCTGGCCGATGACCTGGCCAGGCAGATGGGCGGGTTCCGACTCTAGATCTTCAGGGATCCCATCGCCGGCAACGCCGGCTCCCACAAGGTGAACACCACCGAACCTTGTGGGAGCTGGCATTGCCAGCGATTGGCCCCGGAGGGCAATGGAAGATCAGGCGCCCATCACCGCCCGGATATCCGCCGCCAGTTCCCGCACCCGCGCTTCCTCGGTGTCCCAGGAACACATGAACCGCGCCCCACCACTGCCGATGAAGGTATAGAAGCGCCAGCCTTTATTACGCAGCATTTCCAGCGCCGCTTCCGGCATCTGCAGGAACACGCCGTTGGCTTCCACCGGGAACATCAGTTCGACCCCCGGCACATCCGCCACCAGACTGCTCAGCAACTGCGCACAGTGGTTGGCGTGGGCCCCATGGCGCAGCCAGGCACCGCTCTCCAGCAGCCCGACCCAGGGCGCCGACAGGAAGCGCATCTTCGACGCCAGTTGCCCGGCCTGCTTGCAGCGGTAGTCGAAGTCTTCGGCCAGCTTGCGGTTGAAGAACAGGATGGCTTCACCCACCGCCATGCCGTTCTTGGTGCCGCCGAAGCAGAGCACGTCGATCCCGGCTTTCCAGGTCAGTTCCGCCGGCGAGCAGCCGAGGAAGGCGCAGGCGTTGGTGAAGCGTGCGCCGTCCATGTGCAGGTTCAGGCCCAGTTCCTTGCAGGTGTCGCTGATGGCCTTGAGTTCGTCGGGGCGGTAGACGCTGCCGACTTCGGTGGCCTGGGTGATGGTCACCACGCGAGGCTTGGGGTAGTGGATGTCCTGGCGCTTGAGCGCCACTTCGCGGATCGACTCGGGGGTCAGCTTGCCGTTCACGCTGCGGGCGGTGAGCAGCTTGGAGCCGTTGGAGAAGAATTCCGGCGCGCCGCATTCGTCGGTCTCGACGTGGGCGGTCTCGGAGCAGATCACGCTGTGGTAGCTCTGGCACAGCGACGACAGGGCCAGGGAGTTGGCCGCCGTGCCGTTGAAGGCGAAGAACACCTCGCAGTCGGTTTCGAACAGCTTGCGGAAATGATCGGCGGCGCGGGCCGTCCACTGGTCGTCGCCGTAGGCGCGTTCGTGGCCGTGGTTGGCCTTTTCCATGGCGGCCCAGGCCTCGGGGCAGATGCCGGAATAGTTGTCGCTGGCGAATTGCTGGCTTTGTTCTGTCATGGCGCGTGTCCTGTGAGCGAGGCAGGAGAGCACTCTAAATCATCGCTTGCGAGGTTGCCTATACAACCTGGTTGCGATGTCGTTTTTGCGGGCCAATCGCCGGCAACGCCGGCTCCCACAAGGTGTGATCGCCGCCGAACCCTGTGGGAGCTGGCGTTGCCAGCGATGAAGCCCGAAAGAGCGACTATCGCAAACAAGACAAAACAATGTCGTAAACGCACCTTTGCGTGGCGTGCGCAGGCATCTGAAAGGCCCGGTCCAGTCATACCATCGCTGCAAAGGACACCCGTCCACGCCACGGGTTCCACTTAACAAGACCCACGCCGCTGCCGGAGAAATGCGATGTTCAGCAAGCAAGACCAGATTCAGGGTTACGACGATGCACTGCTGGCGGCGATGAATGCCGAAGAGCAACGTCAGGAAGATCACATCGAGCTGATCGCTTCCGAAAACTACACCAGCAAGCGCGTCATGCAGGCCCAGGGCAGCGGCCTGACCAACAAGTACGCCGAAGGCTATCCGGGCAAGCGCTACTACGGTGGCTGCGAGCACGTCGACAAGGTCGAGGCGCTGGCCATCGAACGCGCCAAGCAACTGTTCGGCGCCGACTACGCCAACGTCCAGCCGCACTCCGGTTCGTCCGCCAACAGCGCGGTGTACCTGGCCCTGCTGCAGGCCGGCGACACCATCCTGGGCATGAGCCTGGCCCACGGCGGCCACCTGACCCACGGCGCCAAGGTGTCGTCCTCGGGCAAGCTGTACAACGCCGTCCAGTACGGCATCGACACCAACACTGGCCTGATCGACTACGACGAAGTCGAGCGCCTGGCCGTCGAGCACAAGCCGAAGATGATCGTCGCCGGCTTCTCCGCCTACTCCAAGACCCTCGACTTCCCGCGCTTCCGCCAGATCGCCGACAAGGTCGGTGCCCTGCTGTTCGTCGACATGGCCCACGTCGCCGGCCTGGTGGCCGCTGGCCTGTACCCGAACCCGATTCCGTTCGCCGACGTGGTCACCACCACCACCCACAAGACCCTGCGCGGTCCACGCGGTGGCCTGATCCTGGCCAAGGCCAACGAAGAGATCGAGAAGAAACTCAACGCTGCAGTCTTCCCTGGCGCCCAGGGCGGCCCGCTGATGCATGTGATCGCCGCCAAGGCCGTGTGCTTCAAGGAAGCGCTGGAGCCCGGCTTCAAGGCCTACCAGCAACAAGTCATCGAGAACGCCCAGGCCATGGCTGGCGTGTTCATCGAGCGCGGCTACGATGTAGTGTCCGGCGGCACCGACAACCACCTGTTCCTGGTCAGCCTGATCCGTCAGGGCCTGACCGGCAAAGAGGCCGACGCTGCCCTGGGTCGCGCCCACATCACCGTCAACAAGAACGCCGTGCCGAACGACCCGCAATCGCCGTTCGTGACCTCGGGCCTGCGTATCGGCACCCCGGCCGTCACCACCCGCGGCTTCAAGGTCGCCCAGTGCGTGGCGCTGGCCGGCTGGATCTGCGACATCCTCGACAACCTCGGCGATGCCGATGTGGAAGCCGATGTGGCGCGCAACGTGTCGGCACTGTGTGCGGACTTCCCGGTTTACCGCTGAGTGGAGTAACAGACCATGCAACGCTATTCGGGCTTCGGCCTCTTCAAACACTCCCTCAGCCACCACGAGAACTGGCAGCGCATGTGGCGCACGCCGACCCCTAAAAAGGTCTATGACGTGGTTATCGTCGGCGGTGGCGGCCACGGCCTGGCCACGGCCTACTACCTGGCCAAGGAACACGGCATCACCAACGTCGCGGTAGTGGAAAAGGGCTGGCTGGGCGGCGGCAACACTGCCCGCAACACCACCATCGTGCGTTCCAACTACCTGTGGGACGAGTCGGCGCACCTCTACGAGCACGCCATGAAACTCTGGGAAGGCCTGTCCCAGGACATCAACTACAACGTGATGTTCTCCCAGCGCGGCGTCTACAACCTTTGCCACACCCTGCAGGACATGCGTGACTCCGAGCGCCGGGTCAACGCCAACCGCCTCAACGGCGTGGACGGCGAACTGCTCAACGCCAAGCAGGTGGCCGACGAGATTCCGTACCTGGACTGCTCGAAGAACACCCGTTACCCGATCATCGGCGCCACCGTGCAGCGTCGCGGCGGCGTGGCCCGTCACGACGCCGTGGCCTGGGGCTTCGCCCGTGCCGCCGACGCCCTGGGCGTGGACCTGATCCAGCAGACCGAAGTGATCGGCTTCCGCAAGGAAAACAACACCGTGATCGGCGTGGAGACCAACAAGGGCTTCATCGGCGCCAAGCGCGTCGGCGTGGTCACCGCCGGTAACTCCGGGCACATGGCGCGCCTGGCCGGCTTCCGCCTGCCGCTCGAATCCCACCCGCTGCAGGCGCTGGTGTCCGAGCCGATCAAGCCGATCATCGACAGCGTGATCATGTCCAACGCCGTGCACGGCTACATCAGCCAGTCGGACAAGGGCGACCTGGTCATCGGCGCCGGTATCGACGGCTGGGTCGGCTACGGCCAGCGCGGTTCGTACCCGGTGATCGAGCACACCCTGCAGGCCATCGTCGAGATGTTCCCGATCCTCTCCCGCGTGCGCATGAACCGCCAGTGGGGCGGCATCGTCGACACCTCGCCGGACGCCTGCCCGATCATCTCCAAGACCCCGGTCAAGAACATGTTCTTCAACTGCGGCTGGGGTACTGGCGGCTTCAAGGCCACCCCAGGTTCGGGCAACGTCTTTGCCGCGAGCCTGGCCAAGGGCGAAATGCACCCGCTGGCCAAACCGTTTTCCATCGACCGTTTCCACAACGGCGCCCTGATCGACGAACACGGCGCAGCCGCCGTCGCCCACTAACAGGAGAATTCCTCATGTTGCACATCTTCTGTCCACACTGCGGCGAACTGCGGTCCGAGGAAGAGTTCCATTCGTCCGGCCAGGCCCACATCCCGCGTCCACTGGACCCGAACGCCTGCACCGATGTGGAGTGGGGCGACTACATGTTCTTCCGCGACAACCCGCGCGGCCTGCACCACGAGCTGTGGATCCACGCCGCCGGTTGCCGGCAGTATTTCAACGCCACCCGTGACACCGTGACCTACGAGATCCTGGAAACCTACAAGATCGGCAGCAAGCCTCAGGTCACCGGCAAGAGCAGCGCCCCGCAGTTGGTCGCCAATGGCCAGGGAGAAAAGGTATGAGCCAGGTTTATCGCCTCTCCAGCGGCGGTCGCATCGACCGCAGCAAAGTCTTGAACTTCACCTTCAACGGCCAGAGCTACCAGGGCTACGCCGGTGACAGCCTGGCCGCTGCGTTGCTGGCCAACGGCGTCGACATCGTCGGCCGCAGCTTCAAGTACTCGCGTCCCCGCGGCATCATCGCCGCCGGTGCCGAAGAGCCGAACGCGATCCTGCAGATCGGTGCCAGCGAAGCCACCCAGATTCCCAACGTGCGGGCTACCCAGCAGGCGCTGTATTCGGGCCTGGTCGCCACCAGCACCAACGGCTGGCCGAGCGTGAACAACGACGTCATGGGCATCATCGGCAAGGTCGGCGGCAAGATGATGCCGCCGGGCTTCTACTACAAGACGTTCATGTACCCGCAGTCGTTCTGGATGACCTACGAGAAGTACATCCGCAAGGCTGCAGGCCTCGGCCGTGCACCGCTGCAGAACGACCCGGATACCTACGACTACATGAACCAGCACTGCGACGTGCTGGTGGTCGGCGCCGGTCCTGCCGGTCTGGCCGCTGCCCTAGCGGCCGCCCGTAGCGGTGCACGGGTGATCCTCGCCGACGAACAGGAAGAGTTTGGCGGCAGCCTGCTGGACAGCCGCGAGACCCTCGATGGCAAGCCGGCGGCCGAATGGGTCGCGACCGTCGTGGCCGAGCTGAAGAGCCTGCCGGAAGTCACCCTGCTGCCGCGCTCGACCGTCAACGGTTACCACGATCACAACTTCCTGACCATTCACGAGCGCCTGACCGATCACCTCGGCGATCACGCGCCGATCGGCCAGGTTCGCCAGCGCATGCACCGTGTCCGCGCCAAGCGCGTGGTGCTGGCCACCGGTGCCCACGAGCGTCCGCTGGTGTACGGCAACAACGATGTGCCGGGCAACATGCTGGCCGGTGCCGTTTCGGTCTATGTGCGCCGCTATGGCGTGGCGCCGGGCCGCAAGCTGGTGCTGTCGACCAACAACGACCATGCCTACCGCGTGGCCCTCGACTGGCACGACGCCGGCCTGCAAGTGGTCGCCATCGCCGACGCCCGCCACAACCCACGGGGTTCGCTGGTGGAAGAAGCTCGCGCCAAGGGCATCCGCATCCTGACCTCCAGCGCCGTCATCGAGGCCCGTGGCAGCAAGCGCGTCACCGGCGCCCGTGTCGCCGCGATCGACGTCAAGGCGCACAAGGTCACCAGCCCCGGCGAGTGGCTGGACTGCGATCTGGTGGCCAGCTCCGGCGGCTACAGCCCGGTGGTTCACCTGGCTTCGCACCTGGGCGGCAAGCCGGTCTGGCGTGAAGACATCCTCGGCTTCGTGCCGGGCGACGCACCGCAGAAGCGTGTGTGTGTCGGCGGTATCAATGGCGTGTTCGGCCTGGGCGAGAGCATCGCCGACGGCTTCGAAGGCGGCGCCCTGGCCGTGACCGAAGCCGGCTTCAAGGCCGGCGCCGCGACCCAGCCCAAGACCCTGGCACGCCAGGAAGAGGCCACCGTCGCGCTGTTCCAGGTACCTCACGACAAGAGCACTGCCCGGGCGCCGAAGCAATTCGTCGACCAGCAGAACGACGTCACCGCCGCCGCCATCGAACTGGCGACCCGCGAGGGCTTCGAGTCGGTCGAGCACGTCAAGCGCTACACCGCGCTGGGCTTTGGCACCGACCAGGGCAAGCTCGGCAACATCAACGGCCTGGCCATCGCCGCCCGTTCGATGGGCATCACCATCCCGGAAATGGGCACCACCATGTTCCGCCCGAACTACACGCCGATCACCTTCGGTGCGGTAGCCGGCCGGCACTGCGGCCACCTGTTCGAACCTGTGCGCTTCACCGCCCTGCATGCCTGGCATGTGAAGAACGGTGCCGAGTTCGAAGACGTCGGCCAGTGGAAGCGTCCGTGGTACTTCCCGCGTGCCGGCGAAGACATCCACGCCGCCGTGGCCCGCGAATGCAAGGCCGTGCGTGACAGCGTGGGCCTGCTGGACGCCTCGACCCTGGGCAAGATCGACATCCAGGGGCCGGACGCCCGCGAGTTCCTCAACCGCATCTACACCAACGCCTGGACCAAGCTCGACGTGGGCAAGGCCCGCTACGGCCTGATGTGCAAGGAAGACGGCATGGTCTTCGACGACGGCGTGACCGCCTGCGTCGGTGACAACCACTTCATCATGACCACCACCACTGGCGGCGCGGCCCGCGTGCTGCAGTGGCTGGAGATCTACCAGCAGACCGAATGGCCTGACCTGAAGGTGTACTTCACCTCGGTCACCGACCACTGGGCGACCCTGACCCTGTCGGGCCCCAACAGCCGCAAGCTGCTCAGCGAAGTCAGCGACATCGACCTGGACAAGGACGCCTTCCCGTTCATGAGCTGGAAGGAAGGCCTGGTGGGCGGCGTGCCGGCCCGGGTGTTCCGTATTTCCTTCACTGGCGAGCTGTCGTACGAAGTGAACATCCAGGCCAACTACGCCATGGGCGTCCTGGAAAAGATCGTCGAGGCCGGCAAGAAGTACAACCTGACCCCGTACGGCACCGAGACCATGCACGTTCTGCGGGCCGAGAAGGGCTTCATCATCGTCGGCCAGGACACCGACGGCTCGATGACCCCGGACGACCTCAACATGAGCTGGTGCGTGGGCCGCAACAAGCCGTTCTCCTGGATCGGCCTGCGGGGCATGAACCGCGAGGACTGCGTGCGCGAGAACCGCAAGCAACTGGTGGGCCTCAAGCCGGTCGATCCGACCAAGTGGCTGCCGGAAGGCGCGCAACTGGTGTTCGATCCGAAGCAGCCGATCCCGATGGACATGGTGGGCCACGTCACCTCCAGCTACGCCGCCAACTCGCTGGGTTATTCCTTCGCGATGGGCGTGGTCAAGGGCGGTCTCAAGCGCATCGGCGAGCGGGTGTACTCGCCCCAGGCCGACGGCAGCGTGATCGAGGCGGAAATCTGTTCCTCGGTGTTCTTCGATCCGAAGGGTGAGCGGCAGAACGTTTGACGGGCGACCTGTGGGGCTGGTGATGGCCCCATCGCTGGCAAAGCCAGCTCCCACAGGTACTGCATGCACCGTCCTTGTGGGAGCTGGCCTTGCCAGCGATGAGGCCATCAAGGGCGACACAGGTCCAACAGAATTCAAGGCAGGTATAAAAAGATGAGCGCCATCAACGTCTACGAACAACGCCCTGGCGGCGACGCCAAGGCCGAATCGCCACTGCACCACGCCGACCTGCCCAGCCTGGTCGGCAAGGGCCGCAAGAACGCCGGGGTTACCCTGCGCGAGAAGAAATTCCTCGGTCACCTGACCATTCGCGGCGACGGCCATGACCCGGCCTTCGCCAGCGGCGTGTTCAAGGCCATCGGCCTGGAACTGCCGGTGGCCCTGACCGTGGTCGCCAACGGCGACATGTCGCTGCAATGGCTCGGCCCGGACGAGTGGCTGCTGATCGTTCCCGGTGGCCAGGAAGTGCCGGTTGAAAACGCCCTGCGCGACGCCCTGGCCGGCCAGCATATCCAGGTGGTCAACGTCAGCGGCGGCCAGACCCTGCTGGAGCTGAACGGCCCGAACGTGCGCGACGTGCTGATGAAGTCCACCAGCTACGACGTGCACCCCAACAACTTCCCGGTGGGCAAGGCGGTGGGTACCGTCTTCGCCAAGTCGCAACTGGTGATTCGCCGCACCGGCGAGGAAACCTGGGAACTGCTGATCCGTCGCAGCTTCTCCGACTACTGGTGGCTGTGGCTTCAGGACGCGTCCGCCGAGTACGGCCTGGCCATCGAGAAATAGGAGCGCGACATGAGCCGAGCCCCGGACACCTGGATTCTCACCGCCGACTGCCCGAGCGTGCTCGGGACCGTCGATGCGGTCACTCGCTTTCTCTACGAGCAGCAGTGCTACGTCACCGAGCACCATTCGTTCGATGACCGGCTGTCCGGGCGCTTCTTCATTCGCGTCGAGTTCCGCCAGCCGGAAGACTTCGACGAGAACGCCTTCCGTGCCGGCCTGGCCGAGCGCGGCGAGGCGTTCGGCATGCTTTTCGAGCTGACCGCGCCGAACCACCGGCCGAAGGTGGTGATCATGGTCTCCAAGGCCGATCACTGCCTCAACGACCTGCTCTATCGCCAGCGCATCGGCCAACTGGGAATGGACGTGGTGGCGGTGATCTCCAACCACCCGGACCTGGAACCGCTGGCCGAGTGGCACCATATTCCGTATCACCATTTCCCCCTCGATCCCCACGACAAACCGGCGCAGGAGCGCAAGGTGCTGCAGGTGATCGAGGAATCCGGCGCGGAACTGGTGATTCTCGCCCGCTACATGCAGGTGCTGTCGCCCGAGCTGTGCCGGCGCCTGGATGGCTGGGCGATCAATATTCACCACTCGCTGCTGCCCGGCTTCAAGGGCGCCAAGCCGTATCACCAGGCCTACAACAAGGGCGTGAAGATGGTCGGTGCCACCGCGCACTACATCAACAACGACCTCGACGAAGGCCCGATCATCGCCCAGGGCGTGGAAGTGGTGGACCATAGCCACTACCCCGAGGACCTGATTGCCAAGGGGCGGGATATCGAGTGCCTGACGTTGGCGCGGGCTGTTGGGTATCACATTGAGCGTCGGGTGTTCCTGAACGCGAATCGTACTGTAGTGCTCTGAAGGGCCTCATCGCCGGCAATGCCGGCTCCCACAGGTTTTGCGAACGCCGCCGAACCCTGTGGGAGCCGGCGTTGCCGGCGATTTGCATTTCAGAAAACGACAAAAAACCTGCCGCCCACAGATAACCCACTGTCGCAATCAGTCACTGCATTTCCGCCAACCCGGCCCACAATTCCCCCATTCCAGTAACACATGCCGCCCATGGACGGTGGCGCTTCAACCAACGCTGCATAACTACAAATCAAGCGAGGTAAGAGCATGTCTGGCAATCGTGGAGTGGTGTATCTCGGCGCCGGAAAGGTCGAGGTGCAGAAGATCGACTACCCGAAAATGCAAGACCCGCGCGGTCGCAAGATCGAGCACGGCGTCATCCTCAAGGTGGTTTCCACCAACATCTGCGGCTCCGACCAGCACATGGTCCGTGGCCGCACCACGGCTCAGGTCGGCCTGGTCCTGGGTCATGAAATCACTGGCGAAGTGGTCGAGAAGGGCAGCGACGTCGAGAACCTGAAGATCGGCGACCTGGTCTCGGTGCCGTTCAACGTTGCCTGCGGCCGCTGCCGGTCGTGCAAGGAGCAACACACCGGCGTCTGCCTGACCGTCAACCCGGCCCGCGCCGGTGGCGCCTACGGCTACGTCGACATGGGCGACTGGACCGGTGGCCAGGCCGAATACGTGCTGGTGCCTTATGCCGACTTCAACCTGCTGAAACTGCCGGACCGCGACAAGGCCATGGAGAAGATCCGTGACCTGACCTGCCTGTCCGACATTCTGCCGACCGGCTACCACGGCGCGGTGACGGCGGGCGTTGGCCCGGGCAGCACGGTGTATGTGGCCGGTGCCGGCCCTGTCGGTCTGGCGGCCGCTGCCTCGGCCCGCCTGCTGGGGGCGGCGGTGGTGATCGTCGGTGACGTGAACCCGGTGCGCCTGGTGCACGCCAAGGCCCAGGGCTTCGAAGTGGTGGACCTGTCCAAGGACACCCCGCTGCACGAGCAGATCATCGACATCCTCGGCGAGCCGGAAGTGGACTGCGCGGTGGATGCGGTGGGCTTCGAAGCCCGTGGTCATGGCCATTCCGGAGCCCAGCACGAGGCGCCGGCCACCGTGCTCAACTCGCTGATGCAGGTCACCCGCGTGGCGGGCAAGATCGGTATTCCGGGCCTGTACGTGACCGAAGACCCGGGTGCGGTGGACGCGGCGGCGAAGATCGGCAGCCTGAGCATCCGCTTTGGCCTGGGCTGGGCCAAGTCCCACAGCTTCCACACCGGCCAGACCCCGGTGATGAAGTACAACCGTGCGCTGATGCAGGCGATCATGTGGGACCGCATCAACATCGCCGAAGTGGTGGGCGTGCAGGTCATCAGCCTCGACCAGGCGCCAGAAGGCTATGGCGAGTTCGATGCCGGTGTGCCGAAGAAATTCGTGATCGATCCGCACAAGACCTTTAGCGCGGCATAAGCGCAAATGAACAAGGGGCCGATTACGGCCCCTTGTTCATTTGCATGCGGTGATGGCCTTATCGCCGGCAACGCCGGCTCCCACAGGGTCCTGATTGTTCAATGAAACCGTGGGAGCTGGCGTTGCCAGCGATGAGGGCCGCAAGTCCTATTCGATTTTGGGCAACGCCTCATCCAGCCGCTTGTACAGGGCACTCTCCACCGGCCAGTTGCGCAGCAACCGCGCCCGGTCCTTGGCGAACGCCGGGGCGAAACTCAGTTGGGTCGCGTGCTGGGTCATGGCATCCAGGTCGATCAGCGCCCAGTCTCCGTCCTTCCAGAACAGATTGTAGGCCTTGAGGTCGCCATGGCTGATGCGTTCACGGATCAGTTGCGCCAACAGCCGTTGCAGCGCTTCCAGTTGCTCCGCCGGCACCTCGCCGCTGTCCACATAGGGCGCGAACGCGGCCATCAGGTCCGGGCCGTCCAGCAACTCGGTCACCAGGTACGCCTTGCCCCGCAGCCCCAGCCAGCGCGTTTCCAGCACCGCCAGCGGCCTGGGCGTGGCGAAGCCGAGAAATTCAAGGCGATGCCCTTCGATCCACGAATGCCAGGCCCGGCTCGGGCGCCAGAAGCGCTTGAACCAGTGGGCGGTGTCCTTGATGTTGTAGCGCTTGATCACCAGCGGCCGGCCCTGTACCTCGACCCGCGCCACGCTGGCAGCACCGCCGGTCTTGTACAGGTGGCCGCCGTCGATCAGCGTGTCGGCGCTGTCGAGCACCGGCAGCATGGCCGTCAGTTCGTCGCGGACGATGGCGCGCAATCCGGAAGCGCCGCGCTCGACGGCAAACAATGTGCAGTCGCGGCCGGCTTTTTCCAGGTAGTCCTTCAGTCGCCAATGACGGACCTTGTCGATCTGTTTCTGCAAGGCTTCCAGCGGCAGGGCGTGCTCGCTGTTGGCCAGCAGGTAATGCACCAGCAGTTCTTCGATGAAGGGCTCCAGGCGCTTGGGCAACTGGGCGAACAGCACGCCGAGGTTCTGCAGCACCTGCTGGCGCGACAACGGCTGGCCTGGCGTTTCGGCCTTGATACCGCCACCGTCGATCACGAACAGCTGGCCGTCGTGGCGCAGCAGGTTGTCCAGGTGCAGATCGTCCTGCCACAGGCCTTTGGCGTGCATCCCGGCCACGGCTTCGAGGGCTTCACCGAGCACCAGGCTCTGCGCATCGCTCAACGGCGCCTCGGCTTGCACGCCGGCCCAGACGTCGCCGAGGCTGGTGGAGCCTTCGAGGAATTCGAACAGCAGCCAGCCACCTTCGCCTTCCTTCAGACCGTCGGCCAGCAGCAGGGGCGTGGTGACGCCGTTGTCCGCCAGCAGGCGCACGCCGGACAGTTCACGCTGGAAGTGCCGGGCGGCGTTGCCACCGACCAGCAGCTTGGCCAGCACCGGCCTGCCGCGCCACACGCCGGCCCCGACATAACGCTGACCGGGCAATACCCGCAGCAGGCTCAGCAGTTGCAGTTCGGCGCTACCCGCGGCGTCGGCCAGGGTGACGCTCAGCGGCAGTTGCGGGGCGCGCCCGGCTTCCTTGAGTTCGGACAAACGCATCAGCGGGTCTCTTTGTGACGGCGGCGGCGCACCAGGCGCTGCAGCCAGGTTTGCACCAGGGCGCTATCGGCGGGTTGATCCAGATACGCGGCGAGCAGCAGGCGAACGTCGGCGTCGCTCCAGGCACCGGAACGGCGCAGCAGGGGCTCCAGGTCCTTGAGCCGGTCACGCTGACCGAACAGCAGGGGCCGGGTCTTTTCCAGGTCGATCAGTTGCGCCTGCCAACGGCCGCCGCGCTCGCGCAGGAAGATGTGCTTGGGATAGAAGCAGCCATGCACCTGGCCGGCGGCGTGCAGGGTGCGGGCCAGCTCGCCGCATGCGCGAAGGATGCCCTGGCGTTGCGGCAGGTCCAGTTGCGGCCATTGGGCCAGCAGGCTGTCGAGGTCGTTCCAGTCGTCGAGGGCGCGGGTCATGAGGATGGCCCGGCGCTGGCCGTCTACCTTGCGCTCGCCGTAGTACACGGCCTGTAGCGCAGGGATGTGCAGTTTCTGGTAGCGGCTGATATTGCGGAATTCACGGGCGAAGGTCGGCTCGCCGAAAGGGCTGTGCAGGGTGTGGGTCAGGTAGTTGGCCTGACGCTTGAGGTAGTAGCCCTTGCCCTCCAGCTCCAGGCGGAACACGCTGCTCCAGCCGCCGCGCCCGGTGTTGGGTTCGTCCACCGCGTCGAGCTGCACCGCCCACAGCTGGTCGAAACCGTTCAGGCCGTGGCGCTCGAGCAGCGCCAGGTCGGCACTGGCCAGGAAATCACTCATTCGCGTCCCTCGAAAAACTTCACGATGTGGCGGATGCGCTTCTTGTCCGAGGCATTCAACCGGTTGCGGTTGCGATAGCGCAGGTAGAAACGCAGGCGCTGGGTGGCCGACAGGTGATACTTGGCCACTTTGTCCAGGCACGCCAGGTCCTTGGTGATGCGGTAGCGCAGCATGAAGCCCCACCAGAAATCGCCGGTGGGGCAGTCGATGAAGAACAGCGTGCCCTGGTCATCGACCAGCAGATTGCGCCATTTCAGGTCGTTGTGGGTGAAATGGTGGTCATGCATGACCCGGGTGTGCCGGGCCAGCTGGCGGCTGAGGTGATCGATCCAGCGAGGGTCCTTGAGGCGCGGGTCATTGCGCTCGGCAAGGGCGTTCAGGTCTTCGGTCTTCGGCAACTCGCGGGTGATCATCGCCCCGCGGCCAAAGCTCAGGCCGTTGCGTTCCAGGCCGCAGGCCACCACTTCGGCGGTGGGAATGTCCCACTTGGCGAACTGCTTGAGGTTCTGCCATTCGGCCTTGATCCGCGGGCGCCCGAGGTAGCGGCGCAGGTGTTTGCCGGCGCCGGTGTAGCGCTTGACGTAGTAGTTGACCCCGTCGCGCTGCACGCGAATCACTTCGCTGAGCGGGTCGCGGGTCAGGCGCTCGCCCTGCAGGGCAAACACCGCGTCGATACTGCCGAACTCGTCGGCCAGGGCCGCGTATTTCGGCTCCAGTGTCCAGCCTGCCATCAGAGCGCGTCCCCGTACCGTTGCTTGCGCTCGTAGAGCTTCCGGGCCTTGCCGTCCAGCCAGGCCAGCAGGCCCGCGTGTTCGGCGAGGACCTGCCGCAGTGGCTGCTGGAAGTAACCGCGCAGGAAGCGCAGCTTGTCGCGCCGCGTCAGGCCGATGTCCAGCGCCGAGAAATACAGCGCGGCAAGGTCCTTGTCGCGCCAGCGGCGGCTGATCTTCTCGCGGGTCTGGGCGCGGTGCAGGTCGATCACCGACAGGCGGAAATCATCTGCCGTCACCGGGCGGTCGGTGTGCAGCAGGAAGTGGCAGATATAGCAGTCGCGGTGGTTGACCCCGGCGCGGTGCATGCCGCCGGTCATCTTCGCCACTTCGGCGATCAGCGCGCGCTTGAGGCGCGGCTCGGGCGGCTGTTTGACCCAGTCGAGGCTGAAGTCTTCCAGGCTGACGGTGGGCGCCAGTTCCTCGGTGACGATGAAGGAGTGCTGTTGCGCCGGGTTGCTGCCGCGCTCGCCGTAGGCCACGGCGGTCATGGTCGGCACGCCGACCTCGTGCAGGCGCTGGATGGCTTTCCATTCCTGGCCGGCACCGAGCACCGGCAGCTTGGCGGTGAGCAGGTTCTTGACGATCTCGCCCCAGCCGATGCCACGGTGAATCTTGACGAAGTAACCGCGGCCCTCGACTTCGGTGCGCAGGGTGCGGCGGCCTTCCAGCTCGCGGTACACCTCGCCTTGCAGCGCCTCGACGGCGTCGAAGGCGTCGCGTCCGGCCCACAGGCGCTTGAAGGGTTCAGCCAGTATCAGCTTCATGCGCGCTCCTGGGCCAGGATCACGTCGGCAGCGTGCTCGGGCATGCTGTACAGATCGGCGGTGTCGGCGAAGGCCAGGCCGTTGCGGGCCCAGTCGGCACGAGCGGCGTCGTCTTCGAGCATGCGTTGCAGGGTGCTGTTGAGCTGCTCCTGCTCGAACGGCTCGTCCAGTACCCGGCCGCTGTCGGCCTCGGCAATGTAGTGGGCGTAGCCGCACACCGCCGAGACCAGCACCGGCAGCCCGGCCACCAGGGCTTCGAGCAGCACGGTCCCGGTGTTTTCGTTGTAGGCGGGGTGGATCAGCAGGTCGGCACCGAGCAGGAAGCGCGGGATATCGCTGCGGCCCTTGAGGAACTGCACCTGGTCGTTCAGGCCCAGGGTGGTGCTCTGCAACTGGAACACCTTGGGATCGTCCTGGCCGATGACCATCAGCCGGGTGCGCTTGCGCAAGGCCGAGGGCAGGGCGGCGAGGGCCTTGAGGCTGCGGTCCACGCCCTTGGTCTTGAAGCCCGAGCCGATCTGCACCAGCAGCAGGTCGTCGTCCTTCAGATTGAACTCGCGGCGGAACTCGGCGCGGATTTCGCTGGCGTTGGCCGGCGCCCGGCGGTCCTGGGAAATGCCTGGCGGCAGCAGGTGGAAGCGTTCGACCGGCGTGCCGTAGTGCTTGATGAACAGCGGCTGCTGGACTTCGGAGATCATCAGGATCTCGGTGCGGGCGTTCTTGTCGAACACTGCCCGCTCGTACTCGGCGAAATGACGGTAGCGCCCCCAGCGCTTGTACAGACTGCCGCGCAGGGTCTGCGCCTTGTCTTCGAAACAGCCGTCGGCGGCGTAGTAGACGTCCAGGCCGGGCATCTTGTTGAAGCCGATCAGGCGGTCCACCGGGCGCTTGGCCAGGTCTGCTTCCATCCAGGCGCTGAGTTTCTCGTTGCGGCGATGGTTGAACAGCGCCTTGACCGGCGCCACCAGCACTTCGAATCCGGGCGGCACGTCGCCTTCCCAGATCAGGGTGTAGACGCGGATCTGGTGCCCACGGCGCTGGCACTCCAGGGCGATGCGCATGAAGTCACGCTGCAGGCCACCGAAGGGAAAATACTTGTAGAGCACAAAAGCCAGTTGCATCAACGAACATCCTCGGCCCGCAGCAGCTCGCCCAACTGGCGGGCTACACGTTCGGGATTCAGGCGAGTGAAGCACAGCGGCCACTCACGTTTGAGATCGAACCGGCGCAGTTCCTCGGCGCTCGGCTTGTAGGTGCACTTCTTGCGCAGGCAGGGCGCGCACGGGAAGTCGCTGGCGACATGGACCTGGGATTTCCCGTAGGCCCCGGTCAGGCCCGGGTTGGTCGGGCCGAAGAGCGAAAGGGTCGGCACATCCAGTGCCGCCGCGAGGTGACCGAGGCCGGTATCGACGGCCACGCAGGCCTTGGCCGAGGCCAGTACCCGGCCAACGCCGGCAAGGTTCAATTTGGGGAGCACCCGGGCATTCTTCAAGCCTTGAGCGATGCGCTCGGCCCGGGCCTTCTCCGCCGGGTTGCCCCAGGGCAGGCATACGTGCATGCCGGCGCGGCCCAGGCGCTCGGTCAGTTGCCGCCAGTAGAGTTCGGGCCAGTGCTTGGTGTCCCAGGTGGTGCCATGCAGCAGTACCACGTAGGGCGCGACGCCCACTTCCTCCAGGCGGCTGCGGTCCAGGCCGTAATTACCGATGCCGTCGGGCAGGTCGTAGCCCAGGGCCAGGGCGAACAGCTGACGTACCCGCTCCACCGCATGCTGGCCGGTGGCGACCGACAGGCGGCGGTCGTAGAAGCGGCTGGAGAAGCCTTCGCGAGCCGAATAACGGTCCAGGCCGGCCACCGGGGTCTTCTTCACGTAGCGGGTCAGCCAGGCGCTCTTGACCAGCCCCTGGGCGTCGATCACCAGGTCGTACTTGCGCTCGCGCACACGCTTCTTGAACTGGCGCCATTCGCCGCTCTTGAAGGTCTGCCAGAGGTTCTTGCGCCAGCGGCGGATCGCCACCGGGATCACCTGGTCCACCGCTGGGTGCCAGGTGGGAATCTCGGCGAAGCCTTCTTCCACCACCCAATCGAATTTGATGCCTGGGATGGCGTGGGCGGCGTCGGTGAGGGCCGGCAGGGCGTGGATCACGTCGCCCAGGGAAGATGTCTTGATCAGCAGGACCCGCACTTAATCGACCTCTGGGCTGATGTCGACCAGCGACGGACCGTTGAGCCGCTGCAGCGCCGCGGCAACCGCATCGGGTTCCAGTTGGCGCAGGCAGTTGTAGTGGCCATAGCGGCAGGTGCGGTCGAAGCAGGGGCTGCATTCCAGGCCCAGGCGCACCACTTCCACCTGGTCGGCCAGGGGCGGGGTGAAGCCCGGCGACGTGGAACCGTAGACCGCCACCAGCGGGCGGTTCAGCGCGGCGGCGACGTGCATCAGGCCAGAGTCGTTGGACACCACGGCGTCGGCGCAGGACAGCAGGTCGATGGCCTCGGCCAGCGAGGTTTCGCCCGCCAGGTTGTAGGACTCTTCACGCAAGCCGGGAATCAGCCGGTCGCGGATCTGCTCGCCCACCGGATGGTCGTTCTTTGAACCGAACAGCCAGACCTGCCAGCCTTCGCGGATCTTCAGCTCGGCGATTTTGGCGTAGTGGTCCGAGGGCCATTTCTTCGCCTCGCCAAACTCGGCGCCTGGACACAGGGCGAGCACCGGGCGGTCCAGCTCCAGGCCGAACTTGGCCAGGGCGGCATCGCGGCTGGCGGCCTCGATCTGCAGGGACGGGCGCGGGTAAGGTTGCGGCAGGTCGCTGCCATCGGGGACGGCGAGGGCCATGAAGCGCTCGATCATCAGCGGATAGCGGGCCTTGTCGAGACGACGTACGTCGTTGAGCAGGCCGTAGCGGAATTCGCCACGCCAGCCGGTGCGCTTGGGAATGCCGGCAAAGAACGGCACCAGCGCCGATTTCAGCGAGTTTGGCAGCAGGATCGCCTGGTCGTACTGGCCGGCCAGGGACTTGCCGATGCGCCGGCGGGTGGCCAGGTCGAGGACGCCGTGGCCGAGCGGGAAGCTCAAGGCCTGGCGGACTTCGGGCATGCGCTCGAGGATCGGCCGGCTCCACTCGGGGGCCAGCACGTCGATCACGCAATCGGCGTGACGCTGCTTCAGGACCTGGAACAGCGTCTGCGCCATCACCATGTCGCCCACCCAACTGGGCCCGATTATCAAAATTCTCATGCGGTATCCGGAAACGATCAGGGAGGCTACAGCCTGTCTTGCAACAGCCTGGCCTCCCTTCTTTTATATAGTCAGGCTAGGTCCATCAGTGTATGCCACTGGTTCCAGGCGTGCGTCCTGCCGCCCGAATCAGATCACGCCTCAGCTCAGCCCCAGTTCACCCCAGATACGCCGTACTTGCTGGCGTTCGCTGACGAACTGTCCCGCGTCGATCACCCCGGCCTGTTTCTGCAAGGCCTGGCGGTGGGCGGCGGAACGGAACGCCTTGTACACCTCGCGCAGCAGCACCGCATCGCTGGCGGGCATCAGCCCGGCTTCCTCGAGGCCTTCGAGAATGCGGATGTTGTCGGTGTAGCGCAGCAGGGCCGGATGGCTGTGGGACCAGGCGAGCGCGGCGTATTGCACCATAAATTCAATATCGACGATACCACCGGCATCCTGCTTGATATCGAAGGGAACGCCGGTGTCATAGGCATTGGCCGCGGTGCCGGCAGCCGTGGATTTGGTGCCCAGGTTGTCGCGCATCTTGGCGCGCATCTCGCTCACTTCGGTGCGCAGGCCGGCCAGGTCACGCGGCTTGCCGAGCACGCGGGCGCGCACGTCCTCGAACGCCGCGCCCACCTGCGGGCAGCCCACCAGCACGCGGGCGCGGACCAGGGCCTGGTGTTCCCAGGTCCAGGCTTCGTTCTGCTGGTAGCGCTCGAAAGCCCCCACCGAGCTGACCAGCAGCCCCGAAGCGCCGGAGGGCCGCAGGCGCATATCGACGTCGTAGAGCTGGCCGGAGTTGGTCTGGGTGGTCAGCAGGTGAATGATGCGCTGGCCCAGGCGGGTGAAGAACTGCGCGCTGTCGATGGGCTTGGCACCGTCGGTTTCGGCCTGGGGGTCGCCGTCGTGGATGAACACCAGGTCCAGGTCCGAACCGTGGCCCAGTTCCAGGCCGCCGACCTTGCCGTAGCCGACAATGATGAAGCCCGGATCGCAAGGGCTGCCGTCGCTGCGGTGTGGGCGGCCATGGCGCGCCACGGTCTGGCGCCAGGCCAGGGCCAGCACCTGGTTGAGAATGGCTTCGGCCAGCCAGGTCAGGTAGTCGCTGACTTTCATCAGCGGCAGGCTGCCGGCGATTTCCGAAGCGGCGACCCGCAGGCTGTGGGCCAGCTTGAAGTGGCGCAGCGCTTCCATCTGCTGTTCCAGGTCGTCCTCGGGGATGCGGGTCAGGCGCTCGCGCAGTTCGGCGGCCAGTTCCGGTGCCTGGGGCGGGCTGAACAGCCGGCCTTCGTTGAGCAGTTCGTCCAGCAGCAGCGGGTAGCGGGCGATCTGTTCGGCGATCCACGGGCTGGCGGCGCAGAGGGTCAGCAGGCGACGCAGGGCGCCGGGGTTTTCGGTGAGCAGCACCAGGTAGGCGGACCGACGGGCCACCGCTTCGACCAGCGGCAGCACCCGTTCCAGCACCAGGTCCGGGTCATCGTGTTCCACGGCCTGAGCCAGCAGACGCGGAATAAAGGAGTCGAGACGCTCGCGGCCCAGGCGCTGCATGGAGCGCAGTTGCGGGCTGGCGCGCAGGCCGGCGAGTAGTTGCAGGGCGCGGGCGGCATCGCGGAAGCCGGCATCCTGCAGTTGGCGGCAGGCGGCTTCTTCATCCTGGGCTTCTTCCCAGAGCGGTAGCCATTCGCCGCCAACCACCACTTCGCCTTCGCCGTCTTCATCGTCCGGGTCGGAGATCACCTGGCGGAAATGCCAGTCGATCCGTCCGCGCCAATGCATCAATTGGGCATGGAACGCCTCCCAGTCGGGGAAGCCGAGCATGAAGGCAATGCGCGCACGGTCGAGATCACCGTCGGGCAGCATCTGGGTCTGGCGGTCGCCGATGGCCTGGATGGCGTGCTCGGTGTAGCGCAGGAACAGATAGCCCTCGCGCAGTTCGGCCACCACCGCCGGCGGCAGGTAGCCCTGGCCTTCGAGGGTCGCCAGCACCTTGAGCAGCGGGCGCTGTTGCAGGCTCAGGTCGCGGCCGCCGTGGATCAACTGGAAGGCCTGGGCGATGAACTCCACTTCGCGGATACCGCCGGCGCCCAGCTTGATGTTCTCCGACATGCCCTTGCGCCGTACCTCCTGCTGGATCAGCTGCTTCATGGTGCGCAGCGCTTCGATCGCCGAGAAGTCGAGGTAACGCCGGTAGACGAAGGGTCGGAGCATTTCCTGCAACTGATTGCCGGCGACCTGATCGCCGGCCACGACCCGCGCCTTGATCATGGCGTAGCGTTCCCAGTCGCGGCCCTGGTCCTGGTAGTACTGCTCCAGCGCGTTGAAGCTCAGCACCAGGGCGCCGGACGAGCCGTACGGCCGCAGGCGCATGTCGACGCGGAACACGAAGCCGTCGACGGTGATCGGGTCCAGCGCCTTGATGAGGCGCTGGCCGAGGCGGGTGAAGAACTCCTGGTTGTCCAGCGAACGCTTCACGCCTTCGGTCTCGCCGCCTTCGGGGTAGGCGAAGATCAGGTCGATGTCCGATGAAAGGTTGAGTTCGACCGCGCCCAGCTTGCCCATGCCCAGCACCACCATCTGTTGCGGCTGGCCGCTGCGGTGGCCGGTGGGCGTGCCGAACTGCTGGCACAGGCGCGGGTAGAGCCATTGGTAGGCCTGGTCGATGGCCGCATCGGCCATGTCGGAAAGGTCGCGGCAGGTCTGGATCAGGTCGGCCTTGCGGGTCAGGTCGCGCCAGATGATCCGCACCTGATGGCGAGCGCGCTGGCGACGCAGGTTGCGGCCCAGTTCATCCTCGGTGGTCGCCGCCTGGGCGGCGGCGGCCAGTTGTGCGCACAGCTCGCCGGGCGCATAGGCGCGGTCCAGTTCCCCGCTGTCGGCCAGTGTCAGGAGCATGGCCGGGTCGCGCACGCTCTGTTCGAGGACGAATTCACTGGCCGCAGCCACCCGGTTGAACTCGCTCCAGCGCTGGGGGCTCCAACCGTCGAGACTCAAGCCTTCGACGGCGGCGACGGCACTTCGCAGCGACTGTTCATTGCGGCTGGCCAGTGATGTGAGGGGTTCGGGCAGTTCGACCAGCGAAGGCAGGCTCATGGTCTATCCTTGATCGGCGGGAAAAAGCGGACAGTGGTCGGGAAAAAATCGCAGGCCACCGGTTGGACTGTCATACAAAAGTTGTAAATAGCGGTTATTGCGTTCTTATTGGCAGAAACCATCGCACAACGCCTTTTTTCAACCGGTTTTTCGTCGCCGGTATCGTTTTATCCCACAAGCCGGACGCTGGCGAGGTGTGGGTCAAATGTAGTTTTACTACTGCTTTTTTCAGTCGAAGGCATGTAATGACGAACGATTTGTAGTAAAACTACACGCCGCCGGGACTACCTCCGGTAATCCAAGAATTCATGTCGTCTGCCCAAAAGGCCAGTCGCAAACTTCAGGCAACCGATTCTGGAAGCCTTTCCGCCCTGGAGCAAGCCATGCAAGACCTCGATCCCGTCGAAACCCAGGAATGGCTGGACGCCCTGGAGTCGGTCCTCGACAAAGAAGGCGAAGACCGCGCTCACTACCTGATGACCCGTATGGGCGAGCTGGCAACCCGCAGTGGTTCGCAGCTGCCGTACGCAATCACCACGCCATACCGCAACACCATTCCCGTTACCCACGAAGCACGCATGCCTGGCGACCTGTTCATGGAACGCCGCATTCGCTCGCTGGTACGCTGGAACGCGCTGGCCATGGTAATGCGCACCAACCTGAAGGACTCGGATCTGGGCGGCCACATTTCTTCCTTCGCCTCCAGCGCCACCCTGTATGACATCGGCTTCAACTACTTCTTCCAGGCTCCGACCGAAGAACACGGCGGCGACCTGATCTTCTTCCAGGGCCACGCCTCGCCTGGCGTCTACGCCCGCGCCTTCATGGAAGGCCGCATCACCGAAGACCAGATGAACAACTTCCGTCAGGAAGTCGATGGCAACGGTCTGTCGTCCTACCCGCACCCATGGCTGATGCCTGATTTCTGGCAGTTCCCGACCGTTTCCATGGGTCTGGGTCCGATCCAGGCGATCTACCAGGCGCGCTTCATGAAGTACCTGGAAGCTCGCGGCTACATCCCGGCCGGCAAGCAGAAAGTCTGGTGCTACATGGGCGACGGCGAGTGCGACGAGCCGGAATCCCTGGGCGCGATCGCCCTGGCCGGCCGCGAGAAGCTGGACAACCTGATCTTCGTCATCAACTGCAACCTGCAGCGCCTCGACGGCCCGGTTCGCGGCAACGGCAAGATCATCCAGGAACTCGAAGGCGTGTTCCGTGGCGGTGGCTGGAACGTCAACAAAGTGGTCTGGGGCCGCTTCTGGGATCCACTGCTGGCCAAGGACACCGACGGTATCCTGCAGCGCCGCATGGACGAAGTCATCGACGGCGAGTACCAGAACTACAAGGCCAAGGACGGCGCGTTCGTCCGTGAGCACTTCTTCAACACCCCAGAGCTCAAGGCCATGGTCGCCGACCTGTCCGACGACGAGATCTGGAAGCTCAACCGTGGCGGCCACGACCCGTACAAGGTCTACGCGGC
Organism: Pseudomonas sp. TUM25319; assembly: GCF_056388475.1. Lineage (NCBI taxonomy): Bacteria > Pseudomonadati > Pseudomonadota > Gammaproteobacteria > Pseudomonadales > Pseudomonadaceae > Pseudomonas > Pseudomonas sp. TUM25319. The sequence goes on along the minus strand of NZ_CM150751.1, from coordinate 6,560,905 downwards.
GTACCACCAGGCGGTCAACCACAAGGACCAGCCTACCGTCATCCTGGCCAAGACCATCAAGGGCTACGGCACCGGTGCTGGCGAAGCCAAGAACACCGCGCACAACACCAAGAAGGTCGACGTCGACAGCCTGCGTCACTTCCGTGACCGCTTCGACATCCCGGTCAAGGACGAAGACCTGGAAAACCTGCCGTTCTTCAAACCGGAAGAAGGCAGCGCCGAAGCTCGCTACCTGGCCGAGCGTCGCGCCGCACTGGGCGGTTTCGTGCCACAGCGTCGCGCCAAGTCGTTCAGCATCCCGACTCCGCCACTGGAAACCCTGAAGGCGATCCTGGACGGTTCGGGCGACCGCGAAATCTCCACCACCATGGCCTTCGTGCGGATTCTCGCGCAACTGGTCAAGGACAAGGAAATCGGCCAGCGCATCGTTCCGATCATCCCGGACGAAGCCCGTACCTTCGGTATGGAAGGCATGTTCCGCCAGCTGGGCATCTACTCGTCCGTCGGCCAGCTCTACGAGCCAGTCGATAAAGACCAGGTGATGTTCTACCGCGAAGACAAGAAGGGCCAGATCCTCGAGGAAGGTATCAACGAAGCGGGCGCCATGTCCTCCTTCATTGCTGCCGGTACGTCGTACAGCTGCCACAACCAGCCGATGCTGCCGTTCTACATCTTCTACTCGATGTTCGGCTTCCAGCGTATCGGCGACCTGGCCTGGGCTGCCGGCGACAGCCGTACCCGCGGCTTCCTGATCGGCGGTACCGCCGGCCGTACCACCCTCAACGGTGAAGGCCTGCAGCACGAAGACGGCCACAGCCACATGATGGCTGGCACCATCCCGAACTGCCGCACCTACGATCCGACCTACGGCTACGAGTTGGCGGTGATCATCCAGGACGGCATGAAGAAGATGACCGAAGAGCAACAGGACGTCTTCTACTACATCACCGTGATGAACGAGTCCTACCAGCAGCCAGCCATGCCGGCCGGTGTCGAGGACGGCATCATCAAGGGCATGTACCTGCTGGAAGAAGACACCCGCGACGCCGCGCACCACGTACAGCTGATGGGCTCCGGCACCATCCTGCGTGAAGTCCGCGAAGCTGCGAAGATCCTGCGTGAAGAGTTCAACATCGGTGCCGACGTCTGGTCCGTCACCAGCTTCAACGAACTGCGTCGTGACGGCCTGGCCGTCGAGCGCGCCAACCGCCTGAAGCCTGGCCAGAAGCCACAGCAGACTTACGTCGAGCAGTGCCTGAGCGGCCGTAAAGGTCCGGTCATCGCCTCTACCGACTACATGAAGCTGTTCGCCGAGCAGATCCGTCAGTGGGTTCCGAGCAAAGAGTTCAAAGTCCTGGGTACCGATGGCTACGGTCGCAGCGACAGCCGCAAGAAGCTGCGTCACTTCTTCGAAGTCGACCGTCACTTCGTTGTGCTGGCTGCCCTGGAAGCCCTGGCTGACCGTGGCGAGATCGAACCGAAAGTGGTGGCTGACGCCATCGTCAAGTTCGGCATCGACCCGGACAAGCGCAACCCACTGGACTGCTGAGGAGTATTTTTAAGTGAGCGAACTCATTCGCGTACCTGACATCGGCAGCGGTGAAGGTGAAATCATCGAGCTGTTCGTCAAGGTCGGTGACCGTATCGAGGCCGACCAGAGCCTGCTGACCCTGGAGTCCGACAAGGCTTCCATGGAGATTCCCGCGCCGAAGGCCGGTGTGATCAAGGCGCTGAAGGTCAAGCTGGGCGACCGCCTGAAAGAAGGCGACGAGCTGCTGGAACTGGAAGTCGAGGGTGCCGCTGCCGCGGCCCCCGAGGCACCTGCTGCTGCGCCGGCCGCTGCACCTGCTCCGGCTGCCGCACCTGCCGCCGAAGCTGCCCCAGCTCCGGCCGCTGCGCCGGCGGCTGCCAGCGTCCAGGACATCCACGTTCCGGATATCGGTTCGTCCGGCAAGGCCAAGATCATCGAAGTGCTGGTCAAGGTGGGTGACACCGTCGAAGTCGACCAGTCGCTGATCACCCTGGAGTCCGACAAGGCCTCCATGGAGATCCCGGCGCCGGCTGCTGGCGTGGTCGAAGCCGTGATCGCGAAACTGGACGACGAAGTCGGCACCGGTGACCTGATCCTGAAACTGAAAGTAGCGGGCGCTGCGCCTGCTGCTGCTCCAGCGCCCGCCGCCGCTCCGGCCCCGGCTGCTGCACCGGCCGCTGCGCCAGCACCTGCTGCTGCCGCGCCAGCCGCTGCGCCAGTCGCCGCTGCTCCGGCTGCTGCCCCTGCGCCAAGCGGTGCGAAGGTTCACGCTGGCCCGGCTGTTCGCCAGCTGGCCCGGGAGTTCGGTGTCGAGCTGAGCGCTGTCGCGCCGACCGGCCCGCACGGCCGCGTGCTGAAAGAAGACGTGCAGGTCTACGTCAAGGCCATGATGCAGAAGGCCAAGGAAGCGCCAGCCGCTGGCGGCGCAACCGGTGGTGCGGGCATCCCGCCGATCCCGGCCGTGGACTTCAGCAAGTTCGGTGAAGTCGAAGAAGTCGCCATGACCCGTCTGATGCAGGTCGGCGCTGCCAACCTGCACCGCAGCTGGCTGAACGTGCCGCACGTGACTCAGTTCGATTCGGCTGACATCACCGAGCTGGAAGCCTTCCGCGTTGCGCAGAAAGCCGTGGCCGAGAAGGCCGGCGTCAAGCTGACCGTGCTGCCGCTGCTGCTCAAGGCTTGTGCCCACCTGCTCAAGGAACTGCCGGACTTCAACAGTTCGCTGGCACCAAGCGGCAAGGCCGTCATCCGCAAGAAGTACGTGCACATCGGCTTCGCCGTGGACACCCCGGATGGTCTGCTGGTCCCGGTCATCAAGAACGTCGACCAGAAGAGCCTGCTGCAACTGGCTGGCGAAGCGGCGGCCCTGGCTGAAAAAGCCCGGACCAAGAAGCTGTCGGCCGACGAGATGCAGGGCGCCTGCTTCACCATCTCCAGCCTCGGCCACATTGGCGGCACCGGCTTCACGCCGATCGTCAACGCGCCGGAAGTGGCGATCCTTGGTGTTTCCAAGGCCACCATCCAGCCAGTCTGGGACGGCAAGGCCTTCCAGCCGAAGCTGATGCTGCCACTGTCGCTGTCCTACGATCACCGTGTGATCAACGGTGCAGCCGCTGCACGCTTCACCAAGCGTCTGAGCGACCTGCTGGGCGACATCCGCACCATCCTGCTGTAACTGCTGTTCAGCCTGTCTTCCTCTGCCGGGGAAGACAGGCCTCCCTTTCGAGCTGCCACGCTCGTACCTCAACCCCGTCATTTGGCGGGGCTTTTTTTTGGGTTTTTCTGGGGGATGGTGCTGGTTTTTGTAAGCATATCCGTTATTTTCGGCGACGTTGCCGGCCCGTTCCGCCCTTACGGCGGCTTACTTTGTTCTTGGACAAAGTAAGCAAAGCCGCTGGCTCCCACATACGGCCCTACGCTTCGCTCCGGGTCCCCTCGCTCCGGTGTCCTCCAGGGGCAACGCGGCCTACGACTTGCTTCGCCAAGTCTACGACTCGCGCTCTTCGGCTACGCCGAAGGGTGCTTCGCACCCGCCCCCTCCGAACACCTCCACTCGGCCTCCTGAAGTCGCAGGTTACGGGCGGCGCTCTCAAGAACGCATCTTCGAAATTCAGATCTGATTTTGATAGGCGCCCCAAAGAGCCGGAGCTTTGCTCTGGCTTTTGCTCTTCATGCGCGTCAGTCCAGACGCCGCCAATTGCGACTTCAGTAGGCCGAGTGGAGGCGCCTGTAGGGGCAGGTGCGCAGCACCCTTCGGCGTAGCCGAAGAGCGCGAGTCGTAGACTTGGCGAAGCAAGTCGTAGGCCGCGCGTGCCCCGGAAGGTGCCGGAGGGAGGGGACCCGTAGCGAAGCGTAGGGCCGGATGTGGGAGCGGGCGGTTTTGCTTACTTTTGACAAGACAAAAGTAAGCCGCCGCAAGGGCGGAACGTGCCGTCAACGTCGCCTAAAATTCAGGATAATCACACAAAGCAGGCACCTAAAACGACCGCTCCCCCCCCTAAAAAAATCCCTCAGCGCGTCGTCCTCCAGGAATGATCAGCCCCGATCCTGACCACATCCCGCAGCGGGCAGGTCATCTTCACCAGCCGCTTGATCGACCGAATCAACGGCTCGGGAATCAGCACCGACGACCCCAGCAGCCTCGACACGGTCCTGACCCGCACCAGCGCCGGCGAATGTTCGGCCAGCACATCGTTGAGCATTCCCGGCCCGGTCACATGGGAAATCCGCTTCATGTAGTCGCCGAAGCGCTGGTCACCGCTCCCCTGGAACACCGGACGCGGTTCGCTGAAGAGGTCCGGCGCCGCCAGCCAGCGCTCGTGGCTTCTGGCGGAAATCGCATCGAGCAGCGGGTTTCCGGCATGGCTGCCAAAGCAACTGGTGTTGAAACCGATATCGAGCCCAAGAACGCTGTTGCTGACGGGCTCGTTGAGCAGCAGTTCTCCGGGAGCAACCCGCAGGCCAGCGTTGGCCCAGGCTTCGGTCAGGGTATCGTCGACATCCAGGTACAGGCCGCCGTGGTAGTTGATCACCGGATAGCGCAGCACATCGGAGGCCGCGGAGTAGTTGCGGGCGACGCCGCCGTTGCCCTCGACCGCTGCGCGGTACTGGGCGAAGTACGGGGTCTGCCGGAAGTGCTGGTAGAACGGCGAAGTCTCCAGCTCGACCACCTTGACGGTGGGCGCATCCTTGGCCAGCGCCGCCTGGTTGTGGGCGAAGACCTCGCTGCGGGTGGAACGGGCGCCATACTGGCCGCGCAGGGTCAGGTAGACATCGTTCCAGCGCGAATAGTCCTGGCCCACCGCTTCGCCGGCGGAATCCAGCAGGACCACGCCCCTGGCGTCGGTGACATAGATGCGATGGTTGACCTCGGTCTTGGACAGACCCCAGATATCGGCGTTGGGCCGGCGCTGACCGTAGGCCTGGAGCAGTTGTGGCAGGTCGCTCTGGGCGAGGGTGCCGGCCTTGACCTGGCTGCGCAGGATTTCCGCCAGCAGGTTGGCGGTGTCCACCAGGGTTTCTTCGGTGGACTGGCGCACCGCCGGGCGCACCTGTTCGCGTACGGTGTTGAGCACGAAATACGCGGTCAGCCCGACGAACAGGAAGTACACCAGGAAGATGCGCAGGCCCAGGCGCATCAGCTGTGCGCCGGGTTGTAGCTGTAGCCTAGGCCGCGGTGGGTCTGGATCGGCTCGGCGTCGGCGGCCACCAGGCGCAGCTTGGCGCGCAGGCTCTTGATATGGCTGTCGATGGTGCGCTCGTAGCCGGCATCGGCGGTTACGCCCACGGCGTCCAGCAGTTGCTCGCGGCTGAAGACCCGCTGCGGCTGCTCCAGCAGGCATTGCAGCAGGCGGAATTCATGGCGGGTGAGGCTTAGTGGCTGTTCGCGGTAGTGGATCTGCATGCGCAGGGCGTCGACGCTGAACGGCGTATTGGCCGGGATGCCCTGGGGCGCAGCGGCGGGCGCCATGCGCTTGAGAATGGCGCGGACCCGCGCGGCCACTTCCCGCGGGCTGAACGGTTTGACCACGTAGTCGTCAGCGCCGATTTCCAGGCCCACCACGCGGTCGATCTCGCCGTCGCGGGCACTGAGGAACATCACCGGCACTTCGCTGAAGCGGCGCAATTGCTTGCAGGTTTCGAAGCCGCTGATGTCCGGCAGGCCGATATCGAGGATCACCAGGTCCGCCGGCTGCTGGCGCTGGCGCTCCAGGGCGGCCTGGCCAAGGCTCACCCACTCGGTACTGTGACCGTCGCCCTGCAGGGCGAAGATCAGGGTGTCGGCGATGGCGGCTTCGTCTTCAACGATCAGGATCCGGGACATAAGGCAGTGGCAAGCGGCAAGTGGAAAGCTGCAAGTGTAAAGCGATCTGCTTCGACGTGCCGCTTGTCGCTTGAAGCTCGTGACTGCGGCATCAGCAGTCCGGTTTGCCAGCGGTGAAGCGCCGTGCCGGGTTCACGGCGGCATTGAATTCACGCAAGGCCTTGGCGCCGATCAGCAGCGGGTAGTTGAAGCTGCTGCGGTCGGTGAGGTTGACCTCGACAGTGCGCTTGACGTCGCCCAGGCAGAGTTCGAGATCGACCACAGGTCGGTGTGCCACTTCGGTGGCACCTTCCTCGTCTTCTTCGTCGGCGCGGTTCTTGATCTTGCTGATACGCGCGATCTTGTGCTCGAAGACCTTGTCGTCGGCATCCTTGGTGGCCAGGCGGAAGCGCACCCAGTCTTCACCATCACGCTTGAAGGTCTCGATATCCCGCGCCGACAGCGAGGCGGTGAGGGCGCCGGTGTCCATCTTGGCTTTGAGGGTCTGGCCGATCTCCGGCACGCCGATGTATTCGTAGCGGCCATAGAGGTCGGGTTCGGCGGCCATGACGGGCAACGCCAGCAGGCCGAGCAGGGCGATCAGTGGTTTCAATGCAGTAACTTCCTTGGAACGGGACGACAGTTAGACTGCCGTGGTGCTTGAGGTTCAGCAAGCAAGGTTAATGAACACAATGTGAAACATTTGTCCGGGACAGTCGGCGGGTGGCGTTTGGTGTTCCGAACGTGGCTGCTTAGAATGGCCGACTGTTTTCCCACAATAAGAGTGGACTTATGCGTCGCCTGCTCACCGGCAGTTTCGTCACCCTGTTGCTGTTGCTCAACACCCTGGTCCTGATCGGGCCGCTGATGGTTTTCGCCCTGCTGAAGCTGGTCCTGACCGGCCGCTACCGTGACTACGCTTCCCGGGCGGTGATGTGGTTCGCCGAGACCTGGGCCGAGATCGACAAGATCATCTTCGCCCTGTGCATCCCCACCCGCTGGGATGTGCGCGGCAATGCCAACCTGCGCCTCGACACCTCCTACCTGTGCGTCAGCAACCACCAGACCTGGGTGGATATCCCGGCACTGATCCAGGTGCTCAACCGCAAGATCCCGTTCTTCAAGTTCTTCCTGAAAAAGGAACTGATCTGGGTGCCGCTGCTGGGGCTGGCCTGGTGGGCGCTGGATTACCCGTTCATGAAGCGCTACAGCAAGGCTTTCCTCGACAAGAACCCGCACCTCAAGGGCCAGGACCTGGCAATCACCAAGGCCGCCTGCGAGCTGTTCAAGCGCCAGCCGGTGACAGTGGTCAACTACCTGGAAGGCACCCGCTTCACCGAGGCCAAACGCCAGGCCCAGCAATCGCCGTACAGGCATCTGCTCAAGCCCAAGGCGGGCGGCGTGGCCTTTGTGCTGGCGGCGCTGGGCGAGCAACTGGATGCGCTGCTCGACGTGACCATCGTCTACCCCGGCGACAAGGCGCCGGGCTTCTGGGATCTGGTGAGCGGATCGATTCCGCGGGTGATCGTCGATATCCAGGTCCGCGAGCTGGACCCGGCGCTGTGGGCCGGTGACTACGAGTCCGACCCGGCGGTGCGCCAGGCCGTGCAGGACTGGGTCAACCAGCTGTGGCGCGAGAAGGACGAACGCATCGAGCGCCTGCGCGCCGAATTAAACTGACGGGCCGGTTGCCGGCGCCAGCGGGGCGACTGCGCCGTTGCCCCAGATACCGGCGAGGTTCTGCAGCAGCGACCCGGCCACACCCTGCTGGCCCAGGTACTGCAGAATCAGCGGAGCGAAACGGGCGATCATGCCGTCCTGCAGACCGAGCGCGGTGAACGCATTGCTCAGGTCATCCTGGTTCTTCACTTCACCGCCCAGGGCGTTGCTCAGGGCGGACCCTTCACCGCTCTTGCCGAGCAGATCCCCCAGACCCGCCAGCCCGCCGAGGGCGTTCTCGCCGGAGAGGAAATCCAGCCCCGGCACCGCCTTGCTCAATTGCGCGTAATCGCCGCTGCTGAGCTGATTGCGGGCCAGCCCCAGCAGGGCGCCGGTGCCGCCGATGGCCTGTTCCGGGGTGATCTTCAATTCGCTGCCCAGGGTGTTGAGCAGATTGGCCGAGGCCTCCGGTGCCTGTACGGCGGCCTCGCCCGACTTGCCTTGCATGGCCGAGACGGCGTTGGCGGCGTCATTGAGGTTGAAAGCGAAGGCCGAAGTGGCGGCCAGGGTCACCAGGGTGACCAGCGCGAAACGTTTCATGGAAAAACCTCGTCAGCCGTAAAGGCAGGGAAAACGAGGTGTTGGAGTGGATTGGCGGGGGAATGTTCCGCGATGCCACGGTATTGCGACGAGGGGCCCGAAGCGCGGAGTGTCCGACCACCCCGTAGGAGCGTGATAGTGCCTATCTGAAGAAACCGCGGAACCCGTACCAGGCCGGCAACCCCAGCCCGACCCAGGCCAGCACATCCCACCCGCCATCGCCCAGCAGCGCGGCAAACAGCCCTGCCGCACCAAGCACGCCGATCAGCAGCGGCATGCCGAACACCTTCAGGTTCATCGCGCACCCTCCGCCGCAGTGCGCCGGCGCACCCACCATAGGTACAGGCCGCTGCCCAGCACGATGAGGGTCAGCACATCCAGTGCCGCCCACAGGATCTGCATCGGCCGGCCGCCGTAGTCGCCGAAATGCAGGGGCGCCGACAGGCCCATGGCGTCCATGTACCAGGGCCGCTCACCCACGGCGGTGACCTGCAGGTTGCTGGCGTCGATCAGTACCGGCGTGAGCAGATGGGAGGTCAGGTGCGTACTGCCTTTCATGAACACGGTGTAGTGATGCTCGCTGGAAAAACGCGTGCCGGGGAAGGCGATGAAGTCTGGCTGCATGCCTGGCGCTGCGTCGGCAGCGATATCCAGCACCCGGCTGACCGGCGCCAGTTGGGTCAATGGCGGTGCATCGCGATACGGCGCCACCATCGCTGCCAGACTCTCGTTGCGCCAGGCAGCGATCACCAGGTCCGACAACGCGCTGATCACCCCGGTGACGCCCACCACCAGTGCCCAGGTCAGGGTGACGATGCCGATCAGGTTGTGCAGGTCGAGCCAGCGCAGCCGTCGCGACTTGTCGTGGCGCACCGTGGCGAAGTCCAGCCGGCGCATGAACGGTGCATAGAGCACCACGCCGGAGATGATCGCCAGCACGAACAGCACGCCCATGAACGCCAGCAGCAGCTTGCCGGGCAGACCGGCGAACATGTCCACATGCAGGCGCAGCATGACCATCATGAAACCGCCGTTGGCCGACGGCATTTCCACCGCCTCGCCGGTCCGGGCGTCGAGCATGAAGGTGTGCGACGAGTTCGGCTCGGTGCCGGCGGTGGCGGCCATGATGGCCACCACGCCGTTGCTGTCGTCCTCGTCCCAGCCGAAGTACTGCATGACCTCGCCCGGCCGGTGGGCCTCGGCTTTCAGCACAAGCTGCGCGAGGTCCAGCTTCGGGGTGTCGGCGGGCATTGCCTTCAGCTCGGGTGCGTCGCCCAGCAGGTGGTCGATTTCGTGGTGGAAGATCAGCGGCAGGCCGGTGACGGCGAGCAACAGCAGGAACAGGGTGCTGATCAGGCTGGTCCAGGTGTGGATCGCGGACCAGCGGCGGATGGTCTTGGCTTTCATTCGGCAAACCGTCGGTGGTGAAACAGAACAGGTCTGTGCCTGTTTGAATGGGCGGGCCTTCAGTGAGGGCCCATCGCTGGCAAGCCAGCTCCCGCAGGTACTGTAAGCACCGTACCTGTGGGAGCTGGCTTGCCAGCGATCGGGGCCGCAGCGGCCCCGGAAGGGATCAGAACTCCATCTGCGCCGAGAACTGCACGGTACGCGGATCGCCCAGGTAGAAGCTGTTCAGCCAGTACTCCTTGTTGGCCAGGTTGGCGACGTTGACCCGGAAGGTCACGTCGTTCTCGCCCACATGGGTCTTGTAGCGTGCGCCGGCATCGAAGGTGGTGAACGACGGCAGGCTGGTGTGGTTGGCTTCGTCGGTGTACTGCTTGCCGGTGTAGTAGGCACCACCGGTCAGCGCCACGCCAGGCAGTGCGTCCAGTTCGTACTCGGCATAGACCTTGGCCAGCTGCTTGGCGACGTTGGTCGGGGCGTTGCCTTCGTTGGCGGCCACGGACGTCTTCTTCACCTTCGGATCCAGCAGGGTGACACCACCGACCACGGTCAGCTCGGGCATGACCTTGCCGGTCACACTGAACTCCATGCCGTTGTTTTCCTGGCGACCATCCTGGGTGTAGAAGCCCAGGCTGTTCTTGTAGTTGTTCGGCTTGTCGATGTTGAAGAACGCCAGGGTGAACAGGGTTTCGCCCACGGTCGCCTTGGCACCGATCTCATACTGCTCGCTGACCTGCGGCGCGAGGATCTGACCGGCGTTGAGGCCGTCGCTCGGCACGGTGCCGCCAGACTGCAGACCCTCGATGTAGGTGGCGTAGGTGGTCAGCCATGGCACGGGCTTGTAGATGATCGAGATGTTTGGCGACGTCTTGCTCTTGTTGTACCTGGTCTCGGTCTCCGGCGTGCCGAAGGCCTTGGCGTAGACGAACTCGTTGGCGTAGCTCTTGATCTGGCTCCGGGTCACGCCAAGGATGGTCGACCACTGCTCGTTGAAGGTGATGATGTCGCCGAGCAGGAAATTGTTGGTCTCCGAGCTGTTGGCCAGGCGCTGATCGCCGTGGCCGATGGACCAGCCCGGCTTGCCGACCTGGGGTTGCTCGGTGATCGGCAGCGTGCCGACCGGCGACTGGTACTGCCAGCCCGGATACGGAATGTGGTCTTCGTACTGCTTCACCCGGCTGGTGTTGCCCTGGTAACCGACGGTGAGCTTGTGATCCAGCGGGCCGGTGGCGAAGGCGGCGTCGAGGAACAGCGAGCCGGACTTCTCTTCGGTTTCGATCGGGGCGAAGGCGTAGATCGGCTGGCTGTAGGTGTTGGTGGCGGTGACGGTCGGGCCGGTGTAGGTGAACTCGTCGGTGTACTGCTGCGCCGCAAAGGCCGCACGCAGGGTGAAGGTGTCATTCAGGCGCCAGTTGGCGCGCACGCCGGCCTTGTCGGTCTCGTTGTCGGAGAACGACCACTTCTGGCTGTACAGCTTGTCGTTCTTCAGCGACGACGCATCGGGCCGCTCGACGCCGGGATAGACATACCAGTAGCTGCTCAGACCGCGAACCTGATTCTTGCGATGGGAGGCATCGAACTGGATCTGCAGGTCATCGTTGACGTTCCAGTCCAGCGCGGCGCTGATCATCTCGCGACGGTGCTTCTGCAGGTCGATGGCGGTCTCGCCGTCCTGGGCCAGCACGTTCAGGCGGTAGGCGAATACGCCGGCGTCATCGATCTTGCCGCCGAAGTCGCCGTGCAGGTAGTAGTTCTCGCCGCCGGCATTGCCGAGGGTGACGCTGTTGTAGCGCTCGTAGGTCGGTCGCTTGAGCACGTAGTTCACCAGGCCGCCGGGCGTGGCCGGGCCGTACAGGAAACCGGTGAGGCCGGTGATGATTTCCAGTTGCTCGGTGTCTTCGATGAAGTTGCCGGCATCGGCACCGTTGGTGAAGCGCAGGCCGTCGTTGGCGATGTTCATGTTGCCCGAGCCGCTGAAGCCGCGGATGGCCACCGCGCTGGCGTAGCCGGCGGCGCGCGGGCCGTACAGCTGGGTAGCCGGGTTGCGCTTGAACACGTCGTCGAGGCTGGTGGTCTGGGTGTTCTTCAGGAATTCCTGGGAGACCACGCTCATGGAGTAGGGCGTGTCCTGCAGCTTCATGCCGCCGAGGGCACCGACGTTCTTCACGTTCTCGACCCGATAGCCGGCCTCCGCGCTGCCTTCGACGGCGGCGAGGCGGGCGTTGATGTCCGTGTTGGGCAGGGCGACGGCGTTTTCTTCCACGGCCACCAGGCTGTAGGTGCCGGCCGCGCTCTGTTCCAGTTGCAGACCCGTTCCGCGCAGCGCCTGTTGCAGGGCGCCGACGGCGTCGTACTGGCCGCTGACCGGTGCCGAGGTGCGACCGCTGGCCAGGGCCGGGTCGAGGGCCAGGGCAATGCCGGCCTGGCTGGCGATCTGGTTCAGGGTGGTGGCCAGCGGCGCGGCGGGCAGGTTGTAGCTGCGCAGGCCGGCCTGTTCGGCGGCGATCAGGTGGGTGCTGGCCAAGGGGGCGGCGATGGCGATGGCCACGGCCAGCAGGCTTGGACGCAGGAAGCTTTCGATTGAGCGGGTCATGCGAGTCCTCGACGGGATTTGTGCTAACTAGCCTCCTTGCCGAGCGAGAATGAGAAAGTGATAGGGCGTGATGAAAATATTTTCGATTTAGATTCCGATGGCGGTTTCGAGGGCCTCATCGCTGGCAAGCGGAGCTGGCCGGGCGGCGCTCCGCTTGCCAGTGATGAGGTCAGGGCGACCGGTACTTACTTGTCGGCGCGCGGCACCACCGTCACCCACCACGGCGTGCGCTGGTGCACCTGCACCGGCAGGGTCGGCACCAGCGACTGCAGGGCAAGGTCGGTGTTGTGCAGCGGGAAACTGCCGGTGATGCGCAGTTCGGCCACTTCCGGCGCAACGCTCAGGTAGCCGGGGCGATAACGTCCCAGCTCTTCCACCAGGTCACCCAGGCGCACGTTGTCCACCACCAGCATGCCGCGGGTCCAGGCGTCGGCGCCGGGGGCGAGACCGTCGATGCGGCCGAGGTGGTCGTGGCTCATCAGGACCTGCTGGCCTTCACGCAGGATCTGCTCGTCGCCGCTGTCCTGCGGCTTGGCCGCCACGGCCGACTGCAGCACGCTCAGGCGCGTGCCCTGGTCTTCCAGGCGGACCAGGAAGCGCGTGCCCAGCGCACGCATGCGGCCATCGCCGGTGGCGACGACGAACGGACGGGTGTCGTTGTTGCGGTGGCCGGTCTCGATGGAAATCTCGCCGTCGTGCAGGACGATCAGGCGTTCTTTGTCGGTGAAGCGGATGTCCACCGCCGAATGGGTGTTGAGGTTGACCAGCGTGCCGTCTTCCAGGCGCAGGCTGCGCTGTTCGCCGGTGGCGGTGCGCTGGTCGGCCAGCCAGTAGCCGAGGCCTTGATGGGCGTTGCTCCAACTGATCAAGCCGCTGACCAGCAGCAGGCTGGCCAGTCCGCTGCCGATCTTGCGTACCCGCTGGCGCAGGCTGACCCGTGACTGCAGCAAGGCCTTGCGCGCCGGGCCGGCGGCTGCGGCAAAACGCTGGTCGAGCATGCCCAGCTGGCGCCAGGCGCGGGCGTGTTCTTCACTGGCGGCGTGCCAGCGTTCGAATTCGGCGCGTTCCTGGGCGCTGCCGCAGCCGGAATCCAGGCACAACTGCCAGCCGATGGCGTCGTCCAGTACTCGCGCCGAGACCGGGCTGGAATTCAGCTGGCTCATGTCGGCTCGCCGTACAGGGCGATGTAGCACTGACGCATGCCCTGAGCCAGGTATTGCCGTACGCGGGGCACCGAGACGCCGAGCTTGCCGGCGATCTCGGCATGGCTCAGGCCGTCCAGGCGGTTGTACAGGAAGGCGGCGCGGGCCTTGCTCGACAGTTTGCCGAGCAGGCGATCGATGGCCTTGAGGTCTTCGAGGATCAGGTGCAGGGCTTCGGGAGACGGATGCTCGGCCTCCGGCACCAGCAGCAGTTCTTCCAGGTAGGCCTGCTCCAGCGCCGAGCGGCGGAAATGATCAAACAGCAATCCCTTGGCGACCGCCATGAGAAACGCCCGCGGCTGGCGCGGTGCCGGCAGTTCGTCACGACCGAGCAGGCGCACGAAGGTGTCCTGGCTCAGGTCTTCGGCGCGCTCGGCACTGGCAAGGTTGCGGCGCAACCAGGTGAGCAGCCAGCTGCGATGGTCGCGGTACAGCGCACCGACCAGCTCGCTGTGAGGGCTAGGCACGGACGACAAGGGTGTTCCCCGGAAAAGAAAGTGTTAACTAACGAGAATTATTCGCGATTGTGTCAGAGCACGTGGCACTGTGCAATTAACGCTCATCGGATTCCGCGTTTCTTCCGGGAACAGCGTTACAACCCGTGGCTCTGCTGGCGCTTGCGCCGCCAGCCTTGCAGCCGCTGCTCCAGCAGGCGGGCGCTGTCCAGTTGCTGGCGACGTGCCTGGCTGAACAGGATCAGGGTCAATTCGGCGGTCACCTGGGCGTCGGCGCTGGCGTTGTGGCGCTCCTCCACCAACAGGCCGAAGTGGTTGATCCAGTCGTCGAGCCCGGCGTCGCGCATCACCACATCCGGGTTGAGCAGGGGGGCCAGCTCGGCCACGTCGATGAAGGGGTGCTGCAATTTGTAGCCAAGGCTGTCCTTGAGTGCCCGGCTGAGCATGCGCTGGTCGAAACCGGCATGAAAGGCCAGCAGCGGGCTGTCGCCGATGAAGTCCATCAGGTCGAGCAGGGCCAGCGCCGGGTCGCAGCCGGCGGCGATGGCGCTGGGGGCCAGGCCGTGGATCAGCACGCTGGGGGCCAGCTTGTGGTCGTGGCGGTGCAGGGTGCGTTCGAACTGCTGGCTGAAATCGATGGCGCCGTCCTCGATCACCACTGCGCCGATGGACAGCACCTGGTCACGGTTGACGTTGAGCCCGCTGGTTTCCAGGTCCAGCACCACCCAGCGCTGCCTGCCCAGCGGCGCGTCGCCCAGGACCGGCGGGGTGCCCAGTTCGGCCAGGCGCTGACGCTGGTGGTCGTCGAGGGTGGGTTGGCTGGGGCGCAGCCAGGCAAACAGGCTCATGGTGCAATGCTCACAGTTGGTAACGCAGGGCCAGGCTGCTTTGCAGGCGCTGGGCCTGGCGCAGCGATTCACGCAGGATGCGCCGGTCCAGGTCGTTGAGGTTGTCCGGGTCGACGCGGTTGGAATACGGCAGGTTCTGCCGGGTCTGCAACTGGTGCTGCTGCATGCGGGTCTGCTGGATGAAGTGATAGGCCTCTTCGAAGGCGCCGCCGTCCAGCGGGTCCATGACCTCTTTTTCCACCAGCAGGCGCAGGCGCTCCAGGGTGTTGTTGGCGCTGATGCCGTTGGCCAGGGCCAGCAGCCGTGCGCCATCGACGAAGGGCGTCAGGCCCTGGACCTTGAGGTCGAGGGTGGCGGCCTTGTCGTTGCCGGCGCGGGTCAGAACGAACTCGCGGAAGCGTCCCACCGGCGGTTTCTGGCGCAGGGCGTTCTCCGCCATCATGCGCTGGAACAGACGATTGTCGGCGACCTGATCGAGGATGCCCTGGCGCAGTTGCTCGCAGCCCTGGTCATCGCCCCAGACCACGCGCAGGTCGAAGTAGATGCTCGAGGCCAGCAGGTTTTCCGGTGTCGCCTCGCGGATGAAGGCGGCGAAACGCCGCGCCCACTCGGCGCGGGACAGGCACAGCTCGGGGTTGCCGGCCATGATGTTGCCCTTGCACAGGCTGAAGCCGCACTGCGCCAGGCCCTGGTTGATGTGCTGCGCCAGCGGCAGCAGGCGGCCGCGGATTTCGGCGGCTTCCATCGCATCGCGGGCGTCGAACAGAATGCCGTTGTCCTGGTCGGTGTGCAGGGTCTGCTCGCGGCGACCTTCACTGCCGAAGCACAGCCAGGTGAAGGGCACGCCGGGGTCGCCTTTTTCTTCGATCGCCAGTTCGATCACCCGGCACACGGTGTGGTCGTTGAGCAGGGTGATGATGTGGGTGATCTGCGTCGAGGACGCGCCGTGGGCCAGCATCCGCTCCACCAGTTGGCCGATCTCGCCGCGCAGTGCCACCAGGGTTTCCAGGCGCGGGGCGCTGCGGATGGTGCGAGCCAGATGAACCAGGTCGACCCGCTGCAGGGAGAACAGATCCCGTTCCGACACCACGCCGCACAGCCGGCGGTCTTCCACCAGGCAGACGTGAGCGATGTGCCGCTCGGTCATGGCAATGGCGGCATCGAAGGCGCTGGCCTGGGGCGTGAGGTAGAACGGTGAGGCGGTCATGTGGCCGGACACCGGCGAGTCGAAGTCGGTCTCGGCCCGGGCGACCACCTGGCGCAGGTCGCGCAGGGTGAAGATGCCCACCGGGAAGCGCTGTTCATCGACGATGACGATGCTGCCGACCTGGGTCTCGTCCATCAGCCGCACGGCCTCGCGCAGGCTGGTCTCGGGCGGGCAGGCCACCGGATGACGCATGGCCAGTTCGCCCAGGCGAGTGTTGAGGGAGTACTGGTTGCCGAGGGTTTCCACCGCACGCCGCTGGACTTGCTGGTTGACCTGGTCGAGCAGGCTGCTGACGCCGCGCAGGGCGAAGTCGCGGAACACCTCGGAGAGGGCGAACAGGCGAATGAACGCGGCCTTGTTCAGTTGCAGGCAGAAGGTATCTTCGGCCGCCAGGTGTTCGGTGCGTGTCGCCCGCTCGCCCAGCAGGGCGGCCAGCGGAAAGCACTCGCCGCGGGTGATCTCGAAGGTGGTTTCGGTGCCGCCCTTGACCACATGGGTGCGCTCGCCCACCACGCGGCCCTGCTTGACGATGAAAAAGTGTTCCACCGGACCGTCGTCGGGCTTGATGATGCTGTCGCCGGCGGCATAGAAGCGCAGCTGGCACTGTTCCACCAGATAGGCCAGGTGGGCGTTCTCCATCTGGTTGAACGGGGGAAAACGCTGCAGGAACTGCAGGGTGCCCTGGATGTTCTGCATGACTGCAGTTTTCCCGGCCTGGGTGTAAGCGTCCATTTTGCTCATCGGCGGTACCGTTTGAGGGTTTCGTCCAGGGAAACCGATTGTTGTTATGGTCCCCATGGTCGGCTGCGGGGTATCGGGTGCCCATTGGACGTAAGTCTAACGGCCCGGTGGCCGACGAAAGGCACGTTGCAAGCCCGGTGAATGCGGTCTGAACTTGATTCAATGGACTTTTTGCAGGTCCTCGACTTAGAGATGCCCATGCCCGATCACGACGATTTACTGAGCGACGCCGAACGCGAGGCATTGGCGCAAGTCACTGCACCGCCGGCGAAGCCGCTGAAGGTGGCCATCGTCGATGACGATCCTGATTCCAGGGAATTGCTGGCGGAGATTCTCACGCAACATCGGATCGAGACGATTGCCCTGACCAGTGCCGACGAAGCCTTGCGCCTGACTGTGCGGGACCGGAGTGTCGGGTTGCTGATCACCGATCTGCGGATGGCGCCCTACGATGGGCTGGAACTGATTCGCAAGATTCGCGAGTCGGAGCGGGCGGAGTTGCCGATCATCATCATCTCCGGGGATGCGGAGGTGCCGGATGCGATCGCGGCGATGCATTTGAGCGTGGTGGATTTTCTGCTCAAGCCGATCGATGTCGGGGTGCTGATGGGGTTGGTGCGGCGGGAGTTGGGAATCAGTTGAATGCAGCTTGCTGCTGAGGGCCTCATCGCCGGCAAGGCCGGCTCCCACAGGATTGGGGGTCACCCCTGAATCTTGTGGGAGCTGGCTTGCAAGCGGCCCTGCTTTTATAGGCCGTTACGCGCCTTGTACTCGCGACGACGACGGTGCAGCACCGGCTCGGTGTAGCCGTTCGGCTGCTTGGTGCCTTCGACCACCAGTTCGACCGCCGCCTGGAACGCGATGTTGTTGTCGAAGTCTGGCGCCAGCGGGCGGTACAGCGGGTCGTTGGCGTTCTGCTTGTCTACCACCGGTGCCATGCGCTTGAGGCTTTCCAGCACCTGCTCCTCGCTCACCACGCCGTGACGCAGCCAGTTGGCCAGCAACTGGGCGGAGATGCGCAGGGTGGCGCGGTCTTCCATCAGGCCGACATCGTTGATGTCCGGCACTTTCGAGCAACCCACGCCCTGGTCGATCCAGCGCACCACGTAGCCGAGGATGCCCTGGGCGTTGTTGTCCAGCTCGTTGCGGATCTCGTCGGCCGACCAGTTGGTGTCCGGCGCCAGCGGGATGGTCAGGATGTCATCGACCGAAGCCGGTGCACGCTTGGCCAGTTCGGCCTGGCGGGCGAAGACATCGACCTTGTGGTAGTGCAGCACGTGCAGCGCGGCAGCAGTCGGCGAGGGGACCCAGGCGGTGTTGGCACCGGCCTGCGGGTGGGCGATCTTTTGTTCCAGCATCGCGGCCATCAGGTCAGGCATGGCCCACATGCCCTTGCCGATCTGCGCGCGGCCTTGCAGGCCGACGGCCAGGCCGATATCGACGTTGGAGTTCTCGTAGGCGCCGATCCATTTCTGGGTCTTCATGGTGCCCTTGCGCACCATGGCGCCGGCTTCCATGGAGGTGTGGATCTCGTCGCCGGTACGGTCGAGGAAGCCGGTGTTAATGAACACCACGCGCTCGCTGGCCGCCTTGATGCACGCCTTGAGGTTGACCGTGGTACGGCGCTCCTCGTCCATGATCCCGACTTTCAGGGTGTTGTGCGGCAGGCCCAGCATGTCTTCGATGCGGCCGAACAGCTCGTTGGTGAATGCGGCTTCTTCCGGACCGTGCATCTTCGGCTTGACGATGTATACGGAGCCGGTGCGGGTGTTGCGGCGGGTGGTGTTGCCGTTGAGGTTGTGCATCGCCGCCAGGTTGGTGACCAGGCCGTCGAGGATGCCTTCCGGCACTTCGTTGCCATCCTTGTCGAGGATCGCGTCGATGGTCATCAGGTGGCCGACGTTACGCACGAACAGCAGCGAGCGACCGTGCAGGGTTACGGTACCGCCGTTGGGCGCGGTGTACTCGCGGTCCGGGTTCATGGTGCGGGTGAAGGTCTGGCCGTTCTTGCTGACGCTTTCTGCCAGGTCGCCCTTCATCAGGCCCAGCCAGTTTCGGTAGACCACGACCTTGTCGTCGGCATCGACGGCGGCGACGGAGTCTTCGCAGTCCATGATGGTGGTCAGCGCGGCTTCGACCAGGATGTCCTTCACGCCGGCGGCGTCGGTCTGGCCGACGGGCGTGGTCGGGTCGATCTGGATTTCGAAGTGCAGGCCGTTGTGCTTGAGCAGGATGCCGGTCGGCTCGGAGGCCTGGCCCTGGAAGCCGATCAGTTGGGCGTCGTCACGCAGGCCGGTGTTGCTGCCGCCCTTGAGGGCAACGATCAGCTTGCCGCCGTCGATGCTGTAGCGGGTGGCATCGACGTGGGAGCCGGCAGCCAGAGGCGCGGACTCGTCGAGGAAGGCGCGGGCGAAGGCGATGACCTTGTCGCCGCGGACCTTGTTGTAGCCCTTGCCCTTTTCCGCGCCGCCTTCTTCGCTGATGGCGTCGGTGCCGTAGAGCGCGTCGTACAGCGAGCCCCAGCGGGCGTTGGAGGCGTTCAGGGCGAAACGTGCGTTCATCACCGGGACGACCAGTTGCGGGCCGGCCATGCGGGCGATTTCTTCATCGACGTTCTGGGTCGAAAGCTGGAAATCCGCGGCTTCTGGCAGCAGGTAACCAATTTCCTGAAGGAAAGCTTTGTAGGCCACGGCGTCGTGCGCCTGGCCTTTGCGCGCCTGGTGCCAGGCATCGATCTGCGCTTGCAGGGTGTCGCGTTTGCTCAGCAGGGCTTTGTTCTTTGGAGCGAGGTCGTTGATGATCTTTTCCGCACCTGCCCAGAACTTCTCGGCGCTCACGCCGGTACCGGGAATGGCTTCGTTGTTCACGAAGTCGAACAGGACTTTGGCGACCTGAAGGCCACCGACTTGAACGTGTTCAGTCATTGCTTGCCTCACTCTGCTCAGCTATCAGCTTTTCTAATTACGCCTAACGCGCTTCTCTAAACACGGCACCAGGTCATGCCCTGACGGACGGCTGGGTGCGGCTCGCCAGACGGGCCGGCGGGCGGTTGCGCATTTTCACAGGCGCTTGGCAGACATCGGAATAACGTTTTGTAGTCCGCGCTGCGGCATACTACATGATGCGCTGCGCTTGTGAAAATCAGACTAAATACGTCGTTCTGCGACCATTTGGTCGCATGGGGTCACGCTGGGAGGGCATATGTTCGCAAAAAACGTGTGGATTGTTCCAGATAAATCTTAAAACAGTACACGATTTGATTTTCGATTCGCCTGCGGCAGGTTGCCGCGCCTTGCCTATACTGTTCCGGCGCCCTCTGAATCCGGGCGTTTCCACGGGTTTTCCAGCAGAGGGTCGTCCGCGTGAATCATCTTGTACTCACCGTCATCGCCGCCGACAAGGCCGGGCAGGTCGAGCGTATCGCCCAATGCATCGCCGATCATAACGGCAACTGGCTGGAGAGCCGCATGTCGCGGATGGCCGGGCAGTTCGCCGGCATCCTCAAGATAGCCGTGCCGGCCGAATCCCACGAGGAACTGGTCGAAGCATTGCAGAAACTGGGCGAGCGCGGTATCCGCGTGCTGATCGCCGAAAGCGGCATCGAACCGTCCTGCACCTGGAAACCGATCGCCATGAGCCTGGTGGGCAACGACCGCCCGGGCATCGTTCGTGACATTACCCGCTTGCTGGCGGAACAGGGCGTCAACGTCGAGCGCTTGAGCACCGATGTACGCCCGGCCCCCATGAGCAGCGAGCCGCTGTTCCATGCCGACGCCTTGCTCGCCGTGCCGCTGACGCTGGTGCTGGATGATCTGCAGGCGCGCCTCGAGGCGCTCGCCGATGATCTGATGGTCGAGCTGGAACTGCGTCCGGAAGAGTAGTTATCCCCAATCCGCCCCGTTTCACTTATCCCGTTTTAACGGGGACCGCCCTGTGGATAAGCTGGGGAGCCTCCCCGCCAGCCCAGGTAGCACGCGGGTTTGCCGCTATTGAGCAAAAAATCACCAGAATTCAGGGGCTTGTGCACAAAGCGCGGGGATGAGGGTGTGGATAACCTTGGGAGAGGTCTCTGCAGGCCACGGCTGGCGTGGCTTGCAGAGGTTTGTACGTTTTTTGATCAGGCGCGGCGGCGCAAGGTGAGCCAGGCGTCGACGCTGTACAGGGCAAGGCCCGCCCAGATGAACATGAAGGCCACCAGCGTGCTGCTCGACAAATGCTCGCCGAACAGCAGCACCGCCTGCAGCAGCACCAAGGTGGGCGCCAGGTATTGCAGGAAGCCCAGCGTGGTGTACGGCAGGTGGCGGGCGGCGGCGTTGAAGCACACCAGCGGCACCAGGGTCACCGGGCCTGCGGCCATCAACCAGAGCGCCTCGTTGCTGAAGTAGAAGCCCGACTGCACGCTGTGGGCTTCCGGGTGCAGCGCCAGCCAGCCGAGGGCCAGCGGCACCAGCATCCAGGTTTCCACTACAAGGCCGGGCAGCGCTGCGACAGGCGCCTGCTTGCGGATCAGACCGTAGAAGCCGAAGGTCAACGCCAGTGCCAGCGAGACCCACGGCAGGCTGCCCACTTGCCAGACCTGCTGCGCCACGCCCAGCGCAGCCAGACCCACCGCGACCCATTGCAGGCGACGCAGGCGTTCGCCGAGCAGCAGCATGCCCAGCAGCACGTTTACCAGCGGGTTGATGTAGTAACCCAGGCTGGCCTCGAGCATGCGGTCGTTGTTCACCGCCCAGACGTAGGTCAGCCAGTTGGCGGCGATCAGCACGCCGCTAACGGCGAGAATACCCAGCCGGCGCGGATTCTCACGCAGCTCGCGCCACCAGCCCGGATGTTTCCAGACCAGCAACAGCAGCGAGCCGAACAGTGCCGACCACAGCGCCCGGTGAACGATGATCTCCAGCGAGGGGACGCTTTGCAGCACCTTGAAGTAGAGCGGGAACAGGCCCCAGATGATGTAGGCGGTAAGGCCCAGGATGTACCCGCGGCGCGGGTTTGCGGCAGTCATGACGGTCCTTGCTTGGCTAACGGAATCGCCGCCATTGTAGACAGGGCGGCTGACACATTTAGAACAATTTCAGCGGTTCTTCATCCAGCGCGGCGCACTGCTCGCGCAGGGCCAGAATCTGATCGCCCCAGTAACGCTCCTGGCCGAACCAGGGGAAGCTGCGGGGGAATGCCGGGTCGTCCCAGCGCCGCGCCAGCCAGGCGCTGTAGTGCAGCAGGCGCAGGCCGCGCAGCGGCTCGATCAGCGCCAGTTCGCGGGGGTCGAAGTCGTGGAATTCGTTGTAGCCGTCCATCAGTTCGGCCAACTGGCCGAGGCGTTCTTCGCGGCTGCCGGCCAGCATCATCCACAGATCCTGAACCGCCGGGCCCATGCGGCAATCGTCCAGGTCGACGATGTGGAACACCTCGTCGCGGCACATCAGGTTGCCGGGGTGGCAGTCGCCGTGCAGGCGAATCTGCTGGTGCGGGGTTCGGGCGTAGATGGCCTCGATGCGCTTGAGCAGATCGCGGGCCACCGACTCGAAGGCGGGCAGCAGGCTTTTTGGTACGAAGTCGCCTTCCAGCAGGGTGGTCAGCGAGGCATGACCGAAGTTATCCACGGCCAGGCTCTCGCGTTCGGCGAAGGGGCGGCTGGCGCCCACCGCGTGCAGGCGGCCGAGCAACTGGCCGAGGCGGTAGAGCTGGTCGAGATTGCCAGGCTCCGGCGCGCGCCCGCCGCGACGGGGGAACAGGGCGAAACGAAAGCCTGCGTGTTCGAACAGGGTCTTGCCGTTGTGCAGCAGTGGCGCGACCACCGGAACTTCGCACTCGGCCAGTTCGGCGGTGAAGGCGTGTTCTTCGAGAATCGCGGCGTCGCTCCAGCGGCCGGGGCGGTAGAACTTGGCGATCACTGGCTCGGCGTCTTCGATGCCGACCTGATAGACCCGGTTCTCGTAGCTGTTGAGTGCCAGCACCCGGGCATCGCTGAGCAGGTCCTGGCTCTCGATGGCGTCCAGGACCAGGTCGGGGGTGAGGGTATCGAAGGGATGGGACATGCGCGGCTCCTGCTGTGCGGCAGGTGGTCGCCGCATCATGCGGGCATGGTAACTCAGGGGGCGGCGAGGAGCATGGCTCAACCACGGCGGGAGCTGGCCGGGCGGCGCTCCCACGGGTTCTTTATGGTGGTTTCAGGCGCCGATGACGCCGCCATCCTCACGCACGATCGCCATCACCGAAGACCGCGGCTTGCCGCCCGGCAAATGCTCGGGGAAGGTCGAGCCGCCGGTTTCACCCGGATGCTGGATGCCCACGAACAGGGTCTTCTGGTCCGGCGCAAAGGCGATGCCGGTGACTTCGCAGGCCACCGGACCGACCATGAAGCGGCGGATCTCGCCGGTCGCGGGGTCGGCGCAGAGCATCTGGTTGTTGCCCATGCCGGCGAAGTCGCCTTTGTTGCTGTAGTCGCCGTCGGTGAGGATCCACAGCCGGCCATCCGGGTCGAAGCCCAGGCCGTCCGGGCTGTTGAACATGTTCTGGGCGGTAACGTTGGTTGACCCGCGCTTTTCGTCCTGATGCACGTCCGGGTTGCCGGCGACCACGAACAGGTCCCAGTCGAAGCTCATGGACGCGTGGTCGTCGCTGTTTTCGCGCCAGCGCAGGATCTGTCCGTAGACGTTCTTGTCCCGCGGGTTCGGGCCGCCCTTGGGCTGGCCTTCTTCGCCGCGTTTGACGTTGTTGGTCAGGGTGCAATAGACCTGGCCGTCCTTGGGGCTGACCACGATCCACTCCGGACGGTCCATGCGCGTGGCGCCGAGCAGGCTGGCGGCGAGGCGGGCATGGATCAGCACCTGGGCCTGGTTGGCGAAGCCTGCAGCGGCGTTGAGGCCGTTCTTGCCGTGGGTCAGTTCCAGCCACTGGCCCTTGCCTTTCGGACGGTCCGGGTTGCCGTCGCCGCCGTCGAAACGCGCCACGTACAGGGTGCCGTGATCCAGCAGGTTGCGGTTGGCGGTGGGGTTCTTGTGGTCGATGCGGTCGCGGCTGACGAACTTGTAGATGAATTCGCCCCGCTCGTCGTCGCCCATGTAGACCACGGCGTGGCCGTCACGGGTTTCGGTGAAGGCGGCGTTCTCGTGCTTGAAGCGGCCGAGGGCGGTGCGCTTGACGGGGGTGGATTTGGGATCGAACGGGTCGATCTCCACTACCCAGCCGTGGCGGTTCAGTTCGTTGGGGTTCTTCGCCAGGTCGAAGCGCGGATCGTGCTGATGCCAGCCGACTTCCTTGCCCGCCACCGAAGCACCGTAGCGTTTCTGCCCGGCGTCGAAGGCCTGCTGCGGATCGCTGCTGCCGAAGCAGTCGGTGAAGTTCTCTTCGCAGGTCAGGTAGGTGCCCCACGGCGTCTTGCCATTGGCGCAGTTCTGGAAGGTGCCGAGCACTTTGCTCGCACTGTTGTCGGCGGCGGTGCGCAGCCAGGCGTCGCCGGCGGCAGGGCCGCTCAGGCGGATCGGCGTGTTGCCGTGGATGCGGCGGTTGTATTTCGAGTCCGCGACGAACTGCCACTGGCCGTTCTTGCGCTGCACTTCGATCACCGACACGCCTTCGGCGGCCTGGGCCTTGTGCACGTCTTCGGCATTGGCCGGCTGGCCGCCGTGGTCGAACAGGTAGCGGTAGTTGGTGTACTCGTTGTTGATCGCCATGAGTGCCCGGTTTTCATCGCCGGGGAAGGGGAACAGGCTCATGCCGTCATTGTTGTCGCCGAACTGGAGTTCCTGAGCCTTGGCCGTGCCTTTTCCGGACGGGTCGAAGGCCGGGGCATTGGCGTGCAGCGGCTGGCCCCAACTGATCAGCACCGAGGCCTTGTAGCCTGGCGGCAGGCTGATGCCGTCGGCGGTGGATGCGGGGATGCCGGCGAAGCCGAGCAGGGTGCTGCTGGCGGCGCTGACGCTGTCGGCCAGGACGCTGCGGCTGAGGAGGTTGCCACCGAGAAACAGGGCTGCACCACACAAGGCACCGGCACCGATGAAGCGGCGACGGCTGAGGCCGACCATCTGTTCGAGGTCGGTGAGCTGGTTTTCTTTTAATAGGTTCATGGACAGGCTTCCTGCGGTTTAGGCAGTCACCTTAATCAGCCTTTATGACAGTTCCATGGCGGATTTTAGACGGGCGTTCCCAAAAGAACGTAGGTCGGAAGGAAGCGAACCTGTACGACACTTCCGACGTCAAGCCCGTGGGTTCGCAGCCACTCCGGCTCGGCGAAGGCGCACAGAATCTGTCCGCTGCTGAGGCTCAGGCGCAGCTCGCTGGGGCCTTGCGGGTCGTCCAGCAGTTCGTCGATTTCGGCGTTCAGGCTATTGGTCCCGGCCGGTACCGCTTCATCGACGGTCGCCAGTTCCAGCCAGC
The DNA here is from genome assembly GCF_056388475.1 of Pseudomonas sp. TUM25319. Taxonomy (NCBI): domain Bacteria; kingdom Pseudomonadati; phylum Pseudomonadota; class Gammaproteobacteria; order Pseudomonadales; family Pseudomonadaceae; genus Pseudomonas; species Pseudomonas sp. TUM25319. Next base: position 6,535,983 of record NZ_CM150751.1, on the reverse strand, counting down.
CTGCCTTGATCAGGGCGACCACGGCGGTGCCGATCTCCAGCTCCAGGCGGTGCGTGCTGTCGTGGGTGATCTGCGCCTCGATGCGCAGGCCGCCGGCCAGGGTCAGTTCGATGGTGTCGTTGCGCCCCTGCGGATGGATCGCGCTGACCCGACCATGCAACTGGTTGCGCGCACTGGTGCGCAGCATCAGCCGGCCAAGCAGGTCGAGGTCGCTGCTGTCTTCGGCCTCTTCGAGAATCTGCGCCTGGAGAATCTGCAGGCGCTGGTATAGCCGCAGCACCCGACGCCCCTCGTCCGACAGGCGGGCACCGCCACCGCCACGCCCACCGGTGCTGCGTTCCACCAGCGGACGCGCGGCGAGATTGTTCAACTCGTCGATGGCGTCCCACGCGGCCTTGTAGCTCATGCCTGCGGCCTTGGCGGCACGGGTGATCGAGCCTTGCTCGTCGATGTGCTGCAACAGGGCGATGCGCTGAGGGCGGCGAACGATGTGCTGGGTCAGAGGGGCGGGCAAAGGCATAGGGACCGGTACGAAAGCTGACGATGATCGGCAGGAAAGTGCCCGCCTGCCTGCATCAAGTCAAGCGCCAGCGGGTCGCGGCGTACGTGCCAGGCAGTACACATCGACCCGTTCAGCGCCGTGATCGCGCAGCAGCCGGGCCAGCGCCTGGGCCGTGGCGCCGGTGGTCAGCACGTCGTCCACCAGGGCGACATGCAGACCTGCGAGGTGTTCGGCATGGCTCACGGCAAAAGCGTCCTTGAGGTTGCGCTGGCGGGCGCGGGCGCCGAGTTCCTGCTGTGCCGGGGTGTCGCGCAAGCGCTTGAGCAGCCGGGTGTCGCAGGGAATCGCCAGTTGTGTGCCGATCCATTCGCCCAGCATCGCCGCCTGGTTGTAGCCGCGCTGACGCAGACGCCCTGTCGCCATGGGCACCGGCAGCAGCAGCGCCGGGCGTGGCAGGCCCTCGGCAAAACGATGGCTCAGCCAGTTGCCGAGCATCTGCGCCAACAGGCGGCCCAGTGGCCACTGGCGTTGATGTTTGAAGCGGGTGATCAGCGCATCTACCGGGAAACCGTAGTGCCAGGGCGCCTCCACTTGTCGGAACGCGGGGCGACGCCGGGCGCATTGCGCGCACAGCAACCCCTGCATCGGCAATGGCAGGGCACAAAGGCGGCAATGTTCGTCGAGCCATGGCAGCTCGCTTTCGCAGGCAATGCAGATGGGATGGGGCTGTTCGGCTGGTTCGTCGCATAACAAACAGGTCTGTTCATTATTTGAGCAGATGTAAACTGACGAATCTTTGTGTGGTTGACAGCGCATGAGGCTTCCTTAACTATGCGGGCTATCCGTGATGCGCCGGCGGGCATTGCTGTCCCGGCGCCAGAACAAGCCTAAACAAGGAAACGCCCATGAGCGCGAGCACAACTGCAACGCTTCGTCACGACTGGTCCCTCGCCGAAGTCAAAGCCCTGTTCCAGCAGCCGTTCAACGACCTGCTGTTCCAGGCGCAGATCGTGCACCGCGCGCATTTCGACCCGAACCGCGTCCAGGTCTCGACCCTGCTGTCGATCAAGACCGGCGCATGCCCGGAAGATTGCAAATATTGTCCGCAGTCCGGTCACTACAACACCGGCCTGGACAAGCAGAAACTGATGGAAGTACAGAAGGTGCTGGAAGAGGCCGCCCGGGCCAAGGCCATCGGCTCCACCCGTTTCTGCATGGGTGCGGCGTGGAAGCATCCGTCGGCCAAGGACATGCCCTATGTGCTGCAGATGGTCAAAGGCGTGAAGGCCATGGGCCTGGAAACCTGCATGACCCTCGGCAAGCTCGACCAGGAGCAGACCCAGGCCCTGGCCGAAGCGGGCCTGGACTACTACAACCACAACCTCGACACCTCGCCGGAGTTCTACGGCAGCATCATCACCACCCGCACCTACAGCGAACGCCTGCAGACCCTGGCCTACGTGCGCGATGCCGGGATGAAGATCTGCTCGGGCGGCATCCTCGGCATGGGCGAGTCGCTGGATGACCGCGCCGGCCTCTTGATCCAGTTGGCCAACCTGCCGGAGCACCCGGAGTCGGTGCCGATCAACATGCTGGTGAAAGTCGCCGGCACGCCGCTGGAAAACGCCGAGGACGTCGATCCGTTCGACTTCATCCGCATGCTGGCCGTGGCCCGCATCCTCATGCCGAAATCCCATGTGCGCCTGTCCGCCGGTCGCGAGCAGATGAACGAGCAGATGCAGGCGCTGGCGTTCATGGCCGGGGCCAACTCGATCTTCTACGGCGAGAAACTGCTGACCACCGCCAACCCGCAGGCCGACAAAGACATGCAACTCTTCGCACGCCTGGGCATCAAGCCCGAGGCCCGCGAAGAACACGCCGACGAGGTGCACCAGGCGGCCATCGAGCAGGCCCTGATCGAGCAGAAGAGCAGCGAACTGTTCTACGACGCCGCGTCTGCCTGAGGCCTGCATGAGCTTCGATCTCCGTGCGCGCCTCGAACAGCGGCGCGCCGCTGACCTGTATCGCCAGCGTCCGCTGCTGCAGAGCCCGCAGGGGCCGCAGGTGGTGGTGGACGGTCAGCCGCTATTGGCCTTTTGCAGCAACGACTACCTGGGCCTGGCCAATCATCCCGAGGTGATCGCCGCCTGGCGCGCCGGTGCCGAGCGCTGGGGCGTGGGCGGTGGCGCCTCGCATCTGGTGGTTGGCCACAGCGCGCCGCATCACGAACTGGAAGAGGCCCTGGCCGAATTCACCGGCCGGCCCCGGGCGTTGCTGTTCACCACCGGCTACATGGCCAACCTAGGCACGATCACCGCGCTGGTCGGGCAGGGCGATACGGTGTTGCAGGACCGCCTCAACCACGCCTCGCTGCTGGACGCCGGCCTGCTCAGCGGCGCGCGTTTCAACCGCTACCTGCACAACGATGGCGACAGTCTCGACAAGCGTCTGGACAAGGCCGAAGGCAATACCCTGGTGGTCACCGACGGTGTGTTCAGCATGGATGGCGATCTCGCCGAGCTGCCGGAACTGGCCAGCCGCGCCCGCGAGAAGGGCGCCTGGCTGATGGTGGACGACGCTCATGGTTTCGGCACCCTGGGCCGCAAGGGCGGCGGCGTCGCCGAGCACTTCGGCCTGAGTCTGGAGGAACTGCCGGTACTGGTGGGCACCCTGGGCAAGGCATTCGGCACTGCGGGCGCCTTTGTCGCCGGCAGCGAAGACCTGATCGAGTGCCTGGTGCAGTTCGCCCGTCCTTATATCTACACCACCAGCCAGCCACCGGCACTGGCCTGCGCCACCCTGAAAAGCCTGACCCTGCTGCGTGACGAACACTGGCGGCGCGAGCATCTGGCAGCGTTGATCGCCCAGTTCCGCGGCGGCGCCGAACAGATCGGCCTGCAACTGATGGACAGCTTCACGCCGATCCAGCCGATCCTGATCGGCGATGCCGGGCGTGCCCTCAGGCTTTCGCAGATGCTGCGCGAGCGCGGGCTGATGGTGACGGCAATCCGTCCGCCCACCGTGCCCGCCGGCAGCGCCCGTCTGCGGGTGACCCTGACGGCCGCCCACAGCGCCGCGCAGGTCCAGCTATTGTTGAATGCATTGGCCGAGTGCTATCCGCTGTTGGAGCCTGTCGATGCGTAACCATCTGATTCTGCTGCCGGGCTGGGGCCTGGGCAGTGCCGCGCTGGAGCCGTTGGCGGCCAGTTTGCGGGCTCTGGATCCGGGCCTTCGGGTCGAGTTGGTGGAATTGCCGGAGGTGGTCGACTCCGACCCGCAAGCCTGGCTCGACGAACTGGACCGACGCCTGCCCAGGGACACCTGGCTCGGCGGCTGGTCGCTGGGCGGCATGCTCGCTGCCGAATTGGCGGCCCGGCGCGGCGATCGCTGCTGCGGCCTGTTGACCCTGGCCAGCAACCTCAGCTTCGTCGCCCGTCCCGACTGGCCCGATGGCATGCCGGTGGACACCTTCGAAACCTTCGTCGATGGCTGCCGCAGTCATCCGGCTGTGACCCTCAAGCGTTTCAGATCGCTGTGCAGCGAGGGCGCGCAAGAGCCCCGCAACCTGATGCGCCGGCTTGGCGTCGGCCTGCCGGACACCGACCCGGTGTTGCTGGTCAAGGGCCTGGACGTTCTGGGCCGACTGGACACCCGCGCGGCGCTCGAGCAATACGGCGGCCCGCAGTTGCACCTGTTCGCCGGTGCCGACGAACTGGTGCCCGCCCAGGCGGCCAGGGTGCTGTGCGAATTGCTGCCGGATATAGAAGTGGGATTGGTGGAAAGTGCCTCTCACGCCTTCATCCTCGAATTCCCGCAAGAGCTGGCTGCGGCCATCAAGCATTTCCTGCACGAGAGTGGCGATGACTGATCTATCCCTGCCGGGCCTGCCCGGCGCACTGCCTGACAAGCGCCAGGTGGCGGCTTCCTTCTCCCGGGCGGCGGCCAGCTACGACAGCGTTGCCGAATTACAGCGTGCGGTGGGCGGGCATTTGCAGGCGCTGTTGCCGGAAGCCCTGAAGCCGCGCTGCTGGGTCGATCTGGGCAGCGGCACCGGGCATTTCAGCCGCCAGTTGCAAGGGCGTTACCCACAGGGGCTGGGCGTTGCCGTGGACATTGCCGAGGGCATGCTGCGCCACGCCCGCGAGGCCGGCGGCGCGCAGTTTCATGTGGCCGGCGATGCCGAGCGCCTGCCGCTGCGCGACGCCTGCGCCGATCTGGTGTTCTCCAGCCTGGCGGTACAGTGGTGTGCGGATTTTCGTGCGGTGCTGAGCGAGGCGCGGCGTGTGCTGCAGCCTGGCGGTGTGCTGGCGTTTTCCAGCCTGTGCGTCGGTACCCTGCATGAATTGCGCGCCAGTTGGGAGGCCGTCGATGGGCTGGTGCATGTCAACCGCTTCCGCAGCTTCCAGGATTACCAGCGGCTGTGCCGCGAAAGCGGCCTGGACGTACTCGATCTGCATGCACAACCCCATGTGTTGCACTACCCTGATGTGCGCAACCTGACCCATGAGTTGAAAGCTCTGGGCGCGCACAACCTCAATCCCGGCCGGCCCACCGGATTGACCGGACGGGAACGGATGCAAGGTCTGCTGCGGGCGTACGAGCAGTTCCGCCAGCCAGAAGGCCTGCCCGCCACCTACCAGGTGGTCTACGGGGTACTGCACAAGCCGCTGACACAAGGGGAGTAAGATGACCGCGGCCTACTTCATCGCTGGAACCGACACCGATGTCGGCAAGACCACTGTCGCCGCCGGCCTGCTGCACGCCGCGCAACTGGCGGGCCTCAGCACCCTCGGCGCCAAGCCGGTGGCCTCGGGCTGCGAGGTCACGACCAAGGGCCTGCGCAACAGCGATGCGCTGGCGTTGATGGCGCAAAGCACCGTGAAACTGCCGTATGAGCGCATCAATCCCTTTGCTTTCGAACCGGCCATTGCTCCGCATCTGGCGGCCCGTGAAGCAGGCGTCGATCTCAGTGTGCAGGGCCTGCTCGGGCCAATGCGCGCGGTGCTCGCGCAACAGGCCGATTTCACCCTGATCGAAGGTGCTGGCGGCTGGCGCGTGCCGTTGTCGCACCATGCCAACCTGTCTGACCTGGCCATGGCGTTGAAGCTGCCGGTGATCCTGGTGGTGGGCGTCCGCCTGGGCTGTATCAACCACGCCCTGCTCAGCGCCGAGGCAATCGCCCGGGACGGCCTGCAGCTTGCGGGCTGGGTCGCCAATATCGTCGATTCGCGTACTTCGCGGCTGGAAGAAAACCTCGCCAGCCTTGCCGAACGACTGCCCGCGCCTTGCCTGGGGCGGGTGCCGAGGCTCAAGCCTGCAACGGCCGAAGCGGTGGCGGAGCACCTGCAGATCGACCTGCTTGACTGACCCTGTCTATCAGATGGCCCGGTGCCATTGAGCTTTTTCAAGGGCCTTTTGCGCCCTGGTCTGGTTCAATAGGCCACTGTATTGCCACTTATTCGTTCAGCTTTTCTGGAGCCAATGACATGGAAATCTCGGGCAGTTCCGCATTCTATGCCGGCCTGGGCGCCATTCAGGCCGGTCAGCAGCGCGTCGATCAGGCCGCCAGCCAGATCGCCAGCAACACCGTTGAACGTGCCGCCACCAGTCAGTCCAGCGACTATCAGGCCGAGCGCCTGCGTTCGGTCGATCGCAGCCAGCAGATGGACCTGGCCACCAACACCGTCGAGCAGGCCATGGGCAAGCATCAGGTCGAACTCGGTGTCAAAGTGGCCAAAGCATCGGACGAAATGCTAGGCACGCTGATCGACACCTACGCCTGAGGCGCGATACCTCAGGCGTCACCGTCTTCCCAATCCCCTTATTCCTCAGCGCCTTGGCCATCTGGCCGGGCGTTCGGCCGCGTGTTTTCTACACTTTCTTCAGCGTTTTCCTGCAAACGGACGATGACGGAAACGCCATCGGTGGGGTGCTTGACAAGTTTTCGGCTTAAACGTAAGTTTCAAACAACTGTTTGACCCAAAGCCGCCAAGAGCTGGTCGGTGTGTCGCGGTCACTTACCCAACCAGGATTCATCAGCAGAGGTTCATCGCTATGCCTGAATACAAAGCCCCCTTGCGTGATATTCGTTTCGTCCGTGATGAACTGCTCGGCTATGAAGCGCACTATCAGAGCCTGCCGGGTTGCCAGGACGCCACGCCAGACATGGTCGATGCCATCCTCGAGGAAGGCGCCAAGTTCTGTGAACAGGTACTGGCCCCGCTGAACCGCGTCGGTGACCTGGAAGGCTGCACCTGGAGCGAGTCGGGCGTGAAGACCCCGACCGGTTTCAAGGCGGCTTACCAGCAGTTCGTCGAAGGTGGCTGGCCGAGCCTGGCCCATGACGTCGATCACGGCGGCCAGGGCCTGCCGGAGTCGCTGGGGCTGGCGATCAGTGAAATGGTCGGCGAGTCGAACTGGTCCTGGGGCATGTACCCGGGCCTGTCCCACGGAGCGATGAACACCCTGTCCGCCCATGGCACCGCCGAACAGCAGCACACCTACCTGACCAAGCTGGTGTCCGGCGAGTGGACCGGCACCATGTGCCTGACCGAGCCACACTGCGGCACTGACCTGGGCATGCTGCGCACCAAGGCCGAACCTCAGGCCGACGGTTCCTACAAAGTCACCGGCACCAAGATCTTCATCTCTGCCGGTGAACACGACATGGCCGACAACATCGTCCACATCGTCCTGGCCCGCCTGCCCGACGCACCGGCCGGCACCAAAGGCATCTCGCTGTTCATCGTGCCGAAATTCCTGCCGACCGCCGACGGTGCCATCGGCGAGCGCAATGCCGTTTCCTGTGGCTCCATCGAGCACAAGATGGGCATCCATGGCAACGCCACCTGCGTGATGAACTTCGACGCAGCGACCGGCTACCTGATCGGCCCGGCCAACAAAGGCCTGAACTGCATGTTCACCTTCATGAACACTGCTCGCCTGGGTACCGCGCTGCAAGGCCTGGCCCACGCTGAAGTGGCGTTCCAGGGTGGCCTGAAATACGCTCGCGACCGCCTGCAAATGCGCTCGCTGACCGGCCCGAAAGCGCCGGACAAGGCTGCCGACCCGATCATCGTCCACCCGGACGTGCGCCGCATGCTGCTGACCATGAAGGCCTTCGCCGAAGGCAACCGCGCCATGGTCTACTTCACCGCCAAGCAAGTGGACATCGTCAAGTACAGCCAGGACGAAGAAGAGAAGAAGAAGGCCGATGCCCTGCTGGCCTTCATGACCCCGATCGCCAAGGCCTTCATGACCGAAGTCGGCTTCGAAGCCGCCAACCACGGTGTGCAGATCTACGGTGGCCACGGCTTCATCGCCGAGTGGGGCATGGAGCAGAACGTTCGCGACAGCCGTATCTCCATGCTGTACGAAGGCACCACCGGCATCCAGGCGCTGGACCTGCTGGGCCGTAAAGTGCTGATGACCCAGGGCGAAGCGCTGAAGAGCTTCACCAAGATTGTCCACAAGTTCTGCCAGGCGCAGGAAGGCAACGAAGCGCTGAACGAATTCGTCACGCCGCTGGCCGCGCTGAACAAAGAGTGGGGCGAACTGACCATGAAGGTCGGCATGGCCGCCATGAAAGACCGCGAGGAAGTGGGTGCCGCCTCGGTGGATTACCTGATGTACTCCGGTTATGCGTGCCTGGCGTACTTCTGGGCCGACATCGCCCGCCTGGCTGCCGAGAAACTGGCTGCCGGCACCAGCGAAGAAGCCTTCTACACCGCCAAGCTGCAGACTGCGCGCTTCTACTTCCAGCGCATCCTGCCGCGCACCCGCACTCACGTTGCCACCATGCTGTCGGGCGCCAACAACCTGATGGCGATGGACGAAGAGCACTTCGGCCTGTCCTACTGAGCTGCGAGTTGTAAGCGGCAAGCCGCAAGAAAGAGCGCCGCGAGCGCATGAAGTTTGCGGCTTTGCCCCAGAAAAACGCCTGCCCTCATCGGCAGGCGTTTTTTTTGGTCCGGATTCAGCGCAAAGCCACCTCACACCGCCGAACGCTCTTTCTTGCAGCTTGAAGCTTGCAACTTGAAGCTCCCCCCAAAACGAAACTCAAGCTCCCGACTATCGGTGCCGCTAAATAAATTGACGCCAAAAATTTATCTATTCCTGTGCATTGCCGATACAGTAGAGGCACAATGACATTATCGATCTGCTGGATCGGAGAGTTCTCTTGTTTCGTTTTTCCGCTGTAAAAGCCAGTCACTTCCTTCCGGGCATCGTGCTCCTGCTATCGGGGCTCGCGGCCGCCTACGTGCGCGACCTGTCGGTGTTCTTCACGTCGCTGTTCAACGTGCTGCCAACCCTGGTGCTTTTGCTGGGCGGCGCCTACTGCGCGGTGTATCGCCGGCAGCGCGAGCTGTTCCTGATGATCACCGTGTACATCGCCTACTACCTGCTCGACACCCAGACCGATTTCTACCGCGACCACGGCCGCGTCCGCGAGGATGCCGCAGTGGTGTTCCACCTGGTCTGCCTGTTGCTGCCGATGCTGTTCGCCCTGTTCGGCGCCTGGCAGGAGCGCACCCACCTGTTCCAGGACATGGTGGCGCGTTTCGCCGTGCTGCTGGCGGTGGGCAGCGTGGCGCTGGGCCTTGAGCAGAGTTACCCGCAGGCGCTGCTGGGCTGGCTGGCAGAGATCCGCTGGCCGGCGCTGCACGGGCAGTGGATGAGTCTGATCCAGATGTCCTACCCGGTGTTCTTCCTGGCCTTCGTGGTGCTGGTGGTGCAGTACCTGCGCGAGCCGCGGCCACTGCACGCGGCGCAGGTCATCGGCCTGATCGGCATCTTCTGGATGCTGCCGCAGACCTTCATCCTGCCGTTCACCCTGAACATCATGTGCAGCCAGGTGATGCTGATGATCGCCGCCGCGGTGTCCCACGAGGCCTACCAGATGGCCTTCCGCGACGAGCTGACCGGTCTGCCGGGGCGCCGGGCGCTAAACGAGCGCATGCAGCGTCTGGGGCGCAACTACGTGCTGGCGATGACCGACGTCGATCACTTCAAGAAATTCAACGACACCCACGGCCACGATGTCGGCGACCAGGTTTTGCGGCTGGTGGCCAGCAAGCTGTCGAAGGTCACCGGTGGCGGTCGGGCGTATCGCTACGGCGGCGAGGAGTTCGCCCTGGTGTTTGCGGGCAAGACCATCGAAGAGTGCATTCCGCACCTGGAAGCGGTGCGTGAGATGATCGCCAACTACGCCATCCAGTTGCGCAATCAGGAAAGCCGCCCGCAGGACGACCAGCAAGGCCGTCAGCGCCGTGGTACGGCAAGCGGCGGGGCCGTTTCGGTGACCATCAGTATCGGTGCCTGCGAGCGTCAGCCCGAGCACCGCACGCCTGAGGAAGTGTTGAAGTCCGCCGACCAGGCGCTCTACAACGCCAAGGGCGCGGGACGTAACTGTGTGATGGCCCATGGGCAGAAGGAGCGGCGTGGCGCCATGCGCGTGGCGTGACTGAAACTGACTGCTCAGTCTCTAGATGACCCTATGTGTCGCAAAAGTTGTTCGGTTACACTCCAAGACCTTAGTACCGGTCCCCCGCAGGACTGCCCACGACTCAAGGTGTGAGAGGTTGCCATGGCTGACTACAAAGCGCCGCTGCGCGATATGCGCTTCGTCCTCAACGAAGTCTTCGAAGTTTCCCGGCTGTGGGCGGAACTGCCCGGCCTGGCCGAGGTGGTGGACGAAGACACCGCCATGGCGGTGCTGGAAGAGGCCGGCAAGGTCACCAGCAAGACCATCGCGCCGCTGAGCCGCGCCGCCGACGAAGAAGGCTGCCACTGGGACAACGGCAACGTGCGCACCCCGGCCGGCTTCATCGATGCCTACAAGACCTACGCCGAAGGCGGCTGGGTCGGCGTCGGCGGCGACCCGGTCTATGGCGGCATGGGCATGCCCAAGGTGATCTCGGCCCAGGTCGAGGAAATGGTGAACTCCTCGAGCCTGGCCTTCGGCCTGTACCCGATGCTGACCGCCGGTGCCTGCCTGTCGATCAACGCCCACGCCAGCGACGAGCTGAAGGAAAAATACCTGCCGAACATGTACGCCGGTGTCTGGGCCGGTTCCATGTGCCTCACCGAGCCTCACGCCGGTACCGACCTCGGCATCATCCGCACCCGCGCCGAACCGCAGGCCGATGGCAGCTACAAGGTCAGCGGCACCAAGATCTTCATCACCGGCGGCGAACACGACCTCACCGAGAACATCATCCACCTGGTGCTGGCCAAGCTGCCAGACGCCCCGGCGGGGCCGAAGGGCATCTCGCTGTTCCTGGTGCCGAAGTTCCTGGTCAACGCCGACGGCAGCCTTGGCGCGCGCAACCCGGCCAACTGCGGCTCCATCGAGCACAAGATGGGCATCCAGGCTTCGGCGACCTGCGTGATGAACTTCGACGAAGCTACCGGCTACATCGTCGGTGAGCCGAACAAAGGCCTGGCGGCCATGTTCACCATGATGAACTATGAGCGCCTGGGCGTGGGTATCCAGGGCCTGGCCTCGGCCGAGCGTTCCTACCAGAACGCCGTCGAATACGCCCGCGACCGTCTGCAAAGCCGCAGCCCGACCGGCCCGCAGGCCAAGGACAAGGTCGCTGACCCGATCATCGTCCACCCCGATGTGCGCCGCATGCTGCTGACCATGAAGGCGGTGAACGAAGGCGGTCGCGCGTTCTCCACCTACGTGGCCATGCAACTGGACACCGCCAAGTACAGCGAAGACCCGATCGCCCGCAAGCGTGGCGAAGACCTGGTGGCGTTGCTGACGCCGGTGGCCAAGGCGTTCCTCACCGACCTCGGCCTTGAAGCCGCGGTACACGGGCAGCAGGTATTCGGCGGCCATGGCTACATCCGCGAGTGGGGCCAGGAGCAACTGGTGCGCGATGTGCGCATCACCCAGATCTACGAAGGCACCAACGGCATCCAGGCGCTGGACCTGATGGGGCGCAAGGTCGTGGGCAGCGGCGGGGCGTTCTACACGCTGTTCGCCGACGAGATCCGCCATTTCACCGCCAGCGCCGGCAGCGACCTGGCCGAATTCGTCAACCCGCTGAATGCCGCACTGGATGATCTCGACGCGCTGACCGCCTGGGTCCTGGACCGCGCCAAGTCCAACCCCAACGAGATCGGTGCGGCTTCGGTGGAATACCTGCACGCCTTCGGTTACGTCGCGTACGGCTACATGTGGGCGCTGATGGCCCGCACCGCGCTGGCCAGACAGGGCGAAGACAGCTTCTACGCCAGCAAGCTGGGCACCGCACGCTTCTACTTCGCCCGTCTGCTGCCGCGTCTGCAATCGCTGTGCGCTTCGGTCAAAGCCGGCAGCGAATCGCTGTACCTGCTGGACGCCGAGCAGTTCTGAGGTGATTGCGTCATGTAAGCATTTACTTACATGACGCGGTGGTTTTTGTCCTCTTTCGGAAAATTGGATCCACAGTTAATCTTTCTCACATGGACGTCGCGCAGGACGCGCAATGAACAAGCAAGGACGGACGAAGGATTCCTGCCAGGATGGTGGGGCGAAAAGGAAGTCACAGGGAAACAGTCTGTAAAACCCCGCTTCGGCGGGGTTTTCTTTTTCCGAGCTATAAGTTGCAAGCCACAAGCTGCAAGCAAGTGCAGCCATGCGCGAGTCGCTTCTTCTTGCCGCTTGAAGCTTAAAGCTTGCAGCTGCCCTTGCTCTACCCGAGCACATCCAGTGGCGACACGCCCATCTGCCGCGGGTCGATCTCCTCCTCCAGCAACGTCCGCAGCAGCTCCACCGACGCCTGCTGGCGCTGCGCATCGCGAAACACCAGCCCGACCTTCAGCGGCACCCGCGGCTCGCTCAACGGCTTCCACAGCAACTCAGGATCTTCCAGGCCTTCCTGCGACCGCCCTGGCAGCACCGTGGCCAGTGAGGTATGCGGCAGGCTGTCGAGAATCCCGCCCATGTTGTTCATTTCCGCCTGTACCTGCGGGCGCCGGCCGAGGTTGGCCAACTGGCCCTGCCAGATCTGCCGCACCTGGAATTCTTCGCCCAGCAGGATCATTGGAAGTTCGGCGGCCTGCTTGAGCGAGACCTTCTTGAATTCCCGCAGCGGATGGGTGCTGGGGATGACGACCTGAAGCTCGTCTTCGTACAGCAGCAGGCCGTGAAGCCCCGGCTGGCGCGGCGGCAGGTAACTGATGCCGATGTCCAGGCTGCCATTGAGCAGGCGCCGCTCGATCTCCATCCCCGACAGCTCGTAGATCTGCACAACCAGGTGCGGTTGCGCCTTGCGTACCCGGTCGAGCAGTTGCGGCACCAGGCTCGGTCGCACCGTCTGCAGCACGCCGATGGCGAGGGTTCGAAGCGCCTGGCCCTTGAAGTTGCGCAGCGCATCGCGGGCCCGCTGCAGGCCGTCGAGCAGGGGCAGGGCGTGGTTGTACAGGGTATGGGCAGCGAGGGTCGGCAGCAGGCGCTTGTTGCCGCGCTCGAACAGGCTTACATCAAGGCTGTGCTCCAGTTGGCGGATCTGTTGCGACAGGGCCGGCTGGGACAGTGACAGGCGTTCGGCGGCGCGGCCGACATGGCCTTCTTCATACACCGCGACGAAATAACGCAGTTGGCGGAAATCCATAAGACTTACTTATCGAAAAAGCTCGAAAAACGAAATGGCCGCAACGGCCGCACGCGCCTACTCTACGCCCGTATTCACAAGGTTTACAGGCCCAGAGGGCGCGATGAACACCGTAGATGTGGATGGCGTTTACATAGGCAAGGCAAAAAATCTCGGTCATGGCTTGATGACCGATATCGATAAGGAAGAGGTTGCAAGGCGGCTCTGGTTATGGCCGCAGGGGCTGGGAAGCGACGAACACGGCGACCCGCGTTTCCATACCGGCCCTGAACGGGCCCTGCACCACTATCCGGCCGAGCACTACGCCTGGTGGCGCAAACGTTATCCACAGATCGACTGGCGGGCACCGGCTTTCGGCGAAAACCTCTCGACCCACGGCGTCAGCGAAGAACAGGTCTGCCTCGGCGATCTGTTCCGCTGGGGCGGCGCGTTGTTGCAGATCAGTCAGCCGCGCTCGCCGTGCTATCGCCTGAGCCACCGCTGGGGCCTGCAGGAGCTGCCGCAACTGGCCCAGGACAGCGGGCGCTGCGGCTGGTTCTACCGGGTCCTCAAGCCTGGCTTCGTCAGTGCCGACGAGCCTTTTGAACTGATACAGCGCAGTTACCCCGGCCTTACCGTCGCCTGGGCGCTGCACACTTTTTACCGTGAACCTCTGGAGCATGCGGGTTTGAAAAAGCTGGTGGATTGTCCGGCCCTGTCCTCGCGCTGGCGCGATATCGCGATCAAGCGTCTGCGCACCGGCAAGGTGGAAGACTGGAGCTCGCGCCTGCTCGGCCTGCCGCTGGAAGGGCTGCGCGCATGAACCTGTTCAATCTCCGCCGCCAGGTGGCGCCGGCTGTCAACGCGGCACCGGCGGCCGTCCTGGCCGAGCCGGTCGATCCGCTGTCGCGGGAGTACCTGATGCCCGCCACCGAGCGTGCGTCGCAGGTCTTCGTGCGCGGCCAGGGTTCCTGGCTGTGGGACAGCGAAGGCCGGGCGTACCTCGACTTCACCCAGGGCAATGCAGTCAACAGCCTCGGCCACAGCCCCCAGGCGCTGGTCCAGGCCCTGAGCGGACAGGCCCAGGCGCTGATCAATTCCGGTGCGGGCTTTCACAACCGTGGTCATCTGACCCTGGTCAACCGTCTCTGCCAGAGCACCGGCAGCGACCAGGCGTACCTTCTCAACAGCGGCGCCGAGGCCTGTGAGGGCGCAATCAAGCTGGCGCGCAAATGGGGCCAACGGCATCGCAACGGTGCTTACCACATCATCACCGCCAGCCAGGGCAGCCACGGTCGCAGCCTGGGCACCCTGTCGGCGTCCGATCCGCTGCCGTGCAACGCCTGCGAGCCGGGCCTGCCGGGCTTCAGCCGGGTGCCGTTCAACGACCTGCCGGCGCTGCATGCGGCGGTGGACTCGCGCACCGTGGCGATCATGCTCGAGCCGATCCAGGGCGAGGCCGGGGTAATTCCGGCGACCCAGCATTACCTGAAGGGTGTGGAGCGCCTGTGCCGCGAGCTGGGCATTCTGCTGATCCTCGATGAAGTGCAGACCGGCATTGGCCGCTGCGGCGCATTGCTGGCGGAAGAAACCTACGGGGTTCGCGCCGACATTCTTACTCTCGGTAAAGGCCTCGGTGGTGGCGTGCCGGTCGCCGCGCTGCTGGCACGAGGTACCGCCTGCTGTGCTGAAGCCGGCGAGCTGGAAGGCAGCCACCACGGCAATGCGCTGATGAGCGCGGCGGGCCTGGCGGTACTGGAGAGCGTGCTGGAAAACGGTTTCCTGGCCCAGGTTCAGGCGTCCGGTCGGCACCTGCGCGACGGCCTGAGCCGGCTGGCCGGGCGCTATGGGCAAGGCGAGGTCCGTGGTCAGGGCCTGCTTTGGGGGCTGGAACTGAAAGAACCGCTGGCAGCGGAGGTGGTAAAGGCGGCATTGCAGGAAGGCCTGCTGCTCAACGCCCCGCGTCCCCATGTGCTGCGCTTCTCGCCGGCGCTGACGGTCAGCCACGGCAATATCGATGAAATGCTGCTGCGCCTGGCCCGGGCCTTTGCCCGCGTGCAGACCGCCCAACTGAGCCGGCGCCGCGAAGCCAGCGCCTGAGCCCCAGTCAACGAATCAAACGAACCGTCTCGCGTTCCTGCGCGTCGCCCCGGACCTGTTGTTTTTGGTCTGGGGCGTTTTTTTTGCGGTAACGGCAAAGGGCTATGCTGGTGTGGAACCCCGGCGTGGGGGCCGGAGTCAGAACTGCACACCCTTCAAGGAGAGGATTCATGGACTTTATCCGCATCATCATCGCCATCATCCTGCCGCCGCTGGGCGTGTTTCTGCAGGTGGGCTTCGGCGGGGCATTCTGGCTGAACATTCTGCTGACGCTGCTGGGCTACATTCCGGGGATCGTGCATGCGGTGTATATCATCGCCAAGCGGTGATCGTTCGGGCCTCATCGCCGGCAACGCCGGCTCCCACAGGTTCTGTGCCCGTCACTAGATGGGTAGTCGCACTTGCGATCCAGTGGGAGCGGCTTCAGCCGAGATCGGCGGCGCAGCCGTCGTAGAGCCTGAATCCGCAATGCTTCTGGAGTACCGGCGTTCAGGTTTTATGGCCGCTGTGCGGCCAATCGCGGCTGAAGCCGCTCCCACGTGGATTTGTATCCATACCGCCATGGGCTGTCAGCCCAGAACCTTCTGGTAGAACCGCCACTCCTCTTCCAGCGCATGGGCCAGGTTTGCAGCAGTCCTGAAGCCATGCCGCTCGGTCGGATAGAAATGCCCCACCGCCTCGATGCCGTTGGCCTGCAGCGCCGCGAGCATCGAGCGGGTCTGTTCCGGCACCACTACGGCGTCCAGCTCGCCCTGGAAGAAGATCACCGGGACCTTGATCCTGTCGGCATACAGCAATGGCGTCCGTGCCCTGTAGCGTTCGGCATCCTGAATCGGATCACCGATCAGCCAGTCCAGGTAATCGCCCTCGAACTTGTGCGTGGCGCGTGCCAGGGCCAGAGGGTCGCTAACGCCATACAGGCTGGCGCCGGCACGGAACACATCCTGGAAGGCCAGGGCACACAGGGTGGTGTAGCCACCGGCGCTGCCGCCACGGATGAACGCCCGCGCCGGATCGATCAGCCCTTCGCCCGCCAGATGCGCCACCGCCGCACAGGCATCTTCCACGTCCACCTCGCCCCAGCGCAGATGCAATGCCTGCCGATAGGCACGGCCATAGCCCGTGCTGCCCCGGTAGTTGAGATCGGCCACGGCGAAGCCACGCTGCGCCCAGTACTGGATACGTGCGTCGAGCACCGGGTAGCAGGCCGAGGTCGGCCCGCCATGGATGAACACCACCAGCGGCCAGGGCCCTTCGCCCTCGGTGGCGGGATAGAAGAAACCGTGGGCCTCGCTGCCGGCGCTGGGGTAGCTGAAGCCCCGGGGCTGGCTCACCTTGTCGGCGGGCAGTGGCGCGCTGCCGCCGGCCAGCACCTGCACGGCGTGGTCCCGTCGGTCGATGGCGATCACCGCGGCAGTGGTGGTTGGCGAGGCGGCGACGGCATAGATGCAGTCCGCATCGAGATCGAGGCAGCGCAGCCGGCTGTACGGGGTGTTGAACGGGATACGCTGGCCATCGAGGCTGCATTCGCCCAGGCGGGAGAAGCCTTGCTCGAACCAGGTGGCGAGATAACCGTCTGCGGTCAGTTGCCAGGTACTGGCGCCCAGTTGCCAGGGCGCGGCAGCGTGGTCGGCGGCACCGGCGGGCAGCGGCTCCCAGCCCTTGGCGGTTTCGCCCCAGGGTTGCCAGAAACCGTTGAGGTCGGACAGGCAGTAAAGACGGCCATCAGCCGCGAAGCGGGGCTGTTGCAGTGATTGCGCGGGGCCTTCCAGGCCGGCGATGCAGCGGGCCTCGCCGTCAGCCTCGCGGACATACAGGCGGGTGGTCGTCCACGGCTGCTCCGGGCGGCTCCACTCGATCCAGGCCAGGCGCTGGCCATCAGCGCTCAGGGTTGGGGATGCATAGAAGTCGGCGCCTTCGACCAGCACCTCGCGCAGCCCGTCGGCAATCGCCACCAGGCGGTGCTCGGCGCCTGCGGCATCATGGGTTTCTTCAACGGCAAGCACCCGGCCCGCGGCCCAGACCAGATCGCCATACCGCCGCTCGCCGTGGGTCAGCGGCTGGGGCTGGCCGCCGTCGAGGGCTTGCCGGTAAAGCTGCTGGTCGGTCTCGTTGACGAACACCAGCCCGTCATCGCTCAGGCAGAACGACCGGCCGCCGTATTCGTAGACCCGGCTGCGGGCGCTGAAGCCGTCCGGTGTCAGGCAATGAGCCTGGCCATCGCGCCAGTGCCAGATCCGGCAGGCGCCGTCGAGGGGACGGAATTCGTTCCAGAACAGGCCATGGCGGCCGACCTGCAGTTCGGCAAAGTCGGTGCCGGCGGCGACCGCCTGCGCGGCGCTGAAGCGCTCAGCTGCGGGCGATGAGTCGTGAGGTGCGCTCATTGCGGAAAGTCATCTCCTTGATGGTCAGGGCGGCGGTTTCGGCCTCTTCCCTGGCTGCAAGGATGATGCCGTGGTCCGCCGACTTGGAGCATACCGGATCGGCCTTGCTGGCATCGCCGGTGAGCATGAATGCCTGGCAGCGACAGCCACCGAAGTCGCGCTCTTTCTCATCGCAGGAGCGGCACGGCTCGGGCATCCAGTCATAACCACGATAGCGGTTGAAGCCGAAGGAGTCGTACCAGATGTGCTGCATGCTGTGCTCGCGCACGTTGGGGAACTGCACCGGCAGTTGCCGGGCGCCGTGGCAGGGCAGGGCGGTGCCGTCCGGGGTCACGGTGAGGAACACGCTGCCCCAGCCGTTCATGCAGGCCTTGGGGCGTTCCTCGTAGTAGTCCGGGGTGACGAAGATCAGCTTGCACGGGTTGCCGTCGGCCTTGAGCCGTTCGCGGTATTCGTTGGTGATGCGCTCGGCCCGTTGCAGTTGCGCCTGAGTCGGCAGCAGGCCGACGCGGTTGAGGTGGGCCCAGCCATAGAACTGGCAGGTGGCGAGTTCGACGAAGTCGGCTTCGAGGGCGATGCACAGCTCGATGATGCGGTCGATGCGGTCGATGTTGTGCCGGTGGGTCACGAAGTTGAGCACCATCGGATAGCCCTGGGCCTTCACTGCCCGGGCCATTTCCAGCTTCTGCGCGAAGGCCTTCTTCGAGCCGGCCAGCAGATTGTTCACCTGTTCGTCGCTGGCCTGGAAGCTGATCTGGATATGGTCCAGCCCGGCTTTCTTGAAGGTGGCGATCTTGTCTTCGGTCAGGCCGATGCCGGAGGTGATCAGGTTGGTGTAGTAGCCCAGCCGGCGACCCTCGCCGATCAGTTCGGCCAGGTCCTGGCGCACCAGCGGCTCGCCACCGGAGAAGCCCAGTTGCGCGGCACCCATCTCCCGCGCCTCGGCCATGACCCGGAACCACTGTTCGGTGGTCAGTTCCTGGCCCTGGGCGGCGAAGTCCAGCGGGTTGGAGCAGTACGGGCATTGCAGCGGGCAGCGGTAGGTCAGCTCGGCCAGTAGCCACAACGGCAGGCCGACCTCGGGCTTGCCGGGTTGCTCACTCAAGGGTGATCCAGTGTTCGGCACGGGCCACCTCCATGAATTGCTCGATGTCTTCGGGAAGCTCGGGCACGCCGGGGAATTTCTCGTCGAGCAAGGCGATGATCGCTGCCACGTCGCGCTCGCCGTCGATCAGCTCGCCGATCAGCGCCGCGCTCTCGTTGAGCTTGATCATGCCTTCGGGGTAGAGCAGCACATGGGCTTTCTGCGCCGGCTCGTACTGGAAGCGGTAGCCGGGACGCCAGCGCGGCGTCAGGTGTCGGTCGAAGCTCATAGGGCGATCCCTCTGTGCCAGACCCGCTCGTGGGTGACGCTGTGGTAGGGCGGGCGGTCGAGTTCGTAGGCCATGCTCATGGCATCGAGCATGCTCCAGAGAATGTCCAGCTTGAACTGGAGGATTTCCAGCATACGCTGCTGGCCTTCCACCGTCGTGTAGTGCTGCAGGGTGATCGCCAGGCCGTGCTCGACATCACGGCGCGCCTGGCTCAGGCGGTTGCGGAAGTAGCTGTAGCCGGCCGGGTCGATCCAGGGATAGTGCTGCGGCCAGGCGTCCAGGCGCGACTGGTGGATCTGCGGCGCGAAGAGTTCGGTCAGCGAACTGCTGGCGGCTTCCTGCCAACTGGCACGGCGGGCGAAGTTGACGTAGGCGTCCACCGCAAAGCGCACGCCGGGCAGCACCAGTTCCTGGGACAGCACCTGCTCGCGGTCGAGGCCGGTTGCTTCGGCCAGGCGCAACCAGGCCTCGATGCCACCGTCTTCGCCGGGGGCGCCGTCGTGGTCGAGGATGCGTTGCAGCCATTCGCGGCGCACGTCGCGGTCCGGGCAGTTGGCGAGGATCGCCGCGTCCTTGAGCGGGATGTTCACCTGGTAGTAGAAGCGGTTGGCGACCCAGCCCTGGATCTGTTCGCGGGTTGAACGACCTTCATACATCGCCACATGGTAGGGGTGATGGATGTGGTAGTACGCGCCCTTGGCCCGCAGGGCCTGTTCGAATTCGGCGGGAGACAGCGGTTTGGCGTCGCTCATGTCGGCTCCTAAAGCTCGATGCTCATGCCGTCGAAGGCGACTTCCACGCCACGGCGGTGCAGTTCGGCGCGCTCGGCCGAATCCTCGTCGAGAATCGGGTTGGTGTTGTTGATGTGGATAAGCACCTTGCGCTGGGCGGGGAAACCTTCCAGCACCTGGAGCATGCCGCCCGGACCGTTCTGCGGCAGGTGGCCCATCTCGCTGCCGGTGCGGGTGCCGACACCACGGCGTTGCATCTCGTCGTCGTCCCACAGAGTGCCATCCACCAGCAGGCAGTCGGCGTCCTGCATGCGTTGCAGCAGGCTGTCGTCGACCTTGCCCAGGCCCGGGGCGTAGAAGAGTTTGCCGCCGGTGCTCAGGTCTTCGACCATCAGGCCGAGGTTGTCGCCGGGGTGCGGGTCGAAGCGGTGCGGCGAATAGGGCGGGGCGGCACTGCGCAGCGGGAAGGGGCTGAAGCGCAGGTTGGGGCAGGCGTCGATGACGAAGCTGCCGTCCAGTTCGATGCGGTTCCAGGCCAGGCCGCCGTTCCAGTGCTGCAGCATGTTGAACACCGGGAAGCCGGTGGTGAGGTCCTGGTGGACCATCTCGGTACACCACACTTGATGCGGGCAGCCTTCGCGCAGGCTGAGCAGGCCGGTGGTGTGGTCGATCTGGCTGTCCAGCAGGATGATCGCGTCGATGCCGGTGTCGCGGAGGGCGCGGGCCGGCTGCATCGGGGCGAAGGCCTGCAGTTGGGCGCGGATGTCCGGCGAGGCGTTGCAGAGAATCCAGTGCACGCCGTCATCGGACAGGGCGATGGACGATTGCGTGCGCGCCGTGGCCCGCAGGGTGCCGTCGCGGTAGCCCTTGCAGTTGGGGCAGTTGCAGTTCCACTGCGGAAAACCACCGCCGGCGGCGGACCCTAGAATCTGGACGTACATGGCCTACTCCTGCCCCGTCTGAAAATGAAAACGCCCCGGCTGACCGAGGCGCTGTACCGCAATCCGCCTCAGCGGTTGGCGAAATACATGGTCACTTCAAAGCCAATACGCAGGTCAGTGTATGCAGGTTTGGTCCACATGGGATTACTCCTTCGGGATAGGTCTGATCGGGTACCGCTACTCATTTAGTCCAGCCATCGGGGTGGACGTTCAAAGTCTCGGGGTTGCGCAATCTTAACCAATACAATTAACTGAACGGTTAAATATTTTTACAGAAAAGCTTTTGCAGAAACCGTAACAGTCAATACCAGCCGCTCTGCGGCGCGGGTCCGTTGGCCAGGACTTGCCAGTTTTTCTCGCTCGCCAGTTGCTGCCAGAGCCGATCGATATCGGCTTGGCCAAGCGCCAGGATCGCCGTTGCCAGTGCTTCGAGGCTGGGGTTGTCATCACCGGCCAGATGCGCCTGCCAGCGCCATTCGGCGACATCGGCATTGCCCATTGCCATCTCGTCGAACTGTGCCGCGAGTGTTTCGCGGCCGGCATCGATGTGCGGCGCAGGGCGGGCGAGGAAGTCCCGCAGGTGCTGGAGGATCTCGCCGAGGTCGGCGCCGGGCGACTGCACGCCGAACATCAGGCCGTTGCGGCCCTCGATCTGGCGGAATGCGCTGAAGACGGCGTAACCCAATTGCAGTTCGCTGCGCAGGCGCTGGTAGAACGGCCCCTGGATCAGTTGCGCCAGCAGCCGGCCGCCGGCTTCATCGTCGAACGGGCAGAACAGCAGCAGGGCGTGTTCGCCACTGGCATCGGTGACATGCAGCCATCGGCGCGACAGTGGCGCAGGCGCTGGCGGTTTCACGGGTTTGTCGGGCATTGTGCGCAGCAGCCGGTTCAGCGCGTTCTGCGCCTTGCTGCCGAAGCCGGTGGCGAGTGCGGTCCAGCCTGGTGCGGACCGCGTGTGGAGGTGGTGCGGCAACGCCCGCATCAGGGCCCGGATCGGGATCAGCGGCGGCTCCGCTGAAGACTCGGTCGGCTTGGCCTCGGCAAGGCGGGCCAACGCTTGCTCTGCGACTGCCAGTACTGCGGCGGGGGCCCCGGCGCAGCGCAGTTGCCAGGTGCTGGCGCTGCGGGTCCATTGCAGTTCCACGGCGGCACGGCTGGTGCGTTCGATCAGCGGTTTCAGCGTATCGCGAAGATGCCCTGTGGCGTCCTCGAACGGCCAGCGCAGGTACAGCGCCGCGTACTGGCGTGAGGCGGGCAGTATCGGACTGACGATCAAGCCTTCGGGCACCGGTGTCGGTTCGGCGTCGGCAATCATGGCCGCGAGCAGTGGTTCCGGCTCGGGCAGATGCCACGGATGCCGGGATTCGTCGGTGCTCGTCAGCAGAGCTCTCAGTGCCGTCAGCCCCTGTCGATCCAACGTACGGAACGGCCGCTCTCGCCGGGCCAGTTCCAGGGCGCCGGCACGGGCTTCCCGACTCTGCTGCAGACCCTGATACTCGGCCAGCAGCGCGCTGTGACCGACGTCGCGGAAGAACGCCAGCCAATCCCGCAGCAGTGCTGCGGCCTCATCGGCCTCGGCGCTTGCCGTCAGTTTCAGTCGTGCATGCAGCAGTGCCTGCCCGGCGAAGCAGTACAGCGGCACGAAGCTGAAGTCCTCCAGCCAGTCTCGCTGGCGCAAGGCGTCCGGCAGGCCGCCGGGGCGGGTGTCGGTGATCCAGGTCGCGAGGTAGTCGATGGCTTCGCTGGCGCTTTCCGGCAGGTGCTCGTGGGCGAACAGCAGGTCCAGTTGGCCTTCGATGGGCGAGATGTGCAGGGGGCTGTCGAGCAAGCCCGGCGGTGTGATCGTCTCGACACGCGCGCCGGCCGCGAACAGTCCGCCAAAACGATGCGCCAGTTGTGCGAGTTCGCTCAGCGATTGCGGGCCCACCAGATTCAAGGTCATCTGTCCGCCCTGGTAGAACCGCTGGTGAAAGCCAGTCAGGGCTGTCTGAAACCGTGGGTCGTCGATCGGCAGGCTATCGCGGTTGCCGGCGTGAAAGCCGCTCAGCGGGTGCGTCGCCGACATGGCGCGCAGTAGCGCGTATTGCCGCTGCGCCTCGGCATTGCCCGACCAGGCGACCCATTCGGCATGGATCACCTCGCGTTCGGCCCGCTGGCGCTCCAGGCTCAACAGCGGTTGCGCGAGCATCTCGCACAGCCGCTCCAGTGCGCCGGCGAAGGCCGCAGGCGGTATCTCGAAAAAGAACTCGGTGGTGCGCTCGCGGGTGCTCGCATTGAGCTGTCCGCCGTGGCGCTGGACGAAGCGCATCAGGCCGTCGTCTACCGGAAACCGCTCGGTGCCGAGGAAGAACAGGTGCTCGAGAAAATGCGCCAGGCCAGGATAGTCGGCGGGCGCATCATGACTGCCGGCATGCACCCGCACCGCCGCCGCGCAGCGCTTGAGGTGCGGCGCATGACGCAGTTCGACCTGCAGGCCGTTGCTCAGGGTGAGGTGCTGGAGAGTGCTGGACATGACGGCTCCGAAACGCGCGAACCGTCATGCTAGCGGATAAATCAGCCGTTGCGCGGCTCGCGGTGCAGCTCGCTGCGCAGGTCCTGCAGGTAAGGCGTGCTGGCGCGGCCTTCATGAACGCGGCGCAGCTCAAGGTCCGCCGATATCATCGCAGTGTCGCGTCCGGCCATGGCGAGGATGCTGCCGTCCGGGCCGATGATGCTGCTGTGACCGCAGTAGCGGATCTCGCCCTCGGCACCGCAGTAGTTGGCGTAGACCAGGTAGCACTGGTTCTCGTGGGCGCGGGAGCGCACGGTCACCTGGCAGATGAAATCGAAGGGTTCCATGTTCGCCGTCGGCACCACGATCAGCTCGGCGCCGGCCATGGCCAGGCGGCGGGCGTTCTCGGGGAACTCGATGTCGTAACAGATCAGCATGCCGACCTTCCAGCCGTTGAGCTCCACCACCGGGAAGTGGTTGTCGCCGGGGCTGAACATCGCCCGGTCGAGTCCGCCGAACAGGTGGGTCTTGCGGTAGTTGCCGAGGCTGCTGCCGTGGGCGTCGATCAGTTGCACGCTGTTGTAGATACGGCCGTCGTCGGCCAGTTCAGGGTAGCCGTAGACGATGGCGATACGGTTGGCCTGGGCGATCTCCACCAAGCGCATCGCCGACGGGCCGTCCTCGGCTTCGGCCAGGCGGGCGACGGCTTCGCTGCCGATGTTGTAGCCAGTGAGGAACATCTCCGGGCACACCAGCAGGTCGGCGCCGCGCTCGGCGGCGACCTGCGCCTGCTGCTGCAGGCGCTCCAGGTTACCGGGAACGTCCAGTGGCTGTGGCGAGCCCTGGTAGAGGGCGATACGCATGGCAAATCTCCTGTCAGTCGGCCAGGGCGATCGGGCCGATTTCGTTGAACACATCGCCCGGGCCGGGGTTGTCGGCGTGGGTGTGGCCGCCGAAGTGATTCATGATGCCCCAGACCGCGTTGAGCGAGGTCTGTACCGCGCCTTCGACCCAGGCCGGGGTCCAGGATACATCGTCACCGGCGATGAACATGCCGCGCTGTTCGGCGGGCATGTCCTGCTGCATGAAGTGGGCGTACATGCGCTGGTTGTAGCGGTAATGGCCCGGCAGCGCGCCCTTGAAGGCGCCGAGGAAGTACGGGTCGGCTTCCCACGAGACGGTGATCGGGTCGCCGATGATATGCCCGGCGATGTCGACGTTGGGGTAGATCTTCTTCAGCGCATCCAGCGCCAGCTTCACCCGCTTTTCCACCGGGTGCGGCAGCATCTTCAGGGCATCGCTCATCCACGAGTAGGACAGGCAGATCACCCCCGGCTTGTCGTCGCCGTTGTCGAACAGGTAGGTGCCGCGGGTGAGGCGGTCGGTGAGGGTCATGCTCATCAGGTCGCGGCCGGTTTCCGGGTCCTTGTCCTTCCAGAACGGGCGGTCGACCATCACGAAGGTCTTCGACGACTGCATGTAGCGGGTGCGGTCCAGGGCCATCCACATCTTTTGCGAGAACAACGACTCCTCGCATTCGATCTGGGTGGTCAAAAGCCAACTCTGGCAGGTGGTGAGCACCGCAGCGTAGTGGCGGGTGTCGCCCCAGTTGTCGGTGACGGCGAGGCTGCCGTCGGTGTTGCGGGCGATGCGCTTGACCCCGGGCCGGGGGGCGCCGCGGTGCAGTGAGGCGAGGCTGGTGCCGGCCGGCCAGTGAGCGCAGCGCTCGGGTACGTGTTTCCAGATGCCCAGCGGCACCTGCTCGACGCCGCCGACGATCAGGTGCTGGTGATCGTCGCAGTTGGTCATCACCACACGGAAGATTTCCAGCATCGAGTTGGGGAAGTCCGAGTCCCAGCCGCCGGTGCCGAAACCGACCTGGCCGAACACTTCGCGGTGCAGGAAGCTCAGCTTGGCGAAGGATTTGGAGGTGGCAACGAAGTCGTAGAAGGTGCGGTCGTCCCACAGCGGGACGAGAGTGTTCCACAGCGCTTTCAGACGCGGTACGTCGCGGTCGCGGATGGCCTGCTGGATATCACCGAAGCGGGCACCGTCTTCCAGGGCATCGGCCCAGGCATCGGCGACTTCCTGGAACAGGGCCGGCAGGTCGCTGAGCTTTTCCGCGTAGTGGGTCTGGCCTTCGAGGTCGATCACCGTGCTGCCGGAGGCCGGGGTCAGCGGGTTGGGGAAGGGTTTCGTTTCGAGGCCGAGTTTGTCGACGTAGTGATAGAAGGCGGTGGACGACACCGGAAAGCGCATGCCACCCAGTTCGGCGACGATGCCGTCGGTGCCGGCAAAGGCTTGCGAGCGCAGGCGTCCGCCCATCTTCGACGCTTCGTAGACCACTGGCTTGAGGCCCAGCTTCATCAACTCGTAGGCCGCCACCAGGCCGGCGATCCCGGCACCGACGATCGCCACTTCCTCGCCATGACGCTCGGCCGGAATGCTGCCGAGGCCGGCGGGATGTTCGATCCAGTCATCAAAGGCGAAAGGAAAGTCGGGGCCGAAGATGGTGACGGGCTTCTTGCCGTCGGCGGGGTGGCGGTTGTTCTTGTTCATGAGGGACCTTGCCAGGGGCTGCGGGGTGCGCAGCTGAGTATAGGAAACTGCCTGGGGTCCATTTTAGGGAGCGGGGTGTTCGTAATTAAGACGCAGAGTGTCGTCGTTTTGTGGTCTTTCTGGCCGAAATGACGAAGTTGGTGTGCATAGTGACATTCGGTTTTTTACACCGGCTGCCCGCGGTCCACCTTGCTGCTGAGAATGATCGAGGTGGTGGTCTTCTCCACGCCGTCCAGGCTGCCGATCTGGTCCAGCAACTGGTCCAGTTGCTCGGGCGATTCGCTGCGCAGCCACGCTACGTAATCGAACTCGCCGCTCACCGCGCACAGTTGCTGCACTTGCCCCATGGCGCTCAGGCGCCGCACCACCTCGCGTCCGGAGCGCGGCTGCACGGTAATGCCTACGTACGCCTGCAGGCCGCCATCGACCACCCGTTGCCCGAGGCGCACGCCATAGCCGCTGATGACCTTGGTCTTCTCCAGCCGCGCCAGTCGCGCCGTCACCGTGGTGCGGGCGATACCCAGTTGCCGCGCAAGCGTCGCCACGCTTTCGCGGGCGTTGATCTGCAGGGCGGCGATCAACTGGCGGTCGATTTCGTCGAGGGTGATGCGGGCGTCGGGCATGAGGTTTCTCGGGTGCTACGGTCAGAATCGCCCCAGTGTACAGAGGGCGACAGCCGACTCAACCCGCCTTGAAACAATGCTCCAGTTGCGGAAACTGCCCGCCGCGCACTTCCCGTGCATAGTTGCCTAGCGCCTGGTCGATGGCGCCGTGCAGTTCGGCGTAGCGTTTGACGAAACGCGGTTGGTATTCGCCGAACAGGCCCAGCAGGTCCTCCGTCACCAACACCTGCCCGTCGCAGGCCGGTGAGGCGCCGATGCCGATGGTGGGAATCTCCAGCGTTTCGCTCAGGGCGCGGGCCAGGGGTTCGGCGATGCCTTCCAGCACAATCGAGAACGCGCCGGCCGCCTGCATCGCCACGGCGTCACGCCGCACCTTGGCGGCGCTGGCTTCATCCCGGCCCTGGGCCTTGAAGCCGCCCAGGCTGTTGACCTGCTGCGGCATCAGGCCGACATGGGCCATCACCGGAATCCCGCGCTGGGTGAGAAAGGCCACGGTCTCGGCCATCTCCTCGCCGCCTTCGAGCTTGATGCCTTGTGCGCCGGTGTCGCGCAGTACCTTCGAGGCGTTCACGAAGGCTTGCTCCGGCGAGGCCTGGTAACTGCCGAACGGCATGTCCACTACCACGCAGGCGCGTTGTGCGCCGCGCATCACCGCCTGGCCGTGGGCGATCATCATGTCGAGGGTGACGCCCAGCGTGCTGGGCATGCCGTACAGCACCATGCCCACCGAGTCGCCGACGATGATCACATCGGCGTGGGCATCCACCCAGCGCGCCATCGGCAGACTGTAGGCGGTCAGCGCCACCAGACTGCCGGCGCCCTTGCGCTGGCGGAGGGTGGGGATGGTCAGGCGGCTGAGGGGTATCGCTGTACTCATGATCCGGGCTCCTGCGTTGTTCAACGAGACGCGACGCAGGCTAACATCGGGCCTCGTGGCTCACTTGAGCAAAGGAGACGAGCAATGCCGCACACGGGACAATCCGTACCCGCCGTGCCGGAGCGACTGGAGCGCCCGGTCCATGGCCGTATGTTCGATATTCCCGCAGGCTACCGGGTAGACATGCACAGCCACGACTGGGTGCAGTTCACCTATGCCAGCGCCGGGATCATGCAGGTGCTGACCGAGCACCATAGCTACCTGCTGCCACCGCAATGCGCGGTGTGGATTCCGCCTGGCGTGCGCCATACCGTCTACAGCGATAGGGCGCTGGCGTTCCGCAGCCTCTACCTGACGGACACCGTGCTCAACGGCTACCAGCGCGAGTGTGCGGTGCTACAGGTGACGCCGCTGGTACGCGAACTGATCGACAAGGCCAGCGGCTTTGCCAGCGACTATCCCGAGCTGGGCCCGCAAGCACGATTGCTGCAGGTGCTGGTGGACGAAGTCCGTGAACTGTCAGAAGCGCCCTTCAGCCTGCCCCTGCCCAGCGACCCGCGCCTGCGGCGCATCACCGACGCCTTGCAGGCCGAACCGGGCGACAACCGCAGCATCGAGGCCTGGGCGCATCTGGTCGGCGCGTCGCGGCGTACGCTGGTGCGACTGTTCCAGGCGCAGACGCAGTTGTCGTTCCAGGGCTGGCGTCAGCGCCTGCGTTTGCTGGCGGCGTTGCCGATGTTGGCCGATGGAGTGAGTGTGACCGCGGTTGCCAATGAGCTGGGGTACGACTCGGTGTCGGCGTTCATTGCTTTGTTTCAGCGGCATTATGGCGAGACGCCGGGGGCCTCGCGTTGGTCGGCGTGATCTGTCAGGTCCGGGCCAGCGCCTGCCGAGTCAACCGCAGAAGACTTTCAGTTTCGGCGATCAGCTCAGTCAGCAGGTTTTCGTCCTCGTGCATGTACCCCTCGTACTCGGCCAGGTTCCGACGCTCATGGCACAACCCGAAGAGTCGAACTGTTGTTTTTTCCAGATCCAGAGTGTGCCTCAGGCACTGGAACACCAGATAGCGCCGGTCCGAACGATAGCCTTGCAAGCGCAGGGCGGTCAGGGCCAAAGCGTGCGCCGAATTGTAGGCGAGGTCGAACCGGCTCGAAAATGACAATGCCGTATTGCGAGCATCCTGCAACCGATCGGTAGCCGACCTCATCAGCCCCTCGCACTCCCGCCTGTCTGGAGGTTCGGCTTTCAAGCCACCGGATCGGACGAGATTCTCAAGATTGTCGCTGTTTCCCATGCATGACCTCGTCTGGATGGCTTTCCATCAATTCGATTTTTTCCTGTTGCTCTACGCGAAGCACGAAGCTATTGCCGTCCTCTTTCTTTTTCTGCCAGTCAGATGGCGTGTAGAGCGTGGGATTGATCGTACGTTCGAGTCGGTCCTCTACGGGAAGCAGGTACTCCATGACATCGCTATAGGCGAGATCGTGGCCAATAAGCATGAGGTCTACATCACTGTTGGCATGCTCGCTGCCCTTGGCGATGGAACCATAGATAAATGCCCGGGTGAGTTGTTTGTTGAGAGGCTCCAGGGCGGAGCGAAGCTGTTCAGCGATGCCGAAGGTCTTGCGCACTATGCCGAGCAATTCCGCATAGATCGGGCATTCAGGATTGGCCTGGTAATGGGTCTGGTTGCCTCGGCGAGTCAGCGTCAGGATGCCTGAACGCTGCAGGCGATCCAATTCCCGTACCAGGCTGCCTGTGCCGACCTGCGCCTGGCGAGAGATCTCGTTGGTGTAGAAACTCTGATCTGGCTTGCCATACAGCAGTCCCAGAATCTTCTGCTGAGTTTTGGAAAACAGGGCATCGCTGAGCGGGAGCATGGTTGAAACCAATCGTTCCTAAAAAGGGAACGATAGATCCCATTATGGGAATCTTCAAGCCTGCGCGGTGCGGTGATCGGTGAAAACCCAGCATCCAGACACGACAAAGCCGCGCAATTGCGCGGCTTTGGTGTGATCTGGTGGGCCCACACGGACTCGAACCGTGGACCAAAGGATTATGAGTCCTCTGCTCTAACCGACTGAGCTATAGGCCCCAGTGGTCGCGGATTATATCGAGGGATTCCATGCGGTGCCATCCGAAAGATCCGAAAGTACTATGCGTAAAAACGACTCGGCGAAGGATTTTGGTGGCAGCGGCAGGCTGACGATGTAGCCCTGGATCTGTTCGCAGCCTTCGGCGGCGAGGAATTGTTGCTGGGCCGGGGTCTCCACGCCCTCGGCGATGATGGTCAGTTGCATGCTGCGGCCCAGGGCGATGATGGCACGGGCGATGGCGGCGTCGTGGGGATCGTCGGGCAGGCCGCGGATGAAGGATTGGTCGATCTTGAGGATGTCCAGCGGCAAACGCTTGAGGTAGCTCAGGGACGAGTAGCCGGTGCCAAAGTCGTCGATGGCCAGTTGCACGCCCAGGCGCTTGAGCTGGTGCAGGATGGCCAGGCCTTCTTCGGCCTGGCTCATGATGAAGTTCTCGGTGATCTCCAGTTGCAGGTCGCCCGCCTTGAGCTGGTAGGTCTTGAGCAACTGTTCGATGCGCCGTACCAGCCCCGGCTGGCGCAGTTGGGCGCCGGCAAGGTTGACCGACAGTGGTCCGAAAGCCTGGTAATGACGTTTCCATTCCTGCATTTGCTTGCAGGCGCGCTCCAGCACCCAGTCGCCGAGGGGAAGGATCATGCCGTTCTCTTCCGCGAGCGGGATGAAGCGCTCGGGCGGTACGTCGCCGAAGGTCGGGTGGCTCCAGCGGATCAGGGCTTCGGCGCCGACCAGGGTGTGGGTCTTGAGGCTCAGCTTGGGCTGGAAATACAGGCTCAGTTCATCGCGTTCGATTGCCCGGCGCAGTTCCTGTTCAAGGGCGATGCGCTCGCTGGCCTGGGCGGTGAGGTCACGGGTGTAGGCTTCGACGCGGTTGCGGCCCTTGGCTTTGGAGCGGTACATCGCGGCGTCGGCATTGCGGATCAGCGAGGCGACATCGGTACCGTCCTGTGGATAAAGGCTGATGCCGATGCTGGCGCTGGAGAAGAACTCGTGATCGCCGGCCTGGAACGGCGCGCTGAAGCAGGCCAGCACTTTGTGCGCGATGTGCTCGGCATCGCTGGCCTGGTGCAGACCCGGCAGGAGAATGATGAATTCGTCGCCTCCCAGTCGGGCCACGGTGTCGATGTCTCGCACCTGTTCCTTGAGGCGATGGGCGATGGCCTTGAGCAGCAGGTCGCCGACCGGATGGCCGAGGCTGTCGTTGATGTGCTTGAAGCGGTCCAGGTCGAGGAACAGCACGGCGCCCTGGCGGCTGGATGCCTGCGGGCAATGCAGCGCGGCCTGCAGGCGGTTTTCGAACAGGGTGCGGTTGGGCAGGCCGGTCAGCGGGTCATGATGGGCCTGGTAGTCGAGCTTGGCCTGGGCGTGCTTGAGGCTGGAGATGTCGGCGAACACCGCGACGAAGTGTGTGGTGCCCAGTTCCGGATTGCGCACGGCGCTGATGGTCAGCCAGCCGGGATAGAGTTCGCCGTTCTTGCGCCGGTTGAGGATCTCGCCCTGCCAGTGGCCTTCGGCGCTCAACTGATGCCACATGGCGGCGTAGAAGGCGCTGTCGTGCTGGCCGGAGGCGAGCAGGCGCGGTGTCTGGCCAAGTACTTCGGCTTCGCCGTAACCGGTGATTTCAGTAAAGGCACGGTTGACCGCGCTGATGCGTTGTTCGGTATCGGTGATCAGTACGCCTTCGGCCGTGTTCTCGAAGACGGTCGCCGCCAATTGCAGTTTTTCCTGCATCTGGTGGCGGTCGGTGATGTCGCGGGCGATGGTCAGCATGCAGTCGATGCCGCCAATGGGCAGCGGTCGGGACGACAGTTCGCAGAGGCGGATCTGGCCATCGGCGCGGCGCAGGTTGCAGGTGAAGTCGCGAACGAAACCGTCCCGTTGCAGCAGCTCCACCATTTGCCGGCGTTCGTTGAGATCGACCCAGATGCCCAGGTCGATGGCGGTATGGTCCAGGGACGAGTGCATGTCGAAGCCGGTCAGGCGGCAGAAACCCTCGTTGACCTCCAGCAGCAAGCCATCGCTCTGACGCGACAGCAGCATGCCGTCGGGCGAGGCGTGGAAGGCCTTGGCGAATTTTTCTTCGGAAATCTGCAGTTGCTGCTGGGTTTCCTTGAGCTGGCTGATGTCGCGCACCGCCACGACCAGCGCAGGCGTGCTCTCCAGGTCGAAAGACTCCGCCGAAATCAGTCCTGTGAACAACTGGCCGTTGCTGCGGCGGAAGGTCATTTCCAGGTTGCGCACGCTGCCCCGTTGCAGGCGCTCCAGCAGACCGGGGCCGATGCCGTCGATTCCCCAGATGTTCAGTTCGGTGGCGGTGCGGCCGATCACCTCGGACGGGCTGAGGCCGATCTGTTCCTCGAAGGTCTCGTTCACTTCCATCAGGCAACCGTCGCTGAGGCGGGCGATGACCAGGATGTCCGGGCATTGATGGAACACCGAGGCGAACTTCTGTTCCGACAGACGCAGTGCCTGTTCGGTGTGCTTGGCTTCGCTGATGTCGATCATGATGCCGCGCATCACCGGCCTGTGGCCGTGCTCGATCAGGCTGACGATGTCGCGGATCCAGATGGTCCGGCCATCGGCGCGAATCACTCGGTAGTCCAGGCTGTGATCGCGGCCGGCGGCGGTTTCGGCGTCGCAGTAGGCCTGGGCCCAGAGCGCGTCCTCGGGGTGCAGGATGGTGCGCCAGAAACCGGGAATCAGCCACTGGCTCAGGGGATAGCCCAGCAGGTCTTCGGCATGGGGCGAAACATAGTTGTAGGTGAAATCGTTGGCATCGGCTTCCCAGGCGATGGCCGACAGGCTTTCTACCAGGCCGCGGTAGTGGTATTCGCTGCTGCGCAATTCCTGCTCAAGCGCGATACGCCGGGAAATCTCCGAACTGAGCCGGCGATTGACGCGGATGACTGCGCCCAGGATCGCCGCCATGAACAACAGGCCTGGCAGGCCGTAGATCAGCAGGTCCTGCCAGAAGTCGCGGTGGTCCATCACATTGCCGACCCAGCGCTGCTGGATGGCGCTGACTTCTTCCGGCGCGATGTCGGCGATGGCTTTGTCGAGGATGCCCACCAGGATCTTCTCGTCCTGTGGCACGCCCATGGCCAACTGGTAGCGGTATGGCGTTTCGCCGCTGACGTAGAGACCCTCCAGTTTCAGCTCACGCAGGCTCCAGACGCTGGAGGCGAGATCACCGACCACGGCGTCCACCTCGTCGGTGGCCAGTGCCTGCAGCGCCGAACTGACGTTGGGCATGGCGACGAGGTTGAGGTCGGGGTGGTGGCTGCGCAGCAGTTCGTGGGGGGCGTAATCGGCGACCACGGCGATCTTCAGGCCGTACAGGTCCTTGATCCCTCTGGGCTGCGCTCCGCCCTCGTGGGACAGGATGACGATGGGGAAATCGAGATAGGGGCGGGTGAACGACAGATAGGCCTGGCGCTCCGGCGTGGACATCACGCCGGGCAGCAGGTCGAGTTGATGCTGGCGGGCCTGTTCCAGCACTTGCGACCACGCCAGGGGCTCGCCCAGGACGAACTCGATTCCCAGGCGCTCCTGAATGGCATGGATGTAATCGGCGGCCAGTCCCTGGTAACGGCCTTCCTGGTCACGGTATTCGAACGGCAACCACGAAGCATCAACGCCCAGGCGCAGAGTGTGATGCGCGCTGAGCCATGCCTGTTCCTCATCGGTCAGGGTCAAGGCGCCGGCCGTAGCACTCCAGGGCAACAGGAGCGACAGCAGGAGGGCCGGCATTCTCGGCATATCGGCCTCGTCGATCTGATGGATAGATTCGAGTGTAGACGGGCATTTTGCCTACAGGGCCGCGTTCGACAGCAGGTTTTGCCGGGACTGGAAAAGAAAAACCCCGGCATGTGCCGGGGTTCGTCTTGATTGCCTGTCTTACTCGTCGAGGAACGAGCGCAGATGCTCGCTTCGCGTCGGGTGACGCAGCTTGCGCAGCGCCTTGGCTTCGATCTGACGGATCCGCTCGCGGGTCACGTCGAACTGCTTGCCGACTTCTTCGAGGGTGTGATCGGTGTTCATGTCGATACCGAAACGCATGCGCAGCACCTTGGCTTCGCGTGCGGTCAGGCCCGAGAGCACGTCACGGGTAGCTTCCTTGAGGCTTTCGACGGTAGCGACATCGATTGGCGACTGCATGGTCGAGTCTTCGATGAAGTCACCCAGATGCGAATCTTCGTCGTCGCCGATCGGCGTTTCCATAGAGATCGGCTCTTTGGCGATCTTCAGAACCTTGCGGATCTTGTCCTCAGGCATCTCCATGCGTTCGCCCAGCTCTTCCGGCGTCGGTTCGCGACCCATTTCCTGCAGCATCTGCCGGGAAATACGGTTGAGCTTGTTGATCGTCTCGATCATGTGCACCGGGATACGGATGGTGCGGGCCTGGTCGGCGATCGAGCGAGTGATCGCCTGACGGATCCACCAGGTGGCATAGGTCGAGAACTTGTAGCCGCGACGGTATTCGAACTTGTCCACCGCCTTCATCAGGCCGATGTTGCCTTCTTGGATCAGGTCGAGGAATTGCAGGCCGCGGTTGGTGTACTTCTTGGCGATCGAGATCACCAGACGCAGGTTGGCCTCGACCATTTCTTTCTTGGCACGACGAGCCTTGGCTTCACCGATCGACATGCGACGGTTGATGTCCTTGATCTCGGCGATGGTCAGGCCGGTTTCGGTCTCGAGGTCTACCAGTTTCTGCTGGCAGCGCACGATGTCTGCGTCAAGGCGACCCAGGGCTTCGGCCCACTTGGTGCTGCGCTTGGCGAGGTCGCCGCTCCAGGTCAGGTCGACTTCGTTGCTCGGGAACAGACGCAGGAAGTCGGCGCGAGGCATGCGGGCGTCACGGACGCACAGTTGCATGATGGCGCGTTCCTGGGCGCGCAGGCGATCCAGGGCGCCGCGAACGCGCTCGACCAGGACTTCGAACTGCTTGGGAACCAGCTTGATCGGCATGAACAGCTCGGCCAGGGCCAGCAGCTCGGCTACGCCTTGCTTGCTGTCGCGACCATGCTTCTTGAGGATCTTGGACGTGGCTTCCAGTTGTTCGGCGACGGCGCCGAAACGCTGGCGAGCGACTTCCGGATCGGGACCGCTTTCGGCCTCTTCCTCTTCCTCGGCGTTTTCGTCCTTTTCCTCGTCTTCGTCGTCGCTCTCGACGGCGGCGGCAGACTTGGTATCGACGGGCGGCGGCATTTCGGTCGGCGCCGCGATGCTGTCGTCCGGATCGATGTAGCCGCTCAGGACGTCGGACAGGCGACCGCCTTCGACGGTGACGCGGTCGTATTCTCCGAGGATGTATTCGACGGTACCGGGGAAGTGGGCGATGGCGCTCATCACTTCACGGATGCCTTCCTCGATCCGCTTGGCGATTTCGATCTCGCCTTCGCGGGTCAGGAGCTCGACGGTACCCATTTCGCGCATGTACATGCGCACCGGGTCGGTGGTGCGACCGATGTCGGTTTCCACGGCCGCCAGCGCAGCCGCGGCTTCTTCGGCCGCGGCTTCGTCGGTGTCGGCTTCGGCCAACAAAAGGGCATCCGCATCCGGAGCACTCTCGAATACGTTGATCCCCATGTCGTTGATCATGCGGATGATGTCTTCCACCTGTTCCGGATCTGAAATATCCTCTGGCAGGTGGTCGTTGACCTCCGCGTAAGTCAGGTAGCCCTGCTCACGACCGCGGGTGATCAACTCTTTGATGCGAGACTGCTGTTGCGCTTTTCCGGACATAACACCCTATCCACTGAAGGTCTTGGCGGGCAAAAAACAAGCCGAGGATTATACCCGAGCATGGACCTCACGCGCCAGTTGAGGTCGGGGTTTGTGCGGGAACATTGCGATTGAGAAGGTCACGCAACTGGTTTTTTTCCTCTGCGCTCAATTCGCTTTGACGTGCTTTTCGCAGCAGATGTTCCAGGCTGCGCTCGCGTTGGCGAGCGGACAAGCTAGTTATAGTGTCGAAAAACTGTTGTTCAAGGTTGTCGGCGTCAATCAGCCATTCCTTTTCCGCCAGCGCCCGCAGTAGACGACCTTGCTCGGTACCATGCCAGCGGGCGATCAACTGTAATGAGCGTAGCTCAGGATTCTTCTGCAGGGCTTCGAGCAGCGCCACCAGCAGTTGCGCGTAAAGATGCTCTTCAGCGGCGAAGTGGCTGGTTTCCTCGACTTTCCTGGCCAGTTGCGGGTGATGCAACAACGTACGCAAGGCCGTGATGGTCGGCGGCTCGACCGAGGTCGGTACCCGCGGTGGATGGAATTCCTGGCGCTTGCCGTTGCGATCCCACGACTTGCCTTTCTTGTCCCAGGGTTTGTCTTCCCACTTCTTTTTCTGCTGCTGCCCGCCGGGGTTGGGCGTCCATTGCTGCTGCGGCTGGAAATGTTCCGGCTGGTGAAAGTCGCTGTAGTCCGGGGTGTAGTCGGGAATGCCGTCGTAGTCGATGCCAGGATCGTAGGCGGGCGGCGAGGACTCTCGCGGCGCGCTCTGGGCCAGTTGTTCGACCTGCTGGTTGTCGAGCCCGGTGATTTCCTTCAGGCGGTTGCGCATCAGGGCGCGCAGGTTGGCCCCGGGTACCTTGTCGATCAGCGGCGCGGCGAGGGTGGCCATATGGGCCTTGCCTTCCAGCGAGCGCGGGTCTGCTTCTTCGGTCAGTTGCTGGAAGAAATAATCGGCCAGTGGCTGGGCGTGCTGGTTGATCCGGGCGCGGAAGGCATCGGTGCCTTCGGCACGGACCAGGCTGTCCGGGTCTTCGCCTTCGGGCAGGAACAGGAAGCGCGCCTTGCGGCCATCCTGCAGGCTCGACAGGGTGGCTTCCAGTGCGCGCCAGGCCGCGTTGCGGCCGGCCTGGTCGCCGTCGAAGCAGAACAGCACGCTGGGCACGACCCGGAACAGACGCTTGAGGTGCTCTTCGCTGGTCGCCGTGCCCAGGGTCGCCACCGCGTTGCGCAGGCCCTGCTGGGCCAGGGCGATGACGTCCATGTAGCCTTCGACGACGATGATTTCGTCGAGGTTGCGGTTGAACTTGCGCGCCTCGTACAGCCCGTACAGTTCCTGGCCCTTGTGGAACACAGGCGTTTCCGGAGAGTTGAGGTACTTGGGCTTGTCGTCGCCCAGCACGCGCCCGCCAAAGGCGATCACCCGGCCGCGGCTGTCGCGGATCGGGAACATCACCCGGTCGCGGAAGCGGTCGTAGCGCTTGCCGCTCTCGGCGTTCTCGATGAGCAGTCCGGCGTCGATCATGGCCTTCTGCTGCAGGGTGTCGCTGCCCAGGTGCTTGAACAGGTTGTCCCAGCCGGGCGGGGCGAAGCCGAGACCGAAGTCGCGGGCGATCTCCCCGGACAGGCCGCGCCCCTTGAGGTAATCCACCGCAGCCTTGCGGGTCGGATGGCTTTTCAGGGCCTGGCGGTAGAACTCGGCGGCGGCCGTAAGCAGCGGATAGAGCGGCGAGTCGGTGGGCTGGCGCGGCTTGTGCCCGCGACCGCTTTCCTCCCGAGGGACCTCCATGCCTGCGGCTTTGGCCAGTTCCTCGACGGCCTGGGGAAAGTCCAGGTTGTCGTGGTCCATGATGAAGCCGAGGGCATTGCCGCCGGCGCCGCAGCCGAAGCAGTAATAGAACTGCTTGTCGGGGCTGACGCTGAAGGAGGGCGTCTTTTCCTTGTGGAAGGGGCAGCAGGCAGTGAGGTTCTTGCCGGCCTTTTTCAGCTGGACGCGGGAGCTCACCACATCGACGATGTCGGTGCGGTTGAGAAGGTCGTCAATGAAGCTTTGGGGAATCAGCCCGGCCATGGCTCTCTCGTCATCAGGCGATAACAAAGTCTATCGCTAATGCTGCGGGAACGGCGGTGCATTCGAACGGGGTGTCGAATGGCATGACGCAAAAAACGGAATTGGAAGAGTGTGCTCGTCTGCAGCCGGTAAGGGCTCGTCAGGGTGACGTGCACGGCTGGCGTTGTGGGCCAGTTCTGACGATTTAGGCAGGTTGCCCGCACTGTAAAACAGCCTGGGCCTCTCTGGCGTCGCGACGAAAGTCGCTGACCGGAGAAAACAGCAGCTTCAGGTGCCAACAGCCCGGCTCGAGGCCGGGCTAGGCAGAAGCTTGCGACAGACGTCTGTATTAGTACAGACGAACGGCGCGGCGCTGTTCGCGCTGAACTTTCTTGGCGTGACGCTTAACAGCAGCAGCTGCCTTGCGCTTACGCTCGGAAGTTGGCTTCTCGTAAAATTCGCGGCTACGAACTTCAGCCAGTACACCGGCTTTTTCGCAGGAGCGCTTGAAACGACGCAGAGCTACGTCGAAGGGTTCGTTCTCTTTAACTTTGACGGCTGGCATCCAGAGCTACCTTCATTCATTACCGGGGTCAACGAACTCGTGGCAGAAATGTGCGCTGGAGTACGTCGGTTTTTAAGGGTTGCGGATGTTAACCCTTAGCCAGCCGGAATGCAAAGCCTCTGATCGAAAACCGCTGGTCGGCATCGGGAGCGGGGACTATCATGCGCGCCTTCGAATTCAGCCTCGACAAGGCAAACACCCATGCTAGTACTGGGATTGGAAACATCCTGCGATGAAACCGGCGTCGCGCTCTACGACAGCGAGCGTGGCCTGTTGGCCGACGCGCTATTCAGCCAGATCGACCTGCACCGCGTCTACGGCGGCGTAGTGCCTGAACTGGCCTCCCGCGATCACGTCAAGCGCATGCTGCCGCTGATCCGCCAGGTGCTGGACGAGGCTGGCTGTGCTGCCAGCGAAATCGACGCCATCGCCTACACCGCCGGTCCCGGCCTGGTGGGCGCGCTGCTGGTCGGAGCGTCCTGCGCTCAGGCCCTGGCCTTCGCCTGGGGCATCCCGGCCCTGGGTGTACACCATATGGAAGGTCACCTGCTGGCGCCGATGCTTGAAGAGCAGCCTCCGGAGTTTCCGTTCGTCGCCTTGTTGGTGTCCGGTGGCCATACGCAACTGGTGCGGGTCGACGGTATCGGTCGCTACGAACTGCTCGGCGAGTCGCTGGACGATGCGGCGGGCGAGGCGTTCGACAAGACCGCCAAGCTGATCGGCCTGAAGTACCCCGGCGGCCCTGAAATCGCCCGTCTGGCGACCCAGGGCGTACCGGGCCGCTTCACTTTCCCGCGGCCGATGACCGATCGCCCGGGCCTGGACTTCAGCTTCAGTGGCCTGAAAACCTTCGCCCTCAACACCTGGCAGCAGTGCAAAAGTGCTGGGGACGACGGCGAGCAGACTCGTTGCGACATCTCGCTGGCCTTCCAGCAGGCCGTGGTGGAGACTCTCACCATCAAGTGCCGACGGGCGCTCAAGCAGACGGGGCTCAAGCGCCTGGTGATCGCCGGTGGCGTGAGCGCCAACAAGGCACTGCGCGCGTCGCTCGAAGAAATGACCGCCGGTCTCAAGGGCAATGTCTACTACGCGCGCCCGCAGTTCTGTACCGACAACGGCGCGATGATCGCCTATGCCGGTTGCCAGCGCCTGAAGGCCGGCCAGCACGAAAGCCTGGCGATCAGCGTGCAGGCACGCTGGCCGATGGAGCAGTTGCAGGCGATCTGAAACTGAGCGCTGCTCGGGTTCAGGGTTCAGAAGTGTCGTTCACGGCCGGCGAACAGGTCGCGCAGATTGCCACGATGCCGCCAGACGATCAGTAGCGTCAGCAGGCTCATCGGCAGCAGGGCTTCCGGCTCGCGCCAGGCCAGCAGTGGCAGGGTCAGGGGCGTTGCGATCAGCGCGGCCAGCGAGCTGGTGCGAGTGAGGTAGAAGGTCAGCAGCCAACTGCCGATGGCCAGCAGGGCGGCCGGCAGATAGAGGCCGAGCAGCATGCCCGCGGCGGTGGCGACGCCCTTGCCGCCCCTGAAGCGGAAGTAGAGCGGGAACAGGTGGCCAATGACCGCCCAGAGCCCGATCCAGGCTTGCTGCTGCTGGTCCAGACCAGCAGCATGGGCCAGCAAGACCGGCAACAACCCCTTGCACAGGTCGCCCAGCAGGGTCAGGATCGCCAGCTTGCGCCCTGCCAGGCGCAACATATTGGTGGCACCGGCATTGCCTGAGCCGCTCATGCGCGGATCGGGGCTGCCGTTCAGGCGGCTGAGGACGATGGCGAAGGACAGCGAGCCGAGCAGGTAGGCGAACAACGCCAGAAACCAAAACATGCTAACTATTCCGGGGCGAGGACGTCCCGATTCTAACGGCGCAAGGCGCCCTTGTCGTGCTGTGGAGAGAAGTGCTTGGACAGAGTGTTCATCGAGGGGCTGGAAGTCGATACCGTGATCGGTGCCTATGACTGGGAGCGCGGCATCCGCCAGTGCCTGCGGCTGGACCTGCGATTCGCCTGGGACAACCGCCTGGCGGCGGCGGATGACGACCTGACCCTCGCCCTGGACTATGCCAGTGTTTCGTCGCGAATCCAGGCGTTCGCCGAGCAGGCGCAGTTCCAGTTGGTCGAGACCTTCGCCGAGCGTCTGGCGGCGGTTCTGATGGACGAATTCGGCATTCCCTGGCTGCACCTCAAGCTGACCAAGCCCGGCGCCGTACCTGCGGCCTCGGGCGTTGGTGTGGAGATCGAGCGCGGATGCCTCTGATACCGGTTTATCTTGGGCTCGGCAGCAATGTCGAGCGCGAGCGGCACCTGAACGCCGGGCTCGACGCTCTGGCTGGCTTTCTTCAGCAGATGCAATGCTCGGCCGTGTTCGAAAGCCAGGCCGTCGGCATCAAGAGCGGCCCGTTCTTCAATCTGGTCGTGACCGGCCTGACCGATCTGCCGTTGATCGAGCTGGATCGCCGGCTCAAGTTCATCGAGGCGGACAACGGTCGCTATGCCCCGGATCGCAAGGGCTTGCCGCTGGATATCGACGTGCTGATGTACGGCGACCTGCATGGCAACTTCGACGGGCTGATCCTGCCCCGTGCGGAAATCCTCAAGAACGCCTTCGTGCTCTGGCCGTTGTCGCTGATCGCGCCTGAGTTGATACACCCGGGCGTGGGCAAGAGCATGGCGCAGTTGTGGAAGGACGCACGGATCGATCAGGTGCTGGCGCCGGTTCCCTTTCTCTGGCATGACCGGCAGTTGACGCCTCAAGGGCTCTGATCGTCGCGTGCGCTTTGCTGCGACAGGGTATTCGGGGGTTTCTGATGCGGATGATAAGGCTTGTCATTCGAGGACAGGAACGGCACTTGCCCGTTCCTGCAGGCTTCAACTGGCAGCACTTTCCTTGTAGTCCTTGAGCGCATTCAGGCGAGCTTTCTTCAGTGCTTCACCCAGTGCCTGTCCGGCGTAGCCCTGTTCCACCAGTGGTTGCACCGCCACGTTCCTGGCTGCTTCGGCGGCTCCGCGCAGGTACCCGGCCTGTGGATAAGCACGATCCTCCAGTCCAAGCCGGCCTCGCGCATCCATCTCGCAGGCCATGACGAACTCCTCGAAACGCTGGGGGCGCCGATACACGTCGAACCGCTGCAGCAGTTCCAGCAGCGTGGACGGTTTCAGCTCCAGTGCCCGGTGACCGTGGGTGTGGAACTCGCCGACCAGCAACGCCAGTTCCTGACAGTCCCGAGGCGCCTTGAAACGCTGGTTGACCGCTTCGATCAGTTTCAGGCCGCGGTGCTCGTGGGCTATATGCCTTGGCCACTGCGATTCCGGCGTGGTGCCTTTGCCCAGGTCGTGCAGCAGACAGGCCCAGCGTACCGTGAGTGGCTGCTGGTGCC
Source organism: Pseudomonas sp. TUM25319 (assembly GCF_056388475.1). Lineage (NCBI taxonomy): Bacteria > Pseudomonadati > Pseudomonadota > Gammaproteobacteria > Pseudomonadales > Pseudomonadaceae > Pseudomonas > Pseudomonas sp. TUM25319. The sequence continues at coordinate 6,495,008 of NZ_CM150751.1, read as the reverse complement.
GTGCGGCCTGTTCCAGTACGGAGAGGGTGTGGGCGCCGGTGTCGATTTCCGGATGATGGGCGGGGGGCTGCGGGACGCCGAAGAGGGCATCGACTTCCGGCATCAGTTGCTCGAGGGCACCACAGTCCCGGAGCACTTGGATGAACACCTGTGGGGCGTCTTCCATCAGCGCTCTGGAAATCTCTTTCCAGCTGCGTTCGGCGGTGAGCGCTTTCAGCTCACCGGACTCGCTCAGTTGGCGCATCAGCGCCAGGGTGTCGGGGGCAACCTGAAAACCCAGGCCGGCAAAGCGCGCGGCAAAGCGGGCAACTCTCAGCACGCGCAAGGGATCTTCGGCGAACGCCGGGGAAACATGGCGCAGCAGGCGGGCGTCGAGGTCATTCTTGCCGTGGTAGGGATCGGTCAGGTTGCCTTCGCTGTCCTCGGCCATGGCGTTGATGGTGAGATCGCGGCGGATCAGGTCCTGTTCGAGGGTCACGTCGGGGCTGGCGTGGAAGGTGAAACCGCCGTAGCCAACACCGCTTTTACGCTCGGTGCGGGCCAGGGCGTATTCCTCGCCGGTCTTCGGGTGCAGGAACACCGGGAAATCACTGCCCACTGGACGAAAGCCCTCGGCCTGCATCTGTTCGACCGTGGCACCGACCACCACCCAGTCATTGTCGGTGACCGGCCTGCCGAGCAGGCGGTCGCGCACGGCGCCGCCGACTTTGTAGATCTGCATGAAAAACCTCCGTAGATGCCCCACAGGATAACCTGTGTGACATCACGGAGGCGGGTTGGATTACAGGTGAACGACCGCGAGATCGAGGCGGCCGTGGTCGCCATCGCCGTGTTCACCCCGTGGCGGGACGTGGTGGGTTTTCATGATCTGGTCGCCCTGCAGGGTTTCCAGGTGGATGTCGAAGCCCCACAGGCGGTGCAGGTGCTTGAGCACTTCCTCGGTGGACTCACCCAGGGGTTTGCGGTCGTGCTGCTGGTGGCGAAGGGTGAGGGAGCGGTCGCCGCGGCGGTCGATGCTCCAGATCTGCACGTTGGGCTCGCGGTTGCCGAGGTTGTACTGCGCCGCGAGGGTTTCGCGGATGGTCCGGTAGCCGCTTTCGTCGTGGATGGCCGGGACCAGCAGGTCATCGCGCTGATCGTCATCAAGGATGCTGAACAGCTTGAGGTCGCGCATGACCTTGGGCGAGAGGTACTGCAGGATGAAGCTCTCGTCCTTGAAGCTGCTCATGGCGAACTTGATGGCGGACAGCCAGTCGCTACCGGCAATTTCCGGGAACCAGCGACGGTCTTCTTCGGTCGGGTGCTCGCACATGCGGCGGATGTCGGTGTACATGGCGAACCCGAGGGCGTAGGGGTTGATGCCGTTGTAGTAGGGGCTGTCGAAGCCGGGCTGGAACACCACGCTGGTGTGGGACTGCAGGAATTCCAGCATGAAGCCGTCAGTGACCAGGCCTTCGTCGTACAGGTCGTTCATCAGGGTGTAGTGCCAGAACGTGGCCCAGCCTTCGTTCATCACCTGGGTCTGGCGCTGCGGATAGAAGTACTGGGCGATCTTGCGCACGATCCGCACGATCTCGCGTTGCCACGGCTCCAGCAGCGGGGCGTGCTTCTCGATGAAGTAGAGGATGTTTTCCTGGGGTTCGGCCGGGAAGCGCGCGGTGTCTTTCTCGCTGGCCTTGTCGGCGCTTTTCGGGATGGTCCGCCACAGGTCGTTGATCTGCCGCTGCATATGCTCTTCGCGGTCTTTCTGCCGGCGCCGCTCCTCCTCGGCGGATATCGGGTAAGGGCGTTTGTAGCGGTCGACGCCGTAGTTCATCAGGGCATGGCAGGAGTCGAGCAGGTCTTCAACCGCGTCGATGCCGTGGCGTTCCTCGCACTGGGTGATGTACTGCTTGGCGAACACCAGATAGTCGATGATCGAGCTGGCGTCGGTCCAGGTGCGGAACAGGTAGTTGCCCTTGAAGAAACTGTTGTGGCCATAGCAGGCGTGGGCCACCACCAGCGCCTGCATGCAGATGGTGTTCTCCTCCATCAGGTAGGCGATGCAGGGGTCGGAGTTGATGACGATCTCGTAGGCCAGGCCCATCTGGCCGCGGCTGTAGGACTTTTCAGTGCTGAGGAAGTGCTTGCCGTAGGACCAGTGGTGATAACCCAGCGGCATCCCCACCGAGGCATAGGCATCCATCATCTGCTCGGCAGTGATCACTTCGATCTGGTTGGGGTAGGTATCCAGGGCGTAGCGCTCGGCCAGACGGCTGATTTCGCGGTCATAGGCCTGAATGAGCTCGAACGTCCACTCGGATCCGGTGGAAATGGGATGGCGTTTCTGCTCTCTGGCGGTCATGTCACTAACCTGCGCTGGAAGAGTTCACGGAAGACCGGATAGATATCGCCGGCCGACACCAACTGTTGTTGCGCGAATGTGTCGGCGAAGGCTTCGCCGATACGCTCGTATTCGTACCACAGGGCCTGGTGTTCGCGGGGGGTGATCTCAACGTAAGTGTAGTACTGCACGAACGGCATGATCTGCTTGCTGAGAATCTCGCGGCAGATGGGCGAGTCGTCGTTCCAGTTGTCGCCATCCGAGGCCTGGGCGGCGTAGATGTTCCATTCGTTGGCCGGATAGCGTTCGGCCATGATTTCCTGCATCAGTTTCAGAGCGCTGGAGACGATGGTGCCGCCAGTCTCGCGGGAATAGAAAAACTCCTCTTCGTCCACTTCGCGGGCGCTGGTGTGGTGGCGAATGAACACCACTTCGATGCGGTCGTAGTTTCGCTTCAGGAACAGGTACAGCAGGATGAAGAAGCGTTTGGCGATGTCCTTGGTGGCCTGGGTCATGGAGCCGGAAACGTCCATCAGGCAGAACATCACCGCCTTGGAGCTGGGGTTGGGATGCTTCACCAGCAGGTTGTACTTGAGGTCGAAGGTGTCGAGGAAAGGAATGCGGTTGATGCGCGCGCTCAGGCGTTCGATTTCCTGCTCGATTGCCTGGATATCGCCGAAGTTGTCTGGCTCTTCCCGTTTCAGCCGGGCCAGTTCCTCTCGCGCCTCGCGCAGTAGCGCGCGACTGCTGCCGGAAAGAGCGATGCGGCGGGCATGGGCCGAACGCAGGGTGCGGATGATGTTGATCCGCGACGGGTTGCCTTCGTTGCTGATCCCGGCGCGTACGGTCTTGAAGGTGTCGGTGCCGGTCAGGTGACGCTTGACCAGGTTGGGCAGTTCGAGGTCTTCGAACATGAATTCGAGGAATTCTTCCTGGGTGATCTGGAAGACGAACTCGTCCATGCCTTCGCCGGAGTTGCCGGCCTTGCCGCGGCCGCCGCCGCCTCCGCCACCCTGTGGGCGCGGGATGTGCTCGCCGGCGGTGAATTCCTTGTTGCCTGGGTGAACAACGGTCTGCTTGCCGCCACGACCGTGGTGCAGCACCGGCTCGTCGATATCGCGTCCGGGGATGCTGATCTGCTCGCCATGTTCCATATCGGTGATGGAACGGCGGCTTACGGCTTCCTCGACGGCTTTCTTGATGTGGTCACGGTAGCGCCGCAGGAAGCGCTGGCGGTTGACCGTGCTCTTGTTCTTGCCGTTCAGGCGTCGGTCGATTACGTAGCTCATGGGCCCCTCCGGTAATACAGCTGCAAGCTTCAAGCTACGAGCTGCAAGTAAAAGCGTTCGCCAGTGTCGCCGGTCGTGCGGCGTGCCGGAGCACACCGCCGACGGCTTGTGACTTGTGGCTTATGGCTTGTCGCTTTTACTGAGATTTCCTGACCCGCAGGTACCATTCGGAGAGCAGGCGGACCTGTTTGTCCGTGTAGCCACGCTCCACCATCCGCGTAACGAAGTCGTTGTGTTTCTGTTGGTCCTCTTTGCTGGCTTTGGCGTTGAAGCTGATGACTGGCAGCAGGTCTTCGGTGTTGGAGAACATTTTCTTCTCGATGACCACCCGCAGTTTCTCGTAACTGAGCCAGGTCGGATTCTTGCCGTTGTTGTTGGCACGGGCACGCAACACGAAGTTGACGATCTCGTTGCGGAAGTCCTTCGGATTGCTGATGCCGGCCGGTTTCTCGATTTTCTCCAGTTCCTCGTTGAGGGCGATGCGGTTGAGGATCTCGCCGGTTTCCGGATCGCGGTATTCCTGGTCCTGAATCCAGAAGTCCGCATACAGCACGTAGCGGTCGAAGATGTTCTGGCCGTATTCGCTGTAGGACTCCAGGTAGGCGGTCTGGATTTCCTTGCCGATGAACTCGATGTAGCGCGGTGCCAGGTATTCCTTCAGGTAGCGCAGGTAGCGTTCACGGACTTCGGCCGGGAACTGTTCCTGCTCGATCTGTTGTTCCAGCACGTACAGCAGGTGCACCGGGTTGGCGGCCACTTCGTGCGGATCGAAGTTGAACACCTTGGACAGGATCTTGAAGGCGAAGCGGGTCGACAGGCCGTTCATGCCCTCGTCCACGCCGGCGGCGTCGCGGTATTCCTGGATCGACTTGGCCTTGGGATCGGTGTCTTTCAGGTTTTCACCGTCATACACCCGCATTTTCGAGTAGATGTTCGAGTTTTCCGGCTCTTTCAGCCGCGACAGCACGGTGAACTGGGCCAGCATCTTGAGGGTGTCGGGCGCGCAGTGGGCCTTGGCCAGCGAGCTGTTGAACAGAAGCTTGTCGTAGATCTTGATCTCGTCGCTGACGCGCAGGCAGTACGGCACTTTGACGATGTAGATCCGGTCGATGAACGCTTCGTTGTTCTTGTTGTTGCGGAAGCTGTGCCATTCCGATTCGTTGGAGTGGGCCAGCAGGATGCCGGAGTAGGGAATCGCGCCCAGGCCTTCGGTACTGTTGTAGTTGCCTTCCTGGGTCGCGGTCAGCAGCGGGTGCAGGACCTTGATCGGAGCCTTGAACATCTCGACGAATTCCATCAGGCCCTGGTTGGCCCGGCACAGTGCGCCCGAGTAGCTGTAGGCGTCTGCGTCGTTCTGCGGGAATTCCTCGAGCTTGCGGATATCCACCTTGCCCACGAGGGCGGAGATGTCCTGGTTGTTTTCATCGCCCGGTTCGGTCTTGGCCACCGCGATCTGATTGAGGATCGACGGGTACAGCTTGACCACCTTGAACTGGCTGATGTCGCCACCGAACTCGGCCAGGCGTTTGGTCGCCCAGGGCGACATGATGGTATTGAGGTAGCGGCGTGGAATGCCGAAATCCTCTTCGAGGATGGCGCCATCCTCGGCGGCATTGAACAGCCCGAGCGGCGACTCGAACACCGGCGAGCCCTTGATGGCGTAGAAGGGCACCTTCTCCATCAGTTGCTTGAGTTTTTCCGCCAGGGACGATTTACCGCCACCCACCGGGCCGAGCAGATACAGTATCTGTTTCTTCTCTTCCAGGCCCTGAGCCGCGTGGCGGAAGTAGGAGACGATCTGGTCGATGCATTCTTCCATGCCATGGAAGTCCGCGAAGGCCGGATAGCGCCGGATCACCTTGTTGGAGAAGATCCGCGACAACCTCGAGTTGTTGGAGGTGTCGACCAGTTCCGGCTCGCCGATGGCCATGAGCAGGCGCTCGGCCGCCGAGGCGTAGGCACTGCGGTCGTTCTTGCAGAGCTCCAGGTACTCCTGTAACGAGAGCTCTTCCTGGCGGGTGGACTCGAAGCGTTGTTGGAAGTGGCTAAAAATACTCATGACGTCACCTCGCTCGATACGTGGAGCCGACGCCGGATCAGTCAGCTGATGCTGGCATGCAATCGCGATGAACGATTGCTGTATACCCCCCAGAACACCCTGAAAACGCTACCGATGACCCGCACGCCGGTGTACCGGCTCTCCCCTTTTTTGGATGGCCTGGGCTTAAGGATAGTTCGTTCTCGGGGAGGTCAAGGGCGGATGACCGATTAGTTCGCCATGACCGTTCGTCTGGTCAGGCGCGAGCCCACGCGGGACGCGGGCTGCGGGGAGGGAAAAAAATTATTCGGCGGTTCCCTGGGCGATTTCGGCGGGGTAAGTACCGCGCCACAGCTCGAAGCCGCCGTCCAGGCTATAGACGTCCGAGAAGCCCTGGCCGGTCAGGTAGGCTGCGGCGCTCTGGCTGGAATTGCCGTGGTAGCAGACCACCACGGTCGGGGCGTCGAGGTCGGCACCGCGGATGAAGTCGGCGACCGAATGGTTGTCCAGGTGGCGGGAGCCGGCGATGTGGCCAGCGGCGTAGGTTTGCGGGTCGCGAATGTCGACCACGACGGCACCTTGCTCGCGCAGTGCCTGAGCCTGATCCGGAGAGATGCGTTTGAATTCGCTCATATGGGAAATTTCCTTCAGCAGTGACGGGCCATTCTAGCTGTTTGTGGGCGCTTGCGCGGGGCTGCCGTCGGCCTTGCAGTCGCAACGGTGCAGCTCGCCGCTGTCAACGTTCATCAGCGTCATGGCGCCGCCCCACACGCAGCCGGTGTCCAGGGCGAACACGCCGGGCGCGTTGCAGCGACCTTCCAGGGCCGCCCAGTGGCCGAAGATGATCTTCACATGACGTGAACGGCGGTCCTTGTGTGCGAACCAGGGCTTGTAGCCGGGCAGGGCGGTGTCGGCACCTTCCTTGCCCTTGAGGTCGAGCTTGCCCTCGGCGGTGCAGAAGCGCATGCGGGTGAAGTAGTTGGTGATGACCCGCAGGCGGGTGACGCCGGTCAGGTCCTTGTTCCACTTGGCCGGTTCGTTGCCGTACATGCCGTCCAGATAGGGCTTGAGGCGGGTGTCGTCGCGCAGCACCTCCTCGACCTCGGCCGCCAGGGCCAGCGCTTTGCCCAGGGTCCACTGTGGAGGGATGCCGGCGTGGACCAGTACGGTGCCACGGGGCTCGTCGAAATGCAGCAGCTTCTGCCGGCGCAGCCAGTCCATCAGGTCGGGAGCGTCGGGAGCGTCGAGGATTTCCCGCAGGGTGTCGCTTTTCTTCAGTCGCTCGACGTTGTGCCAGGCCGCCAGCAGGTGCAGGTCGTGGTTGCCCAAAACGCACACCAGCGAGTCGCGCATGCCATACAGGAAGCGAAGGGTTTCCAGGGACTGGGGGCCACGGTTGACCAGGTCGCCCACCAGCCAGAGCCGGTCAGTGGCCGGGTTGAAGTGGACCCGTTCCAGCAGGCACTTGAGCGGTTCGAGGCAGCCCTGCAGGTCGCCGACGGCGTATGTCGCCATCAGTGCAGGGCTCCGGGGACAGCCAGGCGGAAAGGGGCGATGACAGCGTCGAAGCGGACACCGTCTTCGGCGAACATCTGATAGCTGCCCTGCATGGTGCCGACCTTGCAGGAGATCACCGCACCGCTGCTGTAGGTGTAGCTCTGGCCAGGTGCCAGCAGTGGCTGTTGCCCAACCACGCCCTCGCCACGGATCTCTTCTTCCTTCCCGTTGCCATGGGTAATGATCCAGTGGCGGGATATCAGCTTGGCGGTACGGGTTCCGTTGTTGGTCACCGTGATGGTATAGGCGAACGCGTACCGCTCGTTACCGGTGTCGGACTGTTCGGGGAGAAAGCGGGTCTCGACGCTGACGTCGATCTGGTAGCGCGGTTCGGACATGCAGGGAGCCTTCAAGACAAACGAGTGTTGCGGTGGAGTCAGTCTAGGCCATCGGTAGGGGCGCCGGCCAGCCTTGGTGGGCTGGCCTCAGGTGTCACCCGGCCGGGGATTGATCGGCCAGCTTGTCCGCCAGGCGAACGAAAGCGGCCAGGTCGAGCTGTTCGGGACGCAGGCTGCCATCCACGCCGGCCGCTTCGATGGCTTCACTGCTGAGCAGGGCCTTCAGGGTGTTGCGCAAGGTTTTGCGCCGCTGGTTGAAGGCTTCGCGGACGATGCGTTCGAGCAGGCGATGGTCCTTGGCCGGGTGTGGCAATACGTCGTGAGGAACCAGGCGGACAATCGCCGAATCGACCTTGGGCGGCGGATTGAACGCGCCGGGCCCGACATTGAACAGGTGTTCCACGCGGCAGTGGTACTGCACCATGATCGACAGTCGTCCCCAGTCACCGCCGCCGGGACCAGCGGCCAGCCGCTCGACCACCTCTTTCTGCAGCATGAAATGCATGTCACGGATCAGTTCGGCGTTGTCCAGCAGATGGAAAATCAGCGGGGTGGAGATGTTGTAGGGCAGGTTGCCAACCACGCGCAGCGACCGTGGTGCCGCGCCCAGGCTGGTGAAGTCGAACTTGAGTGCATCGCCCTGATGCAGGCGGAAGTTGCTGCGATCGGCGAACTGACGGTTGAGGATCGGCACCAGGTCCTTGTCCAGCTCGACCACGTCCAGTTGCGCGCCGCTGCCCAGTACGCCCTCGGTCAGGGCGCCCTGGCCGGGGCCGATCTCGAGGATATGTTCGCCGGCCTTGGCGTTGATCGCGCGCAGGATGCGGTCGATCACGCCTGCGTCGTGCAGGAAGTTCTGACCGAAGCGCTTGCGCGCCCGGTGTTGGTATTGCTCGGTCATAGTCGGGTCTCGGCCATCTGGTAGGCGGTTTCCAGGGCGACCTGCAGACTGCCGGTGTCGACCTTGCCGGTGCCGGCGAGGTCCAGGGCGGTGCCGTGATCCACAGAGGTGCGGATGATCGGCAGGCCCAGGGTGACATTCAGCGCGGCGCCGAAGCCTTTGAACTTCAGCACGGGCAGGCCCTGGTCGTGGTACATCGCCAGCACCGCGTCGCAGTGCTCCAGATATTTGGGGGTAAACAGGGTGTCGGCTGGCAGTGGACCGCGCAGGTCCATGCCTTCGCCACGCAGGCGTTCCAGTGTGGGCTCGATGATGTCGATTTCTTCGCGGCCCAGGTGCCCGCCTTCGCCAGCGTGCGGATTGAGCCCGCAGACCAGGATGCGTGGCGCGGCGATACCGAATTTCTGTTGCAGGTCGGCATGCAGGATCCGCGTCACTCGCTCCAGGCGCTCGACGGTAATGGCATCGGCCACGTCGCGCAGAGGCAGGTGCGTAGTCACCAGGGCGACGCGCAGGCCGCGGGTGGCGAGCATCATCACCACCTGTGCGGTGTGGGTCAGTTCGGCGAGAAATTCGGTGTGTCCGGAGAAGGCAATGCCGCTTTCGTTGATCACGCCCTTGTGCACGGGAGCGGTGATCATGCCGGCGAATTGCCCGTCGAGGCAGCCCTTGCCCGCACGGGTCAGGGTTTCCAGTACGAAGGCGGCGTTGGCCTTGTCCAGTTGCCCGGCTACCACTGGCCTGGCCAATGGCGTATCCCAGACATAAAGGCTGCCGGCAGGGGCGGGCTGGTCGGGGAAGGTCTCGGGGCTGACGGCCAGCAGCTCGACCGCCACGCCCAGTTGCGTGGCCCGCTCGGCGAGCAGGTCACGGCTGGTAATGGCGATCAGGGGGTGAGGCTGGGCTTGCGAGGCGAGCAGCAGGCACAGGTCGGGACCTATGCCGGCCGGCTCGCCGGGCGTGAGGGCGAAGCGTTGAGGTTTCACTGCGCGGCCTGTTCGGCGCCAGGCAGCTTGATCTCGACGTAGGCTTCATCGCGGATCTGACGCAGCCAGGTTTGCAGCTCTTCGTCGTACTTGCGATTGCGCAGTACGGTCATGGCTTGTTGCTCGCGGGCCTGGGCGGTGCTGTCGGTGGCACGACGGCCAAGGACTTCCAGGACGTGCCAGCCGTACTGGGTCTGGAACGGCTTGGACACGACGCCTTGTTGAGCGTGGGCCATGACGTCGCGGAACTCCGGAACCAGCGCGTTCGGGTCGATCCAGTTGAGGTCGCCGCCGTTGAGCGCCGAACCCGGGTCTTCCGAGAAGCTTTTCGCCAGTTCGGCGAAGTCTTCGCCCGCCTGGATGCGATCATACAGGCGCTGGGCCAGAACCTTGGTCTCGGCTTCGCTGCGGATCTCGCTTGGCTTGATCAGGATGTGGCGCACATGGACTTCGTCACGCAGTTGGGTCTGGCCGCCGCGCTTTTCCTGCAGTTTGAGGATGATGAAGCCGCCTGGGGTGCGTACAGGTTCGGTGACATCGCCAACCGACATATTGCTGAGCATCTGGTCGAACGGAGGTGGCAACTGCGCCGCCTTGCGCCAGCCCATCTCGCCGCCTTCGAGCGCGGTTTCGCTCGCCGAACGGGCGATTGCCAGTTGGGCGAAGTCGGCGCCTTGCTTGAGTTGCTGGTAGATCTCGCCAGCCTGGCGGGCCGCGGCCTGGATAGCGGTGGAGCTGGCGCTTTCCGGGGTCGGGATCAGGATGTTGGCCAGGCGATATTCTTCCGAAAGCTGCATCTTGCCCAGGTCGGAAGCGAGGAAGTTCTTCACTTCCTGCTCGGAGACCTGGATGCGCTCGGCAACCCGGCGTTGGCGGACGCGGCTGATGACCATCTCGCGACGAACCTGCTCGCGGGCATCGTCGAACGACAGGCCGTCATGGGCCAGGGCTGCACGGAACTGCTCAAGGCTCATGTTGTTGCGCTGAGCGATGGTGCCGATGGCCTGGTTCAGCTCTTCGTCGGTGATGCGGATGCCGGAACGTTCGCCGATCTGCAGTTGCAGGTTTTCGACGATCAGGCGCTCCAGCACCTGTTGGTCGAGCACGCTGGTGGGAGGCACCGCCCCGCCACGCTTGGCGATGGTCTGCTGCACCTCGTGGACGCGCTGGTCCAGCTGGCTTTGCATGACCACGTCGTTGTCGACGATGGCGACGATCTTGTCCAGGGTCTGCACCGCGGCGTGCGCGGTGCTGCTCAGCAGTACGGCGCCCAGCATCAGCGGGCGCAGACAATCAATAAGCTTGGTCTTCACGTGTACGGTAACCTTGAATGCCTGTGTCGAGGAACGACTCGACCTTGTTGCCCACCACGCCACCGAGGCCTTTCAGCACGATCTGCAGGAAGACGCCGTGGTCGCCTTTTTCGTTTTGCGGAGTAGCCTGGCTGAAGTCTTCGTAATCCACCCAGTAGCGGCTGATCAGACGCAGTTTCCAACAGCAGTTGTCGTACTCGAAACCACCGAAGGCTTCCAGCGTGCGGTTGCGGTTGTAGTCGTGCTGCCAGCGTGCGATCGCGGTCCACTGCGGAACGATCGGCCACATGACCGAGAAGTCATGTTGTTGGATCTTGTAGTAGTCCTTGACGTAGTTCGGATCGCCTGGTGAACCATAGTCGCCGCCGCCCACTTGCCATTGGCCCGTGGTGCTGTTGTACGAAATGGTGTCGTTGCGATAGCGATAGCCGAGGTTGACGACTTTGTTGACGTTGTCTTCCGGCTGGTAATGGAACATCGCGCTACCCGAGCGAGTGCTGTGGGTTTTCGGATCCCAGTTGTAGTCGGAGTTGAAGCGCCAGTCGCGGTTGAAACGGAACTCGTATTCCAGCGCATAAGGCGACACATCGGACTGCGAGTCGGTGCGGGTGCGGTAGTCGATACCTGGCAACTGGACCTTGCGATCCTTGAAGTACAGGGCCTGGCCAACGCTCAAGCGCTGGCGCTCGAAACCGTTTTCCTCGATCCAGCGGTTGGTCACGCCCAGCGACAGCTTGTTCTCGTCACCGATGCGGTCGCCGCCGGCGAAGCGGTTGTCGCGGAACAGCGAGGCGTAGTTGAACGTCGACTCTCCGGTATCGAACAGGGGAATATCGGACTGGTCTTTATAAGGAACGTACAGGTAGTACAGGCGCGGCTCGAGGGTCTGGTTGTAGTTCTTGCCGAACCATTGGGTGGCGCGGTCGAAGTACAGCCCGCTGTCTACGCTGAATATCGGTACGTTACGGGTTTGAGTGCCCTTGAAGTCGCCCTGCAGGCGCAGTGTTTCTGCGTTCGAGCCTGCAACGTCGCTCTTGCCCTTGCCATCCAGGTCGAGGTCGTAGTGCGTCGTCACGTACTTCAGGGATGGCGTCAGGTAGCCGTAGTTGGTGGTCAGCGGCAGGCTGATTTTGGGCGCCGCAGTGAGGCGGGTGCCGTTCGCCCGGGCGATGCCGAAGATATTCTCGTCGAGGCGGCGGCCTCCGATCACATTATTCAGACTGTCGGTGACGACGCCGGCAGACGTGTCGGGGTTGCCGTCCTTGTCGAATACCAAGTCGTCCTTCAGGCTGCGCTCGAACCGCACGGCTTCCGTTTCATAGGAGAAATCGAAGCCGGCAGGGTGGTAAGGCAGCATGCCGTTGAAGGTCACCTGCGGAAGCTTGTCGTACGGCGTGATCTGCGAAATGGTGGCCAGCTCATACGCCTGAACGTTCAGGGCGGCAGCATAGGAGTCGCCGCGATACGTCAGTCGGCCCTGCTGGTTCAGGAAGTCGCGGCTTTCGACGCCAATCTGATCCGACTCCAGGTCCTGGAAGTAGAACGGGTCGCTGATGTCGGTGTAGTCGACTTCGGTCATCAGGCGCTCGTCGAGGCCGCCCTTGTGCTGCCAGTTGACCATCCAGCGCTGGTCTTTGTAGTCGGTCTGCAGCTTGCGCTCATCGTCCTGATCATTCAACCACGCACCACCGAACTGCCCTTCGCTCGACTTGGTCAGGTAGCGGAATTCGCCTTCCATCAACAAGCCGCGCTTGGCCATGTAGCGTGGATACAGCGTGGCGTCGTAGTTCGGCGCGAGGTTGAAGTAGTACGGCGTGACCAGCATGAAGCCGGTGTCGCTGCTGGTGCTGAAGGACGGTGGCAGGAAGCCGGACTGGCGACGGTCGTCGATCGGGAAGTAGATGTACGGGGTGTACATCACCGGAATGTCCTTGACCCGCAGGGTGACGTTGGTCGCCGTGCCGAAACCGGTGGCCGGGTTCAGGGTGATGTTGTTGCCCTTCAGCGTCCAGGCGTTGCTGTTCGGCTCACAGGTGGTATAGGTACCGTCCTTGAGGCGAATGATGGCGTTTTCAGAGCGCTTGGCGTAGAGAGCGTTGCCGCGGATGCGCGACTTGTGCATCACGTATTCGGCGTTGTCGACCTGGGCTTCGCCAGTGTCCAGCTGGATCTCGGCGCGGTCGCCGACGACCAGCGAACCGTTGTCGCGAATCTTCACGTTGCCGCTCAGTTCGCCGCGGTTCTCGGCCTGGTACAGGTTGGCCTCGTCGGCTTCGACCTGCATGCTGCCCTGACGCATGACCACGTCACCGGCGAGGGTGGCGATCTGCTGTTCCTGCTGGTAGCGCGAAACCTTGGCGCCAAGGAAGGTCGGCGACTCGTCCTTGGGCGTGGTGTCGTTCATGCCCGGACGCACGGGTTCGATATAGGCGCCGGAGCAGTACGGGCCGGTTTCGGCGAGTTGCGCGGCGGTCAGTTGCTCGCGAGGTACCCAGTCGAGGTGGCTGTAGTCGGCACTGCGCGACTTCAGGCCACGGCCCTTGCTGTCGGTGACCAGCGTAGTGCGGGCGCCTTTCTCTTCGGGCGCACCGGCCACGGCCTCTCCGGAAGCGTCGGGCGAGCTGGTCGCCGCGCCTTCGTGAACGGGACGAGGAGGCAACTGTGCGGCGTTGGCCTTGGGCTTGCAGTCCCAGCCGCCGGAAGCGGACACTTGGCAGTCGAACTGCTCGGCGGCCACCACGTACGACGTGGCCAGGGGTTGCAATGCCAGCAAACCGCCGGTGACCAGCAACGGGAATTTTTTACGAAACGCGGGGGATTTCAATGCCATCTTATTAGTCCGGGCTTCCTGCGTGCCATCTGCCCGCGTGTGGGGCCGCACGCCTCTCGATGGTCTGAAAAAGATGCTGGATAATAAAGCATGACCCGCTTGACGGCTAGGGCCGTCGGAGACCCTTGTAATGCCCGATCACGATGTACGCCTGCAACACCTCAACGTATGGCTCGATGAACAACTGGCAATCCTGTTCCAGACACAGGGTTGGGGTCCGGTTCCTGCAGGCAGCCTGACGGCCGCCAGCAGCGACGCCAGTTTCCGCCGCTATTTCCGCTGGCAGGGCGATGGCCGCAGTTTCATTGTCATGGATGCGCCGCCGCCTCAGGAAAACTGCCGCCCCTTCGTCGACATCGCTCGTCTGCTGGCGCGTGCCGGGGTCAACGTGCCGGTGATTCATGGCGAAGACCTAGAGCGCGGGTTCCTGTTGTTGAGCGACTTGGGCAACCAGACGTACCTGGATGTCATCGATGCCGGGAATGCCGACCAGTTGTTCAGCGACGCCATCGACGCATTGCTGGCATTCCAGCGACTGCCCATGGACGCGCCGCTGCCGAGTTATGACGTGGCCCTGTTGCGCCGCGAGCTGGAGCTTTTCCCCGAGTGGTACGTGGGGCGTGAGCTCAAGGCCAGCTTCGATGAACAGCAGGCCGCCGCGTGGCAGCGCGTCAGCAGCCTGCTGATCGATAGCGCCCTGGCCCAGCCGAAGGTGCTGGTGCACCGCGACTACATGCCGCGCAATCTGATGCGCAGCGAGCCGAACCCCGGTGTACTGGACTTCCAGGATGCGGTCTACGGCCCGGTGACCTATGACATCACCTGCCTGTTCAAGGACGCCTTCCTCAGTTGGCCGCAAGAGAAGGTCGCCGGCTGGTTGCGTGACTACTGGCAGCGCGCCCGGGACGAGGGCATTGCGGTGCAGGAAGACTTCGAGGACTTCCACCGCGCCAGCGACCTGATGGGCGTGCAGCGCCATCTCAAGGTCATCGGTATCTTCGCCCGTATCTGTCACCGTGATGGCAAGCCGCGCTATCTGACCGACGTGCCGCGTTTCTTTGCCTATATAGATGAAGTCATTTCCCGTCGGCCCGAGCTGGCTGAACTGGGCACCCTGATCGCCAGCCTGAAAGTGGCGGCGGAGGCCGGTCAATGAAGGCGATGATTCTCGCCGCCGGCAAGGGCGAGCGGATGCGTCCGCTGACCTTGCACACACCCAAGCCACTGGTTCCGGTGGCGGGTGTGCCGCTGATCGAATACCACTTGCGGGCACTGGCTGCCGCTGGCGTTACCGACGTGGTGATCAACCACGCCTGGCTTGGCCAGCAGATCGAGGACCATCTGGGCGACGGCTCGCGCTGGGGCTTGAGCATCCGCTTCTCGCCTGAAGGCGAGCCGCTGGAAACCGGCGGCGGAATCTTCAAGGCGCTGCCGCTGCTGGGGGAAGATCCTTTCCTGCTGGTCAACGGCGATATCTGGACCGACTACGACTTCTCCCGCTTGCGCCAGCCGCTGCGGGGCCGGGCACACCTGGTGCTGGTCGATAACCCCGGCCACCATGGTGCCGGTGATTTTCGCCTGGACGACGGGCAGGTCGAGGACGGCAATGGCGCTGGCGACACCCTGACCTACAGCGGCATCGCCGTGATCGACCCGGCATTGTTCGCCGGTTGCCAGGCGGGTGCGTTCAAACTGGCGCCGCTGTTGCGCCAGGCCATGGCCTGTGGCCAGGTCAGTGGCGAGCATTTCCGCGGGCACTGGGTCGATGTCGGCACCCTGGAACGCCTTGCCGAAGTCGAGCGCCTGCTCGCCGAGCGCCGCTGACATGTTGTGGCCGAGCACAGTGATTGGTGTCGGAGCCGGCTTCGCCCTTGCCAGCATCCCAGGTGCATTGCTGGGGGCGCTGCTGGGTCAGGCGATGGACCGCCGTTTGCAACTGCACACCTGGGGACAATTGCGGGAAAAGCTGGGCGGGCGCCCGGAGCTGCGGGACGCCGAGGTGCTGTTCGTGCTGCTGGGCCGTCTGGCGAAAAGCGGCGGTCGGGTTGTGGAAGGGCATATCCTCCAGGCCCGTCAGGAAATGCAGCGCCTGGAAATGGACGATGCCGCGCGAAAGCGCGCCATCACTGCCTTCAACCTCGGCAAAGCCGGACGTGAGCGGGTCGACGGACACCTGCGGCGCTTGAAGGAGCAGCCTCACGCGGCCGAAGGCATTCTGCGGGCTTGCTGCCGGATGGCCTGGGCCGATGGCCGGGCGGGACGCGAGGAAAAAGAGTTGCTGGTGGAATGGGGGCAGCAACTGGGGTGGTCAGCGGCCAAGGTGAAAGCCCTGGCCGCTGACTACGAGCCGCGCAAGGCGGCCCTGGAGGGGGCTGGCAGCTATACCGAGGCATTGCGCGTGCTCGGCGTGACGGACACCACCGAGCCGGTACAGATCAAGCAGGCCTATCGGCGGTTGCTCAGTCGCCATCACCCCGACAAGCTGCAAGGCAGTGGCGCCAGCCCGTCGAAAGTGCGTGAGGCGACCGAGCGTACCCGTGAGTTGCATCAGGCCTATGGGATCGTGCGCAAGCGCCGCGATTTCTAATTCGTCTCGCTCGGACTGAGCCACCCACGGATACGCCTGAACAACTGCTCCTGCTCTGCGGAGCGGTTGCCGGGCATCGCCGTCAGCGCGACCTGCCGGTAGTTGCTGTCTTTCAGGCGCTTGCTGGCCTGCAAGCGTTGCCGCGCCGCCTGGCGTGCCGGCTCCAGGTCGCTGTAATAGAAGTCGGCGGTCGGCACTTTCAGTGACGGTGTCAGGCTTTCCAGGCTGTGCTCGGCCCTGGCGGGCGTCTGCGCTGCCACCAGTACCAGTTTCTGTACCGCCGCCGGCTGGCGTTCGCTCAGGTAACGTGTGGCCCAGTAGGCGCCGCTGCCGTTGCCGAGCACCACGATGCTGCGCGCATTCTGCTGCTGGGCATAGGCCACGGCGGCATCGAGCCGGGCGAAGATGCGCTCGGCGTCGCTGTTGTCGCTGCCCGCGCCGCCAGCGGCGGCCTCGGGTGCATCAGGCGCTTCCGTTTCTGGCGCGGTGGCCTGGGCGATATTGGCGTTGGCATCGGCCGGGGTGTCCTTGCTCGGTGCGGTCTTGCCGGTTTCTGCTGCTTCCTTGGCGGGAGCGGGGCTTTCGGCGCGGGCGACCGGGCTGTCGGTAAGCAGATCGGGCAGCGCCAGGCTCAGGGTGCCCCACTCGACATCGGGGAATTTGCGCCGCAGCGGGCCGACTGTCTTAGGCCAGTCGGCGGTTTCCCCTGCGCCTGCGAGGATCACCACCACGCCGTGGGGCGAAGGGCTATTGGCCGGCTTCCATAGCGCCAGGAAGCTGTCGCTGCCGGCCTGCAGGGTCTGCTGTTCTTCCCTGGGCACCTGGCGCTCCAGGGCCAGGGCGTCTTCCTGGCTGCGCTCCACCAGTGGCTGACGCTGCGTGGCGGCGTTGTCTTTCCCGGCTTCTGGCGCTTTGCCATCCTCGGCATGCGCGCTACAGGGTAGTATCAAGGTCAGGCATAACGCCGGAAGCGTCGTGCGATAGAGTGAGAGCATTGATCGATCCAGGCCAGAATGATTACCGGCAGCCTAATGGTATTTTTCCGCGACGGCCATGTCGGGTCGCCGTCCTTCTATTGACGAGATTCAAGATGATTCGTTTGCGCCGTCTTTGGGTTATCGGCTGTTTTTGCTGGCCCTTGATCGTCTGGGCTGCGCCTCCGGCAGCCACGGTGCAACTGGAACCGGCGCAACAACAGTGGCTGGAGCAGCACCGCAGCCTGCGGGTCGGCATGGTGTTGCAGGCACCGTTTGCCCAGTTCGACCGGCGCTTGCAGCAGTTGTCCGGGGTCAATGTCGAGTTGATGAACATGCTCGCGCGCAACCTCGGTCTGGACCTGACCTGGCGCAACTTTGCCGACCAGGCCGAACTCGAGCGCGCCCTTGCGGGGGGCGAAGTGGATCTGGCTCCAGGCCTGACCCAGACGCCCGCCGGCCTGCGCCTTTGGCTGTTCAGCGACCCTTACATGCGCGTGCCGCAACTGATCGTCGGGCCGCGCAGCGGGGCGGTGGCGGTGGACCTGGAAAAAATCGGCGACGTCGAACGGGTCGCGGTGCGCATGCCCAGCGCGGTCGCCGATTACCTGCGTGCCACCTATTCCAACCTCAATCTGCAAGGCGTGCCCGGCGAGCGTCAGGCCCTGCAGTTGCTGGTCAGCGAACAGGCGCGCTATGCGGTGGTGGATGAGGCGCAACTGAGCCGGCTGTCCCGCGAGAGTGAGTTCAGCGAGCTGGCGGTGGTGGGCGACATTGGTTTTCCGCAACTGCTGCGAGTCGCTTCGCGGCGTGACTGGCCGCTGTTGGCCGATGTGCTTGAGCGCGGTCTGCAGGCGATCCCGCCCAAGGACCTGGAGCAGTTGCACAGCCGCTGGCTACAGCCCAAATACCCGCGCCTGAGCGAGTCTCCCGGTTTCTGGCAGAACCTGGCGTTGCTGTTCGCCGCCCTGTTTTTCAGTGGCGTGGCGATCATCATCTGGCAGCGCCGACAGCAGCATTTCCT
This sequence comes from Pseudomonas sp. TUM25319, assembly GCF_056388475.1. Classification (NCBI taxonomy): domain Bacteria; kingdom Pseudomonadati; phylum Pseudomonadota; class Gammaproteobacteria; order Pseudomonadales; family Pseudomonadaceae; genus Pseudomonas; species Pseudomonas sp. TUM25319. The sequence goes on along the minus strand of NZ_CM150751.1, from coordinate 6,476,848 downwards.
CGAGCACAGCCTGTTGGCTGCGCGGGAAGATATCGCCCAGCGCCTGTCCCGCGAGGAGGCGCTGCGCCTGAGTCAGTTTTCCCTCGACCAGAGCACGGTCGGCATTCTCTGGGTGCACTGGGACAGCCATGTGCGCTATGCCAACCACGCCATCGAAACGATGCTGGGCTATGCACCGGGCGCCATGGCCGAGCGGCCGCTGATCGATTTCGACCCTGAATTGCACATGGACCGCTGGCTCGACCTGTGGAAGCGGGCACGGGCCAGCGACGAAAGTGCACAGCGCTTCGAAACCCGCTGGCGCCGGGCCGATGGCAGCCTGCTGCCGGTGGACATGTCGCTGAGTTTCCTGCGCTTTCGCGATGCCGAGTACCTGGTGGTATTCCTCACCGACGTGACCGAGCGCCGCCGCGCCGAAGCTGCCCAGCGCGAGAGCGAGGCGCGGCTCAAGGGCATCGCTGCCAACGTGCCGGGGCTGGTGTTCCGTCTGGAGCGTGATCCGGGTATCGACGAGCTGGAGTTTCCTTACATCAGCGAGGGCAGCGAGGCGCTGGTCGGTTATGCGCCGGCGGAAATCCAGCACCCGGAGATGGGCCTGCGCAATCTGGTGCACAGTGCCGACCGGACCGATTATCACCGGGTCCAGGACCATGCCTTGGCCACTGACAGCGACTGGTCCTGGCAGGGCCGTATCCTGACGCGCCAGGGCGAGCAACGCTGGGCCGACATCAAGGCCAGCGCCCGGACCCTCGGCGACGGGCGCGTGGTGTGGGACGGTATCGTCTGGGACATTACTCAGAGCAAGCAGGCCCAGCTGGAGCTGGCCAGTTCCCAGGAGCAACTGCGGGAACTGGCCGCGCACCTGGAAAGCGTGCGGGAGGAAGAAAAGGCCAGGATCGCCCGGGAGGTGCACGATGAGCTGGGGCAGATGCTGACGGTCTTGAAGCTGGAAACCTCGATGTGCGAACTTGCCTACGCCGATCTGGACCCCGGTCTGACCGAACGTCTGGGCAGCATGAAGCGATTGATCGCACAGTTGTTCCAGCTGGTTCGCGATGTGGCCACGGCCTTGCGCCCGCCGATCCTCGATGCCGGCATCGCGTCGGCCATCGAATGGCAGGCTCGCCGGTTCGAGGCGCGCACGCAGATCCCGTGCCTGGTGCAGGTGCCGGAAAACCTGCCGCCGCTGAGCGATGCCAAGGCCACCAGCCTGTTCCGGGTGCTGCAGGAGGCGCTGACCAACGTCATGCGCCACGCCCAGGCCCATACTGTGGAGATCAACCTGACCCTGGAAGGTCCGATGTTGTGCCTGAGCATCAGCGACGACGGGCTGGGTTTCGCCCAGGACGACAGCCGTCCCAGTTCCTTCGGGCTGGTCGGCATGCGCGAGCGGGTGCTGATGCTTGGCGGCGACATGCAGTTAGAAAGCGAGCCGGGCGAGGGCACCAGCCTGAGCGTGCGCATTCCTCTGGATTGAGACAGGAGTGAAACAGTGATTCGAGTATTGGTGGCCGAAGACCACACCATCGTGCGCGAGGGCATCAAGCAGCTCATCGGCCTGGCCAAAGATATGCAGGTGGTGGGCGAGGCGGGCAATGGCGAGCAGTTGCTCGATGCACTGCGCCACACCGAGTGCGAAGTGGTGCTGCTGGATATCTCCATGCCCGGCGTCAATGGCCTGGAGGCGATTCCACGGATCCGAGCACTCAACTCACCGCCAGCGATCCTGGTGCTGTCGATGCATGACGAGGCGCAGATGGCGGCACGGGCACTGAAGGTCGGCGCCGCCGGCTACGCCACCAAGGACAGCGACCCGGCGCTGCTGCTCACCGCGATCCGTCGGGTCGCTGGCGGCGGGCGCTACATCGATCCCGACCTGGCCGACCGCATGGTCTTCGAGGTGGGCCTGACCGACACCCGGCCTCTGCATTCGCTGCTGTCGGAGCGCGAGTTCTCGGTGTTCGAGCGTCTGGCCCAGGGCGCCAACGTCAACGACATTGCCCAGCAGCTGGCGTTGAGCAACAAGACTATCAGCACCCACAAGGCGCGGCTGATGCAGAAGCTCAATGTCACCTCGCTGGCGGAACTGGTGAAGTACGCGATGGAGCACAAGTTGCTCTGACTGTTCTGAAAGCGACACGCCGGAAAGGTGATGCCGCCTGGGCTTGCCAGCGATAGGCCACCAAGCCATACCTAAATCCGTCATCTTTGTAGGGCAATCCCTACAACCGACCTTCCAGCGCGCTGATATCAATCTCTCAGCGCCCCCGATTTGCGCCACCTCACGCCTTGATTACGCTTGGATCACAGCAGTCATCCAACAAAAAGGTGCGGGTATGAGTGAGGTCAATTCGAGCGCTGGAACCGGCGAAATCCTGGTCAGCTTCCGCGGTGTACAGAAGAGCTACGACGGCGAGTCGCTGATCGTCAAAGACCTCAACCTGGACATCCGCAAGGGTGAGTTCCTGACCCTGCTCGGCCCGTCCGGCTCGGGCAAGACCACCAGCCTGATGATGCTGGCCGGCTTCGAAACGCCGACCGCCGGCGAGATCCAGCTGGCCGGTCGCTCGATCAACAACGTGCCGCCGCACAGGCGCGACATCGGCATGGTGTTCCAGAACTACGCGCTGTTCCCGCACATGACCGTGGCCGAGAACCTGGCCTTCCCTTTGAGCGTGCGCAACCTGAGCAAGACTGACGTCAGCGAGCGGGTCAAGCGGGTGCTCAACATGGTCCAGCTCGATGCCTTCGCCCAGCGTTATCCGGGCCAGTTGTCCGGCGGCCAGCAGCAGCGTGTGGCCCTGGCCCGTGCCCTGGTGTTCGAGCCGCAACTGGTGCTGATGGACGAACCCCTCGGTGCGCTGGACAAGCAACTGCGTGAACACATGCAGATGGAGATCAAACACCTGCACCAGCGCCTGGGTGTGACCGTGGTCTACGTGACCCACGACCAGGGCGAAGCCCTGACCATGTCCGACCGCGTGGCGGTGTTCCACCAGGGCGAGATCCAGCAGATCGCCGACCCGCGCACCCTCTACGAAGAACCGAAAAACACCTTCGTCGCCAACTTCATCGGCGAGAACAACCGCATCAACGGCCGTCTGCTCAGCCGCGACGGCGACCGCTGCCTGGTGGCCCTGGCCCGTGGCGAGAAGGTCGAGGCGCTGGCGGTCAACGTCGGCGAGCCGGGCGAGCCGGTGACCCTGTCGGTCCGCCCCGAGCGCGTGCGCCTGAACGGCCACAGCGAAAGCTGCGTCAACCGCTTCTCCGGCCGGGTGGCCGAATTCATTTACCTGGGCGACCACGTGCGGGTCCGCCTGGAAGTCTGCGGCAAGGCCGATTTCTTCGTGAAGCAGCCGATCGCCGAACTCGACCCGGCCCTGGCCGTGGGCGACGTGGTACCACTGGGCTGGGCGGTCGAGCACGGACGTGCCCTCGATCCGATCCTGGAAGCCCAATGAGGTTTGCGATACCAACCCCTGCAACGTGGAGAAAATAAGAATGCTCAAGCACTTGAAGTTGACCGCACTGACCCTGGGACTGTTCGCTGCAACCCAGGCCATGGCGGCAAGCGATCTCACCGTGATTTCCTTCGGCGGCGCCAACAAGGCGGCGCAGGTCAAGGCGTTCTACGAGCCGTGGGAAAAGGCGGGTAACGGCAAGATCGTCGCGGGCGAATACAACGGTGAGATGGCCAAGGTCAAAGCCATGGTCGACACCAAGAGCGTGTCGTGGAACCTGGTAGAAGTGGAATCGCCGGAGCTGGCTCGCGGCTGTGACGAAGGCATGTTCGAAGAGCTGGATCCTGCGCTGTTCGGCAACGAATCCGACTTCGTCCCCGGCGCTATCCAGCCGTGTGGCGTAGGCTTCTTCGTCTGGTCCACGGTCATGGCCTACAACGCCGACAAGCTGAAGACCGCACCGACCAGCTGGAAAGACTTCTGGGACACCAAGAACTTCCCGGGCAAGCGTGGCCTGCGCAAGGGCGCCAAGTACACCCTGGAATTCGCCCTGATGGCCGACGGCGTCGCGCCGAAAGACGTCTACAAGGTGCTCGCCACCAAAGACGGCCAGGACCGCGCCTTCAAGAAACTCGACGAGCTGAAGCCGAACATCCAGTGGTGGGAAGCCGGCGCCCAGCCGCCGCAGTACCTGGCTTCCGGTGACGTGGTGATGAGCTCGGCCTACAACGGCCGGATCGCTGCGGTGCAGAAGGAAAGCAACCTGAAGGTGGTGTGGAACGGCGGCATCTACGACTTCGACGCCTGGGCCATCCCAAAGGGCGCGAAAAACGCCGAGGACGCCAAGAAGTTCATCGCCTACTCGGTCAAGCCCGAGCAGCAGAAGATCTACTCGGAAAACATCGCCTACGGCCCGGCCAATTCCAAGGCGGTCTCGCTGCTGTCCGACGAGATCAAGAAGGACATGCCGACCACCCCGGAAAACATCGCCAACCAGGTGCAGATCGACGTGGCGTTCTGGGCTGACAACAGCGAACAGCTGGAGCAACGCTTCAACGCCTGGGCGGCCAAGTAAGCCGTTCTGACGGAGCGCCGGCGTCCCCGTCGGCGCTCCTTGTTTCCAAGATTTCCGGAGTTCGCTATGGCCATCGCAGTGCCCCTCAAAGAAGGCGCAGGTCCCACCCTCAAGCAACGCCTTGCCCGTGCCGAGCGCGTCAACCGCTGGAAGGCGCAGGCGTTGATTGCGCCGCTGGCGCTGTTCCTGCTGCTGGTGTTTCTCGTGCCGATCGCCGCGCTGCTGTACAAGAGCGTCGGCAACCCTGAGGTCGTGGGCGGCTTGCCGCGTACCGTCGCCGCTGTGGCCGAGTGGGATGGCAAGAGCCTGCCGGGCGAGCCCGTGTACAAGGCGCTGAGCGAAGACCTCGCCGAATCGCGCAAGAACCAGACCCTGGGCGACCTGTCCAAGCGGCTCAACATGGAACTGGCCGGCTACCGCAGCCTGTTGGCGAAAACCGCCCGGGCGCTGCCGTTCAAGACCGAACCGGCCTCCTATAAAGATGCCATGCAGGAGCTGGATGAGCGCTGGGGCGACCCTGCCTACTGGCAGGCGATCCGCCGCAACACCAGCAGCGTGACCCCGTTCTACCTGCTGGCAGCCCTTGACCATCGCATCGACGACCTCGGCGAACTGGCCCAGGCCACCCCGGACCAGGCCATTTACCTGGACATCTTCACCCGTACCCTGTGGATGGGCTTCGTCATCACCGCCATCTGCCTGGTGCTGGCCTACCCGCTGGCGTACCTGCTGGCCAACCTGCCGACCCGGCAGAGCAACCTGCTGATGATTCTCGTGCTGCTGCCGTTCTGGACCTCGATCCTGGTGCGGGTGGCGGCGTGGATCGTGCTGCTGCAGTCGGGCGGCCTGATCAACAGTGCGCTGATGGCGCTGGGGATCATCGACAAGCCGCTGGAACTGGTGTTCAACCGCACCGGCGTGTACATCTCGATGGTGCACATCCTGCTGCCGTTCATGATCCTGCCGATCTACAGCGTGATGAAAGGCATCTCGCCGACGTACATGCGTGCCGCGATCTCCCTCGGCTGCCACCCGTTCACCAGCTTCTGGCGGGTGTACTTCCCGCAGACCTACGCTGGTGTCGGTGCCGGTTGCCTGCTGGTGTTCATCATGGCCATCGGTTACTACATCACCCCGGCGCTGCTGGGCAGCCCGAACGACCAGATGGTCAGCTACTTCGTGGCGTTCTACACCAACACCAGCATCAACTGGGGCATGGCGACCGCGCTGGGCGGCCTGCTGCTGCTGGCCACCGTGCTGCTGTACCTGATCTATAGCTGGCTGGTCGGCTCCAGCCGCCTGCGTCTGAGCTGAGGAGCGAAGTCATGCTGAGTCCGTACATGTCGCCCGTCGAGCGGGTCTGGTTCTACAGCTTGCGCATTCTCTGCGGGCTGATCCTGCTGTTCCTGGTGTTGCCGGTGCTGGTGATCATCCCGCTGTCGTTCAACTCCGGCAGCTTCCTGGTCTATCCGCTGCAGGGCTTCTCGCTGCAGTGGTACCACAACTTCTTCGCCTCCGATGAATGGATGCGCGCATTGAAGAACAGCATCATCGTCGCCCCGGCGGCTACGGTGCTGGCGATGGTCTTCGGCACCCTGGCGTCGATCGGCCTGACCCGCGGGGATTTCCCCGGCAAGTCGCTGATCATGGCCCTGGTGATTTCGCCCATGGTGGTGCCGGTGGTGATCATTGGTGTGGCCAGCTACCTGTTCTTCGCCCCGCTGGGGCTGGGTAACAGCTTCCTGTCGCTGATCCTGGTGCATGCGGTGCTGGGCGTGCCGTTCGTCATCATCACCGTGTCGGCGACCCTGCAGGGCTTCAATCACAACCTGGTGCGTGCTGCCGCCAGCCTGGGCGCCTCGCCGCTGACGGCATTCCGTCGGGTGACCCTGCCGCTGATCGCCCCGGGTGTGATTTCCGGTGCGCTGTTCGCCTTCGCCACCTCGTTCGACGAAGTGGTGGTGACCCTGTTCCTTGCCGGCCCTGAACAAGCCACGCTGCCACGGCAGATGTTCAGCGGTATCCGCGAGAACCTCAGCCCGACCATCGCCGCCGCCGCGACCCTGCTGATCGCTTTCTCGGTGGTGCTGCTGCTGACCCTGGAATGGCTGCGTGGGCGCAGCGAGAAACTGCGTACTCAGCAGCCTTCCTGACGGCAACTCGGGACCCTGTGGGAGCCGGCGTTGCCGGCGATGAGGCCAGACCAGGCAATGATGTTGTCAGTTCTGGCCCCATCGCTGGCAACGCCAGCTCTCACAGGGATTTCCATTCATCCATCAGTCGCCAGCCCCTGGCCTTTTGCCTGATGTACAATGCGCGCCACCGTGAATTTGCCCAAAGGTGCGCCATGCAGCCCTTCGCTATTGCTCCCTCGATCCTTTCCGCCGACTTTGCCCGCCTGGGCGAGGAAGTCGATAACGTGCTGGCCGCCGGCGCCGACATCGTTCACTTCGACGTGATGGACAACCACTACGTGCCCAACCTGACCATCGGCCCGATGGTCTGCTCGGCCCTGCGCAAGTACGGCGTGACCGCACCGATCGACGTGCACCTGATGGTCAGCCCGGTGGATCGCATCATCGGCGACTTCATCGAGGCCGGCGCCACCTACATCACCTTCCACCCGGAAGCCTCCCAGCACATCGACCGCTCCCTGCAACTGATCCGCGACGGCGGCTGCAAGGCCGGCTTGGTGTTCAACCCGGCCACCGGCCTGGATGCGCTGAAATACGTGATGGACAAGGTCGACATGGTCCTGCTGATGAGCGTCAACCCTGGCTTCGGCGGCCAGAAGTTCATCCCCGGCACCCTCGACAAATTGCGTGAAGCGCGAGCCCTGATCGACGCCAGCGGCCGTGACATCCGCCTGGAAATCGACGGCGGCGTGAACGTCAACAACATCCGCGAGATCGCCGCTGCTGGCGCCGACACCTTCGTCGCGGGCTCGGCCATCTTCAATACCCCGGACTACAAGCACGTCATCGACAAGATGCGCGCCGAACTGGCCCAGGCCCGCCCATGAGCGGCTTCGAGCAGCTGTTTCCCGGCAGCCTGCCCAGGCTGGTGATGTTCGACCTGGACGGAACCCTGATCGACTCGGTCCCGGACCTGGCGGCAGCGGTGGATCGCATGCTGCTCGAAATGGACCGTGCGCCGGCCGGTATCGAGGCGGTGCGCCAGTGGGTCGGCAATGGCGCACCGGTGCTGGTGCGTCGGGCCCTGGCTGGCGGGATCGACCACGCGGCGGTGAATGACGACGAGGCCGAGCGTGGCCTGGAAATCTTCATGCGTGCCTATGGCGAAAGCCACGACCTGACGGTGATCTACCCGGGGGTGAGCGACACCCTCAAGTGGTTGCGCCAGCAGAACGTGGAGATGGCCCTGATCACCAACAAGCCAGAGCGCTTCGTCGGTCCTTTGCTGGACCAGATGCAGATCGGTCGCTACTTCCGCTGGGTCATCGGTGGCGATACCTTGCCGCAGAAAAAGCCTGACCCTGCGGCGTTGCTGTTCGTCATGCAGATGGCCGGGGTGCCGGCCAGCGAAGCGCTGTTCGTCGGCGACTCGCGCAGCGATGTGCAGGCGGCGAAGGCGGCGGGGGTGCAGTGCGTCGGTCTGACCTATGGCTACAACCATGGCCGGCCGATCAGCGAGGAATTCCCGGCGCTGGTGATCGACGACTTGCGCGCCTTGCTCCCGGTTGCTTCGGTGCAGCCACTGAGCTAACGTTGAGCCCTTCAGTTCCCCACCCGGTAGAGATTCCATCGTGGTAGCACCTGGCAAACTCTGGATGAAAGTCATCAAGGCCCTGGCCCGTTGGCGTTGGCGCGCCTGACTTTCCTCCAGCCGGCACCGATCCGGCCCGTTTGCCATTTGACTCTTCTTGCCCTACTGCCACGAGGCAATCATGACCCGCGAAGAATTCCTGCGTTTGGCCGCTGACGGCTATAACCGCATTCCCCTGGCCTGCGAAACCCTGGCCGACTTCGACACGCCGCTGTCGATCTACCTGAAACTGGCCGACCAGCCTAACTCCTACCTGCTCGAGTCGGTGCAGGGCGGCGAGAAGTGGGGCCGTTACTCGATCATCGGCCTGCCATGCCGCACCGTACTGCGGGTGCATGACCACCAGGTGCGCATTACCCACGACGGCGTCGAGATCGAACGCCACGACGTGGACGACCCGCTGGCCTTCGTCGAAGCCTTCAAGGAACGCTACAAGGTGCCGACCATTGCCGGCCTGCCGCGCTTCAACGGCGGCTTGGTGGGGTACTTCGGCTACGACTGCGTGCGCTATGTCGAGAAGCGCCTGGGCAAATGCCCGAATCCGGATCCGCTGGGCGTGCCGGACATCCTGCTGATGGTGTCCGACGCCGTCGTGGTGTTCGACAACCTGGCCGGCAAGATGCACGCCATCGTCCTCGCCGATCCGGCCCAGGCCGATGCGTACGAGCAAGGCCAGGCCCGGTTGCAGGATCTGCTGGAGCAGTTGCGCCAGCCCATCACGCCGCGTCGCGGCCTGGACTTCAGCGGTCCGCAGGCCGCCGAGCCGGCGTTCCGCTCCAGCTTCACACAGGCTGACTACGAACGCGCCGTCGATACCATCAAGGAATACATCCTCGCGGGCGACTGCATGCAGGTGGTGCCGTCGCAGCGTATGTCCATCGACTTCAAGGCCGCGCCGATCGACCTGTACCGGGCGCTGCGCTGCTTCAACCCGACGCCGTACATGTACTTCTTCAACTTCGGCGACTTCCATGTCGTCGGCAGTTCGCCGGAAGTGCTGGTGCGGGTCGAAGACAACCTGGTCACCGTGCGTCCGATCGCCGGCACCCGCCCGCGGGGCGCGACCGAGGAAGCCGACCGGGCGCTGGAAGAAGACCTGCTGTCCGATGACAAGGAAATCGCCGAGCACCTGATGCTCATCGACCTGGGCCGCAACGACGCCGGTCGTGTGTCGGAAACCGGTTCGGTGAAGGTCACCGAGAAGATGGTGATCGAGCGTTACTCCAACGTGATGCACATCGTGTCCAACGTCACCGGCCAATTGAAGAGCGGCCTGACCGCGATGGACGCCCTGCGTGCCATCCTGCCGGCGGGCACCCTGTCGGGCGCGCCGAAGATCCGCGCGATGGAAATCATCGACGAGCTGGAGCCGGTCAAGCGCGGCGTCTACGGCGGTGCGGTGGGGTATTTCGCCTGGAACGGCAACATGGACACCGCGATCGCCATTCGTACCGCAGTGATCAAGGACGGCGAACTGCATGTGCAGGCCGGTGGCGGCATCGTTGCCGACTCGGTGCCGGCGCTGGAGTGGGAAGAAACCATCAACAAGCGTCGCGCCATGTTCCGCGCGGTGGCGCTGGCCGAGCAGACGCCTCGGTAGTAACTGCAGGCCCTATCGCTGGCAAGCCAGCGATAGGGCGTCAGCAACATCCTCATTCTGTTGCTGATCGCCTTTGTCCCGCTCTAGAACTCCAGGCTCAACGCCAGATTGACGCCTTGCTGCGTCAGCTCATCGCTTTTGCGCCAGTTGTAGCTGCCGCGCAGGGCCAGCCCCGGCGCCAGGCTCTGGCTTACCCCAAGACTCACCCGGTTCAGATTGCTCTGCGGCGTATAGCCGGTCAGGGTGAAGTCGTTGCCGGGCAGGCTGTTGAGGTGCATTGTCAGGTCCTGGCGGTCATCCTCGAACTCATGTTCATGAGCCACTTCGCCGAACAGTTGCGTCGCTGGCGCCACCCGGTATTTCCCCTGCAAGCCAAGGCCCAGTCGGCGTGAATCGCGTTTCTGGTCGTCGAAGGTCAGCGCCGTGGCGCGTGCGCCTTTCTCGCTGTAGCCATCCACCTCGACCCGTGCGTAATCTGCGCTGACGAACGGCGACAGTTGCCAGTCGCTGCCCGGTGTTGCCAGCTCGAAGCCGAGCCGGGCCGAGACGGCCAGCAGGTCACCCTCGGTATCGCCTTTTTCGCTGCGGTTGTTCGGGCCCAGGGCGAAGGTGCGTTCGAGGTCGTCGTAGTCCAGGCGCCCGCCCGTCAGCGCCGCATCGGCCCACCAGCGGCCCTGGTGAAATTGTGCGAAGGCGGTGGCGAGGTAGCTGTCGAGGCGGTAGTCGGAGTCCTGGGCGCCGGCTTCCAGTTTCTGCCGGTAGACGCCGCCGGCGATACCCAGGCGCCAGTTCTCGTCGACGCGGTAGCTGCCGCCCACGGTGAGGTTGTAGCCGCGACCATCGGCACTGACGGAACTGCGCTGGCTGTCGAAGTCCAGGTCCTGGCCGCCGGCGGCGACAATGGCCTGCCACTGCCCCACCGCTTGCCAGTCGCTCTGCCACTGGTTACGCAGTTCGTCCTGGTGGGCGCGCAGCGTGCCGTGGGCCATTTCCGGTAGCAGCGTCAGTTCCCATGGTGCGGAGAGGATCGAGTAACCGTAGTCGGCGATCATCCGCTGGCCGGCGATGGTCGGGTGCACCGAGTCGTTGAACAGCAGTTTGGTCGGGTCCGGGTTGGTGCCGCTGGCGCCATAGACCGGGTTCTGCGTGCAGCCGTTGCCGCTGTAGCAGGTGTTGATCAGGTTCTGGTCGCTGGCCAGCCCGAACTGCGCCGGGGCGGCGAGGGCTTCCTGGAACAGCAGCGGGATATTCAACGGGATGATCTCGGCGTCGATCTGTGCGAGCTGGCTGACCAGTGTCTGGTTGAACAGGGCGCTGAGTTGCGAGCTCGGTCCTTGCAATGGTGTGCCGTTGAGCGCGGGAGTGAGGCCAAGGTCGGGCAGCAGCCAGACCATGATGTAGCGGGCGCCGGCCTGTTGCAGGGCCTGGGCGCTGGCCGCCAGTTGAGTGGCCGATGTCGCGGCACTGGCGGGTGAGGTCACCAGCCCCTGGAGGAAGTCATTGCCGCCCCCGGTCAGGTAGTACAGCGCATTGGGATCGGCCAGGCGTCCGCCAGCGAGATAACCCGGCTTCTGGCGCAGCACCGTACCGGCGCCGGGGTTGCCGGGCGGGATCACCACCAGCGACTCGCCGGTGATGGACGCGAAGATCTGGTCGGTGCGGTAGCCCCCGGTCGCCCAGTTGTTGCCGTCGGGCACGCCGAGCGCGGCATTCACCGGCGAAGTGGAGGCATTCAGATCTCCGGGAGCGATGCCCAGGTAGCCGCCCAGGAGCATCGGCGACACCAGGGCAAAAGTGCCGTCGGCGTTACGGTTGGTATAGCGCTGGCTGTTGCCGGGCGGCCGGCTGGGATCGGGGAACTGGCCGGCGTCGGCGAGACTGTCGCCGAACACGATCAGGGTGGAGTAGGGCGAAGGTGAGGCGAGCGCGGTGGAGCAGGCGGCGGCCAGCAGGCACGCGGCGGATTGACGCAGATAACGGCGTTTTTTCATCGCAAGGGTCCTTCTTGTCATTGTTTTTTGGCATTGCGCCCGTTGAAGGTAGCAAATCCGTCGCTTCGTGCCCTGCCGATATTGCACGCGATGTGTCCGTAGGCTACTGTGCCGAAACGTATGAACGAGACTTTCCCCGTGTTGATCGTCAGCAAACTCTTGATGCGCGTTATCAAGGCCCACGCCCGTTGGCGTTGGCGCGCCTGACTTTATCTCCTGCCGGCCAGCGCCGGCCCGTTACGCTTTGCCTTTCCGAAATCGCTCCATCCGCCGCAGCAGCGGTCGCCATCGCTGTGCGCATGGCAGTTGGGGAAGGCAGTCATTCAAAGTCAGTATTCAAGAGGTTGAGCCCAGATGTTACTGATGATCGACAACTACGATTCCTTCACCTACAACGTCGTGCAGTACTTCGGCGAGTTGGGGGCAGAGGTCAAGGTCATTCGCAATGACGAGCTGACCATCGCCCAGATCGAAGCCCTGCAACCCGAGCGCATCGTCGTGTCTCCCGGTCCCTGCACGCCGACCGAAGCCGGTGTTTCCCTCGAAGCCATCCGCCATTTCGCCGGCAAGCTGCCGATCCTCGGCGTGTGCCTGGGTCACCAGTCCATCGGCCAGGCCTTCGGTGGTGATGTGGTACGCGCCCGCCAGGTGATGCATGGCAAGACCAGCCCGGTCGTCCATGAAGACAAAGGTGTATTCGCCGGCCTGAACAATCCGCTGACCGTGACCCGTTACCACTCGCTGGTGGTCAAGCGCGAAACCTTGCCCGACTGCCTGGAACTGACGGCGTGGACCGCGCTGGAAGACGGCTCGATCGATGAAATCATGGGCCTGCGTCACAAGACCCTGAACATCGAGGGCGTACAGTTCCATCCCGAGTCGATCCTCACCGAGCAGGGCCACGCGCTGTTCGCCAATTTCCTCAAGCAGACCGGCGGCCACCGCTAAGGATTGAACATGGATATCAAGAATGCGTTGAGCCGGATCGTCGGCCATCTGGACCTGTCCACCGAGGAAATGCGCGATGTAATGCGCCAGATCATGACCGGCCAGTGCAGCGAGGCGCAGATCGGCGCCTTCCTGATGGGCATGCGCATGAAGAGCGAGAGCATCGACGAAATCGTCGGCGCGGTCTCGGTCATGCGCGAGTTGGCAGACAAGGTCGAGCTGGAAAGCCTTGATGGCGTGGTCGACATCGTCGGTACCGGCGGTGATGGCGCCAATATTTTCAACGTATCCACCGCGTCGGCCTTTGTCGTTGCCGCTGCCGGCTGCACCGTGGCCAAGCACGGCAACCGTGCGGTGTCGGGCAAGAGTGGCAGCGCCGATCTGCTGGAGGCCGCCGGCATCTACCTGAACCTCACTCCGGTTCAGGTTGCCCGCTGCATCGACAGCGTGGGCATCGGCTTCATGTTTGCCCAGACCCACCACAGTGCAATGAAGCATGCCGCCGGCCCGCGTCGCGATCTGGGCCTGCGCACGATCTTCAATATGCTCGGCCCGCTTACGAATCCGGCTGGAGTCAACCACCAGGTGGTCGGCGTGTTCACCCAGGCGCTGTGCCGTCCGCTGGCCGAAGTGCTGCAGCGTCTCGGCAGCAAGCATGTGCTGGTGGTGCACTCGAAGGACGGACTGGACGAGTTCAGCCTGGCTGCGCCGACCTTTGTGGCCGAACTGAAGAATGGCGAGATCACCGAATATTGGGTCGAGCCTGAAGATCTGGGCATGAAGAGCCAGAGCCTGCATGGCCTGGCGGTCAGCGGTCCGGAAGAGTCGCTGGCGCTGATTCGCGATGCCATTGGCCGGCGCAAGACCGAAAATGGTCAGAAGGCTGCGGAAATGATCGTCCTCAACGCCGGCGCTGCGCTCTACGCCGCCGACCACGCCATGAGCCTCAAGCAGGGGGTTGAGCTAGCCCATGATGCGCTGCACACCGGCCTTGCCCGGGAGAAGATGGAAGAGCTGGGCGCGTTTACCGCGGTATTCAAGCAGGAGAATGAAGGATGAGTGTCCCGACGGTTCTGGAAAAAATCCTTGCCCGCAAGGTCGAGGAAGTCGCCGAGCGCAGCGCCCGGGTCAGTCTTGCCGAACTGGAGCGTCTGGCCGCCGCTGCCGATGCCCCGCGGGGTTTCGCCAATGCCCTGATCGAACAGGCCAGGCGCAAGCAGGCGGCGGTGATCGCCGAGATCAAGAAGGCATCGCCGAGCAAAGGCGTGATCCGCGAGAACTTCGTGCCTGCCGATATCGCCGTCAGCTACGAGAAAGGTGGGGCGACCTGCCTGTCGGTGCTCACCGATGTCGATTACTTCCAGGGCGCCGACGTCTATCTGCAGCAGGCCCGCGCCGCCGTGCAACTGCCGGTGATCCGCAAGGACTTCATGATCGATCCGTACCAGATCGTCGAAGCCCGTGCCCTGGGCGCCGACTGCGTGCTGCTGATCGTCTCCGCGCTGGATGACGTGCTGATGGCCGAGCTGGCCGCCACCGCCAAGAGCGCCGGCCTCGACGTACTGGTGGAAGTGCACGATGGCGACGAGCTGGACCGCGCGCTGAAGACCCTCGATACCCCGCTGGTCGGCGTCAACAACCGCAACCTGCACACCTTCGAAGTCAGCCTGGAAACCACGCTCGACCTGCTGCCACGCATTCCTCGTGATCGCCTGGCCATTACCGAGAGCGGCATTCTCAACCGGGCCGATGTCGAGTTGATGGAAATCAACGAGGTCTACTCGTTCCTGGTGGGCGAAGCGTTCATGCGGGCGGAGGATCCGGGTCTGGAACTGCAGCGGCTGTTCTTCCCCAATTGACTCTTCGAAAGCCGGCGTTTGCCGGCTTTTTCATTTCAGGATGAGTGTGATGAGCGAACAAGTGCTGGATGTCACCGTCGAAGCGGGGCTGCACGCCGAGCAGGATCTGCTGGCGGCGGTGTGCAAGGGTGAGCGCGATCATGGCGTGCTGTTCTGGCGCCCCACTGATCGGGCCTTGGTGATGCCGCGGCGCATGAGCCGGCTGGAGGGTTTCGAAGCCGCCTGTGGTGAGCTGGCGATTTCCGGCTGGCCGGTGCTGCTGCGCGAGACCGGTGGCGAGCCAGTACCGCAGTCGCCGGCGGTGATCAATATCGCGCTGGTCTATGTGGCACCGCGCAGCGAAGGTGACAACGGCCGGATCGAGAATGCCTACCTGCGTCTGTGCGATCCGCTGTGTGAGGTGCTCAGGGAGTGGGGCGGGGTGGCGTCGGTTGGCGAAATCGAGGGTGCGTTCTGTGACGGACGCTACAACGTCAATCTCAATGGCCGCAAGCTGGTGGGCACGGCGCAGCGCTGGCGCCAGGGGCTGGGCGGCAAGCGTCCGGTGGTGCTGGTGCACGGCGCCTTGCTGCTGGATAACGAGCGGGACTCGATGGTGGCGGCGGTCAACCGTTTCAACGAGTGCTGCGAGCTGGAGCAGCGCTGCCTGGCAGACAGCCATATCGCGCTGCACGAAGTGGTGCCCGAAGCGCCGCTGCTGGAGCAGCTGGCCCAGGCATACGCCCGGACCCTTGAGGCGATCCCTCGCGATTAACGGGTGCCGAAGACCACCATGGTCTTGCCCTTCACATGCACCAGGTTTCGTTCTTCAAGATCCTTGAGAACGCGACCGACCATCTCCCGCGAGCAACCGACGATGCGGCCGATTTCCTGACGGGTGATCTTGATCTGCATGCCGTCGGGATGGGTCATGGCGTCCGGCTGCTTGCACAGTTCCAGAAGGCAACGAGCAACCCGGCCAGTCACATCGAAGAACGCCAGGTCGCCGACCTTGCGCGTGGTGTTGCGCAGGCGCTGAGCCATCTGGCTGCCAAGGGCGTAGAGAATGTCCTGATCCTGCCGGGCCAGTTCGCGGAATTTCTCGTAGCTGATTTCCGCGACTTCGCATTCTGTCTTGGCCCGCACCCAGGCGCTGCGATGGTTTTCCTTGCCCACCGGTTCGAACAGCCCAAGCTCGCCAAAGAAATCGCCGCTGTTGAGGTAGGCGATGATCATTTCCCGGCCTTCGTCGTCTTCGATCAGGATGGTGACCGAGCCCTTGATGATGAACGAGAGGGTTTCAGCGGTGTCGCCAGCACTGAGGATGTTGGTCTTGGCTGGAAAGCGTCGACGCTGGCAATGCGCGAGCAACTTGTCGACGTTCTTGATCTTGGCTGGAAGTGCTGCGGCAACCATGGTTGAGCCCCGAAATACGCGATCCGTGAGTATTCTTATAGGAAGAATGACAGCATAACGCCATCAAATTGGCGCCAGTTTACCAGACACTTCCCTGTATCGGCATTTTTGATTGAACGCTTAATCCTTTTCGCTAGGCCCCGTAGGGACTAAGCTGGCAGCCATTTTTCTTGCGAGGGGAGACCGGGTAATGAAAGCGCGTATCCAGTGGGCCGGTGAGGCCATGTTCCTGGGTGAATCAGGTAGCGGTCACGTCGTGGTGATGGACGGTCCGCCCGATGCCGGCGGCCGCAACCTGGGCGTTCGCCCGATGGAAATGCTGCTGCTGGGCCTGGGTGGCTGCAGCAACTTCGATGTGGTCAGCATCCTGAAGAAATCCCGCCAGGCGGTGGAAAGCTGCGAAGCCTTCCTGGAAGCCGAGCGCGCCGATGAAGATCCGAAGGTCTTCACCAAGATTCATCTGCGTTTCGTGGTCAAGGGCCGTGGCCTGAAAGAGGCTCAGGTCAAGCGTGCGGTGGAGCTGTCTGCCGAGAAGTACTGCTCGGCCTCGATCATGCTGGGCCGTGCGGGCGTGGACATCACCCACAGCTACGAGATCGTCGAGCTCGGCTGAGCCTTGGCATTTTCCGCGGAGCCTTGCTCTGCGGAAACGCTCAGCGACGCAGGCCCGGCAACCACGCCATCAAGCCCGCCGGAATGGCGGCGCGGACTTTCGTACTCAAGCGCTCGCGATGCTTTTGATAAAGCAGGCCGAGGCCGATCACACCCAGACCGATCAGGCTCAGTACCACCGGGAACAGCAGCGATTCGGCAAACACCTCATACGACAGATAACCCAGGTACGCCGCGACACCCAGCGCGCCGAAGACCATGAACATCGGTCGGCGCAGCAGTACGGCGGTGAACATCAGGCCGAGGTTGATCAGGCAGTAGATCGCTTTGCCCAGCTCGCTGTCGCTGTTCATCGAGGTCAATCCGCCCCAGAACGCCAGCAGTCCGGCCAGATAGCCCCAGAAGGCATAGTCCTGGCGCGTGCGGCCATCGATCAGCAGGAACACCAGCAGCGTGCCCAGGCCGAACCATAGGGAGACCTGCTGGCGCTGCTCCCAACTGAACTGCTCGCCGTGGAACCATTCGCTGAGGTCCATGGACATGAACCACAGCGCCAGGGCGATCGGCATGACGATGAACGGGAAGGGGATCAGTCGCAGCATCAGCAAGCCGGCCACTACCGTTGCCAGCTCCATCAGCAGCCAGCCGCCTTGCACGTAGGTGTAGTAGTGATGGTAATTGGACTGGCTATCGTCCAGCGGCCAGAAGCCGGCGAGGCGTTCGAGGGCGAATACCGCCAGTGGCACGATACTCACGGCCACCGCTGCCAGCACGCCACCGGGAATGATCTGCCCGCGACGGTGCATGGCCAGGCCACCGAGGGTCAGCAGCAGGATGTAAAGCAGGGCGATGGTCAGTAGTGCGCCGTCGCCGATACGCATCCAGGCTTCGCTGAGCAGCCAGCCCATCGCGCCCATGATCAACAGTGCGCCGAGGTAGAAGGCGACGTGGGCCAGCTGGAAGCTGGCCTGTCGGGGAGGCTGGCGTTCGAGGAAGGCCAGCAGCGCCTGTTTCTGCGCAGCGTCGAGAACGCCGGCATCGACCGCGCGGGCCAGGTCACTGGCATCGAAGCGCCCGGTCATGGACGGTCAGATGCGGTAGGTGCTTTTGGTCATGACCTTGGCCATCAGGCTCATGCCGAACTTGACCGGGGCCGGGAAGCGGAAACCGCCGGCATCGAGGGCGGCGTCGGCGTGATGTTCCTCGTCGATGCGCATCTGCTCGAGAATCGCCCGGGACTTTTCGTCTTCCGGCGGGATCTGCTCGAGGTGTTCGTCCAGATGCTTGCACACCTGATGCTCGGTCGCGGCGACGAAGCCCAGGCTGACCTTGTCGCTGATCAACCCGGCAAAAGCGCCGATGCCGAAGGACATGCCGTAGAACAGCGGGTTGAGCACGCTCGGGTGGCTGCCCAACTGACGGATGCGCTGTTCGCACCAGGCCAGGTGGTCGATTTCCTCGTCGGCGGCTTGTTCCATCGCCTTGCGTACCTGCGGCAGCTTGGCGGTCAGGGCCTGGCCCTGGTACAGCGCCTGGGCACAGACTTCACCGGTGTGGTTGATGCGCATGAGGCCAGCAATGTGGCGGGTCTGCTTTTCGTCGAGCTCCGATTCTGGCTGGACGATCGCGGGAGAAGGACGGGTCGGTTGGCCGCTGAAGGGCAGCAAGGTGCGCATGGCGGTATCGGCCTGCAGCAACAAGCGGTCGAGCGGCGAGTATTGACGTTCGGTAGCCATCGGGCACCTCCGCAAGAATGTGCCCGACAGTTTAACCCAATCGATGTGACAGGGCTTGCGCTGGATCAGCCCGGTGGCCAGTGCATCTGACGCTGGCCGAGCACGTGCATGTGAATGTGGTAGACCGTCTGGCCGCCCAGTTCGTTGCAATTCATCACGACGCGGAAGCCGTCCTCGCAGCCCAGCTCCCTGGCCAGGCGCTGCGCGGTGAACAGGATGTGTCCGGCCAGGCCCTTGTCTTCCTCGGTGAGGTCGTTGAGGGTGCGGATCGGCTTTTTCGGGATTACCAGGAAATGCACCGGCGCCTGCGGGGCGATATCGTGGAACGCCAGGACCTGGTCGTCCTCGTAGATGATCTTGGCCGGGATTTCCCGGTTGATGATCTTGGTGAAAATAGTCTCCACAACGCTTGCTCCATGGTGGTGGTCGGCCCTGAGTGTACTCAGCCCGTGCGCCGCCGCCCAGTAGCGATTCGATTCAGCGAGGGCAGTAGGCGCGGTTGATCGCGCCGGCCAGCTTGCGGCTCATCCAGCGGGTCAGCAGGCGCGGGCTGAAGGCCAGCCAGCGGTTGCGCCGACCGGGGATGATGATGGCCTTGTTGCGGTCCAGGGCGCGGACGGTGTACAGCGCCACTTCTTCCGGGCTCAGGCTGCGCTTGCCGGAATCGAGCCGCGGGATGCGCCGGTTGGCGGAGCGCACCGGACCAGGGCAGAGCACCGAGACCTTGATGCCGGTCTGCTTCAGCTCTTCACGCAGACCTTCGGAGAAATGCAGGACATATGCCTTGCTGGCGGCATAGCTGCTCATCCAGGGGCCCGGTGCGAACGCGGCCAGGGAGGCAACGTTGAGGATCTGCCCGCCTCCCTGCACGGCCATGGCGTTGCCCAGGGCGTGGCACAGGCGGGTAAGGGCGAGGATATTCACTTCGATCAGGTCTTGCTCGTCACCCCACTCCTGGGCGAGGAAGTGGCCGTAGGAACGGATCCCGGCGCAGTTGACCAACAGGTCGATGCGCCGGTCGCTTTCTTCCAGTTCCAGCAGGAAACCCGAGAGTCGCAGCGGTTCGCCCAGGTCGCAGGCGCGGAACAACACCTCGACGCCAAAGCGTTGGGTCAGCTCGATCGCTACCGGCTCCAGCAGATCGCGCTGGCGTGCCACCAGGATCAGGTTGCGTCCACGGCGCGCCAATGCTTCGGCCAGTGCCAGGCCCAGACCGCTGGAGGCACCGGTGATCATGGCGTAACGGGACATGCAGTTCTCCAATGGCTGGGCGTTCGAAAGGGCGGTGTAGTCTACACAAAGGCCGCTTTGTCAGCGCGGCCAGTGCGCGCCCAGGCGAGAGGCGGAAGACAGCGCCTGGCGGTACTCCCGATCGAGGCGGGCGATCAGTTCATCGGTAGACAGTGGCTCGTCGATGCCGCCCACGCCTTGGCCGGCGGACCAGACGGTTTTCCAGGCCTTGGCTTCTTCGTGGATGGGCTTGAGCTGGATCTCGCCGCCCTTGGCCAGGTTGGCGAGGTCATAGCCAGCCTTTTCCAGGCTCTGGCGCATGAAGCTGGCGGGAACACCTGACACGACCGGAGTGTGGACGATGTCTGCGGCCTTGGCTTGCAGGAGCATGTCCTTGTATTCCGGTTGGGCGGCGCTTTCCCGACTGGCGATGAAGTGGGTGCCGAGATAGGCCAGATCGGCGCCGAGCAGTTGCGTCGCGAGCACTTCGTGGCCGCTGTTGATGCAGCCTGCCAGCAACAGGGTTTTGTCGAAGAACTGGCGGATTTCGCTGACCAGGGCGAACGGGCTCCAGGTGCCGGCATGTCCGCCGGCGCCCGCGGCCACCGCGATCAGGCCATCGACACCGGCCTGGGCGGCTTTCTCGGCGTGGCGGCGGGTGGTGACGTCATGGAACACCAGGCCGCCGTAGCTGTGCACGGCGTCCACCACTTCCTTCACTGCGCCCAGGCTGGTGATGACGACCGGCACCTTGTGCTCGACGCATACGGCAAGGTCGGCCTCCAGCCGGGGATTGCTCGGGTGGACGATCAGGTTCACGGCGTAGGGCGCGGGATTGTCCAGATCGGCGAGGCCAGCCTCGATTTCTTCCAGCCAGGCTCTGAAACCCGAGGTTTCGCGCTGGTTCAGGGCGGGGAAGCTGCCCATCACGCCATTGCGGCAACAGGCCAGGACCAGTTGCGGGTTCGAGATCAGAAACATCGGTGCTGCCACGACGGGCAGGCGCAGGCGGTGTTCGAGCGAAGCAGGCAATGACATGGCAGGTTCTCGCGTTGGAGGTAGCAACTGTCAGAACGGTTTGACGACCACCAGAATTACGATGCCCAGCAGCATCAGCACCGGCACTTCATTGAACCAGCGGAAGTAGGTGTGGCTGCGGGTGTTGTCGCCGCGGGCGAAGCGTTTCACGTTGGCGCCGCACATGTGATGGTAGCCGGTCAGCAGAATGACCAGGGTCAGCTTGGCGTGCATCCAGCCCTGGCTCAGCCAGCCGGGAGTGAGGACGAGCATCCAGATGCCGAAGACAAAGGCGGCGATCATCGCCGGGCCCATGATGAAGCGGTAGAGCTTGCGTTCCATGACCACGAAACGGTCGCGGCTGATGCTGTCCTCGCTCTGGGCGTGGTAGACGAACAGCCGTGGAAGATAGAACAGTCCGGCGAACCAGCAGACGATGCTGACGATGTGCAGCGCTTTGATCCATAGATACAGCATGTTTTTTATTCCTTCAGGACTCACGGTCGTCAGATAGTAGTGGTTCGATGCCGCGGCCGTCATCTCAACGGTTGTAGGCGTAATCGCAGGCCCCTATCATCGACGGTTTTCCAGTCGGTTCGTTGATAGGGGGCAGGTTTATGGTCAAGGTCGGTATCGTCGGCGGCACGGGTTACACCGGTGTCGAGTTGCTGCGTCTGCTGGCACAGCATCCTCAGGCTGAAGTCGCGGTCATCACTTCGCGCTCCGAGGCAGGCCTGGCCGTGGCCGACATGTACCCGAACCTGCGAGGCCACTACGACGGTCTGGCGTTCACGGTGCCGGACGTAAAAACCCTCGCTGCCTGCGACGTGGTGTTCTTCGCCACCCCGCACGGTGTTGCCCACGCCCTGGCGGGTGAACTGCTGGCTGCCGGTACCAAGGTGATCGACCTGTCCGCCGACTTCCGCTTGCAGGACGCCGATGAGTGGGCCAAGTGGTACGGCCAGCCTCATGGTGCGCCAGAGCTGCTGAAAGATGCTGTCTACGGTCTGCCGGAAGTCAACCGTGAGCAGATCCGCCAGGCGCGCCTGATCGCGGTCCCGGGTTGCTACCCGACCGCTACCCAACTGGGCTTCCTGCCGTTGCTGGAAGCGGGCATCGCCGATGCTTCGCGTCTGATCGCCGACTGCAAGTCCGGCGTGAGTGGCGCCGGTCGTGGTGCCAGTGTCGGTTCGCTGTTCTGCGAGGCCGGCGAAAGCATGAAGGCCTACGCGGTGAAAGGGCACCGTCACCTGCCGGAAATTCGCCAGGGCCTGCGCCGGGCGGCCGGTGGTGAGGTCGGCCTGACCTTCGTTCCGCACCTGACCCCGATGATTCGTGGCATCCACTCCACCCTGTACGCGACCGTTGCCGATACCTCCGTGGACCTGCAGGCACTGTTCGAGAAGCGCTATGCCGATGAGCCGTTCGTCGATGTGATGCCGGCCGGCAGCCATCCGGAAACCCGCAGTGTGCGGGGTGCCAACGTTTGCCGTATCGCTGTGCATCGTCCGCAGGGCGGTGATCTGGTCGTGGTCCTGTCGGTAATCGACAACCTGGTGAAGGGCGCTTCGGGCCAGGCGGTGCAGAACCTGAACATCCTCTTCGGCCTGGACGAGCGTCTGGGCCTGTCCCACGCCGGGCTGTTGCCGTAACGGCCACCGCGTCGGGCATCGGGCGGGGCTTATGCCTTCCGCTCGGTGCCTGATGCCGCTTCTATAGTTGACCAATTTTCTAGGGGAAGCGGATAATGCGCGCCATCACGCAATGGCGGCATAACGCCGGGAGATATTCAGCATGAGCGTCGAATCCTTCACCCCTACGGCCCTGCAGTTCACGCACAACGCCGCGCACAAGGTGAAGACCCTGGTAGACGAAGAGGGCAACGATCGCCTGAAGTTGCGAGTGTTCGTGACGGGCGGGGGCTGCTCCGGCTTCCAGTACGGCTTCACTTTCGATGAAGATGTCGCTGAAGACGACACCATTGTCGAGCGCGAGGGCGTGTCCCTGGTGGTCGACCCTATGAGCTTCCAGTACCTGGCAGGAGCCGAAGTGGATTACCAGGAAGGTCTGGAAGGTTCGCGTTTCGTTATCAAGAACCCGAACGCCACCACCACCTGTGGTTGCGGCTCCTCGTTCTCGATCTGATCTGCCGAAACAATGCAAAACGCCGCGCGTATGCGCGGCGTTTTGCTTTCAGGGCCTGTTACGCCGGGTAGATGGCGCCCAGCACGCGCAGGCCACGAGCGCCTGTGACGCTTGGGCGGTTGCCGGCAATGCCCTCAAGGCAGCAATGTGCAAGCCAGGCGAAGGCCATGGCCTCCACCCAGTCCGGATCCACACCAGCGTCTGCCGTACTGATAACCCGGGCGCCGGGCAGCAGGCTGGCCAGCCGCGCCATGAGCGTGCCGTTGTGCGCGCCGCCGCCGCAGACCAGCAGCACCTCGGTGTCCTGCCGGGCCTTCTTCAGTGAGTCCACGATGCTAAGGGCTGTCAGTTCCAGCAACGTCGCCTGGACATCTTCATCGGCATACTGCGGCTGGGTGCTCAGGTGATGTTTCAGCCAGGGCAGGTTGAACAGCTCGCGCCCGGTGCTCTTCGGGCCCGTGCCCGCAAAGAACGGATCGCTCAGCAGGCTGCCCAGCAGGCCGGGCAGAACCTTGCCGCTGGCAGCCCAGGCGCCGTTGGCGTCGTAGTCGCGTGCCTGTTTCTCGTTGATCCAGGCGTCGAGCAAGACATTGCCAGGGCCGCTGTCGAAACCGCTGACGGGTTTATCGCGCTCGATCAGGCTGAGGTTGCTGAACCCTCCCACGTTGAGCACCGCCAGATGTTCGCCCTGATGGCTGAACAGGGCTTCGTGGAAGGCGGGGACGAGTGGCGCGCCCTGGCCTCCGGCGGCAACGTCGCGGCGGCGGAAGTCGCCAACGACAGTGATTCCCGTCAGTTCTGCCAGCAGCGCGGGGTTGCCGATCTGCACGGTGAAACCGCGGGCGGGCTCGTGGCGGACGGTCTGGCCGTGGCTGCCGATGGCGCGGATGTCTTCAGGGCGCAGCTGCTGCGAATCGAGGAGCGTGCGAATACCCTCGGCAGCGAGCCGGACCCACTCGGCTTCGGCCAGTGCGGCCCGGGCGATTTCGTCGGGACCGCTGCTGCACAGGCCCAGCATGGCCTGGCGCAGCGATTCGGGCATCGGAATGTAGTGGGTGGCGAGCAGCGCGGTGCGCTGCCCTTGTTCGATCAAGGCGATATCCAGCCCGTCGAGGCTGGTGCCAGACATCACGCCAAGATAGAGCGCCATGGCTTAACGCTTGTTCGAGGCCAGCATGGTGGCCTTTTCCTGGTCCATGCGGGCGATCAGTGGTTGGCTGAGCTGCATGAAGCGCTGACGTTCGGCCTTTGCGATCGGGTCAGCCATCGGCAGCTTCTGGCCCAGTGGGTCGACGTGCACACCGTTGACCTGGAATTCATAGTGCAGGTGCGGTCCGGTAGACAGGCCGGTGGTGCCGATGTAGCCGATCACCTGGCCCTGCTTCACGGTGCCGCCGGTCTTCACGCCCTTGGCGAAACCCTGCATGTGACCGTAGAGGGTCTGGTAGGTGCTGCCGTGCTGGATGATCACGGTGTTGCCGTAGCCGCCGCGACGACCGGCCAGCAGGACCTTGCCGTCGCCGGCAGCCTTGATGGGTGTGCCGCGGGGGGCGGCGTAGTCGACGCCCTTGTGGGCGCGGATCTTGTTCAGAATCGGGTGCTTGCGACCGGCTGAGAAGCGCGAGCTGATGCGGGCAAAGTCAACCGGCGTACGGATGAACGCCTTGCGCATGCTGTTGCCGTCGGCGGTGTAGTAGCTGGTGGTGCCCTGCTTGTTGGTGTAGCGCACGGCGCTGTAGGTCTTGCCGCGGTTGGTGAAGCGCGCGGAAAGAATGTTGCCGTTGCCGACCACCTTGCCGTCGACGACCTTCTGCTCATAGATCACGTCGAATTCGTCGCCCTGGCGGATGTCCTGGGCGAAGTCGATGTCGTAGCCGAAGATATTGGCCATATCCATGGTCATGTTGTGTGACAGCCCCGCGCGCTGTGCCGATGCGGAAAGCGAGCTTTTGATCACGCCATGGACATAGGCCGAGCGTGTGACGGGTTTGGTCACTTCACGGTTGAACGCATAGCCGTTGGCGCTTTTGGTCAGGCGGATGGTTTCCAGGTCGCTGACTTTGCTGTGCAGGCTGGCCAGTTGGCCGTCCTTGTCCAGTTCGATCTGCAGCACCTGGCCGTGCTTGAGCTGGCTGAACTGCTTGGCCTGCTTGTTGCTGGCCAGCACTTCGTGCACCGCGTTGGCCGGCAGGCCGACTTTGGCGAACAGCGTGGAGAGCGTGTCGCCACGGGCCACGGTCACTTCGCGATGACTGGGTTCGTTGCTGGCGACCTCCTTGGCAGGCTCAGCGGCGGCAGGTGCCGGATCGGCCTTGGCGGCTTCCTCGGCGGGTTCTGCGGCATTGCCTATCTGGGCGAACGGCGAGGTGCTGTTCTCCTCTGCAACCACGGGCTGTGCGGATTGCTCCTTCAGCTGCTCGGCAGGGGTTTCCAGCTCAAGGTTCAGGGTGGTCCGTTTGGCTTCGACTTCGCTGGAAGGAAATACCAGCAAGGCCAGGCTGAGCAGGGCGGCGATGCCGCTCGCGGCCAACAGGTGGGTCTTCGGATAAAGCGGAGGCGCTTTAGGCGGTTCGTTGGTCATGGGTAAAAAGACTTTGATAAAGATGAAATGGAAAAGATGAATGACATGATGAAGATGAAATAACTGTATAAAATATAACCAAATCCCCTTCAAGGCAAGCGCGCAGACGTCATCCACCCGGCGGCAGGTCACATCTGTCCCGGAAACTTGTATTTGATGGCTGATCTTGTATGGTTGGGGCCCTTTGAATCTGAGCCTGCGGGTCTGTGTATGAAGTCGGTTGAAGAGCAGCTAGCGCTGATCAAGCGTGGTGCGGAAGAGGTACTGGTCGAGTCGGAGTTGGTCGAGAAGCTCAAGCGCGGTCAACCGCTGCGCATCAAGGCGGGTTTTGACCCGACGGCGCCGGACCTGCACCTGGGGCACACTGTCCTTATTAACAAGCTGCGCCAGTTCCAGGACCTGGGACACCAGGTGATTTTCCTGATCGGCGACTTCACCGGCATGATTGGCGATCCGAGCGGCAAGAGCGCTACCCGCCCGCCGCTGACCCGCGAGCAGGTGCTGGATAACGCCGAGACGTACAAGCAGCAGGTCTTCAAGATTCTCGACCCGGCCAAGACCGAGGTTGCCTTCAACTCCACCTGGATGGATAAGCTGACGCCGGCTGACTTCATCCGCCTGGCGTCGCAGTACACGGTGGCGCGGATGCTCGAGCGCGATGACTTTGACAAGCGCTATACCAGCAACCAGCCGATCGCTATTCACGAGTTCCTCTACCCGTTGGTGCAAGGCTACGACTCCGTGGCATTGAAGGCGGACGTCGAGCTGGGCGGTACCGACCAGAAGTTCAATCTGCTGATGGGGCGCGAGCTCCAGCGTAGCTATGGTCAGGAAGCGCAGAACATCGTGACCATGCCGCTGCTGGAAGGGCTGGATGGCGTGAAGAAGATGTCCAAGTCGTTGGGCAACTATGTCGGCATCCAGGAAGCGCCGGGGGTGATGTATAGCAAGCTGGTGTCCATCCCCGACACGCTGATGTGGCGCTACTTCGAGTTGCTGAGCTTCCGTTCGATGGAAGAGATCGACGGTTTCCGTGCCGATGTGGCGGCCGGGGCCAATCCGCGCGATATCAAGATCAAGCTGGCAGAGGAGATCGTTGCGCGCTTCCATGGTGAGGAGGCGGCGGCGAACGCTCACCGTGCTGCGGGGAACCGGATGAAGGATGGCGAGTTGCCTGAGGATCTGCCGGAGATTGAAGTGGTAGTGGCTGAGGAGATGCCTATCTCCGCGATTCTTAACAAGGCGGGGCTGGTGAAGAACTCGGCGGCTGCTCGGGATCTGCTGGCGGCTGGCAGCGTGAAGGTGGATGGCGAGGTGGTTGATCGCGGTTTCGTGTTTGCGCTGGGTGCGACTCATGTGTGCCAGGCGGGTAAGAAGGCATTCGCACGCATCACCCTGAAGGCTGAGTAATC
>NZ_CM150751.1:5542500-6445000 GCF_056388475.1 Pseudomonas sp. TUM25319 | reverse complement strand
GACGGCGGTGTTTGGCACCTCGATGTCGGCTCATCACATCCTGGGGCTGAAGCCGGTCCCAAGGGTATGGCTGTTCGCCATTTAAAGTGGTACGCGAGCTGGGTTTAGAACGTCGTGAGACAGTTCGGTCCCTATCTGCCGTGGACGTTTGAGATTTGAGAGGGGCTGCTCCTAGTACGAGAGGACCGGAGTGGACGAACCTCTGGTGTTCCGGTTGTCACGCCAGTGGCATTGCCGGGTAGCTATGTTCGGAAGAGATAACCGCTGAAAGCATCTAAGCGGGAAACTTGCCTCAAGATGAGATCTCACTGGAGCCTTGAGCTCCCTGAAGGGCCGTCGAAGACTACGACGTTGATAGGTTGGGTGTGTAAGCGCTGTGAGGCGTTGAGCTAACCAATACTAATTGCCCGTGAGGCTTGACCATATAACACCCAAGCAATCTGCGCGGAAGCCGGATTGTGGTGGTGAAGACGAATGAACCGAAGATTCGTGAACCCACAAAGATCACATACCCGATTTGCCGAAGCGTCGAAAGACGAGTTGGCACACAGAATTTCTTGACGACCATAGAGCATTGGAACCACCTGATCCCATCCCGAACTCAGTAGTGAAACGATGCATCGCCGATGGTAGTGTGGAGCTTCTCCATGTGAGAGTAGGTCATCGTCAAGATTAAATTCCGAAACCCCTATCTGCGTACGCAGGTAGGGGTTTTGTCTTTGTGGTCTTGAAACACCACGTCCAATATCTCCTGCGCGCTGCTGTCTCTGAAACTGCCGTTGGTGATTCTCTGATTTCTATGCAAGCTCTTTGGGCATGGCTATCATGCCTGCCTCATTGTGTATCGAGATTGCCATGCTGAAGCTGTTAACACTCCTCAAGGATGGTCGTTTTCATTCTGGTGAGGCCTTGGGTGCCGCGCTGGGAGTGAGTCGCAGCGCTGTCTGGAAACAGTTGCAATCCCTTGAGTCGGAACTGGGCCTGGCCGTGTACAAGGTCCGTGGTCGTGGTTATCGCTTGGCTGCACCGTTGTTGTTGCTGGATGCCGGAGAAATTTCGCGCAGATCTGCCCAGGCATATTGGCCTGTGCAGGTTTACGGCGAGATCGACTCCACGAATGCCGAGGCGCTACGTCTGGTTGCCGAAGGGCGTCCAGCACCTTTTCTCGTGCTTGCCGAGCGGCAGAGTGCGGGGCGCGGGCGCCGTGGTCGAGCCTGGTCTAGTCCCTTTGCCCAGAATCTTTATTACAGCCTGGTTTTACGGGTCGACGGCGGTATGCGTCAGCTTGAAGGCTTGAGCCTGGTTGTCGGCTTGGCGGTAAGGCGGGCGCTCCAGGAGATGGGGGTGCGCGCTGGGCTCAAGTGGCCTAACGACGTTTTAGTCGAGAATCGCAAGATTGCCGGGATTCTTCTGGAGCTGGTAGGGGATCCTGCGGACGTTTGTCACGTTGTCCTGGGCGTTGGCATCAACGTGAATATGCAGCACGCCGAAATAGACCAGGCGTGGACCTCCCTTTGTCTCGAGCTTGGGCGCGAAATAAACCGTAATGCGCTCGCTGCGTCACTTGGTGATAGCCTGCAGGACTATCTTGCAAGGCACCGTGCCGAGGGCTTTGGCGCTTTGCAGGCTGAATGGGAATCCGCGCATCTTTGGCAGGGGCGAGCTGTATCGCTGGTTGCGGGCTCCAGCAGTATCAATGGTGTAGTGCTTGGCATTGATCACCAGGGCGCTTTGCGGCTCAGTGTTGATGGTATTGAGAAGAGCTTCAGCGGTGGTGAGCTCAGTTTGAGGTTGCGAGATGATTCTTGAGCTCGATTGCGGGAACAGTTTTATCAAATGGCGAGTCATTCGTGACGCAGGCGCCGCGGTTTTGGCGGGCGGGGTCGTCGACTCGACCCCGGCGCTTCTGGAGGCAGTAGTGGCGACCGGCCTTCTGCCTGATCGAGCTCGATTGGTGAGCGTTCGTAGCGAGGAGGAGACAGCGTTACTGGTTGATGCACTCTCCGCGAGATTCGCGATCGATGCCGAAAAGGCGGTTCCCGCCCAGGAGCTGGCTGGGGTTCGCAATGGCTATGACGAGTATGCTCGCTTGGGGCTGGACCGTTGGCTGGCCGTGGTCGGTGGATACCACATCGCGAAGAAGGCGTGCGTCGTGATTGATCTGGGGACTGCGGTCACCTCTGATTTCGTCACGGCGACAGGAGAGCATCTTGGCGGTTTTATCTGTCCTGGTATGCCGTTGATGCGGAATCAGCTCAGAACTCATACCCGTCGGATCCGCTATGACGACGCCTCCGCAGAGCAGGCGCTCGCCAGTCTGAAGCCTGGTTGTTCGACTGTTGAGGCGGTGGAGCGAGGGTGCATGCTGATGTTGCAAGGATTTGTGCTGACGCAGCTTGAGCAGGCAAGGCGGCTATGGGGGGAGGAGTTCGCGTTTTTCATCACCGGTGGTGATGCCTCCCTGGTGCAGCCAGTAGTGCCGGCGGCTCGCGTGATCCCTGACTTGGTTTTCGTCGGGCTGGCCATCGCTTGCCCCCTGGATTGAGGTGCCTATGCGCTGGTTGTTTCTGTTGCTGCTGGTCCTGAACATTTTTTACTACGTCTGGCATCAGCAAGAGGCGCCATTGAGGGTGAAAGAGGTTCAGTCGCTCTCTCTCTACAAGGGGAGTCAGCAAGGCATTCAGTTGCTGAGCGAAGCTTCACAGGGTAAGGGTGAGAACGAGTGCCTTTATCTGGGTGGGTTAGCGACGCCGGAGCTTTTGGAGGCGCTGCGTCAGCGCCTGATCAGTCTGGATGTTTCGTCGAGGAAGGTGGTTGGCAAAGTGGTGGATAACCCGGGTTGGTGGCTGCAAATCAGGCCTGAAAGCCGGCATTTGCTAGACCAAACCCTCCTGGCTTCTCTTTCCAATGATTTCAATGACTTAAAAAGTAAAATAATGCGGTGCGAGGGTATTGCAACCGTCGAATAGTTTGCATAGAATGGCGCCCGCTTCACAGGGATAACCACTAAGTGGCTGAACTGCGAAGTAGCTGTCAAATAGCTAAGCTCAAGATTTTAAAGAGAAAAAGCTTGACAGTAGATAGGCAAAGAGACAAAATGCCGACCACGCTTAGGAGGGGTTCCCGAGCGGCCAAAGGGATCAGACTGTAAATCTGACGTCTACGACTTCGAAGGTTCGAATCCTTCCCCCTCCACCAGTTTAGCGAGAGCTGCAAGCTCCGCGGGTATAGTTTAGTGGTAGAACCTCAGCCTTCCAAGCTGATGATGCGGGTTCGATTCCCGCTACCCGCTCCAGGTTTGCTGTTTTTGCAAGGTGTTTCGCTCTTGTAGCTCAGTTGGTAGAGCACACCCTTGGTAAGGGTGAGGTCAGCGGTTCAAATCCGCTCAAGAGCTCCATATAACAAGGCAGATATGAAAATATCTGCCTTTGTTTTAATGGTTGGTGTCGCAGCTTAATTCTTCTGTTGAGGATGGTATCGATGGCTAAGGAAAAGTTTGAGCGTAACAAGCCGCATGTCAACGTTGGTACCATTGGTCACGTTGACCACGGTAAAACCACTCTGACTGCAGCTCTGACTCGCGTCTGCTCCGAAGTTTTCGGTTCGGCTCGTGTTGACTTCGACAAGATCGACTCGGCTCCAGAAGAGAAGGCTCGTGGTATCACCATCAACACCGCTCACGTAGAGTACGACTCGAACGTCCGTCACTACGCGCACGTTGACTGCCCAGGCCACGCCGACTACGTCAAGAACATGATCACCGGTGCTGCCCAGATGGACGGCGCGATCCTGGTTTGCTCGGCCGCCGATGGTCCGATGCCGCAAACCCGTGAGCACATCCTGCTGTCCCGTCAGGTAGGCGTACCGTACATCGTTGTCTTCCTGAACAAGGCTGACATGGTTGACGACGCAGAGCTGCTGGAGCTCGTCGAGATGGAAGTTCGCGACCTGCTGAGCACCTACGACTTCCCAGGTGACGACACTCCGATCATCGTTGGTTCGGCTCTGATGGCCCTGAACGGCGAAGACGACAACGAGCTGGGTACTTCGGCTGTGAAGAAGCTGGTTGAAACTCTGGACAGCTACATCCCAGAGCCAGAGCGTGCTATCGACAAGCCGTTCCTGATGCCGATCGAAGACGTGTTCTCGATCTCTGGCCGCGGTACCGTAGTTACCGGTCGTGTTGAGCGTGGCATCGTCCGCATCCAGGAAGAAGTCGAGATCGTTGGTCTGCGTGACACCACCAAGACCACCTGCACCGGCGTTGAAATGTTCCGCAAGCTGCTGGACGAAGGTCGTGCTGGCGAGAACTGCGGCGTTCTGCTGCGTGGCACCAAGCGTGACGACGTTGAGCGTGGTCAGGTTCTGGCCAAGCCAGGTTCGGTCAAGCCGCACACCAAGTTCACCGCAGAAGTTTACGTTCTGAGCAAGGAAGAAGGCGGTCGTCACACTCCGTTCTTCAAAGGCTACCGTCCACAGTTCTACTTCCGTACTACTGACGTGACTGGTAACTGCGAACTGCCGGAAGGCGTAGAAATGGTAATGCCAGGCGATAACATTCAGATGACTGTTACCCTGATCAAGACCATCGCGATGGAAGATGGTCTGCGCTTCGCTATCCGTGAGGGCGGTCGTACCGTCGGCGCCGGCGTCGTAGCCAAAATCATCGAATAAGTAGTTGATTTAACTCTATCAGGCCGGTATAGTGGCCGGCCTGATTAAGCTTTTAGGTCAGTAGCTCAATTGGCAGAGCGACGGTCTCCAAAACCGTAGGTTGGGGGTTCGATTCCCTCCTGACCTGCCAGATTCACCTCGTGTGTCTGGCTTTCTTTTCACAGGATCCCTCCGTATGACTTCCAAGTCCGAAGCCCAAGAATCTCGTTTTGATTTGCTCAAGTGGCTTGCTGTTGTTGCTTTGGTGGTCGTTGGTGTTGTTGGTAATCAATATTACTCCGCCTCTCCGATCCTGTATCGCGTAATCGCCTTGCTCGTCCTGGCTGCTGTCGCTGCTTTTGTTGCGTTGCAGACAGTGAAGGGGAAGTCGTTTTTTGCGCTCGCTAAGGAAGCTCGCACCGAGATTCGTAAGGTCGTATGGCCAACCCGCCAGGAGACTACCCAAACCACGCTGATCGTTGTGGCTGTGGTGCTGGTCATGGCGCTGCTGTTGTGGGGGCTCGACTCTCTGCTCGGCTGGTTGATTTCCTTGATTGTCGGCTAAGGGTGTCCTGTGGCTAAGCGTTGGTACGTTGTGCATGCCTACTCGGGTTACGAGAAGCATGTGATGCGCTCTCTCATAGAGCGCGTAAAGCTGGCAGGTATGGAAGACGGCTTCGGCGAGATTCTGGTTCCCACTGAGGAAGTGGTTGAGATGCGCAACGGCCAGAAGCGCAAAAGCGAGCGTAAGTTCTTCCCTGGTTACGTGCTGGTTCAGATGGAAATGAACGAAGGGACTTGGCACTTGGTCAAGGACACCCCTCGTGTCATGGGCTTCATCGGTGGCACGGCTGACAAGCCTGCTCCTATCACTGATAAAGAAGCTGAAGCAATTCTGCGGCGCGTTGCTGATGGTAGCGACAAACCGAAACCGAAGACTCTGTTTGAGCCAGGTGAAGTGGTTCGGGTCATCGATGGTCCGTTTGCTGATTTCAATGGCACGGTCGAAGAGGTTAACTACGAGAAGAGCCGCCTGCAGGTTGCGGTGCTCATTTTCGGTCGCTCTACTCCGGTAGAGCTTGAGTTCAGTCAGGTCGAAAAGGTCTAGCTGAGCGATGCATCCCACACCCCGCAGCCGCGAGCTGCGGGGTTTTTTCGTCACTGGGATAAAACGTAAGTAACCCGGGGAGCCTTTTGGCGCTCGTACCCGATATTGGAGTAGCTCATGGCTAAGAAGATTCAGGCTTACATCAAGCTGCAAGTTAAGGCCGGCCAGGCCAACCCAAGTCCGCCCGTTGGTCCAGCACTGGGTCAGCACGGCGTGAACATCATGGAGTTCTGCAAGGCCTTCAACGCCCGTACTCAGGGTCAAGAGCCAGGTCTGCCGACGCCTGTGATCATCACTGTTTACAGTGACCGCAGCTTCACTTTCGAAACCAAAAGCACCCCTGCTTCGGTTCTGCTGAAAAAGGCCGCTGGCCTGACCAGCGGTTCCGCGCGTCCGAACACCGTTAAAGTCGGTACTGTGACCCGTGCTCAGCTGGAAGAGATCGCCAAGACCAAGTCTGCCGATCTGACCGCTGCTGACCTGGATGCAGCCGTGCGTACCATCGCCGGTTCTGCTCGCAGCATGGGCCTCAACGTGGAGGGTGTGTAATGGCTAAGCTGACCAAGCGCCAAAAGGCTATCGCTTCTAAAGTAGAAGCGGGCAAAGTCTACAACTTCGAAGACGCAGCGGCCCTGTTGGCTGAGCTGTCCGCGGTGAAGTTCACCGAGTCCTTCGACGTTGCTGTCAACCTCGGTGTTGACCCGCGTAAATCCGACCAGGTCGTTCGTAGCGCTACTGTGCTGCCACACGGCACTGGCAAGACCGTGCGCGTAGCCGTCTTCACCCAGGGTCCAGCTGCTGAGGCCGCTCTGGCTGCCGGCGCTGACCGTGTAGGTATGGACGATCTGGCTGCCGAAATGAAAGGCGGCGACCTGAACTATGACGTCGTTATCGCTTCCCCGGACGCGATGCGTGTTGTAGGTCAGCTGGGTCAGGTTCTGGGTCCTCGCGGCCTGATGCCTAACCCGAAAGTGGGTACCGTGACTCCAGACGTCGCCACTGCGGTTAAAAACGCCAAGGCTGGTCAGGTTCGTTATCGCACCGACAAAAACGGCATCATCCATACCTCCGTTGGCAAAGTCGGCTTTGAAGCCGTCAAGCTGAAGGAAAACGTTGAAGCCCTGATCGCTGATCTGAAGCGTATCAAGCCAGCTTCCTCGAAAGGTATCTACGTCAAGCGCGTTACCCTGAGCACCACCATGGGCCCAGGTCTGGTCATCGATCAGAGCTCGCTGAACGCTTAAGAGCGAAGGGGTGAGTGATCGCCCCGTCGTTGAAAAATTGGGGTCCCTGCCTGGCGGGGGCTGTCCAAGACCGTAGGCGGCGCAAGCCTTAAACCTCAAGCCTACGCAGATGGTGCTCCCGATTCGTTATCGAATCAGACACCAAAACGACATCTGACCTCGGTCGGATGAAACGGTAGAAACCAGGAGTAAACCCGTGGCAATTAAACTCGAAGACAAGAAGGCCATCGTCGCTGAAGTCAACGAGGCTGCCAAAGTCGCTCTGTCCGCTGTTGTGGCTGATGCCCGTGGCGTGACTGTAGGCGCAATGACCGGACTCCGTAAAGAGGCTCGTGAAGCTGGCGTTTACGTACGTGTCGTACGTAACACCCTGCTCAAGCGCGCTGTTGCAGACACTGAGTTCAGTGTCCTCAACGACGCCTTCACCGGCCCGACCCTGATTGCATTCTCGAACGAGCACCCGGGCGCTGCTGCCCGTCTGTTCAAAGAGTTCGCCAAGGGTCAGGACAAGTTCGAGATCAAGGCAGCTGCGTTTGACGGCAAGTTCATTGCAGCGAACCAGATCGACGTGTTGGCTACCCTGCCGACCCGCGACGAGGCTATCGCGAAGCTGATGAGCGTTATCCAAGGCGCCACCAGCAAGCTGGCTCGCACCCTGGCAGCCATTCGCGACCAGAAAGAAGCTTCCGCAGCCTAAGGCGCGAAAACCTCTTTCCACTCATATGTTTAATTTGATGGCTGCGTAGGCTGTCACCCCAATACAGGATTTAAGTCATGTCTCTGACTAACGAGCAAATCATCGAAGCAATCGGCCAGAAAACCGTTCTGGAAATTGTTGAGCTGATCAAAGCGATGGAAGAAACCTTCGGCGTTACCGCTGCTGTTGCCGCTGCTGGCCCAGCTGCTGCCGCTGCCGTCGTTGAAGAACAAACCGAGTTCAACGTTGTTCTGGCCGAAGCTGGCGAGAAGAAAGTCAACGTGATCAAGGCTGTTCGTGAGCTGACCGGTCTGGGCCTGAAAGAAGCCAAAGAGAAAGTCGATGGCGCTCCTCAGGTTATCGCTGAAGGCGTTTCGAAAGAAGCCGCTGAAGACGCGAAGAAGAAGCTGGAAGAAGCAGGCGCTAAAGTCGAGATCAAGTAATTTCGACCTTGCGACTCCAGCCCGAGCGTTAAGCAAACGGCTGATGGCTGGTGGCTCTTGCCACCGGCCTTTTTCCGTTATTGGCAGTCGATCAGGTCGATGTCGATAACGAGCTGCAACCACCGCAGAGAGGTGGCGCAAACCATGGGGTTTGCACGATTTTCTGGCTGCTCCCGCCGGGAGGAGCCAAACAAGCAGGTGACCAAGCTGGGGAACGCTGATGGCTTACTCATACACTGAGAAAAAACGTATCCGCAAGGACTTTAGCAAGTTGCCGGACGTCATGGATGTGCCTTATCTCCTGGCCATCCAGCTGGATTCGTATCGCGAATTCTTGCAAGCGGGAGCGACCAAGGATCAGTTCCGCGACGTGGGCCTGCATGCGGCCTTCAAGTCGGTTTTCCCGATCATCAGCTACTCCGGCAATGCTGCCCTGGAGTACGTTGGCTATCGTCTGGGCGAGCCGGCATTTGATGTCAAAGAGTGCGTACTGCGTGGCGTGACCTACGCCGTCCCGCTGCGGGTGAAAGTGCGCCTGATCATTTTCGACAAAGAATCGTCGAACAAAGCGATCAAGGACATCAAAGAGCAAGAAGTCTACATGGGTGAAATCCCCCTGATGACTGAAAACGGTACCTTCGTTATCAACGGTACCGAGCGTGTTATCGTTTCCCAGCTGCACCGTTCGCCAGGCGTGTTCTTCGACCACGACCGCGGCAAGACTCACAGCTCCGGCAAACTGCTGTACTCCGCTCGTATCATTCCTTACCGCGGCTCCTGGCTGGACTTCGAGTTCGACCCGAAAGACTGCGTATTCGTCCGTATCGACCGCCGCCGCAAGCTGCCGGCTTCGGTTCTGCTGCGTGCGCTGGGCTACAGCACCGAAGAAGTGCTCGACGCCTTCTACACCACCAACGTATTCCATGTGTCCGGCGAGAAGCTGAGCCTGGAGCTGGTGCCTCAGCGCCTGCGTGGTGAAGTTGCGGTCATGGACATCCAGGACGAGACCGGCAAGGTTATCGTCGAGCAGGGCCGTCGTATTACCGCCCGCCACATCAACCAGATCGAGAAAGCTGGCGTCAAGCAACTGGACGTTCCGCTCGAATACGTACTGGGTCGCACCACTGCCAAGGCGATCGTGCACCCGGCTACCGGCGAAATTCTGGCTGAGTGCAACACCGAGTTGACCACCGAGCTGCTGATCAAGATCGCCAAGGCTCAGGTCGTTCGCATCGAGACGCTGTACACCAACGACATCGACTGCGGTCCGTTCATCTCGGACACCCTGAAGATCGACTCCACCAGCAACCAACTGGAAGCGCTGGTCGAGATCTATCGCATGATGCGTCCAGGCGAGCCGCCAACCAAGGACGCCGCCGAGACCCTGTTCAACAACCTGTTCTTCAGTGCCGAGCGCTACGACCTGTCCGCAGTGGGCCGCATGAAGTTCAACCGCCGTATCGGTCGTACCGAGATCGAAGGTTCGGGTGTGCTGAGCAAGGAAGACATCGTCGAAGTCCTGAAGACTCTCGTCGACATCCGTAACGGCAAAGGCATCGTCGACGACATCGACCACCTGGGTAACCGTCGTGTCCGCTGCGTAGGCGAGATGGCCGAGAACCAGTTCCGCGTGGGCCTCGTCCGCGTCGAGCGTGCGGTCAAAGAACGTCTGTCGATGGCTGAAAGCGAAGGCCTGATGCCTCAGGACCTGATCAACGCCAAGCCAGTGGCTGCTGCGGTCAAGGAGTTCTTCGGTTCCAGCCAGCTTTCGCAGTTCATGGACCAGAACAACCCGCTCTCCGAGATTACTCACAAGCGCCGTGTATCTGCACTCGGCCCGGGTGGTCTGACCCGTGAGCGCGCCGGCTTCGAAGTCCGTGACGTACACCCGACCCATTACGGTCGCGTGTGCCCGATCGAGACCCCTGAAGGTCCGAACATCGGTCTGATCAACTCCCTGGCGGCCTATGCCCGCACCAACCAGTACGGTTTCCTGGAAAGCCCGTATCGCGTGGTGAAAGAGGGTGTTGTCACCGACGATATCGTGTTCCTGTCGGCGATCGAAGAAGCGGATCACGTCATTGCACAGGCTTCGGCCGCAATGAACGAGAAGAAGCAACTGATCGACGAGCTGGTAGCTGTTCGTCACCTGAACGAATTCACCGTCAAGGCACCTGAAGATGTGACCCTGATGGACGTCTCGCCGA
This sequence comes from Pseudomonas sp. TUM25319, assembly GCF_056388475.1. NCBI lineage: Bacteria > Pseudomonadati > Pseudomonadota > Gammaproteobacteria > Pseudomonadales > Pseudomonadaceae > Pseudomonas > Pseudomonas sp. TUM25319. Next base: position 6,434,648 of record NZ_CM150751.1, on the reverse strand, counting down.
AGCAGGTAGTTTCGGTTGCAGCGTCGCTGATTCCGTTCCTCGAGCACGACGACGCCAACCGTGCGTTGATGGGTTCGAACATGCAGCGTCAGGCTGTACCGACCCTGCGCGCCGACAAGCCGCTGGTAGGTACCGGCATGGAGCGCAACGTTGCCCGTGACTCCGGCGTCTGTGTCGTTGCTCGTCGCGGTGGCGTAATCGACTCCGTCGATGCCAGCCGTATCGTTGTTCGCGTTGCCGATGACGAAGTTGAAACCGGTGAAGCCGGTGTCGACATCTACAACCTGACCAAATACACCCGCTCGAACCAGAACACCTGCATCAACCAGCGTCCGCTGGTGAACAAGGGTGATGTGGTCCAGCGTGGCGATATCATGGCCGACGGTCCGTCCACCGACATGGGTGAACTGGCTCTGGGTCAGAACATGCGTATCGCGTTCATGGCGTGGAACGGCTTCAACTTCGAAGACTCCATCTGCCTGTCCGAGCGTGTGGTTCAGGAAGACCGTTTCACCACGATCCACATCCAGGAACTGACCTGTGTGGCTCGTGACACCAAGCTTGGCCCAGAAGAAATCACCGCGGACATCCCGAACGTGGGTGAGGCAGCGCTGAACAAGCTGGACGAGGCTGGTATCGTCTACGTGGGTGCCGAAGTTGGCGCCGGCGACATCCTGGTCGGCAAGGTCACGCCAAAAGGCGAGACCCAACTGACTCCGGAAGAGAAACTGCTGCGTGCGATCTTCGGTGAGAAGGCCAGCGACGTTAAGGACACCTCCCTGCGTGTGCCAACCGGCACCAAGGGTACTGTCATCGACGTACAGGTCTTCACCCGTGATGGCGTCGAGCGCGACAGCCGTGCGCTGTCCATCGAGAAGATGCAGCTGGACGAAATCCGCAAGGATCTGAACGAAGAGTTCCGCATCGTTGAAGGCGCAACCTTCGAGCGTCTGCGTTCTGCCCTGAACGGCCAGGTAGTCGATGGTGGTGCGGGCCTGAAGAAAGGCACCGTGATCACCAACGAAGTGCTGGACGGTCTGGAGCACGGCCAGTGGTTCAAACTGCGTATGGCCGAAGACGCGCTGAACGAACAGCTCGAGAAGGCTCAGGCCTACATCGTTGATCGTCGCCGTCTGCTGGACGACAAGTTCGAAGACAAGAAGCGCAAGCTGCAGCAAGGTGATGACCTGGCGCCAGGCGTTCTGAAGATCGTCAAGGTTTACCTGGCAATCCGCCGTCGCATCCAGCCGGGTGACAAGATGGCCGGTCGTCACGGTAACAAAGGTGTGGTCTCGGTGATCATGCCGGTCGAAGACATGCCGCACGATGCCAACGGTACTCCGGTCGACGTGGTTCTCAACCCGTTGGGCGTACCTTCGCGTATGAACGTCGGTCAGATCCTTGAAACCCACCTGGGCCTGGCGGCCAAGGGGTTGGGCGAGAAGATCAACCGCATGCTCGAAGAGCAGCGCAAGGCCGCGGAACTGCGTGGCTTCCTGACCGAGATCTACAACGAGATCGGTGGCCGTCAGGAGAACCTGGAAGAATTCACCGACCAGGAAATCCTTGAGCTGGCCGGCAACCTGAAGAAGGGCGTGCCTATGGCAACTCCAGTCTTCGACGGTGCCAAGGAGCGTGAAATCAAGGCCATGCTGAAACTGGCAGACATGCCGGAAAGCGGCCAGATGGTGCTGTTCGACGGTCGTACCGGTAACAAGTTCGAGCGTCCAGTGACCGTAGGTTACATGTACATGCTCAAGCTGAACCACTTGGTGGACGACAAGATGCACGCGCGTTCCACTGGTTCTTACAGCCTGGTTACCCAGCAGCCGCTGGGTGGTAAGGCGCAGTTCGGTGGTCAGCGTTTCGGGGAGATGGAAGTGTGGGCGCTGGAAGCATACGGCGCGGCATACACTCTGCAAGAAATGCTCACAGTGAAGTCGGACGATGTGAACGGTCGGACCAAGATGTACAAAAACATCGTGGACGGCGATCACCGTATGGAGCCGGGCATGCCCGAGTCCTTCAACGTGTTGATCAAAGAGATCCGTTCGCTCGGTATCGATATCGATCTGGAAACCGAATAACACGTGACGCGAATCGGGAGCGGCGCTGAAAAGCCCGCTCCCTGCTCCGCCAGGAGGAAAGGCCTTGAAAGACCTACTGAATTTGCTGAAAAACCAGGGTCAAGTCGAAGAGTTCGACGCCATCCGTATTGGACTGGCCTCGCCTGAGATGATCCGTTCGTGGTCGTTCGGTGAAGTAAAAAAGCCGGAAACCATCAACTACCGTACGTTCAAGCCTGAGCGTGACGGTCTGTTCTGCGCCAAGATCTTTGGCCCAGTCAAAGACTACGAGTGCCTGTGCGGCAAGTACAAGCGCCTGAAGCACCGTGGCGTCATCTGCGAGAAGTGCGGCGTCGAAGTCGCGCTGGCCAAGGTCCGTCGTGAGCGCATGGCTCACATCGAACTGGCTTCGCCTGTTGCCCACATCTGGTTCCTGAAGTCCCTGCCGTCCCGTATTGGCCTGCTGATGGACATGACCCTGCGCGATATCGAGCGCGTGCTCTACTTCGAGAGCTACGTTGTCATCGACCCGGGCATGACCACGCTGGAAAAGGGTCAGCTGCTGAACGACGAGCAGTATTTCGAAGCGCTGGAAGAGTTCGGTGACGACTTCGACGCCCGCATGGGTGCAGAAGCTGTCCGCGAACTGCTGCACGCTATCGACCTGGAGCACGAGATCGGTCGCCTGCGTGAAGAAATTCCGCAGACCAACTCGGAAACCAAGATCAAGAAGCTGTCCAAGCGTCTGAAGCTGATGGAAGCGTTCCAGGGCTCGGGCAACCTGCCTGAGTGGATGGTCCTGACCGTTCTGCCGGTTCTGCCGCCAGATCTGCGTCCTCTGGTTCCGCTGGATGGCGGTCGCTTCGCGACGTCCGACCTGAACGACCTGTATCGTCGGGTGATCAACCGTAACAACCGTCTGAAGCGCCTGCTCGACCTGTCCGCTCCGGACATTATCGTGCGCAACGAAAAGCGTATGCTGCAGGAGGCGGTCGACGCCCTGCTGGACAACGGTCGTCGCGGTCGCGCCATCACCGGTTCCAACAAGCGTCCTCTGAAATCCCTGGCTGACATGATCAAGGGTAAACAAGGTCGTTTCCGTCAGAACCTGCTCGGTAAGCGTGTTGACTACTCCGGCCGTTCGGTAATTACCGTAGGTCCGACCCTGCGCCTGCACCAGTGCGGTCTTCCGAAGAAGATGGCCCTGGAACTGTTCAAGCCGTTCATTTTCGGCAAGCTGGAGATGCGTGGTCTGGCGACCACCATCAAGGCAGCCAAGAAGATGGTCGAGCGCGAGCTGCCAGAGGTTTGGGACGTTCTCGCCGAAGTGATTCGCGAACACCCCGTGCTGCTCAACCGTGCACCGACCCTTCACCGTCTGGGTATCCAGGCCTTTGAACCGGTACTGATCGAAGGTAAGGCTATTCAGCTGCACCCATTGGTCTGTGCTGCGTACAACGCCGACTTCGACGGTGACCAAATGGCCGTGCACGTGCCGCTGACGCTGGAAGCCCAGCTGGAAGCGCGCGCGCTGATGATGTCGACCAACAACATCCTGTCGCCTGCCAACGGTGAGCCAATCATCGTTCCGTCGCAGGACGTGGTACTGGGTCTGTACTACATGACCCGTGAAGCCATCAACGCCAAGGGCGAAGGTCGCGTGTTCGCGGACCTGCAGGAGGTCGACCGCGTATTCCGCGCCGGCGAAGCTGCGCTGCACGCCAAGATCAAGGTTCGTATCAACGAAACCGTGAAGGATCGTGATGGTGGCGTCACCAAGAACACCCGTATCGTCGACACCACTGTCGGCCGTGCGCTGCTGTTCCAGGTGGTTCCGGCCGGCCTGTCGTACGACGTGGTCAACCAGCCGATGAAGAAAAAGGCGATCTCCAAGCTGATCAACCAGTGCTACCGCGTGGTTGGTCTGAAAGAGACCGTGATCTTCGCTGACCAGCTGATGTACACCGGTTTTGCCTACTCGACCATTTCCGGCGTCTCGATCGGTGTGAACGACTTCGTCATTCCGGACGAGAAGGCCCGCATCATCGGTACCGCTACCGATGAAGTGAAGGAGATCGAGAGCCAGTACGCCTCCGGCCTGGTTACCCAGGGCGAGAAGTACAACAAGGTCATCGACTTGTGGTCGAAGGCGAACGACGAAGTATCCAAGGCAATGATGGCCAACCTCTCGAAAGAGAAAGTCATCGACCGCCATGGTGACGAAGTCGAGCAAGAGTCCTTCAACTCGATGTACATGATGGCCGACTCCGGCGCCCGGGGTTCCGCGGCCCAGATTCGTCAGTTGGCCGGTATGCGTGGTCTGATGGCCAAGCCGGACGGCTCGATCATCGAGACACCGATCACCGCGAACTTCCGTGAAGGTCTGAGCGTACTCCAGTACTTCATCTCGACTCACGGTGCTCGTAAGGGTCTGGCGGATACCGCGTTGAAAACCGCGAACTCCGGTTACCTCACCCGTCGTCTGGTGGACGTTGCCCAGGATCTGGTCGTTACCGAGATCGATTGCGGCACCGAGCAGGGTCTGCTGATGACGCCGCACATCGAAGGCGGCGACGTGGTCGAGCCTCTGGGTGAGCGTGTCCTGGGTCGAGTCATCGCTCGCGACGTGTTCAAGCCTGGTACTGACGACGTGATCGTCCCGGCCGGTACTCTGGTAGACGAGAAGTGGGTCGAGTTCATCGAGCTGAACAGCATCGACGAAGTGATCGTGCGTTCGCCTATCAGCTGTGAAACCCGCTATGGCATTTGCGCCAAGTGCTACGGTCGTGATCTCGCCCGCGGTCATCAGGTGAACATTGGTGAAGCGGTTGGTGTTATCGCTGCCCAGTCCATCGGTGAACCGGGTACCCAGCTGACCATGCGTACGTTCCACATCGGTGGTGCTGCAAGCCGGACCTCGGCTGCCGACAGCGTCCAGGTGAAGAACGGCGGTATGGTCCGTCTGCACAACCTGAAGCAGGTCGAGCGCGCCGATGGCAACCTGGTAGCCGTATCGCGTTCCGGTGAGCTGGCCATTGCCGACGAATTCGGCCGTGAGCGTGAGCGTTACAAGCTGCCTTACGGTGCGGTGATTTCGGTCAAGGAAGGTGAGAAGGTCGACGCTGGCGCTATCGTTGCCAAGTGGGACCCGCACACCCACCCGATCGTTACCGAAATGAAAGGTACCGTGACCTTCGTGGGCATGGAAGAAGGCATCACCATCAAGCGTCAGACTGACGAACTGACCGGTCTGACCAACATCGAGGTTCTCGATGTCAAGGATCGTCCGGCTGCAGGCAAGGAAATTCGTCCTGCAATCAAGATGGTTGACGCCAATGGCAAGGACTTGCTGCTGCCAGGTACCGACGTACCGGCTCAGTACTTCCTGCCGGCCAACGCACTGGTTGGTGTGGCTGACGGTGCACAGATCGGTGTGGGTGACGTTATCGCGCGTATTCCGCAAGAAACGTCCAAGACCCGTGACATCACCGGTGGTCTGCCGCGTGTTGCCGACCTCTTCGAGGCTCGTCGTCCGAAAGAGGCGTCGATTCTGGCCGAAGTCAGCGGCACCATTGCATTCGGCAAAGAGACCAAGGGCAAGCGTCGCCTGGTCATCACTCCGAACGACGGCACCGATCCGTACGAAGAGCTGATTCCGAAGTGGCGTCACCTGAACGTCTTCGAAGGCGAGCAAGTGAACCGCGGCGAGGTCATCTCCGACGGTCCTAGCGATCCGCACGACATCCTGCGTCTGCTGGGTGTGAGCGCGCTCGCCAAGTACATCGTCAACGAGATTCAGGACGTATACCGTCTGCAGGGCGTGAAGATCAACGACAAGCACATCGAGACCATCCTGCGTCAGATGCTGCGTAAAGTTGAGATCACCGAGTCCGGCGACTCCAGCTTCATCAAGGGCGACCAGATGGAGTTGACCCAGGTGCTGGTGGAAAACGAGCGTCTGGCCGGCGAAGACAAGTTCGTGTCGAAGTTCTCGCGCGTGCTGCTGGGTATCACCAAGGCCTCGCTGTCCACCGAATCGTTCATCTCGGCGGCCTCCTTCCAGGAGACCACTCGCGTTCTGACCGAGGCGGCGGTAACCGGCAAGCGCGACTACCTGCGCGGTCTGAAGGAAAACGTGGTCGTGGGTCGTCTGATCCCGGCCGGTACTGGTCTGGCATACCACAGCGAGCGCAAGCGTCGCCGTGATGCAGACAAGCCGCTGCGTGTGAGTGCCAGTGAGGTGGAAGCCGCACTGACCGAAGCGCTGAACTCCAGCGGTAACTGAAAGCAGGGCAGGGCCCCGGCAGGCTTTTACCAGCCATCGACGACATAAATTGTTGCCGATGGCTGGTGAGGGCGAGCCGGGGCCTCGTCTTGACTGAGTACAAGATCCTCTTTAGACTCTTGTACCCCTAAATTTGGTAGGGCTCCGTCCTGCCAATTTTTGCTTTTCTTGCAAGACAATAGCGTCGCAAGACAACAGTGGAGCTAGTAGATGGCAACTATCAACCAGCTGGTACGTCAGCCGCGTAAGCGTATCGTCGAGAAATCCGACGTTCCTGCGCTGCAGAACTGCCCGCAACGTCGTGGCGTGTGCACCCGCGTGTACACCACTACGCCGAAAAAACCTAACTCGGCACTGCGTAAAGTATGCCGTGTGCGTCTGACCAACGGTTTCGAGGTTTCCTCGTACATCGGTGGTGAAGGCCACAACCTGCAAGAGCACAGCGTCGTACTGATTCGCGGCGGCCGTGTAAAAGACTTGCCAGGTGTTCGTTACCACACCGTTCGCGGCTCTCTGGATACCTCCGGCGTCAAAGGCCGTAACCAGGGTCGTTCGAAGTACGGTACCAAGCGTCCGAAGTAATCGGTCGTTTGCAGCAGTTCATTCATTTTATTGAGTCGATAAGAGTAAGGTCGGGCGAAAACTCTTCGAGTTGGGTGTCCCGGGCTAACCTGAAGACCGTTTGAGGGCTTATCAATGCCAAGACGTCGTGTAGCAGCCAAGCGTGAGATCCTGGACGATCCGAAATACGGAAGCCAGATCCTCGCCAAGTTCATGAACCACGTGATGGAAAGCGGCAAGAAAGCAGTAGCCGAGCGTATCGTTTACGGTGCTCTGGATACTGTTAAAGCACGCAAGAACAGCGATCCCCTGGAGATCTTCGAGAAAGCTCTCGACGCCATCGCTCCGCTGGTCGAAGTCAAGTCCCGCCGTGTCGGCGGTGCTACCTACCAGGTTCCTGTTGAAGTTCGTCCATCCCGTCGTAACGCGCTGGCAATGCGCTGGCTGGTAGACTTCGCCCGCAAGCGCGGCGAGAAGTCCATGGCGCTGCGCCTGGCTGGCGAGCTGCTGGATGCCGCTGAAGGCAAAGGTGCTGCAGTCAAGAAGCGTGAAGACGTGCACCGTATGGCCGAGGCCAACAAGGCTTTCTCGCACTATCGCTTCTAATTCAGGCATCAATCTTTTTGCGAGGGCTTTATGGCTCGTACTACAGCAATTAACCGCTACCGTAACATCGGTATCTGTGCCCACGTTGACGCGGGCAAGACTACCACTACTGAGCGGATCCTGTTCTACACAGGTCTGAGCCACAAGATGGGCGAGGTGCACGACGGCGCCGCGACTACCGACTGGATGGTGCAGGAGCAGGAGCGGGGTATCACCATTACCTCCGCTGCCGTGACTACCTTCTGGAAAGGTTCCCGTGGTCAGTACGACAACTACCGCGTAAACGTCATCGATACCCCTGGCCACGTTGACTTCACCATTGAAGTAGAGCGTTCGCTGCGTGTTCTCGACGGCGCTGTCGTTGTCTTCTGCGGTACTTCCGGTGTCGAGCCTCAGTCCGAAACCGTATGGCGTCAGGCCAACAAGTACGGCGTTCCACGTGTTGTCTACGTGAACAAGATGGACCGTGCTGGTGCAGACTTCCTGCGCGTCGTAGGTCAGATCAAGAACCGTCTGGGTCACACCCCGGTTCCTGTTCAGCTGGCCATCGGCTCGGAAGAGAACTTCCAGGGTCAGGTCGACCTGATCAAGATGAAAGCCATCTACTGGAACGAAGACGACAAAGGCACCACCTACCGCGAGGAAGAGATTCCTGCGGAACTGGTCGAGCTGGCCAATGAGTGGCGCAACAACATGGTCGAGGCGGCAGCCGAGGCCAACGAAGAGCTGATGAACAAGTACCTGGAAGAAGGTGACCTGTCCGTCGAAGACATCAAGGCTGGTCTGCGCGCCCGTACCCTGGCGAGCGAGATCGTTCCTGCTGTCTGCGGTTCTTCGTTCAAGAACAAGGGTGTTCCGCTGGTTCTCGATGCTGTTATCGATTTCCTGCCTGCGCCTACCGAAATTCCTGCGATCAAGGGCGTTCACCCTGACAGCACCGACGACAATGAAATTGTCGACGAGCGTCATGCTGACGACAACGAGCCGTTCTCGGCTCTGGCGTTCAAGATCGCTACCGACCCGTTCGTTGGTACTCTGACCTTCGTCCGCGTTTACTCGGGCTTCCTGAGTTCCGGTGACTCCGTCATCAACTCGGTCAAAGGCAAGAAAGAGCGCGTTGGTCGTATGGTGCAGATGCACGCCAACCAGCGTGAAGAGATCAAGGAAGTACGTGCGGGCGACATCGCTGCTCTGATCGGCATGAAAGACGTCACCACTGGTGACACTCTCTGCGACGCCGACAAGCCGATCATCCTCGAGCGTATGGACTTCCCTGAGCCGGTAATTTCGGTTGCTGTCGAGCCGAAAACCAAGGCTGACCAGGAGAAGATGGGTATCGCTCTGGGCAAGCTGGCCCAGGAAGACCCGTCGTTCCGCGTCAAGACCGACGAAGAAACCGGCCAGACCATCATCTCCGGTATGGGTGAGCTGCACCTGGACATCCTCGTTGACCGCATGAAGCGCGAATTCAACGTCGAGGCCAACATCGGCAAGCCGCAGGTTTCCTACCGCGAAACCACTACCAAGGACAACGTCGAGATCGAAGGCAAGTTCGTTCGTCAGTCCGGTGGTCGTGGTCAGTTCGGTCACTGCTGGATTCGTTTCTCGACTCCGGACGTGGACGACAAGGGCAACATCACTGAAGGTCTGGTGTTCACCAACGAAGTTGTTGGTGGTGTGGTTCCTAAGGAATACATCCCGGCTATCCAGAAGGGTATCGAAGAGCAGATGAAGAACGGCGTCGTTGCCGGCTATCCGCTGATCGGCCTGAAGGCTACCGTGTTCGATGGTTCCTACCACGACGTCGACTCCAACGAGATGGCGTTCAAGATCGCTGCCTCCATGGCGACCAAGCAACTGGCCCAGAAGGGCGGTGGTAAAGTGCTTGAGCCGATCATGAAGGTAGAAGTGGTGACCCCTGAGGACTACATGGGTGACGTGATGGGTGACCTGAACCGTCGTCGTGGTCTGATCCAGGGTATGGAAGACTCGGTCTCCGGCAAGGTTATCCGTGCTGAAGTTCCGCTCGGAGAGATGTTCGGTTATGCGACCGACGTTCGTTCCATGTCTCAGGGTCGCGCGAGCTACTCCATGGAATTCTCCAAATACGCCGAAGCTCCGTCGAACATCGTCGAAGCACTCGTTAAAAAACAAGGCTAATCCAGCCCTTTAGGCAAGAGGTTCACTGTCGTGGCTAAAGAAAAATTCGAACGTAACAAACCGCACGTCAACGTTGGCACCATCGGTCACGTTGACCACGGTAAAACCACTCTGACCGCAGCTCTGACTCGCGTCTGCTCCGAAGTTTTCGGTTCGGCTCGTGTTGACTTCGACAAGATCGACTCGGCTCCAGAAGAGAAGGCTCGTGGTATCACCATCAACACCGCTCACGTAGAGTACGACTCGAACGTCCGTCACTACGCGCACGTTGACTGCCCAGGCCACGCCGACTACGTCAAGAACATGATCACCGGTGCTGCCCAGATGGACGGCGCGATCCTGGTTTGCTCGGCCGCCGATGGTCCGATGCCACAAACCCGTGAGCACATCCTGCTGTCCCGTCAGGTAGGCGTACCGTACATCGTTGTCTTCCTGAACAAGGCTGACATGGTTGACGACGCAGAGCTGCTGGAACTGGTCGAGATGGAAGTTCGCGACCTGCTGAGCACCTACGACTTCCCAGGTGACGACACTCCGATCATCGTTGGTTCGGCTCTGATGGCCCTGAACGGCGAAGACGACAACGAGCTGGGTACTTCGGCTGTCAAGAAGCTGGTTGAAACTCTGGACAGCTACATCCCAGAGCCAGAGCGTGCTATCGACAAGCCGTTCCTGATGCCAATCGAAGACGTGTTCTCGATCTCCGGCCGCGGTACCGTAGTTACCGGTCGTGTTGAGCGTGGCATCGTCCGCATCCAGGAAGAAGTCGAGATCGTTGGTCTGCGTGACACCACCAAGACCACCTGCACCGGCGTTGAAATGTTCCGCAAGCTGCTGGACGAAGGCCGTGCTGGCGAGAACTGCGGCGTTCTGCTGCGTGGCACCAAGCGTGACGACGTTGAGCGTGGTCAGGTTCTGGCCAAGCCAGGTTCGGTCAAGCCGCACACCAAGTTCACCGCAGAAGTTTACGTTCTGAGCAAGGAAGAAGGCGGTCGTCACACTCCGTTCTTCAAAGGCTACCGTCCACAGTTCTACTTCCGTACTACTGACGTGACTGGTAACTGCGAACTGCCGGAAGGCGTAGAAATGGTAATGCCAGGCGATAACATTCAGATGACTGTTACCCTGATCAAGACCATCGCGATGGAAGATGGTCTGCGCTTCGCCATCCGTGAAGGCGGTCGTACCGTCGGCGCCGGCGTCGTAGCCAAAATCATCGAGTAATCTCGATAGGTTGAAAAAGCCCCCGCTCAGCGGGGGCTTTTTTATTGGGTTGACACCCAATAGGGGCGTCTATAGAATCACGCCTCCTTTTAACGGGCGTAGTGCGCCCGGTGGGAATAGCAGCCTGGAGTCTGAAATCCAATGCAAAATCAGCAAATCCGTATCAGGTTGAAGGCATTCGACCATCGCCTGATCGACCAATCTACCCAGGAAATCGTGGAAACCGCGAAACGTACTGGTGCTCAGGTGCGTGGTCCTATTCCACTGCCTACCCGTAAAGAGCGGTTCACCGTTCTGGTCTCCCCGCACGTCAACAAAGACGCGCGTGACCAGTACGAGATCCGTACTCATAAGCGCGTACTGGACATCGTCCAGCCAACGGATAAAACCGTTGATGCACTTATGAAGCTTGATCTTGCGGCAGGTGTGGAAGTGCAGATCAGCCTCGGCTAAGACTCGGGTCTTGGTCGTGTAACGCTCTGAAATGGGCGGCCATAGCGGGTGAAAGCCCCGTACACTCATGAGGTTTTAAACATGACTATTGGTGTAATCGGTCGTAAGTGCGGTATGACCCGCATTTTCACCGAAGAAGGTGTCTCCATTCCGGTCACGGTCATTGAGATCGAGCCGAATCGTGTCACCCAGTTCAAATCTGAAGAAACCGATGGCTATCGTGCAGTGCAAGTCACTGTCGGTGAGCGTCGCGCTTCGCGTGTGACCGCTGCTCAGGCGGGTCATTTCGCCAAGGCGAACGTTGCCGCTGGTCGTGGCGTCTGGGAATTCCGCCTTGAAGAAGGCGAGTACCAGGCTGGCGACTTGATCAATGCTGAACTCTTCGCTGCAGGCCAACTGGTAGACGTTACCGGTCAGTCCAAAGGTAAAGGCTTTGCCGGTACCATCAAGCGCTGGAACTTCCGCGGTCAAGACAACACCCACGGTAACTCCGTTTCCCACCGCGTCCCGGGCTCTATCGGCCAGTGCCAGACTCCTGGTCGTGTTTTCAAGGGCAAGAAAATGTCCGGTCACATGGGCGCCGAGCGCGTGACCGTTCAGTCCCTGGAAGTAGTGCGCGTCGACGCTGAACGCAACCTTCTGCTGGTCAAGGGTGCCGTTCCTGGCGCTACTGGCGGCGATGTTGTTGTGCGTCCGGCTGTCAAGGCTCGCGGGTAAGGGGAAACTGACATGCAACTAAATGTAAATGACGCTCAGGCGATCGAAGTTTCCGAACTGACCTTCGGTGGCGAATTCAACGAGACGCTGGTTCACCAGGCAGTCGTGGCCTACATGGCTGGCGGTCGTCAAGGCACCAAGCAGCAAAAGACCCGTTCCGACGTAGCAGGTGGCGGTAAGCGCCCATGGCGTCAGAAGGGTACTGGTCGCGCTCGTGCCGGTACCACTCGTGGTCCGATCTGGCGTGGCGGTGGCGTGACTTTCGCAGCACGTCCTCAAGACCACTCGCAGAAGCTCAACAAGAAGATGTATCGCGCAGCAATGCGTTCGATCCTCTCCGAGCTGGTGCGCACCGACCGTCTGGTCGTGGTTCAGGACTTCGCTGTTGAAGCCCCGAAAACCAAAGATCTGCTGGGCAAGCTGAACGGCATGGGTCTGAACGATGTACTGATCGTTTCCGACGCTGTTGATCAGAACCTGTACCTGGCTGCTCGCAACCTGCCACACGTCGACGTACGTGACGTGCAAGGTTCCGATCCGGTCAGTCTGATCGCATACGAAAAAGTGTTGATCACTGTTTCGGCCGTGAAGAAATTCGAGGAGCTGCTGGGATGAACCAGGAACGCGTATTTAAAGTTCTACTTGGCCCGCACGTTTCCGAGAAGGCCACGGTTCTGGCTGACAAGAAAGGCCAGTTCGTTTTCAAGGTTGCGACCGACGCAACCAAGCTGGAAATCAAGAAGGCCGTCGAAAGCCTGTTCAGCGTGAAAGTGGAAAGCGTAACTACCCTGAATGTTCTGGGTAAGACCAAGCGCACCGCTCGCGGCCTGGGCAAGCGTAATGACTGGAAGAAGGCGATCATCTCCCTTCAGCCAGGCCAAGATCTCGATTTCAGCAGCAGTGCTGAGTAAGGAAGGGGTGCATCATGGCAATCGTTAAATGCAAACCGACTTCCCCTGGCCGCCGTTTTGTGGTCAAGGTGGTCAACCAGGAGCTGCATAAAGGCGCTCCTCACGCACCGCTGATCGAGAAGAAATCGAAGTCTGGTGGTCGTAACAACAATGGTCGTATCACTACCCGTCACGTGGGTGGTGGTCACAAGCAGCATTACCGTCTGGTTGACTTCCGTCGCAATGACAAGGACGGCATCGCCGCCACTGTCGAGCGCATCGAATACGACCCGAACCGTACTGCTCACATTGCCCTGCTGTGCTACGCAGACGGCGAGCGTCGCTACATCATCGCCCCTAAAGGCGTGAGCGCTGGTGACCAGCTGATCGCAGGTGCTCTGGCTCCAATCAAGCCAGGCAACTCCCTGCAGCTGCGCAACATCCCAGTGGGTAGCACCGTTCACGGCATCGAGCTGAAGCCAGGTAAAGGTGCACAAATCGCTCGTTCCGCTGGTGCCTCGGCTCAGCTGATCGCTCGCGAAGGTGTCTACGTGACCCTGCGTCTGCGCTCTGGTGAAATGCGTAAAGTGCTGGCTGAGTGCCGTGCGACCCTGGGCGAAGTCTCGAACACCGAGCACAGCCTGCGTTCGCTGGGTAAAGCTGGTGCCAAGCGCTGGCGTGGCGTTCGCCCAACCGTTCGTGGTGTTGCCATGAACCCGGTTGACCACCCGCATGGTGGTGGTGAAGGTCGTACCTCCGGTGGTCGTCATCCGGTATCGCCATGGGGCTTCCCGACCAAGGGTGCGAAGACTCGTGGTAATAAGCGTACCGACAACATGATCGTCCGTCGTCGCAAGTAAATAGAGGGATACGACAGTGCCACGTTCTCTGAAAAAAGGTCCTTTTATTGATCTTCACCTACTGAAGAAGATCGAAGTGGCGGCGGAAAAGAACGATCGCAAACCAGTTAAGACCTGGTCGCGTCGTTCCATGATCCTGCCACAAATGGTCGGTCTGACCATCGCGGTTCACAACGGTCGTCAACACGTCCCAGTTCTGGTGAACGAAGACATGGTCGGCCATAAACTGGGCGAGTTCGCCGGTACCCGCACCTACCGCGGGCACGTGGCTGACAAGAAAGCCAAGCGTTAAGGGGTAAGGAAATGGAAGTAGCCGCTAAGTTGTCGGGCGCTCGCATCTCCGCCCAGAAAGCCCGCTTGGTCGCCGACCAGATCCGCGGGAAGAAGGTGGGTGAAGCGCTCAACCTGTTGGCTTTCAGCAGCAAGAAAGCTGCTGAAATCATGAAGAAAGTCCTCGAGTCGGCCGTAGCCAACGCCGAGCATAACGAAGGCGCAGACGTTGATGACCTGAAGGTCTCCACCGTTTTCGTCAACGAAGGGCGTTCGCTGAAGCGCATCATGCCGCGTGCCAAAGGCCGCGCTGATCGCATCGTCAAGCGGTCTTGCCATATCACTGTCAAGGTTGCGGACAAGTAACGGAGTCGATCAGATGGGTCAGAAAGTACATCCCACTGGCATTCGCCTGGGAATCGTCAAGGAGCACACCTCCGTCTGGTATGCAGACGGCGCTACTTACGCAGATTACCTGTTGAAGGATCTGAAAACGCGTGAGTACCTCCAAGACAAACTAAAAAGCGCGTCCGTTAGCCGTATCGATATCCATCGTCCGGCTCAAACTGCACGCATCACCATCCACACCGCTCGTCCAGGTATCGTTATCGGGAAGAAAGGTGAAGATGTTGAGAAACTGCGTCAGGACCTGACCAAGCAAATGGGTGTGCCTGTGCACATCAATATCGAAGAGATCCGCAAGCCGGAACTCGACGGTATGCTGGTTGCTCAGAGCGTAGCTCAGCAGCTGGAGCGTCGCGTAATGTTCCGTCGTGCCATGAAGCGCGCCGTACAGAACGCCATGCGCATTGGTGCCAAAGGCATCAAGATCCAGGTGAGCGGTCGTCTCGGCGGTGCTGAGATCGCACGTACTGAATGGTATCGCGAAGGTCGTGTGCCACTGCACACCCTGCGTGCCGATATCGACTATGCCACCTACGAAGCTCACACCACTTACGGTGTGATCGGTGTCAAGGTTTGGATCTTCAAAGGCGAAGTTATCGGTGGTCGCCAAGAAGAACTGAAACCACAAGCACCAGCGCCTCGTAAAAAAGCTGCTAAGTAAGGGGTACGCCAAATGTTGCAACCTAAGCGTACAAAATTCCGCAAGCAGATGACTGGCCACAACCGTGGTCTGGCGCTGCGCGGTAGCAAGGTCAGCTTCGGCGAGTTCGCCCTGAAAGCTGTTGCCCGCGGTCGTCTCACCGCCCGCCAGATCGAGTCGGCACGTCGTGCTCTGACCCGTCACGTAAAACGTGGCGGCAAGATCTGGATCCGCGTATTCCCGGACAAGCCGGTTACCAAGAAGCCTCTCGAAGTTCGGATGGGTAAAGGTAAGGGTTCCGTTGAGTACTGGGTTGCCCAGATCCAGCCAGGCAAAGTCCTGTACGAGATCGAGGGTGTTTCTGAAGAGTTGGCGCGTGAGGCTTTCGCCCTGGCTGCTGCAAAGCTGCCTCTCGCCACCTCCTTTGTTAAGCGGACGGTGATGTGATGAAAGCGAATGAACTTCGTGAAAAATCAGCACAGCAACTGAACGAGCAACTGCTCGGCTTGCTGCGCGACCAGTTCAATCTGCGTATGCAGAAAGCAACTGGCCAGTTGGGGCAGTCGCACCTGCTCTCGCAAGTTAAGCGTGACATCGCTCGCGTGAAAACTGTGCTCAACCAGCAGGCAGGTAAGTGATCATGGCTGAAGCTGAAAAAACCGTCCGTACGCTGACTGGCCGTGTCGTCAGCGACAAGATGGACAAGACCATCACCGTACTGATCGAGCGTCGCGTAAAGCACCCGATCTACGGTAAATACGTTAAGCGTTCGACTAAGCTGCACGCTCACGACGAAAACAACCAGTGCCATATCGGCGACAAGGTTTCCATCCGTGAAACCCGTCCGCTGGCCAAGACCAAGTCCTGGGCACTGGTTGAAGTTCTCGAACGCGCTGTTGAAGTCTAAGGGCTAAGGGTCGGAGATATTTTATGATTCAGACTCAATCCATGCTCGATGTGGCCGATAACAGCGGCGCTCGTCGCGTCATGTGCATCAAGGTTCTCGGCGGTTCGCACCGCCGTTACGCCGCTATCGGTGACATCATCAAGGTAACCGTCAAGGAAGCAATTCCGCGCGGTAAAGTGAAGAAGGGCCAAGTGATGACTGCTGTTGTAGTCCGCACTCGCCACGGTGTCCGTCGCGCTGACGGCTCCATCATTCGCTTTGATGGCAACGCTGCTGTTCTGCTGAACAACAAGCAAGAGCCGATCGGCACCCGTATCTTTGGGCCAGTGACCCGTGAGCTTCGTTCCGAGAAGTTCATGAAGATCGTCTCGCTCGCCCCAGAAGTGCTGTAAGGAGATCCGACATGCAAAAGATTCGTCGTGACGACGAGATCATCGTGATCGCCGGCAAAGACAAAGGTAAGCGCGGTAAGGTGCTGAAGGTTCTCGCTGACGACCGTCTGGTTGTTGGCGGTGTCAACCTGGTGAAGCGTCATACCAAGCCTAACCCTATGTCGGGCGTACAAGGCGGTATCGTCGAGAAAGAAGCGCCACTGCACGCTTCCAACGTCGCCATTTTCAACGGCGAAACCAACAAGGCTGACCGCGTTGGTTTCAAAGTAGAAGACGGCAAAAAAATTCGTGTCTTCAAGTCGACCCAAAAAGCGGTTGATGCTTGAACACTGCTAGGTAGAAGACCATGGCACGACTGAAAGAGATTTATCGGAAGGAAATCGCTCCCAAGCTTAAGGAAGAACTTAAGCTGGCGAACGTGATGGAAGTTCCGCGCGTTACCAAGATCACCCTGAACATGGGTCTGGGCGAAGCAATCGGCGACAAGAAAGTCATCGAGCACGCTGTTGCCGACCTGGAAAAGATCACCGGTCAAAAAGCCGTTGTGACTTTCGCTCGGAAATCCATCGCGGGCTTCAAAGTCCGTGAAGGCTGGCCGATTGGCGTCAAAGTTACCCTGCGCCGCGATCGTATGTACGAATTCCTGGACCGCCTGCTGGCGATCTCCCTGCCTCGGGTTCGCGACTTCCGCGGCCTGAATGCCAAGTCCTTCGACGGTCGTGGCAACTACAGCATGGGCGTGAAAGAGCAGATCATCTTCCCGGAAATCGACTACGACAAGATCGATGCTCTCCGCGGTCTGGACATTACCCTGACCACCACTGCTCGTACGGATGACGAAGGTCGCGCCCTGCTGCGTGCTTTCAAATTCCCGTTCCGCAACTGATTGGAGTAGGAAAATGGCCAAGAAGAGCATGAAAAACCGCGAGCTGAAGCGTCAGCTCACGGTTGCCAAGTACGCCAAGAAGCGTGCCGAGCTGAAAGCGATCATCGTGAACCTGGAAGTTACTCCAGAAGAGCGTTTCGCAGCTGTTGTAGCTCTGCAGAAGCAGCCTCGTGACGCCAGCGCTTCGCGCCTGCGTAACCGCTGCCGCCTCACCGGTCGTCCACACGGCGTTTACCGCAAGTTCGGCCTCGGCCGTAACAAGCTGCGTGAAGCAGCAATGCGCGGTGACGTTCCAGGTCTGGTCAAGGCCAGCTGGTAAGACGCACTGGCGGAGTCCCGGTGGCGGGGGAGCGATCTTCCGACCACCGGTGACCTTGCATCGAAACAAGCCCCTTTTGGGGCTTGTTTCGTTTCGGGGATGTGTCTAGAATGACCGGCTCACCTGAGCCCGGGTTTTTCCGCGCGCCTTCAGGTGACAGTAGTAGCCGAAAGGCTAATTTTTTTGTGTATCAGGAGCGTCTAGCCCATGAGTATGCAGGACCCGTTAGCGGACATGCTAACTCGCATCCGTAATGCCCAGATGGCTGAAAAGTCCGTCGTAAGCATGCCTTCTTCGACTCTGAAGGTTGCGGTCGCCAAAGTTCTGAAGGACGAAGGTTACATCGCTGGTTACCAGGTAACCACCGATGCCAAGCCATCGCTCTCCATCGAGCTGAAATACTTCGAAGGCCGTCCGGTCATCGAAGAAGTCAAGCGCGTAAGCCGTCCTGGTCTGCGCCAGTACAAGTCCGTCGAAGAGCTGCCGAAAGTACGTGGCGGCCTGGGCGTGTCTATCGTCTCCACCAACAAGGGTGTGATGACTGATCGTGCTGCGCGTGCTGCCGGTGTTGGCGGCGAAGTTCTCTGCACAGTGTTCTAAGGGGGGATAAGCATGTCTCGCGTCGCTAAGAACCCCGTTAAGCTGCCAGCTGGTGTCGAAGTAAAATTCGCCGGTCAGCAGCTTTCGGTGAAGGGTGCCAAGGGCACTCTCGAACTGAACGTTCACTCGTCCGTAGAAGTGGTCGAAGAAGCCGGTGAGCTGCGTTTCGCTGCTCGCAATGGCGACCAGCAAACCCGCGCTATGGCCGGTACTACCCGTGCCCTGGTAAACAACATGGTCCAAGGCGTGAGCCAAGGCTTCGAGCGCAAGCTCCAGCTGGTCGGTGTTGGTTACAAAGCACAAGCCAAAGGCAACGTGCTGAACCTGGCGCTCGGCTTCTCGCATCCAGTGGATTACGAACTGCCAGCCGGTATCACCGCTGAAACGCCTAGCCAGACCGATATCCTGATCAAGGGCATCGACAAGCAGCTGGTAGGTCAGGTGGCCGCTGAAATCCGCGACTTCCGTCCGCCAGAGCCTTACAAAGGCAAGGGTGTGCGTTACGCGGACGAAGTAGTCCGTCGTAAAGAAGCCAAGAAGAAGTAGGGCATAGCAAATGACCGACAAAAAAGTTACTCGTCTGCGTCGCGCTCGCAAAGCACGCCTGAAAATGCACGATCTCGAAGTCGTGCGTCTGTGCGTGTTCCGCTCCTCGCAGCACATCTACGCCCAGGTCATTTCGGCCGACGGCAGCAAGGTCCTGGCCAGCGCCTCGACTTTGGACAAAGAACTGCGTGATGGCGCCACCGGCAACATCGACGCGGCCACTAAGGTTGGCAAGCTGGTAGCCGAGCGTGCGAAAGCCGCCGGTGTATCTCAAGTTGCCTTTGACCGTTCCGGCTTCAAGTACCATGGCCGCGTGAAAGCGCTGGCTGATGCTGCTCGTGAAGGCGGGCTGGAGTTCTAAGTTATGGCAAATAACGATCAAAAGCGCGACGAAGGCTACATCGAGAAGCTGGTTCAGGTTAACCGCGTTGCCAAGACCGTAAAAGGTGGCCGTATCTTCACCTTCACCGCGCTGACCGTGGTAGGTGATGGCAAGGGCCGTGTTGGCTTCGGCCGTGGCAAGTCGCGCGAAGTACCTGCTGCGATCCAGAAAGCCATGGAAGCTGCTCGTCGCAACATGATTCAGGTTGACCTGGACGGCACTACTCTGCAGTACGCCACCAAGTCCGCCCATGGCGCTTCGAAGGTCTACATGCAGCCTGCATCGGAAGGTACCGGTATCATCGCCGGTGGCGCCATGCGTGCCGTCCTGGAAGTTGCTGGTGTTCAGAACGTCCTGGCCAAGTGCTATGGCTCGACCAACCCGGTGAACGTGGTTCACGCCACCTTCAAGGGTCTGAAGGCTATGCAATCTCCTGAGTCCATTGCTGCCAAGCGCGGCAAGAGCGTTGAGGAGATCCTCTGATCATGGCAACCGTTAAAGTAACGCTGATCAAAAGCACCGCCGGCCGTCTGCCTAACCACAAACTGTGCGTTAAGGGTCTGGGTCTGCGTCGCATCGGTCACACTGTAGAAGTCCAGGATACTCCCGAGAATCGCGGGATGATCAACAAGGCTTACTACATGCTGCGCGTCGAGGGTTAATCGATGAAACTCAATGATCTGAGTCCAGCGCCGGGTTCCCGTCGCGAGAAGCATCGTCCGGGTCGTGGTATCGGTAGCGGTTTGGGTAAGACTGGTGGCCGCGGTCACAAAGGTCAGACCTCCCGTTCCGGTGGCACCATTGCTCCTGGCTTTGAAGGCGGTCAACAGCCGCTGCACCGTCGTCTGCCGAAGTTCGGCTTCGTTTCCCTGAAAGCCATGGACCGCGCTGAAGTGCGTCTGTCCGAGCTGGCCAAGGTGGAAGGCGACGTAGTTAGCGTTCAGTCCCTGAAGGACGCCAACGTGATTAACCAGAACGTACAGCGTGTGAAAATCATGCTGTCGGGCGAAGTTACTCGCGCGGTCACCATCAAGGGTATCGCAGCCACCAAAGGTGCGCGTGCGGCTATCGAAGCAGCTGGCGGCAAGTTCGAGGAATAAATGGCTAAGCAAGGTGCTCTCTCTTCGCTCGGCAAAGGCGGGATGTCTGAACTTTGGGCTCGTCTGCGTTTTCTGTTCCTGGCGATCATCGTCTATCGGATCGGTGCGCATATCCCAGTTCCAGGTGTAAACCCGGACCGGCTGGCCGAACTGTTTCGACAGAATGAGGGGACCATTCTTAGCTTGTTCAACATGTTTTCCGGCGGCGCGCTGGAGCGCATGAGCGTATTTGCACTGGGGATCATGCCGTATATCTCGGCATCGATCATCATGCAGCTCATGACCGCTGTCAGCCCGCAGCTGGAGCAGTTGAAGAAGGAAGGTGAAGCTGGCCGTCGCAAGATCAGCCAGTACACCCGCTACCTCACCGTTATCCTGGCGTTGGTCCAGGCCACTGGCATGTCCATTGGTCTGGCTGGTCAGGGCGTGGCGTTTTCTGCTGGTTTCGGCTTCCATTTCGTTGCGGTGTCCACCTTCGTGGCTGGCGCAATGTTCATGATGTGGCTGGGCGAGCAGATCACGGAGCGCGGTGTGGGCAACGGTATCTCGATGCTCATCTTCGCAGGTATCGTTGCCGGTCTTCCGAGAGCAATCGGGCAGTCTTTCGAGTCTGCACGTACAGGCGATATCAACATTTTCGCCCTGGTCGCTATCGGTCTGCTGGCAGTAGCGATTATCGGTTTCGTGGTCTTCATCGAGCGTGGTCAGCGTCGTATTGCTGTTCACTACGCGAAGCGTCAGCAGGGCCGCAAGGTTTTCGCTGCGCAGACGAGCCACTTGCCGCTTAAAGTGAACATGGCTGGTGTTATTCCGGCCATTTTCGCAAGCAGCATTCTGCTGTTTCCGGCTTCGCTGGGTTCCTGGTTCGGTCAGTCCGAGGGTATGGGCTGGTTGCAGGATGTCGCGCAGTCGATCGCTCCTGGTCAGCCGTTGAATATCTTGCTGTTTAGTGCGGGGATCGTGTTCTTCTGCTTCTTCTACACAGCGCTGATGTTCAATCCGAAAGACGTAGCGGAAAACCTGAAGAAGTCCGGTGCCTTTATTCCGGGTATCCGTCCTGGTGAGCAGTCTGCACGCTACATTGATGGCGTTCTGACTCGTCTGACCATGTTCGGTGCTCTTTATATGACGGCCGTCTGCCTGCTTCCCCAGTTCCTGGTGGTCGCAGCAAACGTTCCGTTCTACCTTGGCGGGACCTCGTTGCTGATCGTGGTAGTGGTTGTGATGGACTTCATGTCCCAAGTACAATCGCACCTCGTTTCGCATCAGTACGAATCCCTCATGAAGAAAGCCAATCTGAAAGGTTACGGTGGCAGCGGTCTGCTGCGCTGAAACCCTTAAGGTTCGAGGAGTTGGTGATGAAAGTTCGTGCATCGGTTAAAAAACTGTGCCGCAACTGCAAGATTATTCGCCGCGAAGGTATCGTTCGAGTAATTTGCAGCGCGGAACCGCGTCACAAGCAGCGCCAAGGCTGAGTGTGATCTGTGCTTCAAACCCAGCAGCTAGTGTGCTGCTGGGTTGATTAATTGTTTCTACAGCGATATTATCTCGCGCCCTATTTCTTGGCTTCCGGGGCGTAGGTAGCTGTCAATTGGAGTCCCACTGAATGGCCCGTATTGCAGGCGTTAACATTCCAGATAACAAGCACACTGTTATCTCGCTGACCTACATCTACGGTGTTGGTCGCACCACTGCACAGAAAATCTGTGCAGACACTGGGGTAAACCCAGCCGCAAAGATCAAGGATCTGAGCGACGAGCAAATTGAACAGCTGCGTAGCGAAGTTGCGAAGTTCACCACCGAAGGTGACCTGCGTCGCGACATCAACATGAAAATCAAGCGGTTGATGGACCTGGGCTGCTACCGCGGTCTGCGTCATCGTCGGGGTCTGCCAGTACGCGGTCAGCGTACCAAGACCAATGCCCGTACCCGTAAAGGTCCGCGTAAGCCGATCCGCAAGTAATCGCACCAGCGAATCGACAGGAATTTAGACATGGCAAAACCTGCTGCTCGTCCTCGTAAGAAAATCAAAAAGACAGTGGTTGATGGCATCGCCCACATCCACGCGTCTTTCAACAACACCATCGTGACCATCACCGATCGTCAAGGTAACGCTCTGTCCTGGGCTACCTCCGGCGGTTCGGGTTTCCGTGGTTCCCGCAAATCGACCCCGTTCGCTGCTCAGGTAGCTGCTGAACGTGCTGGTCAAGCTGCGCTGGAATACGGCCTGAAGAACCTCGACGTAAACGTCAAGGGTCCAGGTCCAGGTCGTGAGTCCGCTGTTCGTGCACTGAACGGCTGCGGCTACAAGATCGCCAGCATCACCGACGTGACGCCAATCCCGCATAACGGGTGCCGTCCGCCGAAGAAGCGTCGCGTGTAATCAGGAGACAGATAAATGGCACGTTACATTGGTCCAAAATGCAAACTGTCTCGTCGTGAAGGCACCGATCTGTTCCTGAAGAGCGGCGTTCGCGCTCTGGAATCGAAGTGCAACATCGAAGCAGCCCCAGGTATCCACGGCCAGCGCCGTGGCCGTCAGTCCGACTACGGCACCCAGCTGCGCGAGAAGCAAAAAGTCCGTCGTATCTACGGCGTTCTCGAGCGTCAATTCAGCGGTTACTACAAGCAAGCGGCCTCCAAGAAGGGCGCTACTGGCGAGAACCTGCTGCAACTGCTCGAATGCCGTCTGGATAACGTCGTTTACCGTATGGGCTTCGGTGCTACCCGCGCTGAATCCCGTCAGCTGGTTTCGCACAAAGCGATCAGCATCAACGGCAAGACTGTAAACGTTCCGTCCTACCAAGTTCGTCCGGGTGACGTGGTCGCAGTTCGCGAGAAATCGCTGAACCAGCTGCGCATTGTTCAAGCCCTTGAACTGTGCGCTCAGCGTGGCCGCGTTGAGTGGGTAGAAGTGGACGCTGCCAAGAAGTCGGGCGTTTTCAAGAACGTTCCTGCTCGCAGCGACCTGTCTGCCGACATCAACGAAAACCTGATTGTCGAGCTCTACTCCAAGTAAGGGCTAGAAAATAGGTGCATCCATGCAGATTTCGGTAAATGAGTTCCTGACGCCCCGCCACATCGATGTGCAGGTCGTCAGTCCAACCCGCGCTAAAATCACGCTCGAGCCTCTCGAGCGTGGTTTCGGCCATACCCTGGGCAACGCGCTGCGCCGCATCCTGTTGTCCTCCATGCCTGGCTGTGCAGTAGTCGAGGCCGAGATCGACGGTGTACTCCACGAGTACTCCGCGATCGAAGGTGTACAGGAAGACGTCATTGAAATCCTGTTGAACCTGAAAGGCCTGGCTATCAAACTGCACGGTCGTGACGAAGTTACGCTGACCTTGTCGAAAAAGGGTTCGGGGGTGGTTACCGCTGCCGATATTCAGCTGGATCATGATGTCGAGATCGTTAACCCCGATCACGTAATCGCTAACCTGGCGTCCAATGGCGCCCTGAACATGAAGCTCACCGTAGCTCGTGGTCGTGGTTATGAGCCGGCCGATTCGCGTCAGAGCGATGAAGACGAAAGCCGCAGCATCGGTCGCTTGCAGCTCGACTCTTCGTTCAGCCCGGTTCGCCGTATCGCATACGTGGTGGAAAACGCCCGTGTCGAACAGCGTACCAACCTGGACAAGCTGGTTATTGATCTGGAAACCAACGGTACCCTGGATCCTGAAGAGGCCATCCGTCGTGCTGCAACCATCCTGCAACAGCAGCTGGCTGCATTCGTCGACCTCAAAGGCGACAGCGAGCCCGTGGTAGTCGAGCAGGAAGACGAGATCGATCCGATCCTGCTTCGTCCGGTTGACGATCTGGAATTGACCGTACGTTCGGCCAACTGCCTGAAGGCGGAGAACATCTACTACATCGGCGATCTGATTCAGCGCACCGAAGTAGAGCTGTTGAAAACTCCAAACCTCGGCAAGAAGTCCCTGACTGAAATCAAGGACGTACTGGCTTCCCGTGGTCTGTCCCTCGGCATGCGCCTCGACAACTGGCCGCCTGCAAGTCTTAAGAAAGACGACAAGGCGACTGCCTGATCGTCGTAATCACCGAACGTAGTGTTTGGTAAGGAATGAATCATGCGTCATCGTAAAAGTGGACGTCACCTGAGCCGTACCAGCTCTCACCGCAAGGCCATGTTCCAAAACATGGCGGTGTCGCTGTTCGAGCACGAGCTGATCAAAACTACCCTGCCAAAAGCCAAGGAACTGCGCCGCGTTGCCGAGCCGCTGATCACCCTGGCCAAGGAAGACAGCGTAGCTAACCGTCGCCTGGCTTTCGACCGTACCCGTTCGAAAGAAATCGTCGGCAAGCTGTTCAACGATCTGGGCAAGCGCTACGCCACCCGTCAGGGCGGCTACCTGCGTATCCTGAAGTGCGGTTTCCGCGCTGGCGACAACGCGCCTATGGCGTACGTCGAGCTGGTTGATCGTCCTGTCGGTGGCTCGGTAGAAGCTGCTGAATAAGACGAACAGTCTTGAACAGAAAACCGGGCCTTTGCGCCCGGTTTTTTGTTTTCCGACGTTTGAGATATGCGCCCTTGGCGCTGATTGCGCATAACTCGAAATGATAAGAAGAAACGCCCTCATTTTGTGGGTTTTTCAATGAAAATCACTACTGTTCACCGGCTTTTTTCAACGTTTTTGCGCATTTCTCAGTGACCTCTCATTCATCCTGGTTCAAACTATGGCTTTCACACAGGGAGAAGCGGGACGATGCAAGGTCACCCGGACGTAATCGACTATCTCAACACGTTGCTGACGGGCGAACTGGCGGCACGCGATCAGTACTTCATTCACTCTCGGATGTACGAGGATTGGGGCTTCAGCAAGCTCTACGAGCGTATCAACCACGAGATGGAGGAAGAGGCGCAACACGCCGATGCCCTGATTCGTCGAATCCTGATGCTCGAAGGCACTCCACGCATGCGTCCGGATGATCTGGATGTCGGTACTACGGTGCCGGATATGATCGCCGCTGACCTTCGTCTGGAGTACAAGGTTCGCGCAGCGCTGTGCAAAGGCATCGAGTTGTGCGAGCTGCACAAGGACTACATCAGCCGCGATATCCTCCGTCTGCAACTGGCCGATACCGAGGAAGATCACACCTACTGGCTGGAGAAGCAGCAAGGTCTGATCAAGTCTTTGGGCCTCGAGAACTATCTGCAATCGCAGATGTAATACCAGGCAAAGAAAAGCCCCCGTCCCTGCTCAGGTACGGGGGCTTTCTCATTTCAGCCGTGTGCGATCAGGCGCGGTCTCGCTCCAGCAACGGCTTGAGGTAATGCCCGGTGTGGGATTGCTTCATCTTCGCCAGTTCCTCCGGCGTACCGCAGGCAATGATCTGGCCGCCCTTGGAACCACCCTCCGGGCCGAGATCCACCAGCCAGTCGGCAGTCTTGATCACGTCCAGGTTGTGCTCGATCACCACAACGGTATTGCCGTGATCGCGCAGGCGGTGCAGGACATCCAGCAACTGCTGGATGTCGGCGAAGTGCAGGCCGGTGGTTGGCTCGTCGAGGATGTAGAGCGTCTTGCCGGTATCGCGCTTGGACAATTCGCGCGACAGCTTGACCCGCTGCGCTTCGCCGCCGGACAGGGTGGTCGCCGACTGCCCGAGCTTGATGTAGGACAGGCCGACGTCCATGAGCGTCTGCAGCTTGCGCGCCAGCGCCGGAACGGCATTGAAGAAGTCCCGGGCTTCCTCGATGGTCATTTCAAGGACTTCGTGGATGTTCTTGCCCTTGTATTTGATCTCCAGGGTTTCACGGTTGTAGCGCTTGCTCTTGCAGACATCGCAGGGAACGTAGATGTCTGGCAGGAAGTGCATTTCGACCTTGATAAGTCCATCCCCCTGACAGGCCTCGCAGCGTCCTCCCTTCACGTTGAAGGAGAAGCGACCCGGACCGTAGCCGCGTGAGCGGGACTCCGGAACGCCCGAGAACAGTTCACGAATCGGTGTGAAGAGGCCGGTGTACGTCGCAGGGTTCGAGCGAGGTGTACGACCGATGGGGCTCTGATCGATATCCACGACCTTGTCGAGGTGCTGCAGGCCGTCGCAGCTGTCGTGGGCGGCAGCCTCGACACTGGTGGCGCCATTCAGGGCGGTGGCGGCCAGCGGGAACAGGGTGTTGTTGATCAACGTCGACTTGCCGGAGCCGGATACACCGGTCACACAGGTGAGCAGGCCAATCGGGATTTCAAGGTCGACGTTCTGCAGGTTGTTGCCGCGTGCGCCTTTGAGCTTGATGGACAGCTTCTTGTTGCGTGGCGTGCGCTTGGCTGGCACGGCGATCTTCTTGCGACCGGACAGGTACATGCCCGTCAGCGATTCGGGGTGGGCCATGACTTCAGCCGGTGAGCCTTCTGCGACAATCTGCCCGCCGTGTACGCCGGCGCCCGGGCCAATGTCCACCACATAGTCGGCAAGGCGGATAGCGTCCTCGTCGTGCTCCACGACAATCACCGTGTTGCCGATGTCCCGCAGATGATTGAGTGTTGCCAGCAGGCGATCGTTGTCGCGTTGGTGCAGGCCAATGGAGGGCTCGTCGAGGATGTACATCACGCCGACCAGGCCGGCACCGATCTGACTGGCCAGGCGGATACGCTGGGCTTCGCCACCGGACAGCGTATCGGCACTGCGATCGAGGGTCAGGTAATCGAGGCCGACGTTCACCAGGAACTGAAGACGCTCACAGATTTCCTTGAGGATCTTGTCAGCGATTTCCCCACGGCGTCCGGTCAGCTTCAGGCCGCCAAAATAGTCGCTGGCGTCGCCGATGGGCAGGCCAGTCACTGCCGGTAGCGTTTTCTCCCCGACCCAGACGTGCCGGGCTTCACGACGCAGGCGCGTGCCACGGCAATCCGGGCAGGGTTGGGTGCTGAGGAATTTGGCCAGTTCTTCGCGAACCGTCGCAGACTCGGTTTCACGATAGCGGCGCTCCAGGTTCGGGACGATGCCTTCGAACGGGTGGGAGCGCTTGACGATATCACCGCGGTCGTTGAGGTACTTGAAGTCGACGTTCTGCTTGCCGCTGCCGTAGAGAATGATCTTTTGCTGGTCGGCCGGCAATTCGCTGAACGGGCTCTCCAGGCTGAAGCCGAAATGTGCGGCCAGCGAGCCGAGCATCTGGAAGTAATAGACGTTGCGCCGGTCCCAGCCGCGGATAGCTCCCTCGGCCAGCGTCAGTTCGCCATTGACCAGACGCTTGGCGTCGAAGAACTGCTTGACCCCCAGGCCGTCGCAGGTCGGGCATGCACCGGCAGGATTGTTGAAGGAAAACAGCTTGGGTTCCAGCTCGCTGATGGCGTGGCCGCAGATCGGGCAAGCGAAGCGTGCCGAGAAGATCATTTCCTCGCCAGCCTCGTCGTCCATCGGCGCAACCAGCGCGATACCATCCGCCAGATTCAGGGCGGTCTCGAAGGACTCGGCCAGACGCTGTTGAAGGTCTTCGCGAACCTTGAAGCGGTCCACTACCACATCAATGCTGTGCTTCTTCTGTTTGTCGAGCTTGGGTAGTTCGTCCAGCTCGAACAGCTTGCCGTTGATTCGCGCGCGCACGAAGCCCTGGGCCCGCAGTTCTTCGAATACTGCCAGGTGTTCGCCCTTGCGCTCGCGGATTACCGGTGCCAGGAGCATCAGCTTGCTGCCTTCGGGCTGGGCCAGGACGAGATCGACCATCTGGCTGACGGTCTGTGCTTCCAGCGGGATATCGTGATCAGGGCAGCGCGGCGTGCCAACGCGGGCGTAGAGCAGGCGCAGGTAATCGTAGATCTCGGTGATGGTGCCCACGGTCGAGCGCGGGTTGTGGGAGGTGGACTTCTGCTCGATGGAGATTGCCGGCGACAGACCCTCGATGGTGTCGACATCGGGTTTTTCCATCATCGACAGGAACTGCCGGGCATAGGCCGACAGCGACTCCACGTAGCGCCGCTGCCCTTCGGCATAAAGGGTGTCGAAGGCCAGTGACGACTTGCCGGAACCGGACAGGCCGGTGATGACGATGAGCTTGTCCCGCGGGAGAGTCAGGTCGATGTTCTTCAGGTTGTGGGTACGTGCCCCACGAATCAGGATCTTGTCCACTTGGGCCTCGCTCGGCGGGCATAAACGCAGCAGTATACGGTTCGCCAGCAGTGCGCGGCAAAGCGTCGCGTAGATGCTGTTACACGATGGGACTGGTAGAATCGCCGCCGGTTCACACGAGGTTTATCCATGCACGATCCCCACAGCGAACGCATGAGTGGCAGCGAAACCCGCGCCGCAGGCGGCCTGGCCCTGGTGTTCGCTTTCCGTATGCTGGGCATGTTCATGGTCCTGCCGGTACTGGCTACCTATGGCATGGACCTGGCCGGCGCGACCCCGGCGCTGATTGGCCTGGCCATTGGTGCCTACGGTCTGACCCAGGCGGTGTTGCAGATTCCGTTCGGTGTCATTTCCGATCGCATCGGCCGTCGCCCAGTGATCTATCTGGGGCTGGTGATCTTTGCGCTGGGGAGTGTGCTGGCGGCCCAGGCCGATTCGATCTGGGGGGTGATTGCCGGACGTATCCTGCAGGGAGCAGGGGCGATTTCCGCTGCAGTGATGGCGTTGCTGTCGGACCTGACTCGAGAACAGCACCGCACCAAGGCCATGGCGATGATCGGCATGAGCATTGGCCTGTCGTTCGCCGTCGCGATGGTGGTGGGGCCATTGTTGACCCGCACGTTCGGTCTCTCTGGTCTGTTCCTGGCGACAGCGGCAATGGCGTTGGTGGGCATCGCGCTGATCGCGTTTGTCGTACCGGCTTCCAACGGCCCGCTGCAGCACCGTGAGTCCGGTGTGGCCAGGCAGGCGCTTGGGCCGACGCTGCGACATCCCGATCTGCTGCGCCTGGACGTGGGCATTTTCGTCCTGCACGCGATCCTCATGGCCAGCTTCGTCGCCTTGCCGCTGGCGTTCGTCGAGCGCGGAGGGCTGCCCAAGGAAGAGCACTGGTGGGTTTACCTGACGGCACTGCTGATTTCATTCTTCGCAATGATTCCGTTCATTATCTATGGTGAGAAAAAGCGCAAGATGAAACGCGTCCTGCTGGGCGCGGTCAGTGTCTTGCTGCTGACGGAGCTGTTCTTCTGGGAGCTGGGGAACAGCCTGTCGGCACTGGTGATCGGAACCGTGATCTTCTTCACCGCCTTCAACCTGCTGGAAGCGTCGTTGCCGTCGTTGATCAGCAAAGTGTCGCCAGCCGGCGGCAAAGGGACGGCGATGGGGGTCTATTCCACCAGCCAGTTCCTGGGGGCGGCGCTGGGCGGAATCCTGGGTGGCTGGATGTTCCAGCATGGTGGCCTGGCCACGGTGTTCCTCGGCTGCGCGGGTTTGTGCGCGCTCTGGCTCGCCGTAGCTGTTACCATGCGCGAACCACCTTATGTAACGAGCCTGCGCATGCCGTTGTCGCCCGAGGCGCTGCGCGAAGCGGGCTTGACCGAGCGCCTGAAGGCCGTGCCGGGTGTGACCGACGCAGTGGTGGTGGCAGATGAAGCCGCCATCTATATCAAACTGGATACACAAATTTTGGATCGCTCGACCCTGGAACGCCTGGTGAACCCGGCATCCGCGGCGTGCGAAGCCTAGGAGAACGTTATGGCCCGTGGGGTTAACAAAGTCATTTTGGTCGGCACCTGTGGCCAGGATCCTGAAGTACGCTACCTGCCGAACGGTAACGCAGTCACCAACCTGAGCCTGGCCACCAGCGAGCAGTGGACCGACAAGCAGACCGGCCAGAAGGTCGAGCGCACCGAGTGGCACCGCGTCTCGATGTTCGGCAAGGTCGCCGAGATCGCCGGTGAGTACCTGCGCAAGGGTTCCCAGGTGTACATCGAAGGCAAGCTGCAGACCCGTGAGTGGGAAAAAGACGGCATCAAGCGTTACACCACCGAAATCATCGTCGACATGCAGGGCACCATGCAGCTGCTCGGCGGCCGTCCACAGAACCAGGATGGCGGTGCCCCGCGTGACAACTACAACCAGGCGCCTCAGGCTCCACGCCAGCAGGCTCAGCGCCCGCAACAGGCTCCACAGCGCCCGGCGCCTCAGCAGCCAGCGCCGCAGCCGGCTCCGGACTTCGACAGCTTTGATGACGATATTCCGTTCTAAAATACACCCAAGATATTTTTGTAAAAAATAATCCAAGGCCCTGATTTTCAGGGCTTTTTTTTTGACATGATTTTTTGTCTGAAATCTGAGCTAGGGTCTATTCGCTACCGAGAGATTTTGTAAAGTTTAAGGAGGGTGCATGGCTGAGCTGTGTGTTCGCTCGTTTGTGATGCAGTCAGGGGAGCGCTACTGCCTGATCCTCGATCGCGAGACAGGTGTGCCGCTGTACGCTCCGAACCTTTTCCTGACGACCCAGATACGAAACGCCAGTCTTTCCTTCGCCAGCATGATGAGCTGTGCGGGTCACTTGGTTGTGTTGCTTCGATTCCTGGCGACTCATGACATCGACCTGGCACTGCGCATTCATACCCAGCAGTTCTTGTCTGGCTTCGAGATGGACGCCTTTCGTGATTACTGCGCTTTAACCTCAGTTTGTGACCCGGCATACCCTTCGGAGCAGAAGCGCGCGTCGTGGCATTGTCGGGCAGCTGTCACGACGAAAACGCAGCACGGCCGACTCACCGCAGCCGCTCGATACATCGACTGGTTAGGCCACCAACAGATCAATCACCTGCGTTCGGACTTCAGCCAGCTGAAAGCCTGCACAAATGGGCTCCGCAGCCGGCGACCAAAGCAAAAAGGAAGGAATAACGGCTTGGTTGATCGCGCCGTTGATAAAGACTGCATCGCTCTGCTTCTCAACATGCTCACGCCCAACTCGCAACTCAATCCGTTCAAACCGCTTGTCCAGGATCGGAACCTACTCATTATCGCTATCGAGTTGGAGCTTGGCATACGAGGCGGCGAGCTCCTGAATATCAGGGTAGAAGATCTTGATTTTGCAAAGAATACCCTGCGGATCATTCGACGCGCAGATCAGAAAGACGACCCACGGTCACGCCAACCGTTGGTGAAGACGCAAGATCGTGAACTACCGGTATCTGAAAAGCTTATGGGTGAGATTCATCGTTATATCGTTAAAGAAAGACGGAATATACCGAATGTTTCGAAATGTCCCTATCTGTTTGTAACCGCTCAGAGCGGGCCTACGGTTGGTAAGCCTTTGTCGAAGTCAGCATACAATAAAATGTGGCATACGATTCAGAGGCTCCACCCTGAACTAAAAGAATTATCTGGGCATCGACTCCGACATACGTGGAATAATAATTTCTCGGCGCTGATGGATCAGCAAGATCCCCCCGTTCCGGAAGCCAAGCAAGATCAAATGCGATCATACTTACAGGGTTGGAAGCCTGGCTCCGGAACGGCTGCGACCTATAATCGACGATCTATTGTCAAGCGCGCGCAAGAAGCCAGTTTGGAACTTCAGCGTAAGGCGTTTAAGGTGGTGGAAGATGATTAATGATTCGTTCGATAGGTTGGAGTCATCTGCTCGCAATAGGATTTCTTTCAGGGGGTATGCGTTTTCATTGGATGATTGTATATGGAGGCTTGATAAGGATATAGAGTTGAATTTGCTCTTTGTAAAGCGGAGGCTCGATAATTAGAAGTATTCATCTTTCATTAAGGTTTTGAGCTTCTTTGCTGAAACTTGTTCCTCTAGTCATACCGCTAATATACTTGATCGCTATCGGTTGCTGTTGGATTTTGCTAGCGAATCCCCTTTGGATGTAAGGACGATAATAAGATATAGAAGTACTCTCGGTGAGAGTCGCGAATGGTATCTCGCGGTAGTAAGGGTCCTATTTAAGAAGTGGGAGGCACTTGGCTTGCCGGGACTTGAGCGAGACGTAGTTTCATTGCTCACGTCGTGGCGGTTGAAGGTGAATAGAAGAGGGGATGCCATCAAAAGATCAGATCCGAACCAAGGCGCGCTTTCGGATATTGAGTTGCAATCGGTTTTGGAAAAATCAGCACAGGCCTATGAGCAAGGTCGCTTAGACGTGACAGGCTTGTGCGTGATTCAGCTATTAGCTTCGTCAGGCCGGCGGGGGATCCAACTGGCTGCACTCAAGGTCAAGGATGTGAAGTGCCGGCAGCAGCCTGATGGGTTATGTACGTATCATGTCAACTATCCACGAGCAAAGCAGAGACATACTGGGTTTAGGGCTGAATTTCGCGAGATAGCAATAATCAAGGATGTCTGGGATGCTTTACAAGTTCAGATAAAGCATGTGCTTGCTGTTGTGTCTTCTTGTGTGGGCGCTGAGCTCCCAGAGGCAGTTGGCGCAGAGTTACCTTTGTTTGTACATGGGAGTGCGCTGGCGGGAATTAAAGGGATTGATGCTCTAGTGGTGGCGAATACTTCAGATAGGCTTCATGCCCCTTCCAATAAAATGGAAGTGATTCTCGCAGAGGCCATCGCGATTTGTCAGGTGTATTCCGAAAGAACCGGGAAGTTAATCAAGCTAACACCGAGACGCTTTCGCTACACATTGGGAACACGCGCGGCACGAGAGGGGTGCGGGATTCATGTGATTGCCGAACTGCTCGATCACTCTGACACACAGGCAGCTCACGTCTACACCGAGAACGTGCCTGAATATGCAGCCAGGATTGATGAGGCCGTGAGTCAACACCTCACCCATTACGCCCAAGCGTTTGCCGGTGTGCTGGTCGATAGTAAGGCGTTTGCTGTGAGAGGGGAGGATCCAACGAGTGACATCCGTGACTTCTCAGGGAAGGGCACCGGGACTTGTGGCCACTATGGATTTTGTGGGGCCAGTGTGCCCGTGCCCTGCTACACATGCGTCCATTTTCAGCCTTGGTTGGAAGGACCTCACCAAGATGTCTATCAGAGGCTGCTAGAGGAGAGAGCGCGTATTTTCTCTGTGACACAGGATGCGGCTGTTACCGCTGTATTGGATCGCAGCATTCTTGCAGTGGCGCAGGTGATCCAGGCGTGTCTCAAGCGAAAGACTAAGTGAGTACCGGAGAACTTGAATATGGGCGAGTTATTTTTTATCCCTTCTCGTGATCGATTGGACGCGAAAGATAATGCTCAATTGTTTGTCCGGACTTGTAAAGAGCACTACAGTGGCACCAGCGATGAGTGGGCCAGTTCTACCTGGCCTAAAGCATACTTCGTTAAGCTTGGATCTAACGGCAGAAGTCTTGAGGATGCTTCGCTGGTGTTAGATGTCGAGTATATTGATTTTGCAAAAGCATATTTATGGTTTCAGCTTGCAAACAATCCAAGGCAGTATGTGGCCGGGATCGTAATGGCGCTCAGGGCTTTGGAGAAAGCACTTTTACAGGTTGTCGGTAAAGGCGATATTACGCAGTGTAATTCGAGTGTCTTAGATGAGGCTGCCGTGATTATTAGGAGCTATTATAGTGAAGGGACCGCCTACGTAGTTGGTAACGCACTTAAACGTTTGGCTGGGTTCATTACGCAGAAGGGGCTAACTCAGTTTCATGTGTCTGACTGGAAGAGTCCGATAAAGTCTCCTGAGGTTTCGAATATTCGTATTGGAGAGGCAGCGAAACGTAAAAGAGCGGAAAAGTTACCGAATATGGAGGAGTTGCACGCGTTGGCGGAAATTTTTGCTTCAGACCCCGACGCGCCTAGGGACATCTTTACGTCCGCATTCTGTGCGCTGTTGATGTGTGCTCCAGTACGTGCGTCCGAAATTTTAGCTCTTCCCGTGGATGCCGAAATTGAACAGAAAGATAAAGACGGGGTAGTGCATTATGGGTGGCGCTTCTACTCGGTGAAGGGCTATGAGGGAAATATAAAGTGGATCCCGAAAACTATGGAGGGCATTGCTAAAACCGCTTTTGCCCGCATTCGTACGTTGACTGAGCCAGGCCGTGCACTAGCACGGTGGTTAGAGGAACATCCAGATAAATTCTACCCACATGAGCTTTTGCCACAAGTGGCTGAGGATGAGGTGCTTACCAACGTGCAAGCGGCCAGGGCACTTGGATTTGATGTGTCACACAATGACGATGCTGTCCCCCGTTTGTTTGCCCGAAAACTTTCAGTGAGAAAAAATATTTTTACTCTTCGGGGTCTATGGAAACATGCCCTTTCACGGCAGCCAGAAGATATGATCTGGTATGATAAAGATAAAGGAGTCAAGTGGAGCAATGCTTTATTTTGTCTGCTCAGAAATCAGCTTAATATCGGTAAGGTTACAATACCAATAGAGCTCCATAAAACATCGGTTAGTTTGATTCTGTGTGATTTGGGGTACAAGGGTGCAGATAGTCCTTATCGGACGTTATTCTCACGATATGGCTATAAGAGAAGTGATGGCAGTGAGATGAAGTTCCTGACGCACCAGGCCAGACATTTTTTGAACACTATTGCTCATCGAGGTGGTCTTCCAGAGGACGAAATCGCACGTTGGTCAGGCCGGAAAGAACTAAAAAGTAATCGAGTCTATAATCACCTGAGCGGCGAAGAGATCACTGCTGACTTTGAACGGATCGCTCAGAGAGCAGTTCAAGGCTCTGAGTCGTTGCCTTCTGTCATCAACCAACCCGTTACCTATGCGGACTTCGAGAGCAGCCGATCCTCAGCGGTGCACGCAACCGAGTATGGGTTCTGTGTGCACGACTTCGTAATCAGCCCATGCATGAAGTACCGCGACTGCATCAACTGCACTGAGCATGTTTGTATCAAAGGAGATGAGGAGCGCTTAAAGCGGATACGCTTACGTCTTGAGCAGATGGAATCGGTTTTAGCCCTAGCGTTGGAGGAGGCCGAGGAGGGCGCTTTGATGGCCGACAGATGGATTGCCCACCATCGCATGACGATTGCGCACCTTAAGGAACTGATAGGTCTGCTAACCAGTGAAAATTTACCTGACCAAGCGGTTGTGAGAATATCCGGCTCTGACTTTTCTCATATGAGCCGCGCCCTTGCTGTCCAGAAATCTCTTCCCGAAGCCTAGACATGGCTAAGCATTTGACTGCAGCGGACGTTGAAGCGATCGTGAATTTCATCTACGGCGCTGGGGAGGAGTTTGTAAACTGGAAGGGGATTTGCGAAGGCGTGGAGCCGTTGGTAGGCAAATGCCCTACTCGGCAATCGCTAAGCGGCAATATCAAGATCGTAAATGCGTACAAGGCTCGAAAGGCAGGAATACGTCAGGCCCCTCCGCCCCCCAAGCCAGCCAGTTTAGCCATTGCTGCTGAGCGCATCCGGCGCCTGGAAACAGAGAATCTTGATCTCCGGCGTCAGAATGCGCTTTTGCTGGAGCAGTTCGCAGTGATGCAATACAACGCTTACAAACATGGTCTCAAAGAGCAGCAGCTAACCGCAGCGTTGCCTCGAATTGATAGAGAACGCACCGACGACCATTGAGCGCTGATAGCTCGTTAGCAGTTGGTGGTGATCCTCCGTCATTGGTCCTCGCCAAGGGCAGCTCTCCCGGTGTTTAGATATCTTTGAAAACGTTGGTGAGATGTTCTAGAAGTCGCCTGCGATGGCTGCATGCCTTTGCATCTGAAGCAAACTCAGTTAACTGTCAAAATGCCCAGGGCCAACGTCCCAGGCATCTTGTGTGCTAAACGTCCGATCAGAACACGTACTGAAGCCGCGTCACGACAGCGGATCCGCTGTCGTCGCCTGCAGAGTTTTCCGCATTGTCAGTGCTAGCCCCGATGTAATTGGCGCTGACTTTGAGTGCTTCATTCACGTACCAGTTTACTCCCAGCGTATGACTCTTCGCCTTTCGCTCGTTGGAGTCGGCTGGCGTGGCTACCAAGTTCGAGTCTTCAACCTTGATGTTGTCATAGCGATAGAAGACCTCCCAGGCACCCAGCTCTTTGTCCTTGGGCTTGATGGTGTCGAACTTGGCCCCGTCCAGCTTGTAGATCCGAGGTTCGCCGGTCAGCGTATACGCCATCTGGGCGTAGTACCCGGAGGCCTCAATGTCGTTGCTGGCTTGGTTGGCTTTCAGGGTGCGGCGCAGGTATTCAGTCTGCACGGAGAATGGGCCGGTTGCCCAAGCTCCTTCAACGCCCCACACGGAGTCCCCTTTCCACAAGCCTTCCTGCGCGGTAGCACCACCGAATAGCATGCGGTTGCCGTTATCGCCGGCATCTCCACCACCATTGGTGTCCACGCCGCGGACGCCGAGGCGAGATCGGATGCGAGTATCTACTGCGCTATCCTGCAGGTCTCGGTAGGCATACTGAGCGCCGACGTGCAGCACGTTGCCGTCGGTGTTCAGAGGGGCGAAAACGCCGCGCAGGTTGTAACGCTTGACGCTATCGCCGTCGGTGTCGTTGTTGTTCTCGCTGAATACACTGCCGGAGAAGTAGGCCATGTCAGCGACCTTGCTCGTGGCCTGGATACCCATGCCCGCGTTGTCATTGATCCAGTCGGCTACGTCGTAGGACAGGTTGCGCTCCATGCCGGTGACCCACTTGGAACTGGTCGCCTTCTCAAGGCCGAAGTCGGTATAGAAGCGACCGAATTTCAGTTGCACAGCGTTGAATCCGGTGTAGGCCAGGCTGGCTTCGTCAAAGTAACCGATCGAGTCGTTACCTGTGTTGCGCGACAGGTCGTAGCTGACCTGGTACTTCCAGTCACGGTAGAGCGTGCCACCGAACTCGATGTATGCGCGGCGGAAGTAAGCAGCATCTGCGGTGTCGCCATTCTTGGTGAATACGCCGTCAAACCGACCGTAGTCGGCCTGTACGCGCCCGCCGAGCTTGAAACTGAATTCCTTGTCTACGGTGGAAAGCTCAAGACCGCCCTTGGTTTTAAGAACGATGTCAGCGCCATCGCTGGTGACTGTCCCGGAGAATGCTTGAGAAGAGAATGTGCCAATGATCGCGGCGGCGAAAACCTTCTTCCGCATGTTCGAAGAACGGATCTTCATTGCTTGCCTCTCGTTTAAGTGCTTGGCTGTCG
The DNA here is from genome assembly GCF_056388475.1 of Pseudomonas sp. TUM25319. Taxonomy (NCBI): domain Bacteria; kingdom Pseudomonadati; phylum Pseudomonadota; class Gammaproteobacteria; order Pseudomonadales; family Pseudomonadaceae; genus Pseudomonas; species Pseudomonas sp. TUM25319. Next base: position 6,397,413 of record NZ_CM150751.1, on the reverse strand, counting down.
GTGAACTTATTTTGTTCTTTCGACAAATATGGATCTTTCGTTGAATTACGGATCAGCCTTGTAAGCTGCCGCCACAAGATGCCCTTTGTTTAAGCGCTTTGACTAGCACGAGAGAGAAAATGACAAAACAGTTTCAGTAATGTTAAGTGGTTGAGTCTGGGTTTAATAACGAAGCCAGTCCTGCTTGTCCAAGAAACTTTTCCGGATTAGTTTTGCGATCTTGGTTATTTCGGGGTCGTGTATTAGTTCAATTTTTATAGCTATATATATGCTCGACTCTTCCAGTCCCTGAAGGAAACCAGGAAGCGCCATGATGTTTTTCTCTATGTTTCGACTGTAGTCAGGCAGTACACCTACGCAAGCGCCGCCCACAACCAATGCTCTAGCCAACGCATAGCTCTCGACCTTCGTCGAGCCGCCCTGGTGGTTTTGTGTCAATGAGTTCAAGGCTGATGTCTGCGCGGGCGCGACGCTCTTTGGCGGTAGCACGAGCATGTAGTTTCCGAGGTCAGCGTCATCCTCAGGCAGCAATGAGGCTCTCGCATAACGGCTAGAGATGAATAGTGAATAACCAACGGTACCGAGTTTCTCGATGACGTACCGGTCGGGCTCATTCATGGCAGGGCCACCGGTCCCTGACAGGAAGACGGCAATGTCCACCGCCCCTTCACTGATCTGGTGGAGGACATCATCTGACAGGATTTCGAGCCGCGTTTCGGCGTGTTCCCTGATGAACGTGATCAGCTCACGACAGACAATGTCACTCAATACCGGCTCAGCAACAGCAATCCTGAACTGCGAGGTTTGCCTCTCTGAGGAACCATTCAATCTGTCGTGCCGAAAGGCAGAAACGATATGATCGCAGAGGCGCTGACCCGCTCGGGTCAGGACCAGTTTGTTCTGCTTGTAAACGAAAACCGGAGCCCCTAATCGCACCTCAAGATTTTCCAAGCGCTTTCTCAACCCAACAACAGCTACGTTGAGGCTGCGAGCGGCTTGCTTGAAGTTCGCACAGCGTGACGTGACAAATAGTTCGTTTGCTAGCGCAAGATCAATAGTGATCAGTCCTGAGCTTTCAGTTTTGTAATGAATGATGCCGTTTTCAACGTGTTCGCTATCGTTGGCCATTGTTCCCCCAGTGCTATGGGGAATCTAACCTACGTCACGTAGAGAAGGGGGCTTCTTTTCATAATTGTAATTAATGCGCAATGATCGAGTAAGGAAGTTTATGTATTGCTTTCAGAAATGTAATGAAGGCCCATTTACTCCGGCAACTGCTTCTTGCCGGAGCAGATATCCTGCTATCGCACTCTTAAGCAGGACATCATCCGTGCGCAGTGTTAGTTCGACAGCCAAGACTCGACAACATCGGCACCATACTCGGACTTCCACAGCTTTAACCGGGCGTGGTTTCCGCCTTTGGTTTCAATGATCTCCCCGTTATGAGGGTTTTTGTAGACTTTGAGCGCGCGAGGTTTACGTACGGCTTTAGACGACACTACCGCGTCCGATGCGGTAGTACGTTTCTCTGCCTGCGGGTCTAGCAGATTGATAACGTCGCGAAGGCTGAAGCCATAGGCCGCGAGCAGAGCGCGTAATTTTTCCTCGAATTCGATCTCTTTTTTCAGTTCGGCGCTGCCCTTCAAGGCCTCCAGTTCAGCCAGCTGATCTGCGAGTTGCTGTTCGAGTTTTCGAAATTCTGCCAAGCGTGACATGAACGTATTCCTTTCTGGTACGGGCGATTGAAGAGACTCGAAATCGTAAATGATCCAGACGGATAAGTCAGAAAATATCCGCTCTCTAATTGAATGGACTCACAGGCTTTAAGCCCAGCGTTGCGTGGTCATTTACAGCGCCATCCGGACGCCGACAAGCACAGCAAGGTGGCCAGGGTAGAACCAGTATGCCCAGCGAGTCACGGGCATCACGCGAAGGGTGAGCTGCGACCAGAGCAGCGCCATACCCAGAAGCGGGGCAAGGGCTGCGACTATCAGCGCACTCAGTGCTGCGGGCTCCAGGTGCACGGCCTGAGAAAACAGCCCGCCCCTGCTATTGACGGCCACGCATAGCATCACAGGCAGCATTGCAAAGAACTCGGGGCGCTTTACGGCCAGCACGAACGTTGCCGGCAGAAGCACACCGAAGAAGCCGTACATCAGCGAATCGTTGAAAATATACGCCGCAGCGGCAGCCGCGATAGTGAGCAGCAGACTTTGCCAGGTCCTGTGATGGACACCCCACGCCACTAGCAATCCAAGGGACAGGGTGAAGAGCACGTTCAGCTTCCCGGCGGCACCAATGTGCTGGTAGGGCACTTCCGAAATCATGGCAAATATCACCATGAGCGTTAGGTAGCGGCCATTGCTGCGAGTGAACAACGCGCCAACTTCCGTTCGACAGACATTCACGGCGATCGCCAGGCAAAACAGCGGGAACGAGAGGCGTCCCAGAATGAACAGGTTATCCAGTGATGGCCATGCCAGACGCATGTGGTCGAGCACCATCGTGAGCAGGGCGATCCACTTGATGAGGTCCTGTCCGTTGTGTCGTTCAACCCGCGAAGGTGGTGATTCGTACGCGCTCAACTCAGGTTCTCCAGGATGAGAATCGCAAGGACCAGATACCGTCCGCCCTTGGCGAGCGTGACGATCAGGACGAACCGCCAGAGCGGCTCTTTCATCACGCCGGCGATCACGGTTAGCGGGTCTCCAATGATGGGGGCCCAACTGAGCAGCAGCGACCAGTACCCGTAACGTTCATAGGAGGCTTTGGCTTTTTCGAAGGCCGCTTGCTTTACCGGAAACCAGCGCTTTTCGCGATAAGCCTCGATACCTCGTCCCAGCAGCCAGTTCACAACCGATCCGAGTACGTTGCCTGTGGTGGCCACCACCAGCAGGATGGCTGTGGAAAAACGCTCGGATATCAGCAGTCCGCCCAGCACTGCCTCCGATTGCATGGGCAGCAGGGTTGCCGCGCCGAATGCAGCCAGAAACAGGCCGAGGTAACCGCCGTACGCAAACATTCAACAACCGAGCGCCGTGGCTACAGGTATTTGGTGATTTGCTTGAATTCGTCCAGTGCCGAACGGTCGCCCTTGCTCAGGGCTGTCACCGAGTCTTCCAGGCAATGGTCGATGTGGTCCTGGATCAGTGTCCGCTTCGCCTGGCACACGGCCTTTTCAACAGCATGGAGCTGCTGGGCGATGTCCACGCATTCACGTCCTTCCTCGATCATGGTGATGATGCTGCGCAGGTGGCCGTCCGCTCGCTTGAGGCGTTTGATGATGGCGTCGTGAGTCTGGTGGGTATGAGCGTGACCATGCGGTTGGTCGTGAACGTGTTCTGACATGACTTGAGTCTCGGACGGCGATACTTTACGCTCTGCATGCTATCCCCCTGGGGGGGTTGGGTCAAACGCGCTATTTCACACCGTGTTTCAACCGGATAAGCATTGGGATGTCTCGTCGTTTTCTTTCAGCGACCATGATCGTGGCTTTGGCAATGGCCTTTCTGCTGGCCTGGACCGGTCATGCCTATTCACTTTCCGTCCCCTCGCAAATCACGGCGAAGAGCGCCCAGAGCCTGACTCATGATCACTCCCACGACTCGTCCCTGAGTTGTGCGCAGTGCTCTGATCACTACCACTCCCCCCTGACGCCCGATCACCAGCACGAAACGCCTCAGATACCAGCTGCAATCCACTTCTCCAGTCATTTCGAAGCCTCGGTACACCTGGCCATGCTGGGCGATTCCGTGCCTTGGCCCCCCATCTTCCGTATCGAACGCCCACCCCGTCCTGTGCTTGCTTCCTGACCAAGGCCGCTCTGCGGCCAACAATCACTGCAAGAAAGGATTGATCCATGCATTCGCACTCCCTAAAGGGTGGGGGCCTGTTCGCCATGCGTTCACGTCACCTGTTGTATCTGCTGTTCCTGCTCGTCGCCTCGCTGTTCATCGGCATGCCAGAAGCTCTGGCCCATGCCGTGGCCGAGGGTGACAAGGGCTTCATCCAGGAAAGCACCGGGGTCATGCTGATCCCCTTCATCTACATGGGCGCCAAGCACATGGTCACGGGATACGACCATCTGCTGTTCCTGTTCGGCGTCATCTTCTTCCTCTACCGGCTAAAGGATGTCGGCCTGTACGTCACGCTCTTTGCGGTCGGCCATTCGGTGACGCTGCTGATCGGCGTGCTGACGGAAGTCAGCATCAGCTCGTACGTCATCGACGCGATCATCGGTTTCTCGGTGGTGTACAAGGCGCTGGATAACCTGGGCGCCTTCCAGCGCTGGTTCGGCTACCAGCCGAACACCAAGGCCGCCACGCTGATTTTCGGCCTGCTGCACGGCTTCGGCCTGGCAACCAAGATCCAGGAGTACGAGATCTCTCCCGACGGGCTGATCCCCAACCTGATCGCGTTCAACGTGGGTGTGGAGATCGGTCAGCTGATGGCGTTGAGCGCCATCCTGATCCTGATGGGCTTCTGGAGGCAGACCCCAAGCTTCTGGCGTCATGCCTATACCGCCAACGTCGCAATGATGAGTGCTGGTTTCCTGTTGATGGGTTACCAGATCTCCGGCCTGTTTCTGACCGCTTAAGGACTCCTGATCATGTTCAATTCTCCACTTCCATCGGCCAGTGAACTGCCGAGCAGCCCTCAACTCATTCGTTCCACCGTCATTGCCCTGGCCGTTGCCATGGGCCTGCTGGTCACCGTGGTGATGCCTTCGGAATACGCGGTCGACCCGACCGGCCTAGGCCGCGCCATGGGCCTGACGCAGATGGGCGAGATCAAGATCACCCTCGCTGCTGAGGCTTTGGCTGACGAGGCTGCGTCGAAAGCGGCAGCTGCTCCGGCCCCTGCTCCTGTCGTTGCTGCTGCACCGGCACCTGCACCTGCACCGGTAGCGCCACCCGTACAGCAAGTGGCAGCAGCCCCTCAGCCCGTGGCTCCCGTATCCAGCAAACCTGCTGCCAACGCCAAGTCCGATCAGGTCACCGTGACCCTGACGCCAGGCGAAGGTCGGGAGATCAAGCTGGAAATGCTCAAGGGCAGCACCGTGAGCTATGAATGGACCGCATCTGGCCCGGTCAACCACGACACTCACGGTGAGATCTACAACGCCGCCCAGGGTGATTTCCACAGCTACAGCAAAGGGCGTCAGGTGAAAGGCGACAAGGGCGACCTGACAGCGCTGTTCGATGGCACCCATGGCTGGTTCTGGCGTAACCGCACCAACGCCGACGTCACCATCGTGCTGAACACGACTGGCGACTACCTGAACGTGAAGAAGTAATCCCGCCGGGGCGAGCCCGTTGTTCGCCCCGACTTTTTGATCTCAATTGGAATAACTGAAGATGACTACCAAAATCCTCAAATCGCTCGTTCTGCTGTGCTTCCTCGGCCTGCTGGCTGCCTGCGGTGGTACTGATACCGAATCGAAGTCTGGCGATGCGGGTCACGGCCACTCTCACGAGTGATGCAAACAGGGCCGCAAAGCGGCCCTGTTTCTTTTCTACATCGATAGAACCCGTGCAATGCGGGCTTTATGGTTTCGGCCATTTCCGGTGATCGTCATCGATGACGAACGAGTGCGCATGCGCATTGCCGTTGGCCACGTGCGGGTGGTCTTCCGGCAGGTCATCGTGATTGTGCGCTACCACGTCTTCCTCATACTCCGGACGCCAGATCCGCTTGCTCACCAGCCAGGCTACGGCGGCAACCAGACTCAGTCCGATGAACGAAGCCGTCAGGCTGACGCTTGCGCCCAACCATCCCGCGAGCGGGTAGGTGATCAGCCAGCAGGCGTGTGAAAGGGCGAACTGGGCGGCGAACAGCGCGGGCCGGTCCTGGGCTGAGGAAGAGCGACGCAGAATTCGTCCGGACGGCGTCTGTGCCAGGGAGTAGCCGGCACCCAACACCAGCCACAACAGGATCAACGCCGGGTAACTGGAGACGAAGGTGCCCAGGATCAGACCTGCTACCAGCACCGCACCGCCCGCCAGCATCGCCTTGCGATCGTCCAGTCGCTCCAGCAGCTTGGGCAGCATCAGGGCGACCACCATCGAGCCACCGCCGAAGGCCATCAAGGCCATGGCGGTAGAGCTCTGGGGCAGCGCGAACTTGGATTGCACCAGTACCACGGTGTTGACGATGACCATGGCGCTGGCGGCTGCGATCGTCAGGTTCAGCGCAAGAAGGCCACGCAGCCGCGGGGTGCGCAGGAAAATCCGCATGCCCTTGGTGGTGCGTTCGTAGATGCTGCGCTTTGGGCCTCGTGCCGCCAGGGGCAGCACCACGGTACCGACCATCGCGGCGGACACCAGGAAGCCCACCACCGTGCCCGCGAACAGGCTGTGGAAGCTGACCACCGTAAGCAGCAGCGCGGCCAGCATCGGACTGATCACGCTTTCCAGGTCATAGGCCAGGCGCGAAAGGGAAAGCGCCCGGGTGTACTCGCGCTCGTCCGGCAGGATGTCGGGAATGGTGGCCTGGAAGGTTGGCGTAAACGCCGCAGAGGCCGACTGCAGCACGAAAATCAGCACGTACACCTGCCAGATCTCGGTGACGAAGGGCAGCATCAGCGCGACCGCTGCCCTGACCAGATCCAGGGTGACCAGCATCGCCTTGCGCGACAGATGCTCGGCGAAGGCAGCGGCAACCGGTGCAACGCCGATGTAGGCCGCCATCTTGATGGCGAGCGCGGTGCCCAATACAGCTCCCGCCTGGGCGCCGGCCAGGTCGAATGCCAGAAGCCCGAGGGCAACCGTCGCCAGACCAGTGCCCACCAGGGCGATCACCTGGGCCAGAAAGAGGTGCCGATAGGTACGATTTTTTAGAACGGATAGCATGCGCTACCTCCGGGTAGTGCGGGTGATTCGTGTCGCTAGCGTATCCCCCCTGGGGGGATATGGTCAACGTGAGTGAATCGAACCCTCATCCTGGCAGTGCATTTTCCTGAGAACAGAACTACAGTAGAGATTCATACATTTTATGTTTGATTCTCTACATGAAAAATTGGCTTCTCCTGGTGTTGGCACTCCCCACGGCCAACGCGACCGAACGTATGCGTGCCTGGCGGGCGTTGAAGGCTTGCGGCGCTGCCGTGCTGCGCGACGGTGTGTACCTGTTGCCTGAGCAGGACGCGGGCCGCGAGGCGTTCGAGTCCGTGGAACGCGATGTGACGGTGAGCGGCGGCACTGCGTTTCTGCTGGTATTCCCGGATGAAGAAACCCGCTTCGCCGACTTGTTCGACCGGAGTGAGGAGTACAGCAAGCTGCGCGACGAAGTCGCCGCGTGCAAGGAGGGACTGCTTCCCGAGAACGCCCTGCAGGTGGCTCGCCAGGTCAGAAAACTGCGCAAGACCTTTGCCCAGTTGGCCCTTATCGACTTCTTCCCCGGCGTTGCGAAGCAGCAGACCGAGACCGCGCTCGAAGCGCTGGAGACGGCAATCAGTCGTGCCCTCTCACCTGATGAGCCGCACATTCAGGATCATCCCGTCACGCTGCTGGACCGCAGTCATTACCAGGGGCGCCGCTGGGCAACCCGTCGACGTCCCTGGGTCGATCGGCTGGCCTCTGCCTGGCTCATCCAGCGCTTCATCGACAGCGGCGCCGAAATCCTCTGGCTGGAAACCCCGAGCGACTGCCCCGCCGATGCGCTGGGCTTTGACTTCGATGGCGCTGCGTTCAGCCATGTCGGGCACCGCGTCACCTTCGAGACCCTGATCGACAGCTTCGTGCTGAAGGCTCCCGGTCTTTCGCGTATCGCCGCACTCGTTCACTACCTCGATGTGGGTGGCAGTCAGCCTGCGGAGGCGTCCGGCATCGAGCGTGTCCTGGCGGGCCTGCGCGAGAGCATTACCGACGACAACCAACTGATAGCAGCGGCAAACGGCATTTTCGACGGGCTGCTGACGGCCTTTGCCAACGAGGAGAACGGTCATGGCTGAAACGACAACGCTGGCCACGGGTGAAGAACCCCTCAAGCCGGCAACTCCGGTGGGATTGTTCGAGGCCTTGCTGTTCTGGTTGAAGATCGGTTTCATCAGCTTTGGCGGGCCGGCAGGACAGATCTCCATACTCCACCAGGAGTTGGTGGAGCGCCGCCGCTGGATCAGCGAAAAGCGCTTCTTGCATGCCCTGAACTATTGCATGTTGCTGCCCGGGCCCGAGGCCCAGCAGCTCGCGACCTACATCGGTTGGTTGATGCACCGGACCTGGGGCGGGGTGGTCGCCGGCGGCCTGTTCGTGTTGCCGTCGCTGTTCATCCTGATCGGGCTGTCGTGGGTCTATATCGAGTTCGGCAACGTTCCGGTGGTCGCCGGAATCTTCTATGGCATCAAGCCGGCGGTCACCGCGATCGTGGTCCATGCGGCGCATCGCATCGGTTCCCGGGCATTGAAGAATGGCTGGCTGTGGGCGATCGCCGCAGCATCCTTCGTCGCCATTTTCGCCCTGAACGTCCCGTTCCCACTGATCGTTCTGGCCGCTGCCGTGCTGGGCTACATCGGCGGAAAAGTGCTGCCGGACAAGTTCGTGACCGGTGGCAAGCATGGCGCCGGAAAAGCCAGTTATGGACCTGCGCTGATCGATGACGATACACCGCCCCCCGCGCATGCCCGTTTCCGCTGGAGCTATCTGCTCAAACTGGTCCTGATCGGTGCACTGCTTTGGATGCTCCCCATGGGGTTGCTGACCGCCATCTTCGGCTGGCAAGGCACCCTGACCCAGATGGGCTGGTTCTTCACCAAGGCGGCGTTGCTCACCTTCGGCGGCGCCTATGCGGTGCTGCCTTATGTCTACCAGGGGGCGGTCGGTCACTACGGCTGGCTGTCGCCCACGCAGATGATCGACGGGCTGGCCTTGGGGGAAACCACGCCGGGACCGTTGATCATGGTGGTGACCTTCGTCGGCTTCATTGGTGGCTACATCCACCCAATGTTCGGCACCGACCATCCGTTCCTGGCGGGCGCTGTGGCGGCTGTGCTGGTCACCTGGTTCACTTTCCTGCCGTCGTTCCTGTTCATCCTCGCCGGCGGCCCTCTAGTGGAGTCGACGCACAACGAGTTGAAGTTCACAGCACCGCTGACCGGGATCACCGCAGCCGTAGTGGGCGTGATCCTGAATCTGGCGTTGTTCTTCGGTTACCACGTGCTCTGGCCCAACGGCTTTGGGGGAGGCTTTGAATGGGCCTCCGCACTTATCGCCGCGGCCGCCGCTATTGCCCTGTTCTACTTCAAGCGCGGTGTGATCCAGGTGCTGGTGATGAGTGCACTGGCGGGGCTGGCGGTCCAACTGTTGATGCGTTGAGGAGGATGCCGCTTGAGGGTGATCCGGGGCAGGCGGTCAAGCGCCTGCCTCAAGATCGAGGGGGAAGGAGGAAGTAGAGAAACAGCACATCCATGAGCCTAGGATGGGCTTTTAGCGTTTTCCTTTTCTTTGGTCTCTGCCGGTTTGGCTTTGTCTGCGGTGTCTTTTTCACCCCAGAGGCGTTTCTGGTCCTCGCGGAATTTCTTGTTGAATTCGATCGAGCGGTCGTAGCCATCTTCGGCAAATACCGGTGTCGTCACACCAACAGCCAGAACACCGATGAGAAGCGCTTGGGTCAGTCGCATTTTCAGAAACTCCAGGGGTTTGGATCTCAATGGATCGTGAGATTGTCGATACCCCTGAACCTTAAAGAAGCGTCTCTGACGACAACGTGAGGCGCTAATTACAATGTTGAAAGACGCCTTGGGTTCAGAGACGATTCACCGGAAAACTCAGGTGGAACCAGGTAAAGCCCGAGCCCGTTATTTCTACCTTCGCCACGCCCTGGTGCAGGCTCATGATCGATCGCACGATGGCAAGCCCGAGGCCCGTACCGCCCTCGCTGCGCGCCCGGCCTTTGTCGACCCGATAGAAGCGTTCGAACAGGTGAGGCAGGTGTTCTTCCGGTATGCCCTGGCCGGGGTTGCCGACGCTGAGTCTGATGTGCTCTTGCTCACGCTGAACCTTCACCACTACAGCCTGCCCCTGTGGGCAGTAGCGGATGGCGTTGGACAGCAGGTTGGACACCGCGCGCTGGATCATCAGGCGATTGCCCTGGGCCACATCGACACTGCCTGACACATCGAGCCGAACGCCGCTCTCTTCGGCACTCAGGCTGAACAGGTCACTGACCCGCTGTACCTCATCGACCAGTGCCACTGTCTCGAACTGCACCAGGGCGGCAGGCTGGCTGACATGAGCCAGGAACAGCATGTCGGCCACCATGCTTTTCATGCGATCCAGCTCCTCGGTACAGGACTCGATCACCTCGCGGTACTCCTCCGAAGTACGTTGCCGCGACAGGGCCACCTGCGCCTTGCCCATCAGGTTCGTGAGCGGCGCACGCAGCTCGTGGGACAGGTCGTCCGAGAACTGCGAGAGCTGCTGCACGCCGCCGTCCAGGCGGTGCAGCATGAAGTTGATGCCGTCGGCCAGTTCGCGAAGTTCGACCGGCAGGCGGTCGGTAGGCAGCCGGTGCTGCATGTTGTCCGTGGAGATCTTCGACGCGACTTTCAGAAAGCGCGTAAGCGGCAGCAAGCCCCGGCGTACCGTCCACCAGGCCACGACCATGATCAGCGCCAGGATGAAGGGTGACGCCATCAGGGCCCAGCTCAGCATCGCCCGGAGCAATTCGGCGTCGGAGGATTCATCCACGGTCATGTACACACCGACCTGGGTGCCGTCAGCCAGACGCATGAGCTGGGAAACGCTGAGCATGGGCATGCCCAGTTCGTTGTTCCACTCGTAGAACTCCACTTGGTCGTTGGCAGGAAAGCTGGTGAGTTCGGTGGTTATCTTTTTCGAGCCGATGGTCAGCAGGGGGATTCGGCTGTTTGCCGTATCGAAAATGCTGACGAACAGGTTGTTGTGCCCCATAGCCAGGTCGACTAACTGGTGGGAGTCTGCGGTGACCTCGGACAGATCCGCGACGGTCGACAGGTTATGGGCCATGCCACCCATCTTGGTGACCAGGCTGCTTTGCGCTGTGCGCTCCAGCGCCTGGCCGAGCATCAGGTAGCCCACGATAGAGAGCAGCACCAGCAGTATCACGCTCATCAAGCCGACTTTGAGTCCCAGCCTGGCGGCCAGACTGAAGCGCTTCATGAACGGTCCTCGATCACATAGCCCACACCCCGCAGGGTATGGATAAGTTTGTTCTCGAACGGATCGTCGATCTTGGCGCGTAAGCGCCGGATCGCCACGTCGATCACGTTGGTATCGCAATCGAAGTTCATGTCCCAGACCAGAGAGATGATCTGCGAGCGAGTCAGTGCTTCCCCCGGGTGGCTCATGAGCAGGCGCAGCAGGGCGAATTCCTTGGTGGTCAGCTCGACACGCAGGTCACCCCGGAACGCACGGTGGCGACCCGGGTCCAGTTCAAGATCCGCGACCCGCAAGGTCGGGTGGTCCACCACCTCGTCGCCACGCCGCTGCAGCGAGCGGATGCGGGCAAGCAGTTCCGGAAACTCGAACGGCTTCACCAGGTAGTCGTCGGCGCCGCCGTCCAGGCCCTTCAGCTTGTCGTGCAGGCGGCCACGACCGGTCAGCATGATGATGCGAACCCGGCTGGTCTTGCGGATCGTGTCGAGCACGTCCCAGCCGTCGACCTTGGGCAGGTTCACATCCAGGATGACCAGGCCGTAGGTGTTGTGCTGGAACAGGTGCAGCGCATCGACGCCATTACTTGCCCGGTCAACGATATAGCCACTTTCGGTAAGCCCTTGCTGAAGGTATTCGGCAGTTTTGGCTTCGTCTTCCACTACTAGAACACGCATTATTTGTTTATCTCAAATTTAAAAAAGTATTCGGGTGTCAAATAAAAAATTATTCATTTATTTCTTGAAGTGTCATTTCCTCATGCACCGAACCGGCATGGTGATCATCGATGAATCAATCTTAAAACGAAAATCAGGAGGGCGGTGGAATCCTTCAAATTTGTAATTCAGCGGTAACGTTCCTGATAGTCACCCCCCTCTAGAATCGAACCTGTAGAGGAGTCTACGACAATCTCCTTCCATGCAAAGGGTGCAGCAGACGAGTGGGTTACTCATGTTCGTCCCGCGACCGCGCTCGCCTTGCGATTTAAAAATCCTCAAAGACAGGTCTAAAGCATGCCCATGTCATGGCGCTTCACGGGGAACTTCCGATGAATAACGAACATTATCTGCGCGGTGTAAAGGGGCTCTCTTTCGCCATCGCTTTTATTATTTCAGGGCCTGCCATGAGTGCTGAGAAGTTCTCTGTCGCCAATGAGCAAATTCAAGCGCTGGGTATCAAGACGTCTGCTGTGCAAAGCATGAAACAGACGGTCAGCACGCGATATCCCGGCCAGGTTGTCGTGCCTCCGAAAGCGGAGCAGATCGTCAGTTCCCCACTTGAGGGTGTGGTGGTGCAACTGCTGGTGGGCGAGTACCAGGCCGTTCGCAAAGGCGAGCCGGTTGTGCGGTTGTCCAGCCCGGCGATGAGCCAGCTTCAGCTCCAGCTGCTGCAGGCATCCGCCCGCGCCACGCTGGCCCGCCAGGCCTATACCCGGGAACAGAAACTTTTCGATGAGGGCATCATCCCGCAGCGTCGGGCGCAGGAAGCCCAGGCAACGCTGAAGGAAGCGGAAGCGACTCTGGTGCAGACCAAGGCCGAACTGGCCTTGGCGGGAATGACCCCGGCCATGATCGAGCAGGTCATCCGCTCCGGGATTCCTTCCGACAGGATCACCCTCAGCGCCGTTCAGGACGGCATTGTCAGCGACATCTCGGTCCGGCCCGGCCAGCGTGTCGACGGTGCCACGTCGCTGCTGAACATCACCCAGGTCGATGCGCTGTGGCTGGACGTGCAGATTCCGGCCGAAGCCAGTATCGGCATTCAGCCGGGCGCAGGCGTAACAGTGGTGGACAAGGGCATCAATGGGCGTGTCATCAACCTGAGCCCGACCCTCTCGGCCACCAGCCAGTTCGTGGTGTTGCGTGCCGAGATCGAAAACGCCAACGGCGCCCTGCGTCCCGGCGAGCTCGTCACCGTGGAGATCCCGGTTCAGGCCGCTGGCAAATCCTGGGACATTCCTCTGTCTGCCGTCGCGCGCAACAAGACCGATTCCGTGGTGTTCGTGCGCACACCCGACGGTTTCGAAGCCCGCCCGGTCAAGGTCGAAGCCAGCGCGGGGCAACTGGTCCGCGTGCAGGGCAACATCAGCGAACAGGACCAGGTTGCCGTCGCCGGCGTGATTGCGCTGAAAGGTGCCTGGCTTGAAGAGGACGGTGAGTGATGCTTAGCCGTCTTATCCAATTCTCTTTGTCCCAGCGCCTGTTCATGGTGCTGGCGACGCTGTTGCTGACCGGCGCGGGCTGGTATGCCTACCGTGGGCTGCCCATCGATGCCTTCCCGGATGTGGCCAGCACCCAGGTCAAGGTGATCATGAAGGCGCCGGGGATGACCCCGGAAGAAGTTGAAAGCCGGATTGCCGTGCCGATCGAAGTTGAAATGCTCGGCATTCCCAAGACCAAGATCCTGCGCTCGGTCACCAAGTACGGCCTGGTCGACGTCACCATCGACTTTCAGGATGGCACTGACATCTACTGGGCGAGGCAACAGGTTTCCGAGCGTCTCGGCAACCTGAGCGACAGCCTGCCGGACGGCATCAGTGGCGGCATGGCGCCGATCACCACACCGCTGGGCGAGATGTTCATGTTCACGGTGGACGGTACAACCTTGTCCTTGGTCGAACGTCGCAGCCTGCTCGACTGGGTGATCCGGCCGGCGCTGCGTACCGTACCTGGCGTGGCGGATGTGAACTCCCTCGGTGGCCAGGTCAGGACCTTTGAGGTACTGCCAGATCCCATCCGCATGGCTGCCAGCGGCGTGAGCCTTGAGCAACTGACCAACGCGGTCAACACCAACAACCGTAACGACGGTGCCGGCCGACTGGGTGAAGGTGACGAAGTCCTGCTGGTACGCAGCGAGGGCAGCATCCGCACCCTGGATGACCTGCGGGCCGTTGTGGTCAATTCCAACAGCTCCAGCCCGGTGCGGGTTGGCGACCTGGCCGAGGTTCGCCTTGGCACCCTGACCCGCTACGGCGTGGTGACCCAGGATGGCAAGGGCGAGGCTGTGCAAGGCCTGGTGCTCGGCCTGGCTGGCGCCAACGCCCGCGAAGTGGTCGCCGGTGTGCAACTGAAGCTCAAGGAACTGGAGGCCACACTACCGAAAGGCATCACCATCACCAGCTTCTACGATCGCTCGTCGCTGGTCGATAAAGCGGTAGGGGCTGTGTCCAAGGCGCTGATCGAGGCCACCGTGTTGGTCATCGTGTTGCTGGCCCTGTTTCTCGGCAACGTTCGCGCAGCGCTGACGGTTGCCCTGGTACTTCCGCTGGCGGCGTTGATCACCTTCATCCTGATGCGCTTCGTCGGCATGTCCGCCAACCTGATGAGTCTGGGAGGGCTGGCCATTGCCATCGGCATGTTGGTGGATGCCGCGGTGGTGGTAGTCGAGAACATCGTCCAGCGTCTGGCCACCGATCCTTCCGGCGGCAAGCTGCCGCGCCTGCACATCATCTACCGGGCGGTGCGCGAGGTCGCGGTACCGGTGACCTCCGGCATTCTGATCATCATCACCGTGTTCCTGCCGCTGCTCACTCTGCAGGACCTCGAAGGCAAGTTCTTCGTCCCGGTGGCGCTGACCATCGTCTTCGCTCTGGCGGGATCGTTGCTGCTGTCGCTAACCGTGATCCCCGTGCTGTCTTCCTACCTGCTGCGCGAGGTCAAGCACGAAGACCCCTGGCTTGCCCGCAAGCTGCTGGGCATCTATGGCCCGGTGCTGGAGTGGGGGCTTGGCCGGCAGAAACTGATCGCGATCATCGCTGGCGCCATGTTGGTCGTCGCGGGCCTGGTCTACACCCAGGTGGGCAAGACCTTCATGCCGACCATGGATGAAGGCGACCTGATCGTGGGTATCGAGAAACTGCCATCGGTCAGCCTCGAACAGACGGCCGAGCTGGACAAGAAGATCCAGACCGCGCTGATGGCAGCGGTCCCGGAGATCCGGGGCATCGTGGCGCGGGCCGGTTCCGACGAGATCGGTCTTGATCCCATGGGCCTGAACCAGACCGATACCTACCTGCTGCTCAAGCCCATGAGCGAATGGCGGATGGACACCAAGGAAGAGCTGATGGACGAGGTCCGCAAGGTGCTCGATCCAATGCCGGGTATCGGCTACAGCTTTACCCAGCCCATCGAGATGCGCGTCTCGGAGATGATCATCGGCGTGCGCGGCGACCTCGCCGTGAAGATCTATGGCCCTGACCTGGGCACCCTGAACCAGCTGGGCGGCAAGATCGAGTCGCTGCTCAAGACTGTGCAGGGCAACCAGGACGTCTACACCGTGCAGAACGACGGTGTGCAGTATCTGCGCGTGGAGATCGACCGGCTGCAGGCTGGCCGTTTCGGCCTGAGCGTCGAGGCCATCCAGGATGCACTGCGCGTGCAGATCGAAGGCCAGCAGGCCGGCCTGGTGATCGAAGGCAACCAGCGCACGCCGATCCTCATTCGCTCGGACGAGTCGGTGCGCACGTCGCCGGCGGACTTCAACGCGGTGCGGATCACCACGCCGGATGGCCAGACCATTCCGCTTAGCAGCGTGGCGAGACTGGAGCGTGCCGATGGCCCGGTGAAGATCGACCGGGAAATGGGCAGCCGCTACAGCGTGGTGATCGCCAACGTCAGCGGTCGTGACCTGGTCGGCTTCGTCGAGGAGGCCAAGGCGCTGGTGGCTCAGCAGGTGGAACTGCCCAACGGCTATCGCATCAGCTGGGGCGGCCAGTTCGAGAACCAGCAGCGTGCGGCTGCCCGGCTGTCCATCGTCGTCCCCGTGGCGCTTGGTCTGATCTTCGTCCTGCTGTTCTCGACCTTCGGCTCCGTGCGCCAGGCGTTGCTTATCCTCAGCAACATCCCATTCGCCCTGGTGGGCGGCATCGTCGCGCTGTGGGTCACTGGCGAGTACCTCTCGGTGCCAGCGTCGGTGGGGTTCATCGCTTTGTTGGGTATCGCGGTGCTCAACGGCATCGTGCTGGTCAGTTACTTCAACCAGTTGCATGGCGAAGGCCTGCCACTGCGGGAAGTGGTGCTCCAGGGTGCCCGTCGCCGGTTACGCCCGGTACTGATGACCGCCTCGATCACCGCCTTCGGTCTGGTCCCACTGTTGTTCGCTACCGGGCCCGGCTCCGAGATCCAGCGGCCGCTGGCCATCGTGGTGATCGGCGGTTTGATCACCGTCACTGCGCTCACCCTCATGTTGCTCCCGATTCTCTATCTGCGATTCGCCCACGCGAAAAAGGAGGCCAAAGATGCCTGATACCTGGTTGACGCTGCTCTGCACCCCAAGCCTGGAGGAGAAGCTCATCGACCACCTCCTGATCGTGACGGGGAACCAGATCTTCACCAGCACACCGGTTGCGGCGCACGGGCTGTCCACCGCGGCACTCAATCCGATGGAGCGTGTCATGGGGCGGGCCAAGGCTGTGCAGATCCAGCTCGTGGTGGAACGGCAGCAACTCACGGAGGTGCTGCAATCCCTCAAGGAGGAATTTCCAAATACCGGGCTGCGCTATTGGACGGTCCAGGTCAGTAACTTCGGGGAGTTCGTCTGATGAAGCGCCTTGTTCCCCTGGCTCTGCTGATCAGTGTGTGTGGCCCGGCCGTGGCGCAACCTGCCGCTCCGGCAAACATTCTGCCCAAGCCGCTGGTGGTATCGCTGCTCAACGCCGATCCCCGCGTGGCCTCGGCACGCTCCAGCATGGATGCCGCCATGCTGGAGGCCGGCATCATCCGGCGTTCGCCTTATGAATGGACGGCCACGGCAATCGGCCAGCAACGGCGTACCGACGCTGGCCCCAACTACAACGAATGGAACGTGGGTATCGAGCGCACGGTGCGCTTGCCTGGCAAGGCCAGTGCCGACCAGGACATCAGTTCGGCAACGCTGCGATTGGCAGATGCCACCTATGGCGAAGTCCGTCATGAAGCCGCGCGGGAACTGATGACCCTGTGGCTGGATTGGCTGGTGTCGGAGCACGCGCTCACCATCGCCAATAAAGGCCTGGCCTCGGCCAAGGAAAGCCTGGCAGCGGCGGAAAAACGCAACCGTGCGGGTGACGCCTCCAAGCTGGATGTAAGCCTGGTCAAGGCGGAAGTGGCCGAGCAACTGCGACAAGGCAACGAAGCCAAGATAAAAGCCGCTGCGAGCTGGGCAACACTGTCGCGGCGCTTCCCTGGCATCGAGCGCAAAGTGGTTGATCTGCCCATTCCTTCGGCCGAACTCGGTCAGTACGACACCTGGCGCGAGCGGATCCTGGCCGAAAGCGATGTGCTGCGTCGGGTCGAAGCCTCTCTGCTGAGAAACCAGGGGCAATCTGCCCGGGCGAAGGCTGACAGGGTGCCGGATCCTACGTTGGGGGTATTCACCGCCTCCGAGCAGGGCAACCGTGAGCGCATCTACGGTGTCAGCTTCAGCATGCCGATTCCCAGCGGCTCGCGCAGTGCTCGCTACAGCCAGGCGCTGGCCCAGGAGAATGCGGCTCGTGAGGATGTCGACCTGGCCAAGCGGGAGCTGGAAGCCGGGATTGCCCGTGACGTCGAACTGGCCTCGGGTGCTTATGAGAGCTACCTGATCGCGAAGGATGGCGCCGCCGCCATGACCCAGAACGAAGCGCAGATGCAGCGTGCCTACGAACTGGGCGAGGCGGATCTGCAGTCGTTGTTGCTGGCCCGCCGACAAGCCGTCGCATCGTCTACCAGCGCCCTGCAGGCCCACGCGGATACGCTACGCACCCATCTGTCGCTGTTGATCGATGCCCACTGGATATGGGGGTTGGACGAAAGCTGAGTTGTTGGGTTGCCCGGCATAGGCCGGGCAACCTTTCAGAATCGTAATGAGTTACTCATGCTCCGGTTAGTTTTCGGCAGCAATGATAGGAAACGGCCAGTGACCACAGCTGAATAATAAACGGCCGTCCTATCTCAATAAGAAAACTGCCAAGGGTCCGGAGCAAACATGAAGAGAAGTGCCAAGCTGTCACTTGCTATTTTTTCTGCAATCGCAAGTTATAGCGCTGTTAGCAGTGCAGCAGAAACGACCGAGAAAGAAGGCTTCGTCGAAGGCAGCAGCCTGACGGTCCTCAACCGAAACTTCTACTTCAACCGGGATAACCGCAACGGAGAACAGGGCGCAGGGGGCGCCGGTTACTCTGAAGCCTGGGCACACGCCATCATCGGCAAGTTCGAATCCGGGTTCACTCAAGGCACCGTGGGTGTCGGCGTTGACGCATTCGCCATGATCGGCCTGAAGCTGGATACCGGCGGTGGTCGAAATGGTGCCCGCAGTTCGTTCGACGTGTTGCCGGTGGACGGCAAGGGTGATGCTCGCGACGAATACACCAAGGTCGGCGGCGCCGTGAAGGTCAAGGCGTTCGATACTGTCGTGAAAGTCGGTGACGTTTTCCCCGTCACGCCTGTCGTTTCCTTCGGCGATTCTCGCCTGCTTCCTGAATCCTTCCGCGGCGTGACAGCCGTCAACACCAGCCTGCCGGGCCTGACCCTGCAAGGTGGTCGGCTGCACTCCATGAGCCAGCCCGTCTCCAGCAACATGCGTGATGGTTTCGTCGGGTTCTATGGCGGACCGGTCAACTCTCCCTGGATCGCCTACTTCGGGGGTGACTACCAACTGGGTGAGTACACCACGCTGAGCCTGTACACCAGCCGCCTGAAAGATGCCTGGGACCAGAACTACTTCGGTACGTCGTTCACCTACCCGATCTCGGATGACCTCGCCTTGCTGGCGGGCTTCAACTACTACCGCGCAGTCGATGAGGGCAAGCAACTGCTCGGCGAGTTCGACAACAACATCTGGAGCGGCAAGCTGGGCGTGCGCTTTGGCGCGCACACCATTTCGTTGACCCACCAGCGCAACAACGGTGACGACGACTTCGACTACCTGCGCCAGTCGGACTCCATTTACCTGGACAACTCGATCCAGTACAGCGACTTCAACTCGCCGAAAGAACGTTCCTGGATGGTGCGCTACGACCTGAACATGGCCAAGTACGGTATTCCGGGCCTGTCGTTCATGACCCGCTACGGCAAGGGTACGGACGCCGACTACTCGAACGCGAACAGCACCTACATGCGCCGCGATGCCGACGGCAATCCGCTGACCGACCAGAAACGTTGGGAGCGTGATATCGAGGTCAAGTATGTGGTGCAGACCGGCTCGATGAAAGACATGTCTTTCCGGATTCGCCAGGCCAATACTCGTGCCACTCAGTTCGAGTCTGACCTCGACGAGTTCCGCCTGATCGTTGAATACCCACTGAGTATTCTCTAACTAACAGAGAACTTGCCGAATTGTAATTACTTGCTCATGCCTCCGTCAGGCTGAGGTTGATAACTTAGTTCTTGTAGGAACGGCAGGGAGATCAAGGCGAAGCGATCCGCCTTTTTCTCCACACATTCACCTTTGAAGCACGTGTGCTCCTTTGGAATAGGTGAATCTTCAGCGCCCTTACGGGCGCTTTTTTTATTTATGGAGTCCGTCATGGCCTGGATTAAATACGCATGTTCATTGGTTCTGCTTCTGGCTTCTTTTTCGGCCGTGGCGCAGAACGACATCAAGAACATCAACGATCGTCTCGAACAGGATGCGAGAGAGGCCACCGCACGCTACGCCACGAGCGTGGACAAGCCCATGCCGGAACTGCAGGACTATCGCTATAGCATGAAAATCGATGTGGCAAAGACGATTCACATGTCTCAGAACGTCAGATACTGCGGCAATGTGAAGAAGCTGATGAGCTATGAGGACTCCCAAGGGGAGCTGCATCTGGTCAGATATATGGTGAGTGGCACCTGTTCCAACAATCACTAGCACTGGCCAAAATCAGTGGACTTTATTCTTCTTGGTGATGCTTTTCATACGAGTGGCCGCTTTCTGAACGGTGGCCATTTTCTCCGGCCTTTTCATACCTCGCCATTTTCGGATCTCTTCCTTCGTCCGGCCACAGCTGATGCACATCTCACCGTTCAACTGACATAGTGAGACGCAGGGATTTTCAATGTCCTTAGCCATTATCGTTACCTGAATGATTGATGAGCAGGGCGATGAGGGGGCCACCTCGCAAGCTGCTATTTTGTCCCACGCTCGCGGTTCCTGCGCCATCTTCGAAGGGAAAGGACGAGCCCTGTGTCCAACAGGCTTCATTGGTCGCGCGCTCGGCAGTTTTTACAGTGCTGCAGTGTTCCTCATTTCCGACCATACCCGGCGTGCTATCACCACCGCATCAATGGTGAGCGTCACAGGATTCAGCGATAGCGATCCGGGAAAATCGGTAGCAAGCAAGGACTGTTGCGGTATGCATCAGCTCGGCTGTGGCATTTAAAAATTCGTGATGGGCGGTCGTACCCGCGTGGCATAAGCCCTACAGCGGTTTGTCCCGAATCACTCACAAACTACGCACAAGTTATCCACAGGGGGGCGCCTTGCAATTCCTGAGGAAACCGCATTATCTTGTATCTCATGCGCAGAAAAACACCACATCTTGTGGTTCTGCGTTGGCTACTGACCTCGAACGAGGTGGAAGGAAGTGTCTGCGAGCGATAGCGTTCTAAGTTTGGCGACCGAAGCGCTATCACCCGCACCATCTGAAACCAACAGTAGCTAGGTAGGTCCCAGGGGGACTGCATTGGGCCAAACATTGACATTTTCGTCAACCGTTGGCTGCTAGGCGGTGCCCTTGGGAGATCAAAATTCGACCTTTCAAATGAGGGCATTTCTATGCCGAGCAATACCAAGCAGTCATCTGCAAAATCTGCCAGCCTTGCCTCTGAAACGCTTCGGGATCCAAACGCCTCGGCTACCGCTAAGAGTCTCGCGGCGTCGGTCTTGGCTCAGACTGGCAACGGCAAGCAAACCGGGGCAGAGATGGAGGCCAAAGCGGGTAAGGTCCTCCAGAGCGAGAAGTACAGTGCAGATACGAAGGCACTGGCGGCCTCTGTCGTTTCCCAGTCGAACAAGCAGCGGGGTGAGTGATCATGACCATTCATGTAACGCTCACCGTTGATTTGAACAGCAATGTGACGCAGGTTCAGAGAAATCGGTTCAACGAGTTTCTCAAAGAGCGTCACTACATCAAGCACAAGCTGACGACACTTTGGACGGCTTACTTCATACCAGGAAACACCATCGACTCTGCGGTCCGCTACACGAGGGAAACCGTTTCGCTGGCTGCGGCTTCGGCCGGGATCGCGCACTACGAAGCACTTGTAATGCCTGGTGAACAGAGTCCGACGGAGTGGCGGCAAGGCTGACGGTAAGAAGCCCATATTGAGCAGCCCGAGCGCAATGCAGGGCTGCTTTTCATTAGGCGCTGTACGAGACCTCTGACCCCATCCAACACTCCTTCCTGCTTGGTGCCCCGAAGAGTTCTTGTCGCTTCGCCTCAGCACAGATAGCGAAAACGCCATGAATGCCAAGCTTTTGCTAAGGCTGAGCACGCTACTCCTGAAAGTAGGCGGACACAGCCACCGAACGTTCTGACCCGAACGTTTAGGCTGTCAAAGAGGCACCTACCGGAGAAGGTGCTTTTAGTGGCAGTGGCGGTCACCGGTTTTGTGATTCGTGTGGCATCCCTTGGAGTCAGTACCACCGCTATGTGCGAATACTGTTACTGAGGACAAAGAAAGAACAATTGCGACAATGAGGGAAACGGCTTTCATCAGGCTACTCCATGCTTGGTTTTCGTAGGTGGCAATGGCCACCGCCTCAGGGTATGGCCAATTGCCTTCGTTCGGAAGGTGTTTGGTGAGATCGTTGAAGCAGATCCGATGAGTGGTGTGTTCGTAGTGAATCACTAGCGCATGAAAGCGAAACGATATCTGATCAATGCGCTACACTCTCGCCGAAATCCGAAACAGATCCCCCTCTGAGCGAATCAACTTGTGGAACACCTCTCTGAAATCTTGAAGATCCTGGATGGCGCGCTTAAGGCGAACGCCAGCATGGCTTCGAACTATGCAGGCCTGCTGGCAGACAAGCTGGAGAGCGATGGCGATAAGCGTCAAGCTCGCATGATCCGGGAGCGGCTTGCCCGGGCACCTGCTGCGCTTGCTAGTGCGCAGGATGCGGCTAATGGTTTTAGCTTCTCCAACCTCCCAACAGATGGTGAAAGTCATCTACATACTGTCGATGTGAGCAGTCCAGAGCTGGGTAGGGATTTGCTGTTGCTATCCAGTGCTGTGGAAAGCCGGGTACAGGAGTTCCTGGCCAACGTTCGCAGGTTTGATGATTTGGCACGTGTAGGAGCTGCAACGGCTAGTCGTCTACTTACCTATGGACCTCCGGGAACAGGTAAGACCAAGCTGGCCCGCTATGTGGCCGCAAGTCTGGACCTCCCACTTCTGACCGTGCGCTGTGACACCCTTGTGAGTAGTTTGCTGGGTCAGACCAGCCGAAACCTGCGGCGCGTTTTCGAGTATTCGCAACAGCGGCCATGCGTCCTTTTCTTGGACGAGTTCGATGCATTGGCCGGTGCTCGCGGTAACGAAAGGGACATTGGTGAGCTGCAGAGGGTCGTTATTGCGCTGCTGCAAAACATTGATGCTGTGCCAGAAAACACCATAATTGTTGCTGCCACGAATCATGACCAGCTACTGGATCCAGCAGTCTGGCGTCGTTTCAGTTTCCGTCTTCCCATGACGGAGCCTGATTTGGCTCTACGTAAATTGCTCTGGAAGCAGTATCTGGAACCCTTCAGTGCTGAGGGGCTGGACGTTGAGCATCTGGCAAAAATCTCATCCGGAATCACCGGCGCAAATATTGAACAGGTGTGTTTGGACACCAAACGTGCGGCTGTGCTTTCGAACCAGTCAGTGATAGATGAAGACCAATTGTTCCGCCGGTTGGGTTTGAACCTTGCGCTGACTGATGGCCGAGTGCTATCTACTACGGAATCAGAAATTCGATGGCTCAATGGATGGGCGCCTAGGTTCTTCTCTCTCAGAACGCTGGGAAGGCTTTACGACCTATCCACTAGGCAAATTAGCAAGATCCTCAAGGAGGAGGTCGTCAGTGGCTCGCAAGAAAGCACCCGTGCAGGCGTCGTTGAATGCGCGGGTTGAAAATCCGTTCATCCACATTCCATTCCAATCTGCGGATCTTTCCTCCGTGCCAGGCGGGCGAGGAAAAAGTAAAGAACTTGTGGATGTTGATGTCGCGTATCGAAACGCTCTTGCCGAGGCGCTCACTCAGGCGAGCAGGGCGCTTGCTCATGAGCAGACACTTTATCCACAAGCTTTCACCCACCTGGTGCTGAAGCTGCGTGAAACCGGTATTGCCAAAAGTCATCGTCCCATCAAGCTCGCCGAGGAGGCGAGCCTTGAGCCGGCGGGCCATGCGCGCATTGACGAAATGTTGGTTGGCGCATCTGCGCAAAGCCTGAGTACGTTCAATAATGTGATCCTCAAGCGTGACACGATCGCCATCAGGTGCAATCTCAGTGCTATTGAGTCGATCCAGCCATGGGACCGTAGCCGTAGAAACCCTGAAGGCAGCAAGCAGTTGCTCGACTATGGTCGAGCGGTACTCAGGTTTTTCCAGTATCAGCACGACAGTTTCAACACGTTCAATTATGAAACGGTGCTACGTACCCTGAAGTCGCTCTCACTACCTTTTATAGAGATTGCGCAGGGGCGAGGATTACCCATCATTGGCATTCAGGACCTTGATCGAATCACTGATGCCGGTTTGGACCAGTTGCTGGATTTTCCTGGTATCAGGAGGATTTATGCAGAGCCGGTCTTCAGGCCCCGTAATACTTTGATAGTGCCACAGAGTGGTTCCAGTGCTACCCACACACCAGAAAACTCGGTGACGCTACCCACTGTGGCGGTCTTTGATACAGGTGTAAGTCCAGATGCCAGCTCCATTGCAGGGTATGTGAGAACACGCCAAACATATGTGCTTCCGCCAGACACCAACTATGAACATGGAACCGCCGTTGCTTCATTGGTTGCCGGAGGCTCGTTCTACAACGGCAAGCATGCGTGGATCCCGACTACACCCGCGTTGATCCATGATGTGTGTGCCTTGGAGGTAACTGGTTCACACATGAGTGATCTTGAGGAGAGGTTGCGGGAAGCGGTAAAGCGTCGACCAGACGTGAAAGTATGGAATCTGTCGATCGGTGGCGACCCATGCGACGAAAGTGCTTTCAGTGATTTTTCGATGGCCCTCGATGAACTGAGTGACAAGTACCAAGTGCTCTTTGTTGTCGCGGCAGGCAACTACAATGACATCCCCCGGCGGAACTGGCCCACCCAGGAAGCACTTTTCGACAGGATCTCGACTCCTGGAGAGTCTGTCAGATCACTGACTGTCGCCTCTGTTTCTCATATTGATGCAGCGGATAGCCTGTCTGCAGTGGGGCATCCTGCACCATATTCAAGGTGCGGACCTGGTCCTGTTTTTACGCCTAAACCGGATATCACGCATGTCGGTGGTGGAGTACATGCGCCTTGGTCGGCGGGTTCGACCAGTCTCCAGGTTTTGGCTCCTCGGAACTATCTCTATCCCTCGTTCGGAACAAGTTATGCCGCTCCACTTGCGTCGTGTATGGCCGCTCATGCATGGCAAGCGCTGACAGGGCGTCAGACTCCAACTCCGTCTCCGTCATTGGTGAAGGCGTTATTGATTCACTCTGCACAGTTGTCATCGCCGGATTACAGTTCGTATGAGCGCAGATACTTCGGAGCAGGTCGACCTGACGACGTGATGAATGCGTTGTATGACTCAGACGATAGCTTCACATTGGTATTTCAAGCGAACCTGGTGCCGGGAAACATGCGGTGGCGAAAGACACCGTACCCAATTCCAGATGTGCTGATCGAGGATGGGAAATTTCGCGGGGAGGTGATCATGACGGCAGTTTATGCCCCGCCGCTAGATCCCAATGCTGGTAGCGAATATGTTCGGGCCAATATTGAACTGAGCTTTGGGCTTATAGAGGGCAGCACCATCACCGGCAAGGTGCCGATGGAGAGCGAGGAGGGTCAGAGTGGGTATGAAAGTGCGCAGATTTCTAGCGGCAGTAAATGGTCTCCGGTGAAGGTTCACCGCAAAGCCTTCCCGAGGGGGTTGGCCGGCACCAACTGGGGGCTTCAAGCTACTGCCTTGCTCCGTGCCTATGAGCCTACGCTTACCGAGCCATTACCCGTAGACATTATTGTTACCGTGCGCTCGATTGACGGAGATCTTAGAGTCCGTGCGGCTGGTATGCGGGCTCTCGCACAAACGAACTGGGTGAACAGTGCTCTGCCTGTTCGGGTACCAATTCGTCTATGAACAAGAGAGAACGGCTTGAAATTGAAAAGCGAGCCCGAACGGCGTTGTCACGACTTATGTCTTGTGATGCGGTATCCAAGAGGCTTTCTGTCGGTTCAACCGGCCCGTTGCACGAGTTTGATATTTATGCTGAAGGGATAGTGATTGGTGGCGTGTCTACTGGTACTTACAATACCTCTGGTGGCAACCCGAATACTGCTTCTCGTGATCGTGCATGTGCTGAGCTCCTGTGGCTTTCACTATGGCCAGGAGACGAGTCTCGCGTCCACGTTCTCACGGACAGGCTTTTAGCCGAGTGGCTCTCGACAAGGTTCAATCGTGCTCCGTTTTCTCGCCGAATCGATATCTATCACTATGATTGGGAGTTAGATTTGATCTCTCATGTTAGGGGGATTGGGGCTGAGACGAAGACGCACACCGTAGAGGCGTTTAATTAAAGAGTGTGAATGGTTTCTTTGTTGGCGTGTCCTCTTCTGCAGAACGCGATTCTTAGTCGTAGAGAAAACTGTATCTCGCGGGGTCAAAAAGGTTCATCGGAAGCCCGGCAGCTAGGAACACAGTTTTCTTGACTATCCCTTTGATGCTGCTTCGTGAAGGCAATTCCCCGTACAGGCCGGCGTCGGTACGGTACTGAATGTGCGTTTCGGCTGTGTCCAGGTCGAAGCAGACCATCACCTCAAGTAGCTTATCGAGTCTCCACTGCCCTGAGCCGTTGACGTCGCCGGGGGTGGAAACAGCGATGTCGTTGATGCAGACATCGTTACAGCATTGGATTCTATGAACCAAAGGCTGTAGTTCTAGGGGCTCCGAGAGGAAGATGACGCTCTGCTCCTCGTTTGGACTCATGCCACGGGTTACCGTGATCTGAAACCATGGATCGCTGGTATCAAGCCGTTTCCAGCTCTTCAGGCCGTCGACACCGGCACCCGCTTGTGCGTTCACCTCTTCTGAAAGATCCGTAATGAACACGTTTTTCTCCGCTATTCGCTGATTGAGGTCGGCTCTGGAGGGGTATTCGTGGCAGTGACGGCAATCCGTTCTGCCAGCGACCAAAGCCTGAAAAATCGGTTGCTACCGGAAAAAGTCATCATATACGGCATGCAGTATAGATGTTCTGTTGCATAGAAGGCCTTATCGTTACTTTTGCGGATTGGTTGCAAATGGGACGTAAGGGTTCATTCGGAGCAGCGTTGAGGGCGATCCGGGTTAAGAAAAATCTCTCTCAGGAAATGTTGGGCCCGAGCCAGCCGTTCATCAGTGAGCTGGAGCGTGGGCTGCGCAGCCCTACTGTTGAGAAATTGGAACAGCTCGCCGCTGCTCTGGAAATCAGCCCTGTGACTCTTTTGGCCTACTCGCATCTGGACGAGAAGGAATCAGTCGATGCGCTGCTCACAACAGTCCGTGATGAGCTTCGCTCCCTAGGGTTGTGAGGTCAAAGTTCTACTGAGCCATTGGCTAGGTACAGACGCTGCCCTGCGAATGAAGCTGCTCGGCATCGAAGCAAAGAATGTAAAAAATAGCCGGTTTTTGGTGCAGATATTTTACAAATTATTTTACGTTTTTCGGCTTGTATTGATTGAAACACTGATATAATGGGCAAAATCAGTCGCTTTGAGCACTCTTGGGTGTGTATAACAATATTAAATTGTAAAACTCGGAACGGAATGACCTGAAACCCGCGAGTGTTCTCGCGGGTTTTTTTTGTCGAAAAATCGGAGTTTGACTCGAGCCCTACAGGTGGAGAACTTTTTCAGGTGGACTTTCTTACTTTGCATGTAGGATTTGTCTGGTTTTTCAGTTGTGCAGGCGGGGCGCGCTCGCAGGAGCATGTATGGATGTAGTATCGGGCACTTTTATGGAAGGTGAAAAATGCCCGAGCAAAATAGCGAGAAAGTAAAACCGAAAATTGTAATTCCAGACGAGGGCGATGAGTTTCAGGTGCCAGGCTTCTCCGAGGCTTATGACGCCTTCATTGACGAAGACCCCTCTCGGATAGCGGAGTCAAATTGGCCGGGGTTTGCATTATTTATGCTTGGTGGGATTATGGCCCTTATCGGGGCATGGAACCTGTTGGTCGAGCCTCTCAGCATCGAGAACAAAGCCTTGTCGTCTATAGGTGCCCTCATAATGCTCGCTGCTGTAAAGGTTTCCCGCGATGCAGCAGGTGTTTCTCCTCGGGATTACCTGACCCGCGAATACGAGTTGTTTGATGACGAGGGGCCGCTTAGTGAAGGCTACGCGCCCGTCAAATACCTGGGTGAAGATAGATTCCGTGTCAAATATTAAACCGCTGCTGAATAGGCTTTGAGCAGTTAGGTAGTGGCAAAGGTTAAAATTAACATTCCTCCAATTGGGGTGGCGTTCCAGGTTCCACGATTCGCTGAACGTTATGAAACATTTCTGAACGCCAATCCTTCTGCCAGACCCAGGCTCAAGATTTTCGCGCTGTTGCTCGTAGTTATGAGCGCTTTTGCCCTGGTTAACGGATTGCTCGCTGGCGGGTTGGGGTACAGATATATGGCAGTGAAACTGATCGATGGCACTTTTGATGTCCATTACATTAGAGTTCACCTGGTTTTTATCTTTCTTATTGGCGGCTCTGTATTATTGATCGGCATGGCGATGTTCAAGGACGGGGCGGGCGTCTCTGCCGAGCAATTTCTGGCCGAGGAGTACGAGTTGATTGGCGAGGAAGGTGAGCTATCGGATCGTGCCTCTTGTCTCCACTATCTGGGAGAGGGCCAGTTTTTGGTCAAGCGCTGATTCAATCCCACAGGTTCTTGCCCTTGAGATGAACCCTGGACCCGCCCACTCAGTGAATCTGGAGACGCGTGGCAGGTCGGGCACTGTGAATCGACAATCGCTGGCTGATTAGAGGCTAGTGCGGATGGTTTCGGGATCTCTCGCGAGGTCCTTCGCAGCCAAAGCAGCTGTGACTTGAGATGTTTAGATACCCATGCAGCGATAGGCCCCTGAAACCAGACCCTACGCCCGCTCCCCACACAGATCCAGCGCGAACCAATGCCGCGCCGTCGCCAGGTCCAGCCCGGCGCCCAGCAGTGCGAACAACTTGCCCAGCGCTGCCTCACGGGTCATGCCACCGGCCGACACCAGCCCTGTATCACGCAGGCGGCTGCCCGCGGCGTAAGTGTCGAACACCACGCTGCCTTCCGGGCACTGGCTGATGGCCGCGACAAGTACGCCACGCTCGCCGGCCTCGCGCAGGGCTTCCAGCAGCGCCTCGTCGTCCGACGGGCCGGTACCGCTGCCATAGCACTCCAGCAGCAGGCCCTCGATGCCGGCGTTCACCAGCGCCCGTACATGCACTGCCTGTACGCCGGGGTAGACCGGCAGCACTGCCAGGCTCACCTCGGTTCTTGGCTGGCAATAGCTCAGCTCCGCCGGAACCTCGGCAGCCCGTTCGCCGTCGCGATGACGGGGCAATTCGGCAAAGGCATCGAAGGCTTCGCTGCGCAGTTTGCTGGCACGCACGCCCGACATCAGTTTGCCGGCGAAGAACAGGTGTACGCCGCTTTCGAGCCCCCTGGCGAGCAGCGCCAGGGCGCCACCGAGGTTGTCCCAGGCGTCGCTGTCCGGCGCGCCGGCCGGCAGCATCGAGCCGGTCAGCACTACCGGCAGGTCGAGCCCCAGCAGCAGGAATGACAACGCCGCCGCGCTGTAGGCCAGGGTGTCGGTGCCGTGCAGCAGCAACACGCCATCGTGGCCGTCCTGTTTCACCGCCTCGACAATGGCGTCGCGCATCGCCAGCCAGTTGGCCTGCTGCATGTTGGCGCTGTCGAGCAACGGTGACATCTCCCGCAGCGTCCATTCAGGGCCCGGAGCCTCGGGATGCTCGGCCTGCCAGTCCCGCATACGCGCATCGAAACCGCCCGCCGGCGCCAGGCCCTGGGGTGTCTGCAGCATGCCGATGGTGCCGCCGGTGTAGAGGACGAGGAGATTCTTGACTGCGCGCATAACGGTAGTTCCGGAGCTAAAACACAAAATCGGGGCGTAAAAAAGCCGCCCGCGAAGGGGCGGCTCTCTGTGTGGAGCGACAGCCGGAGCGGATCAGCGCTGGGTTTGCGCTTCGCCCGCAGGCTGACTGGCAGCGGCTTCGGCCTTGGCACCTGCCGGCCAGGCAGCGCGGTCCAGGTCCAGGTCGGCGAACTTGGCCGAGTCGAACACCGGCTGGTCGATACCGGCCTTGCGCTGCTCGTCGTAGTCGCGCATCACACGCAGGCCGATCTTGAACAGCAGGGCCAGGGCGATCAGGTTGACGAAGGCCAGCAGGGTCATGGTGATGTCGGCGAAGGCGAACACGGTGCCCAGGTTCTGCACCGAACCCCAGACGATCAGCGCCAGTACCAGAGCGCGGTAGGCCATCAGCACCAGTCGGTTGCGAGTCAGGAACTGCAGGCTGTTTTCGCCCAGGTAGTAGTTGTAGAGAATGCAGGTGAAGACGAACAGCGACAGGGCGACGCTGACGAAGATCCGGCCCCAGTCACCGACGACCGCTGCCAGGGAGTTCTGGGTCAGGACGATGCCGTCACCTTCGAAGCCCGGAGTGTAGAAGCCAGACAGCAGGATCAGCAGCGCGGTGCAGGTGCAGATCACGAAGGTATCGAGGAACACCGAGAACGCCTGCACCACGCCTTGGGCGCCAGGGTGCTTGACGGCGGCAACGGCGGCGACGTTTGGCGCACTGCCCAGGCCCGCTTCGTTGGCGAACACGCCACGCTTCACGCCCATGACGATTGCGCTGCCCAGCAGGCCGCCGAAGGCAGGATCCAGGCCGAAGGCGCTTTTGAAGATGGTTTCCAGCATGGCTGGTACATGTTCGATCTGGGTGCCGATCACGTACAGGGTCACGCCGATGTAGGCCAGGGTCTTGACCGGAACCAGCAGGTCGGACACCGAAGCGATACGCTTGATGCCGCCGACGAAGACGATCGCCAGCAACACCGCCAGGGCGATACCGGTGTGGCTTGGGTCGAAGCCGAAGGCGTTCTGCAGCGAATGGGTCACGGTGTAGGACTGCAGGCCGTTGAAGGCGAAGCCGTAAGTGACCAGCAACAGCAGCGAGAACACGATCGCCATGCTCTTGATCTTCAGACCGTGCTGGATGTAGTAGGCCGGACCGCCGCGATACAGGCCGTCGCCGTCGGCGCGCTTGTACACCTGGGCAAGGGTACATTCGAAGAAGCTGCTGGACATGCCGACCAGCGCGGTGACCCACATCCAGAACACGGCACCGGGGCCGCCCAGGGTAACGGCGATGCCGACACCGGCGATGTTACCGGCGCCGACGCGACCGGCCAGGCTGAGCATCAGCGCCTGGAACGAGCTCAGTTGGCCAGCCTGGCCGCGCAACGATTCCTTGAACACACCGAACATATGGCCGAAATGGCGGAACTGGACGAAACGGGAGCGGATGGTGAAATAGCTACCCAGTCCGACGATGAGCACGATAAGGAGTTTCCCCGAAAGGAAATCGTTGAGCGCTTCGAGCATGGCAGTGACCTCGGATTCTTATTCTTTGCAGGAAAGACAGGTAGGCCGGCGTCGACGCGCTCGGTCCATGGGGCGCATGTTTCTCTATGACACCTGTGGTTACAATTTCGCCAGTTGCTCTGAGTTGGTGCGACTTGATGCTAGACTAGCGTCTGTCGCATCAAGTCCGGATTTCCCCATGAGTGAACACCTCGGCCCCAACCTCAAATTGGCCTGCAGCCATTACCGCTCTATTTCAGAGGTTTGCCGCCAGCTCAACATCAACCGGGCGCAGTTCAACAAGTACCTCAGCGGGCAGAGTCAGCCGACGGCCTACAATCTCAAGCGCATCGGCGATTTCTTCGGGGTTGAGGATTACGAGCTGATCTTGCCGCCGGAGCAGTTTGCCCGGCTCATCGGGGCC
This sequence comes from Pseudomonas sp. TUM25319, assembly GCF_056388475.1. Classification (NCBI taxonomy): domain Bacteria; kingdom Pseudomonadati; phylum Pseudomonadota; class Gammaproteobacteria; order Pseudomonadales; family Pseudomonadaceae; genus Pseudomonas; species Pseudomonas sp. TUM25319. The sequence continues at coordinate 6,366,090 of NZ_CM150751.1, read as the reverse complement.
CGTAGCAGCAGCGTCAGCCAGCCGGTGCGCAATGACCCGCTGCTCGATCTGCTGCAGCCGCTGCGGCATCACGCCGGCAACCTGTCGCGCTACTGCGGCTACTACTTCGAATACTCCAACTGCATGTCGGTGCCGGGCAGCATCCTGCTGTCGCTGGTGCACCTGCGTGAGGAGAACGGAAACTTCCTGTTCGAGCGTCAGGAGCGCCAGGAACGCTCCAGCAGCACCGACGTGCAGGCCGAAGACTGGGTGCGTTGCCGCTACCTGGGGGCGGCTTTCCAGCTGCAGGACCGGCTGTTTCTGCTGGACTACGAATCACTCACCGTCAACGAGATGAGCCAGACCATCCTCATCCCCAGCTTCAAGAGCCGTATCACGCGCCTCAACGGCCTCAAGACCGGCGTTTCCAGCGGTGACCGCCGTACCCCGGCCTGCACCCGGGTGGTGTGGGAGTACCTTGGGCCGGAGATCAATCGCATCAACGCTTACCGCCAGGTGAAGTTGTACCGTCCGGACGATCCACGGATCGATGACGACGTACGCGAGCGCCTGACCGTCGGGCCGATCAGCAACGGCCTGTTCGAGATCGAGTAGGCATCACGGCCAGGTCATGACCACCCATTCCACCAGTGGGTTGCTGGCGTCCAGCAGCAGTTTCAGCGCCATCACGCAGCAGACGGTCACCACCAGTGGGCGAATCAGCCGCGGCCCGAAATAGACGGCGCAGCGGGCTCCCAATTGCGCGCCGATCACGGCGAACAATGCCATGACCAGCGCCAGCGGCCAGAGGATCGCGCCGCTGGCGGCGAACACCGACAGTGCCCCGAGGTTGCAGGCGGCATTGAGCAGTTTGCTGTTGGCCACTGCGCGCAGCAGGCCCTGGCCCAGGAGCAGGATGAACGCCAGCATGAGGAACGAACCTACCCCGGGGCCGAACACCCCGTCATAGAAGCCCAGTAGCGGCGCCACCAGCAGGCAGAACAGACGGATGGACAGCCTTGGTGTGCGTAGTTGCTGGTCGTTCAGCTTCGGGCTGAAGGCGAACCAGGCGGCCACCCCCACCAATAGCGCCGGCACGGCGGCTTGCAGCAACTCGGTCGACACCAGCCTCAGCGACAGCGCTCCCACTGCGCCGCCGGCGAAGGCCATCAGCGCCATCGGCCAGCCGCTGCGCCAATCGAGCATGCCGCGTCGGGCGAAGGTGACGGTCGCCGAAACCGTTGCACTGGCGGCCTGCAGCTTGTTGGTGGCGAGGGCTGCCAGTGGGTCGATGCCGACCATGAACAGCATCGGCAGGGTAATCAGGCCGCCGCCACCGGCGATGGCGTCGAAGAACCCCGCCAGCAGCGCTACGGCGGCGAGGATCAGGAGCAGGACCAGGTCGATTTCCTGCACTGGCGGGGACGTCCACATCATCAGCCGCACACCAGCAGCGGATCTTCGCGGATCACCAGCGGGGTGGCGAAGCGTGAGTAGCCGAACAGGCGCACCAGCAGGCGCCGATTGTCCTGGAGCAGTTCGCGGCCGTGGAGGGCGCGGGTGTTGTTGACCAGCAGGACGGTATCGGGCTGCAGCACGAACTCCAGCGGAGCGGTCTGTGCCAGCCGGTTCTGGAAGGCGTCGAAGGCTCGGGCGGCGGCATCGCTGGCATACTCGTTCAGCGAGAAGCGGTAGGCGTTGTAACGCACGGTGAAGCCGCCCTGTTCGTCGAACTGAACGATGGAGGTGGCGTTGCCGCCGTCGCCGCGGCCTTTGACAAAGCATTCACTGCGGGTGAAGTCGAAGGAGCGCGAGGTCAGTGCCAGCAGGTCGAGGCTGCCCAGCCCCTCGATGACGGGGCGCAATGGTACGATCAGGGTCGGCTCGTCTGCCGGGTTCCAGCGTGCGGCGAGGATCAGCGCTGACGGTGCCGGCGAGTGGCCGTCGACGGCGTGTACCGAGCAGTGGTAAGGCGCCTCGGTGTGCGGGCCCAGGCGCAGCCCCGCGTGCGAGCTGAGCTCCACCGGGTTGTGCCGGTCTTCATCGGCGCGTGGCTGACGGCCTCCGCCCTTGAAGTTGCCGACCAGCCGCACATGCTGGCCGTTGTTGTCGATATCGAAGGCAAATGCGTGATAGCGCACCAGCTCCAGCAGGATCTGGTTGCGCGAGGCGAGATACAGGCAGGTGAGGTCCCGCTCCAGCTCGGCCAGCGTTGGCAGGTGGGTCGGCACCTCATCGTGGCGAGGCGGCGACATTCTGGAAAACAGCAGGACGGCGAGCCTGCCGTCGGCGAACAGGTTGACCGTCGCCTGTTGCACCGTACTCAGGCTGCTCTCCAGCAGGCGTGCCCAGAGCCGGGCCTTGAGCGCGGCGCCGGGCACCTGCGGGCCTCCGTGGCGGGCGAGGTCCAGGCTCCCCTTGTGAAGCTGGTCCGCCTGGTGTTTGTCGAAGAAGAGGGTGGCGACTTCCGAGTCCTGCATGGGGAATCTTCCTTAGCGTTCTGACGGTGAGGTGGCGATCTGTGCCGGGGATGGCACCTGACAGCGGAACAGGTAGCCGAGAGCGCTAATTGAAGGCGGTTTTTTCAACTGACGAAGTCAGCGGGTTCTTTTGGCGGTGTAAGCTGATTCCTATTTAGTAGTGTGGGAAACCGGACGTCCCTGCTCTCGGGTTTAAACGTGACGTGCCTTTGGGCGGGTTGGACTTCCCCTGGCGGAAGCCGCAAACTATGCGCTTTCCTTTTCAATCAACCTGAGCGGACCTGCTGAACGTATGCGAATGCGCCTGATGCTGTTGGGTGGTGGAAATGCCCTTGGGCAAGCGCTGATTCGTCTCGGTGCGGAGGAAGACATCGGCTTTCTCGCGCCACGCCCGCCGGAGGACGGCTGGGATGCCGCCAGCCTGACCCAGCTGCTCGACGACACCCGCCCGGACGCCCTGGTCAACCTTGCCTATTACTTCGACTGGTTCCAGGCCGAGTCGGTCAGCGAACAGCGCCTGGCTTCCCAGGAACGCTCGGTGGAACGTCTGGCCGAGTTGTGCCAGCACCACGAGATCATCCTCGTGCAGCCTTCGAGCTACCGGGTGTTCGATGGCTCCCGCGCCACCGCGTACAGCGAGAAAGACGAGCCGGTGCCGCTGGGATCGCGCGGCCAGGCGCTCTGGCGGATCGAGCAGAGCGTGCGTGCCACGTGTCCGCAGCATGTGCTGTTGCGCTTCGGCTGGGTGCTGGACGACAGCATCGACGGCGTTCTCGGACGCTTCCTGACCCGTGCCGAGCACGCCCAGGAACTGCTGCTGGCCGATGACCGCCGTGGCAACCCGACCCCGGTGGACGACGCCGCCAGGGTCATACTCTCGGTGCTCAAGCAACTCGATTGCGCAGCCCCGCTGTGGGGCACCTATCACTACGCCGGTAACGAAGCGACCACGCCGCTGGCCCTTGGCCAGGCGATCCTCGGCGAGGCTTCGCAACTGCGCAAGCTGGCGGTGGAAGCCCCGACCGCCCAGGCACACGCAGCCCGCCCCGATGCCTTCGAAGAGCCGCAACACGCCGTGCTGGCCTGCAAGAAAATTCTCCACACCTTCGGTATCAAGCCACGCGCCTGGCGCTCCGGCCTGCCGACCTTACTGGATCGATTCTACCGTCATGGCTGATGCCCCCATTCTGATCACCGGTGGCGCCGGTTTCATTGGCTCCCACCTGTGTGACGCGCTGCTGGAAAAAGGCTACGCGGTGCGTGTGCTGGACGACCTGTCCACCGGCAAGCGCGACAACCTGCAACTGGATCACCCTGCGCTCGAACTGATCGAGGGCGATGTCGCCGATGCCGCCCTGGTCGCGCGGGCGGCCAGTGGCTGCAAGGCTGTGGTCCACCTGGCTGCGGTAGCGTCGGTGCAGGCCTCGGTGGACGACCCGGTAAAGACTCACCAAAGCAATTTCATTGGCACCCTGAATGTCTGCGAGGCCGCGCGCCTGGCCGGCATTCGCCGGGTACTGTTTGCCTCGAGTGCGGCGGTGTACGGCAATAATGGCGAAGGTCAGTCCATCGTCGAAGATACGCTGAAGGCGCCGTTGACCCCGTATGCAGTGGACAAGCTGGCGGGCGAGCAATACCTGGACTTCTACCGTCGCCAGCATGGCCTCGAGCCGGTGGTGTTCCGCTTCTTCAACATTTTCGGGCCGCGCCAGGACCCATCCTCGCCGTATTCCGGCGTCATCAGCATTTTCTGCGAGCGCGCCTTGAACGGCACGCCCATCACCGTCTTCGGCGATGGCGAGCAGACCCGGGATTTCCTCTACGTCGGCGATCTGGTGGCGGTGATGGTCCAGGCGCTGGAGTTGGCCGAGGTGCAAGAGGGGGCGGTGAACATCGGCCTGAACCAGGCGACCTCGCTGAACCAGTTGCTGGCGGCGCTGAAGACGGTGCTGGGCGATCTGCCCGCGGTGAGCTATGGTCCGGCGCGCAGTGGCGATATCCGCCATTCGCGGGCGGACAACAGCCGGTTGCTCGCGCGCTTCGCGTTTCCGGTGCCGACGCCGCTGGTCGAGGGTCTGGCGCGGTTGTTGGGACGTTGATTCGGTAAAAAAGCAGGGGCCGCTTCGCAGCCCTTCGCGAGCAGGCTCGCTCCCACACACACTTGCAGGAGCGAGCTTGCTCGCGAAGGACCGCAAAGCGGCCCCTGTTGTTTGCTGTGCTTAGAACTTGTAGCCCAGGCCCACCATGTAGACCCAAGGATCGATATCCACATCGACCTTGGTCTTGCCTACGCCCAGTGCGGACGGGCCGTCGATGCTGGCTTTGGTATTGATATCGACGTACCAGACCGATGCGTTGAACAGCAGGTTGTCGGTCAGCATGTAGTCCATGCCCAATTGGCCGGCCAGGCCGACCGAGTTCTTCATCTTCATGTTGCTGAAGCCTTGGGCCTTGCGGTTGCTGCTCAGGTCTTCGTCGAAGAACAGGGTGTAGTTGATACCGATACCGGCATAAGGCTGGAACTTCGAGCCGGCGTCCATCGGGTAGTACTGCAGCGACAGGGTCGGTGGCAGGTGCTTGATGTCAGCCAGCTTGCCGTCCAGGCTGGCGCCCAGGCCCTTCACACTGACTTCGTGCTGGAAAGGGGTGGCCGCCAGCAGTTCGACGCCGACGTGATCGGTGATCATGTAAGCGAACGCCAGGCCAAGCTGGGTATCGCTGTCTACGGTGGCCTTGGTGCCGCCAACTTTCACGCCGTCGAGTTTCAGGTTGCCGCTGTCCTCGTTGGGGGCGACGGTAGCAGCGCCGGCACGGACGATGAATTCACCGGCCTGGTGGGCGTAGGCGGCAGGGGCTGCAAGCGCGAGGGCAATCAGCGAGGCGCCGAGCAAGGACTTGTTCATGGAAGCTCCGGGGGGACATTTGGATTCGATGGTTCCAATGTTAAGGAGCTGCCGACCGGCGGTTTTTGATTCAACTCAATAAAAGCGAAGGCGACGCGGCGCGGGCATTCATTGTAGTTCGTAGGCGTAGATTTTCTCGGCATCCATCTGGTATCCGGCTTCGGCCAGCTCGCTGGACGACGACTGGACTTTCATCGGTCCCTCGATCCAGTAGGGCTGGTACAGCTCTTCGACCCTGATGCCGATCTCGCTGAAGACATGGACGATCTGATTGGACGGCGGCGGTGGCACATGGATGCAGGCGCCGTAGTAAGGCACCAGCAGGAATTCTGTAGTGCGGCCTTCCTCGCTGACTTCCAGCGGCACGATGTAGCCCGGCAACTTGACCTGCTGGCCGTCCAGTTCCTTGACCACCGGCGCGTCCGGTACCTGCTGGTGCGCTGCCGGAGCGGCCTCGGCGGTCAGGGCGTCACCGAGTTGCGAGAGTTGTGCGAGGTCGTGCATCGGCGTCAGTTGCGGTGTGATCACCGGCGCGCCGGGCGGGATCAGTTGCGGCCATTCCAGGGTGCGGGGCTCGCCTGCCCAGGCGGGCAGGGCGAGAAACAGCAGAAGCAGCAGAACACGACGCATCGCGGGGTTACTCAGAGATGAATGGACAGGCCGTCGGCGAGTGACTGTCGATAGGCCCGCCAGGCCGGGATGCTGCCCATCAGCAACGCGGCACCGAGAATGATCGCCAGCAGGGTCCACTCATGAGGGCTCGGCCAGGCCAGCGGCAGGTATAACCCATAGTTGGCCTGCACGTAACCCTGTGCCGCAGCGATCCCGCCATAGAGCAGCGCCAGCCCGACGCCGATCCCGGCGACCGACAGCGCGAAGGCCTCCAGCACCAGCAGTCCGCCAACATGCCAGGGACGGGCCCCCACCGACCGCAGGATGGCCATTTCCCGGCGACGCTCGTTGAGGCTGGTGAGGATTGCCGTGAGCATGCCGATCAGACCGGTCAGGACCACGAACAGCGAGACTACGAACAGCGCCTGTTCGGCAGTGCCCATCAGGCTCCACAGCTCCTGCAGGGCCACGCCAGGGAGGATCGCCAGCAATGGCTCACCGCGGAATTCGTTGATCTCGCGCTGCAGCGAAAAGGTCGCCACCTTGTTGTTCAGGCCGAGCATGAAGGCGGTGATGGCTTGCGGGGTAAGGTCCATGTTGCGCGCCTGGTCGGCGCTGATGCGGCCATCGCCGCGAGCCGGCACGCCGTTGTGCCAGTCGATGTGGATGGCTTCCATGCCGCCGAGACTGATGTGCAGCGTGCGGTCCACGGGCGTGCCGGTGCGCTTGAGAACCCCGACCACGGTGAAGGGTTTGTCGTCGTGCTTGACCAGACTGATGGCGGCGACGCCATGGGCCAGCACCAGTTTGTCGCCCAGCTTGTAATGCAGGGCCTCGGCCACTTCGGCACCGAGCACCACTTCGAAGGGGTCGCTGGCGAAGGCGCGGCCTTCGGCCAGTTGCAGGTTCTGCTTGCGGCCGTACTGGTAGTGCACGAAGTAGGCGTCGGTGGTGCCCATTACCCGGTAGCCGCGGTGCGAGTCGCCCAGGGAGATCGGGATCGCCCACTTCACCCGACGGTCGTTGGCGTAGTGCTCGAAGCTGTCCCAGCGGATGTTGTTGGTGGCATTGCCGATGCGGAACACCGAATACAGCAGCAGGTTCACCGAGCCCGAGCGGGCGCCGACGATCAGGTCGGTGCCGCTGATGGTGCTGGCGAAGCTGGCGCGGGCCTCGGTACGAACCCGTTCGACTGCCAGCAACAGGCACACCGACAGGGCGATGGCGAAGGCGGTGAGAAAGGCGGTGAAGCGGCGATTGGCCAGGCTGGCCAGGGCAAGACGAAGCAGGTACATCAGGCCTCCGTGTCGCTGGCGGGACGGGCCGCGCGGTTGAGTTCGGCGAGGGACAACTGGCGGTCGAACAGCGGCGCCAGGCTCTGGTCATGGCTGACGAACAGCAGGCTGGCGCCGGCGTCGCGGCACTCGGCGAACAGCAGGCGGATGAACGCCTCGCGGGTGTCGGCGTCCAGTGCCGAGGTGGGTTCGTCGGCAATCACCAGCTCTGGCTGGCCGATCAGCGCGCGGGCGGCGGCGACTCGCTGCTGCTGGCCGATGGACAGGCTGTCGGCGCGGCGGGCGAGCAGGGCCGGGTCTTTCAGGCCGAGGTGGGCGAGCAGCTCGGCGGCCGCTTGGGCAACGCTGCCGAAACGTTGCGTGGCGCGTTCGGCCCGGGCTTTGGAAAAGCGGCAGGGTAGCTCGACGTTCTCCCGTACCGAGAGAAACGGCAGCAGGTTGAACTGCTGGAAGATGTAGCCGGTGTGGTCGACGCGGAAGCGGTCGCGGGCGCTCTGGCTCAGTGCGCTCAGATCCTGGCCGAGCAGGCGGATACTGCCGCGGTCGGCCTTCTGCACGCCGCCGAGCAGGCCCAGCAAGGTGGTCTTGCCGCTGCCGCTGGGGCCCTTGAGAAACAGCGATTCGCCGGCTTCGAGGCGCAGCGCCGGAATGTCCAGCAGGGGCGGATGTCCCGGCCAGGCGAAGCCCAGGTCGGTCAGTTCAATCAGTGCCTGGCTCATAAATCGACGCCCGGGTTACCCCGGGCGCTTCACTGGCAGAAGGTGGCTTAGAAGTTGATCGTGGCGTTTGCGGGCGTGGCTTCCACACCTTGCTGGCCATTGGGTCCGATCAGTTGTAGCTGGATTTTCTGGGTCGAGGGGTAGGTCTTGAACAGCGGCGTCAGGTCCAGGGTCTTGAGCTTGTCGGGGCTGGCGCATTCCAGGCGGTAGTGGGCGTGGATATCGCTGTGGCCGTGCTCGTGCTCGTCGGCGTCGCCATCGTCGTCCTTGGCCGGCTTGTCGCCGAACAGCGGGCTTTCCAGGTCGGTGTCGCTTTCCTTGCAGCCTGCGGCGGGGGGCAGGCCGAACAGCTTCAGGGGTTGTTCAAGCTGTGCACGCACGGCGGCGACCTTGGCCTTGTCGGCGTCGCTGGCGGCGGCGTGTTCGAAGCCCACCAGGTTCATCGCCGGGCTTTCCAGTTCCAGCTCCAGGGTGCTGCCATCGAGTACGGCATTGAGGTGGGCGACGCCGTGCTCGTGGGCGCCGAGGCTGCCGTGTTCATGGTCATGATCGTGGTCGTGATCGTCGTGGGCCATGGCAGCGAGGGGCAGCAGGGCGAAGGGCAAGGCAAGCAACAGGCGACGCATGGCGGTACTCCGGAGCGGGCTTGGAAAGGTTTTGAAATGTTATAACAGATTTGTCGGCCCTTGCCAGCCTCGTTGGCGATTCTTCATGAAGCGTGGGAGCATGACGGCCTTGATCGACGGAGGATGCAAACGTGCGAATTCGCGGACACATCGGCGAGTGGCCGGTGGATTTGACCCTGGAACTGGATCCGGCCGAGTGGGCCAGTCTGGCTGGGCGAGTAGCGGAGTCGGTACCGGGCGAGGTGGCTGCTCCGGCGGCAGGCGGCCAGCCGCGGGCGGACGATTCACAGTGGCTGGCGGCGCGGGAGCTGTTGCGCAAGGCGGGGCAACTGGACGGGCCGGCGCTGCTGGAGCAACTGGAAGGTCTGGCGGGCAGTACGGCGGCGGGCAAGCGCTTGCTGGTCCGTCTGCGGCACAGCAGTGAGGTGAAGGTGGAAAGCGGGGCGGATGCGCCGGTGTATCACTGGGTCGGGTGAGTGATCTTCAGGGCCTCATCGCCGGCAACGCCGGCTCCCACACATACTTGTGGGAGCCGGCGTTGCCGGCGATGAGGCCTGTACAGACTCAGTACAGGGCAGCGAACAACTTGCGGCGATACACACCCACCAGCGGATGGTCATTGCCCAGCAGTTCGAACACCTGCAGCAGGGTCTTGTGTGGCAACCCGCCTTCATAGCCACGATTGCGCTTGAACAGCTTCAGCAGTGCTTCCAGCGCAGCCTCGTACTGCTGGCGCGACAACTGCTGGATGCTCAACTGATACGCCGCTTCGTCGTCCTCGGCATTCTGTGCCAGGCGGGTCTTCAGGTCGGCGACTTCCGGCAGGTCCTTCGCCTGGCGCAGGAAGGTCAACTGCGCTTTCGCGCCCGCCAGTGCCGCCTTGTGCTCGTCGCTCTTGACCGCGTCCAGCACGGTCTGCGCCTCAATCAGCTCACCGCGTTCCGCCAGGCAACGCCCATAGAGAATCAGCGCCCCAGCGTTGCTGTTGTCTTCGCTCAGCAGTGCCTTGAGGGTGGCTTCGGCTTCGCTGTAGCGCCCTTCGGTGAACAGCGCCTGGGCCAGTTCCAGCGGGTCGGCGGCGGCTGGCGGCGGCATCTGCACATGGGGTTCGAGCAGGGCGCGGATCGCCGACTCGGGCTGGGCACCGGCGAAACCGTCTACCGGCTGGCCGTCCTTGAACAGCACCACGGTGGGCAGGCTGCGGATGCCGAAGCGGGCGACGATGTCCTGCTCGATGTCGCAGTTGACCTTGGCCAGCAGCAGCTCGCCCTGGTACTCCTCGGTGATCTTGGCCAGCACCGGCATCATCGCCTTGCACGGCGCGCACCAGTCGGCCCAGAAGTCCACCAGCACCGGCTTGTGGTGCGAGTTGGCGATGACCACCTGATCGAAGTTGGCGACGGTGGTATCGAATATGTACGGGTTGTCCTGACTCATCTCGACTCTCGCGAACGCATGAATGCCGCCAACTATACGGGCTCAGCGGCTGGCGTGGTACAGGCTGACCTGGCGAAACTCATGGGGCTCGGCCAGGTCTGGCAGGGTGAGGGCGTGCAGCGTGTCCAGCTGGCGGTACTGCGGGTGGCGAAAGTCGCGGACCCGCGAGTCCGCCACCAGCGCCTGGCGCCCGCGGCTGAGGAAGTGATCCAGCAGCGGCAGGTTGGCGCGGTCGTAGAGCACGTCGGCCACCAGCACCAGATCGAAGCGGTCGTCTTCGGCGAAGAAGTCGCTGGAGTAGGCCAACTCCACGCCGTTGAGGTCCGCGTTGGCGCGGCTGGCCTGCAGCGCCAGCGGATCGAGGTCGCAGGCCACCACTTCCAGTGCACCGGCTTTCTTCGCGGCGATCCCGGCGATGCCGGAGCCGGCACCGAAATCCAGTACGCGCTTGCCTTCGACCCATTCCGGGCGCTCGGCCAGATAGCGTGCCATCGCCAGGCCGCTGGCCCAGCAGAAGCTCCAGTAAGGCGGCTCTTCGAGGATGCGCCGGGTTTCTTCCGGGCTGAAGGCGCGGTCCATGTTGTCGGCGTCGATCAGCCAGAGTTTCAGCCCACACTCCGGCAACTCGCTGACCACCAGTTGCGCATCGCCCAGCAGCCCGCTCAGGGCCGCCTGCAGTTCAAACGGCGCCATCTACGGCGCCGTTTCCAGTTGCAACGGGCCGAAGGCCTGGGTGTCGGCGCGGGTCACGCTCAGCGGCTTGAGGTGCAGGATCAACTGGCCGGACTGGCTGGCGCGGGCCCGCAGCTCGACCCGACCACCCGCCGGGAACACTTCAGGGTTGAAGCGCAACTGGAAAGGCAGGGCCTGACCGGTGCCGTCGTAGGTGTCGCTGGCCAGCAGGCGCTGCGGGCGGCCGCGCTCGTCGATCACCAGCAGGGCGACTTCGACCTCGGCGCCACGGGGAATATTGGTGAAGCTGCCGCTCAATTCGCGCTGGTAGGCGGGCAGCGGCGTCGGCACATGGACGTGTTTGGCGACCGGCTTGGCCGGTGGCTGTGGTGGCACGGGCTTGGGGGCTTCGCTGCTGCAGGCGGCCAGCAGGGCGGCGAAACCGAGCACGGCAAGCGCTCGATACGACATGGTGTTTTTCCTTGGGGGGCGTATTTCCTCACTGGATGGTAACCCCTTTGGCTTGTCTTGCCAGTCGGATGCGCTACCATGGCCCTCCCTTTTTTTGTTGCCTGCCACCATGCACTGTCCCTTCTGCGGTGCCAACGACACCAAAGTCATCGACTCGCGACTGGTCGCCGAGGGCGAGCAAGTGCGCCGCCGCCGCGAATGCGTGGCCTGCGGCGAGCGATTCACCACCTTCGAAACCGCCGAGCTGGTGCTGCCGCGCCTGATCAAGCAGGACGGCACCCGCCAGCCCTTCGACGAAGAGAAACTTCGCGCCGGCATGCAGCGCGCGCTGGAAAAGCGCCCGGTCAGCGTCGAGCGCCTGGAAGCCGCGCTGGTGCACATCAAGCACAAGCTGCGGGCCAAGGGCGAGCGCGAGGTCAAGTCGCTGGTGGTGGGTGAGCTGGTGATGGCCGAGTTGCAGAAACTCGATGAAGTCGCCTATATCCGCTTCGCCTCCGTCTATCGCCGCTTCCAGGATCTCGACGAGTTCCGTGAAGAGATCGACCGTCTGGCCCGCGAGCCTGCCAAAGAGTGAACATGCCCACAGAACGCGCCGTGCTTGACGCCCATTACATGGCGCGCGCCATCGAACTGGCGCGCAAGGGCCTGTATTCGACGCACCCGAACCCGCGTGTCGGCTGCGTGATCGTCCGTGACGGGCAGATCGTCGGCGAAGGCTGGCATGTACGTGCCGGCGAACCCCACGCCGAAGTCCACGCCTTGCGTCAGGCCGGCGAACGGGCCCGTGGCGCCTGCGCCTACGTCACGCTGGAGCCGTGCAGCCACTACGGACGCACGCCACCGTGCGCCGAAGCGCTGGTCAAGGCGGGTGTCGGGCGGGTGGTCGCGGCGATGCAGGACCCTAACCCGCAGGTGGCCGGCAATGGCCTCAAGCGTCTGGCCGAAGCCGGTATCGAAGTCGCCAGTGGTGTGCTCGAAGCCGAAGCGCGGGCGCTGAACCCCGGATTTCTCAAGCGCATGGAACACGGCCTGCCGTACGTGCGGGTGAAGCTGGCGATGAGCCTGGACGGCCGTACCGCCATGGCCAGCGGCGAGAGCCAGTGGATCACCGGCCCTGCGGCGCGTTCGGCGGTGCAACGCCTGCGCGCCCGTTCCAGTGTGGTGCTGACCAGCGCCGCCAGCGTCCTGGCCGACAACGCACGGATGACCGTGCGTGGCGACGAACTGGGTCTGGACCCTGAAACCACTGCTCTGGCACTGGCCCGCCCGCCGCTGCGCGTGCTGATCGACGGTCGCCTGCGCCTGCCGCTGGACGTGCCGTTCTTCCAGGCCGGTCCGGCGCTGGTGGTCACCGCCGCTGCGGACGATCCACGCTACGCCGCAGCCGGCCACGAGTTGCTGCATCTGCCGGGCAACGACGGCCAGGTAGACCTGTCCGGGTTGCTGCTGGAACTGGCCCGACGCGGCACCAGCGAAGTGCTGGTGGAGGCCGGACCAGGCCTGGCCGGTGCATTCGCCCGGCTCGGGCTGGTGGACGAGTACCAGTTGTTCGTCGCCGCCAAATTCCTCGGCTCCAGCGCTCGCCCGCTCATCGACTGGCCGCTGGCGCGGATGAGCGAAGCGCCGGCCCTGAAAATCACCGAAATGCGTGCGGTAGGCGATGACTGGCGAGTCACTGCCATCCCCGTGCCCGCCCCAGGCGTATAATTCGCGGCTTGCGCCCACGGCGCGGCCTGTTCTCTAGGAGGACCCATGTTCACCGGCATCATCGAATCCATCGGCAGCATCCGTTCCATCACCCCCAAAGGCGGCGACGTGCGGGTCTATGTCGAAACCGGCAAGCTCGACCTGGGCGACGTCAAATTGGGCGACAGCATCGCGGTCAACGGCGTCTGCCTCACCGCAGTAGAACTGCCGGGCGACGGCTTCTGGGCTGACGTCAGCCGGGAAACCCTCGACTGCACCGCCTTCGACGACCTCAAGGCCGGCAGCCGGGTCAACCTGGAAAAGGCCCTGACCCCGACTACCCGTCTGGGCGGCCATCTGGTCAGCGGTCATGTCGACGGCGTCGGCGAGATCGTCTCGCGCAGCGATAACGCCCGCGCCATCCAGTTCCGCGTACGCGCACCGAAGGACCTGGCCAAGTACATCGCCCACAAGGGCTCGATCACCGTCGACGGCACCAGCCTGACGGTCAATCAGGTCGATGGCGCCGAATTCGAGCTGACCATCGTCCCGCACACCCTGGCCGAAACCATCATGGCCGACTACCGCCCCGGGCGCCGGATCAACCTCGAGGTCGATCTGCTGGCCCGTTATCTGGAGCGCCTGCTCCTGGGCGACAAAGCCGCCGAGCCGAACCAAGGCAGCGGTATCACCGAAAGCTTCCTGGCCGCCAACGGCTACCTGAAATCCTGATTAGAAGGGGGTGCCGCGTGGCGCTCAACACCATCGAAGAACTGGTCGAAGACATCCGCCAGGGCAAAATGGTCATCCTGATGGATGACGAAGACCGCGAGAACGAAGGCGACATCATCATGGCGGCCGAGTGCTGCCTGCCGGAACACATCAACTTCATGGCCAAGCACGCCCGCGGCCTGATCTGCATGCCGATGACCCGCGAGCGCTGCGAGACCTTGAAGCTGCCGCTGATGGCGCCGCGCAACGGTTCCGGCTTCGGTACCAAGTTCACCGTGTCGATCGAGGCCGCCGAAGGCGTGACCACCGGCATCTCCGCCGCCGACCGCGCCCGCACCGTGCAGGCGGCTGCCGCCAAGGATGCCAAGGCCGAAGACATCGTCAGCCCTGGCCACATCTTCCCGCTGATGGCCCAGCCGGGTGGCACCCTGGCCCGCGCCGGCCACACCGAAGCCGCCTGCGACCTGGCGCGCATGGCCGGCTTCGAGCCGAGCGGCGTGATCTGCGAAGTGATGAACGATGACGGCACCATGTCCCGTCGTCCGGAACTGGAAGTCTTTGCGGCCGAGCACGGCCTGAAGATCGGCACCATCGCCGACCTGATCCACTACCGGATGATCCACGAGCGCACCATCCAGCGCATCGCCGAGCAGCCGCTGGACAGCGAACTGGGTCACTTCAACCTGGTCACCTACCGCGACTCCGTCGAAGGCGACGTGCACATGGCCCTGACCCTGGGCAAGATCTGCGCCGAAGAGCCGACCCTGGTCCGCGTCCACAACATGGACCCGCTGCGCGACCTGCTGCTGGTCAAGCAGCCTGGCCGCTGGAGCCTGCGTGCGGCGATGAGCGCCGTGGCCGAGGCCGGCAGTGGCGTGGTACTGCTGCTGGGTCACCCGCTGGACGGCGACGTGCTGCTGGCGCACATCCGCGAAAGCGCCGGCGATGCCCAGGCCAAGACCCCGACCACCTACAGCACCGTCGGTGCCGGTTCGCAGATCCTGCGTGACCTCGGTGTGCGCAAGATGCGCCTGATGAGTTCGCCGATGAAGTTCAACGCGATATCCGGATTCGATCTGGAAGTTGTAGAATACGTGCCCTCCGAATGAGCCGACGGCGTTTGACCGTCGTCGATTCGTGACCAAAACTCCCACAGGCCGCGTTTTTGCGGCCTGGCTCTTTAAGATGAGAACCCCGCAATGTCCCTGAAGACCATCGAAGGTACCTTCATTGCCCCCAAAGGTCGCTATGCTTTGGTGGTTGGCCGCTTCAACAGCTTCGTCGTCGAAAGCCTGGTGAGCGGTGCCGTTGACGCCCTGGTTCGTCACGGCGTGAGCGAAAGCGACATCGTCATCATCCGTGCTCCTGGCGCGTTCGAGATTCCGCTGGTTGCGCAGAAAGTCGCTCAGCAAGGCGAATACTCGGCCATCATCGCCCTGGGCGCGGTGATCCGTGGTGGTACCCCACATTTCGAATACGTTGCGGGCGAATGCACCAAGGGCCTGGCCCAGGTGTCCATGGAGTTCGGCGTACCGGTGGCCTTCGGTGTCCTGACCGTCGACTCGATCGAACAGGCCATCGAGCGTTCCGGCACCAAGGCCGGCAACAAGGGCGCTGAAGCCGCTCTGTCCGCTCTGGAAATGGTCAGCCTGCTGGCGCAGTTGGAGGCCAAGTGATTAGCGACGAAAGCGATCGTTTCAACCCGCGCGATCCGAAACCCGCCGATGCGGGCAAGCCCTCCAAGAGCGCCAAGCGTCGTGAAGCCCGCAAGCTCGCGACCCAGGCGCTGTATCAGTGGCACATGGCTCAGCATTCGCTGAACGAGATCGAAGCGCAGTTCCGGGTCGACAACGATTTCAGCGATGTCGATGGCGCCTACTTCCGCGAGATCCTTCACGGGGTCCCGGCGAAGAAGACCGAAATCGACGTCGCCCTCAAGCCTTGCCTGGACATGGCCCTGGAAGAACTCGACCCGGTCGAGTTGTCCGTACTGCGCCTGTCCGCGTGGGAGCTGCTGGTCCGCCATGACGTTCCTTACCGCGTGGTGATCAACGAAGGTATCGAGCTGGCCAAGGTCTTCGGCTCCACCGACGGCCACAAGTTCGTCAACGGTGTCCTCGACAAGCTCGCGCCCGTGCTTCGCGAAGCCGAAGTGAAGGCATTCAAGCGCTGATCCTGGCGCTTCCTGCCCATGGGTGAGTTCGAGCTGATCCGCCAGTTCTTCGCCGCCGCGCCCTGTGCGCAAGGTGGCGAAGGCGTTGCGCTCGGCATCGGTGACGATTGCGCGCTGCTGGCACTGGCTGCCGGTGAACAACTGGCGGTTTCCACCGACACGCTGGTGGCCGGGGTGCATTTCCCCGCCGTCAGCGATCCTTTCCTGCTCGGCCAGCGTTCGCTGGCGGTAGCGGCCAGTGACCTGGCCGCCATGGGCGCTGCTCCTCTTGCCTTTACCCTCGCCTTGACCCTGCCGGACGTCAGTGCCGACTGGTTGCGCGCCTATGCCGAAGGGCTGAACCGCATGGCCACGCACTGCGGCCTGGCGCTGGTGGGTGGCGACACCACCCGCGGCCCCTTGAGCCTGACCATGACCGTGTTTGGCCGGGTGCCTGCCGGCCAGGCGCTGACCCGTGGCGGTGCCCGTCCGGGCAACCTGGTCTGTGTCGGTGGCGAGCTGGGCAATGCGGCCGGTGCGCTGCCGCTGGTACTGGGTGAGCGCGAGGCCGAGGCAACCTTCGCCGGGCCGCTGCTGTCCCATTACTGGTCGCCCTCGCCGCAACTGGCGCTGGGGCAGGCCCTGCGAGGCAAGGCGACGGCGGCGCTGGATATTTCCGACGGGCTGCTGGCTGACTGCGGCCATATCGCTTCCGCTTCGAAGGTGGCGCTGCGCCTCGATCTGCAACGGTTGCCGTTGAGCCCGGCGCTCCTCGGCTTCCTCGGCCGGGAGCAGGCGCGCCAGGCGGCGCTGACCGGGGGGGATGACTACATCATTGCCTTCACCTTGCCACCTGCCGAACTGGACGCTCTGCTCGAAGACGGCTGGCCGGTGCACGTGGTGGGCCGTGTCGAGGCGGGCAGCGGCGTGAGCCTGCACGACGCCGAGGGCCGTGACATCACTCCGGCCGTACGCGGCTATCAACACTTTAGGGAGACACCGTGACCGATCACCCCAAACAGGTGCCAGCGGAAAACGTTCCGCCTTCGGTCTGGCGCAACCCCTGGCACTTCCTGGCTTTCGGCTTCGGCTCCGGCACTTTGCCCAAGGCCCCCGGTACCTGGGGCTCGCTGGTGGCGCTGCCGTTCGTACCGCTGTGGCAGATGCTGCCGGACTGGGGCTACTGGCTAATGCTGGGGCTGACCATGCTGTTCGGCTTCTGGCTGTGCGGCAAGGTCGCCGATGACCTGAAAGTCCATGACCACGAAGGCATTGTCTGGGACGAAATGGTCGGCATGTGGATAACCCTGTGGTTGGTGCCAGAGGGTTGGCTATGGTTGTTGGCAGGTTTTCTGATGTTCCGTTTCTTCGACATCCTCAAGCCCTGGCCCATTCGCTGGGTGGACCGGCACGTGCACGGTGGTGTCGGCATCATGCTCGATGATGTCCTGGCCGGGGTCTTCGCCTGGCTGGCCATGCAAGGGCTGGTATGGAGTCTGGCTTAAAGGGAGTGGGTAATGCGTGGATGGCGGCAGTGGCTGTTGGTGGTAGCCATGATGGCGGGAATGGCGGGAGCGGCTCGGGCTGACGGCGTGCCGTCGCAGGTCCGGCTGGCCAGCGAGACCTGGCTCGATTACACCAACGCAGATGGCACCGGCGTTGCCTGGGATGTCCTGCGCAAGGTATTCGAGCCCGCAGGCGTCAAGGTCGTGGTATCCAGTGCGACCTACTCCCGGGCTATCGGCCTGGTGAAACGCGGCGAGGCAGATGCCTGGGTCGGCTCCTATCACGAGGAGAACGGCGACAACCTGTATCCGCGCTGGCATTTCGATTCCGACCACATCTACGCCCTGAGCCTGATCGACAAGCCGGTGCCGACCGGGGAAACCC
Source organism: Pseudomonas sp. TUM25319 (assembly GCF_056388475.1). NCBI lineage: Bacteria > Pseudomonadati > Pseudomonadota > Gammaproteobacteria > Pseudomonadales > Pseudomonadaceae > Pseudomonas > Pseudomonas sp. TUM25319. The sequence continues at coordinate 6,348,436 of NZ_CM150751.1, read as the reverse complement.
TGGGTCAGTTCCGTCTGGCCTGGGTGCGAGGCTACGACTACCAGAACTACCTGCCCGATATCTCTCCGGACTTCCGCGAAGTGCAGCGTCGCGACGGCATCTTGCCGATGCTCGAACGGGACCGGGTGGATTTCTACATCGATGCGCAAACTGAAGTGGAATACGTGCTGAGCCAGTCGGACCATCCCGAGCGGTTCCGCAGCACCCATGTCGCGGAACTGCCGCTGTACCTGGCCTTCGGCAAGACACCACAAGGCGAGGCACTGCGCGACCTGTTCGACAAGCGCATGGACATGCTGGTGCGCAATGGCGAGTTGCGGCCGATCTTCCAGCGCTGGAAACAGCCATACCCCTTCGATCAGCCAGCGAAATAGGCGAGGGTGGGCCCGGGCATTATCGAACTTTTCGATCTGTTCACCCAGTAATTCAGCCTAAGCACCGACCCGAGCTGCTGTTACAATCGGCCCACGTCAATTTTCATGCATATTCAGGAGCACAAGGTGCCCGTCGTTTTTGTTGCTGCTTCCAAGCTGCCTACGCCTTTCGCGACTTTCACCATGCACGGTTTTCTCGACGAAGCCACTGGCCGCGAGCACGTCGTGCTGAGCCTGGGCGATATCGCCGATGGCCAGCCGGTATTGGGCCGTCTGCATTCCGAGTGCCTGACCGGTGATGCGCTGTTCAGCCAGCGTTGCGATTGCGGTTCCCAGCTCGAAGCGGCCCTGCAGGCCATCGCCCGGGAAGGGCGTGGCGCGCTGCTTTATCTTCGCCAGGAAGGCCGTGGCATTGGCTTGCTGAACAAGATCCGCGCCTATGAGCTGCAGGATGGCGGCGCCGATACCGTCGAAGCCAACGAGCGGCTGGGCTTTGCCGCCGACCAGCGTGACTACGGCATGTGCCGGCCGATGCTGGAGCACCTGGGCGTCACCTCGCTGCGCCTGATGACCAACAACCCGCGCAAGGTCAAGGCGCTCACCGACATGGGCATCGTGGTCGCCGAGCGGGTGCCGCTGCACACCGGTCACAACCCGCACAACAAGCATTACCTGGCCACCAAGGCCGGCAAGCTCGGCCACATGATGGGCAACGAGCACCAGGGCGAGGCGGGTCGGGCGTGACCCGTGGCCAGGTGCGTCGCCGCCTGACCATCGCCTGGTTGCAATACCTGGTGGTGGCGCTGGCGCCGCTGCTGGTGTTCTCCTGGGCCTTTGGCGACAGCGAGCCGGTCATCCCGATCCTGGCCATGCCGATGTTCATCGCCGGCGTGGCCTCCATGTTCCTGACCCTGCCGCGTTTCGGTGTGTACAAGCACGCCCTCATCGCCACCGGCAAGGCCCTCGACAGCGAGGCGGAACCCGCCGCCTGGATCGAGCTGGCGAGGGTCCGCCGCCTCGGCATGCTGTTCGCCTGCCTGCCGGCCTGGATTGCCGCGCTGTCGGTGCTGGTTGGCCTGGAGGCGGTGCCGCAGATTCTGCTGGCAATCTCCAGCGTGGTCATCCTCTACCTCTACCGTATCCCTCGCCAACTGGCCTGATGCGCGCCCTCGTCCTGCTGCTGTCGCTGGCGTTTGCCTGGCCGCTGGCGGCGGCGCAGCGGGTGGTCAGCCTGGCGCCGTCGTTGTCGGAAATCGTCGTCGAGCTGCAGGCCGGCGAGCTGCTGGTGGGCGTGCTCGACGCCGGTGAACGACCTCCAGAACTGACGCAAGTCCCCTCTGTGGGCCGTTACGGGCAACTCGACCTGGAGCGCCTGCTCAGTCTCAAGCCCGACCTCATCCTGCTCTGGCCCGCCAGCGTACCCCCGGCCCAGCGCGCCCAGCTCGAACGCCTGGGCATCCCGCTCTACAGCGCCGAACCCCATGACCTGGACAGCCTGATCGCGCAGATCGAAACCCTCGGCGAACGCCTGGGCCGCGCCGAGCGCGGGCAGGAGTACGCCGGCCAACTGCGCGCCCGCTTGCATTCATTGCGTGAGCAGTACCGGCGCGAGTTGCCGTTGCGGGTGTTCTATCAGGTCTGGGACAAGCCGCTGTACACCGTCGGTGCCGGGCAGATCATCAGCGATGCGCTGAAGGTGTGCGGCGCACGCAACGTATTCGATGACCTGCAACTGCCGGCGCCACAGGTCAGCATCGAAAGTGTGCTGCTGCGTGATCCCCAGGTGATCCTTGCCGGTGACCGGGCGCAACTGGCGGCGTGGAAAACCTGGACTCAGGTGGCGGCGGTACGCAATGAGCAGTTGCGGCTGGTTCCGGACAAGGGCCTGGAGCGCCCCAGCGGCCAGATGATCGAGGCGACCGCCCGGCTGTGCCAGGCGCTGGCTACAGTGCCGGCGTCCAGGTGATTGCCAGCAGCCAGCTGCGGCCGGTCTCGCGATAGTCGTAATAGGTGCCTGCGTGGTTGTACTGGGCACGGGCATGATCCTTGTCCAGCAGGTTCTCGGCCTTCAATTCCAGTCGGACTTCGTCGGTCAGTGCCCAACTGGCCCGGGCTCCCAGCAACCCGTAGCCGCCCAGCGAGCGCTGGTTCTTGTCGTCGGCGTAACTGCCGCTGACCGCTTGCCACGATGCGCCGAGCCCCAGGCGATCGAACTGCCGGTCCAGGTCGAGGCTCAGGGTGCGTCGGGCCCGGCGTTCCAGGGTGTGGCCGCTCTCGCGATCACGCGGATCCATCAGCGCCACGGCCAGCTCGCTTCGCCAGCCATCCCAGTCCTGCTTGAGCGCGGCTTCGAAGCCGATGATCCGCGCCTGACTGACGTTGTACGGGATGTCCCGGAAGATGATCGCGTCGCGCAGGTCGGTGCGGTACAGCGAGGTTTCCAGGCGGCTGTCTTCGCTCAACTGGCTGCGCCACTGCAGCTCGTAGCTCTTCGAGCGCTCGGGCTTGAGGTTCGGGTTGCCGAAGCCTGGGTAATAGAGGTCATTGAACGTCGGTGCCCGGAAGCCTTCGCTGTAGGACAGCAACACATCGTTGTCGGCGTTGACCGGCAGGGTGAGGCTGCCGCTCCAGGTGTTCTGGCCGCCGAACTGCTGGTTGCGGTCGCGGCGCAGGCCCAGTTCGGTGGAAAAGTGCTCGCCTGCGTAGCGGTGCTGGATGAACGCGGCGCGGTTCCAGCGGCTGTCTTCGGCGAAGGGTTCGCTGGCGTTGAGCCGGTCTATCCAGGCGTCGCCGCCGAGCATCAGGCTGTGCTGGTCGTCGAGGCGCAGATCGTTCTGCCAGGTGATGGCGTCGCGATAGGTATTGAGTACGTCGGACTGGCTGCTGAGCTTGTCGCGGCTGTGGTCGCGGTTCTCGCTGTGGCCCAGTTCCAGGCGGCTGTGCCAGGTTTCGCTGAGCTGTGCTGCCAGCCAGGTGCTCAGGCTGCTGACAGCGAAGTCGCTGTAGGGCTTTTGCGGCAGGCTTTCACCGGTTTCGAGCACGTAGCGGCCGAAGGGATTGTCGAATTCACGGCGGCCCTGGCTGTCGAGCAGGTTGGCGCCCACTTCCAGATTGTCGTTCAGCCGGTGCGACAGGCTCAGGTTGAACGAACGGTTGCGGTAGCCATCGTGGTCGTTGTCGCTGGCGTAGGACTGGCGGGTGTCGTTGATACCCGCGCTCTCGTCCAGGCTGGCGCCGAGGCTGAAGCGGGTGCGCTCGTCGCCGCCGGACAGGCCGAGGCTGCGCTGGACCGTTTGCTGGCTGCCAACGGCCAGGCGCAGACTGGCGCGAAGCCCAGGCTCGCTGCTGCGGCGAGTGAAGATCTGGATCACCCCGCCCATGGCGTCGCTGCCGTAGATCGCCGAGCGCGAGCCGCGCAGCACTTCCACGCGCTCGATCTGGTTGATGTCCAGGTACTGCAGGCCGCTGTCGCCGGACGAGGTGTTGGCGATACGCTGGCCGTCAACCAGTACCAGGCTCTGGGCCGAGCGGGTGCCGCGGATGAAGATCGCCGGCAGACTGCCGCGGCCGCCGGTGCCGGCCACCTGCACGCCAGGCACGCGAGTCAGCAGGTCGGTGAGGTTGGCGGGCTGCAGGCGCTCGATGTCGTCGCGGGTGAAGACGCTGCTGGCGGCACTGGATTGGCTGCGCTCCTCGACCTGGCGGCTGGCGCTGATCACCACGTCAGGCAGTTGCAGAGCGGTGTCACGGTCCAGGGGCTCGGCGAGCAGCGGGGCGGGGAGGCAGAACAGCAGTGGGGTGAGCCGAGGAATTTTCATTTGGCTTCTATCGCTATCGCCGGCAACGCCGGCTCCCACAGAATGTCTGTGGGAGCCGGCGTTGCCGGCGATGAGGCCGTTACAGGCCCAACCGTTGCAGGCGCTGGCGCACGGCGTTTTCGATACCGGCTTCGTCCAGCCCGCACTCGGCCAGCATCTGCGCAGGCTTTGCGTGCTCGACGTAGATATCCGGCAGGCCCAGGTGCAGCACAGGCTTGAGCACGGCTTCGCGGGCGAGGAATTCGCTGACCGCCGCACCGGCGCCGCCCATGATGGCGTTCTCTTCGACGGTCACCAGCAGGTCGTGGTCGGCCGCCAGTTGCAGTACCAGCGCCTCGTCCAGTGGCTTGACGAAACGCATGTCGACCACGGTGGCGTCGAGGGTTTCGCCGACCTTGAGGGCTTCGGCCAGTTGCACGCCGAATACCAGCAAGGCGACCTTGCGGCCCTGGCGGCGGACCACGCCCTTGCCGATTTCCAGCGGTTCGAGGCTATCGTCGATCGGTGCATTCGGGCCGCTGCCGCGTGGGTAACGTACTGCAGCCGGGCCGTTGTACAGGTGGCCGGTGCTGAGCATCTTGCGCAGCTCGTTCTCGTCGCTCGGGGTCATCACCAGCATGCCGGGGATGCAGCGCAGGTAGGACAGATCGTAGCTGCCGGCGTGGGTCGGGCCGTCTTCACCCACAAGGCCCGCGCGGTCGATGGCGAACAGCACGTCGAGGTTCTGTACCGCGACGTCATGGATCAACTGGTCGTAGGCACGCTGCAGGAAGGTGGAATAGATCGCCACCACCGGCTTGGAGCCTTCGCAGGCCATGCCGGCGGCTAGGGTCACGGCATGCTGCTCGGCGATCGCCACATCGAAGTAACGCTGTGGATAACGTTCGCTGAAGGCCACCAGGTCGGAGCCTTCCTTCATCGCCGGGGTGATGCCCACCAGGCGCTCGTCGGCAGCGGCCATGTCGCACAGCCACTGGCCGAACACCGCGGAGTATTTCGGACCGCTGGGCTTTTTCGGCGCGGCGGGCTTGTCGACGGGTTCGAGCTTGGTGATGGCGTGGTAGCCGATCGGATCGACCTCGGCCGGGGCGAAGCCCTTGCCCTTTTTGGTCACCACATGCAGGAACTGCGGACCCTTGAGGTCGCGCATGTTGCGCAGGGTCGCGATCAGGGTCGGCAGGTCGTGACCGTCGATCGGGCCGATGTAGTTCCAGCCCAGTTCTTCGAACAACGTACCGGGCACCAGCATGCCCTTGGCGTATTCCTCGGTGCGGCGGGCGATTTCCCAGGCGCCGGGCAGGCGCGACAGGACCTTCTTGCTGCCCTCGCGCATGCTGGCGTAGGTGCGGCTGGACAGGATCTTGGCCAGGTAGTTGGACAGGCCGCCGACGTTGCGCGAGATCGACATGTCGTTGTCGTTGAGGATCACCAGCATGTCGGCGTTGACTTCCTGGGCGTGGTTCAACGCCTCGAAGGCCATGCCGGCGGTGAGGGCGCCGTCGCCGATCACCGCGATGGACTTGCGCGACTCGTTGCGCAGCCGGGCGGCGATGGCCATGCCCAGGGCGGCGCTGATCGAGGTGCTGGAGTGACCGACGCCGAAGGTGTCGTACTCGCTCTCGCTGCGGCGCGGGAAAGCGGCGATGCCGTCCTTCTGGCGCAGGGTGTTCATGCGCTGGCGGCGGCCGGTGAGGATCTTGTGCGGATAGGCCTGATGCCCGACGTCCCACACCAGGCGGTCGTCCGGGGTATCGAAGACGTAGTGCAGGGCGACTGTCAGCTCGATGACGCCGAGGCCGGCACCGAAGTGACCGCCGGTCTGGCCAACCGTATAGAGCAATTCCTGACGCAGTTCGTCAGCCAGGTTCTCCAGGTCGGCTTCGGCCAGACGCCGCAGGCCGGCTGGCGTATCGGCACGGTCCAGCAGCGGCGTGACCGGGCGTTCGCGGGGGATCTCTTGAAACGTCGTGGGCATCAGGCGAGTCGTTATAGGTTTGAAGACGCGGCAGTTTACCCCATTGGGGAGAGACTGCACATTTTGGGGTGACTGCCAGGGCCTCATCGCCGGCAACGCCGGCTCCCACAGGTATCACGCGTGGGAGCCGGCGTTGCCGGCGATGGGCTCACTGTGTCAGTTACGCCGTTCGACGATATACCGGGCCAGCGCCCGCAGCGGCTCGGCGGCTGCGTCAAACGGTCGCAAGGCGTCGAGGGCCTGGTCGCGCAGTTCCAGGGCGTAGGCCTTGGCAGCGTCCAGGCCCAGGAGCGCCGGGTAGGTGGGCTTGTCGCGGGCGATGTCGGCGCCCTGGCGCTTGCCCAGGGTCTCGGTGTCGCTCTCCACGTCGAGGATGTCGTCCTGCACCTGGAACGCCAGGCCGATGGCCTGGGCATAGTGTTGCAGCGCCTGGAGCCGGCTGTCGTCGGCGCGTTCGCTGGCCAGGGCGCCCAGCCGGACGCTGGCTTCGATCAGCGCGCCGGTCTTGTGCCGGTGCATGAACTCCAGGGCTTTCTGGTCGAGCTTCAGGCCCACCGAACCTAGGTCGATGGCCTGGCCGCCGACCATGCCTGCAGGGCCGGCCGCCTTGCTCAGGACCTGGACCATGGCGATACGGGTGGCGTCACTCTGCCGGCTCAGGCGCGAATCGAGCAAGGCGCTGAAGGCCAGGCTCTGCAGGCCGTCGCCGGCGAGGATCGCGCAGGCTTCGTCGAAGGCTTTGTGGGTGGTCGGCTGGCCGCGGCGCAGGTCGTCGTCGTCCATGGCCGGCAGGTCATCGTGGACCAGCGAGTAGGCGTGGATCAGTTCTACCGCGCAGGCCGCGCCATTGGCGTGTTCAGCCGGCGCGCCAAGGGCTTCGCAGGCGGCGTAGGCGAGCAGCGGGCGGACCCGCTTGCCGCCGTTCATCACGCTGTAGCGCATGGCGTCGTAGAGCCGGGTCAGTTCGACCGACGGCGGCTGGAACAACTGCTCCAGAGCGGCATCGACGCGGGACTGGCAGAGGGTCTGGTACGCCTTGATCATTGCTCGGATTCCGCGTCGAAGGGCTCCGCGGTGAGTTCGCCGTCACGCTCCAGCAGGATCTGCACCTTCTGCTCGGCCTGGGTCAGGGCACCCTGGCAGTCGCGGGTCAGGCGGATGCCTTGTTCGAAGGCGGTCAATGAGTCTTCCAGCGACAGTTCGCCGTTCTCCAGGCGCTCGACCAACGCTTGCAGGTCAGCGAGGGATTGCTCGAAATCGATGGCGGCTTTTTTTCGGGCCATGGCGGCTGTCTCGGTGGCGGTTTGAACGGCGCGACACTAGCAGAGCAGGGCATTGGGGGCAAATCAGTGGCGCCTTCTTTGGTCGCATTCCGGGGGCAGGCGCCGCGTTGTGAGGGCTCATGGCTCTCTGCCATAATCGCCACCGCTCCGCGCCCGGACGTTCCTGTCGCGTCCGCGCCCCATTCGTCGTTGCGTAATGGACTACGTTGTGAGCTTTCTTTCGATCGAGTTCGGCCTCGCCTTCATGCTGTTCTTCGCCCTGTACTGGAGCCTGTGCTGGAGTCTCCGGGCGCAGAATGCTGTGCTATTGGCGGGTAGTTACGCGCTGGTGGCCAGTTTCAGCCCCTGGGCCTTGTACGTGCTGCTGGGCTACACGGCAGCGGTCTGGGGGCTCGGGCGGCTGGCCGGGCGTTATCCGGGGCGTGGTTTCAACGCCGGGCTGCTGTTGTTGCTGGTGCTCGGTGGCTTCTACCTGTTCAAGTACCAGGAATTCTTCGCCTCCGGCCTGCAGGCGGCGCTGACGGGTGTCGGCCTGAGTGTCTCGCCGCCGGTGTTGCAGGTTCTGGTGCCGGTGGGCTTTTCCTTCTATGCCTTCCATTCGGTCAGCTACCTGGTGTCGATCAATCGCCGCGAGCTGACGCCTGCGCCGGTCATGGACCTGGCCTTGTACCTGGCGTTCTTCCCCAGTCTGGTGGCCGGTCCGGTCAATCGTGCCGCGCAGATGCTGCCGCAGATCCGTCCGCAGCAGATGCGCCAGGTGCTGGAGCCACAGCGGGCCCTCGGTCTGATTGCCCTGGCGGTGGCCAAGGTGTTTCTGTTCAGTGGCTGGCTGGGCAGCGAATGGGTCGATCCGGTGTTCGAGACGCCGGGCAGCTTTTCGCCCGAGCGCATCCTGCTGGCGGTGTATGGCTACAGCCTGCTGATCTACCTGAACTTCAGCGGCTATACCCAACTGGTGACCGGCATCGCCCTGTTGCTGGGCTTTCGTCTGCCGGTCAACTTCGACGCACCCTACGCCGCGCGCAACCTGCGGGAATTCTGGACGCGCTGGCATATCAGCCTGTCAACCTTCATTCGTGACTACCTCTATATCCCGCTGGGCGGCAACCGGCGGGGGCCGTGGCTGGCCACCCTGAACATGTTCCTGGCGATGCTGGTTTCCGGGCTGTGGCACGGGGCGAGCCTGAACTTCCTGATCTGGGGCGCGCTGCACGGCGTGGGGCTGGCGCTGTACAAGCTGTGGGCCAGCGTGTGCCCGCGCTCGGCGGGTTGGCCGGGAACGGAGCTGCTGGCGCGCCTGTTGACCTTCCATTATGTGGCGCTGGCCTGGATCTTCTTCCGCGCCACCAGCCTGGAGAATGCGCTGGACCTGTTCTCCGGTCTCGGCGGCTTGTCCCTGGGCGGGCTGGCGCAGGACGCTGGCGCGCCCTTGCTCGCCTGCCTGATCGGGGTGGCGATCTATCCACAGGCGCGGGCATTGCTGGATCGCGGTCTCGCGGCCAGCAGCCGGATGCCCTGGCAGTTCTATCCGCTGCCGTTGGCGCTGTTCCTGGCGCTGATCATCTTTGCCGCGCCGTCCGGTGTGCCGGGGTTCATCTATGCAGGTTTCTGAAACCCGTCACCTGTTTCATACCCAGCTTGGTGCGGGGCGAGTGTTGTATGCGCTGTTGCTGGCCACGCTTCTGCTGGTCTGGCTGAACCAGCAGTCCATCGGCCTCTACTGCCAGCAGAAATACCATCAGCGCTGCGAACTGCCGGGCGTGGGGCAAAGCTCGCTGTGGCGCCTGGGTGGCAACCTGAACCAGGCCCTGACCGATGCCCGCGAGCGCTTTGTCGACAGCCTGGAGGAGCAACTGGCCGGAGCGCCCGTCGAGCCTGCGCCGGAGAAACCGGTGGACGTCGCGCCGGTCACGGTATTCGAACTGCCACCGAGCATGCCGGTGGTCACCGTGTCGCTCGACACGCCGGCAACCCGGCCCGCGCCTGCCGCGCCCAGGCCCCGGCCGATAGCCGCACCGGCGCGGCCTGTCGTACCCGCGCCGGTTGCGCCGTCCAGCGGGACGACACGTGTCACGCTGGGTAGCGGCGACGAAGTGTTCCTGGTCGGCGACTCGATGATGCAGGGCGTGGCGCCGCACCTGTCCAACACCCTGCTCAAGCGCTACGGCATCCGCAGCATCAACCTCAGCCGGCAGAGTACCGGGCTGGCCTATCCGGGTTTTTTCAACTGGCCACAGACGGTAGCGCGGACCTTGAAGGAGCGCCCGAACGTGCGGCTGATGGTGGTTTTCCTCGGCCCCAATGATCCCTGGGACATGCCTCAGGGCAAGGGCAAGCCATTCCTGCGCTTCAGGACACCGGCCTGGGAGCAGGCGTACCGGCAGCGGATCGACGGCATGCTCGACCAGGCGCGCCAGCATGGTGTGCAGGTGATCTGGGTCGGACCGCCGAACATGCAGCAGGCACGGCTGTCCACTGCCATGGCCTATCTCAGCGGGTTGTACCGACAGCAGGTGCTGGCCCGCGGGCAGCGCTATGTGTCGGCCAATACCGTGCTGGGGTACCGCGCCGATGAGTTCTCCAACACCGTGCAGAACGCTCAGGGCGGCCAGACCCGGACCCGGGCCGACGACGGAATCCACTTCACCATTCCCGGGCAGAAGCTGATCGCCAATCAGGTGTTGTCGCTGATCGCCTTCCCCGGACCCACCGTGACGGGGCATTGAGATGCGTCCAATCCGCTGTTCCCTCGCGCTGCTGATGCTCGCCGGCTCGCTGCCCGGCGCTGCTGCACTGGCGGCGGACACTGCCCGGCAGCCGGCCGCCAACCTCGGTGTGCTCGCCGGCAAGCTCCGCGCCAGTGCGCGTGGACCGGTGAATGTCGTGCAGTTCGGTGATTCCCACACCGCCGCCGATCTGTTCAGCGGCGAACTGCGCCGACGGCTCCAGAAGGACTACGGTGACGGCGGCATCGGTCTGGTGGCCGCGACGCCGGTGCCGGGCACTCGCTACGAACAGGTAGTGCTCAAGGCGCCGGAGTCGCAATGGCAACTGGTGTCGGCGCGCAATCAGCACAGCGAGCAGTTTCCCCTGGGCGGTTATCTGTCGCTGGCCCAGGTCCCCAAGGCTTCAGTGCGTATCGAGGCGCGCCAGCCCGGCGAGCAGCGCTATCGGGTTTCGGCGCTGTATCAGGCACAACAGCACGGCAGCCTGTCTGCGCGGGATGGCAGCAATCCTGACCGTCGCCTGATGCTCGCGGCTACCGGCGGACAGTGGCGCTTCAGCCCGGTGCTGAACAACGCCCGCTTGCCGCTGGAGCTGGCGGTGGAAGCGCCGGCAGGGGAGGCCTTGGGTGGCTGGTTCATCCAGGGCCAGAAGAACGCCGGCGTGACCTTGTCCACGCTCGGTATCAATGGTGCGCAACTGGCGGTGATGGACAAGTGGCAGGCTGGCTGGCAGGAAAGTCTCAAGGCGTTGCGCCCGGACCTGGTGATCCTGGCCTATGGCACCAACGAAGCGTTCGATCCGCGTTTCGACCTTGAGCAGTACCGCACGCAACTGACCCGCACCCTGGCGGAACTGCGCCGGCAGATGCCGCGGGCAGTGCTGCTACTGGTCGGTCCGCCGGACTCGATCCGCCAGCGTGGTGCCCAGGGGTGTGCGGCGCGAATGCCGGGGCCGTTGCCGGCGATCGTCGGTATTCAGCGTGAGGTGGCCAAGGCGAGCGGCGCGTTGTTCTGGGACTGGCAGGCGTTCATGGGCGGGGACTGCTCGATCCAGCAGTGGCAGGCCAGCGGGCTGGCGCGGGATGACCTGATTCACCTGAGTGCCGAGGGGTATCGGCGTAGTGCGGCGGGGCTGTACGGGTTTCTGCGGGGACAGTTGGGACTGAAATGAACATCGCCGGCGTTGGGTTCGGCCCGAACCTGGTGGGAGCGGCTTGAGCCGCGAATGGGCGCGTAGCGCCCACAAAACCGGTGTCCCGGGTGTATCAGTCTGATCGGGGACTCAGGTTTTACGACGGCTTCGCCGCCGTTCGCGGCTGAAGCCGCTCCCACAGTGGGACTGACTCAGTTCTTCGCAGTCTTCACCCCAGGCTCGAGTTTCACCGTCTCTTCCAGCGTGAACCGTCCCAGCGGGTTCTGCAGGAAGTTCTGGATATTGCTGCGCGAGACGTTGATGTACGGGCTGTAGTACAAGTCGATCCAGTTCACGTCCTGCTTCGCCAGTTTCTGCAGCTCCTGGTACATCTGGCCGCGCTTGACCGGGTCGGTTTCCACCCGCGCTGCCGCGACCAGGTCCTTGACCTTGTCGCTCTTGTAGCGGGTCATGTAGTTCTGGTTGGTGTCGTGACCGAGGACGAAGGTGGTCTTCTGGTCGGGGTCGAGCACGTCGTTGGTCCAGTACATCACCGACAGGTCGTAGTCGCCATCCACCAGCATCTGCCAGCTCTGGGTCGGGTCGACTTTCTGCTGGTTGACGGTGATGCCCACCAGCTTCAACTGATCCTGAACCATCGTGGCGATCTGCTCATCGGCCTGGTTGCCGGCGTTGACCACGTAGTTGACCTTCAGCCCCTCGGCGCCGGCTTTTTTCAGGAGTTCGCGGGCCTTGGCCGGGTCGTATGGCCGTTGCAGGTTCTCGGCATTGTGGTACAGCGCGCCCTTGGGAATGTAGGAGTACGCTACTTCGCCATGGCCGAAGGTCACGGCGTCCACCAGGGCCTTCTTGTCGATCGCCAGGTCGATGGCCTCGCGCACTTCGGCTTTGCCCAGCAGGCCTTTCTCGTGGTTGATCAGCAGGTGGTCTTCACGGGTCGACGGGTCGAGGTGGATGGTCAGGTTCGGGTCTTTCTGCAGTTCGTCGACGCGGGAGAAGGGCACGAAGATCGCCGTATCCAGTTCACCCGTCTGTACCTTCAGCATGCGGGTGTTGTCGTCGGGGATCGAGATCCATTCCACACCGTCCAGGCTGACTTTGTCGGCTTCCCAGAACTCCGGGTTCTTTTCCAGGACCACGCGGTCGCCGCGCAGCCATTCCTTGACCTTGAAGGCGCCAGAGGTGACCGGGTTCTGGGCGTACTCCTCCTCGCCGAGCTTCTCCATGGCGGTCTTCGACAGGATCGAGACGTTGGCGGTACCCAGTTGAGCCAGGAAAGGCACCGATTTGTTCTTCAGCGTGACCACCAGGGTGCGGTCATCGGCGGCTTCGGCCTTGTCGATGATCTTGTACGAGTCGGCCCACAGCGAGCCTGGGTTGTCGCGGATGCGCAGCAGCGAGAAGGCGGCGTCGCTTGCGGTCAGGGGCGTGCCGTCGGAGAACCTGGCATCGCGGATCTTGAAGGTGTAGGTCAGGCCGTCGTCGGACACTTTCCAGCTTTCAGCCAGCCCCGGGACCAGTTTGGTGCCGCTGTTGTCGACCCGGATCAGCACGTCGTAGACGTTGGCGAATACCCAGCTGTCGCGGTTCTGCGCGCTCTTGATCGGGTCGAAGGTGGTGCTGTCTTCACGGCAACCGATGGTCAGCACGCCTGCTGCCTGGGCCAGGCCACTGGTGAGGGCGGTGGCGGCCAGCAGTGCGGCGGTGAGTAACTTCAGTGCTCCGGGTTTCATGCTCAAGCTCCTTTTGATGGTTAGGGGTATTGCTTCAGAACAGTGGCTCCGGGTGGACGCAGGTGTAGTACCGGGCGCCCAGCGAATGGGTGGGGGGTGTGGCTTCGCGACAGGCCGGCACGGCGTACTGGCAGCGCGGATGGAAGGTGCAGCCCGACGGCAGGTTCAGCGGGCTCGGCGGTTCGCCCGGCAGCGGCTGCTCGGGCAGGCGGCGGGCCGGGTCGATGTCGGCGACGGACTGGATCAGCGCGGCGGTGTACGGATGACGTGGTGCCTCGAACACGTCGCGCACCGGGCCTTGCTCGACGATGCGCCCGAGGTACATCACCGCCACCCGGTCGCACAGGCGGCGGACCACGGTGAGATCGTGGGTGATGAACAGCAGCGCCAGGTCCATGCGTTCGCGCAACTCCAGCAGCAGGTTGATGATCTGGCCCTGGATCGAGACATCCAGCGCCGCGACGCATTCATCGGCAACGATCAGGCGCGGCTCGATGGCCAGCGCCCGGGCGATGCCGACCCGCTGGCACTGGCCGCCGCTGAGCGAGCGCGGCTTGCGGTCGGCCAGTTCCGGGCGCAGGCCGACCCGTTCGAGGAGTTCGTTGACCCGGGCAGCGATACGCTCTGGCGGCACCTTGCGCTGCACCCGCAGCACTTCGGCGAGGATCTGGCCGATGCTCTGGCGCGGATTCAGCGCGGTGTACGGGTCCTGGAAGATCATCGCGGTTTCGTGGCGCAGGCGGGCGATGTCGGCCTTGCTGCCGTGGGCCATGTCGATGCCGTCGAAGAGGATCTGCCCGCCTGCTGCCTCGTTCAGGTGCAGGATGGCCCGGGCCAGGGTGCTCTTGCCGCAGCCGGACTCGCCCACCAGGCCTAGGGTTTCGCCGGCCTTCAGTTCCAGCGAGGCACCGTTGACCGCGCTGACCTTGCGCTGGCGCAGACCGAACAGGCCGCTGCCGGCGGCGGGGAATTGCACCTGCAGGTCCTTGACTTGCAACAGCGTGGTCATGACAGGGCTCCGGCGGGCAGGGGCGTGTGGCAGGCGAGGCGATGGCCGGCGGCGGTGTCGCGCAGCTCCGGCAATTGCTCGCGGCAGAGGGGTGTGGCGTGGTTGCAGCGTGGCTCGAAGCGGCAGCCGGGCGGCAGGGCATCGAGCAGCGGCGGCTGGCCGGGAATGGTGTTCATCAGGCGCTGGCCGCTGTCCGCCGCCGGGTGACAGGCGAGCAGGCCGGCGCTGTAGGGGTGCTGCGCACGGGTCAGCAGTTCGGCCTTGCTGCCGTGCTCGCACAGGCGGCCGGCGTACATGACGGCGATGCTGTCGCAGGTCTGCGCCACTACACCGAGGTCGTGGCTGATAAGGATCATCGACAGCCCGCGGCGGTCGCGCAGCTCCAGCAGCAGACGCAGGATCTGCGCCTGCACGGTGACGTCCAGGGCGGTGGTCGGCTCGTCGGCGATCAGCACCTTCGGGTTGCAGCCCAGCGCCACGGCGATCATCGCTCGCTGGCGCATACCGCCGGAAAACTCGTGGGGGTAATTGTCGACGCGGGATTTCGGATCGGGGATGCCGACCTGGCGCAGTACCTCGATGGCCATGGCCTTCGCCTCGCGGCGCGAGGCGCCCTGGTGCAGGCGAATGCCCTCGGCGATCTGCTCGCCGATGCGCATCAGCGGGTCGAGATGGCTGCTGGGGTTCTGGAAGATCATCCCCAGTTCGCGCCCGCGCATGCGGCGCATGCCGGCGTCGTCCAGTTGCAGCAGGTCGGTGCCGGCCAGATGCGCGGCGCGCCCTTCAACCCGCAGGCTGGGCGACGGCAACAGACGCATCAGGCCGCGGCAGGCCATGGTCTTGCCCGAACCGCTCTCGCCCACCAGCCCGAGGATCTCGCCTTCACCGAGGCTGAACGACAGGCGATCGACCACGGCGATGTCGCGCTGGCCGACGCGGGCGATCACGCTGAGGTCTTCGACCTGGAGCAACGGTGCGGTCATGAACGGTCTCCGAGGCGTTCGGCGACGCCATCGGCCAGCAGGCTGAAGCCCATGGCCAGGGTCACCACGGCCAGGCCCGGGAAGGTGCAGATCCACCAGGCCGTGGTGATGAAGCTCTGACCTTCTGCAACCATCGTGCCCCATTCGGCGGTGGGCGGTTGCACGCCGAGGCCGAGGTAGCTCACTGCCGCGCCGTTGAGCAGTACCAGTACGGCGTCGGACATGCAGAACACCACCGAGCTGAACAGCGCGTTGGGCATCAGGTGGCCGAACAGGATGCGCCGGTGGCTGAAACCGAGGCTCTTGGCCGCCAGGGCGAAATCGCTCTCCTTGAGTATCAGTATCTGCGAACGGATCAGCCGGGCGTAGGACACCCAACCCACCAGCGCCATGGCGATATAGAAACTACCGAGCCCGGGGCCGAGGATGGCCATGATTGCCAGCATCAACACCAGGAAGGGGAAGGCCAGGACAATATCGATCAGGCGCATGCAGAGGTTGTCCAGGCGTCCGCCGACATAGCCGGAAATGGCACCGATGCAGGTGCCGAGCAGAAACGGGAAGATCACCCCGATCAGCGCCATCTGCAGGTCGATGCGCGCGCCCCAGATCACCCGCGAGAGGATGTCGCGTCCGAAGTTGTCGGTGCCGAAGGGGTGCGCCAGGCTCGGTGCGGCGAGGCGCAGGTTGCCGTTCTGCAGCAGCGGGTCGTAGGGCGCGACCCAGGGCGCGAACAGCGCCAGCAGAATCCAGCCCAGCACGATCGCCAGGCCGAAACACAGGGTCAGGCGCCCGTCGCCGAGGTTCCAGCGCAGACGCCAGCGAGTGGGGACGGCGACGCTCGGGCTGTGGCTCATTGGATCTTCACCCGCGGGTCGATGGCGGTGGTGACGATATCGGCGAGGAAGTTGACCGCGACCGTGGCGCAGGCCAGCACCATGGCCACGCCCTGCACCACCATGTAGTCGCGGGTGAAGATACCGCGCACCAGCAACTGGCCGATGCCGGGCAGGGAGAACAGGCTTTCGATCACCACCGTGCCGCTGATCAGCCAGCCGATGTTGACCGCCAGCAGGTTGACCGTAGGCACCATGGAGTTGGGCAGGATGTGTCGACGAAACACCGCCGCCTCCGAGAGGCCGCGGGCGCGGGCGGCGGTGACGTGATCGGCCTGCATCTCGAGGAGGATGCTGGCGCGCAGGTTGCGCACCAGCACCGCCGACAGTGCCAGGGCGATGGTCAGGCAGGGCAGCACCAGATGGTGCAGCTTGTCATCCCAGGTGCGCCCGTAGCCGGAGACCGGGAACAGCCCCCAATGCACGCTGAACAGCAGGATCAGCATCAACCCCAGCCAGAAGGCCGGCAAACCGAGGCCGGCGGTGGTGAAGACACGGATCAGGTTGTCGGCCCAGCCACCCTTGTTGCGAGCGGCGAGGGTCGCCAGGGGCACGGCGATGAGCAGCGCCAGCACGACGCTGCCCAGCACCAGCATCAGTGTGGGCTCGACGCGGGTGCTGATCAGCTTGAGGGTGTCGACCCGGTACAGCAGCGACTGGCCAAGCTCGCCGTTGAGCAGGTTCTTGAGGAAGTACAGGTACTGGGTCCAGAGAGGTTCATCCAGTGCGTACTGGGCGCGGATCTTCTGCAGGGCGTCTGGCGTGGTACGCGCGCCGAGCAGCACCCGCGCCGGATCGCCGGGGATCGAGCGCACCAGCACGAAGGTGATGACGCTGATGCCGAACAGTACCGGCAGCAACTGCAGCGGTCGGGTGAGGACGAAACGGTAGCGCGCCAGGTTCATCGGTCAGCCCCGGTTGCGCTGCAGGAAGTCCAGCAGCACCGGGAAATAGCCCTGGGGTTCCTCGTAGAACGGCATGTGGCTGCTGTTGGGGAACACATGCAGCTCGGCGGCGGTGTTGACCAGCGCCAGTTTCATGCGCATGGCGCAGGCGGGGGTGAGTTCGTCGTGCTGGCCGGTGGTGATCAGCACCGGCATGCGGAAGTCGCCCATCTCCTTCAGGCGGTTCCAGTCCTTGAGATTGCCGATGTAGAGGAACTCGTTGGGGCCTTGCATGGCGGTGTACGGGCCCATGTTCCAGTCACCCAGCGAGCGCTGCACCGGCGCCGGCCATTCTTCGAGGCGGCAGACGTGGCGGTAGTTGAGCAGGGTGATGGCGGCCTGGTACTGGGGATGGTCGAGCTGGCCGAGGGCTTCGTAGCGCTGCATCATCGCCACGGTCTCGCTGCCGAGGGCGCCGCGCAGGCGTTCCAGTTCGCTGGACAGGTGCGGGATATCGCCGACGGTGTTTTCCAGGATGAGCGACTTCAGCGCCTGTGGATGATGGAGGGCGTACTCGATCGCCAGCCAGCCGCCCCAGGAGTGGCCGAGCATGTGCACGCGACCCAGGTCGAGGGCCTGGCGCACCGTCTCCACTTCGGCGACGTAGCGGGTGATGTCCCACAGGGACGTGTCGTCGGGGCGGTCGGAGGCGCCGGTACCGAGCTGGTCGAAGGCGACCACCCGGATGCCCTTGTCCTTGAGCCATGAATGGGCATCGCGAAGGTAGTCGCACGGCAGCCCCGGACCGCCGTTGAGGCACAGCAGCACCTCGTCCCCTTCGCCATAGCTGTACACCACGAGATTGTGGCCATCGACCGATACATTGAACTGCTGGTCAGGGTGCATCTCACGCCACATCGCTACTCTCCTGTTGGCAATGGCTTACAGCTATACCCTGCGCAGGAGAACGCGCTGCCTACAAGCTAGTATTTCTTATAGGTTTCGTCTGGCAGTCCCGCGCCGAGCCGTGGCATTCTACGTGCCGGACTTCACAGATGGAAATCCAGCAGGGGTATATCAACAGGGAGCGCAAGGAATGCAGGCCAAACTGGCTGATCTCAATACCCGTTTGTTGTCTGGCAGGAGCCTGGACGAGCAGATGGACAGCGTTGCCGACCTGGCGGCGCAACTGGGCTTCGACGCTCTGGTGTATGACTACAGCCCGGTCCCGCTGGACCACGGCGGCGAGTTGATCACCCCCACCGTGGTCAGGCTTCGCAACACCCCCGGCGACTGGCAAGACCTCTGGTGTTCCGAAGGTTTCTACCAGATCGATCCGGTACAGCTGCTGTCCATTTCCGCCATTTCGCCGTTCGTCTGGTCGTACCTGCCCCAGGAGGAAACCGTCCTGCAGCGCTTTATCGACCGTCGCCACGCACCGGTGGTCGGCTACCTGCAGGATGCCCAGCTGGCGTGTGGTGTCACCGTGCCCATTCACTTGCCCCGCGGCGGCCTCGCCACACTGACCGGCCTGCGTCCCCACGTCAGCCCGCACGACCTCGACGAAGCCCGCCACAGCCTCGCCGACTTCAGCCTGCTGGCCCACGCCCTGCAGGAAGTCGCCCATCCGCTGCTCGCCAAGGAAAATGCCAACAAGGCCATCCGCCTGACCCGACGTGAGCTGGAATGCCTGCGTTGGGCCGCCGAAGGGCTGACCGCGGCGCAGATCGCCGAGCAACTGAACCGCTCCCTGGCGACCGTTTCGCTTCATCTCACCTCGGCCATGCACAAATTGGGTGCAAAGAATCGCGTCCAGGCCGTGGCCCGAGCCGTGCATTACCGGCTGCTCGATAGCTAGCTATCGGAAAAATCGCGAAAACCTAGCGAATTCTCTAGTTATGCACGGTCGCTTACAGGGCTATGGTGTGCCCTGTGATTCGCACGGAGCCGGATGAAATGGAACTCATCAAATCGCGTGAAGGTTTTGCCCCGTTTGGCAGTTACCAGACCTGGTATCGCGTCACGGGTGATCTGGATTGTGGTCGTACCCCGCTGGTCATCCTGCACGGTGGCCCGGGCTGTACCTACGACTATGTCGATGCCTACAAGGATGTCGCTGCTGGCGGTTACCCGGTCATTCACTACGACCAGTTGGGCAACGGGCGTTCGACCCACCTGCCCGACATGCCGCCGTCTTTCTGGACGGTGAGCCTGTTCCTCGAAGAACTCGACAACCTGCTCGACCACCTCGGCATTCGCGATCGCTACGCGCTGCTGGGCCAGTCCTGGGGCGGCATGCTCGCCAGCGAGCACGCGGTTCGCCGGCCGGCCGGCCTGCGTTGCCTGGTGATCGCCAACTCGCCGGCCGACATGCGCACCTGGGTCAAGGAAGCCAATCGCTTGCGCGAGGACTTGCCCAAGGACGTCCAGGACACCTTGCTGCGCCACGAAGCCACCGGTGACTACACCGCCGCTGAATACATCGCCGCCGCCCGGGTGTTCTACGACCGTCATGTGTGCCGCCTGAACCCCTGGCCGGACGAAGTGGCGCGCACCTTCGCCCAGGTCGATGCCGACCCCACCGTGTACCACGCGATGACCGGGCCAAATGAGTTCCACATCATCGGCACCACCAAGGACTGGACCATCGTCGACCGGCTGCACCTGATCAACGTTCCGAGCCTGCTGATTTCCGGTCGCTATGACGAGGCTACGCCGCTGGTGGTCAAACCGTACCTGGACCTGATCCCGGGCATTCGCTGGGCGCTGTTCGAAAACTCCAGTCACATGCCCCATGTGGAGGAACGCGTGGCGTGCATGGGGACGGTGGTGACCTTCCTCGACCAGAATCTGTAACGTTTCGCTGGCCCATCGGCCAGTGCGGGTTTCCCTTCCTCAGGCCTGTCCGGGTATGTACCCGGCGGGCCTGAGTTCTTTCCGGCGTCAGTCGTACAGCCAGCCTTTGAGCGCGGCCAGGTTCCTGACCACGATTTGCTGCGCCTCGGCCTTGGGATTGAGGTTTCGGGTGTCGATCTGGAAACGCTGCAGCACATATTTGACCAGAGCCCGGCGACAGGGGATTTCCAGCGCGCCCTCGAGCATGCCGAAGTCGGCTTCGATAATGGCTTTCTGCGCCGGCTCCAGTCGAGGGTCGGGCTCGATGATCACCGGAACCTCACTGTTCCAGTCGTTATCCTGGGCAATGCCGTGCTCGGTCTTGTCCAGCAGATCCGGTTCGCCGCGGAACCGGCTGAGCACGAAATCACGGAAGCCGCGGTTTTTCTCGCACCAGGCGCGCACATGCCAGCGCATGCCGGTGTTCACCAGGGTGTGCGGGGCGATGAGGCGGATTTCCGGCTCGGGATTGGCCAGCGAGACGTATTCGGTCTCCAGGCGAAGCCCTTCACGGCAGGCTTTGAGCAGCGGGCGCAGCACTTGCGGCCGGATCGAGCGGTCGGGCACCTCGAGCACCTGGGTGTGGGCATAGGCCAGTTTCAAGCCTTCCAGGTGCTCGGCGCGTTCATTGTTCTGAAACAGCAGGTGCAGGTACGCGCTGGCGCTGAAGTCGATGAACCGTGGCTGGAACCCGCTGGCCGGCACATAGCCCTTGGCCTTCTTGTCGTACACGAGGTTCTCGGGAGCGTGCTCGGTGATGTAGCTGTTGATGTCCTTGGACGCCTGCTGGCGGCTGATGCCGTAGCTTTGCATCAGGTGGCCGGTGGTCAGGCGGCCTTCCCACCAGGCCACGGTTTCGATCAGGCGGTAGCGCTGGGCGAGGTCCCAGCGGACGCTGGAGGAGGGGGGAGAGCGTTTCATGGTCTTCCTTGTGGATAAAGCCGGTGACGAGAGGCGCCTTGGATCGAGGCAGGCCGCCAGAGTCTACGGATTGTTCAGATATTGGAAGACCGCCATGGGGCGCTGCATCGTGTCCTGTAAATTTACTGGACACATCTCTTCTCCCGACAGGTCCTGAATGCGGGTTTAGCTGCTGTTTGAGCGCCTCTCACCACTTGACCTATCCGAAAACTTGACCTGTGTATCCAGCCACCAATAGCGCTGGATCGCGGCCTCGCTTAATGTTCGCCCAACGCAAATATCATTCGGCCATTATCTGTGACGAGGAGTTCGCCATGCCCATCAGGCCCCAGCCTTGCACGTACGTCTGCACGCGCTGCCGCTGGAAAAAGACCGTCGCGCCAGCCAGCGACGCGCTGATGCCAGGTGAGTATTTCGGTGCCTGCCCGTCCTGCGCCAGTACAGCGATTGAGCGTCGGGCTCCGACCTTGCTCGAACTCGCACTGGTCAGCCTGATGCCCCGTCGGCGCTAGACGAAAGTCGGCCACGGGGAATCGACGAGTGCTGGAAGCGGTAGCGAAAGGCATAATGACATCACACATGGATGCAGGAACGGTTATGGGATTCGAGACAATTTACGCGGTGCTGCCCGATCAGGCGGAGAGGATCGGCCGCTTGCAGTACCTGCTGGGAGAACAGCGCCCACCCGTGGTTTCGGTAATCGGCAAGTACAACCACGGCAAGAGCTCGCTGCTCAATGCGCTGGTGGAACGTGAGCAGTTCGCGGTCTCCGACGCACGGGAAACCACAGTGCTGAGCGCGTTCGAACACGATGGCATTCGCTGGCTGGATACGCCGGGGCTGGATGCCGATGTCGAAGGCAGGGACGATCAGGAAGCCCGTGACGGTGCCTGGTTACAGTCGGATATCCGCCTGTTCGTACACTGCGTGCGCGAAGGTGAGTTCGATCAGCGCGAAAAGGACATGATCGATGTGTTGCGGCAGGATGCCGCCACGTCCGGCCGCCAGACGCTGATTGTGCTGACGCAGATCGAAGAAGCGGAAGACGAGGTGCTGGCGAGGATCCTCAACCTCATCAAGCAGCAGTCCCCTGGTATGCCGGTCATCCCTGTTTCGGCTCATCGCTATCTCGGCGGGCTGGAAAGCGGGAGCGCTCTCAAAGTGAAAAAGAGTGGCATCCGTGAACTGCGCGAAGCCGTGCAGGCGGCCCGGCACTATGTGGAGCAAGTCCGCAGCGATGAAGTGCTGGCGCTGGGTGAGGCGTTGGGCGGCTTCCTCGACCAGAAGCTCAATAACCTGCAGGCGCGGCTCGACCGCCTGAAAAAGACCAGAAAGTCCCGCCTGGCCGATTTCGAGTCGGACTACAAGGCCATGCACGGCAAACTCCACTCTCAACTGAAGGCTTGAACCATGCTTCCTTTCCTTTTGATCGGTGCCGCTGTGGCGGCAGTCGCGGCGGTCGTGTCGAGCAGTTCGGATTCCTCATCGTCGTCCAGTTCAGGCAGTTCCCGCGACTATGACGGTGAAGCCGCAGAGAAAGCCCGCCAGGCGAAAATCAAGGCCAACAAAGAAGCTGCGCAGATCCAGCTCAAGGGATTCCTCGAGGGCCACGGTATCAAGCTCGGTGCCTCGAAACTGTCGGGGCTGGTGGATGCAATGGCCAGCCAGCCCGCCGCGAAGCCCGGTGACAGCTTGAAGAACAACTTCCTCAAGGCCGATGCCATGAGTGAGCTGGATGCCGAAATCAAGGCGCTGGAGGAAGAAATCGCCGAGCGCACCAAAGCCCGCAAGTTCCTCGACGGTCTGCTGATTGGTTGAAACCCGCTGGTTTGTCGGGCCGTCCCTGGATGGCCGACTCTTTCTGACTCGTTCGTGGTCACGGCATCGTGAACCCGCACAGGATTGTGTATGCAAGAAAAAGCATTTATCGAGGCGCTCAAAGGATTTGAATACCTGACTCGCCGCGTGGAAGAAGACGAAGCGAAACTCAATGCCTGGAAATCCCGGCTGATTGCGGCGCTGGACCAACAGCCGTCGCTGGGCAAGCTCAATCGCAAGGGTGAACTTGCCCGTCAGGCTGAAGGTGTGCGCGAAGTCGTTCGCCGCTGCATCCAGGGTTGGAGTGCGGCCTGGGAACGTAATCAGCCATCGGCGCAATTGGCGCAGACGTTCGGTGACAAGGCAGTGATTCTGGTATTCGGCAAGGTCAATGCGGGCAAGAGCTCGTTCTGCAACTTCATCGCTCAGCGCTTTGCCGCCAATGGTGAAGCTATCCAGTACTTCCATCTGCACGATCAGGCACTGGTCGATCGGGACGAGCCGTTTGCCGAAGGCGAGACTGAAACGACCTCGCAGATCCAGGGGATTCGCCTGGGGGAAAAGTTGATCCTCGTCGATACCCCCGGCCTGGGTTCCGTGACCAAGGAGAACGGTGAGCTGACGGAGCTTTATACCGACAGTGCCGATGCCGTGCTGTGGTTGAGCAGCTCAACCGCTCCGGGGCAGGTCCAGGAACTGCAGAACCTGCAAGGGGAACTGCAGCGTAGCAAGCCGTTGCTGCCGGTCATCACCAAAAGCGACTTCATGGATGAAGACGAGATTCCCGGCCAGGATGAGCTGGTCAAGGTCCGGCGCAACAAGACGCCGGTCAACCGCACCAAACAGGAAGCAGACGTCTGGACGCGTGCGGGCCAGCAATTGCAGGCTTCTGGCCTCAGTCAGGATCTGCTCAAGCCGGTAGTGTCGGTATCGGTGCGCTGCGCTCGCGAAGCCGGGCTGGATGAGCCTGCGCTGCAGGCCGCCGGCTTTGAGCGTCTGTTCCAGCAGTTGCAAGGCATCGCCGAGGAAGCGCGGGTCTA
Organism: Pseudomonas sp. TUM25319; assembly: GCF_056388475.1. Taxonomy (NCBI): domain Bacteria; kingdom Pseudomonadati; phylum Pseudomonadota; class Gammaproteobacteria; order Pseudomonadales; family Pseudomonadaceae; genus Pseudomonas; species Pseudomonas sp. TUM25319. The sequence continues at coordinate 6,324,928 of NZ_CM150751.1, read as the reverse complement.
CAAGGAGCGCAAGGCCACTCAACTGGTGCTCAGTCACCTGCAGAACCACGTGCTCGATAGCCTGCGTCGCGAGGTGTTGCCGCGGCTCGACGACTTGCGTGGTTCGACGGTCAAGGCAGTCAAGGTGCTCAAAGTACGTGGCGAGCAGATCGCCACACTGGTGCTGAACGACGTGCTGCTCAAGGTCGGCGATTTGCTGGAAACCCACAAGCAGAGCCAGGACGTTCAAGCGCTGACCCGCGACGTCAATGCGCTGTGCGCTACCGCCATCGAACAGCACCTGAGCCGTGAGCTGAAGGATTACGTCGACGAGCTCAAGGGCACGCTGGTGGACATGTCCAGTGATGAGATCGGCAGCTTCGAAGACATTGGCGTCGACGTTGAGCTGGTTACCGGCCGCGGCAAGCAGGCGGCAGCCTCTGCCAGCGGCGGTATGATCGGCACCGCGATCGGCACTGCGGTTGCGGGCCCCATCGGCGCTATCGTCGGTGGTCTGCTCGGCGGCCTGGTGGGTGGCGCGGCGGGCAAGTACATGGTGGAAACCGAGATGGTCCGGCAGGTGGTGGGGGTGAGCTATGCGCGCTTGCATGCCCGCCTCGAAGAAGACCTGCGCAAACGCCTGCCGAATGCGGTGCAGCGTGCGGTTGATACCTGCGTCGAATCGATCGGCCTGGTGGAAAACGAGACCCTGCGTCTTTACGACATCATCGCCAGCAGCGAGCTGGAGCTCAAAACCCTGAAGGAGAGCATCGCCCGATGAATCCGTTCGAACAATACAAGACACTGCTGGCCCAGGCCTGCCCGACTGCATCGCGCTACCTGCCGGATGCGCCGCAACGGATCGATCAGTTGAGCGGACAGATCGACGAGCGCAAAGTGCAAATCATGCTGTTCGGTGCCTACAACGCCGGCAAGAGTTCTCTGATCAACGCCTTGCTGGGTGAAGAGCGGGCGGTGGTAGGGGACATCCCGACGACAGACGCCGTGCATCGCTACGATTGGGATGGGCATGTGCTGCTGGATACGCCGGGTATCAATGCGCCGATCGAGCACGACGAGGTCAGCACCGAACAGCTCAAGCGTGCCAATCTGATCCTGTTCGTACTGCGCCAGGAAGATCAGGATGCGCAGAACATCATCGAGCGGATTTTCGACCTGTTGTCGCAGCGTCGTCCGTTGTTCATCGTGCTGAACTACGAGGACAGCGATCCGGAAGTCATCGAGCGCATCCAGGCCACGTTCTCGCAGACTTTGTTGCGCCATGCGCAGAAATCCGGCCTCGACGAGTCGGTATTGAAGGATCTGCCTGTGTTGCTGATGAACGTCCGTACGGCCAGCCGTGGCCGTTTGGAGAACAAGCTCAAGTTGCTCGAGCACTCTGGCTACGACACCTTCATCCTGCGCTTGCACCAGTGGGTGCAGCAGTTCGATAGTGAGCAGCAACTGTTGCGCCAGACGTGCGAAATCATCGAGCGCACCCTGCTTGAGCCAGTGGCTGCCCGCCTGGAAGCCGAGGCTCGCACCGATCAGCAACTCAGTGCCGTCGATGCGCAGTTGGAGCATATGGCCCGCCAGCAACAGCAACTGAAAAACAGTGCCCGTCACCTGATTCGCCGGGAAGTCCTCTCTGCTCGCCCGACGATCGAGGCGGCGCTGGAGCAGGCCGGGGATGCCAGCGTTCTGACCCGTTCGCTGGAGAATGTGGCGAGGGAAATCGCGCAGACGCTGCACCAATGGCTGGAGACAGAGTTGCAGGATCTGCGCAAAGCGCAGATCGACGAACTGCTGGTCAGTTCCGGCGTGGACCCGCAGTTGTTCGCTGGTGGTAACGAAAGCGAACTGCTGGACAAATTGTCGGGCCCGATCTTCGCCCAGCTCAAGGGCATCAATAAAGATCACCTGACATCGCTGCTGGTACTCGGCCGAAAATTGAAAATCCCACTGCTCAAGGGGCGCTGGCTGACCACTCTGCAGAAGTGGGCCGGGCGCGCCGCGCCGGTGGTGCAGTTGGTATTTGCGGTGGCCGAGATCTTCATGGCGTCGCGCAGTGAAGAAAAAGAAAACCAGCGTGCCAACAGCCGTGCCTTGCAGCGTATGCAGTGGCTGGAAGAAACCTCCGCGGAGCTGGAAGATGCGTTGCTGCACAGCGTGGTCGAGGTGATCGAGCATGTGTTCAGCGAGCAGAGGAAACCCTACGAAGACAGCCGACTGACCTTGCAAGCGGCGGCCGGTCAGCTCGAGAAGGACAGTAGTGAATGGCGTGAGCTCGGTTCTCGACTGCGGGCGCTGGAGTTCTGAGCCCGGTCTGACAGCAGCCGATCGTTTCGATCGGCTGCTTTTTCATGTGCGCCTGAGCAAGAAGACCGAAGCTGACCCTTTCTATTAACCCCTTGTGGGGCTGCCGGAGCCACAAGCGTTGGACACGCATTTCAAATTCCTGACGTTGCCTCACGGTGCCAGCACCGTGGCCAACATCTTCATTCATGGTTATAGCGCCGGGCATGACCTGCGCGACCGGCGTCTGTTGTCGAAACAGATCCCGACGACCCTGCATGATGGCATCAACATCTTCGGGTTCTGGCGTTCCGGCCACATCCTGGAGATGGACTGGCAAACGCTGCAATCGATGATCGGGGCGGTTCAAAGCCCGGTTGCCGGGCTGACCGGGTTCATCAAGGACCGGGCCAGGCATTTCACCCGCAGCCGCGAGCGCGCGAGTGCCATGGGAGAGGTGCTTCTGGGCGAGATCGACGCCTACCTCATGGAGCGTCACCCCTACGTGACCACCGTGAACCTGGTAGGCCACTCGCTGGGCGGCCGGGTGGTGGTCAATGCGCTGCGCAAACTGGCGCGCGAGCCCGGCAGTTTCGACCTGAGCGTCGGCGATGTATTGCTGATGGCAGCGGCGGTCGAGCTCAGCCCTCAGGAAGCCTCGAGCTTCGACGACCTGATCGATGGCACGTTGTTCAATGCCTGGTCGAGCTCCGACGACACACTGCGCCTGTGCCTGGACGAGGCCTGTGCGGGGCGCCGTGAGGTCAGGCACTGCAAGAACGTGCAGATGGAAAAATTCGGCCACAAGGACTACTGGCCCAATCTCCATGCGGTGCTTTCCAAGACCGGCTTTGCCGGCTTCAAGGGCCAGCATTATCCGGCTCCGCTGGAAACCAGCGACGTCAGCGCTGATCCGGTGCGCGACGACGCCTTGCTGCACGATCTGTTCGAGTTGTCCGCGTCGGCGATGCTCGACGAAGCGATCAAGCACCTGGCGACCAGCAGTTGGACGAGCCTTGACCATCCTGACCGGCTCTACGGCTTCACTCGCGAGTTTCAGCGGGTTGCCGGGCACTGCCTGGCCAACTTCGCCCGCGGGCGCGGGCTGCAATACGCCGATGCGCTGGAAATGCTGGTGAGCCACTTCGACCTGGGCAAGGAACTGCATCACTGCGGCACCATCCTTGAACAGGAGGCGGCGCTGGTGCAGGCGTTCTTCCGCAACAGCTTCCCGGAGGGCCATGCCTTGTGTGGCGATGTGCTTGCGGTGGTCGGCAGGCTGTCGCAACAGCAGTACTTCATTGCCGTGGATGCGCTGGCCGAACGCCTGACGCTGGCGTCCTACGTCAAGTCCCCGGTGGCGCAGCAGAGCGAGCAGGAAATGGCTGCCGGTGGCTCGCAAGTCGCGGCGTTGGTGGGGGGCGCGCTGGTGTCTGCCAACTGGGGTGTCCATATTTCCAACCGTCTGGGGCGTGTGTTCACCAACCTGATGACCGCAATGAAGCCGGGTTACTCGGCATTGGTTCCCACAGTGGCGATCATCTTCTACGCCAGGGTGCGGCTGGGTAATCCGGGGCTGTTCAACTGATCCGCATCGTCGCCGTCAGGTTGGGCTGCATGACGTCAATAAGGGAGCGGCTGCACTAGATCTGGGAAAGCATCAGCAGGAAAGTTCGCTTTCGGTTGATGTTTTTTTCACAACCCGGCCACTATAGTGGCCACCCTTGTTGGGGAGTAGCCTGCTCCTGGCTTCGGCCGGAGCGTTCGCGTCAACATTCTCGGCAGCAGCCGTGGCGTGAACACCTTTCGGTTGGCGAGACCAACGATGCATCCATGCCGGAAGTCGGGCGTGTGGTTGCGTCGTTGACTCACAGCCCGACTGGATAATGACCGTGAATCCCATTTCCCTCCTTTTCCTGGCCCTGGCCATGTCTACCGACGCCTTTGCGGCGGCCATCGGCAAAGGCTCCAGCCTGCATCAACCGCGTTTTTCCGAGGCGCTGCGTACCGGCCTGATCTTTGGTGTGATCGAAGCCATCACGCCCATCGTCGGCTGGGGTATCGGCCAGGTCGCCGTGCAATTCGTCGAGAACTGGGACCACTGGATCGCCTTCGGCCTGTTGCTGGTCCTGGGCCTGCACATGATCTGGAACGGCCTGAAGGACGATGACGAGGCCGAGGAAAAAACCAGCCAGCACTCGTTCTTCATTCTTGCCGTGACGGCTTTTGCCACCAGCATCGACGCGATGGCGGTGGGCGTGGGCCTGGCCTTCGTCAACGTCAATATCCTGGTGGCCGCAGGCGCCATTGGTCTTGCCACTTGCGTGATGGTGACCCTTGGCGTGATGCTGGGGCGCGTGCTCGGGGCGGTGGTTGGCAAGCGTGCCGAGATGGTCGGTGGCGTAGTGCTGATGCTGGTGGGTGCGACCATTCTCTACGAACACCTGACGGCGATCTGATTCATGATGCAAACCTATCCTTTAGTGCGCAAAGGTCTCTGGGCCTTTGCAGTGGTCGTGGCAGCGACCCTCGGCTTCTTCGCGTGGCAAAGTTTCTACCCGGTGCAGGCGGCTGGCGACTGGCGTGTCCAGGTGATCTATCGCGATGTTCCGAAGGCCGCCTCGCTGGCGCCACTGGACGACGGTTCGCTGCTGGTCAGCCAGGAGTTGCGCGATGGCAAAGGCAGCCTCGTGCGGATTCATCCCGACGGCGCACGGGAAGTGCTGGTCGGCAACCTGTCCAAGCCGGACGGCATGGCGGCGGTCAACGGCGGCTGGGTGTTCAGCCAGGAGCAGGGCGATGCCGCGGTGGGCTTCCTCAAGGACGGGAAGGTCACCGAGCTGTTCAGGGGGACCAACGTGCAGGGCCTGTGGAGCGACGGCGACGACCTGTATGCCGTAGAGGACCGCAAGGGCGAAGGCCGCCTGCTGCGTTACCGCTGGAGCGATGGCTCGCTGACCGTGCTGCGCGATCGCTTGTCGGAGGTCGAATCGGTCACCCGCTGCGATGACGGGCGCATGCTCTACACCGAGAAGAAAAAAGGCGTGGTCCGCCAGTTGAACGAAGACGGCAGCGATCCGGTGATCCTGGCCGGCCTCAACCAGCCGACCTTCCTGATGTGCGATCCGCGCGGCCTGTGGATCAGCGAGGATTCCACCCACCGTGCGCGGCTGCTGCTGGTCGATGCCGAAGGCCGGCAGAACACGGTGCTGTCGTTCCTCAAGGCGCCGCAGTCGATCGTGGCGAGCGGTCGCGGAACATACCTGGTGGCCGAGGGCGGGCGCGACCGTGTGCTGGAGCTGCTGCCGCCTTCCCTTGAACGAGGATCAGCGTCGCGGCGCCAGGCCGCTGAGCAGCAGGCGCGCCGCGTTGCTGGCGGCGGCATCGTAGTCCATCGCTTCGCTGCGCAGACCTGGCAGTTGCCAGCCACGGCTGACGCAGGACTGCGCGATGGCCCAGATGGTCAGCAGCGCGTGCTCCGGGTCCACCGGCGCCAGCAGGCCACGATCGACCCACTGACGGATGCCGGCCAGGCTGCTCTGGGTTTGCGCCGTCCAGCGGGCGAAGAACTCCCGCGGCAGCCGCCGCGCACCCTCGCGCAACTCGGCCATGATCACCTTGGACGCGAAAGGCTGACGCTCGAACAGGCGGATCATGCGGATCAGCGTGTGGGTCAGCGCTTCGATCGGCGTCTCGTCGTCTTCCAGTACCGGCATGCAGGCGCTCAGATAGGAGGGCGCGATGTCCTCCAGCACCTTGGCGTAAATGTTCTCCTTGGACTTGAAGTAATAGTGGACGTTGGACTTCGGCAGCCCCGCCAGTTCGGCAATGGTGGCGATCCGGGTGGCAGCGTAGCCCTTCTCGGCGAAGGCTTCGCTGGCGGCGGCGAGAATGGTCCGGCGCACCGAGTCGGGGGAGTCGTCCGGCGTGGCCGGGGTCTTGCTGGCAGCCCGCGGTGCATCGAGGCGGGGATCGAAAGGCATGATGTACATCGTGGAATTCCTTGTTTTGCCTGACCGCGCGGATACTTCGCGACGCAGTCGGGATTCGGAATATACAAAACTATATAGCGATGGCGTAAGCTCGCTGTATTGATTTTTATATAGCGATGATCTCGCCCCGACGACCGGCCCCAGGATGTTCTCCATGCAGCAACGAACCTATCCCTACATCGCCTGGCGACTGACCCGCACCTTTCAGGTACTGCAGGTCGAGCTGGTGGCCGGCGGCATCTACGGCAGCGGTTATGACCGCACCCACAGCGGTCACAACTATCCGGTGAGCGAGTTGTACCCCTCGAAAGATGATGCCATCGCCGAGGGCGAGCGGCGGCTGCAGGCGCTGGAGGCGGAAATCGCCCGGCGCCAGGCGAATCTGGATCGTCGCCGGCGCGAGTTGCTGGAGCAGCGGCAGGGCGGCGGCGCGGGTTCGTGAATGGCATGTATCGCTGTGTATCTGCGGCGCTGTCTGACCGGTTCTCATACAAAACCGCCCCTTTCGGGATACGTCGCCGATACATCGCCGCCGCTTAATGGCTCCACACCCAACCACAGTGGAGCACCCCCATGAAACATGCACGCAATACCCTCGGCCTGCTTGGCGCTGCCCTGATCGGCAGCATGGCGATCGGCAACGCCGCCTTCGCGGTGGAGCCGCTGTCCCAGGGCTACCAACTGGCCTCGGCGAAGACCCCGGGCGAGGGCAAATGTGGTGAAGGCAAGTGCGGCGCCAACGCCAAGAGCAGCCAGAGCGAAGGCAAGTGCGGCGAGGGCAAGTGTGGCGGTTCGGCCAAGGCCGGGGCTGAAGGCAAATGCGGTGAGGGCAAGTGCGGTGACGCCTCCTTTTCCCGCACCGATACCAACCACGACGGCAAGGTCTCCCGCGACGAATTCCTCGCCGTAGCCAAGGACCGCGCCAGCTACTTCGACAAGATCGACAGTAACCACGACGGTTTCATTTCCGAGCAGGAAGCCTACGACCACCTCAAGGCGATCTACCAGGCCAACGGCAAGCCGATGCCGGACGGGCTGTTCAGCCACCTGAGCGGCAAGTCCTGATTCAGGGCTGCATACGGGGCCGCTTTGCAGCCCTTCGCGAGCCAGCTGGCTCGCGAAGGGGCGCAAAGCGGCCCTCTTTCGTTGGAACCCCTGGAGAGTCGCCCCATGAAAACTGCCACGCCGCTCACCGGCCTCGGCCTGCGCCGCGGCCTGTTGCCCGAACTGCTGAACAGCGAGTCGGGCGCCGTGGACTTCCTTGAATGCGCCCCGGAAAACTGGATTGGCGTCGGTGGCGCCTACGGTCGCGGCCTGGCACAACTGGCCGAGCGCTTCGCCATCGCCTGCCATGGCCTGTCGCTGTCTTTGGGCGGCAGCGCCCCGCTGGACTTCGACCTGCTTGACCGCACCCGCCAGTTTCTCGATCGCCATCAGGTGAGCCTGTACAGCGAGCACCTGAGTTATTGCAGTGACGACGGTCACCTCTACGACCTGATGCCGATTCCCTTCACCGATGAGGCGGTCCGGCATGTCTCGGCGCGCATTCGTCAGGCACAGGATCGTCTGGGCCGACGTATCGCGGTGGAAAACATCAGCTACTACGCCGCGCCTTACCAGGCCATGAGCGAGCTGGACTTCATCCGTGCCGTGCTTGACGAAGCCGACTGCGACCTGCTGCTGGACGTCAACAATGTCTTCGTCAACGCGTGCAACCACGGTTACCCGGCGAAGGATTTCCTGTTGGCTCTGCCAGGTGAACGGGTGGTTGGTATGCACGTGGCGGGGCACTACGACGAAGCACCTGACCTCAAGGTCGACACCCATGGCGCGCCGGTGAAGGAAGATGTCTGGGCGCTGTTCGCCCAGGCGTGCGAGCGTTTCGGTGCGCAGCCCACGGTGCTGGAACGGGACTTCAACTATCCGCCGCTGGCCGAGTTGCTGGCCGAGACGGCGCGCATCCGTGCGATACAACAGGCCAGCGGGAGCACCAGCCATGAATGAGACCCTGCGCGAGCAGCAGTTCAGCCTGTCCCGCCACCTGCGCGACCCGGCGCGCCACCCCGCGCCGCCCGGCATCGAAGAGCGGCGGCTGAAGGTCTATCGCGAACTGTTCTACGGTGCCATCGAGGGCTTGCTGGCGGGCAGTTTTCCGGTGATGCGTGGCGTTCTTGGCGAGGAACGCTGGCATCGTCGTGTGCGGGATTTCTACGCCAGCTACCGCAGCCAGACGCCGTTGTTCACGGAGGTGGCCGAAGCGTTCGTCGATTACCTCCAGGGCGTCGAGCCCGATACGCCCTGGCAGTTGGAACTGGCCCACTACGAGTGGATCGAGTCGGCGTTGTACCTGAGTGATGCCGATGATCCACCTCACGATCCTGATGGCGACCTGCTCGACGGCGAGCCGCTGTTGTCCTGCGTTGCGCGGCCGCTGGCCTATCGCTGGCCGGTGGAGCGGATCGGCGCGGACTTCCAGCCGTTGCAGCCCGAGGAGGCACCGACCTTGCTGCTGGTCTACCGTGACGCCGGCTTGCAGGTCCGCTTCGCCCGCATCAGTGGCCTGGCCTACCGGTTGCTGAGCGGGCTTTCGGGCAGCGGCAGGTCCAGTCTGGAAGCCTTGGCAGCCGAGCTGGGCGCCGATCGGCAACAGATCCTCGAACAGGGACTGGCTCTGCTCGAAAGCCTGAGGCAACAGGGCGTGATCGTAGGCACCAGACGCTGAAAAAGCCGTTGCCCGCAGAGTGCGGGCAACGGCTTTTTTTCAGGCAGGATTCAGGCAAAACGACGGCGCAACAGATGGTCCAGGCTTAGCCGGCCCGCCCCTTTCAGTAACAGCGGCAACAACGCCACCAGGTAGATCAGCGGCAGCTTGAAGTTGCCGAAACCCTGGTCGGTAATCGCGTAACCCCGCGCCAGCTCTCCCAACCCCGACCAATGTGCAGGCCAGTGCACGGCGGCGATCGCCACGACCGTCACCACCATCAGGACCAGCGATGCCAGACGGGTGCCCAGGCCAAGCAACAGCAGCACCGGGCAGATCAGTTCGGCCCACATCGACAATTGCCAGTTGAATTCGCTGGGCAGCAGATTGAAGGGCACGGGAAAGCTCGATTGCAGGTCGGCGAACCAGTTGCTGCCGTTGAATTTCTCCAGACCGGACTCGAAGAATTCCCAAGCGAGGAACAGGCGCAGCGGCACATCGGCGCTCCAGGTGGCGCAACGATCGAGCAGGGTGAAAGCAGGCAGGGCGAGGGTTTTCATCAGTGGACTCCCGAGGCACGCAACGAAGGCGGAAGGTCTTCGTGCTGGTGTGCCTGGAAGTCTGGCGAGGCGGCGTATCTGCAGTGTGTCGGCGATGCCGGGGTTGTGTATCGCTGTGTAGCCGGCGTCGCTCAGGGCAGTTCGATGCGTGCGCAGAGCCCGCCTTCCGGGCGATTGCCCAGGGTCAGGCGGCCGCCCAGGGCCAGAATCAGTTGCTGGGCGATGGCCAGGCCCAGGCCGGTGCCGCCGGTGCTGCGGTTGCGCGAGCCTTCCACCCGGTAGAAGGGCTGCAGCACTTGCACCAGCTCGTCTTCGGGAATGCCCGGACCGTCATCGAGCACCCGGATCACCGTGCAGCCTTCCCCGGCGCTGACCTCCAGCCGCGCTGCGCCGGAAAACTTCAGGGCGTTGTCCACCAGGTTCACCAGCACCCTGCGCAAGGCATGGGGACGGGTCTGCAGGGTGACGTTGCTGATACCGCAGCGTTCGACGCTGGCGCCGCTGTCCTGGTAGTCGAACACCAGGCTGTCGAGAAAGGCGTCGAGCTGTACCCGGCAAGTGGGCTCGGTGCTGCTGTCCATGCTGCGGGCATACGCGACCCCCTCGCGCACCAGGTGCTCCATGGCGCTGAGGTCGCTCCACAGCTTGTCTTTCTCGAGGCCGTCGTCCATCACTTCGACCCGCAGCTTCATGCGGGTGATCGGGGTTTGCAGATCGTGTGAAATGGCCGCCAGCAGTTGCATGCGTTCCTTGAGGTAGGCAGCGATGCGCGCCTGCAGCGCGTTGAAGGCCACCGCCGCGTACTTCACTTCCCGCGGCCCGCTTTCATCCAGGCGTGGGCCGGGAGCGTTCGGGTCGAGGTGATCCACCGCCTCGGCCAGACGGGTCAGCGGGCGAATCGCCAGGCGCACCGCCAGCCAGGTGCACACCAGCAGCACCAGCAACTGGATCAGCAGCATCAGCGGCAGCCAGGTCGCCACCGGGACGGGCTCGGGGGTCACGTCGAGGGTCAGCGGCGCACCATCGGCCAGACGCAGGTGGACCTGAAAGTGCGCACGCGAGCCGGGAATCTCCTGGAAGGTCAGCGGGTAGTCGCGGCCGATGGCGTTGACGATGGATTCGGCCGCCATCGGCGGATTCTCGGTCGGCATCGCCTCGCCGCTGGCCCCCGGACCGAGTTGGTAGCGGTAGGTCTGTCGCGCCAGGCGCGGCAGCCAGTCGGGCCGCTCGGCGGCGGGCAGGCGGTCGAGGATCGCCACCGAGGTGGCCACGTCCAGCTCCAGGTTGCTGAGCATCATCGAACGACTGCTGACGTAGCGTTCCCACGCCTGCAGGCTGAACGACAGCCCGTAGGCGAGCACCAGCCCGGTGAAGAAGATCAGCGCCAGCCGCGATGCCAGCGTGCGCGGCCACCTCATGCCGGAGACTCCAGCAGGCGCACCGGCAGGGAGAATACGTAGCCTTCGCTGCGCACGGTCTTGATGCAGGTCGGCTCGCGGGCGTCGTCGCCCAGGCGCTGGCGCAGGCGGCTCACCAGCAGGTCGATGGAGCGGTCGAAGATGTCCGCCTCGCGGCCCTGGGTGAGGTTGAGCAACTGCTCGCGGCTGAGTACCCGTTGTGGATGATCGAGAAACACCCGCAACAGGCGGTATTCGGCACCGCTCAGGGCCACCAGCGTGCCCTCGCTGTCCAGCAGGTGGCGGCCGGTCGTATCGAGGCGCCAGGTGCCGAAACCGATCAGCCGGCTGCTTTCGCTGATGGACAGGTTGGGCGGCAGCATCCGCGTGCGCCGTAGTACGGCGTTGATCCGCGCCAGCAGTTCGCGGGCGGAGAAGGGTTTGGTCAGGTAGTCATCGGCGCCCATTTCCAGGCCGATGATGCGGTCCGTCTCGTCATTGCGTGCGGTGAGCATCAGTACCGGCGTATTGCGGTGCTTGCCGGCGCGCAATTCGCGGCACAGCAGCAGGCCGTCGTCGCCGGGCATCATGATATCGAGCACGATCAGGTCGACCGGGTTGGCTTCGAGAAAACTGCGCATCTGCCGGCCATCGGCGGCGATGCTGGTGCGCAGCCCGTTCTTCTTCAGGTAACTGCCGACCAGCTCGCGAATCTCGCGGTCGTCGTCGACGATCAGGATGTGATCGACGTGCTCCATCGTGGGTGGCCCTGTCTCGGTGAGGATGAAACCAGTGTACCGGGCTGTCGGCGGCCTGCCTGCCGGGGTTTGTATTGCACTGTATCCGGGGCGGGTATTGATACAGCAGCAGGCGCTTCAGCGCCGTTTGCGACACACCGGCGATACGCCCGGGCGATGAAATGGCGCCGACCCAACCCGGAGGACACCGTCATGAAACACAGAACCCTTGCCAGCGCCGGCCTGTTCATCCTGCTAGCCCTGGGCAGCCTCACCGCGTGGGTCGCCACCCGTGCCGACGAGCGTCCCGCCATGCCCTCGCTGGCAGGCGCAGAACAGTGGATCAACTCACCTGCACTGGACGCCGCCGCCCTGAAAGGCAAGGTGGTGCTGGTGGATTTCTGGACCTGGGACTGTATCAACTGCCAGCGCAGCCTGCCGCATGTCATCGACTGGGCAAGGAAGTACGCGGACCAGGGATTGGTGGTGATTGGCGTGCACACGCCGGAGTACGACTACGAGCACGATATCGGCACCCTGCGTGATCGGGTGACGAAGCTGGGCATCGGCTTCCCGGTGGCAGCGGACAACGACTACCGGATCTGGAATGCCTGGGGCAATCAGTTCTGGCCGGCGCATTATTTCGTCGACCGCCAGGGGCAGGTGCGTTATGCGCATTTCGGTGAAGGCAGATACGAGGAGCAGGAGCGGGTGATTCAGGCGTTGCTGGAGGAGCCCAAGGGAAGCTGAAGGCGTGCCATTCAACGCTTGTGAACGGTTTCTACCGCTATGGTTGTTATTACATAGCGCTGGCGTTGACCATGCGCGCAGAAAAACTAACCCAAGAGTCAACAAAAAGGAGAGCCTCATGAAAGTCAGCGCACGTAACGTATTCAACGGCCGTGTCAGCCAGGTTCAGGAAGGCGCGGTGAACGCGGAAGTGGTCATGACCTTGCCGGGCGGCGAGCAACTGGTGGCCGTGGTCACGATGGAAAGCGTCAGCAACCTGGCAATCGCTGCGGGCAAGGACGTGGTCGCGCTGGTCAAGGCGCCGTGGGTCATGCTGATGACCGAATGCGACGACATCCGCCTGTCCGCCCGCAACTGCCTGAACGGCACAGTGGTGAGCGTGAATGAAGGTGCGGTCAATGCCGAGGTGACCCTCGAACTGCCAGGCGGCACACGGGTTTATTCGATCGTCACCCGCGAAGCGGTCACGGAACTGGGCCTGGCGCAGGGCGTGAGTGCAACGGCGGTGATCAAGGCATCGCACATCATTCTGGGCGTGCCGAAGTGATTGACGCGGCGATGTGCTGAGGAAGAATTACGGGCATTAAAAAGCCGGCTTGTGGCCGGCTTTTTATCAGTTCGCAGTTTTTCGTGCCTATCCGTAATGTCTAGTAGATACGGGGTTTTGAGGGTAGTATCCGTCCGCAAATGTTCGCCTCACGTTGCCTGTTACCGGGGGAAAATGGGGGAATAGATGGGGGGATAGGATTTTCCCCATACTCAACTGCGGAGCAAGGCATGGGCAAACTGAACCCCAAGCAAGTCGAGAACCTGGCGGAGCCGGGTACTTATGAAGACGGCGACGGCTTGCGTCTGATCGTGCAAGCCACTGGACGTAAATCATGGGTGCTGCGTTACCAAATTGCGGGACGGCGCCGGGAGATGGGGTTAGGCGGCTACCCCAAAGTAGGCTTGAAGGCCGCCCGTCTTGCTGCCGGGGAACAACGCAAGGTGTTGGCTACGGGGGCAGATCCGATGGCAACCCGCGATGCTGAGCGGGAGCGGCAACGGGAAGCGCAACGTGTCACAGAGGCGCGTAAAGTTACTTTCGAGAAGCTGGCGATTGAGCACATGGAGGTGCATGGCTCGGACTGGTCTGATAAGTGGCGAGTCGGCTGGCTGCGAAAGCTGGAGCTGTACGCTTTCCCTGTTATCGGCAGAATGGCGACAAACGAGATTGAAACGGAACACGTCCTGCGCGTATTGCGCCCTATCTGGCTGGAGAAAACTCGTACCGCCGACGAGGTACGCGGCCAGATTGAGCAGGTGTTAGATGCCGCAAAGGCTCGCCGCCTACGTGACGGTGACAACCCGGCTCGCTGGCGCGGCCATCTTGAGAACCTGCTGAGTAATGCGGAGAAAAAAAAGGCCCGTAAGCGTCAGCACTTCTCCGCGATGAAGTGGCAAGACGTGCCGGCGCTTATGGTCAAGCTGATGCAGAGCGAAGTGCGCTCCGCTGTGGCCGCCCGACTGCTGATACTGACTGGCGCCCGTTCGCATATGGTGCGCTTTGCTGAGTGGTCGGAGTTCGATCTGGCAGCGGGTGTTTGGTCGCTGCCCGCTGAGCGAATGAAGATGCGCAAAGCCTTCGATGTGCCATTGGCACCCGAAGTCGTTGAGATGCTACAAGAATTCCCCCGTATCGAAGGCAGCGCGTACCTCTTCCCCGGCCAAGGCAAGAGCGGCGTTATGCACGCCAACGCCATTCGCAATCTCCTGCATGGCCTGGGGCATGACGATGTGACTCGACATGGTTTCCGTTCGAGCTTCCGCGATTGGGCAAACGAGCGTACCCATTATCCGCGTGAAGTTTGCGAACTGGCGCTGGCCCATGATGAGCGTGACCAGACCGAGGCCGCTTATTCCCGGTCGGACTTTATCGACAAGCGTCGCGCCCTTATGGTCGATTGGGCGAGTTTCATTACTAGTGCACCAGCGACGAACGTCATTCAGGGTGAATTTAAACGCGCCTGAATGAGCACCTGCCAGCCTGATCCGACGGCGCGAAAAGCGAGCTACCCATCCGTTCGGCTGGCAGATCTATTCAAGGAAGTGGGAATGGGAGGATATGCAGTGGGCGAGTTGGATTACTGGAGGCTGTCTGATCATTTGAGCGTACAAGACGCTGCGGCACTTACCGTCGGAGAGCAACCATCAAGGCTTTTTAGAAATGGAGAGCATACACATCTTCCCCCTACGGGCCCTGATCTCAATGATCAATCCTCGGACAGGGCGTTTCAGGCAGTTTTCAGTGCCATAAAAAGCGCAGTTCTGGGAGGAACACTTAAAGCGGCTCTTCGACTCTCTACAGAGGAGCAAGGTATTTTTGATATGCCAGCCGACGCTGGATATGCACCCGCAGGGCTTTCCCTTGGGAGCGGGACAACAGCCAATGATGGCGGAAATCTATCTGTCGAGGGCTCTGCTTACCGCCCACTCCCTGATTGGCAGTATACGACTGTCGCCACTGCTGATCTGAAAGCATGGTTAGTAGGTCGAGGAGTGGTAACAGGCTTTTTTTTTCAAGACGTAGCTGAGGAGCAGCCCGGCTATCTGGATGAATCACACCCACATTACGCGCCCAAATTAGCCGCAGCCATCCGAGCATGGGAGGCCGTTACCAGCGACATGGCGCTACTGCGTGGAAAGACGCCGAAGAAAGCTTTGACTAAGTGGCTCAATGAAAACGCAGCCGCCTGTGGCCTGACGAAAGATGACGGAATGCCAAACTCGACGGGTGTAGAGGAGGCTGCCAAGGTGGCGAACTGGAAGCCGGAGGGAGGTGCCAGCAAGACCCTTTGAAGGTAACTCACCCACCCCCGAAAGCCGCGCCAGCAAAGGGTTTTACTCTGACGCGTGCTGAACTCACCCACCCCCTGCTGCTTTCAGGGGGGTGGGTTTTCTGAAACCCATCTGGCTATTTTCGACCCCGCCTGCCGCATACCTTGCACATCGTCCGCCCTACAACGGGGCAAACCTAGAGGTAACGACGATGACCGCAATTGTTCAACCTGCCCGCTGTATCTATCGCCTACCCACCGTGAAGGCCCGCACTGGGCTGGGGCGCACCACCATTTACGATCTGATGAAGGAAGGCCGTTTCCCTAAGTCCCGCCGTATTGCTGGCGCCCACGCGGTGGGTTGGGACTCGCTCGAGATCGAGGCGTGGATTGCCGAGCAGCTTGGCGAGCTGGCCTAAATGGAAAAGAGCCAACTCCTTTGCCAGCGGAAGCTCGAATTGGCTTTTCGTGACGCCATGCAAGCTAGGTTCGGGCCGCTGGGTTGGTTGCCTGAGTGTGACGGTACTATTCACCGTTTCTGGGTGCCAGATGATAATCCCGGAACCCTCAACGGTTGGTACGTCCTATTCCCGGATGGTATCGCCTCTGGGGCGTTCGGCAGTTGGAAGACTGGATGCTCCAGCAATTGGAGCATCCGCAAGCCTGCCAATCCGTTCGAGGCTGCCATCATCATCCGACGCATTGAGCAGGCTCGCCACCAGCGTGAAGCCGAGCAGCGTCAGCGCCAGCAGGTCGCCGCTGTTCGTTCCCGTAGTGTGTGGCGCTATGCCATGCGGGCTGACACGTATCACGAGTATTTGGTCGCCAAGGGCTGCAAGTCACACCATCTACGTCAGGCTGGCGACGTGCTGCTGATCCCGCTGTATGTCGGGCGAGTACTGGTAAACCTGCAACGCATCGGCCCGGACGGCAGCAAGCGCTTCATGTATGGCGGGCAAGTTACTGGCGCCTACAGCCCAATTGGCCGGCTGGAGCTTGGCGCTCCTTTGTACGTCTGCGAAGGGTGGGCAACCGGTGCGACTATCCACGAGCACAGCGGGGCTGCCGTGGCTTGTGCTATGAACGCCGGCAATCTGCTGCACGCTGCTCAGCGTCTGCGCCACGCCCACCCGCAGAGCCCTCTGATTATCGCTGGCGACGATGATCGTCAGACCGAGGGCAACCCTGGGCGCACTGCCGCTAACTGCGCTGCCGCTGTGCTGGGCTGCGGTGTGGTGTTTCCTCCTTGGTGCGGGGCTGAGCCCCTGAGCCTGTCAGATTTCAACGACCTGCATCAATGGCGGGAGGCGAACCAATGACTGTAGGTAGCCTAATTCCCGACCCTGGCTATCCAGAGCCGCTGCCGCTGCTACCTGATATGGAAGCAGCAGCACCTTACCCCTTGGACGCATTGGGTGAGCTGCTGGGAGGCGCTGCCGCTGCAATTGTTGAGGCATGTCAGGTTCCTGGAGCACTTGCCGCGCAATCGGTCCTGGCTGCCGCTGCGATGGCGGCACAGCCACACGGCAACGCGCAGCGAGACGGGCAACCGATCCCGCTGTCACTGTTTGCGCTAACCGTGGCGGAGTCAGGTGACCGAAAGTCCGCCGCCGACCGCCTGGCGTTGTGTGCCCACCATGAACGTCAAAGCGCACTGCTGGACGGTTACGGCGCTGAGCAAAAGCAGTATCGGGACCATCGCGACGCCTACCAATGTGCCCGCAGTGTCATTCTGGAGAAGGCGAAAGGAGATCCTGAAACCGCTGCCGGTGAGCTGGGGAAGCTGAAAGAGCCCACAGCGCCGCCTTCCCCTTTTATTCTGGCCGAAGAGCCCACGTTAGAAGGGCTGCAAAAGTCGCTGCTGCGCGGCTATCCGTCGCAAGGAGTGTTCAGCGATGAGGGTGGGCAATTCTTTGGAGGGTATGCGAGTAGGCCCGAAAACATGCTCAAGAGCGTTGCGGGTCTGTCGAAACTTTGGGATGGGGCACCAATCATCCGCACCCGCGCCGCCGAAGGTGAAAGTGCATCACGTAGTGGCTGCCGGTTGAGTGCCCATCTGATGATTCAGCCCATTGTTGCCAGTGAGGTGCTGAGTAACCCGCTCATGCAAGGGCAAGGTTTTCTGGCGCGCTTCCTGATTGCTTGGCCGCAATCTTTAGCCGGTACTCGTCTCTATAGAGACGCCGACCCGAACCGCGACCTGCGGCTAAGGTGCTACTGGGAGCGCATGGCGCAGCTTCTTGCCTTGGCGCCACCTACTAATGAACAAGGTGACTTGGAGCCAAATGCTTTGGTGATGGACCCCGACGCCAAAGCTGTATGGGTCAAAGCGCACGACGCCATCGAGATGAGCCTAGGGCGCGACGGCAATTTGCAAGAGATCAAGCCGACAGCAGCCAAAGGCGGGGAGAGCATCTTGAGAATCGCTGGTGTACTCGCCATCGTGGAGAAGGTTGAAGACCTGAGTAAACCTATCATCGAGCGCGCCGCCACATTGGTGAATTGGTATCTAGGTGAAGCGCTTCGACTGACCAACCCAGTGAGCGCCGATCCTCAGTTGCTCAAGGCGCAACAGTTGCTGGAATGGCTGATCAAAAATGGTTGGCATGCCTTCGACGCCCGAACATTACAGCAGAAGGGACCACCCGTAGCGCGTAAAAGCGCAAAGCAACGTGACGCACTGTTAGCGCTCTTGGTGAAGCATCACCAACTGCTGATGGAGGACGGCAAGCGTTTCAGAATCAATCCGGCTGCAACAACTGCGACAACTGCTACAGGTCCGCAAAGTTGAGGATGAGCCGTTGCGACCGGTCTGCGACAACATGCGACAAGCCCTCCGTCCTCAGGCATTTGTCGCAACCTGTCGCAAGCCTGTCGCGCAGTTGCAAACCAGCAAATGTCGGGCTGTAGCACTTATCGCAAATGTCGCAGCACCTGACTTCTGGAAGTCTCGGATAGTGAGCGTCCTGGATTACCTACGGCGCTCAGGCCTGACTTTTGAACGCATCGCTGGATGGCTACGCGTCTCGCAAGTCGGGCGTACCACTGGCCCCGTGCGCCTGTTCATAGCCGCGGGAAACATTAGGAATTCTGCCCCTTTCTGTCTCGCTACTCGCTGTCCGGTCCGGTTCTTCAACTGCATTCCATAAGGGTTTGGATTGCCTGCCTTTGGCACTCGGTGATTCGCATGCCGCCTTGTTCGATACGGCTGAGCCAGTCGGATCCAGAGAGACCCTCCCCGCGTTTAACGCAGTGCCCATACCGGTCAACCATTTCTTTGAGCGTAGCGACCATCTCTGGGTAGGACGGGCCGCCGTCGAACCGAACGCTGAGCCAGCCCAGGCGCGAACGGCTGATCCCAAAATCACTTTCTGTGTGCCGTCCAGATCCCGCCTGCTGACCATTTCCCTGCTGGGTGTCCATTCGTTTCCGCCCTTGGAGATCATTTTTGCTAGCGGAGTTGCTCGTGAAGCAATCCATTCCTCATCAAATGTTCTCACATGGAAAAGTTACTTGCGAAATTTTTTCCTCTATAACTTTGCCCTGCTGGAAAGCCATCCACAGAATCGCGTGATGAATATCGGCGCGGCTATACGTAAGGTTCGACTGGAAAAGGGACTCACTCTGGAGGCGGTTGCTCTAGAAGCGGGGACCTACGCGGGTAATCTGTCGAAGATCGAAAGGTCGCAGCAGTTGCCATCTCTGGAGCTGCTACACAAGCTCAGCCACGCGCTAGGCACGAAAATGTCTGAGCTGTACGCTGTCGCGGAATCTGAGTCGGAAGGTGGCGAAGAGGTTGCATCTGATCAGAGCAATGAAGTGATCTTGGTGCGCCGAAATTTCCAGGTGCTCAGTCCAAAAAATCGCAGACTCGCTATCGAGTTCTTGAAGCTGCTGGGGCAGTCACAGGACGAGGCCTGACGAATCCTCAATCTCCTCGTATCTTTCATTTCATGACCACAGAGGGTCAACGGAAAGCCTTGTGGTGGCGATCTAGCTCAACTCGTCGTTGCAAGTAGCCCGGTAGGGCAGTCGAGTGGATCAGGGACATGATCGAGAAGCGCGCACTGGACGAATGTTCGCAGAAATTGGTCGGCCCTGCTGTTCATGCCCTAGACCGCGCTACAGGGCGTGCTGAATAGGCTGCTGATGATTTGCGTAATGCACCCAGTTCGATCATTTGAAGCTGGGCAGGTATTTGGACGGCTACTAGCTGCGTGCTGCTGATGGTGGTCGCAGTGTTGATCCTGTTGGTTCTGACTTAGGGCGAGATTTCTGGCCGTGCGCCAATGCGAAAGCCAGGGGCGGGAAATTTAACCTGATCGTGTGCTGCCCCAGTAAGCGGCCCTGTGCCGATACCGGCATCAGGGCGAAAACAGCCAGTGCCGTACCCTCAAAGGGTACTAACTCTGTTCCCCGCTAACTTTGGCGGCAACTGCTGTGGCTAATACCCCTGCCGCTGCCATAAGACCCCATTTAACGACCTCACCAGCGCCATTGGTGAGACTCTCCGTGCAGCGAGGGCATAACTCATCGTCGTAGTTCTCACCGCCCTTTGCGTAGCTACTGCACCCTGGCGTTCGGCATATAAGAATTTTTTCCTGGCAGTCAGGGCATACGCAGAGGTCACGCCGGATCGAGTTCTTTTCAAGAATGTCCGGTTTCACCGTATTTTGGCAGTAGGGGCATTCACCGCTGTGTTTTGCTGTCATCAATCTGCTACTCATCCATGTGTTGATGTTATGAGCGGCGCTGCTTCTGTAGCTCTTTACGCTTGCGCTCAAGCTCCTTCATTTCAGCCTTTCTCTTAAGCAATTCAGCTTCAATCTTCAGTTCTTGAGGGGTCTTGTTCTTAACGCCAGCGGGTCGGCCCATGTGGTGATGCTCCAGTGAGTGAGCGCTTTTTATACACCATAAATACGATAAATAAACTATATTTTTTTGATTTTTATGCTTTTAACGTGGGCTTCTCTGCTCAAGACCAAGACGCCGCTGCCGTTATGGCTCCGCCAATGCAGAGGCTGCGAGCTGCGGTTCTCATAGGTTCAGAGGTACCTGATGATTCTTGGTAATGGTCAAAGAGTGCGTGATGCACTGCTAGCTGCCCGTGTGAGCATCACCAACTGCTGGGGGGCAGTAAGTGTTTCAGAATTAATCCGGCTGCGACAACTGCTACACGTCAGCAAAACTGGTACTGAGCCGTTGCGACAGGCTGCTACAAATAGACCGCCCGCAGGCATTTGTCGCGACGTCGCACGCTAGCAATGGCTGCCGCAGTTGTCGAAAATGTCGCAGCGCCTGACTTTGAGAGCTTAGGACGATGTCCGCCCTGGATTACCTACGGCAGTCCGGCCTACTGCTGAGAGCAGCGCTGGCCGGTCACGAGTCTTGCTGGAAAATTGCACCTGACTTGACCAAGCGTTTGCATCCCACTTGACCACCTGCTTGCATTCGACTTGTCCAGCGTCTTGCATCGGATGTGACCAGCGCGTGGGTCGCAGGCCTGTTGCACCGTTGCCTACCAGCAAATGTAGGGCTGTAGCAGTTATCGCAAATGTCGCAGTATCTGACTTTGAGTATTTCGGATAATGACCGTCCTAGACCACCTAGGCCGGCTCGGCCTGATGTTGAACGCATCGCTGGCTGCGCATACCGGCTGTCGGGCGTATCACTGGCCCCGTGCGCCTGTTCATAGCCGTAAGGAAACATTAGGAATTCTGCCCCTTTCTGTCTCGCTACTCACTGTCCGGTTCTTCAAATACTCTCCATAAGGGCTTGGATTGCCTGCCTTTGGCATTCGGTGATTCGCATGCCGCCTTGTTCGACCTGGACGACTGGGGCCTGGCGCCGTTTACCGCTGCGCAACGGTGCGACATGCTCGAGCTGCTGGACGACCGCTACGGCAACCGCTCGACACTGGTGACCAGCCAGATGCCGGTGGACAAATGGCATGCACTGATCGGCGACCCGACCCTTCGCTATGCGATCCTCGACCGGCAGGTGCACAACGCCTATCGGATCGAACTGAAGGGTGCATCGATGCGTAGGCGCGCAACGAAATTGACGACGACAGGGGCTTCAGACTAACAATGCAAACCTGCGTCGCTGCGCTCCGACTGCCTGGCCAAGTGGGTGTGGATCAGGTGTCCAAGTAAGTGTGGAATGAGCGTCCAAATGATCGTGGTCAGGGTGTCCAAGTGTCGTGGAATCCGCAGCATCGAATCTGACCAGTGCAATGGATGCGCCTTACAGCTCGAAATGGCGTAAGAATGTATGAACATTCTTTCCAGTGTCTTTGTTAAAAATAACTTCTTCATTGCCAATTAAGCCGTCTGCGATTTTGATAGACGCTTCATTGCCCTCATCTACCACTGCTTCGATGGCAAACCCACCAGAAAGCTTGCCTTGCATCCCATTGCAAAACTCGGTCAGAGCTTTAAGTGCAATAGTCTTGCCCCAATTGTTGTTACGATAATTTTGAGCAACGGCCCAGTCGATCTGCCAGGTAGTGACACCTTCTCGTACAGAGTCAAAAATGATGGTGCAACGAGCCATCACCTCATTCTGAACGGTAGGGCTGAACATAACGTAGGTGAGCCGCGCAACGCCTTCAGGTTTGTCGCCATGGGCGTAGACGTCTGGATAGACTCGCCCCGGCTCAATCTTGATAGCGTTGTTCTTGATCGCTACGGCAATCTGCCGCAAACCTTCCTCTGCAAGCTCGGCTCCGGTCATTTTATTTAAAGCGTGTAGTGGTTTCGAAACCAACGCAGAGACTGGTGCTGGTCTTGTGTCGAATGGTAACGATGCATCCTTGGCCTTCTTTTTTTTAAAAAAACCAAACATGTCAAAATTCCTATGTTAAATGTATTTTAGTTAAATTAAAGAGTTCTAAAGATCGCCACGCCCCTGAATGGAATCATGTGCGTACGTCTGGTTTGGCTGATTTCAGCACTTTGGCTACTGACTGTCGAGACGTACGCCCCATTTTGGTCGATTTCTGCTGGTCAAGGCGCACCCATCGTGCTGGTTAGATCCAATGCTCGGGAATGACTTGACCACTTCATAATCTGTTTCATCAGCGAAGATTTCGTCGGCTGGTATTCGAAAATTTTGCCAAGTCAGGAGGTCTTTCTCAGAATTTCCTTAGATCGTTGATCACCAAGGGCCTCGATATGTAGAGCCACCCCGCTGATCTGAATTATTTCTTGGTTGCTTAGGCTTGTGACGGCACATGGGGTAACTCGAGCACGAGCGAAACTCTCCATATGGCCCTTGTCGGGGGACAATGACGCCAACCTTGCAGACCGGGCACCGATCTTCTTTTATCGGCTCGCCCCGAATGCTCGAAACTTTGATAGCACCCTCCTTGACTATTTCATCGAGAAAAGGTGAGTTTTTACCCATGACGGTAAACATTGCTACGGAACGACGGGCGCGAGTTAGAGCTACGTAAAATAGCCGCCGCTCTTCACTGTGCTGATACGTGTCCCCTGCTGGCATGACTAGCCCAAGTAGGGAGTCATCACTCTTGGTGCTAGGAAAACCTCTGGAGACTATGCCAGGTAGGACAACATATTCAGCCTCATCACCTTTGGAGGTGTGGACAGTCTTAAACTTGACATCCAGAAGATTTCCGAAATCATGTTGCCAGTATTCAGGAATGTACTGCCTGTCATTTCTGTAGCGGCCTAGGATGAATACAGTAACTTTTCCACCTTTACCTAGTGGTACTGTACCCTCAGTCAAGCGTGCATGTAGGTCTGAAAGGTAGTGATTGATGCCCCCTTGAATTTCGTTCCTGTTAGGGACTTGAAACGCCTGAATCGGAACATCCAAAGCGGGCGTCACTGAGGTGACTCGTTTGGACAACTGCGACGGGTTTTTGGAGACGAACCGGCTCGAGACGTCACAGATCTCTTGAGGGCAGCGAAATGTGGTCTCAAGTCGGTAGATCTGACCGTGCCCGAACCACTCCCGGAAGCCGGTCATTACAGATATGTCTGCACCTGCAAAGCGGTTAATAGACTGCCAGTCGTCACCAACTGCAAAAAAATGCCGGCCTGGCTCGGTTACCAATGCCCGACACAGGCGCGCACGAGCTCGAGATGCATCCTGGTACTCGTCCGCCATTACCAAGTTGTAGGGAGAAGGATGACCTCGCTCTAACACGTCAGCAGCCATATTGATCATGTCCTCAAAGTCGATTCCCTTCTCTGAGGACAAGGCCATGTTCCAGCCGTTAAGCACCGGAATTGCTAACTTCAGAAAAGCCTCGTATCTATATCTGAAGGCGTCAGTCGGCAGGTCTTCGAGGCGCTCATAAAGTGTATCTAAGGTAAGGCTATTGCTCTTGAAATGAGTGATGAACGTTCTGATCAGTTTGGCTAGGTCGGCGTGCTCCATTGGCACAAGCCCCCTAGCAGGGATCGGACGGTCTGGATTTGGATCAAGAACCAAGCCTCGAGCGGTCAGCTCATTGGACAGGTGCTTGAATATCTCGCCGCTGTACAACTGATAGGAGGTCGTTTCCATGAGTGATGTGCCCATTCTTTGATGGGTCTCACGCTTCCATTCCACACCCTCAACATAGCCTTTGAAATGCTCTGGTGCTTTGCCGGATGCGTCTAAGGCAAAGTGCTCGTGGTAGAGGTTGACTTCAGGGTAGAAGAAGTCTGGAAAATATTGACGGTGCGTGACGGTGGCGGTGTCATGCTCGTAAGAGCGTTCGTACTGATACTTGACACCGTTGTAGAAGAGCCAGTTAGCGATGATACGCTCCTCTTGGCTCGCCACATGGTCTCCGTTCAGAGAAACAAGACGACCTTGTCCTGCCTTGTCCCAGGCCTCGAATAATTGATCCTCTCCGGCTGCCGGGATGTCTCGCCCCAATACCAGTCTGAACAGATCCCACTCAGCTCTGAATTCTTCTGACTGATCCTTGAGGTCATCGATAATGGTTACGAGCTTCTGAAGGCCTAGGACATTCTCCACGGCCCATTCAGGCACATGGGGCTTGCGCCCTGTCGCTTCGGCAATGATTGATAGCCCCAGAGAGTGGAAGGTCTTGGCCTCGATCTGTACGTCTTCGATATCAACACGCTTCAGCGATAGTGCAACTCGTGCCTGAAGCTCTTCTGCAGCAGATTTGTTGAAAGCCAGCATCACGATAGAACTGGGGAAGACCAATTTTCGGTGCAGGGCATAAACTGCCTTGGCCACCATCGTCGAGGTTTTTCCCGAGCCTGCGGAGGCGATGACTTGAACGCGGTTATCAAAGCAGATCACTGCCCGCGACTGTTCGTCGGTAAGAGGTTTGCTTTCCACCCCTGCCAACAGAGCCTTGCAGGCCTCAAGCTCCTGAAGCATGTGAGTGTCGTTTCGCCGCGCCCAGGCCGCAGGCCAGTCACACATCCAGCTCTCCAGATCGCGCTCAACGGTCGTGTCGGCATCCGGCAACGAAGACTGAATCTCTGAGGTCTGGAATAGCTCGTTTAACGCTTTATCGTCAATATTTAGATCCGGCTTAGCTGCTAGCAACTCTTGCTGCATCTCATGAGTCAACCACAAGCATTTCGAATCAACCTTTTGCACATACTCGGCGACAGTGTTCAGCCAGATTCGAATGGACGAGTAGTACTCTTGAAAGCGCTGCCGGCGAGTGACTGTGAGGAGCCGACCTATTTCGTCACGTAGTAGAGATTCCTTTGAGTTAGGTAAGCCGTCCACGCGGAGTGTGCGACCTTGGCGGATAGTAATATCCGTCCACAGCAGTCCACGGGTTATCTCTACCGTAGGAAGATTTTCAGGCTGAACCTCGACAACATTGTCGCCAACTCTCAAAAAAAGCTGGTCGCCCTCGACGTATAGACGCCACTGCTCAGTTTTTGTTAGCAACCGCCCCCAAGCGGATGCTCGCCATTCCGTCGCCATCCTGATTCCACGAGCGAAAAAAATCCAGTGTACCTCAAGACGTCCTACGTTCCTTGGCGAAACGGCCTACACACGAGGTGGCTTGAGTGAATCGGATTGTGATGCAAAAGCGAAGATACGTCCGGCCAACACCTCTTCCTGACGTAGCCGCCGCCCAGCTATATAGAAATGAGGAGGAACGATCACGTAGCGACAGAATGGGGGAATAAGTGGGGGAATAAATTGATGCTTTTGAGTAAGGCCGCGTATTACGTATCTTTCAGGCATTAAAAAGCCGGCTTGTGGCCGGCTTCTCGGGGACAGTCTTGGCTGACTTTTGGTAAGCCGCAACCGCCTTCAAATCGTTGGTTCGACACGGGGTCGAAAAGGCGAGGGCTGTGTGAGGCCTCGCCAGGCTCTGGCATGCAAGCGGCAGCCGGAGCAGAGGTGGGCCGTAGCATACTGGGAATGGCTCGCAATGCCCAGCAAAAAATGCACCATTCTTGTCTCTCAGTCCGGTCGCTCTGCGCGAAATTGAGCCCACCAGAACACCCAGCCGAGGACTTCCAGTTGCTGACTGCGGCTCTGGCTGACGCTGTAGTTCTCGCAGGGGAAGGCTTCGTTGTCGTGGCTGTGCAGGCGCAGGGCGCCGTTGGAGCGCTTGCTCAGGCAGTTGATGCGCAGGCGGCCATTGTGCAGGACGGCGTAGATCTCGCCATCGACCACCCGGGTCAGGCCGCGGTCGATCACCAGCGGCGCGCCGAACGGGATCAGCGGGGTCATGTTGTAGTCCGGCATGGTCAGGCTCGCGGCCTGCGCCGGATCGACGCCGAGACGGTCGAAGGCATGGCGGGGCAGGCGCAGGTAGCGGCTGCCACTGACGGCCAACTGGCCGTGTTGAAGGTCGTGGAAAGGGATCTGCAGATCACCGTCGCCGTAAGTGGCCAGGGCACTGTGGTCCGGTGGCTCGTTCCTGGGCCGGTTGTCTCCGCGGCTCATGCGCGGCAGCGGGCTGCTGTGCTTGGGACCTTCGCCCGTGCGCAGCCATTTGCTGCGCACGCACAGCAGTTCGGCGATTTCATCGAGGCGGGCCTGGGGCACGCCACGGTGAAACCAGTTGTTCACATGCTGGGGCGTTACCCTGCGTTGCGCCGCGAAGTCCGAGGCGGTCAGGTTGCACTCGTTCAGCAGTGCCTTGAGTCGATCACCGGATGTATTCATGGGCAGTGATTCTAGTGGCCCGAGGCAAGGCTTCCTATAAACATTGGGTTGAGATGTTTCCGGAGCTCGATGGGTTGGAATTACAGCAATTGCCTAGGAAATCGTAGGAAAAGTCGCTGTTTGTGTTTTCGATCGCCCATGAAAAAGCCCCGCGGAGTGCGGGGCTTCTTCGTCAGGCGGGTTGCTTAGCCCTTGTAGGCAGCAACGGCCTTGGTGATCTCGGCGCGGGCAGCGTCAGCATTGCCCCAGCCATCGATCTTGACCCATTTGCCTTTCTCCAGATCCTTGTAGTTCTCGAAGAAGTGCTTGATCTGCTCCAGCAGCAGGGCTGGCAGGTCGGTGTACTCTTTGACGTCGACATACAGCTGCGACAGTTTGTCGTGCGGTACGGCGATGACCTTGGCGTCGCCGCCGCCGTCGTCGGTCATGTTCAGGATGCCGACCGGACGGGCGCGGATCACCGAGCCTGGAGCAACCGGGTAAGGGGTCACGACCAGCACGTCCAGGGGATCACCGTCGTCGGCCAGGGTATTCGGGATGAAGCCGTAGTTGGCCGGGTAGAACATAGGGGTGGCCATGAAACGGTCGACGAACAGGCAGTCGCTGTCCTTGTCGATCTCGTACTTGATCGGCGCGTGGTTGGCCGGGATCTCGATGGCGACGTAGATGTCGTTCGGCAGGTCTTTGCCGGCTGGAATCTTGCTGTAGCTCATTGGGCGTTGCCCCCGTGTTTGACCAAAAATTGGCCGCGATTATAGGCACATTCGGAAACGCTTGCCACGCCCGCCCCGATGCTTGACCGATTCACTCCAGCGCTTCTTTGTAAGCGGGGTGGCTCAGTTGCAGTTGCTGGAGGCGCGCCAGGGGATCCTGTCGGTAAAAGCCGCGAAGCTGCGCGTATACCGCCGGATACGCTTCAACCAGCAGGTCAGGCGCGCTGAAGAAGTATTCACTGGTGACGGCGAAGAACTCGGCGGGGTTCTCGGCAGCGTAGGGGTCGATGGCGGTCTCGGCGTCGGGGTTGCGGTCGAGCTGGCGGTTGAGGTCGTCGTAGGCGTGCTGCATGGCGCCTGCCCAGTCGCTGACGCGCATGTCGCCGTGCAGGGGCGGCAGGCCGTTGGCGTCGCCGTTGAGCATGTCCAGCTTGTGCGCCAGCTCGTGGATCACCAGGTTGTAGCCTTCCCACACACCGCTGCTCTGCACGCCGGGCCAGGCCATGATTACCGGGCCCTGTTGCCAGGCTTCGCCGCTGTGCTCGGCGTCCCATTCATGCTCGATGCCGCTGCTGTCGCGGTGGCGCTGGGGGCTGAGGAAGTCATCGGGGTAGAGGATGATTTCGTGGAAACCCTGGTACCAGTTCAGTGCACCGAGGTGCAGCAGCGGCAACTGTGCCTGGGCGGCGAGGAACAGGCGGTCGCCGTCATTCAGCTCGACGCCCGGCAGGAGGGTCAGGTGCTTGTCGTGGAGGAACAGGATGCAGGCTTCGCGCAGCCACTGGTCCTCGTCGTCGCTCAGCCCGTCGAGGATCGGCAGGCGCGCGCGCACCTGCTGCCAGAGTGACGGGTCGATCGGGTGCCGGGCCAGCGTCCGGCGGCGCCGCCAGGCGCTCAGGCTCCACATGCCGGCGGATCAGTGTGCCTTGGCCGTACCGCGGTTCATGCGGCTGCGGACGACGCCGATGATCACCGGCAGCAGCGACAGCAGGATGATGGCGACGATCATCAGCGACAGGTTGGTCTTGATGAACGGCACGTTGCCGAAGAAGTAACCCAGGGTGACCAGGCCGCCGACCCAGAGGATGGTGCCGGCGACACTGAAGCCGAAGAAACGCAGGTACGGCATGTGGGCGATACCGGCGACGAACGGCGCGAAGGTGCGCAGGATCGGCAGGAAGCGCGCCAGGGTCACGGTCTTGCCGCCGTGGCGCTCGTAGAAGTCGTGGGTCTGCTGCAGGTAGTCGCGGCGGAAGATCTTCGAGTTCGGGTTGCGGAACAGGCGTTCCCCGGCTGTTCGCCCTATCACGTAGTTGGTGCTGTCGCCGAGGATGGCCGCGAGCATCAGCAGACCGCCGAGCAGCACTGGGTCCATGCCGCCGCCTGCGGCCACGGCGCCGGCGATGAACAACAGGGAGTCGCCCGGCAGGAACGGCATCACCACCAGACCGGTTTCGCAGAATATCACCATGAACAGGATGGCGTAGATCCACGGCCCGTAGTTGTTGACCAACAGATCAAGGTAGGTGTCGAGATGCAGAATGAGGTCCAGCGGGTTGAAATCCATGTACAACACCTGTGTTCAATGCGTTGGCTGGCAGTGCGAAGAGCGTAAGGTTACCCACAAGGAAGGGTAAAAATTCACACGATATGAAGGGCGCCATTATACGGCTACAAGATATTTCTGCTTACGCAGTTTGTAGCTGAATGTGCGGAGGCTTGAGCCTTGTGCAGATCGCTGAATATGTTGCAGCCAGGCACATATCAAGGTGGGAGTGGCTTTAGCCGCGATTGGCCGCATAGCGGCCATGAAACCTGTGTTCCCGGTCTTCCAGAGGAATCGCGGATTCAGGTTCTGCGACGGCTACGCCGCCGATCGCGGCTGAAGCCGCTCCCACTGGATAGCAAGTGATCTGCCGCTTTGCGGCGTGTCAGTTGATCGGCAGGACGTAGTTCTTGAACTCGGTGTCTTCGCGGAAACCGATGGATTCGTACGTCCGCATCGCCACTTCGTTGTCGCTGCTGGTAGACACGCGCATGCGCACGGCATTGGTTTCCTTGGCCATTTTCTTGGCTTCGCGCATCAGGTGGTCGGCCACCAGCATGCGCCGGGAGTCTTCGGCGACGTAAATGTCGTTGAGAATCCACACACGCTTGAGCGACAGCGAGGAAAAGCTCGGATAAAGCTGGCAGAAACCCATCAGCTTGCTGTCGTCATCGTCCGGCAGGGCCAGGTAGATGACCGATTCGCCGCGCTCCAGACGCTTCTGCAGGAAGGCGCGGGAAGAGTCCGGGTACGGCAGTTGCCCGTAGAACTCGCGGTACTTCACGAACAGCGGGGCAAGCAGGTCCAGGTGCTCAAGGGTTGCTTGGATGATTCGCATAAGCAGGCCTCGTGTTTCGATAGGAATGGCGGCGAATCTTGGGCAGCCGTCGCCCCAGATGCTGCCTAAAGCGGAAAAAAAGCGCAATCGACGAAAAAGTAGCTGTCATTCACGACTTTCCAAGCAGGAAATTTCCGTTTGATTGCGTGTTTGTTTCCGATTCCAGTGTCTGGACCTGCGCTTCGTCCTTCAGGTTCACCCCGGAGAGTTGCCGCCGACAGGCTTCGCGCATCAGGTACACCAGGCGGTGTGCGGCCATGCCGTAGCTCAGCCCTTCGAGGCGGATGTTGGAGATGCAGTTGCGATAGGCGTCGGTCAGGCCGACTTTCGGGTTCCAGGTGAAGTACAGGCCGAGGCTGTCCGGCGAGCTGAGGCCGGGACGTTCGCCGATGAGAATCACCGTCATGCGGGCACCCAGCAGTTCGCCGATTTCATCGGCCACCGCGACCCGGCCTTGTTCCACCAGCATCACCGGCGAACTGGACCAGCCATCGGCGGCGATCTGGTCTTCCAGGCGGTTGAGCAGCGGCAGGGTATGCCGGTGCACGGCCAGCGCCGACAGGCCGTCGGCGACGACGATGGCCAGGTCCACGCCCCCCGGATTGGCCTGGGCGTGCTCACGCAGCACCTGTGCGGAGTCCTCGTGCAGGCGGCGGCCGAGGTCGGGCCGTTGCAGGTACTGGTGGCGGTCGTGGGCGGCGCTGCGCAGCAGCAGGCTGTCGCGGCCGCGCTCCTGCAACTGTTCGCGCAGGCCGGCGTGGTCGAACGGCAGGTGCACAGCGTCACGGGCCTGGGCGTGGGCGAACTGGAAATCCAGTTGTGCCTGGGTCGGCAGGCTGGTGCCGGCGCGGCCCAGGGCGATGCGCGCCGGGGTCAGGCGGCGCAGTTCGAGCCAGGGGTTGTCGGTGGGCGTCGGTTGCTTGTCCATGAGGTGGCTCGCTTATCCCAGTTGTGCCAGGGCTTGGCGGAAGGCCGGCGGCAGGTTGTCGCCGAAACGCACCCGGCCGTCGGCCTGGGTGAAGATGCCCGTGCGTGCCAGCCAGGCCTCGAATTCCGGCGCCGGCTTCAGGCCCAGGGTCTGGCGGGCATAGAGCGCGTCGTGGAACGAGGTGGTCTGGTAGTTCAGCATGATGTCGTCGGAGCCGGGGATGCCCATGATGAAGTTGATCCCGGCCACGCCCAGCAGGGTCAGCAGGGTGTCCATGTCGTCCTGGTCGGCTTCGGCGTGGTTGGTGTAGCAGATGTCGCAGCCCATGGGCACGCCGAGCAGCTTGCCGCAGAAGTGGTCTTCGAGGCCGGCGCGGATGATCTGCTTGCCGTTGTACAGGTACTCCGGGCCGATGAAGCCGACCACGGTGTTGACCAGGAACGGCTTGAAGTGCCGGGCCACGGCATAGGCGCGGGTCTCGCAGGTCTGTTGGTCGACGCCGAAGTTAGCGTTGGCCGACAGCGCGCTGCCCTGGCCGGTCTCGAAATACATCAGGTTCTGCCCGAGGGTGCCGCGGTTCAGGCTCAGGCCCGCCTCGTAGCCTTCCTTGAGCACGTTGAGGTTGATGCCGAAACTGGCGTTGGCCGCCTCGGTGCCGGCGATGGACTGGAACACCAGGTCCAGTGGCACGCCACGGTTGATCGCCTCGATGGAGGTGGTGACGTGGGTCAGCACACAGGCCTGGGTGGGGATGTCGTAGCGCTGGATGATTGCGTCGAGCATCTCCAGCAGGGCGCAGATCGAGGCGATGCTGTCGGTGGCCGGGTTGATGCCAATCATGGCGTCGCCGTTGCCGTAGAGCAGGCCGTCGAGAATGCTCGCAGCGATGCCCGCCGGCTCATCGGTGGGGTGGTTGGGCTGCAGTCGGGTCGAGAGCCGCCCGCGCAGGCCCATGGTGCCGCGAAAACGGGTTTCGACGCGGATCTTCTGCGCCACCAGCACCAAATCCTGAACGCGCATGATCTTCGAGACCGCTGCGGCCATTTCCGGGGTCAGCCCCGGTGCCAGCGCCCGCAGGCTGGCTTCGTCGGCCTGGTCGCCCAGCAGCCAGTCGCGCAGCCCGCCAACGGTCAGGTGGCTGACCGGAGCGAAGGCCTGTTTGTCGTGGGTGTCGATGATCAGCCGGGTGACTTCATCCTCTTCGTAGGGAATCAGTGCCTCGTTGAGGAAATGGCTGAGGGGAATGTCGGCCAGGGCCATCTGCGCAGCGACCCGTTCGCCATCGTTGCTGGCCGCCACACCGGCGAGAAAGTCGCCGGAACGGGCTGGGCTGGCCTTGGCCATGACCTCTTTGAGGCTGTCGAAACGGTAGGTCTGGTTGCCTGCCGTGTGTACGAAACTTGCCATTCGGAATCTCCAGAGCGCCGCCGGGCCGGCCGGCGGCGCGGTGAGGCGGTCAGTGCAAGGCTTCTTCAGCCTTCTGGATCGCGGCGAACTCTTCTTCCGGGGTGCCGGCTACCAGGTGGTGCCGGCTGTACAGGGCAAAGTACGCAATCAGGATGCCATAAATGATCGCGGCACCGATGACCACCCGTGGATCCACCAGGAAACCGGCGACCACCGCCAGGCACGCCAGCACCAGTGCCACGCCGGAGGTGAGGATGCCGCCCGGCGTACGGTATGGGCGCTCCATTTTGGGGCGGCGGATGCGCAGGGTGATGTGCGCGGCCATCATCAGCACATAGGACAGGGTAGCGCCGAACACCGCCACGAGGATCAGCAGGTCACCCTGGCCGGTCAGCGACAGGGCGAAACCGATGAGGCCGGGAATGATCAGCGCCAGTACCGGCGCCTTGCTTTTGTTGGTCTGCGACAGCACCCGCGGCAGGTAACCGGCGCGGGACAGGGCGAAGATCTGCCGGGAATAGGCGTAGATGATCGAGAAGAAGCTGGCGATCAGGCCGGCCAGGCCCACCAGGTTGACGAAGCTGCCCATCCAGGTCGAGCCGCCGTACGCCTTGGACAGGGCTTCGACCAGCGGGTTGCCCGAGCTTTTCAGCGCCTCGGAGCCGGCGCCGCCTGGGCCGATGACCAGGATCAGCAAGGCGAAGGCCAGCAACACCAGCATGGCGCCGATCAGGCCGCGGGGCAGGTCGCGGCGCGGGTTCTTGGTTTCCTCGGCGGCCAGCGGTACGCCTTCGACCGCGAGGAAGAACCAGATCGCGTAGGGGATCGCCGCCCACACGCCGACGTAACCGAACGGCAGGAACTCGCTGGCGCCCACGGCCTGGGTCGGGACGATGTCGAACAGGTTCTTCGCCTCGAAGTGCGGGACCATCGCGACCAAGAATACCGCCAGGGCGATGGCCGCCACGGCGGTGATGATGAACATCAGTTTCAGCGCTTCACCGACCCCGAAGATGTGGATGCCGATGAAGATGATGTAGAACGCCAGGTAGATCATCCAGCCGCCGATGCCGAACAGCGACTGGCAGTAGGCGCCGATGAACACGGCGATGGCGGCGGGGGCGATGGCGTACTCGATGAGGATCGCCGTGCCGGTGAGAAACCCGCCCCAGGGCCCGAACGCGCTGCGGGCGAAGCCGTAGCCGCCGCCGGCGGTGGGGATCATCGACGAGAGTTCGGCCAGCGAGAAACACATGCACAGGTACATGGTGGCCATCAGCAGCGTGGCGAGGAACATCCCGCCCCAGCCGCCCTGGGCCAGGCCGAAGTTCCAGCCGGCGTAGTCGCCGGAAATCACGTAGGCCACGCCCAGTCCCACCAGCAGGACCCAGCCGGCGGCGCCTTTTTTCAGTTCACGTTGCTGGAAGTAATCGGAGCCGACTTTTTCGAAATCGACGGAAGAGCCTGCCGGGGAACCGGCGGAATGATCGCTAGGCATGGGGAGTCACCAGTTTTCTTTATTGTTGGTGGTGAAAGCGCTTGCGGGGAGCTGCAAGCCTCAAGCTGCAAGCTGCAAGTAAAGCGGGCTCACGCGCCTGCTCTTTCTTGCCGCTTGTAGCTTGCGGCTTGCGGCTGAGGGTTTAGAAGAACCCGAGCGGATTGATGTCGTAGCTCACCAGCAGGTTCTTGGTCTGCTGATAGTGATCGAGCATCATCTTGTGGGTTTCACGGCCCACGCCGGACTTCTTGTACCCGCCGAACGCGGCATGCGCCGGGTACAGGTGGTAGCAGTTGGTCCACACACGGCCCGCCTTGATCCCGCGGCCCATGCGGTAGGCCCGGTTAATGTCGCGGGTCCAGACGCCGGCGCCCAGGCCGAACTCGGTGTCGTTGGCGATGGCCAGGGCTTCGGCTTCGTCCTTGAAGGTGGTCACGCTGACCACCGGGCCGAAGATTTCTTCCTGGAACACGCGCATGCGGTTGTTGCCCTTGAGCAGGGTCGGCTGGATGTAATAGCCGGTCGCCAGGCTGCCATCGAGTTTTTCCACCTTGCCGCCGGTGAGCAACTGGGCGCCTTCCTTCTCGGCGATCTCCAGGTAGGACAGGATCTTGTCGAACTGCTGCTGCGACGCCTGGGCGCCGACCATGGTGTCGGTGTCCAGCGGGTCGCCGCGCTTGATCTTCTTGACCTTGTCCATCACCACGCTCATGAACTCGTCGTAGATCGATTCCTGAACCAGCGCGCGGGACGGGCAGGTGCACACCTCGCCCTGGTTGAAGAAGGCCAGCACCAGGCCCTCGGCAGCCTTCTCGATGAAGGACGGCTCGGCCTTCATGATGTCTTCGAAGTAAATGTTCGGCGACTTGCCGCCCAGCTCGACGGTGGACGGAATGATGTTCTCGGCCGCGCATTTCATGATGTGCGAGCCGACCGGGGTGGAGCCGGTGAAGGCGATCTTGGCGATGCGCTTGCTGGTGGCCAGGGCTTCGCCGGCTTCACGGCCATAGCCTTGCACCACGTTGAGCACGCCAGGCGGCAGCAGGTCGCCGATCAGTTCCACCAGCACGGTGATGCCCAGCGGCGTCTGCTCGGCAGGCTTGAGTACCACGCAGTTGCCGGCGGCCAGGGCCGGGGCGAGTTTCCAGGCGGCCATCAGGATCGGGAAGTTCCACGGGATGATCTGCCCGACCACGCCCAGCGGCTCGTGGATGTGGTAGGCCACCGTGCCTTCGTTGATCTCGGCAGCGCCGCCTTCCTGGGCGCGGATGCAGCCGGCGAAGTAGCGGAAGTGGTCCACCGCCAGCGGGATATCGGCGTTCAGGGTTTCACGCACGGCCTTGCCGTTGTCCCAGGTCTCGGTGATGGCCAGGACTTCCAGGTTCTGTTCGATGCGGTCGGCGATTTTCAGCAGGACGTTGGAGCGGTCCTGCACCGAGGTGCGACCCCAGGCGTCGGCGGCGGCATGGGCGGCGTCCAGGGCTTTGTCGATGTCTTCGGCAGTG
The DNA here is from genome assembly GCF_056388475.1 of Pseudomonas sp. TUM25319. Taxonomy (NCBI): domain Bacteria; kingdom Pseudomonadati; phylum Pseudomonadota; class Gammaproteobacteria; order Pseudomonadales; family Pseudomonadaceae; genus Pseudomonas; species Pseudomonas sp. TUM25319. The sequence continues at coordinate 6,290,130 of NZ_CM150751.1, read as the reverse complement.
GAGCGGGGGAATTCGGCGATGGGCTGGCCATTCACCGGCGAGGTGTTGGTGAAGTACTCGCCTTTGACCGGAGCCACGAACTCGCCATTGATGTAGTTACCGTAGCGGCTCTTGAACGAAACCTTGGCGCCGTCGGTACCCGGATGTGCGTAACGCATGGTGTCTCTCCTGGCTTATGTGTTTTGTTGGGGAGGATTCCAAGCGTAGAGCAAGTGTCGGGCCACTGCCTTGGGGGCCCGCCAAATCAGTGATTTGGCGCAGTTTTCAGGGGCGTTTCGGTGCAGGCTGTCCCGTGATCGACGCAGGCTGGGTGACACTTTGTACCGTCTGCGGTACAGCCCGTGACCCGGCGGTCAAGCCGGCATTGCAAAGCCTGAGGGCGAGGAGGATGCTGGGCTTCTCTCACCCGCGGAGAACAATAAAAAGTGCAGGGTAATCATTTGAGCCGGCACGCCCGGCAAGTGCTGACGGTGACCCAGGGCAAGGGCGGCCTGCAGGGGCCGGCCAGCGATCCGTCGATCGCCCGCTCCTGGCTGCGTTGCCTGGAGGACTACCACCTCGATCCGGCCATGAGCATGGCGCCCACGGTGCTCGAGCACGGACGGGTGCTGGAAAGCCGTGAGCGCCTGCAACAGGTGCTGCGCATCGCCGACGGCGAGATGAACAGCCTGCACCAGCAACTTTCCGGCGCTGGCCATGCGGTGCTGCTGACCGATTCCCGAGGGGTGATCCTCAATTGCGTGACCGCGCCCTCCGAGCGACGCATCTTCGAGCGCGCCGGGCTGTGGCTGGGTGCCGACTGGAGCGAGGCCCGCGAAGGCACTAACGGTATCGGTACCTGCCTGGTGGAGCGCCAGGCCCTGACCATTCATCAGGAGGAACACTTCCGCGGCCGTCACACCGGGCTGACCTGCTCGGCCAGCCCGGTGTTCGATCCCCATGGCGAGCTGCTGGCGGTGCTTGATGTGTCGTCGGCACGAGCGGATGTTTCGCGGCAGAGCCAGTTCCACACCATGGCCCTGGTCAACCTCTCGGCGAAGATGATCGAGAGCTGCTATTTCCTGCGCTGCTTCGAAAACCATTGGCTGCTGCGCTTTCACCTGCAGGCCGAATCCGTCGGGCTATTCAGCGAGGGCCTGCTGGCCTTCGATGGCGAGGGACGGATCTGTGCGGTCAACCAGAGCGCACTGAACCTGCTGGGCAACGGACGCGGCGGGTTGTTGGGGCAGCCGGTTGAAATGTTCTTCGACTGTCGCCTCGATGACCTGCTGGGGCGCGCCACCAGCCTGGCCACCACCAGTTGGCCGCTGCGTACCCGCGACGGGCGCCAACTGTTTGCCAGCCTGCGCGGGCAGGTACGGGCGGCGGTGCCGCCACCCGCTCCGGTGCTCGCACCCGTGCCGGTGCGCAAGGCGGATGCCATTTGCCTGCTCGATCCGGCCCTGCAGAACGATTTTCGCCGTGCGCTGCGGGTATTCGAGCGCGACGTGCCGTTATTGCTCAATGGCGAGACCGGTTCCGGCAAGGAAGCATTCGCCAAGGCAGTGCACCAGGCCAGCCAGCGGGCGGGCAAGCCGTTCGTGGCGCTGAACTGTGCGTCGATTCCGGAAAGCCTGATCGAAAGCGAATTGTTCGGTTACCGCGGTGGCAGTTTTACCGGCGCACGCAAGGAAGGCATGCGCGGCAAGCTGCAGCAGGCCGATGGCGGCACGCTGTTGCTGGATGAGATCGGTGACATGCCACTGGCCCTGCAGACCCGCCTGCTGCGGGTGCTGGAAGAGCGCCAGGTGGTGCCCATCGGCGGCGAGCCGCAGGCGGTGGACGTGCGCATCATCAGCGCCACCCACCGCAACCTGCTGGAGCGGGTTGCGGACGGAAGTTTCCGCGAAGACCTCTATTACCGCCTCAACGGCCTGGAGATCGCCTTGCCGGCCCTGCGCGAGCGCAGCGACAAGGCCCAGCTTCTGGACTTCATCCTCGCCGAGGAAGCCGGGCGACAAGCGGTGCAACTGGACCCGGCGGCGCGCCGGCTGCTGCTGGACTTCATCTGGCCGGGTAACGTGCGCCAGTTGCGCAATGTCCTGCGCACCCTGGTGGCGCTGTGCGAGGACGGTCATATCGGCGTTGTCGATCTGCCACCGCTGGTACGCAATGCAGTGCCGTGCAGGGTTGTGGATAACCCGTCTGTGGATAACCACCGGCCACCGCTGGACGATGCCGAGCGTCAGGCGTTGCTGGCGGTGCTGGAGCAGAAACGCTGGCACATGACCCAGGTGGCGGCACAACTGGGCGTGAGTCGTAACACCTTGTATCGGAAACTGCGCAAGCACGGGCTGTCCCGGGGTGTCTGAGCGAAACTCAGGGTGAGATTTTTCCAACCCTGGGCTACCCTGCGAGCACGTTTCCCGAGGTTGACCATGCACATTCATATTCTTGGTATCTGTGGCACTTTCATGGGCTCGCTGGCGGTTCTGGCCAAGGAGCTCGGCCATCACGTCACCGGCTCCGATGCCAACGTCTATCCCCCCATGAGCACTCAGCTCGAAGCCCAGGGCATCGAGCTGACCCAGGGCTATGACGCTGCACAACTGGACCCGGCGCCGGACCTGGTGGTGATCGGCAACGCGCTGTCGCGGGGCAACCCGGCGGTGGAACATGTGCTGAACAAGGGCCTGCCTTATGTTTCCGGCCCGCAGTGGCTGGCCGACCATGTGCTGCAGGGCCGCTGGGTCCTGGCGGTGGCTGGCACCCACGGCAAGACCACCACCAGCAGCATGCTGGCCTGGGTCCTGGAGCATGCCGGCATGAGCCCGGGCTTCCTGATCGGCGGCGTACCGCAGAACTTCTCGGTGTCGGCGCGCCTGGGCGGCACGCCGTTCTTCGTGGTCGAGGCCGACGAATACGACAGCGCCTTCTTCGACAAGCGTTCGAAGTTCGTCCACTACCGTCCGCGCACCGCCATCCTCAACAACCTGGAGTTCGATCACGCGGATATCTTCCCGGATCTGGCGGCCATCGAGCGGCAGTTCCATCACCTGGTGCGGACCATCCCCAGCGAAGGTCTGATCGTTCATCCGACCACCGAGCCGGCGCTCGAGCGCGTGATCAAGATGGGCTGCTGGACCCCGGTGCAGACCACCGGTGTCGGCGGCCAGTGGCAGGTGCGCCTGCTCAGCGAGGACGGTTCGCGCTTCGAAGTCAGCTTCGACGGCGACGTGCAGGGCGTGGTCGAGTGGGAACTGACCGGCCAGCACAACGTTGCCAACGCCCTGGCGACCCTCGCTGCGGCCCGCCATGTTGGCGTGGTGCCCGCCATGGGTATCGCCGCCCTGAGCGCGTTCAAGAGCGTCAAGCGGCGCATGGAGAAGGTTGCCGAGGTCAATGGCATCACTATTTACGACGACTTTGCCCACCATCCGACCGCGATCGCTACCACCCTCGACGGCCTGCGCAAGCGTGTGGGCGATGCGCCGGTGATCGCCGTGATCGAGCCTCGCTCCAACTCCATGAAACTGGGCGCGCACCGTGATGGCCTGCCGGAAAGCGTCAAGGACGCCGACCAGGTGATCTGGTACGCACCGCCGAACCTGGGCTGGGACCTGGCCGCCACCGCTGCGCAGTGCGCGGTGCCGGCGATCGTCGCCGACAGCCTCGACGCCATCATCGAGCGGGTCAAGGGCCAGGCCCGGGCCGGTACCCAGGTGGTGATCATGAGCAACGGCGGCTTCGGCGGCCTGCACGGCAAGCTGGCCGAGGCGCTGCGGTGAGTGGGCCGGAGCGCGTCACCCTGGCGATGACCGGTGCCTCGGGGGCGCAGTACGGCCTGCGCCTGCTGGATTGCCTGGTGCGGGAAGACCGCGAGGTGCACTTCCTGATCTCCAAGGCGGCGCAACTGGTGATGTCCACCGAAACCGACGTGCTGCTGCCGCCCAAGCCGCAGGCCATGCAGGCGTTCCTGACCGAGTACACCGGTGCCCAGGCGGGGCAGATTCGTGTCTATGGCAAGGAAGACTGGATGTCGCCAGTCGCCTCCGGCTCCGGGGCCCCGGCGGCCATGGTGGTGGTGCCTTGCTCCACCGGCACCTTGTCGGCCATTGCCACCGGCGCCTGCAACAACCTGATCGAGCGGGCAGCGGACGTCACCCTGAAAGAGCGCCGCCAGTTGATCCTGGTGCCGCGGGAAGCGCCGTTCTCCACCATCCACCTGGAAAACATGCTCAAGCTGTCGCAGATGGGCGCGGTGATCCTGCCGGCGGCGCCGGGCTTCTACCACCAGCCGCAGACCATCGATGACCTGGTGGACTTCGTCGTCGCACGAATTCTCAACCTGCTGAACATTCCCCAGGACATGCTGCCGCGCTGGGGCGAGCACCATTTCGGGGGCGAGGAGTGAAGGCGCTTCTGGTTGCGCTGCTGGTGGTGCTGGCCGCTACCGGCTGCGCCACGGTGCGCACCCTCGATGCGGCCAAGCCGGGAGCGCCGGTGGTGTACTCCGGGACGCGGCTGGATTGGTATGCGTTACAAGGTGGTTGCTGCGCCGAGGACCGGTTTGGCGCCGAGGCCCCGGCGTATCCGGGGCTGGACCTGCCGGGGAGCATGGTGCTGGACACGGTGTTGTTGCCGTTGTCGGTGCTGACTGTGCTTGGGGTAGGGTTTCAGGCTTCCGGCGGGCTTTAGGGCCTCATCGCCGGCAAGCACTCAGATCATTTCCCCAGTTTCCTCAACTCATCGGACTCCACGATCCGGATTCCGTCCTGTTCCTCCAGGGCCAGCCGCCACAGTGCGCGGGCCAACTGGCAGGCTTCGATCCCGTGGTACTTGCCGGGAATCAGCTTCGACAGCTTTCCGGCCAGGCTTTCCGCCGGCCGTGGCTGAGTCCGCTCGCCCAGGAGCAGCGAAGGCCGGGCAATGGTCAGTTGCGGCCAGTCCTGCGCTTTCAGCGCTTCTTCCATCTCTCCCTTGACCCGGTTATAGAAGATCGACGATTTAGGGTCGGCGCCAATCGCGCTGACCACCAGCAGATGCCGCGCACCCATTTCCCGGGCACGCCTGCTGAAGGCCACGACCATGTCCAGGTCGACGGCACGGAAGGCATTTTCCGAGCCCGCCTGTTTGATGGTGGTGCCCAGGCAGCAGAAGGCGATATCGACGCGTCCACTCAGTTGTGGCAGGAAAACCGCCGGGTCTCCGACCGGGTTTTCCAGGTGCGGGTGCTCGGCCAGCGGCCGACGGGTGGGGGCGAGCACACGGCTGATGGTCGGCTCGTTGAGCAGGCGATCAAGCAGGTGTTCACCGGTAAGGCCGGTGGCCCCGGCAAGCAGGATGTGCTGCGGCGTCAGGTACATGTTGTTTCTCCCTCGATACAGTCAGCTTAGTGGCTGGCCGTACTTTTTTCCTCGACCGCCGCACCACTTTGCAGCGCCTTCCGCGCTTGTTGCTGACGCAACTTCTGCCAATGTGCCAGTACGCCTTTCGGCGCCCAGATCTGCGGTTCGGAGGCCTCGAAACCGTCCGTCTGTTCCCGTTGGGCCACATGGGCCCGGGCAAGTTCGAATGCTTGTTGCAGGTCGTCGGTCTGGTTCAGCGCCTGGGCGAACAGGGCATCGCCGAAATAGGTGAAGTCCGCTTCCTCGGAGCAGCCGAACGACACCCGGTCGGCCCGCGAGGCGGTCATCACCAGGGTTCGTTCGTCCTTGAGCGGTTCGATGTAGCCACCTGAATAGCAGGCAGAGATGACAATGATCTTGTCACGCTCCTTGAGCGGGGCGAGGGCGGCGGCCAGTTCGTCGGCGGGCAGGTCGGCCAGTTGCAGGCGCGGCAGGTCGAGCACCAGTTCATGTTCGTGACTGCCGTGGGTGGTGAGATAGATGAACACCAGGTCTTCCGGACCGCTGCGCTCGGCCAGGCGCTTCGCGGCACGGGCCAGGTTCTCGCGAGTGGCCATGGGCCGGTCGGTGAGGTGGTCGCGGTGATTGACCAGATTGACCTGGCCTACGGCGCCAAACCGGGTCTTGAGCATCTGGCTGACGTAGTCGGCCTCGCGCAGGAATACGCTCTGGTTGCCATCGCCGGCCAGGGTCAGGCTGTACAGCTCGATATCGCCGGTGGAGGCGGGCACCTTGTCCAGCGCGTCATGCAGCAGGCCACCCTGGTTGAGTAGCGCCTGTTCCAGCGGGTCGGGCAGCAGCCGGCCCTGTTCGTCACGCACTCGCAGGCCATTGATCCAGTGCCCACCCTCGATGTGTCCGTCAGGCAGCACCAGGCGGCCACTGCCCTGATAGGCGTCGTTCTCGAAACCACCGGTGTAGACGCTGCCGTCCGAAAGCTGAAGGCGGCCTTTGCCAGCGAAGCGCCAGTCGCGGAAGTCGCCCTTGTAGTGGCTGCCGTCCGCCGCGAACAGTTCACCCTTGCCGTTGAGGGCGCCGTCCTTGAAGTCGCCGATCCATACATCGCCGTCAGTGTTTTCGTAGCGACCGCGGCCTTCCAGGTGATTGGCGCGGAACTCGCCGATGTACTGGTCGCCTTCCGCGCTGTCGAAGGTGCCGGTGCCCTGCAACTGGCCGTCGACGAAGTGGCCGCTGAAGCGGTTGTCGCTGGCGTCGCTGCGAACGCCCTCGCCGTTGGGCTTGCCCTTGGCGAACTGGCCCTGGTACTGGCTGCCGTCGGCCAGGGTCAACTGGCCGGCGCCGCTGTATTGGTCATCCTTGAACTGGCCGCTGTAGTGCTGGCCGTTTTCCCGCAGGCTGCCTTCGCCGTCGCGCCGGCCCAGCTTGAAGCCGCCTTCATAGTGGCTGGTGGCGGTGGTCAGGCTGCCCTGGCCGTGGAACAGGCCCTGCTGAAACTCGCCGACATACACCTCGCCGTTGCTGCCATGCCACTCACCCTTGCCATGCCACTGGCCATTGCTGAAGTGGCCGGCGTACCAACTGCCATTGGGGTAGTCGATGCGGCCTTCGCCCTGCAGCAGGCCGTCGACCACCTGGCCACGGTAGCGGCCGCCATCGGGCAGGCGCGCGTCGGGGGGCGACAGGGGTTCTCCATCGCCACAGGCGGTGAGCAGCAGGAGGAGGGCGAGTGGAGCGATTAGGCGCATGGCGGGGTCCGGACGATTGATGTCCCGAGTATGCCGCAGAACCGGGGTTCTGGCGAAACGGCGGGTCGGCCGTTTCGCCAGTGGGGGTCAGACGAAGGCGAGCGAAAGGGGCTCGGCGATGTAGGCAGGTTTGTCCTCACCCTCGATTTCCAGGGTGGCGGTCGCCTTGAGCAGCCACTGGCCGGGCTTTTTCTCGGTGACCTCGGTGAGTTCCACTTTCAGCCGCACTTTCGAATCGACTTTCACCGGCTGGATGAAGCGCACGCTGTCCAGGCCGTAGTTGACCACCATCTTCAGCCCTTCCGGCAGCACGAGAATGTCTTCCATCAGCTTGGGGATCAGCGACAGCGTCAGGAAGCCGTGGGCGATGGTGCTGCCAAATGGCGTTTTTGCCGCCTTCGCCGGGTCGACATGGATGAACTGGAAGTCGCCGGTAGCCTCGGCGAACAGGTTGATGCGCTCTTGATCGATCTTCAGCCATTCGGAGCGTCCCAGCTCCTTTCCTACGTACTGCGACAGCTCTGCAACGGGCACATACGGCATCGCGACTCTCCTGAGTGATAACGGATTCTTTGTGACCAGATCAGCTATGAACGCTTAAGATCAGCACGCGCCACTGGCTCGGTCAAGTACCCATGACCCGGCCGAATGTCGGGGTATAGGGCAGTCGATAGCATGCTTATAATGGCCGCCGGCTTTGAGGGAGATAGGCGATGTTGTTACGCGGTTTGACGTGGCTCGTGTTGTTCCAGTTGCTCGGTACGGCGATCAATCACCTGTTCGTACCCATCCTGCCTGGCCCGATCATCGGCCTGGTGTTGTTGCTGGTCTTCCTCATGGTGCGTGGCGAGGTGGGCGCACCGCTGAGCGAAGCGGCCACTAGCCTGCTGCGCTATCTGCCGCTGCTGTTGGTGCCGCCGGCGGTGGGCGTGATGGTGTATGCCGCCGACATCGTGGCCGATTTCTGGGCCATTGCCGGTGCGCTGGTGCTGTCGCTGGTCCTGGCCATGGCCTTCTGTGGTGTGCTGATGCAGAAGATGATCGCCCGTCAGAGCCGTCGCGAGGATCGCCCATGAGTCTCGACTGGCATGGCGCAGTACAGGCCGTCATTCACCATCCGCTGTTCGGCATCGGTATCACCCTGGGCGCCTACCAACTGGTGATCGCCGCCTATGAAAAGACCCGCTGGCTGTTCCTGCAGCCAGTGCTGGTGTCCATGCTGGTAGTGATCGGCGTGTTGCTCAGTTGCGGCCTGACCTACGCCGAGTACCGCAAGAGCACGGAAATCATGAACATCCTGCTGGGGCCGGCGACCGTTGCCCTGGCCGTGCCGCTGTATCTCAACCTGCGGCGCATTCGCCAACTGTTCTGGCCGACCTTTACTACGCTGATAGTCGGAGGCGTGTTCGCCACTGGCATCTGCCTGTTGCTGGGCTGGTGGTTCGGCGCCGAACACATGATCCTGATGACCCTGGCGCCGAAGTCGGTAACGTCGCCCATCGCCATGCTGGTGGCCGAGCAGATCGGCGGTGTCGCAGCGCTGGCGGCGGTGTTCGTGCTGATTACCGGTGTGATCGGCGCGATCTTTGGTCCCGCCCTGCTGTCGCTGCTGGGTGTGCACAGCCCCGAGGCACGCGGCATGGCGCTGGGCCTTACGGCACACGCGGTGGGCACCTCGGTGGCGCTGCAGGAAAGTGAAGAATGCGGGGCGTTCGCGGCCCTGGCCATGAGCCTGATGGGTGTGGCTACCGCGGTGTTCCTGCCGTTGGCGGTCAGCCTGGTTGCCTGAGGACCTGTAATGACGTTGCCCCTGTTTACCCTGAATACCGTGCTGTTTCCTGGCTGCAACCTGGATTTGCAGATCTTCGAAGCGCGCTACCTCGACATGATCGGCCGCTGCATGAAGCAGGGCGGCGGCTTCGGCGTGGTGTGCATCCTCGAGGGCGAGCAGGTGGGGCGGGTGCCCGAGTCTTTCGCCGGCATCGGCTGCCAGGCGTTGATCGAGGATTTCCAGCAGCAGGACAATGGCCTGTTGGGGATCCGCGTGCGGGGCGAGCGGCGGTTCATGGTGGATGACTTCGAGGTGCAGAAAGACAACCTGCTGGTGGCCGACGTGCGCTGGCTGGACGAGCAGGCCGACCAGCCGCTGGACGAGGACGATGACGATCTGCTGGCGCTGCTCAACGCTCTGGCCGAGCACCCCATGGTCTCGGGATTGGACATGGCCAGCGGGATCGGCGGCAAGCAGGCGCTGGCCAACCAGTTGGCCTACCTGCTGCCATTCGATTATCAGGACAAGCTCAAGCTGCTGGCCATCGACTCTCCCACCCAACGGCTGGTAGCGATCCAGTCATTGCTGGATCGCATACAAGGCGAGCTGTTCGCCTGAGGCTCAGTACGAATACCGCGTCAGCGCATGTGGCAGGGCGTGCAGGGTGGAGAACGCCAGTACGCCGATACACGCCGGCAGGATCAGCCACCATACCCGCAGTGGCATCGCGGTCAGCGGCTCGCGGTATTGGGTCAGGGTCAGGCTGACGGCGCAGATGCAACTGGCCAGCAGGGCGCCGGCGAGAATGTCGGTCGGCCAGTGCACCCCCAGATAAACCCGTGACAACGCGATCGACAGCGCCGGCAGGCAGCCCAGCAGCAGCCAGGTCAGGCGCATGCGTGGCGGCTGGCCACGCCCGGCCAGCACCGCCAGGGTCAGGAAGAACGCGAACGAGGCCGAGCTGTGACCGCTGGGCATGCTGTAGGTGGTGAGCGGGTCGGCCAGCACTTCCGGGCGGGCGCGGGCGAAGAACCATTTGGTCGCCGCGTTGGCCAATGCCGTGCCCAGCAGGGTCGAGCAGGCGAACATCGCCGGACGCCACTGGCGTGCCAGCGCCAGCAAGGCCACCAATACACTGGCGGCGATGAACTGGGTACGGAAGTCGCCGAGACGGGTGACCATCACGATGGTGCCATCCAGAGCCGTGCTGCGATGTTCCTGGATCAGGGTCATCAAGCCCTGGTCGAAGTGGCTCAGGTAAGGGAAACCGACGAACAGCGCCACCAGCATCACCAGGGCCACGGCGGCGATCAGCCGGGTACCGCGAGGCTGGGCGCGCAGGGCGCTGTTGATGCTGACCCCCACCAGCAGCGCGATGCCGGCGGCAACGACGCCGGCCTGTGGCCAGAAGCCTTCGGGCAGCGGCAGGCGCATTGCCGCGCCGGTGGCCCAGCCCGGTAGCAGGTAGGCCACCGACCAGCCGGCGCCGGCAATCAGGCTGACGGCGATGAAGCGCGGCAGCGGCATGTCGAACATGCCGGCGACCATCGGCAGCATCGGTCGCAGCGGGCCGATGAAGCGACCGACCAGCAGGCTGGCGATACCGTAGCGCTGGAAATAGGTTTCTGCGCTGCCGATCCATTCCGGGTGATGACGCAGCAGGGGCAGGCGCCGGATGTTCTGGTGGAAGCGTCGGCCCAGGGTGTAGGAGATGGCGTCACCCAGCAGTCCGCCGAGGAAGCCCAGCAACAGCGTCTCGCCCAGCGAGAAGGTGCCGCTGCCGGCCAGTACGGCAATCGCGAACAGCAGCACGGTGCCGGGCACGATGATTCCGGCGATCGCCAGGCATTCGATGCAGGCCACGAGAAAAATCGCCAAGCCCAGCCATTGCGGGTTCGACGTCAGCCAGCCGGTCAGGCTGTCGAGCCATGGGCCCATCGTGTCAGTTTCCTTGTGTCAGTAGAGAGAAGTCGCGCCCTTCGACTTGGCCGCGACGCAGCGGGTTCCGCGTGCAGTGCCGGGCATACTCGGCGTCGACGAAACGAAGCGGCAGATGTTCGTCGCGGCCCTTGGGAATGCCCAGCCGGGACGTCTGGATAATGTGTTGCACGATGAGTCCGCAGTCCTCGACGAACAGCTGTTCCGGGTCGAAGCGCTTGGCGTCCCAGTTCGGCACTTTCAGGCCGAGGGCCTTGCACAGCAGGGTCTGGCCGGCGCACAGACGCTCGATGGGGCGGATGCCGCCGCTGGCGTTGGGGTTGTTGATCTGCATTTGTGCCAGGGCGTTGCTGTCGGACAGTGCATCGATCCACGGGTAGGCGGACTTGATCAGCACCGCGTTTCCCGGGCCCTGGGCGCTGAAATTCAGTGAGTCGCCACCGCGGGCGTAGTACATGTAGATGTGCCCGCCGTCGAGAAACAGCGCCTTGCGCTTCTCGGTGTAGCCCAGCGAGGCGTGGCTGCCTTTCTCGTCGAGGTAATAGGCCTCGGTCTCGATGATCCGCGCCGACAGCCAGTACGGACCGTGGCGGTGGCGGATGACCTTGCCCAGCAGTTCCTTGGCCAGGACCTGGGCATCGCGGTCGAAAAACGCATCGGGCAAGGCCCGGGGCGGGCAGGGGGCAGGTTGTGACATTGCGGCTCTGGCAGAGGGAAATGAGCCCGGATGATAGCAACTTCTTCCTTTATCGAAGCTGAACGCAAGAGACACTCTCCTGGGCACTGGCTTGCCAGCGATAAGGCCGAATCGCTGGGAAGCCAGTTCCCGCGAGGGTAAATCTCTGTAGCTCACTTCCTACCATCCGCCTGTCACCGCTGGGCGTACAACCCTGTCGCAGTTATACTCATCCGATTTTCCCCTCCGCCAAGACACTGAGCCCCATGACTGAGTCCGTTCTTGACTACATGACCCGCCTGGGTCGCGCTGCCCGCGAGGCGTCCCGCGTGATCGGCCGTGCCAGCACCGCGCAGAAGAACCGCGCGCTGCACGCTGCCGCCAACGCACTGGATGCGGCTCGCGCCGAACTGTCCGCCGCCAATGAACTCGATCTGGCCGCTGGCCGGGCCAATGGCCTGGAACCGGCCATGCTCGATCGTCTGGCGCTGACCCCGGCCCGCATCGACGGCATGATCGTCGGTCTGCGGCAGGTGGCGAGCCTGCCGGACCCGGTAGGGGCAATCCGCGACATGAGCTACCGTCCGTCGGGCATCCAGGTCGGCAAGATGCGCGTTCCGCTGGGCGTGATCGGGATCATCTACGAGTCGCGTCCCAATGTGACCATCGACGCCGCGAGCCTGTGCTTGAAGTCGGGCAACGCCACCATCCTGCGTGGCGGCTCCGAGGCCATCCACTCCAACCGCGCCATTGCCGCCTGCATCCAGCGCGGCCTGGCCGAGGCCGGCCTGCCGGCGGCGGTAGTCCAGGTGGTGGAAGTCACCGACCGCGAGGCCGTGGGGGCGCTGATCACCATGCCGGAATTCGTCGACGTCATCGTTCCCCGCGGCGGCAAGGGCCTGATCGAGCGCATCAGCCGTGATGCCCGCGTCCCGGTGATCAAGCACCTCGACGGTATCTGCCATGTCTACGTCGGCGAGCACGCCGAGCTGGACAAGGCCCGGCGCATCGCCTTCAACGCCAAGACTTACCGCTACGGCATCTGCGGCGCCATGGAAACCCTGCTGGTGGATTCCACCGTTGCCGCTGAATTCCTGCCGGAAATGGCCCGCCAGTTCCGGGAAAAAGGCGTCGAACTGCGCGGTTGCGAGCGCACCCGCATGGTCATCGAGGCGGCGGCGGCCACCGAAGAAGACTGGCACACCGAGTACCTGGCGGCGATCCTGTCGATCCGCATCGTCGACGGCGTCGAGGCAGCCATCGAACACATCAACCACTACGGTTCGCACCATACCGATTCCATCGTCACCGAACACCAGGGCCTGGCCCGGCGCTTCGTTGCCGAAGTGGATTCGGCCTCGGTGATGATCAACACGCCGACCTGCTTCGCCGATGGCTTCGAATACGGTCTGGGCGCGGAAATCGGCATTTCCACCGACAAGCTGCATGCCCGCGGCCCGGTCGGCCTGGAAGGCCTGACCTGCGAGAAATACGTGGTCGTCGGCGACGGCCAGTTGCGTGGACAGGAGTCCAACTGAGTTGATCAAGGCTCGGTCGGTCCGGCGTATCGGCATTCTCGGCGGCACCTTCGACCCCGTGCACATCGGCCACCTGCGCAGCGCGCTGGAGGTGGTCGAGTTCATGGGGCTCGATGAGGTTCGTCTGCTGCCCAACGCCCGCCCGCCCCACCGCGATACCCCGCAGGTGGCGGCCCAGGACCGGCTGGCGATGGTCCGTGGCGCGGTGCAGGGCGTGGAGCGCCTGAGCGTCGATGACCGCGAACTGGCCCGGGACAAACCGTCGTACACCATCGACTCGCTGGAGTCGCTGCGCGCCGAACTGGGTGCCGACGACCAGTTGTTCCTGCTGCTGGGCTGGGATGCCTTTTGCGGGCTGCCCGGCTGGCATCGCTGGGAAGAGTTGTTGAAACATTGTCACATCCTGGTGCTGCAACGCCCGGATGCCGACGTAGAACCCCCTGACGAGCTGCGCAACCTGCTGGCTGCGCGCTCCGAGAGCGATCCCACCGCCATGTCCGGCCCGGCGGGGCACATTTCGTTCGTCTGGCAGACACCGCTTTCGGTGTCCGCCACGCAGATCCGACAGCTGCTGGCCAGCGGCAAGTCGGTACGGTTCCTGGTGCCGGACGCAGTACTGGCCTATATCGAAACGCACGGTCTGTACCGTGCGCACACGAACTGAAGGCGCCTGAGGCGCTTCATTCAACGAGTTGAACGAGTTTTTTATGACCAAGCAGACAATCACCGGCGAAGAGCTGGTCAAACTGGCCAAATCGGCCCTGGAAGAAGTGAAGGCCCAGGACATCCAGGTCATCGACGTGCAGGACAAGCACAGCCTGACCGACTACATGATCATCGCCACCGGTACCTCCAACCGGCAGATCAACGCGATGGCCGAGAAGGTCCGCGAAATCGTCAAGCAGAAGGGCGTGATGCCGCTGGGCGAAGAAGGCAAGGGCGACAGCGACTGGGTGCTGCTCGATCTGAACGACGTCATCGTCCACATGATGACCGCCGCTGCCCGCCAGTTCTACGACCTGGAGCGCCTGTGGCTGGGTGCCGAGCAGAGCCGTGCCAACGACGGCAAGCACCACAGCCCGGAAAACGCGCACGAGTATTCCGACAAGCTCAAGGATCGGGAATAAACAAGCGCCATGCGTCTGCGTCTGATCGCGGTCGGCTCGCGCATGCCCAAGTGGGTCGAGGAAGGCTGGCATGAATATGCCAAGCGCCTGCCGTCGGAGCTGTCCCTTGAACTGGTGGAAATCCCGCTCAACACGCGGGGCAAGAACGCCGACGTCGCCCGCCTGATCCGTCAGGAGGGCGAGGCCATGCTGGCGAAGGTCCAGCCGGGGGAACGGATCGTCACCCTGGAGGTCCATGGCAAGCCCTGGAGCACAGAGCAACTGGCGGTCGAACTGGACCGCTGGCGGCTGGACTCGCGTACGGTCAATCTCATGGTCGGCGGCCCTGAAGGGCTGGCGCCGGAGGTCTGTGCGCGCAGCGAGCAGCGCTGGTCGCTGTCGCCGCTGACCCTGCCGCACCCCTTGGTACGGATACTGATCGGCGAACAGATTTATCGCGCCTGGACCGTGTTGTCCGGGCACCCTTATCACAAATAAGCCTGTAAGCCTTTTCAATGTCGCAGCCGATTCGCCTCAAGGACCACGAGAAAGACGCCCGTCTGGTGCGTAGCCGCGTCGTGGTCGGTGCGGTGGCGATCCTCCTGCTCATCTGCGTACTGATCGCCCGCCTGTATTACCTGCAGGTGATCCAGTACGAGTACCACTCCACGCTGTCGGAAAACAACCGGGTGCATGTGCAGCCGATTCCGCCGACCCGGGGCCTGATCTTTGACCGTAACGGCGTGATCATCGCCGACAACCGTCCCAGCTTCAGCCTGAGCATGACCCGCGAGCGTTCAGGAGACTGGCAGCAGGTCCTCGACACCATCATTGAGGTCCTGGAGCTGACGCCGGACGACCGCGCGCTGTTCGAAAAGCGCATGAAGCAGGGGCGCCGGCCGTTCGAGCCGGTGCCGATCCTGTTCGAGCTGACCGAGGAGCAGATCGCCCGGATCGCAGTGAACCAGTTCCGCCTGCCCGGCGTGGAAGTGGTGGCGCAGTTGGTCCGGCATTATCCACAGGGCCCGCACTTCGCCCACTCGGTGGGTTACGTGGGACGGATCAACGAGAAAGAGCTGAAGACCCTCGATCCGGTGAACTACAGCGGCACCCACCACATCGGCAAGACCGGTATCGAACGCTTCTACGAGCCCGAACTGCACGGCCAGGTGGGGTACGAGGAAGTCGAGACCAACGCCCGCGGCCGCGTGTTGCGGGTGCTCAAGCGTACCGATCCGATTCCCGGCAAGGACATCGTCCTGAGCCTCGACATCAAGCTGCAGGAAGCCGCGGAAGCCGCGCTGGGCGGGCGCCGTGGCGCCATCGTTGCCCTCGACCCGCGCACGGGCGAGGTGCTGGCGATGGTCAGTCAGCCGAGCTTCGACCCCAACCTGTTCGTCACCGGGATCAGCTTCAAGGCCTACGCCGAACTGCGTGATTCCATCGACCGGCCGCTGTTCAACCGCGTATTGCGCGGGCTCTATCCGCCAGGCTCGACCATCAAGCCGGCGGTGGCCATCGCCGGCCTGGATTCCGGCGTGGTCAGCGCCTCGACGCGGGTGTTCGACCCGGGCTACTACCAACTGCCCAACTACGACCACAAGTACCGTAACTGGAACCGCACCGGCGATGGCTGGGTCGATCTGGACACGGCGATCATGCGGTCCAACGACACCTACTTCTACGACCTGGCGCACAAGATGGGCATCGACAAGCTGTCCAGCTACATGAACCGCTTCGGCATTGGCCAGAAAGTGGCGCTGGACATGTTCGAGGAATCCGCGGGGCTGATGCCGTCCCGCGAGTGGAAGCGCGCCACCCGCCGCCAGGCCTGGTTCCCGGGCGAGACACTGATCCTCGGGATCGGCCAGGGCTACATGCAGGCCACGCCGCTGCAACTGGCCCAGGCCACCTCGCTGATTGCCAGCAAGGGCAAGTGGATCCGCCCGCACCTGGCTAAGACCATCGAAGGCCAGCAGCCGGTGGACCCGAACCCGATGGAGGACATCGTCCTCAGCGACAAGTCCAACTGGGCCAAAGTCACCCACGGCATGGAGCAGGTGATGCAGGGCGCCCGCGGTACGGCGCGCAAGGCGGCCATCGGTGCCCAGTATCGCATCGCCGGCAAGAGTGGTACGGCTCAGGTCGTGGCCATCAAGCAGGGCGAGAAGTACGACCGCAACAAGGTCCAGGAGCGCCACCGCGACCACGCGCTGTTCGTCGGTTTCGCACCGGCCGAGGATCCGCGCATCGTCATCTCGGTGATGGTGGAGAACGGTGAGTCCGGCTCCGGCGTGGCCGCGCCCGTGCTGCGCCAGGTGATGGACGCCTGGCTGCTGGACGAAAACGGCCGCCTCAAATCCGAGCTCGCCTCTGCCGAGACCACCGTTGCCCAGGAACCGACCCGTGAAGAGTAATTTCGATCGCATGCTCTCCAGCGAGGACGTGATGCGTCGTCGCGCCAGCTTCCTGCAGCGCATCCATGTCGACGGTCCCCTGCTGGTCCTGCTGCTCACCCTCGCGGCGGGCAGCCTGTTTGTCCTTTATTCCGCCAGCGGCAAGAACTGGGACCTGCTGCTCAAGCAAGCCTCTTCGTTCGGTATCGGCCTGGTATCGATGTTCATCATTGCCCAGCTGGAACCGCGCTTCATGGCTCGCTGGGTGCCGCTGGCCTACGTGGTCGGCGTGATCCTGCTGGTGGTGGTGGACGTCATGGGCCACAACGCCATGGGCGCGACCCGCTGGATCAACATTCCCGGGGTGATCCGCTTCCAGCCCTCGGAATTCCTCAAGATCATCATGCCGGCAACCATCGCCTGGTACCTGTCCAAGCGCACCTTGCCGCCCCATCTGAAGCATGTATTGATCAGCCTGATCCTGATCGGCATTCCGTTCATCCTCATCGTGCGCCAGCCCGACCTGGGGACCGCGCTGCTGATCCTGGCTTCTGGCGCTTTCGTGCTGTTCATGGGCGGGCTGCGCTGGCGCTGGATCCTCAGTGTGCTGGCGGCAGCGGTACCGGTCGCGGTCGCGATGTGGTTCTTCGTCATGCACGATTACCAGAAGCAGCGCGTACTGACCTTCCTCGACCCTGAAAGCGACCCGCTGGGCACCGGCTGGAACATCATCCAGTCCAAGGCGGCCATCGGTTCCGGCGGGGTATTCGGCAAGGGCTGGCTGCTGGGCACCCAGTCGCACCTGGACTTCCTCCCGGAAAGCCACACCGACTTCATCATCGCGGTACTTGGCGAGGAGTTCGGTCTGGTGGGGATCTGCGCACTGCTGCTGATCTACCTGTTGCTGATCGGTCGCGGCCTGGTCATTACCGCCCAGGCCCAGACCCTGTTCGGCAAGCTGCTGGCCGGCAGCCTGACCATGACCTTCTTCGTTTATGTCTTCGTCAACATCGGCATGGTCAGCGGCCTGCTGCCCGTCGTGGGCGTACCGCTGCCCTTCATTAGCTATGGTGGAACTTCGCTGGTGACGCTGCTGTCAGCGTTTGGCGTTCTCATGTCGATCCATACCCACCGCAAGTGGATCGCGCAGGTTTGAGTAAGGTGAATTTCTTGATGCAAGCAATGCGTGGCTGGATGGCCCGTTGTGTCCCTCTTGCCGGTCTGGTCGGTCTGCTCGGCGGGGTGCACCAGGCCCAGGCCGGCGACTACGACGGATCGCCCCAGGTGGCTGAGTTCGTGGGTGAAATGACCCGCGACTACGGTTTTGCCGGTGAGCAACTGATGGGCGTGTTCCGTGACGTACAGCGCAAACAGGCGATTCTCGACGCGATTTCCCGGCCTGCCGAGCGGGTCAAGCCGTGGAAGGAATACCGCCCGATGTTCCTCACCGATGCGCGCATCGCCCGCGGTGTCGATTTCTGGCGCCAGCACGAGGCCGTGCTGGCCCGCGCCGAGCAGGAATATGGCGTGCCGGCCCAGGTGATCGTGGCGATCATCGGCGTCGAAACCTTCTTCGGTCGCAACACCGGCAATTACCGGGTGGTGGATGCGCTATCGACCCTTGCATTCGATTACCCGCCACGGGCGCCGTTCTTCCGCAAGGAGCTGCGCGAGTTCCTGTTGCTGGCCCGGGAAGAGCAGGTCGATCCGCTGACCCTCAAGGGCTCCTATGCCGGTGCCATGGGCTTGCCGCAGTTCATGCCAAGCAGCTTCCGCGCCTACGCCGTGGACTTCGACGGCGACGGCCACATCAACATCTGGAACAACCCCGACGACGCCATCGGCAGTGTCGCCAGCTACTTCAAGCGTCATGGCTGGGTCAGTGGCGAGCCGGTGGTCAGCCGCGCCATGGTCCGCGGTGAGCGGGTCGACGAAGGGCTGAGCCCTGCGCTGGAGCCGGTCAAGACGGTGGGGGAGTTGCGGGCACTGGGCTGGTCGAGTCATGATGCGCTGCGCGATGATCTGCCGGTCACCGCTTTCCGGCTCGAAGGAGACAACGGCCCCGAATACTGGATGGGCCTGAAGAACTTCTACGCGATCACTCGCTACAACCGCAGCGTGATGTACGCCATGGCGGTACATCAACTTTCAGACCTGCTGGTTCAGGCAAGGGGCGCCCGGTAATGCGCGTACTGTTCTCCGCTACATCCCTCAAGCTGCTGAGTTGCGTGGCCGTCGGCGTATTGCTGGTCAGTTGCTCCTCCAGCCGTCCGACCTCGCAGCAGAGCGGCAATATCGTCCGTTCCAAGCCCGGCCTCGACATCAACCGGGCTCACAAGGACGGTGCACCGTGGTGGGACGTCGATGTCTCGAAGATCCCGGATGCCACGCCGACCGTGCACAACGGCAACTACAAGGCCAACCCGTACACCGTACTGGGCAAGACGTACTACCCGATTCCCGATTCGCGCAACTACGTCGCCCAGGGCACTGCCTCCTGGTACGGCACCAAATTCCATGGGCAGAACACCGCCAACGGCGAGGTCTACGACCTCTACGCCATGACTGCGGCGCACAAGACCCTGCCGCTGCCGGCCTACGTCAAGGTGACCAACCTGGACAACAACCGCAGCGTCATCCTGCGGGTCAACGACCGTGGGCCGTTCTATTCCGACCGCATCATCGACCTGTCGTACGCGGCGGCGAAGAAGCTGGGGTATGCCGAGACCGGTACGGCGCGGGTACGCGTCGAGGGCATCGATCCGCAACAGTGGTGGGCCCAGCGCGGTCGCCAGGCTCCGGTCGGGCTCGAACCCCAGGTCGCGCAGCAGACCGTGTCGATTCCGGCGACCACCGGCACCGTCGAGCAGTGGACCCCACCGCCGCAGCAGCACGCCGCTGCCGTCGTGCCGGTACAGGTGGCCAGCAACAGCCTGCCGGCCAATGGCGGCACCTTCCTGCAAGTGGGGGCATTCGCCAACCCGGATGCCGCCGAGTTGCTACGCTCCAAGTTGAGCGGCATGGTCAGTGCCCCGGTGTTCATCAGTTCCATCGTGCGCAACCAGCAGACGCTGCACCGCGTGCGCCTGGGGCCGATCCGCAGCCAGGGTGAAGTCCAGCAGACCCAGGACAGCGTGCGCCTGGCCAATCTGGGACAGGCCAAAGTAGTCACGGCTGACTGACCGGGGGGACTGGTCGGTTTGTCATGTAGCCGGGCCGAACAGCCATGTACAATGGCGGTTTTGCTCGGGGCGCGACGGATTGCCGCAGCGCCTTTGTAACATTTTGCCCCGCTGGGGCATGAGCCCATTAGCCATTTCGAGAGACGGATGAACATCACCACCTTTGCCAAACGCCTTTGCCTGCTTGTACCGCTGATGATCACCCCTGCCGCCTTCGCGGCAGAGCAGATGATGCCGTCGCCGCCGCAACTGGCAGCCAAGTCCTACGTGCTCATGGAAGCCTCCAGCGGCAACATTCTGGTCGAGAACAATGGCGACCAGCGTCTGCCTCCGGCGAGCCTGACCAAGCTGATGACCGCCTACATCGCGACCCTGGATATCCGTCGCGGCCAGATTGGCGAGAACGACCCGGTCACCGTCAGTGAAAACGCCTGGCGTACCGGCGGCTCGCGGATGTTCATCAAGGTGGGTTCGCAGGTAACCGTCAGCGACTTGCTGCACGGCATCATCATCCAGTCCGGCAACGATGCCAGCGTGGCCCTGGCAGAACACATCGCCGGCAGCGAAGACGCCTTCGCCGACATGATGAACAAGACCGCTGGCGACCTGGGCATGAGCAACAGCCACTTCATGAACCCGACCGGCCTGCCGCACCCGGAGCACTACTCCTCGGCGCACGACATGGCACTGCTGGCTCGCGCCATCATTCATGAAGACCCGGCTCACTATGCGATCTACTCGCAGAAAGAGTTCTTCTGGAACAACATCAAGCAGCCCAACCGCAACCTGTTGCTGTGGCGCGACAAGACCGTCGACGGTCTGAAGACCGGCCACACCGAAGAGGCCGGCTACTGCATGGTGTCGTCCGCCGTGCGTGACGGCATGCGTCTGATCGCCGTGGTGTTCGGTACCAACAGCGAGCAGTCCCGTGCTGCCGAGACCCAGAAGCTGCTGACCTACGGTTTCCGCTTCTTCGAAACCCAGACCTTCTACCAGAAGGGCACCGAGCTGGCCCAGGCCCAGGTCTGGAAGGGCACCAGCAGCCAGGTGAAGGCCGGTCTGGCCGAAGACCTGACCATGACTTTGCCTAAAGGCCAATTGAAGAAACTGGCCGCCAGCATGACCATGAACCCGCAACTGATGGCCCCGATCGCCAAAGGTGACGTGATCGGTAAAGTCGAAGTCAAACTGGATGACAACGTTGTTCACAGCGCCGACCTGATTGCGCTGGACGGCGTCGAGGAAGGTGGTTTCTTCCGTCGGGTGTGGGATAGCATTCGGCTATTCTTCTACGGGTTGTTCAACTGATATCGTGACCTGCCATGCCCCTGCCATCATGCGGGGGCATCGTTGTTGCCACGGCTTACGAGGCCGTTACTGCCATGACTCAAACTGATGTCAAAGCGCCAAAAATCGAATTTCCCTGCTCGGATTACCCTATCAAGGTAATTGGCGATACTGTCGTTGGCTTCAAGGACACCGTCATCGAGATCCTGAGCAAATATGCCAAGGTCGATCTGAGTACGCTGGCCGAGCGCCAGAGCAAAGAAGGCAAGTACACCACCGTACAGCTGCATATCATCGCCACGGGCGAGGACCAACTGCACAATATCAACAGCGCCCTTCGCGCGACGGGTATCGTGAAACTGGTGATCTGATGTCCTCGACCCTCGGCTTTCGCGAACTCGGGCTGCTGCCTTACGAACCGGTGCTTGAAGCCATGCGCCGGTTCACCGACCAGCGCAAGCCGGGCAGTGGCGACGAGATCTGGCTGGTGGAGCATCCACCGGTCTTCACCCAGGGCCAGGCCGGCAAGGCCGAGCATTTGCTGGTGCCGGGCGATATCCCGGTGGTGCAGACCGACCGTGGCGGCCAGGTGACCTATCACGGCCCTGGCCAGTTGGTGGCTTACCTGATGCTGGATGTGCGTCGCCTCGGTTTTGGCGTACGCGATCTGGTATCGCGCATCGAGCGCTGCCTGATCGAGTTGCTCGCCAGCTATGGCGTCGAGGCGGCGGCCAAGCCCGATGCGCCGGGCGTCTACGTCGACGGGGCGAAAATCGCCTCCCTCGGCCTGCGCATCCGCAATGGCTGCTCCTTCCATGGCCTTGCCTTGAATGTGGACATGGACCTTGCGCCATTCCGCCGAATCAACCCCTGCGGGTATGCGGGGCTGGCCATGACCCAGCTGCGTGAACACACAGGCACTATCGAACTCTCCGAGGTAAGGGCAAGGCTGCGCGGACAGCTGGTCAAGCACCTCGATTATGCTGAGCAGACGACCCTTGCGGGCGGAATCGACTGAATATGACTATTGTGCAAGAGCCGGTGCAAAGCACCGTGACCCCGGCCCCCCGGCCGAAGGTCGAAGCCGGTGTGAAACTGCGTGGCGCGGAAAAGGTTGCGCGTATCCCGGTCAAGATCATCCCTACTGAAGAACTGCCGAAGAAACCTGACTGGATTCGCGTGCGCATCCCGGTTTCCCCGGAAGTCGACCGGATCAAGCAACTGCTGCGCAAGCACAAGCTGCACAGCGTCTGCGAAGAAGCCTCCTGCCCGAACCTGGGCGAGTGCTTCTCCGGCGGTACCGCGACCTTCATGATCATGGGCGACATCTGCACCCGTCGTTGCCCGTTCTGTGACGTCGGCCACGGCCGGCCGAAGCCCCTGGATGTCGACGAGCCGAAGAACCTGGCCGTAGCCATTGCCGACCTGCGCCTGAAGTACGTGGTGATCACCTCGGTGGACCGCGACGACCTGCGTGATGGCGGTGCCCAGCACTTCGCCGACTGCATTCGCGAGATCCGCGCGCTGTCCCCGGGCGTCCAGCTGGAAACCCTGGTGCCGGACTACCGTGGTCGCATGGACGTCGCCCTGGCCATCACGGCCCAGGAGCCGCCGGATGTGTTCAACCACAACCTTGAAACCGTGCCGCGTCTGTACAAGGCCGCGCGTCCTGGCTCGGACTACCAGTGGTCGCTGACCTTGCTGGAGAAGTTCAAGGAGCTGGTGCCGCATGTTCCGACCAAGTCGGGCCTGATGCTCGGCCTGGGCGAGACTGACGAGGAAGTGATCGAAGTGATGCATCGCATGCGCGAGCACAACATCGACATGCTGACCCTCGGCCAGTACCTGCAGCCGTCCCGCAGCCACCTGCCGGTGCAGCGTTTCGTCCATCCGGACACGTTCGCCTGGTTCGCCGAGGAAGGTTACAAGATGGGCTTCAAGAACGTCGCTTCCGGGCCGCTGGTGCGTTCTTCGTACCACGCTGACCAGCAAGCGCACGAGGCCAAGATCAAGCTCTGATCCCGAGCCATGAAAAAGCCCCCGTACCTGAGAAGGTGCGGGGGCTTTTTCTTTACCAGCGGCAAGTTACAAGCTGCAAGCTACAAGAAAATGCGTGTGACGATGCGGACTGCTTTTTCTTGCCGCTTGCCGCTTGAAACTTGCCGCTTGCCGTACATCACCGAGCGCGCAGGCTATCCAGCAACTTGTGGGTCGGATACCCGTCTGCCGGCCAGCCCAGTGCTTGTTGGGCATTGCGAATGGCCTTGCGGGTGTTGGCGCCAATGATGCCGTCTGCCGTGCCGGCGTCGTGGCCGCCGGCGTTGAGCAGGTCCTGCAATTCGATCCGCTCGCTGCGGCTCAGTGGCAGGTCGTCTTTCGGCCAGGCACCGCGAATGTAGCCTGCGCCATCGAACCGCTCGTTCAGCAAACTGACCGCCAGGGCATAGGATGACGAGTTGTTGTACTTGAGGATGGCGCGGAAGTTGTCCAGTACCAGGAACGCCGGGCCCCGATAGCCTGCTGGCAGCAGCAGGGCGGCAGACAATTGCTCGCTACCGGCCGGAACACGGCTGCCCGCCGGCAGGGTCAAGCCCATGCGCAGCCACTCGGCGACCGTCTTGCGTTGGCTGCCATCAGCCTGCCAGTAATCGAAGCCCGCTGGCAGCGCCACCTCGAAGCCCCACGGCTCGCCGCGTTTCCAGCCTGAGCTCTGAAGATAGTGGGCGGTGGAGGCCAGGGCGTCGGCGGAGCTGTTCCAGATGTCGCGGCGACCGTCACCGTCGAAATCCACGGCGTGGGTGTCGTAGGTGGTGGGGATGAACTGGGTCTGGCCCATGGCGCCGGCCCAGGAACCGCGCATGGCTTCAGGCGCGATATCACCGTTCTGCAGGATCTTCAGTGCCGCCAGCAACTGCGCCTGGGCGAACGCCGGCCGACGGCCCTCGTAGGCCAGGGTGGCCAAGGAGCGGATCACCGATTTGTTGCCCTGGAACTGGCCAAAATTGCTTTCCATGCCCCAGACCGACACCAGCACATTGCGGTCAACGCCATAGCGCTGCTCGATGCGGCTGAGCAGGTCATAGTTCTGCGACAGCAGGGTCTTGCCATTGCGTACGCGCAGCGCCGACAGGGCGCCGTCGAGGTATTCCCACACCGGACGGGTGAACTCGGGTTGGCTGCGGTCGGCCTTGATCACGTCCATGTCCGGCGTGAGGCCGGCAAACGCCCTGTCGAACAGGCTCGGTGCTATACCCGCCTGCAGTGCCTGCTGGCGAAAGCTGGCCTGCCACTCGGCGAAGCTCTGCTGCGGCTGGATTTCGATGTCGGAGGGCGGCGTCGGCTGGACCAGCGCTGGAGCAGGGGCCGTCTGGGCCGGAGCGATGGGCAGTGCATCGGCGGCGGTCGGATGTTCTGCGCAGGCGACGAGCAGGATGAGGCTGGAGGCAGCGGTCAGGTGGCGGAACTGCCAGCGACGGGAAAGGCAAAGGGGCATGCACGAATCCAGGTAATACGGGTCAAGGTGACGACCATATCATGCCTGCGGTTTTCCTGCTTTCATGCGGCCCTAAAGGAAGAAGCCTCCCAATCTCTCGATTGGAAGGCTTCGCGGCGGTAGCTGCCTTTGCCCTTGCCGGCCCGTTCCTGGCGGCAGCGGAACAGCGGTTGGGCGACGAGGGATTTGGCCTTGTTAGGCCGGGATTTTGCCGGTTTCTTGCTCATGTGCAGGTCCTGCCTGGGTGGATTCGGCGCGAACTATAGGACCGCTGGTCCGTCACCGCAAGACCGCTCGTCACACCGCAGGCATCACTCCGCAGGCAGGCTGATGCGCTGCCCGGCCATCAGCAGCGACAGCCGCGTCAGGCTGGTCCAGGGTGAACCCTGGGCCTGGCCCTTGATCTGCGCGTCGATGCGCTGGGCATCGCTGAGCAGTTGGCCCCAGCGCTGCGCCGAGTAGCGTTGCAGCGCCTTGCTCATCAGTGGCCTGCGCTTGTCCCAGACAGGCGGGCGGGCCTGGCTGAAGGCTTTTTCCAGCGGCACGCCCTGGCTGAATTGCTGGGCCAGGCCGGCCAGTACCCGCAGTTCACGAGCCAGGGCCCAGAGGATCACCGGCGGCTCGACGCCCTCGCCCCGCAGACCTTCGAGCATGCGCAGGGCATGGGCCGCCTCGCCGTTGAGCACGGCATCCACCAGGCCGAAGACATCGAAACGCGCGCTGTCGGCGACAGCGGCCTGCACCGTTTCCACGGTGATGGTGTTGCCGTCGGCGAGCAGCTTGAGCTTTTCGACTTCCTGGGCGGCGGCCAGCAGGTTGCCTTCGACCCGCGCCGCGATCAGTTCGACGGCGTCACGCTGCGCCGCCAAACCCGCCTGGGACAGCCGCTGGTTGATCCATTGCGGCAGTTGCTGGGTATCGACGGGCCAGATCTGGATGAATTGCACCTGTTGGCCATCGACCAGCGCCTTGCCCCACTTGGTTTTCTGCGCACTGCCATCGAGTTTGGGCAGGCTGATCAACAGCAGGGTGTCGTCGGCGGGCCGCGCGCAATATTCGATCAGGGCCGCGGCACCCTTGTCGCCCGGCTTGCCCGAGGGCAGGCGCAGTTCCAGCACGCGCTTCTGGGCGAACAGGGAAAGGCTGGCGCCCGCCTGGAGCAGGGTGCCCCAGTCGAAGTTGGCGTCGGCACTGAACACCTGGCGCTCGTCGAAACCCTGTTCGCGAGCGGTCTTGCGGATCGCGTCGGCGGCTTCCTGGCACAGCAGCGGGTCATCGCCGCTAACCACGTAAACCGGGGCGAGCGGACCTTGCAGGTGTTTGTTGAGCTGGGCGGGGGCGAGTTTCATAAAAGAAGTCGGGGCGCCGAAGCGCCCCGTTCAGGCTCACTTGGCCGGGATTTCCAGGGGCGACTGCTGAGGTGTGGCGTCCTGCGCACGGCGGGCCGCTTCCAGTGCCTCGGCTTCGGCGCGGGCACGCTCATCAGCCTTGACCTGCAGCTCGTCGAGCTGGCCCGGGGTCAGCAATTGCAGGCGCAGCATCATGTTCTGCACCAGATCGCGGCGCATTTCCTTGCGGATCTGAGTCGCTTCCTGGCCGGAGCCGGTGATGTTGTTGCCGTCATGGACGTAGATCTTGCGCACTTCCAGCTTGTCGGCAAGCAGGGACGTGTCGTTGTGACCCTGGATCTCATAGGACAGCGTGGTGTTCAGTTCGTACTCGACCGAGCGTGCGGAGCCGGCATAGCTGGCTGCGCGCTGGGTTTCCTGCTCGTTGGTCAGGACCAGCTTGTAGGGCGAGCCGGCGTGGACGTTGACGCCGCTGCTGCGCAGGGCATCACGCAGCAAGGTCACAGTCTCGCCGTAGGCGTTGCGGGCGGTCAGGTCCAGTTCCTTGACGGTAAGTTCGTTGGTGCCGGTACCGCGCAGGTGAAAACCGCAGGCACTGAGCATCACGGCCAGGCCCATCACCAGCAGATTGCGTTTGATCATCTTGTTGCTCCCTGGAAACCTTATGGGACTCTTCTCTGTGGGCGCTCCGCAGAGCGCCCATTTCCTGTCAGTTGGCGACGATGTTGACCAGCTTGCCGGGAACCACGATGACCTTGCGGATGCTCAGGCCTTCGGTGAAGCGCAGCACGTTTTCGTTGCTGCGGGCCGCAGCTTCGATTTCTTCGCGGCTGGCACCGGCCGGCATTTCGATCTGGCCGCGCAGCTTGCCGTTGACCTGAATGACCAGTTGCAGGCTGTCCTGTACCAGCGCGCTTTCGTCCACGCTCGGCCAGCCGGCGTCGATGGCCGCGCCACTGTGGCCGAGGCTCTGCCACAGGCCGTGGCTGATGTGCGGCGTGATCGGCGCCAGGATCAGGGTCACGGCTTCCAGGCCTTCCTGGATCAGGGCGCGGTCCAGATCGGTTTCCTGCGAAGCTTTTTCAAGCACGTTCATCAGGGTCATGACCTGGGCGATGGCCGTGTTGAACTTGTGGTGCTGGCCGACATCGATGCTGGCCTGGCGGATCGCCGAGTGGGTGGCGCGACGCACGGCCTTCTGCGCGTCGTTCAGCGCGCTGAAGTCAGCCTTGGCCGGCAGCCCTTGGGCAACGTGAGCCTGGGCCAGACGCCAGACACGGCGCAGGAAGCGGCTGGCGCCTTCGACGCCGGAGTCGGACCATTCCAGGCTCATGTCGGGCGGCGAGGCGAACATCATGAACAGGCGGCAGGTGTCGGCGCCGTAGGCATCGATCATCGCCTGCGGGTCGACGCCGTTGTTCTTCGACTTGGACATCTTCTCGGTGCCGCCGATTTCCACCGGCAGGCCGTCGGTCTTCAGGCGTGCGCCGATGATCTTGGCCTTGGCATCGCGCTCGATTTCGACATCGGCCGGGTTGAACCAGTCCTTGCCGCCGTTGCTGGCGACGCGGTAGTAGGTTTCGGCGACGACCATGCCCTGGGTCAGCAGGTTCTTGAACGGCTCGTTGGAGGACACCAGGCCCTCGTCGCGCATCAGCTTGTGGAAGAAGCGTGCGTAGAGCAGGTGCAGGATGGCGTGTTCGATACCGCCGATGTACTGGTCGACCGGCAGCCAGTGGTTGGCCGCTTTCGGATCGACCAGACCGCCCTCGTAGTTCGGCGAGGCGTAGCGGGCGAAGTACCACGACGACTCGACGAAGGTGTCCATGGTGTCGGTTTCGCGCTTGGCTGCCGTGCCGCATTTCGGGCAGGTGCACTCGTAGAACTCGGGCATGCGCGCCAGTGGCGAACCGGCGCCGTCCGGCACCACGTTCTCCGGCAGGGTGACCGGCAACTGGTCTTCCGGCACCGGCACGTCGCCGCAGGACGGGCAATGGATGATCGGGATCGGGCAGCCCCAGTAGCGCTGGCGGCTGATGCCCCAGTCGCGCAGGCGGAACTGGGTGCGGGACTTGCCGAGTTCCCTGGTGATCAGCGCCGCCTCGATGGCGTCGAAGGCGCCGGCGAAGTCCAGACCGTCGAATTCGCCGGAGTTGATCAGCTGGCCGTGCTCGCCATAGGCGGCCTGCCACTCGCTGCCGACATCATCACCGGCGCTGGTGCGGACCACGGCCTTGATCGGCAGCTTGTACTTGCTGGCGAACTCGAAGTCGCGTTCGTCGTGGGCCGGAACAGCCATGACCGCGCCGTCGCCGTAGTGCATCAGCACGTAGTTGGCGATCCACACCGGCAGTTTCTCGCCGGTCAGCGGGTGGCGGACCTGCAGGGAAGTGGCGACGCCTTTCTTCTCCTGGGTGGCGATGTCGGCTTCGGCGACGCTGCCGCTCTTGCATTCGTCGATGAAGGCTTGCAGCGCCGGGTTGCCCTGGGCGGCCAGGGTGGCGAGCGGGTGTTCGGCCGCGACGGCGACGTAGGTCGCGCCCATCAGGGTGTCCGGACGGGTGGTGAAGACTTTCAGTGCACCCGACTCGCCGATGCTGGCTTCGTCGTAGGGGAACTGCACTTCCATGCCGCGGGACTTGCCGATCCAGTTGCGCTGCATGGTCTTGACCTGCTCGGGCCAGCCCGGCAGTTCGTCGAGGCTTTCCAGCAACTCGTCGGCGTAGTCGGTGATCTTGAAGTAGTACATCGGGATTTCGCGCTTCTCGATCAGCGCGCCCGAACGCCAGCCACGGCCGTCGATGACCTGCTCGTTGGCCAGTACGGTCTGGTCGGCCGGGTCCCAGTTCACGGTACCGTTCTTGCGGTAGATCACGCCTTTTTCGAACAGGCGGGTGAACAGCCACTGTTCCCAGCGGTAGTAGTCCGGCTTGCAGGTGGTGACTTCACGGGACCAGTCGATGGCCAGGCCCAGGCTCTTGAGCTGGGTCTTCATGTAGTCGATGTTTTCGTAGGTCCACTTGGCCGGCGCGACGTTGTTCTTCATCGCGGCGTTTTCCGCCGGCATGCCGAAGGCGTCCCAGCCCATCGGCTGCAGGACGTTCTTGCCCAGCATGCGCTGGTAGCGGGCAATCACGTCGCCGATGGTGTAGTTGCGCACGTGGCCCATGTGTAGCTTGCCGCTCGGGTACGGGAACATCGACAGGCAGTAGTAGGTGTCCTTGCCTGGCTGTTCACTGACTTCAAAAGACTTGTGCTCGTCCCAGTAGGACTGGGCGGCGGCTTCGATTTCGCGGGGCTGATAGTGTTCGTGCATGGCTACTTTGCGCTGAGAAATGGGAGACCTTATCCAGGCTGGTCGCAGACCGTTTTCGCCCGGGAACAGACCCTAGAGTGAACGCCGTAGCATACATGACCCCCATCGGTCGTGGGAAACCCTGATTGCATCGCCGGCAGGCTGCCGGGGCCGTTGGTCGCGGCGCCCGGCCGCTTTTGCGAGTGACGCTAAGCTCAGGTGTGGGGGAGATGAATTTTATCTTCTATGAGGTGAACGGATGGGAGAGTCGCAGCTACCAGCACTGAAACCGGAACTCTACGAGCGGCTGATCGATCGTCTGGGGCTGGCCCTGGACGTGGCCAGAACCTCGGTTCGATTGCGCGATGAAATGCCTGCCGAACTGGAACTGCGTGGCCTGAGCCGCGCCGAGTTCGAAGTGATCAAAGCTTATCTCGAAGCCATCCCCGGGCGCGGGCAGGTGGGTTCCAACCTTGCAACCCAGGCGGAAACGCCACCCTCGGGCCGGGTCATCTGGCTCAAGGACAAGAAACGCTCCACAGCGCCCAAGTCCAGAACGCTGCACTTCAAATAACCGTTCGGGATAATCATGGCGCAACCCGGAACGCGCCACCGCGGGATACTTTTCACACTGAACGGCGCCTGGCAGTGTTGCCAGGCGCCGCTTTCTTTTAGGCTTCGTGCATTTCAGGGAGATGCCGGATGCCGTTCCGTCTATTCATCAAGCAATGGTTGATGCCACCGGGCATCTTGTTCCTGCTGCTGGTCGCCGCCTGGTGGCTGCGCACGTCGTGGCCGCGAACCGCGCGCCTGTGCTTCTGCGCCGGCCTGGGCGGGCTGTGGCTCATGAGCCTGCCACTGGTCATGCAGCACGTCGCCAGGCAGCTCGAAACGGTTGAACCGTTGTCGGTCAGCGAGTGGGCGGCGTTGTCCACTCGCGCCGATGCCATCGTCATTCTGGGGGCGGGGCGTGAGCGCGGAGACCCGGCCTGGGGCTCGGAGGACCAGCCCACCGGAATTGCCCTGGAACGCATGCGCTACGCCGCGCAGTTGGCCAAGGCGTCCGGGTTGCCGGTGGCGACGACGGGTGGATTGCATTACGGCTCGCCGCCCAGCGAGGCGAGGCTCATGGCGGACGCGATGCAGCGCGACTTCGGGGTGACGGTGCGCTGGCGGGAAGAGCAAAGCCGCACCACCTGGGAAAACGCCGAGTTGAGTGCTGCGATGCTGCAGCCCCAAGGCGTCAGGCGTGTGGTTGTGGTCACTCAGGCCTGGCACATGCCGCGTTCTGTCTGGAGTTTCGAGCGCGCCGGCTTCGAGGTGGTGCCGGCCCCTGTCGGCTTCCTGGGCGTTGACCATGACGTGCCGTTCGGCGGTGTCCTGCCATCGTTCAAGGCGTTCTGGCAGAACGGCCAGCTCTTCAATGAAGCCGCTGGCCTTGTCGGTTACCGACTGTTCTATTGAGCCTCAGACAGTCTTGGCCATGCGGCTGGTCAGCAATGCCCAGCCGAGCAGCAGGACGCAGATGATCGTCAGTGGCCACGAGCGCCATTGCAGGTAGGGCGTGAGCTGCTGCATGGGCACCACGTCGCCGTACAGGATGCCGCGCTCGAACTGCGGGATCTGCGCGGTGATGCGGCCAAACGGGTCGATCAGCCCGGTGACACCGTTGTTGGTGGCGCGGATCATCCAGCGGCCGGCTTCCAGTGCGCGCATCTGCGCCATCTGCAGGTGCTGCAGCGGGCCGATGGATTTGCCGAACCAGGTGTCGTTGCTGATGGTCAGGAGAATGTCGCTGCGGGCCGCGAGGCTGGCGGCCAGCTCCGGATAGACCACTTCGTAGCAGATGAACGGCGCCAGTTGATAACCCTTGGCCTGCAGCAGCGGCTGGTCCGCCGGGCCGCGGGCGAAGTCGGACATCGGCAGGTCGAAGAACTGGATCAGACCGCGCAGCAGGTCTTGCAGCGGTACGTACTCGCCGAAGGGCACCAGTTTCTGCTTCAGGTAGGTGCCGTCGCCCTCGCCGATGGCGGTGATGCCGTTGTAGTAGCGACGCTGTTCATGCTCGACCTGACGCACTGGCACACCGGTAATCAGGGCCGAGTGCCGGTCGCCGGCGAAGCCGCTCATCATGTCCAGGTAGCCCTGTACCGAGTCCTTGAACACCGGCACTGCCGTTTCCGGCCAGACGATCAGGTCCGCGGGCTTGCTGGTGAAGCTCATGTCGCGATACAGCTCCAGCTGATGGCGCAGCTGGCTGGGTTCCCATTTGACGCTTTGCTCGATGTTGCCCTGGATTGCCGCGACCCGCAGCGGCTCGCCCGAGGGCACGGTCCAGGCATGACCCTTGAGCCCCAGGCCGACGGCCCACGGGCCGATCAGCAGGAGCACACCGGCGACCAGGAAGGCCTTGCGCTGGCGCAGGCGGTGCAGGTTGCACAGCAGCGCGGCCGTCAGTGCCAGGGTGAAGGAGACCAGCCACATGCCGCCCAGCGGCGCCAGTCCCGCCAGGGGGCCGTCGAGCTGGCTGTAGCCTGCGTAGAGCCAGGGGAAACCGGTCAGGAACCAGCCGCGGAAGGCTTCCTGGGCGAGCCACAGCGCCGCGAAGCCAAGGGCATCGGCCAGTGGCGCTTCGTTGCGGCGCAGGAAACGGGCCCAGACCCAGGCGGGCAGGGCGAAGAACCAGGCGATGGCGGCGAAGAACGCCAGCATCAGCCCGCCGGCCAGCAGGGCCGAGGCGCCGCCGTAGGTATGGATGCTGACGTAGATCCACCAGGTGCCGGCGGCGAACAGGCCGAAGCCGTAGCACCAGCCGCGACCCAGGGCCTGGCGCGGGCTCAGCTCGCGCAGCCCGAGGTAGAACAGCCCCAGCGCCACCAGGGCCAGCGGCCAGATGTCGAAGGGGGCGAGCGTCAGGGTGGTCAGGGCGCCGGCCGCCACGGCCAGCAGGTTACCGGGCCAGCCGGGGCGGGTGATCCAGCGCATGGTTATCCTTAACGGGTGACGGGGGTCAGGCGCAGCAAATGTATCCGCCGGCTGTCGGCGTTGAGGATACGGAAGCGATACGGCCCGATTTCGGTGGTTTCGTTGCGCTTGGGCAGGTGACCGAAGGCGCTCATGACCAGGCCGCCGACCGTGTCGAACTCATCGTCGGAGAACTCGCTGTCGAAGAACTCGTTGAAGTTCTCGATCGGCGTCAGGGCCTTGATCAGGAAGTCACCGCTGGGCAGCGGCTTGATGTAGCTGTCTTCCTCGACATCGTGTTCGTCCTCGATGTCGCCGACGATCTGCTCCAGCACGTCCTCGATGGTCACCAGGCCAGCCACGCCGCCGTACTCGTCGATGACGATGGCCATGTGGTTGTGGTTGGCGCGGAACTCGCGCAGCAGCACGTTCAGGCGCTTGGACTCGGGTACGAAGGTTGCCGGGCGCAGCAGGTCCTTGATGTTGAAGCTGTCGCCGTTCTCCTTGAGGATCAGCGGCAACAGGTCCTTGGCGAGCAGGACGCCGAGGACATCGTCGTGGCTTTCGCCAACCACCGGATAGCGCGAGTGCGCGGCCTCGATCACCGCCGGGAGGAACTCGCGGGGCGACTGCGATGCCTTGATGCTGATCATCTGCGACCGCGGGACCATGATGTCGCGCACCTGCAGGTCGGCGACCTGGATGGCGCCTTCGACGATGGTCAGGGCCTCGCTGTCGAGCAGCTTGTTCTGGTGGGCTTCGCGCAGCAGCTCGAGGAGCTCCTGGCGGTTTTTCGGCTCATGGGCAAAAGCCTGGGTCAGTTTGCCCAGCCAGGACTTCTGCCCGTTGCTCGATCGATCTTCGCTCATGGCGGTTACTCGTGATCCTTGCAGATTTCAGTGTGTGGGGTGTCGTCTTCGTCGTCGGCGTACGGGTCCGGATGACCCAGTTCGGCAAGCAACGTTCGTTCCAGTGCTTCCATTTCCTCGGCCTCATCGTCTTCGATGTGGTCGTAGCCCAGCAGGTGCAGGCAGCCATGGATGACCAGGTGCGCCCAGTGGGCCTCGAGGGATTTGCCTTGCTCGGCGGCTTCGCGCTCGACCACCGCGACGCAGATCACCAGATCGCCCAGCAGCGGGATATCGAGCATGTCGTCGGGTACGTCGGCGGGGAAGGACAGTACGTTGGTGGCGTAGTCCTTGTGCCGGTAGGTGTGATTCAGTTCGCGACCCTCGGCCTCATCCACCAGGCGGATGGTCATTTCCGAGTCGGCACTGCGCTGGCGCAGGGCCAGCTCGCACCAGCGCCGGAACAGGGCTTCATCGGGCGCGGCCGCATCGGTCGCGATCTGCAGGTCCAGTTCAAGCATCGCGCGGGGTGCCTTCAACCTTGGCCTGCTGGCTGTCGAAGCGCTCGTAGGCTTCGACGATGCGTTGCACCAGCGGATGGCGCACAACGTCCTTGGGCTGGAAATGGGTGAAGCTGATGCCCGGTACATCCTTGAGCACCTGAATGACATGCGCCAGGCCCGACTTGGTGCCACGCGGCAGGTCGACCTGGGTGATGTCGCCGGTGATCACGGCGGTGGAGCCGAAACCGATACGGGTCAGGAACATCTTCATCTGCTCGACGGTGGTGTTCTGGCTTTCGTCGAGGATGATGAAACTGTTGTTCAGGGTGCGGCCGCGCATGTAGGCCAGCGGTGCGATCTCGATGACCTGGCGCTCGATCAGCTTGGCCACGTGCTCGAAGCCGAGCATTTCATACAGGGCGTCGTACAGCGGACGCAGGTACGGGTCGATCTTCTGGGCCAGGTCGCCGGGCAGGAAGCCGAGCTTTTCGCCCGCCTCGACCGCCGGACGTACCAGCAGGATGCGCCGCACCTGTTCGCGCTCCAGCGCGTCCACCGCGCAGGCCACGGCCAGGTAGGTCTTGCCGGTACCGGCCGGACCGATGCCGAAGTTGATGTCGTTGCCGAGGATTTCCTTGACGTAGCGTTGCTGGTTCAGCCCGCGCGGGCGAATGGCGCCCTTGCGCGTGCGCAGCGACACGCTGACTTCGTTGACGGCCTGGTTTTCCAGGGCTTCGACGGACGATTCCTGAAGGAACAGGTGGACCATTTCCGGGGACAGCTCGGTGGCCTTGGTCTCGCGGTAGAGACGGCGCAGCAACTGTTCGGCGGTGGAGGTGACCTGGGGTTCGCCGATCAGCTCGAACTGATTGCCGCGGTTGCGGATCTCGATGGCCAGGCGCTGTTCGATCAGGCGCAGGTGCTCGTCGAACTGGCCGCACAGGTTGGCGAAGCGATGAGCCTCGAAGGGCTCGAGAATGAAACGATGGGGTTCGATAGGTGCGTTCAAGGTTGTTTTAAGCCGCCCTTGGGCAAGAAATATGAGCTCAAGAATAACTCCAGCCGCGTGACCGCGAAAGCGCTGAAACGATCAAGGGTTATCGGCACCGCTGCCGGTTCCGGATTGTCGCAGCACAAGTTGACGATACGGTGATGGGCGGGAACGCCCGGGAACCGTTCGCGGCAGTCCCGCGCGAGGCCCTGTGGTATGATCCGCGCCCTCTTTGATTGCGACCTTTTCTGCCAAACATGACCAAGCGCGAAGCCCCCATCTACAAAGTGATTTTCCTCAACCAGGGTCAGGTATTCGAAATGTACGCCAAGCAGATCTACCAGAGCGATCTGTGGGGCTTCCTGGAAATCGAGGAGTTCGTTTTCGGTGAGCGCACCCAGGTCGTGGTCGATCCGAGCGAAGAAAAGTTGAAACAGCAGTTCGAAGGCGTGACTCGCAGCTTCGTGCCGATGCATTCGATCGTGCGGATCGATGAGGTTGAGCGCCTGGGTACTCCGAAGATCAGCGACGCCAAGGGCGTCAGCAATGTCATGCCGTTCCCGATGCCGATGCCGGAAAAGTAAGACTCAGGGAAGCGGCGAGAACGGCGTGCGCCCGTCGGCGTTCTGCAGTTCGAGCAGGTACTTGCGGAAGATCTGGCCCAGTACCTGGGTGGCGTGTTCCAGGTCGTCGCGCTGCATCTTCTCGGAAACCTCGTCGGCTTCGTCCAGCGCATCTTCGGCGCCATTCACCGCAGCCATCTTCAGCAGAATGTAGGCCTGGACGTTGTTGGCCGGAACGCCTTCGCCGCGGGCGAACATCATTCCCAGCTTGAGTTGCGAGTCGGCGTGCCCCTGCAGCGACGCCTGCTCGAAGTAGTTCAGGGCCTGGTTGAGCTCGCGCGGGGTGTTCTTGCCGTCGTAGTAGAACTCGCCCAGTTCGTATTGGGCCTGGGCATCGCCGGACTGGGCGACCTGCTTGCAGCGGGCCACGGCGTCGGCGAGTTCTTCGGGGGACGTATTGAGCGTGCAGCGGCCCGTGGTGGGGATCAGCAACGAGTTACCGCCCGCCATGGCCAGCAGGGGCTGAAGTAGCAACAGGCAGCCCAGGACGAGGGCGCGGCCGGCGCGGTTCATGGTGATCGACTTACCTCTGCAAAGCTGCGGCCAATATGTGTCTGGTGGCACATTATGGGTTAAGCAGCGCCAACCTTACAAAGTCTTTACCAGAATTTCTGCCAATGAGACGGAATTCGGTGGCACGACTGTAGCGAAATCCAATGAAACGGGGGCGAAAGTCTTACAAGCCGGCAGCTTGAAGACGTTCGCCCCCGTGGTCGTCCGGTTCGCTTACTTCAGTTTGGCGAACGCACGCTCTGCGGCGTCGAGGGTGATCTTCAGTTCGGTTTCGCCGTGGGCGATCGAGGTGAAGCCGGCCTCGAAGGCGCTCGGCGCCAGGTACACGCCGCCTTCCAGCATCAGGTGGAAGAAGCGCTTGAAGCGCTCGACATCGCTGCCCATCACGTCGTCGAAGGTGACGATATCGTCGGCACCGGTGAAGTACAGGCCGAACATGCCCCCTGCCTGGGTGGTGACGAACGGTACGCCCGCGGCATCGGCGCGTTGCTGCAGGCCGTCCAGCAGGCGGCTGGTGAACGCGCTCAGCTCATCGTGGAAGCCCGGGCGGCTGATCAGCTTCAGGGTGGTCAGGCCGGCCGCCATGGCGAGCGGGTTGCCGGACAGCGTACCGGCCTGGTAGACCGGGCCCAGCGGGGCGATCTGTTCCATGATGTGGCGCTTGCCGCCGAAGCAGCCCACCGGCATGCCGCCGCCGACGATCTTGCCGAAGGTCGACAGGTCCGGGGTGACGTTGTAGTGCGCCTGGGCGCCACCGAGGGCCACACGGAAGCCGGTCATCACTTCGTCGAAGATCAGCACCACGCCGTGCTGGTCGCACAGGCTGCGCAAGCCTTCGAGGAAGCCCGGGGCCGGCGGCACGCAGTTCATGTTGCCGGCCACCGGCTCGACGATGATGCAGGCCACATCCTTGCCGACGTCAGCCAGCATGCTGGCGACCGCATCGATGTCGTTGAACGGCAGGGTCAGGGTGTGTTTGGCGAAGTCCGCCGGAACGCCGGCCGAGCTTGGCACGCCCTGGGTCAGCAGGCCCGAGCCGGCTTTCACCAGCAGGCTGTCGGAGTGGCCGTGGTAGCAGCCTTCGAACTTGATGATGCTGTCGCGACCGGTGAAACCACGGGCCAGGCGAATGGCGCTCATGGTCGCCTCGGTGCCGGAGCTGACCATGCGCACCATTTCCATGGAAGGCACCAGCGAGCAGACCAGGTCGGCCATCTCGGTTTCCATGGCGGTCGGTGCACCGTAGGACAGGCCGTGTTCCAGTTGCTTGCGCACCGAGGCCAGTACGTCCGGGTGGCTGTGGCCGAGGATCATCGGGCCCCAGGAGCCGACGTAGTCGACGTAGCGCTTGTCGTCTTCGTCAGTGACGTAGGCGCCTTCGGCGTGCTTGAAGAACAGTGGGGTACCGCCGACGCTGCGGAAGGCGCGAACCGGCGAGTTGACGCCGCCGGGGATATGTTTCTGGGCGTTGGCGAAGAGGGTTTCGGAACGGGACATGGCAGTCTCTCGCAAATCAGATACGGGGGAAGAGGGCGTTGAAGGCACGTGCGCGGCGGGTGACTTCTTGCGGGCTGTCGGCACCGAACAGGCCATGGACGACCGCCAGCAGGTCGGCACCGTGCTCGACCAGCGGCGTGGCGTTGTCCAGGGTGATGCCGCCGATGACCGCCACCGGCAGCTTGATCCGGGCCTTGGCCTGCTGGATCAGCTCGAGGTTGGCGGCGGGCGCGCCGGGCTTGGTCACCGAGTTGAAGAAGCGTCCGAAGGCGACATAGCTGGCGCCTTCGCGGGCGGCCTGTTCGGCCAGCTCTAGTTGTGCATGACAGGTGGAGCCGATGATCGCCTCGCGGCCCAGCAGGGTGCGCGCCGGGGTCAGCGGACCATCGGTTTGCCCCAGGTGTACGCCGACGCCCAGGCGTGCAGCCAATTCGGCGTCGTCGTTGATGATCAGGCGGGTCTTGTAGCGTTCGCACAGCTCACGCAGGGCCTCGGCCTCGCGCAGGCGCTGGGCCTGGTTGTCGCTCTTGTCGCGGTATTGCAGCAAGGTCACCCCGCCTTCCAGCGCGGCTTCGACATAAGACAGAAACCGTCCGGCCAGCAGTTGGCTGTCGGTGATGGCATACAGACCGCGTACCTTCATTACAGGCGCCTCACAGCAATCAGTGTTTCAGGAGCAGAAGTCCAGGGGCAGGCGACGGGGCACGAACTGGCCCTTGCCCAGTTGCTCGGCGTCGCGCAGGGTGCGCCAGGTGTAATCCAGCGCCGATCGCACCGCGCTCTGCAGTTGTTCGCCAAGGGCCAGGCGACCGGCCAGGGCGCTGGCCAGGGTGCAGCCCGAGCCATGATAGCTGCCCGGCAGACGCTGGCAGGTCCAGGTGTGCTGCTGGCCGTCGCGGCTGTAGAGGCGGTTGTGGATTTCGGTTTCTTCGCCGTGACCACCGGTGATCAGCAGGTGTTTGACGAAGGGCAGGAGTTTTTCCGCGCACTCGTCGGCGGTGCCTTCCGGCAGTTCGGCGAGGATGCGTGCTTCAGGCAGGTTCGGCGTGGCGATGGCAGCCAGTGGCAGCAGGCGCTCGCGGATGGCGAAGCCGACCTCATCCTTGCCCAGGCGGCCACCGCCGCCGGCGCGCAGCACCGGGTCGCAGACCACTGGCAGGTGCGGATGGGCACTGAGCAGTTCGACCACGGTGTCGACCATTTCCAGCGAGCCGAGCATGCCCAGCTTGACGGCGGCGACCTCGGAATCGGCCAGGACGATATTGGCCTGGGCCAGCACCCACTCGCGGTCGAGCACGCGGAAATCCTGAACATTGACGGTATCCTGAACGGTCAGGGCGGTCACGGCCGGAGCGGCGTGACAGCCTTGCGCGATCAGGGCTTCGATATCTGCCTGCAAGCCGGCGCCGCCACTTGGGTCGTGGCCGGAGAGACAGAGGACAACGGGGCGGGAGCTGTAGGTATTCATGGTGCGCGAGCTTACCACCAAACGCTTTTGCCGGGTCTGCCGCGAAAAGAGAGTTTTCTGATCGATTGATCAGGTAATGCCGTGTTTTTCTCTGAAAGTGCCGTTCTAGAGCGGCTGATATGAAATTTCCCGCAAGCGCTGGCGGCTTCAAACCGCTATGCTAGTGTGCTTTTAAAATGACATCAGGCGCTGCCGGATCACGTCGTCTCAAACGGACAGGAGGCGTCACGACGGACCGAGCGGGCCATGCCGGGGCTGTATGCGCTATCTGCTGATCCTTCTATTGAGCTGGCTGCCGTTGCTGGCCAGTGCCGTGGAGTTCGACGACTCGACCCGAAACCTGCCCCTTGGCCGCGTCATGCAGGTCTACGAAGACCCCGACGCCAGTGCGTCCATTGCCCAGGTCAGTTCGCCGGCCTTTGCCAGTCGTTTCCGCCCGCACCAGGCCGATGTGCTCAACGCCGGTTATTCGACCTCGGCGTTCTGGCTGAAAATCGACCTGCATTACAACGCCATGCCCTTGGCCGCGCCGCGCACCTGGCTGCTGGAACTGGCTTACCCGCCGCTGGATCATCTGGAGCTTTACCTGCCCGACGCCGATGGCGTGTACCGGCTGGTGCAGCGCACCGGCGATGCCTTGCCGTATTCCAGCCGGCAGATTGAACAGGGCAATTACCTCTTCAAGTTGCCGCTGCAGCCCGACCAGGCACTCACCGCCTACCTGCGTCTGCAGAGCGAGGGTTCGGTGCAGGCACCGCTGAGTCTGTGGTCCACCGACGCTTACCTTGAAGCCCAGCCGGCGAAGATCTACGTGTTCGGGCTGATCTATGGCGTACTGCTGGGGATGCTGGTCTACAACCTGTTCATCTATATCAGCGTGCGCGACACCAGTTACCTCTGGTACATCCTTTACATCGCCTCTTTCGGCCTTTACCAGGTCTCGGTCAACGGTGCGGCGGTGGCCTATTTCTGGCCGGACAGTCCTTGGTGGGCGAATGCTGCGACGCCGCTGTTCATCGGGGCGGCGGGGCTGTTCGGCTGCCAGTTCGCCCGCAGTTTCCTGCAGATGGCCCGCCACAGCCGGGCGTTCGATCGCGTGCTGCAGGGGCTGGTGCTGTGCTCGGCGGTGGTGATGCTGATGTCGCTGGCCTCCAGCTACGGTCTCGCCTTGCGCCTGGCCACCGCCCTGGCGCTGGCCTTCACGCTCTGCATCTTCGCCGCCGGGCTGTTCGCCTGGTGGCGCGGGATGCGCGTGGCGCGTTATTTCATCATTGCCTGGTCGGCGTTTCTCTTGGGCGGACTGGTCAACACGCTGATGGTGCTGGGTTACCTGCCTAATGTATTCCTGACCATGTACGCCAGCCAGATCGGTTCGGCACTGGAAGTCGCGCTGCTGTCGCTGGCCTTGGCCGACCGCATCAACGGCATGCGTGACGAGCAGGCGCGAACCCTGCGCGAAGCCGGTCACAAGCTGGAGCAACTGAACCAGCAACTGGCTCGCAGCAACCGCCTCAAAGACGAATTCCTTGCCACCGTGACCCATGAGCTGCGCACACCGATGAATGGCGTTATCGGCTCGCTGGAACTGATGCAGACCATCCCCCTGGACGACGAACTCGGCCAGTACCAGCACACCGCCAGCGTTGCGGCCCAGCACATGATGCGGATGGTCGACGATATCCTCATCCTCACCGAGCTGCAGGCCGGCCGTATCAGTGCCCGGTCCGAGCCATTCAGCCTGCGGGGCTTGTTGCACGAGTTGCGTGCGCGGTTCCTGTCGGCGGCGATGGAGAAAGGCTTGCTGCTGAACCTGGATATCGCCGACGGTTTGCCGGATCGCCTGCTTGGCGACCGGCAGAAACTGGCGCTGTGCCTGGGCTATCTGCTCGACAATGGCATCAAGTTCACCCAGCGCGGCGGGGTCAACCTGATGGTCCGGGGCCACGCTCAGGGTCCGCGCCTGGCTCTGACCTTCAGCGTTCGAGACAGCGGGATCGGTTTCGCCAGCCTGGGCGATACCCTGCTGTATCAGCGCTTCTTCCAGATCGACGGCTCCATGAGCCGCGAGTACGGCGGGCTCGGCATCGGCCTGGCGATCTGTCGCAATCTTGCCGATCTGATGGGGGCGAAGCTGCAGCACAGTTCGGTGCCGGGGCAGGGCAGTTGCTTTGAGTTGAGCGTGGCGCTGGCGGTACAGGTGCCCGCCGACAGAGGACAAATCACCCCGGGTTAGGCGTTTTTGTCACTTTTTGTCGGGGGCGGGGCGTGATTCACTGAATTTTTCAGACACGTCCTATCGATCAGGAGCCCTCGGATGAACCTGCATCAGTACGCTGAAACCCACGACGTCACCAACCAGCCGCCGTCCCTGGACGGCGCCAACCTGTACCGCCTCGACCTGCCGCTGCAGGAATGGGGGCGGCGCTACGGGGCCGGATGGGCCGAGTCGCGGATCGATGCCTACGGTGCCCTCGCCGGGGGCCCGCTGATGGAAGCGGGCTTTCTCGCCAACCAGAACAAGCCGCAATTCAGCAGCCATGACCGGTATGGCCATCGCATCGATCTGGTGGAGTTCCACCCCGCGTACCACCAGTTGATGCGTACCGCCATCGAGCACGGCCTGCCCTCGCTGCCCTGGACCGACCCTCGTGAAGGCGCTCACGTCGCCCGTGCCTCCATGACCTACCTGCACAGCCAGGCCGAGGCCGGCAGTGGTTGCCCGTTGACCATGACCTTCGCCGCCGTGCCGGCCCTGAAGCTGCAGCCGGAGCTGGCGCAATACTGGCTGCCCAAGGTGCTCGCCACCGACTACGACCCGCGCAACATCGGTGACCGGCACAAGGCTGGGGTCACTATCGGCATGGCCATGACCGAGAAGCAGGGCGGTACCGACGTGCGCGCCAACACCACCCGGGCGTATCCCGTCGGTGCACCGGGGCCGGGCCAGGCCTACGAACTGGTGGGCCACAAATGGTTCTGCTCCGCCCCGATGTGCGATGCCTTCCTCACCCTGGCGCAGACCGAAAAAGGGCTGAGCTGTTTCCTTTTGCCGCGCCATCGTCCGGACGATCAGCGCAATCAGTTCTACGTGCAGCGGCTGAAGAACAAGTTGGGCAACTGGTCCAACGCTTCGAGCGAAGTGGAGTTCCGCGGTGCCCTGGCCTGGATGATCGGCGAGGAAGGCCGTGGCGTGCCGACCATCATCGAGATGGTCGCCATGACCCGCTTCGATTGCATGGTCGGCTCCAGCGCGCTGATGCGCCAGGCGCTGACCCAGGCCGCGCACCACTGCGCCCACCGTCAGGTCAGCGGCCGTCTGCTGGCGGAGCAGCCGCTGATGCAAAACGTTCTCGCCGACCTCGCCCTGGAAAGCGAAGCCGCGCTGGCCCTGAGCCTGCGCATGGGCCACGCCCTCGACCACCTCGATGACCCGCACCAGGCCCGCTTCGCCCGCCTGGTGACGGCGGTAGGCAAGTACTGGATCTGCAAGCGCGCCCCGGCCATGATCAACGAGGCCGCCGAGTGCATGGGCGGCGCCGGCTATGTTGAAGACAGCATCCTGCCGCGGCTCTACCGCGAAGCGCCGGTCAACTCCACCTGGGAAGGCTCGGGCAACGTGCAATGCCTGGATGTGCTGCGGGCGCTGTCCAAGGAGCCCGGCGTGCTCGACAGCCTGTTCGTCGAACTGGGTGACGGCCATGGCGATCCGCGTCTGGCTGCGCACATCGGCAACCTCAAGGCTGCCTT
Organism: Pseudomonas sp. TUM25319; assembly: GCF_056388475.1. Lineage (NCBI taxonomy): Bacteria > Pseudomonadati > Pseudomonadota > Gammaproteobacteria > Pseudomonadales > Pseudomonadaceae > Pseudomonas > Pseudomonas sp. TUM25319. The sequence continues at coordinate 6,247,852 of NZ_CM150751.1, read as the reverse complement.
CGCCGACACCGGCGACATCCAGTACCGCGCCCGGCAACTGGTGGAGGACATCGCCGTCGGCCTGCAGGCCAGGCTGCTGCTGGAAGCTGGCAACGCCACGGTGAGTGATGCCTTTATCGCCGGCCGGCTCGGTGGCGGTGGGCGCGTCTACGGCAGCCTGCCACGAGGTGTGGACGTCGCGGCGCTGGTGCAGCGCTCGACGCCGGTCTGGCCGCTCTGAACGGGCGTGCCTTTGCGCGCGGATGTAGGCAAGATGGAAACCTGCATGTCAGACAGGAAGTAACCCGTGAGCCGTTTTGATGAAGCCTTCGTTGTCGTAGAAACCGCCGAGCAAGCCGTCGATCGTCTGGCGGCCCTGCACGAAAGTGCGACCTCTGCCCTGAGCCAGGCGCTCAAGCGCTACCTGAAGGACCGTACCGAGCCGGACGCGGACGAGCGTGCGCTGTTCCGTTATCCCGAATTGCGCCTGACCTACCAGCACAATGGCGAGGTGCCGGCGACCACCCGCGCCTATGCCAAAGTGCAACTGCCGGGCACCTACAGCGTCACCGTGACCCATCCGTCCGCCTTCCGTGGCTATTTGCTGGAGCAACTGCGGCCGTTGATGCAGGACTTCGCCGTGACCGTCGAAGTGGGCGTCAGCGAGCAGAACATTCCTTATCCCTACGTGGTCGAGCAGGGCGACGAGCTGGCCGGCACCGGCATCACTGCCGCCGCGCTGGCACGGGTGTTCCCGAGCACCGACCTGTCCGCCGCCACCGACGGCATCGCCGACGGCCTGTACGACTGGGGCACCGCCGAAACCCTGCCGCTGGCGCTGTTCGACGCTGCCCGCGTGGACTTCTCGCTGCGCCGCCTGGTGCACTACACCGGCAGCGACTGGCGCCATGTGCAGCCGTGGATCCTGCTGACCAACTACCACCGCTACGTCGACCAGTTCATCAGCCACGGCCTTGAACAATTGCGCGACGACCCGCGTTTCGTGCGCATGGTCCTGCCGGGCAACGTCATCATCGAAAAGGCCATGGACAATGGCGAAGCCCAGGCACTGGTGGCCGGGGTGGTCTGGCACCGCTACCAGATGCCGGCCTATCACCTGATCGCCGCCGATGGCGACGGCATCACCCTGGTCAACATCGGCGTCGGCCCGTCCAACGCCAAGAACATCACCGACCATCTGGCCGTGCTGCGTCCGCACTGCTGGCTGATGATCGGTCACTGTGGCGGCCTGCGGCAGTCGCAGACCATCGGCGACTATGTGCTGGCCCACGCTTACATGCGCCGTGACGGCATCCTCGACCGCGTGGTCCCGCCGAACATCCCCATCCCGGCCCTGGCCGAGGTGCAGATGGCGCTGCAGGAAGCGGCGGCGCAGGTCACCGGCGAGCGTGGCGACGAGCTGAAAAAACGCCTGCGCACCGGCACCGTGCTGACCTACGACGACCGCAACTGGGAACTGCGCTGGGCGCAGGAGCGGCCGTTGATCAACCTGTCGCGGGCCGTCGCGGTGGACATGGAAAGCGGCACCATCGCCGCCCAGGGCTATCGCCTGCGGGTGCCGTACGGCACGCTGCTGTGCGTCTCGGACAAGCCGCTGCACAGCGAGATCAAGTTGCCGGGGGCGGCCAACGCCTTCTACAACCGCGCTGTCAGCCAGCACCTGAAGATCGGCATCGCCGCGCTCGACCTGCTGCGCACCGAACTGAACTCGCTGCACTCGCGTAAACTGCGCAGTTTCGACGAGCCGCCGTTCCGCTGAGGCCCCATGCCGTTACCCCCTCGCAACACGCCGCGCCGCCCCGCGGCAAAACCCGCCGGTCCGCGACGCCAACCCAAGGCGCCGCCGGCCGAGCCGCGGTTGATCCTGTTCAACAAGCCCTTCGACGTACTGACCCAGTTCAGCGACGGCGAGGGGCGGGCGACCCTCAAGGACTTCATCGCGGTGCCCGGTGTCTATCCCGCCGGTCGCCTGGACCGAGACAGCGAAGGCCTGCTGCTGTTGACCAATGACGGCCAGTTGCAGGCGCGCATCGCCGACCCGAAGCACAAGCTGCCAAAGACCTACTGGGTGCAGGTGGAAGGTGAGCCGAGCGACGAGCAGCTCCAGCGCCTGCGCGACGGTGTCGAACTGAACGACGGCCCGACCCTGCCGGCCAAGGCCCGGCAACTGGACGAGCCTGAGCTGTGGCCGCGCAACCCGCCGGTACGTTTTCGCAAGAGCGTGCCGACCGCCTGGCTGGAATTGATCATCAAGGAAGGACGCAACCGCCAGGTGCGAAGAATGACCGCGGCGGTGGGCTTGCCGACCCTGCGTCTGGTACGGGTCAGGATCGGCGACTGGACACTGGACGGGCTGGAACCGGGCCAGTGGAAGGACGCTACTGGTGCAGCTCGATCCAGGTGATCACCACGCTCTTGATGATGAAGGCGAGGATGCCCAGGCCGAGCACGAAGAACAGGATGAAGGTGCCGAACTTGCCGGCCTTGGACTTCTTCGCCAGGTCGTAGACGATAAAGCCCATGAAGGCGATCAGGACGGTGACGAGGATGGTCATCATCCACTCTTCGAACAACACAGGATCCATCGATTTTCTCCGGCAGCGTGAGGCGCGGGATTATACGCCGCGTCTCAGCGAAGGTGGGTCAGGGGCAGTTCGGTACTGGCCAATACTTGATTCAGGACAAAACTCGAGCGAACGCTGGTCACGCCCTCGATACGGGTGAGGTGACCGAGCAGCAGTTTCTGGTAATGATCCATGTCGGGCACCACTACCTTGAGCTGGTAGTCGGCGTCCATCCCGGTGACCAGGCTGCATTCCAGCACCTGGGGCAGGTTGCGGATCGCCGCCTCGAAGGTTTCGAAACGCTCGGGGGTGTGGCGGTCCATGCCGATCAGCACGTAGGCGGTCAGGCTCAGGCCGAGCTTCTTGCGGTCGAGCAGGGCGACCTGACGGGAGATGAATCCGTCGTCTTCCAGTTGCTTGACCCGGCGCGAGCACGGCGACGGCGACAGCCCGATACGCTCGGCCAGTTCCTGGTTGGAGATGCGCGCATCGCGCTGCAATTCGGCGAGAATGCTCAGGTCGTAGCGGTCCAGCTTGCTCATGGATCAGGCCTTTTCTGTTTGAATTGCTGACAATTATTAATATTTAGTAAAAAATTGCGCAAGTGGTGTTTCATTCCGCAATCTTCGCAATCCTCTGTCGCACCGGTTTTCTTATGATTGTTTCCAGAATCACTGCCCGGACACACGTCCACGGCGACTGACTCAATCAGGACAGTCGCGGCCAGCCATCCCACAGGGTGGTGCTTGGCCCCCGGGCTACACACGGTCCAGAAGACAGGTGTGAGGTGAGCCGGCGTCACAAGCGTCGAGCCAGGACAAAATTCCCGAAGGGCGGCCTGATGGTCGCCCTTTTTTATTGTTCTTGAGTGGCAAGCTGCAAGCCGCAAGAAAGAGCGGGCGTTGCGCCGGCTGGCTTTTTCTTGCAGCTTGCAGCTCGCCGCTGCCTATCCGAGATTTCATCTGGCCCCCGGAACAGCGCATGCTAGAGTGGCGTTGTGATCATTTCCCACGATTGAAGAGGAACAGCATGACCTTGCGTATGTGGCCATTGGTGGGTGTCGGTCTGCTCTGCCTGAGCCTGGGCGTCCATGCCGACGATGAGCGGGACCATCGTGGTCCGCAGGAGTCCCGTGGCGGCGAACAGCGCCAGCAGGGTTCGCCGCTTGGGCAGCGTCCGGATGAGGTGCGACAGACCCAGCAGCCGCGTCAAGGGCATTACCAGGACATTCCGCGGCGCAACGACGGCAACCCGGGCTGGCAAGGCCATCAGGGTGGGCAGCGTCCGCAGCAGCCGAACTGGGCGGGCCGTCCCAGCGGCGGCAATGGCTGGGGACCGGGGCCGCAGTACCGGCCGGGCCACACCATCGACCGTTTTCCTGATCGGTTCTCGCGGGTGCCCTATCGCGGGCAGGACTACTTCTTTTCCGGCGGCTACTGGTATCGCCCTCATGGTGCGGGCTACGTCGTCGTGACACCGCCCTATGGCGTGCGTGTGAGCTACCTGCCGGACTATGCGCGGGAAATGTGGATCGGTGGCGCGCTGTTCTTCCTGGTGGCGGACACCTACTACCAATACCTCGACAGCACCCGCGACTACGTCGTGGTCAACCCGCCGCAGGTGCAGCAACCCGTGCCGGTGCAGGGCAGCAGCTACGACGTGATCGCCTACCCGATGCAGGGCCAGCCGCCGCAACAGGTCGAGCAGGATCGCTACCAGTGCCATCGCTGGGCGGTGGAGCAGAGTGGCTTCGACCCGGCCTATGCCAATCAGGCGCCGCCGGCTCAGGTGGCCGATACCTATCGCCGGGCGATGGGAGCGTGCATGGCGGGGCGGGGGTATAGCGTCAACTGAAGGTCTACTGTCTGTTCTTTCTGGCCCTATCGCTGGCGGCGCTCCGCTTGCCACCGATAGGGCCAGAAAGAACACTCGCTAGACCGGATCCGCATGCACCAGTACTTCAGCCCGCGGATACGCCCGGCTGATCGCGGCGGACGCCTGCACGCACAGCTCGTGCGCCTGAGTCAGCGGTAGCTGCCCCGGCAACTCCAGATGCACCTGCACGAACCAGCGGTTGCCTGACACCCGCGTCCTCAGGTCATGCGCCCCGACCACGCCCGGCACCGCGCACACCAGCGCCAGCATCCTGTCGCTCACGTCCGCAGGCAACTCCTCATCCATCAACGTGGCGAAGCTCTCCCGGGCGATGGTCACCGCGCTCCAGAAGATATACACGGCAATCCCCAGCCCGAAGAACGCATCCAGCTGCGGCCAGCCAAACGCCGCCAGCAGCAGCGCCACCAGGATGCTGCCGTTGAGCAGCAGGTCGGAACGGTAGTGCAGTGAATCGGCCCGCACCGCGGTCGAGCCGGTGATGCGGATGACCCGAGCCTGGATCATCAGCAGCCCCACGGTCAGCGCCAGCGACAGCACCATCACCGCCACACCCACCGTGGTATCGCCCAGCGGCTGCGGCTCGCGCAGGCGTTCGACGGCCTGGCTGGCGATCAACACCGCACTGACGCCGATGAACAGCGCCTGGGCCATGCCTGCCAGTGCTTCGGCCTTGCCGTGGCCATAACGGTGGTCTTCATCGGCGGGACGCAGGGCGTAATGCACCGCCAGCAGGTTGAGCAGCGAGGCGGCGCCGTCGAGCAGCGAGTCGGTCAGGCCGGCCAGCAGGCTGACCGAGCCGCTGAGCCACCAGGCGATCGCCTTGCTGACGATGAGGATGCACGCCACCGCCAGTGACGCACGGGTGGCCAGGCGCAGCAGGCGGGCGTGTTCAGCCGAGGTGGCAGCCATGTCAGGCGGCAGGCACCAGGCCGTAGGCCGCCAGTTGCTCGGTGCTGCCCTTGTGCTGGATCAGGCGCGGGTCGTTCAGCGGCAGACGCTGGCCCAGCTCGCTTTCCAGGATCACCTGCAGGCGGGTGTTGTCGACCTTGCCGTCGGCGCCGATGGCTTCGTTGAGTTTCTCCGGGGAAACCTGCGCGGTGCTGCCGCCCGGCAGGTAGATGGCACCGGTGGCGAAGTCGATGCCGAAGGCGATCAGGCCGGGGATGACATAGAACAGGATGCCGACGGCATCGAGGGCGACGATCACCGGGTCGACCTTGCCTTCGATCTGGCCACGGCGATCAGGGTAGAAAAGGGTGCCGCAGGCCGTGAGCTGGGTCAGCAGGGTCGCGACCAGCAGGCCACCAGTGACACGGGAAGAAATACGCATTGAGAGTCTCCGCAATGAAAGCCGCAACAATACCGGCAAAAGGCCGGCTTCATGAGTTAAGACCATGCGAGAGCAGGCCGGGTTCGCCGTTATACTCGCCCCACTGTTTGAGGGCTACCATGATTTCCTTACCGATTGATGCCGTTCTGCCATCGCTGCGTGAAGCCTTGGCGCAGCGCCACGAAGCCGTGCTCGAAGCACCGCCCGGCGCCGGCAAGACCACCCGTGTGCCACTGGCGCTGTTGAACGAGCCGTGGCTGGCCGGGCAGACCATCCTCATGCTCGAACCACGCCGCCTTGCCGCCCGCGCCGCCGCCGAGCGGCTGGCCAGCGAGCTGGGTGAAAAGGTCGGCGAAACTGTCGGCTACCGCATCCGCCTGGACAGCAAGGTTGGCCCGCGCACCCGCATCGAAGTGGTCACCGAAGGCATCCTCACCCGCCGCCTGCAGGATGATCCGGCGCTGGAGGGTGTCGGTCTGTTGATCTTCGACGAATACCACGAGCGCAGCCTCGACGCCGACCTCGCCTTGGCCCTCAGTCTCAATGGCCGCGAGCTGCTGCGCGACGAGCCGCCGCTGAAAATCCTGCTGATGTCGGCGACCCTCGAAGGCGAGCGCCTGTCGGCCTTGCTCGACGACGCGCCGGTGATCAGCAGCGAGGGCCGCATGTTCCCGGTGCAGATGCGCTGGGGCCGGCCTTTCCAGCCTGGCGAGTACATCGAGCCGCGGGTGGTGGACACGGTGTTACAGGCGCTGGACGAACAGAGAGGCAGCCTGCTGGTGTTCCTGCCGGGCCAGGCGGAGATTCGCCGGGTGCACCAGTCGTTGCGGGACGCCGTCGGCGACCGCCCCGACATTCTGCTCTGCCCGCTGCATGGCGAACTCGACCTGTCCGCTCAGCGCGCTGCCATCGAGCCGGCGCCGGCGGGCACGCGCAAGGTGGTGCTGGCGACCAACATCGCCGAGACCAGCCTGACCATCGACGGTGTGCGGGTGGTGGTGGACGCCGGGCTGGCGCGGGTGCCGCGCTTCGATCCGGGCAGCGGCATGACCCGCCTCGACACCCAGCGCATTTCCCGCGCCAGCGCCACCCAGCGTGCCGGCCGGGCCGGACGACTGGAGCCCGGGGTGTGTTACCGGCTCTGGTCCGAGGCCCAGCATGAACAACTGGCCGCCTACGGCACCGCCGAAATCATCCAGGCCGACCTGTCCGGGCTGGCCCTGCAACTGAATCGCTGGGGCGTGACACCGGGCCAGTTGCGCTGGCTTGACCTGCCGCCCGCTGCCGCCTACAGCCAGGCGCAGGATCTGCTGCAGCGCCTTGGGGCACTGAGCGGCGACCGCCTCACCGCCCATGGCCAGGCCATGGCCGAGCTGCCGGCGCACCCGCGCATCGCCCACTTGCTGCTGCGCGGTCACGACCTCGGGCTGACGGCGATAGCCTGTGATGTCGCCGCATTGCTGGGCGAGCGCGACATCCTGCGCGGGGCAGGTGCCGACCTGCACAGTCGGCTGAGCCTGCTCAGCGGTGAAACCCGGGCCAATCGCGGCGGCCAGGGTGGCGTGCAGCGGGCGCGGCAACTGTCGCGGCAATACCGGGGTTTTCTGCGGGACAAACCCGGCGCTGCTGTCAGCGACCCGGAGCACCCACGTTGGCTCGGCGCATTGCTGGCGCTGGCCTACCCCGACCGGGTTGCCCAGCAGCGCCGCGCCGGGGGCGCCGAGTATCGGCTGGCCAACGGTCGTGCCGCGCAGTTCGGCGAGGTCGATGCGCTGATGAAAGAGCCGTGGCTGGTGGTCGCCGACCTCGGCAGCCGCCAGGGGCAGCGCGAAGAGCGCATCTACCTGGCTGCCGAACTCGACCCCGCACTGTTCGACGAGGTACTGGCCGAGCAGGTCAGCGTGGTCGAGCAACTGGAGTGGGACGAGAAGGAAAACGTCCTGCGCGCCGAGCGCCAGCGCAAGGTTGGCGAGCTGATCCTCAGCCGTGAACCGCTCACCGGCCTGGACGACGACGCCCGAGCCCGCGCCTTGCTCGAGCTGGTGCGACGCAAGGGCCTGGCCCTGCTGCCGTGGACCCCGGAACTGCGTCAGTGGCAGGCGCGGGTCGCCTTGCTGCGCCAGCTCGACCTGGCCGCCGGCGGCGACAGCGAATGGCCGGACCTTGGCGACGACGCGCTGCTGGCGACCCTCGCGGACTGGTTGCAACCCTACCTGGGCAAGGTCACCCGCCTCAGCCACTTCGCCAACCTCGACCTGTCATCGATCCTGCGCAACCTGCTGCCCTGGCCGCTGCCGCAGCGCCTGGACGAACAGGCGCCGGTGCATATCAGCGTGCCGTCCGGATCGAACATCCGCGTCGACTACAGCGAGCACCCGCCGGTACTGGCGGTGCGCATGCAGGAACTGTTCGGCCTGGCGGATACGCCACGTATTGCGCAAGGGCGGCAGAAAGTCCTGCTGCACCTGCTGTCACCAGCACGACGGCCAGTACAGGTGACCCAGGACCTGGCGAACTTCTGGCGCAGTACCTATGCGGAGGTGAAGAAGGACTTAAAGGGCAGATACCCCAAGCACTATTGGCCCGAAGATCCATTGGTCGCTGAGGCGACTGCCAGAGCTAAGCCAAGGAAGACCTGAATGATGAGGCTGTAGCCCCCAGTAAGCGAACTGTCTGGGGGCTACGGCGCATTACCCAATGCCCATCCTCCGGGGAAGTGCCAACTCTTCCGGCGCCTCACCCTCCTTGAACGCCAGCAGGTAGAGCACTTTTCCAATGGGCTGCGCTTCCTGCGGCGGATCTGAGGTGACCCTCTGCACTACAGGCGTGGTTGCATAACGTAGTGTGACGCCCTGTTCACCCAGTCGGTCGAGCATCTCTTGAAGCTCATCGAAGACCAGCAGGCGGGATGTACTTGAGCAGTCATCAGCGACGTCACGATAATCCCGTAGGTAGGTAAGCGCTCCATGAACCCCACATTCAAAGCGCTTACCTGATCCCCGATGCTGTGCTCCCGATTTCTTTCTGGAGCCTGCCGACGATGATGCGCCCCGACGCCAAAGTCGAAAAAGTCTATCTCTACCCCAAGCCTGTCGACTTCCGAAAATCCATCGATGGCCTCGCCGCTCTGGTCGAACTGGATATCAAGGTGGCCGTGTTCGACCCGGTACTTTTCGTGTTCCTCAACAAGCCGCGCAATCGCGTGAAGATCCTCTATTGGGAGCGCAACGGTTTCTGTCTCTGGCTCAAGCGCCTGGAGTCCGAACGCTTCAAGACCTCGCCTGACGCCACTGACGAAGCCATTGTCCTGACTGTTCAGGAACTGAACTGGCTACTCGACGGCTTCGACCTTTGGCGCAACCGCCCACATCAGGTTTTGACCCCTCGTTTCGTGGCCTGAATCGGTATAATCCTCGGCATGGATTCCATGCCCGATGACCTTCCCGATGACCCTGTCCTGCTCAAGCAAATGCTCCTTGAGGCTTACGCAGCACGCTCGCGTGAGCAGGAAGTCAAAGAAGCCTACGCCACTCACATCGTTGATCTGAAAGAACAGATCAAGTTGCTGCGTGATCGCCTTTTCGGCCGCAAGTCCGAGCAGGCCATCGATCCCAACACGCCGCAACTGGCGATGTTCAACGAGGCAGAAAGCGAACCTCTGTTGACGGTGGAAACGCCGGATGAAGAAGTCGTCACGCCAGCGCCACGCCGGGGAAAACGCAAGCCACTCTCGGCTGATCTGCCGCGTATCGAAGTCATCCACGAACTGCCTGAACACGAACTGACCTGTGCCTGCGGTTGCCGCAAGCATGAGATCGGCGAGGAAATCAGTGAGCAACTGGATATCGTGCCGATGCAGATCCGCGTGCTCAAACATGTCCGTAAGGTCTACGGCTGCCGGGGTTGTGAAGTTGCCCCGGTCACGGCAGACAAACCGGCTCAACTGATCGAGAAGAGCATGGCCAGCCCGAGCGTGTTGGCGATGTTGCTGACCACCAAGTATGTCGATGGCTTGCCGCTGCACCGTTTTGAAAGTGTCCTGGGCCGGCACGGGATCGACATTCCACGGCAGACACTGGCGCGCTGGATTATCCAATGCAGCGAACATGTCCAGCCGCTGCTGAATCTGATGCGTGAGCGATTGCTGGAAAGTCCGGTCATCCATTGCGATGAAACCCGTGTCCAGGTACTGAAAGAGCCAGATCGAGACCCGACCAGCCAATCCTGGATGTGGGTGCAAGTCAGCGGGCCGCCTGACCGAAAAGTCGTGCTGTTCGACTACAGCTCCAGCCGGGCGCAGGAAGTGCCGTTGCGTCTGCTGGAAACTTACCGCGGGTATGTCATGACGGACGATTACGCTGGCTATAACGCGTTGGCGCTGCAGTCTGGCGTAGAACGGTTGGCGTGCATGGCGCATGCCCGGCGCAAGTTTGTCGAAGCGCAGAAAGTGCAGCCTAAAGGCAAAACCGGACGGGCCGATGTCGCACTGACGATGATCAACAAGCTGTATGGCATCGAACGCGAACTGAAAAACGCCAGTGACGAGCAGCGTTTTGCCGCGCGACAAGCGCAAAGCCTGCCAGTCCTGACCCAGTTGAAAAGTTGGTTGGACAAGGCCCAATCCCAAGTGACGCCACAAAGCGTGCTGGGCAAGGCCGTGAATTATCTGGCGAACAACTGGAGCCGGTTGGTGCGTTACGTCGAGGCTGGTTATCTGCCAATCGACAACAATCTGGCTGAACGCTCGATCAAGCCGTTTGTCATCGGTCGCAAGGCCTGGCTGTTCAGCGACACGCCCAAGGGCGCTACGGCCAGTGCCCAGATTTACAGCTTGGTCGAGACTGCAAAGATCAACGGCCAAGAGCCTTATACGTGGCTGCGCCACGTACTGGAGCGACTGCCCCACGCGCAGTCTGTGGCGGACTATGAAGCGTTACTGCCATGGAACTGCTCGCCGGAGATGCCACGGTAACTGAGACTTCCTCTTCTCGGTAGGTGGGGTTCATGGATCGCTTACGTAGGTAGTCGGTGAGCTCGGCAAAGGCAACCGCCTGATCTCGCGATAGCTCAAATGCAGGCTCGATGTAGTCGCCAATCGTCTCAGTTGCAAGTTTGGCCAAGCACCTTCCTGAGTCAGGTTGCAGGGCTTTGCTCATGACGTAATTTTTTTCAAACTGTTCGCGAGCGGCCCGGAGTTGTTCATCTGTAGGGATCGGCATCGGCTTATTGAATATGTCGATGTCCTGATACTCAAACGCCCTTGCGAGAGAGCGCAGGGTGTTGACGCTCGCTCCCGAGCCGGCTTCCACCCGCTGGATCGTGCGCGGTGTGGTGTGGGCAAGCTCCGCCAGGGTTTCTTGAGACCATTGGCGGAGTTCTCGGAGATACTTGATTACCTTGCCCAGTTCGGCTTTGCTAAGGAGGCGCGTGTCGGTTGCGTCGAAAATGCCCATCTCGTGTATCCTGCCCTGTGGCTGCTGTGGTGGCTCGAGCATGTAGGCGCCCAAGGCGGCGGGACACGACACATACCCGACAGACACCTTATGTCCGCTTCTCTTTCGCCCTCCAGTCCTGGGTATAGAGGAGCTTGTCGCGGTGTAGTTGCAACACCATCTTGGCTCTCAGGGTGTTCTGAGTTGTGCTATTGAATTTCTTGGCCTCATCAAAAGCCAGGAAAATTTGCTTATTTTTGAAGGAGGCCAGGATGCGAATAATGTGCTCCGTGGCGGCAATTTCAATATTCTTGTAGATCATCGAATCATGGATTACGAACGGTAGGCGCGTTAGCGAAAGTATTGAAAGGTCAAATCCAACCAGGCCAGCATACGATTTACCTGTTCCAGTATCCATGCGCGAAGTGAAGCTATAAGAGTTAGCCTTTTTAAGGTGAAGCCGTGATGGCTTGCGTTCAGGGCCGTAAACCAGTTTGTTAAATTTCTCAAGCTTTTGATTTATTGCAGTCTCAATCTCAAGGAAGATTTTACCATAGATGGCTTCTAGACGAGTTTTAGTGGCCGTTTCACTGCTCTCAATAGAGGCCTTCTGTTCGAAGAACTTATTTTCCTCTTTAGCTTTGTCGGTGACTTCTTTGAGTTCAAAGACTTTCGCAAATAGGTCTGTGGGAGTACCTTTGGCCTTGAGTGTTAGCTTTATCTGCTGGTCAAGTTCGGTAATCGCTGTTGTGATCTCAGTTTCGTTTGCAATTAGTAACTCAAGCTCAGTTTTGAGTTCCTTGCTTACGAGCTTTCCTATTTTGGCGTGAAATTGCTCTACCATCTCAAGGCGCTCAAGATTGGCGTCTGGGAAAAATTCAGCAACGAGGGCTATATTCGCCGCGAGACGAGGTGTTATTCCGGAGATGTCTCTTTGGAGCTTTTCTCTTCTTCCTGAAACCAGATTTCTCTTGCTCACCATCTCATTTTTTGCCTGCTGTATAGCTCTCAACTTATCGTCGAACAGGGCTTCGTATGCTGTGATGGCTCCTGCGAAGTTATCCTTAATGTCACTGATGGCTTGTGCATTGGTTTCAATCAGTTTTTTGTTGGCTTTGTACTTGGTTGTCGTGATCCGTGGAATAATTTCCGCAGTCATCGACTTATTCATTAAGTTTCTTTTATCTTGTAATGCCTGAAGTACTGCCCGCTCTACAGAAACATCACCAGTGCGTTCGAATAGATCGACTAGCCTGGCTACCCCGGCGCCGAGTTTTTCTTTTGGATTACCCGCCAGTGGGTGATCTGGATCCGCTTCCCCCTTGTTCCATATTCGAGCAAAAGGCCCAACGATGGATCGGAATGAACTCTCTAGTTCCGACAGGTCGTAGAGGCTCTTGAGCTTATTCCTATAGGTCTCGACTGTTATTTCATCTAGCTTGACATGATTGGAGTCACAGATGTCAACAACGTCTGCTTGCTTCGTAGACCTTGTGACGAAAAGGGGCACGCCACCAAATTCAAATGTGATTTCGTATGAGTGGTGGCCAAGGAACTCGATAGCTCCAGCGTCATCATCTAACAGGCTGTCGCCGCCCATTGCAAAGTCGATTACAAGGAGGGCTGATGATTTGCCAATTGAGTTCTTAGCTTCGTCATCTCCGAGGATAACGTTTAGCCCGGCGTGGAAATCAATAGTGCTCTGATTGAATAGGTCGCACTTTATCTGTTTAAGCATATTCAATCACTCCAGATCCATCTTGGACGTCCAAGTATCCGAGAAAATATAGAATGTCCATTGCAGCGAGAAATTCGGATGCATCCAAGAAGTCGTCTTTTGTCCTTGATAAAACTTGGGTCACGGTCTCCCCTGGCGTTTTGTCAGCGAGTATCGCAAGCATTTTAAAAATCGTCGACTCTTCGAGCTTTGTAAATTTGCTAGGGACTAACATCGAATACCTCACAATTTTGCACGAAGAATGACGTCAAAACTCTTGAGGCATCGATTGACTTGCCAGTTCTAGTGCTCATCCACTCGGTGATGTATTTGAATACGAGGTCTTTGTTGTCTGGGTTTAATTTACGCATCTCCCAGTAGTAACTGTTGACCTGATTTTGCAAGATCTTTACGGTAGATTGGTCTCGCATCTCTAGCAGGCGCATTTCTTCGCGGATGGCAACGAAATAGTCAACCACATCGTTGCGAATATTTCGCTTAAGAAAGTTACTGGCGCCTGTTTTCAATTTGTCGCTCAGCTTCTTGGCATCAAGCTCGAGTTCAAGGGCTAACGTGTCTGTGACATTGATTTGCAAGCTGGTGATTATTTCAAGTATTTCTTTTACTTCTTCTTTTAGAGTATGCTCGGAAATTGCCTTTCTTGCAGCTGCGTCTCTAATGAAACCATCCTTGATAGCCCGTATATGCTTGTACTCATCGATTTTGAAGTCTTTATCGAATTTCGTGTGGCAGCTGGGGCAAAGGCATATCAAGTTCTCAAGGCCATTGATGTCTGCTGGCGACACAAAGCCAGTTAAAGCTAGTGTTTGAGCGGCTGTTGGATTGAGAGGGTAAATGTGTGCAAGTTCATATCCTTTAGAGGTCTTGGAACCGACTTTCTTTATGAGGATTGGTTGTGTACAAAGAGGGCAGGCACCTCCTGTCTCTCCATACAAGATACTATGCTCTTCAGGGCTATACTTTACCCGATCATTTGCCATATTTAGCCTTCAAACCTAGATTTTCTGCGCACCAGTGTTGCCTATCGTGGCTAATTGTTGAGTCGATGATACTAAGAGCGAGAAGCCTCACTGAGGCTATGGTGAATTCCTGCTCAGGAAGTTGGGGGCTCATTGAGGCGCATGCAGGTGTAGGCATGGTCTCGTCCGACGAAGGCGGCGGGACGCTAACCTGATCTACCTGTTCTTGATTCCACATTCCCTGTGCCTGATTCCACTTTGTGTTACGAAACATACCATTTTGCCATCATGTCCGGTATAGCCGAGCCGTGAGCCCGGATGGGTGGCTGAGCGGCAGGGAGTGATAACTGATCAGGAGCTGACTTAGGATCGTGGAAAATCGGCAAAGAAAAGCATGGGAATGATACTCAAGCGGCTTTCACGAATCTGGAACAACATCAACCCCGACCGCCGCCCTGAGTGGGGAAAACAGCGTGAGCGTGAGTTCATCGAGGCGGTGAATAGCCTGAAGACGCTCAGGGTGACGCCGGAGGGTGGCATGGCTATCGATCCTGAGGAAATTCGTGAGCAGGTGCTGGAATCGCGGGAGCGGCTGAAGCACTTCGTCCGCAAGTCATGACTCGCAGCTCAGTCAGGGTTACTCAAGGATCTGTCACACCTAGACTACCTCGAAGTCCTAAAAGGCCTCACTTCCCAGGAGAGGTTCTGGATGAGTAAGCTTCGACCGAACAACTGATCCCATCATCCCTCGTGACTGGCAGGCTAAAAAATGGACTTACTCACGCCTCTTTTCGATCAAGACAAGCTTCATCAGCACTTCAAGACGATTTCTGATGGACGAGTTGGTCGGCATTACCAGCGCGATGAGATCCTGCGCTGGATGGATGGTTTTCCTGACAGGGATAAAAAGTTCGTGAAGGAATTTCAGACTACCTTCAACTCGAGCTTCTGGGAGATCTATCTTTACGCGGTTCTCAGAGAGTACGGTTTCTCGTTTGACTGGAAGCATGCCGCGCCTGATTTTTTGGTCACCGCAGCAGACACGACGTTTACGATAGAGGCCACTACGGCAAACCACGCAACCGATGGAACGCCGGAATGGGGGGAGCCCCTGACGGCAGAGTTTTTCGAGAACATAGAGCTCAATGAACTCAACCGTATCGCGATTATCCGCCTTTCCAATGCATTCATGAGCAAGTCTAAGAAGTACCTTGAGAAATACGCGAATCACGACCACGTGAAGGGGCGTCCGTTTGTCCTTGCCATTGCGCCGTTTGAGCAGCCCGGATTCCACCTGCAAGCGTATCGGCCTATCGAGGCTTTGTTGTTCGACCTCTATGTGGACGAAGCCGAATACCGTGCGAACCCGGAACGCTTTCCAAATGGCCCCATAACGAAATCCTTGGGCAGCGTGGAGAAAGACAACGGGTCAGAGATTGAGCTCGGCTTGTTCCAAAATCCCCGATTCCGCCACATCAGCGCGGTGGTATTCAGCCACTTGGCGACCTGGGGGAAGGTAGACGCCATGTGCGGAAACCCAGATGCATTCATCAGTTCGGTCTGGTTGACCCCTGAGGGCATGAAGCGGGCAGTGATTCGAGCCAGCGAAGGCCCAGAGAAAATCACCGATGGGCTGCGGATATACCACAATCCTTACGCAACGAATCCTTTGCCGTTAGGGGTATTTCGAAGGGAGGGAGTGGTGCAGTTCTGGGGAGATCATGAGACTCAATCACTGTGCCAGGAGCAGGCTGAAAACTGCTTACAATCCCGGACAGCAATGACGTTCCTTAAGGGCAATGACAAAGATTTCGACGAGCAGGCACTGCCGTAACTTTCGGACGATCCTGAAACAGGGCGTATCCTGCATGGCGCATCAGCCTTTCCTTGTGTTTGCCCGCAGTAGGCAGGTTTTTCTTCACTGACCGAAGAAAATCTTCAGTTCAGGGAATTCTGCCTACTTGTTCTTCACTTTCCACTAGGGCTAAGGCTTTTCTCGCAGATGCGGAGGTTTTGGAGAGCGCTCAGGTTTGGTGATGCATCAACCCGCTTCCGAGAAATCCGCCACCTTGACGTTGCGCCGGAACCCGCCCGTCAGCACCAGCAGATACACCAGCCCGACCACGAACCACGTCAGGCCGATGCTCAGGGTCAGGGCCGACAGGCTGGTCCACAGCCACAGGGTCAGCGCCAGGCCCACCAGCGGCACCAGGCCGTGGAGCAGCAGGCTTTTGCCTTCGATCCTGCCGAACAGGTGGGTGCGCAGCACCGCCATGTTCACCGCCGAGAAGGCCACCAGCGCGCCGAAGCTGATCAGCGAGGCGAGGGTGCCGAGGTCGATGACCAGCGCTACCAGCGAGATCAGCGACACCAGCAGGGTGGCGTTGACCGGGGTGCCGAAGCGCGGCGACAGGGTGCCGAAGAAGCGCTCGGGCAGCAGCCTGTCACGGCCCATGCTGTAGATGATCCGCGATACCGCGGCCTGGGAAGCCAGCGCCGAACCCAGGCTGCCGGCAACGTAGGCGGCGGTGAAGAAGTTGGCGAGGAACTGCCCGCCAATCTTCAGCATCACTTCGTTGGCGGCGGCGTCGGTGTTTTCGAAATGGCTGCCGGGCACCGCCAGTTGGCTCAGGTAGGCCAGCAGGGTGAACAGCACGCCGGCCGCCAGGGTGGTCAGCATGATCGCGCGCGGTACGGTGCGGCGGGCATCACGGGTTTCTTCGGCCAGCGTAGACACGGCATCGAAACCGAGGAACGACAGGCACAGGATGGCGGCGCCGGCCATCAGGGGATCGAAGCCGGGCTGGGTGCCGTCGCCGCGCAGCGGTGCGAGGTAGTCGACCGGGCCATTGCCCAGGCTGGAGCAGGACAGCGCGACGAACACCACGATGAAAATGATCTGGGCGCCGACGATCAGGTTGCTGGCCTTGGCCACCGAGCGAATGCCCATGACGTTGAGCACGGTCACCAGGGCGATCGACCCGAGGACGAAGACCCAGGCCGGAATGGCAGGGAAGGCGATGTTGAGGAACAGCCCGATCAACAGGTAGTTGATCATCGGGATGAACAGGTAATCCAGCAGCAGCGACCAGCCGGCGAGGAAGCCGACATTGGGACCGAAGGCGATGTTGGTGTAGGAGTAGGCGGAGCCTGCAACCGGGAAGCGTCGAACCATGATGCCGTAGGACGCGGCGGTGAACAGCATCGCCGCGAGGGTCACCAGATAGGCGCCGGCAGTACGACCACCGGTGGTTTCGGTCACGATGCCGTAGGTGGTGAAGATGGTCAGCGGCACCATGTACACCAGCCCGAAGAACACCAGGGCGGGCAGCCCGAGCACACGACGAAGTTCGTCACCCTTGGCGAGGGTGTGGTTGTTATTGGTCATCTGGAGTCCCGTTGTATTTTTTATACGGTTGCACGCACGAGGCTGCGAGGTGGCGATACCTGCCGGTCATGGTCCATGTGCGGGCTAGGGTCTGTTCCCGTTTCATCACGAACCGCGTTGCTGGGCCAAATCTCGCCAGGTCAGGCGGAGGACGCAGGAAAGGGTTGTTCCCTTTTCAAGTCCTCCAACGCAGCCTGGCGAGATTTGGCACGCAACCCGAAGGGCCGGTGCCCGTTTTGCCGCGAGGCTGCGTTACTCGGCGCTTATTTGGAATGACCAAACTGCGCACCTCCTGCCTTGCCTCGCGGCAAAACGGGTACCGGCGCGGTCGTGATGAAACGGGAACAGACCCTAGGCTAGCAGCCGGATGTCGTACCTCGTAAGCAAAACAATATTGCAGCGGTGCAAGCGGTTATTGCCGGGATGCCCTGTGTCGCGCGCCGTGCCGGTCAGTCGCGAAAGCCCAGCGCCGCCGAGATCTCCTTGCTGGTTGCCAGCAGCGCCTGCAGAAATGCCTCCTGCGCCACGGGGGTGTTCATCACCGCGTCCGGTCCGGACAGGTTGATGGCTGCGGTGATGGCGCCGCTGTGGTCGCGGATGCCGGTGGCGATGGCGGTGGAGTAGTCGGAGCGGTGCAGCACCCAGCCGCGTTCGCGGTCTTCGCCGATCAGGTGTTGCAGCTCCGGCAGGGTGCGCGGTGCCGGGGGCGGGTAGTCGTCGAGGCGTACGTGCTGGTAGAGCTGGCTCAACTCCGTTTCGCCCAGCCCGCTCAGCAGCACCCGGCCCAGCGCGGTGCCGTGGCAGGGCAGGCGGGTGCCGATGGGGATGTTCACCGTCAGCCGCTGTGGTGCGAAGGCGCGGTAGATGTAGAGGCTGTCGGTCTGCTCGCGGATGCTCAGGTGGCAGGACAGCGAGGTGCGGTCGCGCAGGGCGTTGAGGCAAGGCATGGCGACTTCGACGATGTCGCGGCTGGCGAGGTAGGCGAAGCCGTCGGAGATCACCCGGCTGCCCAGTTCGAAGTCGTTGCGCCCGGCCTTGTGCAGGTAGCCCATGTCCACCAGCGTCTGCACGATGCGGTAGACGGCGGACGGGCTGACCTCCAGGCGCTCGGCCATGTCCTGCATGCTCAGGGTGCGCTGGCGGGTGTTGAACATGCCGAGGATGGTCAGGCCGCGCTGGAGGGCGGGGACGCGGTAGTCGAGGGATTCGAGGGCGGTCATGCTGGAGGTCCTGTGTCGTTGGTCAGGGCCTCATCGCTGGCAAGCCAGCTCCCACAGGTTCAGGCCCTTGTGGGAGATGGCTTGCCAGCGACAGGGCCGGTTCAGGCGAGCAAGGTTTCCAGGCTCACCGGCAACCCGCCAAACTCACCCATGGCATCCAGCATCGCCGCCTGGAAGTACTCCAGCGACGCCCGGTCCATCAGGAGGTGGAAGCGCGGCAGTTCGGCCGTCCCGGCATTGACGACGATGGCATTGAGCCGCGCCACCGAGGTCTGCGCCACGCTGCCCACGGGGAAGGCGTCGCTGCGCAGGTCGACGCCGCACAGCTTGGCCATCACCTCGGCGATGTGCTTGCCGGACAGTTGCACCCAGGCATGGCTGTCCTGGCGCGGCAGCAGGTAGTTGCGCTGTTCGTTCAACTGCCAGCCGGCTTCTTCAGCGGCGAGGCGCTGGCCACGATCGGCCAGGCTGCCCAGCAGGAAGTACTCGGTCTGCGACAGCCGCGCCACCAGGGTGCCGTCCTCGCACACCACTGCACGGTTGGGCGCATCCGGCAGCGAGTAGCCCCGCGCCTGCAGCCAGCCGGCGGCGTCCACGCCACGGAAACCCACCCGTGGCAGATCGGTGAGGTCAATGAGCGCGCAGCGCTCGATCGGGTTGAGGCTGGTCATGGCTCAGAGCTCCTGGCGCTGGTTGTCGGGATCGAAGAACGGCAGTTTCACCACGGTGGCCTGGACCACTTCGCCGCCCTCGACGCGAATCGGGATGCGCATGCCGGGCTCGGCCTGGTCGGCACCGGCGTAGGCCAGGCCGATGATCTGGCCGAGGGTGGCCGAGTACTCGCAGGACGTCACGTTGCCGCTGATGTCCGGACCGCTGAGCACCAGGTGGCCTTCCAGCGGCTGGGTGCTGCCCTTGGGCAGGCTGAAGCCCACCAGTTTGCGCTTGAGCGGCTGGCGTTCGAGGATCTCGATGGAGCGCTTGCCGACGAAGAACGGTTTCTTGCGGCCGATCGCCCACTGCATGTCGATCTCGCCGGGGTGGGTCATGCCGTCGGTGTCCTGGCTGATGATCACGTGGCCTTTTTCCAGGCGCAGCAGACGCTGGCTTTCCACGCCGAATGGACGGATGCCGAACTCGGCGCCGGATTCCATCAGCAGGTCCCACAGCTTGCCGCCATGGCGCGCCGGGACGTGGATCTCGTAGCCCAGTTCACCGACGAAACCGACCCGCATCAGCCGCGCCGGTATCCCCGCCACGCTGCCGGTACGCACCGCCAGGTACGGGAAACCTTCGGCGGACAGATCGACATCGGCGCAGATCTTTTCCATCACCTTGCGCGACAACGGGCCGGCGACGTTGACCGCCGCCAGGGCGGCGGTGACGTTGGCGATGTCCACGTCCAGGCGCCACTGGGCGTTCCACTTGAGCATCTGCTGGTAGATGCGATCGACGCCGCTGGTGGTGGCGGTGACATAGAAATGATTGTCGGCCAGGCGGGCGATGACGCCGTCGTCGATCACCACGCCATGTTCGTTGGTCATCAGACCGTAGCGGGTGCGGCCCACCGGCTGCTTCTTGAACGGCATGGTGTACATGCGCTCCAGCAGTTCGGCGGCGTCTGGTCCGCGCACGTCGAGGCCGCCGAGGGTGGAGACGTCGATCAGGCCGACCTGCTCGCGCACATGGCGCACTTCTTCCTGCATGCAGCGCTCACGCTCGCCGGGCTTGCCGTAGTAGGCCGGGCGCTGCCAGATACCGGCGGGCATCAGCTTGGCGCCGGCGGCGACATGGCGGCTGTGCATGGCGGTCTGGCGGTAAGGGTCGAAGGCACGGCCGGCGACGTGGGCGAGTTTCTCCGCCTCGAACGGTGGCCGGGCGGTGGTCACCCCGGTTTCGCTGATGCTGCGCCTGGTGGCCTGGGCTACCAGGCGTGCGGTGGGCAGCGCCGAATGACGGCCCTGGGACGGGCCCATGCCGACGGTGGAGAAGCGCTTGACCAGTTGCACGTCGCGGTAGCCGCTGCGGGTGGCGTTGACGATATCGCGCACTTGCAGGTCTTCGTCGAAGTCGACGAAATCCTTGCCCTTGGGGTGGGCGAAGATCGGCCAGTCGAAGTTGACCCGCGCTTCGCCGGCGAAGGGCGACTCGCCCACGCCCGGCTCCAGGCCCAGGGCGCGCACTGCCGTGGCGGCGACGCGGGTGCCGTCGAGCAGCACGTTGTCCAGTTGGTGGCGGCCATTCACCGAGCCTGCAACGGTCAGGCCGTCGGGCAGGCCGCTGATGGCGAATTCGGCGCGTTGCTCGTCGTAGGCCAACTTGCCGCCGGCCTGGCAGAGCAGTTGATAGACCGGCATGTAGCCGGCGGACATGCACAGCAGGTCGCAGTCCAGGCTCAGGCCCTGTTCGGCCACCTGGCCCTGGGCGGTGATGCGGCGGATCTCGGCGCCGCTGACATGGCGCATGCCTTTCTCGTGCAGCGCTTCGTACACGGTGCTGCCGAGGTGAACCGGGGTGCCCTGTTTCTCCAGGGCCGCTTTCAGCGCGACATCGGCGGGCTGCTGGCGCATGTCCACCAGCGCTGCGACTTTCACACCCTGTTCGGCCAGATCGAGGGCGGCGAGATAACCGTCGTCGTTGCCGGTGAGCATCACCGCGCAATTGCCTGGCTTGACCGCGTACAGCTTCATCAGCCGCTGTGCGGCGCTGGCCAGCATCACGCCCGGCAGGTCGTTGTTGCGGAACACCACCGGCTGGTCGAAGGAGCCGGCGGCGACGATGCACTGCTTCGCCCGCACCTTGTACATGCGCTTGCCCTGGATCACCGGCAGGTAGTTGTCGGTGAACCAGGCGTTGCAGGTCGCCTGGGTCAGCACCTGGATATTGGCGTGGCCTTGCACGGCGCCCACCAGTTCGCGGCGCAGGGTTTCGGCGCGCTGGCCTTCGGCATCGAAGCGGGCGTAGGTCAGCGAGCCGCCGAGCAGCGCCTGCTGTTCGATCAGCAGTACCCGCGCGCCGGCATTGGCGGCGGTGAGGGCGGCGCTGAGGCCGGCGGGACCGGCGCCGATGATCGCCACGTCAACGAAGAGGTAGGCCTTGTCGTAGTACTGCGGCTTGAAATTCAGGTCCAGCACGCCGAGGCCGGCTTTCTTGCGGATCAGCGGTTCCCACACTTTCCACATGCCCTTGGGCTTGTAGAACGAGCGGTAGTAGAAGCCCACCGGCATGAAGCGCGAGAACTTGCCGAGGTAGGCGTCCTTGTCGTGCTCCAGCGAGCCGTTGAAGTTCTGCCCGGTGACGGTCATGCCGGCACTGACGGCCTGGGCATCGGCCAGCACGTTGGGCTCGTCCGGCAGTTGCACCAGGGTGTTGGCGTCTTGTCCGGCCATGGTCAGCGGACCACGCGGACGGTGGTACTTGAACGAGCGCGAGAGCAGCCAGCGGCCGTTGGCGAGCAGGGCGCTGGCGATGCTGTCGCCGGCGAAGCCCTGGTAGTCGGTGCCGTCGAAACTGAAGCGCAGGGGCTGCTGGCGGTCGATCAGCAGGCCCATGGGAGCAGGAAGGCGGTTCATCCGGCGATCTCCTCGAGGCGCGGGGCGAACTCGACCCGCTGGGTGAAGACTTCCTTCGCGTCGAAGGTGCGAATGATCTGGTCGGTGACGGTGTGGCGCTCGGCCAGGAACCAGTAGCTGGAGGCGTTGTGCATCCACCATTCGCGAACGACGCCTGCGAGGTTGTCGCTGTTGAACACGTAGTCGGCCCACTCGGCGTCGCTGCAGGTGGCCGGGTCGGGCATGGCCTTGAACTCGCCGCCGTAGGTGAACTCGCTGATGTTTCTCGGCCCGTTGAGCGGGCAATTCATGATTTTCATGGCATTCCCCTTAGTGGCTGGCCGCCGTGGCGCCCATTTCGTTGACCTGCTGGAAGGTGCTGAAGCGCTCCAGGGCGAACGGCTTGATCAGCTCCGGCACGCGGCCGCCGCTGGCCACCAGTTCGGCCATGGTCTTGCCGCAGATCGGCGTGGACTTGAAGCCCCAGGTGCCCCAGCCGGCGTCGAGGTAATAGTTCTTCACCGGCGACAGGCCCATGATCGGGCTGTAGTCCGGGGTCATGTCGGTGATCCCGGCCCACTGGCGCATCAGTTTGGCGTTGGCCATGAACGGGAACATCTCGATGGCGTGGGCCAGCAGGCTTTCCTTGAGGTCCAGGGTCGAGCGGGTGTTGTACAGCGGGTAGGGGTCGGAGCCGCCGCCGAAGACGATCTCGCCGCGGCTGGTCTGTTGCACGTAGCAGTGCAGGGCCGACGAACTCACCAGCGGGTCGAGGAACGGCTTGAACGGCTGGGTGACCATGGCCTGCAGCGGGTAGGTGTGGATCGGTGCACGAATCCCGGCCTTCTGCAGCATCAGTGAGCTGGCGCCGGCGATGGCCTGCACGGCGCAGCCGCATTTCACCGTGCCGCGGTTGGTCTTCACGGCCGTGATGCGGCCCTGTTCGATGACCAGGTCCTGCACCTCGGTGAGCTGGTGGATTTCCACCCCGCGCTTGGCCGCCTGCTTGGCGTAGCCCCAGGCCACGGCGTCGTGGCGTGCGGTGGCGCCGTCGATGTGCCAGAGCCCGGCGAGCACCGGCAGGTGGCCGGGATCGAGGTTGAGGGTCGGGACCAGCTCGCGGATCTGCTGGCGGTCGAGCATCTCGGTGCGGCCGCCGAAGTGCTTGTTCACTTCGGCCCGCTGGCGGAAGGCGCGCACCGTCGAGTCGGTGTGGGCGAGGGTGAGCTGGCCGCGCTCGGAGTACATGATGTTGAAGTCGAACTCGTTCGACAGGTTCTGGAACATCTTCACCGACTCGATGTAGAACTTCACACCTTCGCTGGTGAGGTAGTTGGAGCGGATCACGGCGGTGTTGCGCGCGGTGTTGCCGCCGCCCAGGTAGGATTTTTCCAGGACCGCGACGTTGGTGACGCCGTGGTACTTGGCCAGGTAGTAGGCGATGGCCAGGCCGTGGCCACCGCCGCCGATGATGACCACGTCGTAGGACGGCTTGAGTTCGGTGGGCGGTGGAAGATCGACTTCCACCGGGTAGTCGGCGCTCAGGCCGTACTTCAGGAGATTGAACGGCATGGGGCCTCCTGCTGCAGGCGAGCGGCGGTCAGGGTGTTCTTCATCAGGAAGGCGATGGTCATCGGGCCGACACCACCGGGCACCGGGGTGATGGCCGCGACCTTGGGCAGGGCGCTGTCGAAATCGACGTCGCCCACCAGGCGCGAGCGTTCGCCTTCGCTGATACGGTTGATGCCGACGTCGATCACCACGGCGCCGGGCTTGAGCCAGTCGGCATCCACCAGCCGCGGCCGGCCGACGGCGGCGACGACGATGTCGGCCTGGCGGCACAGCTCCTTCAGGTTGGCACTGCGCGAGTGAACCACGGTCACCGTGCAGTTGGCCTTGAGCAGCAGCGCCGCCATCGGCTTGCCGACGATATTGGAGCGGCCGATCACCACCGCATGCTTGCCGCTGAGGTCGCCCACGCTGTCTTCCAGCAGGCGCATGCAGCCGGCCGGGGTGCAGGGTGTGAGCACCTCGCGGCCCTGGCTCAGGCCGCCGACGTTTTCGGCGTGGAAGCCGTCGACATCCTTCAGCGGGTCGATGGCCTGGAGCACACGGGTTTCATCGATATGCCCCGGCAGCGGCAGTTGCACGAGGATGCCGTGGATGCTGGCGTCGGCATTCAGTTCGCCGATCAGCGTGAGCAGGGTGGCTTCGTCGGTGTCTGCCGGCAGCTTGTGTTCGAGGGAGCGAATGCCGCACTCCTCGGCGCGCAGCACCTTGTTGCGGACATAGACCTGGCTGGCCGGGTCTTCGCCGACGAGGATCACGGTCAGCGCCGGGGCGATGCCGTCGTCCTTCATGGTCGTGACCTGGGCTTTCACCTCGGCGATGACGCGGGCGGCGGCAGCCTTGCCGTCGATCAGCTTGATGGAGGCTTGTGTGTTCATCGGAAGATCACCGTACGGTCGCCATTGAGGAAAACCCGATGCTCCAGGTGGTATTTCACCGCCTTGGACAGGGCCACGGTTTCGGTATCGCGGCCGACGCTTACCAGGTCGTCGGAGAGGTAGCTGTGGTCCACGCGCTGCACTTCCTGCTCGATGATCGGGCCTTCGTCGAGGTCGGACGTGACGTAGTGGGCGGTGGCGCCGATCAGTTTCACGCCACGGGCATAGGCCTGGTGGTAGGGCTTGGCGCCCTTGAAGCCGGGCAGGAACGAGTGGTGGATGTTGATGGCGCGGCCGGCAAGCTGTTTGCACAGGTCATCGGAGAGGATCTGCATGTAGCGGGCGAGCACCACCAGTTCGGTGCCGGTTTCCTCGACGATGTGCAGCAGCGCCGCTTCCTGTTGCGACTTGGTGTCCTTGGTCACTGGCAGGTAGATGAAACGGATGCCCTCGCGCTCGGCCATGGGCCGCAGGTCGAGGTGGTTGGAGACGATGGCGGTGATCTGCATGTCCATCTCGCCCTTGTGGTGGCGGTACAGCAGGTCGGCGAGGCAGTGGTCGTACTTGCTCACCATCAGCAGTACGCGCATTGGCTGGGCGCTGCCGTGCAGGCTCCACTCCATGTCCAGGCGCCGGGCCACTGCGTCGAAGCCTTGCTCCACTTCGTCGATGTCGCCTTCGTAGTGGTCGTTGAAGCGGAACACCGCGCGCATGAAGAAACGACCGCTGGTGTCATCGTCGAACTGCGACATCTCGCTGATGTAGCAGCCTTTTTCCGCGAGGTACGTGGTGACCGCCGCAACGATGCCGGACGTGGCCGGGCAGCTGATCTTGAGGATGTAGTGGCTGGTGGCGTGTTGCATTTCGGGTCCTCGGGTGGAGTGGCGGCAGCTCTCGCAAGGCGGAAATTTCAGCGGTGAAGCGGTGTTTTATCGGTGAAGATTATTTATTCGCAGGAATAAAATATTCCTTTTGCGCTTTTATAGGCGAAAGGAAGGTGCAGGTCTAGCCTGTGGGGAAAATTTTTATCTTGGGAGGAAACTTTAGGGCAGGGGATCTTGGGGGGAGGCTGATGGCCTCATCACTGGCAATGCCACAAGGTTCGGCAAGCGCCGCGAAACCTGTGGGAGCCGGCATTGCCGGCGATGAGGCCCTGAAGAGCACTAGAGAACTTCAGTCATTCCCATAGTTCATGATCGACAACAATTTGATCGGCACCTGCAGCAGCTTCTCCGGCCCATGGGGCACGTCGCCGTCAAAGGTCAGGCTGTCGCCGGCCTGCATGGGGTAGAGCTGGTTGCCATGGCGATACACCAGTTCGCCTTCCAGCAGGTGCAGGAACTCGGTGCCCGGATGGGCGAAGGTGGGAAACTCTTCGCTGGCGTCATCCATGCTCACCATGTACGCCTCGAAATTCTTCTTCGGCCCGCGGGTGTGGTTGAGCAGTTGGTAGGTGTGGCCTTTCTCGGTGCCGCGGCGCACCACTTCCATGCCTTCGCCGGCCTTGACCAGGATGGCGCTGCCGTCGGGCTGGTCGTACTGGCTGAACAGCTTGGACATGGGCATGCCCAGCACGTCGCACAGGCGGCTGAGGATATCCAGGCTGGTGGACACCTGGGCGTTCTCGATCTTGCTCAACATGCCCTGGCTGATGCCGGCGATGCGCGCCACGTCCGCCAGTTTCAGCTCCTGGGCCTGGCGCTCGCGACGAATCTGCATGCCCAGGTACTGCTCCAGGCGAAGGCGTGGTGGGGTCTCGGTGTTCACGGTCGGTCGATCCTGCTTGTTTTCGGTTCAGGAAAATTAATTTCGCACTGAGAAAGTGCAAAAAAGAGTTCGGCGCCGGGTTCGAGCGCCTGGACTTTCCTCGGATGAAAGAGAGTTTCCCATATAAACAGCAGGCCGGTGCAACGCCGGGGCCATTTCTTCCTGTGTCTTCAAAGCTGGCAAGGAGGTTGCATTCCTGTGGAGAAACTAAATTTCCTGATTGGAATTCCTGCCTGCCTTAATTCGACCGCCTTGCCCTTTTCCAGGAGTGAAGACCCATGTTGCCAGTTGAAACGCAGCGCATCATCGAACAGCACGGCATCAAGTACGTGCTGGCCCAGTTCGTCGATATCCATGGCGCCGCGAAGACCAAATCCGTCCCGGTCACCGGGCTCAAGGCGGTGGCCGAAGACGGTGCCGGCTTTGCCGGTTTCGCCATCTGCGGCATGGGCATGGAACCCCACGGTCCGGACTTCATGGCCCGCGGCGATCTCTCCACCCTGATTCCGGTGCCGTGGCAGCCGGGCTATGGCCGCATCGTCTGCATCGGCCATGTGAACAAGGAGCCCTGGCCCTACGACACCCGTTACGTGCTGCAACAGCAGGTGCAGCGCCTGACCGATAAGGGCTGGACCCTCAACACCGGCCTGGAACCGGAGTTCAGCCTGTTCCGCCGCGATGCCAGCGGCAAGCTGCAATTGGTGGACGCCTCCGACAACCTCGACAAGCCTTGCTACGACTACAAGGGCCTGTCCCGTTCGCGGGAATTCCTCGAGCGCCTGACCGAAGCGCTGCAACCGGTGGGCTTCGACATCTATCAGATCGACCACGAAGACGCCAACGGCCAGTTCGAGATCAACTACACCTACAGCGACGCCATGGAGTCGGCGGACCGCTTCACCTTCTTCCGCATGGCCGCCGGCGAGATCGCCAACGACATGGGCATGATCTGCTCGTTCATGCCCAAGCCCGATCCGAAGCGCGCCGGCAACGGTATGCACTTCCACCTGTCGATCGCCAGCGCCACCAACAAGAACCTGTTCCACGACGCGAGCGATCCGAGCGGCATGGGCCTGTCGAAAATGGCCTATCACTTCGCCGCCGGTCTGTTGGCCCACGGCCCGGCGCTGTGCGCCTTCGCAGCGCCGACCGTCAACTCGTACAAGCGCCTGGTGGTCGGCCGCTCGCTGTCCGGCTCGACCTGGGCCCCGGCCTTCGTCGCCTTCGGCTCCAACAACCGCTCGGCGATGGTCCGCGTGCCCTACGGCCGCCTCGAATTCCGCCTGCCGGATGCTGGCTGCAACCCGTACCTGGTGACCGCCGCGATCATCGCCGCCGGCCTCGACGGTATCGAGCGCCAGTTGGAGCCGGACTTCGTCTGCAACGAGAACCTCTACAACCTGAGCCTTGAAGAAATCGCCGCCCGCGGCATCAAGACCCTGCCGCAGTCGCTCAAGGAAGCCACCGACGCCCTGGCCGCCAACCCGCTGTTCCGCGAGGTGCTGGGGGCCGAGATCGTCGATGAGTTCATTCGCCAGAAACGCATGGAATGGGTGGAGTACAGCCGCCACGTCTCCGACTGGGAGATCCAGCGCTACACCGAGTTTTTCTGAAGCGGCAAGTTTCAAGCTGCAAGCTGCAAGAAAGGGCAGTTCGCGGCGCACACCTTAATCCCGTTCTACACGGACAACTTGCAGCTAGCAGCTTGACGCTTGCTGCCGAACACAGTGAGGCGCTTATGTGCGGAATCGTTGGTCTTTACCTGAAGAAGCCCGAGCTCGAAGGCCAGCTCGGCAAACTGTTCGAACCCATGCTCGAAGCCATGACCGATCGCGGCCCGGACAGCGCCGGCTTCGCCATCTACGGTGACGAAGTGGCCGACGGCTGGGTCAAGCTGACCCTCCAGGCCACCGACGTCGGCTACGACTGGAAACAGCTGATGGGTGAACTGGAAGGACGCCTCGGCTGCTCGCTGGATTGGTTCCAGAACGCCAGCGCCGCCGTGCTCAAGGCCCACAGCGCCGAGGAGCCGGTTCGTGCCGCCCTCGCCGAGCTGGCGCCGGACGTGCGCATCATGAGTGCCGGCCAGAGCATCGAAATCCTCAAGGGCATGGGCCTGCCGAAAGAAATCTCCGAACGCTTCGGCCTCAAAGGGATGAAAGGCAGCCACATCATCGGCCACACCCGCATGGCCACCGAAAGCGCGGTGACCATGGAAGGCAGCCACCCGTTCTCCACCGGTGCCGACCTGTGCCTGGTGCACAACGGTTCGCTGTCCAACCACTTCCGCCTGCGCCAGGAACTCAAGCGCGAAGGCATCACCTTCGAGACCGACAACGACACCGAAGTGGCCGCCGGCTACCTGACCTGGCGCCTGCGCCAGGGTGACAGCCTGAAAGAGGCGCTGGATAAGTCCCTGGAAGACCTCGACGGTTTCTTCACCTTCGCCATCGGCACCCGCAACGGTTTTGCCGTGATCCGCGACCCGATCGCCTGCAAGCCGGCGATCCTCGCCGAGACCGACGACTACGTCGCCATGGCCTCCGAATACCAGGCGCTGGCCAGCCTGCCGGGCATCGACAAGGCGAAAGTCTGGGAGCCCGAACCCGCCACTATGTACATCTGGGAACGTGCCTGAGGAGCCCCGCACATGAAAACCATCGACCTTTCCAGCGCCTCGGTGCGTGAACTGAACCAGACCCTGCACGGTGACGTGCAGGACCGCGAGTGGCTGGTGAGCCACCCGGACGGCAAGCACAACCTGGCGGTGGGCCTGAACCAGGCCGTGAGCATCGATATCCAGGGCCACGCCGGCTACTACTGCGCCGGCATGAACCAGAAAGCCTGCATCACCGTGCACGGCAACGTCGGTGTCGGCGTTGCGGAAAACATGATGTCCGGCTCGGTACGGGTCAAGGGCAGCGCTTCCCAGGCTGCCGGCGCCACCGCCCACGGCGGTCTGCTGGTGATCGAGGGTGATGCCGGTGCGCGCTGCGGCATTTCCATGAAGGGCGTCGACATCGTGGTCGGCGGCAGCATCGGCCACATGAGCTGCTTCATGGCCCAGGCCGGTCGTCTTGTCGTCTGCGGCGATGCCGGCGATGCGCTGGGCGACTCGCTTTACGAGACCCGCATCTACGTCAAGGGCACCGTCAAGTCGCTGGGGTCGGACTGCATCGAGAAGGAGATGCGCGCCGAGCACATCGCCGAAGTAGCCGAGCTGCTCAACCGCGCCGGCTTCGACGAAGACCCGGCCACCTTCAAGCGCTACGGTTCGGCGCGCCAGCTGTACAACTTCAAAGTCGACAACGCATCCGCCTACTGACCTGCGGCGAGGAGTATTCCCATGAGCGAAAAACACACCCCCGTGCTGCGTGAGTCGGCCACCTTCGACCGCCTGACCATCCAGGAAATCCAGCGCGCCGCCGAGACCGGCATCTATGACATCCGTGGCGGCGGCACCAAGCGCAAGCTGCCGCACTTCGACGACCTGCTGTTGCTCGGCGCCTCGGTGTCGCGCTATCCGCTGGAAGGCTACCGCGAGAAATGCGGCACCGACGTGGTGCTCGGCACCCGCTTTGCCAAGAAGCCGATCCACCTGAAAATCCCGGTGACCATCGCCGGCATGAGCTTCGGCGCGCTCTCGGCCAACGCCAAGGAAGCCCTGGGCCGCGGCGCAACCATCGCTGGCACCAGCACCACCACCGGCGACGGCGGCATGACCCCGGAAGAACGCGGCCAGTCGCAGCACCTGGTGTACCAGTACCTGCCGTCGCGCTACGGCATGAACCCGGATGACCTGCGCAAGGCCGATGCCATCGAGATCGTCCTCGGCCAGGGCGCCAAGCCGGGCGGCGGCGGTATGCTGCTGGGCATGAAAGTCACCGAGCGCGTCGCCGGCATGCGTACCCTGCCGATCGGCGTCGACCAGCGCAGCGCCTGCCGTCACCCGGACTGGACCGGCCCGGACGACCTGGCGATCAAGATCGCCGAGCTGCGTGAAATCACCGACTGGGAAAAACCGATCTACGTGAAGATCGGCGCCAGCCGCCCGTACTACGACGTCAAGCTGGCGGTGAAGGCCGGTGCCGACGTAATCGTGCTCGACGGCATGCAGGGCGGTACCGCGGCGACCCAGGAAGTGTTCATCGAACACGTCGGCATCCCGATCCTGCCGGCCATTCCCCAGGCGGTGCAGGCGCTGCAGGAAATGGGCATGCACCGTCAGGTGCAACTGATCGTCTCCGGCGGCATCCGCAACGGTGCCGACGTGGCCAAGGCCATGGCCCTGGGTGCCGATGCGGTGGCTATTGGTACTGCGGCGCTGGTGGCGCTGGGCGACAACCATCCGCGTCTGGATGAAGAGCTGAAGAAGATCGGTTCGGCGGCGGGCTACTACGACGACTGGCAGAACGGCCGCGACCCGGCGGGCATCACCACCCAGGATCCGGAGCTGTCCAAGCGTCTGGATCCGGTGGAGGCGGGGCGTCGCCTGGCCAACTACCTGCGGGTGCTGGTGCTGGAAGCCCAGACCATGGCCCGTGCGTGCGGCAAGTCGCACCTGCACAACCTCGATCCGGAAGATCTGGTGGCGCTGACCGTGGAAGCGGCGGCGATGGCGCGGGTGCCGCTGGCAGGGACCAGCTGGGTGCCGGGGCAGCAGCAATATTGATTTGACAGGGTCTGATCGAAAACGTGTGGGAGCGGCTGAAGCCGCTCCCACCGGTAGTTGTGTTTGCCTGCGAGATCGGTGATCCGGCCCTCAGGATTCCGGCGGCACCGGCAACAACAGCCGTGCCGTCACCGGCAAATGATCGGAAATCGCCAGGGTGTCCTGCTGCACCACCTGCGCCCCCACCCGACGCAGCTTCGGACTGTGGAACAGGTAGTCCAGCGTCCGGTCCGGGCCTTCCAGGTCCGGGTCATTGGGGAAGTGGGTGAGCCATGCCGAACGCTCCGCGCCGGTGGCCTCGGCATTGCCGGGGATCATCGGGTACTTGTCCCACAGCGCATGCAGTTCGCTGTCCGGCGAATAGAACTGACGCTGCTCCGGTTTCAACCGTCGGTACTGCCCCAGCGGCAGCAGGTTGAAATCCCCGCCCAGCAGCCACGGTGTGCCCTGGCGTTCGAACTGGTCCATCTGTTCTTCCAGAGCCCGGACCTGCCTCGCTTGCACATCGTTGCCCTGCACATGCCTGGCCAGTTGCGTATTGAGCACCGCCAGCTGACCGCCGTCGCGCAGTGGCAGGTAACTCGCCAGCACTGCCCGTTGCGGCTGCAGCAGGCGGCTGAGGACGTTGTCGCTTTCCTGCGGCAACTGGATCCGCTGCGCCTGTTCGATGGTGTAGCGGCTGAGGGTGGCGAGGGTGCGGCCGACACTGCCGAAGACGTGCCGCTCGGGCACGAACTCGGCTTTCCACTGGTACGCCTGGGCGGCGCAGGGATAGAGATCGGCGAGGCGTTCGCGCAGCAGGGCGAGCTGGTCCTGGTAGTCGCTGGCCTTGGCGCCTTTGTCCAGTTCCTGGAGCAGGACGATATCCGGCTGTTCGGCGCGGATCACCCGCGCCACTTCGTCGAGGTTGAAGGCCAGGTCTTCGTCGGTGGGACGGGTATCGCCGCCGCGGGCTTCGTCGTACCAGAACACGTAGCGCTTGCCCGCCAGGTACTGGACGTTCCAGGTCATGACCTTGAGTTGCTGGCCCGGCGCCAGCGGCTTGCTCGGGCCGCTGCACGACACCGGCACCTCTTCCAGCGGTTGCGGTTGCCAGCCCGCCTGCCAGGCCAGCAGCCACAGCAGGAGGACGATCGACAGCAGAAGCAGCAGGGCGTTGCGCAGTAGTCGGGTCATGGGCTCGTGTGGGTCAGGGTTGACGGTTGAGCATAGCCCCCGGCATCAGGAACGCACCGGGGACGACTCGCTGATCAGCATGAACAGGCGGAACAGCACCACGGTGCTGAACAGCTGCAGGAAGCTGTTGACCACGCTCACCAGCAACTCCAGCGCCGGGCTGCTCTGCTCGGGCAGCAGTTCCAGGGTGAGGCCGTTGAACAGCCAAAGGGGGGCCATCACCCCGAGCATGCACACCAGGATCCGCCAGAAATTGCCGTTGACCATCTGGAAGCTCTCGCGCATGGCCTGGATCGGCGCACGGCCTTGCAGCACCAGCAGGTACTCGGCGAACACCAGGTTGGTCATCACCCAGATGCCGGGCAGGATGAACAGCGAGATGCCGGCCATGATCAGCAGCGAACTGAGCAGCACCAGCAGGGCGAACGACGGCCAGAGCTGCACGGCGCGGGCCAGCAGGTTGCGCTTGAGCGGCTCGTGGCCGTCGGTGCGGGCGTCGAGGTAGAGGATCAGCGCGGCGCTGTACAGCGGGTAGAACAGCAACCCCACCAGCAGGCCGTAGGCCGGGGAGGCGTCGTCGCCCAACTGGTCGTAGAGCAGTTGGCTGCACAGCGCCTCGATGATCACCAGCGGCAGGCACAGGCCGGCGATGCTGATCAGGTGGCGGCGGAAGAAATACAGGGAGTCACGCAGAACACTGAGCGGATTCATGGGTCGCTATCGAAGGTCAGAGCAAGGCGGACACTTTAGCGCAGGGGTCGAACCTGAACAAAGTTTCATGCCGGGGGTGCATTGAATTGGCCATGCTTGTCCCTATCTTCACTGCAACCGGTAATCCAGAGAGGTCGCGTCATGAATCACGAAGAGCAAACCCTGATCGATGGCCTGTTCGGCAGGCTGCGCCAGGCCGAAGCCGAAGGCGCGCCACGCGATGCCCAGGCCCAGGCGCATATCGCGGGCCTTGTTCAGCAGCACGCCGCCGCCCCGTACTACATGGCCCAGGCGATCCTGGTCCAGGAAGCCGCGCTCAAGCGCCTCGATGAACAGAACCGCCAGTTGCAGGCAGAACTGGCCGAGGCCAAGGCCAGGGCGGCGAATACGGCACCAGCGCCGGCCCAGCAGAGCAGTGGTGGTTTCCTGTCGAGCCTCTTCGGTTCCAGTGCGCGGCCGGCGCCGAGCCAGCCGGTGGCAGCACCTGCGCCGTCGAACGGCGGAGGCTGGCGTGATGGTCCGGGCAGCGGTGGCGGTGTTGCGCCGCAATCCAACTGGGGCGCGCCACCTGCACCGGCACCCCAGGCGGCGCCGGCGCGTGGCGGTGCCAGCAGCTTCCTCGGCGGTGCCTTGCAGACTGCAGCCGGCGTGGCTGGTGGCGTGATGCTGGCGCAAGGCATCAGCAGCCTGTTCCATCACAACTCGCAGCCGGAGGAGATCGTCGAGGTCATCAAGGAAGAGCCGGCTCAGGTCAGCGACCAGGGTGGCTGGAATGACGACAACCAGCGCTATGTTGCCGATAACAGTGATTACGGCAATGACTACAGCAACGATGGCGGCAGCTTCTTCTCGGACGACGATTACGTCTGACGTTCACCTGCTGGCCCATCGCTGGCAACGCCAGCTCCCACAAGGTTCGCCGCGGACCTCGTCGGAGTTGGCGTCCCCAGCGATGAGGCCCTCGAGTCCATCACAGGGCTCATCCCTATTCCCAATCGACTGACGGCCCAGCCTCCGGACTGGCATACTGGCGCCTTTATTGGCTCACGTCCGGTATGAAAGGAGGTAGTGATGAAGAAAATAGCTCTGTTCGTCGACGTCCAGAATCTCTACTACACCGTGCGCCAGGCCTATGGCTGCCATTTCAACTACGCCGCCTTCTGGGCCGAGGTCAGCCGCGACGGCGAGATCGTCGAGGCCTTCGCCTATGCCATCGATCGCGGCGACAGCAAGCAGCAGCAATTCCAGCAGATCCTTCGCAACCTCGGTTTCACCGTCAAGCTCAAGCCTTACATCCAGCGCGCCGATGGCTCGGCCAAGGGCGACTGGGACGTGGGCATCACTCTGGATGTGGTAGACGCCGCCGCCCGGGTCGATCAGGTGGTGCTGGCCTCGGGTGACGGCGATTTCGATCTGCTGCTGGAGCGGGTCATCCAGCGCCATGGCGTCGAGGCCGTGGCCTACGGCGTGCCGGGGCTGACCGCCAACTCGCTGATCCGCGCCGCCAGTCGCTACGTGCCCATCGAGGGCGCGCTTTTGCTCAAGCATTGAGGTCTTTTCGTGGAACGCATCGCTGTCATCGACTTTGAAACCACCGGCATCACCCCGGGCGCCGGCTGCCGCGCCACCGAAGTGGCGGTGGTCATGCTGGAACAGGGGCGCATCGTCGAGCGCTATCAGAGCCTGATGAACGCTGGCGTGCCGGTGCCGGCCTTCGTCGCCGGTCTGACCGGCATCACCACGGCGATGGTCCGCAGCGCCCCGCCGGTGGACCGGGTGATGAACGAGGTAGCCGAGTTCGTCGGCGACACGCCGCTGCTGGCGCATAACGCCGCCTTCGACCAGAAGTTCTGGGACTACGAACTGAGCCGCATCGGCCGCAGCCGCAGCCAGTCCTTCGCCTGTTCGCTGCTGCTGTCGCGGCGCCTGCTGCCGGCCGCGCCGAACCACAAGCTGGGCACCCTGACCCGCTGGGCCGGGCTGCCCGACACCGGCACCGCCCACCGGGCCATGGCCGACGCCGAGATGGCCGCCAACCTGCTGCAGCATCTGGTCGGCGAATTGCGCCAGACCCACGGCGTGCAGCAGCTCAACCATGCCTTCCTGTGCAAACTGCAGAAAGTCCCCGCGGCGAAGATCCGCGAAGCCCTGAGCAAGTACCGCTAAGCCTTTTTCCCGTTGCTCTCCAGTTGCCCCAGCGGCACCCGCCGCTCGACTGCGCTGGAGAGGATGATCGAGGTCTTGCTGAAGCCGAACTGCGCCACGCGGTTGATCAGGTCTTCCAGCTCCGGCATCGAACCCACCGCCGCCTGCATGATCACGCAAGGATCGCCCGTGACCCGATGACATTCGGTGAGCTGGGGAATCTGCGTGAGCGCTTCGTAGGCCTGCTGGTTGCCATGGCTGGCCAGGCGCAGCTTGATCACGCACTGGATCGGCAGGCCGATCTTGCTCATGTCGACCTTGGCCTGATAGCCGGTGATGACGCCGCTGGCTTCCAGCTTCGCCACCCGTTCAGCCACCGCCGGTGCCGAAAGATTCACGGTGCGTGCGAGTTGCGCGAAGGTGGCGCGGCCGTTTTCCAGAAGGGCGGCGAGGAGCATGCGATCGTACTTGTCCATGAGGTCTGCAAGGGGCCTTGTGAAAACAAAGGGAAAAGCCTGGAAGATCCGTTTTTTCGAAAGTCCAGGTGCTCGATAAGCGTTTTTTGAAACTTAATTTTGCCGATCAAGGTTTCTAAACTAACGCCACAACTACTCAAATTCGAGCCCCCCATGTCTGCCTCCCGTCGTTTTCCCTGGTTGCTGATCGGTTCCTTCCTTGCCCTTTACCTGGTGTGGGGGTCTACCTACCTGTTCATTCGCATCGGCGTGGAGTCCTGGCCGCCGATGCTGATGGCGGGTATCCGCTTCGTGGTCGCCGGTGGCCTGCTGTACGGCTTCCTGCGCTGGCGCGGAGTGCCGGCGCCGACCTGGCCGCAGTGGAAAGCGGCGGGGATGATCGGCGTGCTGCTGCTCAGTTGTGGCAACGGTGGGGTGACGCTGGCCGAACACGCTGGGGTTGCCTCTGGCGTGGCGGCGCTGGCGGTGGCGACGGTGCCGCTGTTCACCCTGCTGTTCGGGCTGTTCTTCGGTCACCGCAACACCCGCCTGGAATGGGCCGGGATCGTTCTCGGCCTGGTGGGGATCGCGCTGCTCAACCTCGGCTCGAACCTGCAGGCCAGTCCGTTCGGTGCGGCGCTGATCCTGTTCGCTGCGGCGTCCTGGGCCTTCGGTTCGGTGTGGAGCAAGAGCCTGCCGCTGCCCCAGGGGCCGATGGCCAGCGCCGCGGAAATGCTGGTGGGCGGCGTGGCCTTGTTGCTGGCCAGCGGCCTGAGCGGCGAGCGCATGACCCAGATGCCCACCGCCGCCGGCTGGGGCGCGCTGGCGTACCTGGTGGTGTTCGGCTCCATCGTCGCCTTCAGCGCCTACATGTACCTGCTCAAGCATGTGCGTCCGGCGGCGGCCACCAGCTATGCCTACGTAAACCCGGCGGTGGCGGTGCTGCTGGGCATTCTCTTCGCCGGTGAGCAGATCGGTGCCGAGGAGTGTCTGGCGATGGCGGTGATCATCGGGGCGGTGGTGTTGATCGGCATTCCGCAGTGGCGCCGGGCGCCGCAGCCGCCGGTGATGGAGGCGAAGCTGTCGGGGACTCGGTGAAGCGTGGCCGAACAGGGTAAACTTCGCGCCATTGCACGATTCCCCTGACGGTATTTCCATGACATTCGCCAAACTCGGCCTGATCGAACCGCTGCTGCGCGCCCTCGAAGGCCTGAACTACAACACCCCGACGCCGGTTCAGGCCCAGGCCATTCCTGCCGTGCTGGCCGGCCGCGACCTGATGGCCGCGGCCCAGACCGGCACCGGCAAGACCGCAGGTTTTGCCCTGCCGCTGCTGCAGCGCCTGACGCTGGAGGGCGCCCAGGTTGCCAGCAACTCGGTGCGCGCCCTGGTGCTGGTGCCGACCCGCGAGCTGGCCGAGCAGGTCCACGCCAACATCCGCGAGTACGCCGAGCACCTGCCGCTGCGCACCTACGCGGTGTACGGCGGGGTGAGCATCAATCCGCAGATGATGAAGCTGCGCAAGGGCATCGACTTGCTGGTGGCGACGCCGGGCCGGCTGCTCGATCTGTTCCGCCAGAACGCGGTGAAATTCAACCAGCTCCAGGCCCTGGTGCTGGACGAGGCCGACCGCATGCTCGACTTAGGCTTTGCCGAAGAGCTGCGTTCGATCTACGCGGCGCTGCCGGTCAAGCGTCAGACTTTGCTGTTCTCCGCCACCTTCTCCGACGAGATCCGCCTGATGGCCGGGCAGATGCTCAACGATCCGTTGAGCGTCGAAGTCAGCCCGCGCAACGTCACCGCCAGCACGGTCAAGCAGTGGATCGTGCCTGTGGATAAAAAGCGCAAGACCGAACTGTTCTGCCACCTGCTGCGCAAGCAGCGCTGGAAGCAGGTGCTGGTGTTCGCCAAGACCCGCAATGGCGTGGACCAGCTGGTGGAGCGCCTGCTGGGCCTGGGCGTCAACGCCGACGGTATCCACGGCGATCGTCCGCAGGCCACTCGCCAGCGCGCGCTGGACAGCTTCAAGGCGCGGGAAATCCAGATCCTGGTCGCCACCGATGTGGCAGCGCGCGGACTGGATATCGACGACCTGCCGCTGGTGGTCAACTTCGACCTGCCGATCGTTGCCGAGGATTATGTGCACCGCATTGGTCGTACTGGCCGGGCGGGCAATACCGGTGAGGCGATTTCCCTGGTGTGCGCGGATGAAGTGCAATTGCTGTCGGCCATCGAGACCTTGACCCGCAAGACCTTGCCACGTCATGAAGAGCCGGACTTCATCCCCGATCACCGCGTGCCGGTGACCGATGCCAGCGGGCAGATCCTGAAAAAGCCGAAGAAACCGAAAAAGCCCAAGCAGGGCGGGGCGAAAGGCAGCCTCGGGCGCTGGACCGACAGCGGCGATGCACCGGTGGTGGCCAAGCCGGTACGCAAGGTGCCGGCGTTCAATACCGGGCCGAAGAAGCGCAAGCCTTAAAATCGCTGCTGTTCTTTAGGGCCTCATCGCTGGCAAGGCCAGCTCCCACAGTGTTCGCGTCGCCGCAGAGCCCTGTGGGAGCTGGCCTTGCCAGCGATGAGGCCGGTACAAACCACCCTCAACGCCTGGCAAACCACTCCAGCACACCCAGCCCCGCCTTGCGCCCACTGGCAAAGCACGCCGTCAGCAGATACCCGCCAGTCGGCGCCTCCCAGTCCAGCATCTCCCCGGCACAGAACACCCCCGGCACTTGCTTGAGCATCAAGCCCTCATCCAGCGCTTCGAACTTCACCCCGCCCGCCGTGCTGATCGCTTCGTCCAGTGGCCGTGGCCGTACCAGCACGATGGGCAGCGCCTTGATCGCGGCCGCCAGCCGCTCCGGCTCGGCAAACACCTCGGGCCCGGTCAGTTCCCGCAGCAGTGCCGCCTTGACCCCGTCCAGCCCCAACTGGCTGTGCAGGTGCTTGGCCATGGACCGCGAACCCCGTGGCTTGCCCAGTGCGGCGGTAATCTTGTCCACAGGCTTGTTGGGCAGCAGGTCCAGCAGCAGCGTGGCGCTGCCGTCGCGGTTGATCGCCTCGCGGATGCGCGCCGACCAGGCATATACCAGGCTGCCTTCGACACCGCCCTCGGTCAGGACGAATTCACCCAGCCGCGGTGTTTCGCCGGGCAGGCTCAAGGCGATGTTCTTCAGTGGCGCGCCGGCGAACTTCTGCTTGAGCAGGTCGCTCCAGCCCGCCACTTCGAAACCGCTGTTGGCCGCCTGCAGCGGCGAGATATCCACACCCCGTTCGGCCAGCAACGGCAACCAGGTACCGTCCGAACCCAGCCGCGCCCAGCTACCGCCGCCGAGGGCAAGAATCACTGCGTCAGCGTTCACCGCCAGTTCGCCCTGTGGATAACCGATCCGCAGCGCGCCGTCGTCATTCCAGCCCAGCCAACGGTGCCGGGTGTGGATAACTACCCCGGCGTCGCGCAGGCGCTTGAGCCAGGCGCGTAGCAGCGGCGCGGCTTTCATGTCGGTGGGGAAGACCCGGCCCGAGGTGCCGACGAAGGTGTCGATGCCCAATCCGTGAATCCAGGTCCGCAATGTGTCGGCGTCGAAGTCTTCCAGCAGCGTGGCGATCTCGTCGCTGCGCTCGGCATAGCGGCCAATGAACGCGGGCTTGGCCTCGGAGTGAGTGATGTTCATGCCGCCGACGCCGGCCAGCAGGAACTTGCGACCCACCGAGGGCATGGCGTCGTAGAGATCGACCTGCACCCCGGCGAGGCTAAGGACTTCCGCCGCCATCAGGCCGGCGGGGCCGCCGCCGATAACGGCAACGTGGGCGGGGGGA
The DNA here is from genome assembly GCF_056388475.1 of Pseudomonas sp. TUM25319. Taxonomy (NCBI): domain Bacteria; kingdom Pseudomonadati; phylum Pseudomonadota; class Gammaproteobacteria; order Pseudomonadales; family Pseudomonadaceae; genus Pseudomonas; species Pseudomonas sp. TUM25319. Next base: position 6,208,585 of record NZ_CM150751.1, on the reverse strand, counting down.
GTGGCGGGGGAATCGGTCATGGCGGCGGCAGGCTGGGGATAAAAGAGCCGGGCATTCTACCGGACTCGGACCCCGGACGGCACTGAACAAAAAATGATCAGCTGCCGCTCGGGCCCGGTTTCAAAGGGCGAAACGGGCTTTCACGCAGGTTATCCACAAGCGGTTCCACAGTCATTGTGGGTAATCCAGCACCCGTTGCGCGCTGTGATGAAGAATGCCGTGGCGGCGGGCGAGGGCTTCGCGGTCCTTGCTGTAGCCGCCGCCGATCACCCCGACCACCGGGATATCGCGGCCCAGGCAATGGCGCAGCACGCAGGTATCGCGGGCGGCCACGCCTTCATCGGTGAGCTGCAGGTAGCCAAGGGCGTCGTCCTTGTGCACATCGACGCCGGCGTCGTACAGCACAAGGTCCGGCTGGTAGAGCGGCAGCAGGTAGTTCAGGGCATCGTCCACCACCTTCAGGTACTCGGCGTCGCCCATGCCGCGGTGCAGCGGAATGTCCCAGTCGCTGCGGGCCTTGCGGGCGGGGAAGTTCTGTTCGCAGTGCAGCGACACGGTGATGGCGTCCGGCGTGTGTTCGAGGATCCGCGCGGTGCCGTCGCCCTGGTGCACGTCGCAATCGAAGATCAGCACCCGGTGCACCCGCCCGGCTTCCAGCAAGTAATGGCTGATCACCGCCAGGTCGTTGAAGATGCAGAAGCCCGCCGGGTGGTCGTAGTGGGCGTGATGGGTGCCGCCGGCCAGATGACAGGCGATGCCGTGTTGCAGCGCCAGTTCCGCCGCCAGCAGCGAGCCGCCCACCGCCCGCACGGTGCGTCGGGCTAGGGCTTCGCTCCAGGGCAGGCCGAGGCGGCGCTGGTCCTCGCGGGACAGCTCGCCGTTCATGTAGCGCTCGATATAGTCGCGGTCGTGAGCCAGGGCGAGGATGTCGTTGGGGCAGATGTCCGGGCGCAGCAGGGCGTCGTCGGTGGTCAGGCCACTGGCGATCAAGTGGTCGTGCAGCAGACGGAACTTGTCCATGGGAAAGCGGTGTTCCGGCGGGAATTCCGGGCTGTAGTCGTCGTGATAGACAAGAGGCAGGCGCATGGTCGATCCGCAGGTGGAGATCGGGCGATCTTGCCAGTTGCCCGGCGAACTGCGCCAGCGTCGACCGATGATGGCCATGCAGGGCCAGCATTGCCTGCCTACGCTGTAGACTGCGAGGCCGTGAATTCTGGAGCCCTGATGAAGCCGATACTCGAACTGGAAAGTGCGCGGCTGGTGCTGCGCCAGTGGCAGGATGACGACCTGAAGGAATTCGCCGCTTTGTGCGCCGACCCACAGGTGATGCGCTACTTCCCCGCGCCGCTGACCCGGCTGGAAAGTGCGGCGCTGATCGGGCGCATCCGCGGGCATTTCGCCGAATACGGGTTCGGCCTGTGGGCGCTGGAGCGCAAGGACACCGGCGCCTTCATCGGCATGACCGGGCTGCTGCATGTGGGATTCGACGCCGATTTCACCCCGGCGGTGGAAATCGGCTGGCGCCTGGCGCGCCGTCACTGGGGCCTTGGCTTCGCCAGCGAGGCGGCCTGGACCTGTCTGCGTTGCGGCTTCGCCCAGCTCGGCTTGCAGGAAGTGGTGTCCTTCACCAGCCGCGACAACCTGGCGTCACAGAAGGTGATGCAGGCCATCGGCATGCAGGCCGACCCCGGCAGCGATTTCGACCATCCGAAACTGCCGGCCGATCATCCGCTGCGCCCGCATGTGCTGTACCGGATCGATCGCAGTCAGTGGCAGGCCACCCTGCGTGGCTGAATCAGCGAACATACGGGCCACCAATGACAGATCCTGTATCATTTGCCCCCTGCGCCCTGCTTTGGAGAATCTCGAATGAGCCACGTGTTGGACGATCTGGTCGATCTGTTGAGTCTGGAAGCGATCGAGGAAAACCTCTTTCGCGGCCGTAGCCAGGACCTGGGTTTCCGCCAGCTCTACGGTGGCCAGGTGCTCGGCCAGTCGCTGTCGGCGGCGAGCCAGACGGTAGAGGAGGCGCGTCATGTGCACTCCCTGCACGGCTATTTCCTGCGGCCGGGCGACGCCACCATGCCGGTGGTCTACTCGGTGGACCGCGTGCGCGATGGCGGCAGCTTCAGCACCCGTCGGGTGACGGCGATCCAGAAGGGCAACCCGATCTTCACCTGCAGCGCCTCGTTCCAGTACGACGAGGAAGGTTTCGAGCACCAGGGCCAGATGCCCGAAGTGGTCGGCCCGGAAAACCTGCCGTCGGAAGTGGAGCTGGCCCAGGCCATGGCCGACCATCTGCCGGAACATATCCGCGACAAGCTGCTGTGCGCCAAGCCGATCGAAGTGCGTCCGGTGACCGAGAAGGACCCCTTCAACCCCAAGCCCGGCGATCCGGTGAAGTACGCCTGGTTCCGCGCCGACGGCAACCTGCCGGACTCTCCGGCGCTGCACAAGTACATGCTTGCCTATGCGTCGGACTTCGGTCTGCTGACCACTTCGCTGATGCCCCATGGCAAGTCGGTCTGGCACAAGGACATGCAGATCGCCAGCCTCGACCACGCGCTGTGGTTCCATGCCAACCTGCGTGCGGACGAGTGGCTGCTGTACGCCATGGACAGTCCATGGGCCGGCAATGGTCGTGGCTTCTCCCGCGGCAGCATCTTCAACCGTGCCGGGCAACTGGTGGCGTCGTCCTGCCAGGAAGGCCTGATCCGTCATCGCAAGGACTGGGCATGAGCCTGACCGACATTCGCCACTGGGTGTTCGACATGGACGGCACCCTGACGGTCGCCGTGCATGACTTCGCGGCGATCCGCGTGGCCCTGAACATTCCTGCCGAGGACGATATCCTCACCCATCTGGCGGCATTGCCGGCGGACGAGGCGGCAGCCAAGCACGCCTGGCTGCTGGAGCACGAGCGCGACCTGGCGATCGCCTCGAAGCCGGCGGACGGCGCGGTGGAACTGGTGCGGGAACTGGCCGGGCGCGGTTATCGGCTCGGCATCCTTACCCGCAATGCGCGGGAGCTGGCTCATGTGACGCTGGAAGCCATCGGCCTGGCGGACTGCTTCCCGGTGGAGCACATCCTTGGCCGGGACGAAGCGCCGCCGAAGCCGCATCCGGGTGGCCTGTTGAAACTGGCCGACGCCTGGGATGTGGCGCCGGCGCGGATGGTGATGGTGGGTGACTACCGCTTCGACCTCGATTGCGGCCGCGCTGCCGGCACCCGCACCGTGCTGGTGAACCTGCCGGACAACCCCTGGCCGGAGCTGACCGACTGGCATGCGGCGGATTGCCGGGCGTTGCAGAAACTGCTGGGTCACTAAGTGCCTCATCTCCCGGAAGGGGGGCAGCGTGGCCAGGTTCATTGCCTGGCTCGAAGCATGTGGGAGCGGCTTCAGCCGCGAACGGCGGCAAAGCCGTCGTAAAACCTGAATCCCCGATCAACCTGACACACCCGGGACACATGCTTTGTGGCCGCTGCGCGCCCAATCGCGGCTGAAGCCGCTCCCACGATGGCTCAGAACTCCCAGCGCGTCGTCACCATCAGGTTGCGCGGCTCGCCGTACCAGGTGGTGTCGAAGTTCCCCAGTCCGCTCAGGTAGCGCTTGTCGAACACGTTGTTGGCATTGAGCGTGACGCTCAGGTGCTCGTCATGCTGGTAGCGGGTCATCAGGTCCACCAGGGTGTAGCCGCCTTGCTTGATGCGGCTGTAGTCGTTGAGCACCGGGTGCCAGATGTTGCCGTAGAACGCACTCTGCCAGTTGACCCCACCGCCCACGGTGACCTTTTCCAGTGCCCCGGGGAGCCGATAGGTGCTGAACAGGCGAACCAGGTGCTCGGGTTTGGTGGTGGTCATCGGGAAGCCGAAGATGCGTTGCTCGTCGGCGTCGCGGGTGCGGGCGTAGGTGTAGCCGGCACTGATGTTCCAGCCCTCCAGCGGTTCGCCCGCCACTTCCAGCTCCAGGCCCTTGGTGGTGGCGCCTTCGATGGCCCTGTAGATGCCTTCGTTGGTCACCGGGTTGGTGCCGATCGACTCCGCGACGTTGTCCTGTTCGATGCGGAACAGCGCCAGGCTGGCGTTCAGCTTGCCGCCGAGGAACGCGGCCTTGAGGCCGGTTTCGTAGCTGTCGCCTTCCACCGGGGCGAGGGTTGCGCCGTTGGCATCCTTGTTGGTCTGCGGCTGGTAGATCGAGGTGTAGCTGGCGTACACCGACCAGGTGTCGTCCAGGTCATAGACCACCCCGGCGTAGGGCGTGACCACGCCGTGTTCCTTGTAGCTGGCCTGACTGTCCGGGAACGACGGGTTGAGGCCGTCGTAGTCGTAGTCATCGTCGTACTTGAAGGTGCTGACCCGGGTGCCGAGGATCAGCGACAGGTCGTCGGCAGGTTTCAGGCGGGTCGCGATGTAGGCGCCGTTCTGGCGTTTGTTCTGTTCGTACTTGCCGTTCTTCGGGAAGACCGGACGCTCGATGTCGCCCCGCCAGTCGTAGATGCTGTCGGGGACCATGGCGAACAGGCTGGTGTCGTAGGTGGCGCCGGTCTGGCGTGAGGCTGAACTGTTGAAACCCACCACCAGATCATGCTCGCGGCCGAACAGGCTGAACGGCCCGGAAAGGCTCAGGTCGGCGCTGTTCTGCACGCGGTGGCCTTCCCAGCGTCCCCAGTAGAAGAACATGCCTTCGCCCGTGGCGCGGTCGGGGTTGCCGCCGCTGGCCGAGGCCAGGCGGGTGTCGTGGTCGGACTGCAACTGGTTGAGGCTGAGCTTGAGCGTCCAGTCGTTGGCCAGGGCCTGCTCCAGGCTGGCGAAGTAGGTACGGCTCTGGAAGTCGCGGCGGCTCCAGTCGGCACCGGGGTTGAAGGAGCGGGAAAAGTCGGTGCGCCCGCCATCGGCGAAGTACACCGGATTGCCGGTCCAGGAGGTGCCGCGGGGTGTGGTGGTCTGCTGGTCGATACCGACGGTGAGCAGGGTGTCCGGGCTGAGGTCGGCTTCGAGGATGCCGTACCAGACGTCCTTGTTCATCTGGTAGTGATCCTGGTTGCCCTGGCGGTCCTGCCTGGCGCCGACGAAGCGGCCGCGCAGGCTGCCCGAATCGTTGAGCGGCCCGGAGATGTCGCCTTCGCCCCGGTAGTTGTCCCAGGAGCCGGCGCTGCCGGTCAGTGAGGCCTGGAACTGCGCGGTGGGCTTCTTGCGGATCAGGTTGACGGTGGCCGAAGGGTCGCCCGAGCCGGTCATCAGGCCGGTGGCGCCCTTGAGCACTTCGACGCGGTCGTAGGTGGCCATGTCGACGTGGGTGATGCCTTCGTTGTAGACCCCGTCGTAGACCGTGTTGACGCCGTCGTACTGGTAGTTGGTGATGACCGCGCCACGGCTGGAGAACTCGGTGCGTTCGCTGTCGTAGGCCTGCGCGGAGATGCCGGGTGTGGTGCGCAGCACATCGGCGATGTTCTTGGCGCCGTGGTCGTCGATCTGCTGGCGGGTGACCACAGTCACCGACTGCGGGGTTTCGCGGATCGACAGCGGCAGTTTGGTCGCGGTGCGGGTCACGCCGGTGGTGTAGCTGCCGGAGTGCTCGGTGGTTTCGCCGAGAAACTGGGCGTCGATACTGGTGGCGCCCAGTTCTACGGCGCCCTCGTTGCCGGCCGGTACCAGCACATAGCCGCCGTTGCCCAGGCGCTGGGCGCGCAGGCCACTACCGGAAAGCAGGCGCGCCAGTCCTTCGTCGACGCTGTAGTTGCCTTGCAGGCCTGCGGACTGGCGGCCCTGGGTCTGGCGGGCGTCGAAGGTCAGGGTGATGCCGGCGCGGGTGGCGAACAGGCTCAGGGTCGTGCCCAGCGGTCCTGCGGCAATCTGGAACTGCTGGGTGGCTGCTTGCGCCATGGCCTGGCCGGGCAGGGTGGTCAGCAGCGGCAGCGAGACCATCGGCAGGCCGAACAGGGCCAGGCGGACGGCACGAACCAGAGGGATGGATGCTCGCGGGAAGAACGGGGGCATGCGGTGTTCCTTTTCGGTGACGGGCAGAAGGCAGCTCTGAAGGCCGCGTTATGTCCGTAGCCGTTTTGCCGATGAAAAATGGCCACCCCCGTGACGCATTTATTTTCAGGCGGCTTCGATGCTTACCCAGTAGCGGGTCAGGTAGCGCACCTTGACCGGCAGTGCAGCGCCGAGGTTTTCCAGCAGGGTGTCGGTGTCGTCGAGGGGGAAGGCGCCGGACAGGCGCAGGTCGGCGACGCGCTCGTCACAGCGCACGACGCCGTGGCGGTAACGACGCAGCTCGCTGACGAAGTCGGCGAGGCGCCACTCGATCACGGTCAGCATGCCCTGGGTCCAGGCATCGGCGCCCGGTGCTACGGCGCTGACCGGGGCGATGTGCTGGCTGTTGAAACGCACGCTTTGTCCGGTTTCCAGGCGCAGGGCGAGTTGCGGCTGGTCTTGCGGACGGATCTCCACCGCGTGCTGCTGCACGCTGACCTGGCAACTGCCCTCGTCGCTGCGCACGCAGAAGCGCGTGCCGAGGGCGCGGATGCGGCCTTCGCGGGTGAGCACGGTAAAGGGCCGGGCGCGGGGATCGCTGGCGGTCTGCACGCTGATCTCGCCGTGGTGCAGGCGCAGCAGGCGCTGCTGACCGTCGTAGTGGATGTCCAGCGCGCTGTCGGTGTTGACCTGCAACTGGCTGCCATCGGCGAGGGTGATGCGGCGCCGCTCGCCTTTGCCGGTGCGCATGTCGGCCAGCAGCGCCTGGCCGGTGGCGCTGTCGCGGGCGACCCAGCCGCTGGCGCCGACCGTCAGCAACAGGGCAAGGGTCTTGAGGACAGCGCGGCGGCGGGCGCGGGCGCCGGCCAGGGTAGGCAGTGCCACTTCCGCCGGCAGTCGGCCCATCTGTGCCTGGACCTTCTCCACCCGCGCCCAGGCCCGGGCATTGACCGGATGCTGGCCCAGCCAGTCCTGCCAGGATTTGAGCAGGGCCTCGCTGGGCGTTCCGGCGTTGAGCTGGACGTACCAGTGGGCGGCGGCTTCGAGGGTGTGCAGTTCCAGCGGCTGGGCCATATCAATCTTCCGTGAGCAGCAGGCAATGGGTCATGGCGCGGGCCAGGTGCTTCTTCACCGTGTTCAGCGACACCCCCCACGCGTTCGGCGGCGGCGCTGTAACTCAACCCTTCCAGTTGCACCGCGAGGAAGATCCGCCGGGTGCGTTCGCCCAGCCCATCCAGCAAGGTGTCCACTGCTACCAGGGTTTCCAGGATCATCACCCGGGTTTCCGGCGAATCGACAGTCTGTTCGGGGCGAGCGGCCAGCTCGGCCAGATAGGCCTGCTCCACGGCGCGGCGGCGAAACCTGTCGACCATCAACGCGTGGGCGATGGAGCCCAGGTAGCTTCGCGGCTCGCGAATGCTCTCGGCGTTGCGGGCGTTGAGCACGCGGATGAAAGTGTCCTGGGCCAGGTCCGCAGCATCGCTGGCGTTGCCCAGGCGGGTGCGCAGCCAGTTCTTCAACCAGCCGTTGTGTTCGCTGTAGAGGGCATGCAGGGCAGCGTGTTCGGAAGTGGGCATGGCGGGCTGGAGAGGTAATTGATAATTAGTCGCAATATTGTGGTCTGTTGGTCGAATCTGCAAGCGGGTCTGCTTGACCACCCCGCGACTCGGGCCAAGACTTGCCGATTGTTCCTTCGCAGCGGCTCGATTCAGGAGAAGTCATGAGCAAGGCCATTTACGTTCAACCCGGTGGCGGCTACGACAAGGTCGGCCTGGGTATTGCCGAAGCGCCAGCCCCGCAGGCCGGCCAGATCACCGTGCGCCTGCACGCCAATTCCCTCAACTATCACGACTTCGCGGTGGTCAGCGGTGCCTGGGGGCCCACCGAGCCGCGCATTCCCATGGCCGATGGCGCCGGCGAGGTGATCGCGGTCGGCGGGGGCGTCAGCGAATTCGCCGTGGGCGATTCGGTGGTCAGCACCTTCTTCCCCGACTGGCTGGATGGCGAGCCGCAGGTGGAAGGTTTCGCCACGGTGCCCGGTGATGGCATCGACGGCTATGCGCGGGAAGTGGTGACGGCACGGGCGACCTCCTTCACTCGTGCACCGAAGGGCTACAGCCACGCCGAGGCGTCGACCCTGACCACCGCCGGCCTGACTGCCTGGCGCTCGCTGATGGACGACGGCGGGCTCAAACCCGGAGATTCGGTACTGGTGCAGGGCACTGGCGGTGTGTCGATCTTTGCTTTGCAGTTTGCCAAGCTGGCGGGCGCGACCGTGATCGCCACCTCGTCCAGCGACGAGAAACTGGAGCGGCTCAAGGCGTTGGGGGCCGATGAAGTGATCAACTACCGCAGCACGCCGAACTGGGGCGAGAAGGTGCGGGCGTTGACGGATAACCGTGGGGTCGATCATGTGATCGAAGTGGGTGGGCCGGCGACTCTTGAGCAGTCGATGATCGCGGCGAAGATTGGCGGGCATATCGCGCTGATCGGCATCCTCACCGGCGTTGCCGGGCAGTTGCCGCTGGTACAGGCGCTGGTGCGGCAGATTCGCCTGCAGGGCGTGCTGGTGGGCAGTCGTGCGCAGCAGCAGGCGATGATCCGGGCGATCGATGCCAATGGCCTGCGACCGGTGATCGACAAGGCGTTCGAACTGGAGCAGATCGTCGAGGCGTTCCGGTATCAGGAAAGCAACCGGCACTTTGGCAAGATCTGCCTGAGTTTCTGAGGCCGTCATCGCGGGCACGCCAGCTCCACAGTGGCGCCGGCGTGCCCGCGATGCGGTGCTCAATCAGAACGCATAGGTCGCCGACAGGATCGCCGACCGCGCATCGCCATACTCGATGGCCGACGAACGCGCCGTGGTGCCGTTCTGCTGGCGTACACGCTCGACGTAGTCCTTGTCGAACAGGTTGTTGACGTTCAACTGCAGGTCCAGGTTGTCGTTGACCTTGTAGGCGACCATGGCGTTGTGCACCCAGTAGTCGTCCAGTTTGGCAGTGGTGCTGGAGGTGACATTGCGTTCGCTGACATAGCGGGCGCCGTAGCCCAGGGTCCAGCCGGCCGGCAACTGGTAGGTGGTCCACAGGTTGAGCGAGCGCGGCGGGGTGTTGCCCAGTGCCTGGCCTTCACGGGCGATACCGGCGGCAGTGTTGGCAGCCTTGAGGGTTTCGCTGTCGAGGAAGGTGTAGTTGGCGAACACGTCCCACTGACGGGTGATGTGACCGGTCACGCCCACTTCCACGCCCTGTACGCGCTGCTTGCCGGCCAGTTGGGTCGAGCCGTCGGCCATGGTTTCGCGGGCGTTGTCCTTGGTCACGCGGAACACGGCGGCGTCCAGTTCCAGGCGCTTGTCCAGCAGTTCCCACTTGGTGCCCAGTTCCCAGGTCTCGTTTTTCTCGGGCGACAGGTTCTCGGTAGCCGCACTCAGGCCGCCACCGCTGGAGGCCAGGCTTTCGGCGGACGGGTTGAACGAGTTACCCCAGGCCAGGTAGATCCGGCCGTTCTCGGCCGGCTTGTACACCAGGCCGGCGCGACCGCTGAGTTTTTCGTCACGGGATTCGAAGCTGGAGGTTTTGACGTGGGCGGCGGAATAGCCGTCGGCCTCGCCCTCGAAGTTGTCGTAGCGCAGGCCCAGGTTCAGGTCCCACTGCTCGTGCAGGGCGATGGTATCGAAGACGTACAGCGCCTTGTTGGTCAGCTCGGTCTCGGTGTAGCCGCTGACGATCTTCGGTGCCGGGCCGTTCCAGTGGCCGGGCGGGTTGCTCAGGTCGTAGCCGGTACTTGGGTAGAGCGCGGTGCCCAGGCCGTGGTTGTAAGTGGTCAGGTCCATGGTCTCGCGGGAGATTTCCGCACCCACCACCAGGTCGTGGCGCATGCCCAGCACGTCGAAGTTGCCGATCAGGTTGGTCTGGTTGATCCACATTTCGGTGGTGGCGTCGCGGCCGTAGCCTTGTGGGCCGGCTGGCAGGTAGCGCCCGGCTGGCAGGCCGGTGGTGTTGACGTGGGACGCCGATACGGTGGTGTCGCGATCGATGCGGCTGTAGCGGGTCAGGTTCTGCAGGCGCAGGTTGTCGTTGAAATCGTGCTCGAGGTTGGCGGTGAGGGAGCTCTGCTCGATCTCTTCCTTGTCGAGGTTCTTCCAGCCGAAGTAGCTTTCGCGATCGACGCCGGCCAGCTTCTTGCCGTCCAGGGCCGGGACACCGTAGTCCGGCAGGTTGTCGTCCTTCTGGTGGAAGGCGCTGAGGGTCAGGCGCGTCGATTCGCTCAGGCCCAGGCGCAGGGACGGGGCGATACCGTAGCGTTCGCGGTCGATTTCATCGCGCCCGGCGACGTCGTTCTGATGGCCCATGAGGTTGATACGGAACGCACTGTCATGACCCACGCCTTCCAGCGGCTGGTTGCTGTCGAGGGTCATGCGGTAGTAGCTGTCGGTACCGATGCTGCCGCCCAGACGGGTGAAGGCCTGGTCTTTCGGCGTCTTGCTGATCACGTTGATACTGCCGCCGGTGGTGCCGGCGCCGCCGAACACCGAGTTCGGGCCTTTGATGACCTCGACCTGCTCGATGTTGAACGTGTCGGTACGGCTGGTCTGGGCGCTGTCGCGCAGGCCGTCGATCTGGATGTTGCTGTTGGCCGAGAAGCCGCGGATGTTGATGCTGTCACCGGAGCCGCCGCCGCCTTCGCCGGCGTTGAAGGTGATACCGGAAACGTTCGACAGCACCTGGCGCAGGCTCAGGGCCTGTTGCTCCTGAATCACCTTCGGCGGGACCACGGTGATGGTCTGCGGCGTGTCGAGCAGCGGCGCGGTGTACTTGGCCGAGGCCGATTGCTCGGTGCGCGAACCGGAGTCCTGTTCGGCCTGGACCTTCAGGCTGTCCAGTTCGACGGCTTTTTTCTGCTCGGCCAGCGCGAGGCTGGTGGAGGAGGCGACAGCAATCCCGATGGCGGTGGCCAGCAGACGACGAGGAGGCAAGGCAGAGGTGCTGTTTTTGTTCATGAGAATCGTTCCCTGTTGAGAGTGGGGCGGATTCTAATTACGAAATTTTCACAATTACAAATAATTTACAATTCTACTTGTAAGCAGAGTTTGGATCCAACATCGGTCAATTTCCGTGAATGGGTCGTTATCGTGAGATCGTGCTGAGATTGGCTGGGAAGTGGGAGTTGACGAGGTGAGAAAAGTGGAGACCGTGCTGCAGGCATTTTCCGGCGTTAAATTGGAATGAACCCTCTGGCGCTGGCCTCACCTAACGTGAACAGCCAAACGGGAGACAGCCTATGGAACACGGACCTCTGTGGATAACGCTGGCGGTGCTGCTCGCGCTGCTGGAAGTCTGGGCGATCAAGCGCATCATCGGCAGCCCGGCGCGGGCGGAGAACAAGATGATGTGGATTCTGTTCGTGGTCTTCGTGCCGGTCATCGGCCTGGTGGTGTGGGGAATGACCGGGCCCAAGTCGCGTCCTGGTGTGCCGTTGTCCAAGGAGGGTTGAGCACGGCGCCATTCGGGCACCGCACAGGTGCCCACGCCTCCATCGTTCAGGCCAGCAAGCGGTCCGCCAACAGTGCCAGGGCGATAGCGATCATCGCCGCGCCGGACAGGCGGCTGACCGTACGCGCCGCCGCTGGGCGGGTCTGCAGGACACTGCGGGCGCTGAATCCGACCATCAGGTAGATGATCGCGCAGCTCACCGCATGGAGCAGACCAAGGGCGATGATCTGGGTTGCCAGTGGCCAGGTGGACAGCGGATCGGTGAACTGGGGCAGCAGGGCCAGGAACAGCAGGAACACCTTCGGATTCAGCCCGCTGACGAAAAAGCCCTTGAGTGCCCAGCGCGACCATGAGTCCGCGCTCTGTGTTCCGGCCTCGGGGGTTGAGGGGCGCAACAGCAGGTTGATCCCCATCCACAGCAGATAGATCGCGCCGGCGATGGTCATCACCGACAGCGCTACCGGATTGCTCGCCAGCAACGCCCCGGCCCCGGCGGCGACCACCAGGGTCGCCAGCAGATGCCCCGACAACAGCCCCGCCACGGCCGGCACCACCCAGCGCCCGCGGATCCCCGCAGAGATCACGTAGGCCCAGTCCAGCCCCGGCGTGATCACGAACAACAACGACACCGCCCAGAACGCGGCGAGCACACTGACAGTCACTTTAAAGGCTCCGGTTTTTCTGAAGAATTCATCAGAAGAATACGGATGCGCTGTCGGGATTATCTTTCGTATATGCTGGCTGCTCGCCAATGATGTGGAAGATTTTTCCGAATGGATCGTATTGACAGAAAGATTCTTGCCGAGCTGCAGCGCGATGGCCGGCAGTCCCTGACCGAACTGGCCGATCGCGTGGGTCTCAGCCTGTCGCCGTGCCATCGACGGGTGCGGGCCATGGAAGAGTCCGGGGTAATCCAGGGCTATCGCGCCTACCTGTCGCCCACCGAGTTGGGGCTGAACTTCTCTGCCATTGTCTTCGTCACCTTGCGCGAGGGGCATCAACAGGCGGTGCAGGCGTTCGAGGCGGCGCTGCCGGAAATTCCGCAGATCCTCGAAGCCCAGCGTCTGTTCGGTGATCCGGATTACCTGTTGCGGGTCGTCACCCGCGACCTGCCGGCGTTCCAGCAACTCTACGACGAGCACCTGGCGCGCCTGCCCAATGTGCAGCGGCTGAGTTCGACGCTGGTGATGAAGCAGGTGATTCAGGATCGGCCGTTGCCGGTGTGAGAGGCGCAGTTGCGAGCCGCAAGCTGCAAGCTTCAAGAAAGAGCGGTCCGGGCTGTTCTTGAAGGCTTGTTTCAAGCTGTAAGTCACGCGGCAGTTGCTCTTGCTTTCAGCTTGCAGCTTAAAACTTGCCACTCTTCACCAGTCGTAACCTGTTTCGTATGCGGCAGTTCTACGAGACCTACCGCAGTGATGAAAAAATGTCAGCACTGCTGACACAAATTCCCTAGGCGCAGAATCTCATCATTCTTAGCCAGAGCAAGCTGCCGGAGGAGCGTGAGTTCTACCTACGCATGGTCATACAGGAAAAATGGTCCAAGCGAGCCCTCGAGCGGCAGTTCAAGGCGGGCCTTTTCGAGCGTAGCGTATTGTCTTCCGCAAAAGTGACACCAGTGGTGTCACAAACTCATCCCGGAGTGATGGACGTCTTTCGTGACGCCTACATGGTCGAGTTTCTCGACCTTCCGGGGGCTCACGCAGAGAGCGATCTGCATCAAGGATTGCTGGCGAGACTCAAGGACTTTCTGATCGAGCTTGGACGTGACTTCTGCTTCGCGGGTTCCGAGTTTCCTATCCAGGTAGGCGGCCGGGATTTTGCCCTCGATCTGCTGTTTTTCCATCGCGGGCTCAATTGTCTGGTCGCAATCGAGTTGAAGGTGGGACGTTTCGAGCCCGAGTATCTGGGCAAGCTTGGTTTCTATCTGGAGGCCTTGGACCGGGATGAGCGCAAAGGCCATGAGAATCCTGCGATCGGGGTGTTACTGTGCGCCAACAAGGACGATGAAGTGGTGGAGTACGCACTCAATCGTTCGTTGTCTCCTGCCTTGATTGCGGAATATCAAACCCGGCTCCCGGACAAGGCCTTGCTGCAGGCCAAGCTGCACGAGTTCTACGCAATGAACGCCATTGGCCTGAATGGGAAGGACTTGGAAGAGTGACATGCCCATTGGCAGGCCACGCCATGCAACGACCACCCCGATTCGCTGTTACTTGCAGCTTGCAGCTTGCCCCTCAAGACCAAAGGCTTTTCAACCCCCACAAAACCCCCATCCCCACCGCCAGGGTCAGCAGCGTATTGTGCGTCTTCCACGCCACCCAGGCGGCCAGCACGGCGGCCGGGATCTGCGGGTTGGCGAGGTCGAGTTGTTCATGCCCGCCGGGGTAGACCACCGCCGGCAACACCAGCGCCGCCAGTACGCTGGCCGGCACGTACATCAGGGCCCGGCTCACCAGCGGCGGTACGCGCAGTTGTCCGTACAGTTCGATAAACGACAGGCGCATGGCGAAGGTGCCGACGCCCACGGCCACGAACAGTCCCCACAAGGCCAGGTCGCTCATGAGGCTTCTCCTTCCACGTCAGGTTCCGGACGCATCGATTTGCGTCGCAGGCTTTCGATCACCAGCCCGGCGCTGATGCCGCCGATGGACGCGGTCACCAGGCCAAGGTTGTAGGGCAGGTCCACCGCCAGCACCGCGAGCACCCCGCCGGTGATGGCCGCGCCAAGGCTCGGCAGGCTGCGGATGCCGGGCACCAGCAGGGCCAGGAACGACAGCGGGATGGCGAAGCCCAGTGACCAGCTTTCCGGGATGCTCGCGCCCAGGTAGATGCCGGCGATCACCGAGATATTCCACGCCAGCCACATGGCCACCGCCGTGCCGGCGTAGTAGTGGTGAGCGAACCTGCCCAGTTCGCCGCTGCCCAGCTTGAGGGTGCAGAGTGCGTACGATTGGTCGGAGAGCATGTAGGACAGTGGCCATTTCAAGCGCCGCGGCAGGGTGTGCTGGTGGGGCGCAAGAGAGGCGCTGTACATGATGAAGCGCAGGTTGATGATCAGCGCCGTGACCACGATCGCCAGCGGCAGCACGCCGTTGTGGATCAGTTGCAGGGCGACCATCTGTGCCGAGCCGGAATAGAACAGCAGGGTCATGCCGATCGCCATACCCGGGGACATGCCCATCTTGATCGCCATCACTCCGGTGACCAGGCCGAAGGGGATGACGCCGGGGATCAGCGGCAGCAATGCCCGGGTACCTTGCAGGAAGGCTTCCCGTCCTGAGCTGAACGGCATGGTGCGTCCTCGTTGTTGTTGTCATATGGCGATACAGTGTAGGGCCCCGGCCTTGCCGCGCAGAACCGACTTATTTTTCGAGAAACCAGGCAGTTTTTGTTATGACCAAGAGCTCCCAGCCGGACCAGGCGCTGATCGCCATGCCGTCGTTCAAGGCCATGCGCTCGTTCGTGGCGGCGGCCAAGTACCGCAACTTCACCCGCGCCGCCGAGGCACTGTGCGTGACACAGGCGGCCATCAGCCGGCAGATCCGCGAGCTGGAAACCCACCTGGGCACAGAGCTGTTCGTGCGCAATGGGCGGGAAATGATCCTCACGCCTTCGGGGGCGGCGCTGTTCGACGCGGCGCAGTTGTCGCTGCTGAATATCTTCCAGGCCACCGAGCGCATCCGCCGGCGGCAGGGCGACAAGCGCACCCTGACGCTGTGCTGCTCACCGGCAGTGTCCACCTTGTGGCTGTCGCGGCGCTTGAAGGACTTCTTCAGCGCCAACCCGGATCTCGACCTGAACATCATCACCACACAGCATTTCCTTGCGATGGAACCGGGCATCGACCCCGACATCTTCATCACCAAGATCTTCGATCTGCGTCCGGGCTACCTGCGTACGCCGCTGTTTCACGAAGTGGTCTATCCGGTGTGCTCGCCGGGCTATCTGAACGCACATCCGCAGGCGAGCACCCTGGAGGGGATTCGTTCGAGCGTCTTGCTCGACCTCAACCCCTATGGCCGCGCGCAGATGACCGAAAACGTCGACTGGGACGCCTGGTTCGCCCTGAATGCCCACGACTGGCCGATGGCGGCCATGGAGCCTCAGCAGGTGTTCAGCAGCAACGATTACAGCCTGGTGGTGCAGATGGCGCTGGACGGCCAGGGCATGGCCCTGGGCTGGGATCATCTGGTGCGGGATCTGGTACGGGACGGCCGGCTGGTACGGCCGCTGGCGGGGGAGTTGACGCTCAGCGAGGCGCTGCAGTATCTGATCGTCAAGGAGGAACAGGCCGACGATCCGGCCTGTCTGCGTCTGAAAGCCTGGCTGATCGAGCAGTTCAGCGGATAGACCGCCCGACCAGGCTCGGGCGGCAGGGCTCGTGGCTCAGAAGTGCGCCTTGACCAGCAGGCTGATGGCGCTCTGGTTGGTGCCGCCCAGCACTTCGTCGCCGAGGTAGCTGTGGTGGTCGATGCCGTACTTGTCGCTCCAGTAGTCGTACTCCACGCCTACGTAGAACTTCTCGCCCCAGCCCATGCCCTTGGCCAGGTCGTACTTGATCTGCGGGTTGAAGTGGAAGTTGGCGTGGTAGTCCTTGTCGTTGTCCACCACCCAGTCGATGAAGCCATCGATGACCACGTTGGAGTTGCCCACCGGCACGGTGTAGCTCCACACCGGGGTGATCTGCCAGACGTTCTTGCCGTCGCGCTTGCCATCGGGCGTGCGCAGGTAGGTGTTGAGCTGGAAGTAGTCGAAGCCGGGAATGTTCAGGTCCACTGCCGGGCCGATCAGGTAGGCCTCGACATCATCTTCGCCGAACTCGTAGGTGGCGGCCAGGAGTACATCCTTGATCGGGCCGAACGACAGGTCGGTGCCGCTGATCTTGCCGAACGACAGGCGCGGGCTGATCTCGCCGTAGAAGCTGTGGCCGTCGCCGGCGCCGTTGGTGGCCTCGGTGTTGTACTTGATGCCGTCGACGAAGATGAACAGGTCGCCGAAGCTCCAGCCGCTGGCGTGCTCGAAGGTGACGGTCTGCTGCTTGGGCGGATCGACCTTGAAGTCGACGCCGTTGAGGTAGGTGAGGCTGTTGTCCTGCCACTGCAGAAGGTCGCCGGCCAGGGCCTGACCGGTTGCCAGCAGACCGCTCGCCAGCAACAGGGAAGTGGTGATGCGATTCATCGAAAGCTCCTGATTTTTGTGTTGTTCAAGCGTTGAACCTGTCGTGTTGGTCAGGCTTTCACGGAGAGAGCAAGAACAACGCCAATTCCTGTCTGTGTGGACAGAAAAAGTGATTTGAGCGGACGTTTTGCCATTTTTCGCGGCGGGCGGGCCATTGAGGCGGGGCTGGCGCCGCGCAACGCCTGGGTTGCGCGGTGCCGAGTGTGACGGGATTGCTTCAGGATGGCGCGTGGCTGCGCCATCGCGGGGCTCAGGCCTGGATTTCCTCGCGGCGATACGCGTAGGTGTCGGCAAAGCGCGACAGCATGTAGTCGCTGCAGGACACCGGCGGGTACTTGGGCGGGTTGTCGCTGCCGGAGCAGTTGGGCAGGCAACTGATCTCGGTGTCCGGGTGCGGTTCGGCGAAGAACGGCATCGAGTAGCGATCGACACCCAGCGGGCTGATCACCCGGTGCGGCGTGGATTTGTAACGGTCATTGCTCCACCGCGCCATCATGTCGCCGATGTTGACCACATAGGTGCCGTCGATGGGCGGCGCGTCGATCCATTCGCCGTCCAGGCTCTGCACTTGCAGGCCACCGGCGTTGTCCTGGTACAGCAGGGTCACGCAGCCGTAGTCGGTATGCGCGCCGGCGCCTTGCTGGTCGGCGCTGCTGGCGGTCTGGCGCGGCGGATAGTGGATCATGCGGAACACGCTGATGGGGTCGGCGAAGCGCTGGTCGAAGAAGTCTTCCTCGATACCCAGTGCTTCGGCCATGGCCCGCAGCAGGGTCAGCGACAGTTGGTGCATGTCGTCGTAGTGCTGCTGCAGCAGGGTTTCCCAGCCGGGAATGGCGGGGTGGCGGTTAGGGCCGCGCAGCGGTTTCTCGGCGAGTACATCGGGATGCCCGGCGCTCATGTGGAAACCCATGTCGAAGGTTTCCTTGAGGTCGCTTGGCCGGCTCGGGTCGAGCTGCTCGGTGGCGATGGCGCCGTAGCCGCGATGGTGCGCGCTGCGGGTGATATCGATGCGCAGCTTCTCCTCGGCTGGCCGCGCGAAGAAGTCTTCGGCGGCGGCCTTGAGCTCGGCAATGCGCTCGGCAGGGATCGGATGCCCCTTGATGTAGTAGAAGCCCCACTGGCGGCAGGCGGCGTCGATCTGCCGGGCCACGGCGTGGCGGGCGTCGGGGTCGTTTTGGTAGAGCGGTGAGATGTCGATGATTGGCAGGGTGTTCATGGTTGGCTCCAAGAAGGGCGGACCCGGTCGCCGGCGGCGGGGTGTTTGAGTCCGTGATGCTGCGAGTCTTCTCGTACCCATCAGCGAAGAGACCGGCCGGGGCCGGTCCTGTGCGCGGTTCTCCGGAAGGAGGGACGGCGACACGGTGTTGCGGCGCGGGCGGGAGCGGCTGAGGCTCCCGCCTGGCGCTTACTTCGGCATCTGCGCGGTAATGCCTTTGACGTAGTAGTTCATGCCCGCCAGTTCGGCGTTGCTGGCGGTAGCGCCCTCGGCGATCTTGACCGCGCCGCTCTGGTCCATGATCGGGCCGGTGAACGGATGGAACGAGCCGTCCTTGATGCTGGCGATGATCTGCTCGGCGCCGCTTTTCACGTCGGCCGGCACCAGGTCGCTGATCGGCAGTTCGATGGTGCCTTCGGCCAGACCGCCCCAGTAGTCCTGGGACTTCCAGGTACCGTCCATGACCGCCTGGGTGCTCTTGATGTAGTGCGGGCCCCAGTTGTTGACGATGGAGGTCAGTACCGCTTTCGGCCCGAAGTGCGCCATGTCGGAGGCGTAGCCCACCGCATAGACACCGCGGCGTTCGGCGGTCTGGATCGGCGCCGGGCTGTCGGTGTGCTGGAACAGCACGTCCACGCCCTGGTCGATCAGGGCGTTGGCGGCGTCGGCTTCCTTGCCCGGATCGAACCAGGAGTTGACCCACACCACCTTGATTTCGGTGCCGGGGTTGTACTTGTCGAGGGCCAGCTGGATGGCATTGATGTCGCGGATCACTTCCGGGATCGGGAAGGAGGCGACGTAGCCGATCTTCTTGGTCTTGGTCATCTTCGCGGCCAGGTAGCCGCCGACGTAGCGGCCTTCATAGGAGGTCGCCAGGTAAGTGCCGAGGTTCTTGTCCTGCTTGTAGCCGGTGGCGTGCTCGAAGGTGACTTTCGGGAACTGCTTGGCGACCTTGGCCGCAGGGTTCATGTAGCCGAAGGAGGTGGCGAACACCAGGTCGTAGCCGCCTTTGGCCATGTTGCGGATCACCCGTTCGGCGTCGGCGCCTTCCGGCACGTTCTCGACGAAGCTGGTATCGACCTTGTCGCCGAACTGCTTGATCAGCGCCTGGCGGCCTTGCTCGTGCTGGTAGGTCCAGCCGTGGTCACCGATGGGACCGATGTAGACGAAGCCGACCTTCAGCGGATCGGCGGCGGAGGCGGACAGCACACTGCTGAGGCCGATGGCGGCGGCGAGGGCGCGCAGCAGGTTCTTGCTTTTCTTCTGATGCATCTGTGGCTCCTGTTGGTCTTTTCTAATGGCCGTGTCGGGCTTTTCCGTTACTGCAAAAAGCTGACCAAGCGGGCAAAAAATGTGTTTGTGCGGGGCTGAGCGGGTGACGAGGCTGGAACGGGTTCTGTTGTGGTGCGTGATGCCGTGTGTGGCGCCTTCTGGTGGTGCGGTGTTGCGGGTGGCCTCATCGCTGGCAAGCCAGCTCCCACAGGTTCCACCCGCAACAACCCTTTCAATGCCCCGCCTTCCATGGCTGCCCCAGCGACACTGGCGCGTACAGCCGGGTCTTGATCGCATCCCGCGACAGCACCACCAGCACCAGGATGGTCGCCACATAAGGCAGCATCGCCAGCAGGTTGGCCGGGAAGCTGACGCCGATGCCCTGGGCCACCAGATGCAGGATGCTGGCAAGGCCGAACAGGTAGGCGCCGAGCAGTACGCGGAACACCCGCCAACTGGCGAACACCACCAGCGCCAGGGCGATCCAGCCGCGGCCGGCAGTCATGTTTTCCGCCCACATCGGCGTGTAGGCCAGCGACAGGTAGCCACCGGCGAGACCTGCCATGGCGCCGCCGAACAGCACCGCCAGGGTGCGCACCCGCAGCACCGGCAGGCCCATGGCGCTGGCGGCATCGGGGTTTTCGCCGACGGCCTGGAGGATCAGGCCGATGCGGCTTTTCAGCAGCACCCAGGCGATCAGGCCGAACAGCACGAAGGACAGGTAGACCAGCACATCCTGGTTGAACAGCATGTGGCCAATGATCGGCAGGTCGGACAGCAGCGGGATCGCCACCGGCTCGAAACCGGTCAGCGGCTTGCCGACCCAGGCCGCACCGACGAAGGACGACAGGCCGACACCGAAGATGGTCAGCGCCAGGCCCGTGGCGACCTGGTTGGCCTGGCAACCGAGGGCGACCAGGGCGAACAGCGACGACAGCAGCATGCCGGCCAGACAGGCCATCAGCACGCCGAGCCACAGGTTGCCGGTGGCGAAGGCGGCGATGAAGCCCACCACTGCGCCGAACAGCATCATGCCTTCCTGGCCGAGGTTGAGTACGCCGCTCTTTTCGCAGATCAGTTCGCCGAGGGCGACCAACAACAGCGGGGTGCCGCAGCGCACCATGGCGTAGAGGATGTTGCCTAGCAGATCGAGATCCATGGTCGAAGCCTCAGGCCGCCCGACGAGGGCGGCAGCAGAATGAAGGGGGCATTGGAAGCATCAGGCGCTGGCCGTTTCCGGCAGCGCGGCGCGGCGGCGCCATTGCAGCTTCAGGCGTGGGCGGTAGAGGATCAGCACGTCGCAGGCGAGCAGGTAGAACAGCATCATTCCCTGGAACAGCCCGGTCAGGGACTGCGGCAGGTTGAGGTTCATCTGCGCGTTCTCGCCACCCAGGTAGAGCAGGGCCATCAGCAAGCCCGCGATCAGGATGCCGAACGGGTTGAGGCGGCCAAGGAAGGCCACGGTGATCGCCGCGTAGCCGTAGCCAGGCGAAACCTGCGGCACCAGTTGGCCGATCGGCCCGCTGACTTCGCTGACACCGGCCAGCCCTGCGAGGCCACCGCTGATCAGCAGCGCCAGCCACACCAGGCGCTTCTCGCGAAAACCGACGAAGCCGGCGGCGCGCTGGTCGAGGCCGAGCACCTTGATCTGAAAGCCGAGGAAGCTCTTGTGCAGCAGCACCCACACTGCGACCAGGGCGAGCAGCACGAAGTACAGGCCGACGTGCACCCGGCCGTCTTCGAACAAGGCGGGCAGGCGGCTGGCGTCGCCGAACATCGCCGACTGCGGGAAGCTGAAGCCGTCCGGGTCCTTGAGCGGGCCGTGGACGAAGAACAGCAGCAGGTTCAGGGCGATGTAGTTGAGCATGATGGTGGTGAGGATTTCGTTGGCGTTGAACTGCGTGCGCAGCCACGCCGCCAGGGCGCCCCACAGTGCGCCGGCGAGGGTGCCGGCGGCGAGCACCCAGAGCAGCGCCCAGCGGCTGTCCCAGTCGATAAGCTCGATCGCCACGGCGCTGCCGACCAGCGCGCCCATCAGCAATTGGCCTTCGGCGCCGATGTTCCAGATCCGTGCCTGGTAAGCCACGGCCAGGCCCAGGGCGCAGAGCAGGATCGGCAGCGCCTTGAGCAGCAATTCGGAAATGCCGTAGAGGTCGCTGACCGGTTCGATCAGCAGGGTGTGGAAGGTCAGCAGCGGGTCATGCCCCAGTGCGGCGAACAGGATCGCCCCGCTGACCAGGGTCAGCAGGCCGGCGAGCAGCGGGGAAAGCAGCAGCATGGCGCGGGACTGCTGGGTACGGGGTTCGAGGGATAACAACATGGCGGGTTCTCGTCAGGCGGCGTCTTGCGGGGCATCGAACTGGCCGGCCATCCAGCCGCCGACCTCCACGGTATGGGTGTCGGCGGTGGCCTTGAGCGGCGACAGGCGACCGCTGCACAGGGCGCCGATGCGGTCGCTGATCTGGAACAGTTCATCGAGGTCTTCGGAGATCACCAGGATCGCCGCACCGGCATCGCGCAGGGCGATCAGCGCCCGGTGAATTGCGGCGGCGGCGCCGACGTCGACGCCCCAGGTCGGGTGGGCGGCGACCAGCAGTTTCGGGTTTTGCAGGATCTCGCGGCCGAGGATGAATTTTTGCAGGTTGCCACCGGACAGGCTGCGGGCACTGGTCTGGGCGTCGGGCGTTTTCACCGCAAAACGGCGGATGATCTCTTCGGCCAGTTCCAGCACCTTGGCCGAGCGGATCAGCCCGCGGCTGAGCAGGCCCTGCTGGAAGGCGGTGAGCAGGGCGTTATCGGCGAGGCTCATCTCCGGCACGGCGCCGTGGCCGAGACGTTCGGCGGGAACGAAGGCCAGGCCCAGGGCACGGCGGGCGTCCGGGTAGAGGTTGGCCATCGGCTGGTTGTCGAGGGTGATGCGTTCGCGCTCGCCGGCTGGCAGGCGGGTTTCACCACTGAGCAGGGCAAGCAGTTCGTCCTGGCCATTGCCGGCCACCCCGGCGATGCCGACGATTTCGCCGCTGCGCACTTCCAGGCGCAGGTTGGCGAACGAGGTCCCGAAGGGGTCCTTGTTGCGCCAGGTCAGGTCGTCCACCCGCAGACGCGGCAGGCCGCCTGCGCTTTTCGGGTACGTCGCTTCAAGTCCTTCGGCGTCACCGACCATCAACCGCGCCAGTTCCAGGTCGCTGCAGTTGGCCGGCACGCAGTCGCCGGAGACCCTACCGCCGCGCAACACCGTGGCGTTATGGCAGAGCGCCCGGACTTCGCCGAGTTTGTGGCTGATGAACAGAATGCTGCAGCCCTCGGCCGCGAGGGCGCGCAGGGTGACGAACAGCTCGTCGACTTCCTGCGGGGTGAGCACCGAAGTGGGTTCGTCGAGGATCAGCAGTTTGATGTCCTGCATCAGGCAGCGAACGATCTCCACCCGCTGGCGCTCGCCGATCGACAGGCTGTGCACCAGCCGCTCCGGTTCCAGGCCCATGCCGTAGCGTTGCGACACCTCGCGAATGCGCGGCGCCAGTTGTCCGGGCGTGCCGGCTTCGCGGCCGAGGGCCAGGGCGATGTTCTCGGCCACGGTCAGTGTCTCGAACAGGGAAAAGTGCTGGAACACCATGCCGATCCCCAGGTTGCGGGCTTGCGCCGGGTCGCGTACCTGAACCGGTTTCCCGTCCCACAGCACCTCGCCGGCATCGGGTGCGGTGACACCGTAGATGATCTTCATCAGCGTGCTCTTGCCGGCGCCGTTCTCGCCGAGCAAGGCGTGGATTTCACCGGCATCGATGCGCAGATCGACGCGGTCGTTGGCCAGCGTGCCGGGATAGCGCTTGGTGATACCACGCAGTTCCAGGCGCAGGGGCGAGGGAGATTCGGACATGGGACGGCTCGGTCATGGTTGCTTTGAGCAGGTTGCAAAGCAAAAACATGGCCAAGTGGTCAGATTATTTGGAAAGGCCCGTGTCAGACGGGTTCTGGAATGTATGTCGGAAGAGTCTTAGGTGAACTGAAGGGATGGGTGTCTGGTTTTGGGGCGTGGGTGGGCGCCAATGTGGTGCGGGTACAGGGACGTGTGGCGTGGTCCGATTTCGGCGTTGCAGGTGAACGGTCCTGTCCTGTGCGAGGGAGTATCCCGCAGATCTGCGGCTGCCAAAGAATAGTGGCATATTGCCTTGTCCTGGTTTAGAAATGTGCTGGACAAGGAAAGCGAAGGGCGCTTTTGGCGCGGTTTTGCTCGCAGTGTGTCGCTGAACTGATAGGGCGTTTTCCGTGAAGAGATGGGGCGAAAGCTGCGCGTGCACCCGTACGTTGGGGGAGACGGTCGTCTGATCCTGGGCGAAACCAGTCGAAGCGTTTCAATTTTATTTTGGTTTTATATCGACGAGTAATGGATGGTATTTCTATGGAAAGAAGAACAATGTTGCCCGCCCTTTTTTTGCTGTTGGTTTGCTTCAAGGATGCTTCCGCCGCTGCGGAAATCTCTCCCGATACGCTACTGAGCAGGGAATTGGCAGAAGATCCGACCTTGGAGTTGACAGATAATCCGTTGAAGAGAATCCAGGGCTCCCCGAAAGAGATAGTGACCTACCGTTGTGAAAAAGCCTGCGATAAAAAACCCTATAAGCGTGTGTTATTGGATAAGCGCGGTCGCGTAACCTATGCGAAAAGACCTAATATTGTTATCAAATACGAATATGGCAACCAGCATAACATGCCAATCTTGAGCAAGGATGATATGTGGGGAGATGGCAGGTTCTCTACGACTACATACAAGCGCGACAAATATGGGAATAAAACCCATAGTGTTTATTCGAATGCAGTCAGGAAAGTAGACTACTTTGAAGATGGCGGAAGAATTCAAGCAAAGGAGTCTTCGGAGGAGGGAGAGACGTTTACCAGTACTTACAAAAATGGATTGTTGGAAGGAAGTGTTGCAGTGGTAATGATGGAGAATTTTCGACCTGATGGCAGCTACTACACTGAACGGACTAAAATAATTAACGACTATCGCTATGATTATTATGAAGGTGGGGGGTTGAAAAGAATTGAGAGAGTGGTGTCTTCAGGGAGTGGTAGTGGGCTGAAAGTGCGGGAGACACTCATAAAGTACTTCAATGAGCGTGGTTTTCTTGAGGCTGAGATTAGGGAGTTTGATCGCAGCGTGAAGGCGGTTGAGTATATCAACCAGAAACTCGATTCCTTTGGTAATTTGATTGCCTATGATCGGTGTAATGTGGCTGGCACCTGGGGTAAATACTCAGGGTGCGAAACCTATAAGACCACGTTCACCTATTACAAGTGATGAATCATCCATGGCGTTCTGATCCACGTTGACTGTTGGTGCCGGTAGTTGCCGGCGCGTTTTGGATTTTTGGTTGAGCTGGACGTGAGGTTGCTCCGTAGCTGCCCGAAGAGCAAGGCACATTGGGCAAAGTCACCTGTGCGCAATGGCATGTTGGCAATTGGGCGGTTGGCCAAACCCGAGCACCAGCGAAATCAGGGGATCAAGGGCGAGTGGTACGACGGTGCTTGAATGGCTCCGTCAATCTGCTCCGTGCCTGCCAAGAGCATGCCACCGCGCCTATCGCCAACCGCGCCGACTGCCAGACTGCTCGGTGGAGGGTGAAGGAGAGATTGATTAAATCACCTTGCAATGATATCACTTGGGCACCATCGGAGAGGGTAAGGCGCCCTGTCGGGAATCTGCCTGCCCCGGTCAGACAAGGATGGTTGAGTTTACATGGTCAGGTTTTTAACTGCGGCTTCGTTGTGTGTTGTCGGCGGGTGGTCAAGTGTTGCATCGAGCGCCGTCCCGCTCGATGCGACGATGCAGCAGGCCCTGAGAAAACTCCCGGAATATGTGGACATGGCGGTTTATTCGCTAACCACCCATGGCGGCCTCAGTTCCTCGTCGGTATCGGGGGCCTGCAGGAATCAGGTGGATAATCTGAATATTGGAAATCACCTGAGACTGAACAGGGACCAGATAGCGTCCCTCGAGAGCGAGTGCATTTCTTCAGTCGAGGAGAAAATGAACGCGTTGTCGGGCACGGACGAGAGCAAAAGTTGCAAGCTGTGGGCTTATGCTCAAGGAGACGCGTGGTTTAAAGCCAAGCTTGGTATGAAACATGCGCCCTTCGCGAAGAAAACCAATGAGCCAGTCACGTTCTATGGTGAAGTGACCAACGTGAGTGACAACTCCATCTTCGTTTACGCTTCCATTGGCGGCGCGCCAACCAACGCGATAATTGATGTATCGGAAGAGACGGTGTTCATTGATCCTGCAAAAGTCGCGATTGGAAATAACGTCATCGGGTACGGCGTTGTGGTGGCTGGGGAGCGCGTGAATCTTGTCAACGGGCGGGAGACAGTAATATCGAGAATTTCCGCCAGTTGCATCGAATGACAGACATGTCAGGCGGCTGCGGTCTGTAAAGGCGCCTGCAATGGTTCTGTAATCGGTGATGCGGCAGTTGGCAAGCAATGGAATCAAGTATCAAGGAATAAGGGCGTTCTGAATGTTGCGAAAGAAAGTTTCCCTGTTATCGCTGTGTCTGGCCGCTCTGGGGTTTGCAGGTAACGCGTTGGCAGATACGGCGCAAGAGCAGGAGCAAACCCTCATAACGCTTGTCGCTATGGAGCAAGTCTGTGACAAGGTAACTCCTGGAAAGAAAAGTGATGTCGAGAATGTGATGGCGACGGATTCCACCATCGACGAAGCGACAAAGGCAGAGGTACGTAAAATAAAAGCCGACCCCGCCTACAAGTTCAAGGTGAGCGCCATGGCAACCGATCTGATGTATTCACCTATAAGGGACCTTGTCACCAAGGACCTGTGTAACAAGTATTGAGCGAACTGATCCCGTTCACAGGGCCTTATGAAGTAGGCGTTCCGTGACGATGAAGCGGCGGTTGCGAGGGATCTGGTTTTGCGCCAGGCGCGGGACGGCGACCTGTGGGGGATGTGACACGTTGGTGACACACCGGCCAAAAAGCGTCAGGTCCAGATAGCACAAAGCCCCATGAGCTGGGGCTTTGTGTTGTGTTTGGTGGAACCGGGGGGATTTGAACCCCCGTCCGCCAGTGTTCCGCTGTCGGTACTACATGCTTAGCCGTGTCTATTGAGTTAATCCGCAGCCGCCCGACGGGCAGGGTGCTTTGGACGAGTTGTGTAAGTTTTAGCCGATTCGTCCACAACGTACTGCACGGCGATCCTGTTCTGTATGACAATCACTTCGGGTTTACAGGCATCCCCTGGTGATTGCTGGAGCCGAAGCTACCAGAAGAGCGGGCTCAGCTGCTTACGCAGCGAGAGCGTAGCCCTCGTAGTTTTCGTCATTGGCAACTATAGAAAGTTGCAACAGTGGATTTACGAGTTCTGTTACCAACTCGGCATGCACCTAGAGTTTCACTACCGGCGTCGAATCCTAATCGGCCCCATTTGCTGCGCTCTAGCTGAGCGTCGTTTCCGACGCGTGAGGCAGAGTATACGCCAACATCCGGGCAACGTATACCGTCGCCCGGATGCTCTGGCTCACTGGGTGCCGCCCTCGCCACCCTTGGTGGTCTTGTCCAGTTGGTCCAGAACCTTGGTGGTCAGGGCGATGCAATCCTTCTCGTTGCCGGCGGCCTTGGCGGCACGGGCATCGTCGGTCTGTTCCTTGACCGATTTCACGAGGTCTTCCGACGTTGCGGTCATCGTTGCCATGTGGTCGTCGATCTTCTGCAGATTGGCGTCACACAGGTCGTCCGCGGCAAACACAGGGGAGGCAAGCAGTGCGGCGGTCATGAACAGTCCGGTAATCGCAGTACGCTTCATGTGAATCTCCTTGGCTGGGAAGGCCTCGGGAAGATGGGCCTGATGGATGGACTGCGCCGCTTGCGAAGGAGTTCAGAGAAATGTCGCGGCCGGTTGGCTTGCTTGCCCAACCGGCCGCGAAGGCCGTCAGATGGCGCGAGGTCGGGTGACGCGGTCCACCAGGTAGACGAGTCCGTGGTAGTCGATTCCGGAATGGCTCGATAGACCGATCTCGCAGGTGCGGCTGGTGGAAATCCCTTCGTCGCAGTACTGCACCGCGTCCTTCAGGCTGCGCAGCGAGTGGGCGTTCAGCTCTGGAGTGGTGAAGCCCTTGTCGCCGGCAAAGCCGCAGCAATGGATACCTTCTGGAATCACCACGTCCTTGCTGCACATCCGCGCGAGGTCGATCAGCGCCTGGCTTTCGCCCAGGTGCTGGGTACTGCAGGTTACGTGCACGGCGATCGGTGCGTCTTGCGGAGTGAACTCCAGTTTGTCCAGCAGGTGGGTACGGATGAAACGCACCGGGTCGTACATGTCCAGGCGGGTGTCGGCCAGGTCCTGCACCAGGCGCAGAGTGCACGGGCTGGTGTCGCAGTAGATCGGGTCGAGGCCGCCGCGACTGGCGTGGAGCAGCGCGCTGATCAGTTCCTGGCGCTTGTGCTCGGCCTGCTCGGCGTAGCCCTTGGAGGCGAACGGCTGGCCGCAGCACAGGCTGTCCTGGTTGTCCGGGAAGATCACCTGGTAGCCGGCTTTTTCCAGCAGGCCTCGGGTCTTGTCCAGCAGCGAGGTCTGCTCGCGATCCGCCGCCGCCGGGCCCATCACTCGCGATACGCAGGCGGCCAGGTAGACCACCCGTGGGCGCGCATCGTTGGCGGCGACACTGACCAGCGGGTTCTTCAGCGGCTGTGGCATGGCAGGTGTCCACTGCGGCAAACGACCGTTGCTGGCCTTGCTCAGCGTGCGACTGATGCGGCTCAGGCGCGGTGCGCCGAGCAGGCGGCGGGCGCCATTGGCCGCGCGCAGGGTCAGGCGGGCGCCGCTGAGGGCGGTGTGGAAGTTGTCGGCCAGCCAGTCCGCCGTCTTGCCGTGATGGGCTGCCTGACCACGGAGCTTCTTCACCAGTTCACCGGTGTTGATCCCGACCGGGCAACGCTGGGCGCAAAGGCCGGTGGCAGCGCAGGTGTCGATGCCCTGGTACTGGTAGTCCCGCTCCAGTGTCGAGGTATCTTCGCCGGCGCGCTTCTTCGCCTGGATATCCCGCCACATGACGATGCGCTGGCGCGGGCTCAGGGTCAGTCCCTTGGACGGGCAGACCGGTTCGCAGAAACCGCACTCGATGCACTTGTCGACGATTTCGTCCGCCGCTGGCAGCGGTTTCAGATGTTTCAGATGGATATCCGGGTCTTCGCTGAGGACCACATCCGGGTTGAGGATGCCGTTGGGGTCCAGCAGGCGCTTGAGCGTCCACATCAACTGGTAGGCGTCCTGGCCCCATTCCAGTTCGACGAAGGGCGCCATGTTGCGCCCGGTGCCGTGCTCGGCCTTGAGCGAGCCGCCGAACTCCACCGCCACCAGTTGCGCGACGTCATCCATGAAGGCCTGGTAGCGCGCCACTTCCTCGGCACTGTTGAAGCCCTGGGTGAAGACGAAGTGCAGGTTGCCTTCGAGCGCATGGCCGAAAATGATCGCTTCGTCGTAACGGTGCTTGTCGAACAACTGGATCAGGCGATTGACGCCCTCGGCCAGTTGCTCGACCGGGAAGGTCACGTCTTCGATGATGACCGTGGTCCCGGTCTGACGCACCGCGCCGACCGCAGGGAAGGTGTCCTTGCGAATTTTCCACAGCAGGTTGTACACCGCCGGGTCTTCGCTGAAATCGACTTTCTGCTCCAGCGGAAAGTCGGCGATGGACGCCATGATCAGGTCCAGTTGTTCATGCAGCAGGCTCTGGCTGGCGGCACGGGACTCGATCAGCAGGGCGCAGGCGCTATCCGACAGCCCCTTCACCCACTCCGGCATGCCCGGTTTGTTCTGCACCGAGCGCAGGCTGCGACGGTCGAGCAATTCCACGGCAGACACCGGTTGCTGTTTGAGCACGGTCACGGCCTTGCAGCAGCTTTCCACGGTTGGGAAGACGATCAGCGCCGAGGCCTTGTGTGGGTGATCGACCACGGTGTCGTAGGTCACGGCGCTGATGAAGCCGAGCGTGCCTTCGGAACCCACCAGCAGGTGCTGAAGGATGTCGAGTGGCTGGTCGTAGTCCACCAGCGCGTTCAGCGACAAGCCGGTGGTGTTCTTCAGCCGGTACTTGTGTCGGATGCGGTCGGCCAGTGCGGTGTTGGCGCGGGTCTCGCGGCCGAGGCGGGCAAGTTCGTCCAGCAGCCCGGCGTGGCTGATCTGGAAGGCGGCGACGCTGGCCGGGTCTTCGCTGTCCAGGCGGGTGCCGTCGGCGAGCACCAGGCGCAGGCCTGCGAGGGTGTGGTAGGTGTTCTGCGCGGTGCCGCAGCACATGCCGCTGGCGTTGTTGGCGACGATGCCGCCGATCTTGCAGGCGTTGATCGAGGCAGGATCGGGGCCGATCTTGCGCCCGAACGGCGCCAGCCAGGCGTTGGCCTGGGCACCGATGACGCCGGGCTGCAAGCGGATCTGTTCGCCCTGGCCGCGGATCTCGCGCCCGTTCCAGTTGTCGCCAAGGACGATCAGCACCGAATCACTGATGGCCTGGCCCGACAGGCTGGTGCCGGCGGCGCGGAAGGTCACCGGCACGCGGTCGCGCTGGGCCAGCTGGATCAGCCCCACCACTTCGTCCTCGGACTCGACGCGCACCACCAGCTTGGGGATCAGTCGGTAGAAGCTGGCGTCGGTGCCGAAGGCGAGGGTCGAAGTCGGGTCGTCGAAGCGGCGTTCAGCGGGAATCAGGCGCTCGGCATCACGGAGGAACGCGGCGGGCAGGCTCATGCAAACTCCTCGCGGGGTCGCGGCGTCTGGCGCGCCGCGTGTCCCCGGTCAATCAGGCGGTATGAAGTGCGGGCGCGCTCAGGCACCCAGTTCGCGGACCAGCGAGTCGCGGGTGATCTCGCTGATGGACTTGGCGCCGGTGAGCACCATGGCCACGCGCATTTCTTTTTCGAACAGTTCCAGCAGGTTGCGTACGCCGGCTTCGCCGTGGGTGGCCAGGGCGTAGAGGAAGGCGCGGCCGATCATCACGCTGTCGGCGCCGAGGGCGATCATGCGCACCACGTCGAGGCCGCTGCGGATGCCGGAGTCGGCGAGGATCGTGATGTCGCCTTTCACCGCGTCGGCGATCGCCGGCAGGGCGCGAGCGCTGGACAGCACGCCGTCGAGCTGGCGGCCGCCGTGGTTGGAGACGACGATGCCGTCGGCGCCGAATTTCACCGCGTCGCGGGCGTCATCGGCATCGAGGATGCCCTTGATGATCATCGGGCCGTCCCAGAATTCGCGGATCCACTCCAGGTCTTTCCAGGAGATCGACGGGTCGAAGTTGGCACCCAGCCAGCCGATGTAGTCGGCCAGGCCGGTGGGGTTGCCACGGTATTTGGAGATGTTGCCGAGGTCGTGCGGGCGCCCCAGCAGGCCGACATCCAGGGCCCATTGCGGATGGGTCATGGCTTGCCAGACACGGCGCAGCGGTGCGTTCGGGCCGCTCATGCCGGAGTGGGCATCGCGGTAACGGGCGCCGGGAACCGGCATGTCGACGGTGAAGACCAGGGTCTTCACGCCGGCTGCCTTGGCCCGTTCCAGCGCGTTGCGCATGAAACCGCGGTCCTTGAGGACATAGAGCTGGAACCACATCGGCCGGTCGATGGCCGGCGCCACTTCTTCAATCGGGCAGACCGAGACAGTCGACATCGTGAAGGGAATGCCTTTGGCGGCCGCGGCACGGGCTGCCTGGACTTCACCGCGGCGGGCGTACATGCCGGTCAGGCCGACCGGGGCCAGGATCACTGGCATGTTCAGGGTTTCGTCGAAGAGCCGGGTCTGCAGGCTCAGTTCGGACATGTTTTTCAGCACGCGCTGACGCAGGGCGATGCTGGCCAGGTCTTCGACGTTATGGCGCAGTGTGTACTCGGCGTAGGCGCCACCGTCGGCGTAGTGGAACAGGAACGGCGGCAACTTGCTCTGGGCCGCGGCGCGATAATCGGTGGAGGCAGAAATGATCATGGGATCTCGCAGCGTGTGTGTGAGAAGGCAACTGCCGGGCACGCCGCAGCGCGCCCGGCCCCTGTCACTTTAGTGGTGAACCAGCATGCCGGTCAGCCAGTAAGCCTGGATCAGGGTGATCAGGCCGACGATGGTGGCGAAGAACAGGCTGTGCTTGAGGGTGAAGCGGAACAGGTCCGACTCCTTGCCGACCAGGCCGGTGGCGGCGCAGGCCACGGCGATGGATTGCGGCGAAATCATCTTGCCGGTCACGCCACCGCTGGTGTTGGCAGCCACCAGCAGGGTGTCGTTGACCCCGATCTGGTGCGCAGTGGTGGCTTGCAGCGAGCTGAACAGGGCGTTGGACGAAGTGTCGGAGCCGGTCAGGAACACGCCCAGCCAGCCGAGGAACGGCGAGAAGAACGGGAACGCGGCGCCGGTACCGGCAAGGACCAGGGCCATGGTCGACGACATGCCCGAGTAGTTGGTGACAAAGGCGAAGGCCAGGACCATGCCGATGGACAGGATCGGCCAGCGCAGTTCGTAGAAGGTCTCTTTCAAAGTGGTCAGACCAGTTTTGAAGTTGATCTTCAGGACGATCATCGACAGCAGTGCGGAAATGAAGATCGCGGTGCCGGTGGCAGAGATCGGGTCGAGCTTGAACACCGCTGGCATGGCGGTTGGCGCGGTCACGATCGGCGCGGTCTTGATGACCAGTTGGTCCAGGTGCGGGATGGCGAAGTTGAACACCCAGCTGTACATCGAGCCGCCGGCGGCGAATGCGGCCTTGAACGGTTTCAGGGTCCAGATGGTGACCAGCACGGTGAGGATCAGGAACGGCGACCAGGCCTTGAAAATCTCGCCCAGGCTGTAAGGGGTTGGCTGGCTGCCGCCGGCCTTGACCACGGCTGCGCCGACGCTGGCGGTTGCGGTGGTGAACGAGCGTTTTGGCTGCCAGACCTTCAGGAACAGGGTCAGGGCGATCAAGCTGGCCAGGGCCGAGGTGATGTCCGGCAGTTCCGGGCCGATGAAGTTCGAGGTGAAGTACTGGGTAACGGCGAAGCTCAGGCCGGCAACCAGGGCGGCAGGCCAGGTTTCCTTGACGCCGCGCAGGCCGTCCATCATGAACACCAGCCAGAACGGTACGAACAGCGACAGCAGCGGCAGTTGGCGGCCGGTCATGGCGCCGATGTGGAAGGCGTCGATGCCGGTGACCTGGCCTGCGACGATGATCGGGATACCCAGGGCGCCGAAGGCAACCGGCGCGGTGTTGGCGATCAGGCACAGGCCTGCGGCGTACAGCGGGTTGAAGCCCAGGCCCACCAGCAGGGCGGCAGTGATCGCAACCGGCGCGCCGAAACCGGCGGCACCTTCCAGGAAGGCACCGAAGCAGAAGCCGATCAGCAGGACTTGCAGGCGCTGGTCATCGGTGATCGACAGCACCGAGCTGCGGATCACTTCGAACTGGCCGCTCTTGACCGTCAGTTTGTAGAGGAAGACGGCGGCGACGATGATCCAGGCGATGGGCCACAGGCCATAGGCGAAGCCGTAGCCGGCAGCGGCGAAGGCCATGTCGGCAGGCATCTGGAACGCAAAGATGGCGACCAGGATCGACAGGGCGAGCGTGATGCTGCCTGCGATGTGTCCCTTGAGACGGAACACGGCCAGCGCCAGGAAGAAGAACACGATGGGAATGACCGCTGCCAGCGCGGACAGACCGAGACTACCGAGCGGACTATAGATTTGTTGCCAGGTTTGCATGTGGGTGGCCCCTAATTGTTGTTGGTCAGGCACTGGCATTGGTTAATTGGTAAGACCAATTTACAATGTCGAGGCGCTAGGTTAAAAGCCTCGTTGTGGGTGTGTCAATTTGTCCCCACAAAACTTTCGTCGGATACGTGTGGGTGGGGTCTGACTGAGTGGTAAGGAAACTTGCCAACTGAGTGGTGTGGCGCACGGCCGGATGCGCCAGAATAGGCGGCCCCGAACTGACTCGGGATTGTGGAGAGCATGTGATGGTTTTCGATCAGGTCCGCCAGCGCCGTTTGTCCGACGATATCGTCGAGCGACTGGAAGGGATGATTCTTGAAGGCACCCTGACCGCTGGCGAGCGTCTGCCGGCCGAGCGGGTGCTGGCTGAACAGTTCGGCGTTTCGCGCCCGTCGTTGCGCGAAGCCATCCAGAAACTGGTGGCCAAGGGCATGCTGGTCAGCCGCCAGGGTGGCGGCAATTATGTCGCGGAGTCTTTGGGCACAACCTTCAGCGATCCTCTGCTGCAGCTGCTCGAAAGCAACCCCGAGGCCCAGCGCGACCTGCTGGAGTTTCGGCACACCCTGGAAGCGTCATGCGCCTACTACGCAGCGATGCGCGCCACCGATGTGGACCGCGAGCGCCTGAAGGCGGCCTTCGACACGCTGCAGGACTGCTACACCCGCTGTGATGAAGTCAGTCGTGCCGAGGAGGGCGCCGCTGATGCGCGCTTCCATCTGGCGATTGCCGAGGCCAGTCACAACGCGGTGTTGCTCCACACTATTCGCGGTCTGTTCGATCTGCTCAAGCGCAACGTGGTAACCAACATCGGCGGCATGTACAAGCAGCGTGCGGAAACCCGCGACATGCTGATCAGTCAGCATCGCGATCTGTATCTGGCGATTGTCGAAGGGCGTGCGCAGGATGCGCGGGAAGTGTCGAGCCGACACATCCTGTACGTGCAGGAGGTGCTGGAAGAGGTGCGGCAGGAGGTTCAGCGGGTGGCGCGGGCAGAGCGTCGCAAAGGTCGTTGAATTCGCTGGAAAGCCTGCTCCGTCTCTTGTGGGAGCTGGCTTGCCAGCGATACAGGCGGCCTAGTCTTCCCGGCCTTTGTTGCGCACGGCCCGTTGCAATTCGCGATCGGAATCACGTTCGCGCTGGGTATCGCGCTTGTCGTATTCCTTCTTGCCCTTGCCCAGCGCAATTTCGCACTTGATCAAGTGCTTGCTCCAGTACATGGACAGCGCGACGCAGGTGTAGCCCTTCTGCTGCACGCCCACGAACAGACGCTCCAGCTCGCGACGATTGAGCAGCAGCTTGCGGGTGCGGGTCGGGTCGGCGATGACGTGGGTGCTGGCTGTCGTCAGCGGTGTGATGTGGCTGCCCATCAGCCAGGCTTCACCGTCCTTGAGCAGCACGTAGCTGTCTACCAGGTGAGCCTTGCCGGCACGCAGGCTTTTTACTTCCCAACCGGACAGGACCAGTCCGGCCTCGAATTTGTGTTCGATGAAGTAATCGTGTCGCGCTTTCTTGTTCTGCGCGATGGTCCCTGTCGGATGTTTCTTTTGTTTGGCCATAGGGGCGGCATTATAGGCAGTCGCTGCGCCGTCGGCTACGGGGGAGTGTCGAGCTTGAGCCGATGCCGTGAATCCCGGACAATGCGCGGATTTTTCGTGGCCGACCTGTTGTCATCAGTGATGTGGCAATCGGCCAGTTGCTGAGCGTCCTATTCTTTGTTCTAGTGGCGCCGGTTTGTTTTTTTCGCTCAGTTTTGGACATGACGCCTGGATGACTACCCATATTCAAAGGTCGGCCCTGCTGCCCTATCCCGCTCAGGCGCTCTACGACCTGGTCAATGATGTTGCGCGCTACCCGGAGTTTCTGCCCTGGTGTTCGGGGGCTACGGTGCTGGAGTCCAGCGATGTGGCGATGCGGGCGAAGGTCGAAGTGGCGAAGGGCGGTCTCAGTCAGCACTTTGTTACCAAGAATGTGCTGGTGCCGGGGCAGTCCATCGAGATGAATCTGGAAGAGGGGCCGTTCAGCCAGCTTCATGGTCTGTGGGTGTTCAAGCCGCTGGGGGAGAAGGCCTGCAAGATCAGCCTGGATCTCTCGTTCGAGTATTCCGGGGCGCTGGTCAAGGCGACACTGGGGCCGCTGTTCAACCAGGCAGCCAATACGCTGGTCGATGCGTTCTGCGCTCGCGCGAAACAGCTCAATAGCTAAAGCGTCTGACAGCAGACATAAAAAAGCCCGAACAGTGTTCGGGCTTTTTTGTAGCTGCGGATTACTGCGTTTGCAGGGGTTCCTGAACAGGGACCGGCATGACTTCGATCGTGTCGACGTCGCGCTGGATTTTTTCTTCCAGCGAGCCTGGGCGAGCGAGTTTGTCTTCTTTCACTGGCTGTGCGGGTTCGCTGACCGTGGTGGAGCTCTCGCTGCCCAGGATTTCCTGGTCGCGGCTCACGCCCGGCATGAAGTCGCCCGAAAGGCTGGCCAGTTGGTCGTTTTCGTTGAAGAACACGCTGATGCGTTCTTGCTGGCGTTCGCCGCCACCGGGCTGGATGCTGTACAGGTAATCCCAGCGATTGGTGTGGAACGTGTCCTGAATGAGCGGGTTGCCCATGATAAACCTTACTTGCCGACGGGTCATTCCGGGGCGCAATTGGTCTATCATGTCCTGCGTTACGACATTGCCCTGCTGGATGTCGATTTTGTAAACCCCGGGAAACGAGCAACCGGCGAGTGCGAGCAGTCCCACGAAGGTGAGGCTGGTTAGCAAGAGCTTGGTGTTTTGCATCGGTGGGCGACTTCCACTATCTTGGCTGGACAACGTAAACCCCGATCATACCCGTATTCAGAGAAGCTGCGAAGCAGCATCGGCGAGAAAGCTGACCATGGTTGAAAATAGCGAACTGCGCAAAGCCGGCCTCAAGGTGACACTGCCTCGAGTAAAGATCCTACAGATGCTCGATTCCACCGAGCAGCGCCACATGAGCGCTGAAGATGTCTACAAGGCATTGATGGAAGCTGGTGAAGACGTCGGCCTGGCCACGGTCTACCGTGTTCTGACCCAGTTCGAAGCGGCCGGTCTGGTCGTGCGTCACAACTTCGACGGCGGTCATGCGGTATTCGAACTGGCCGATGGTGGTCATCACGACCACATGGTCAACGTGGACTCGGGCGAGGTGATCGAGTTCTTCGATCCCGAGATCGAGAAGCGTCAGAAGGAAATCGTCGCTCAGCACGGTTACGAGCTGGTCGATCACAATCTGGTGCTGTACGTCCGCAAGAAGAAGTAAGCGTTCGCGCTTATCTAAAGAAAAGGCGACCGAGGGTCGCCTTTTTTGTGTCAGCCTGTCAGCCCTTGCTGGTGACCACCATTTTTTTCGCGTGGGCCAGGGACTCCTTGGTGAGGTCGATACCGCCTAGCATGCGCGCCACTTCTTCAACGCGTTCGCGCTTGCCCAGGCTGGCGACTGCCGTATGGGTGGTGTCGCTGTTTCTCACCTTGTGTACGAACAGATGGTGGTGTCCCTGAGCCGCGACCTGCGGCAGGTGCGTAACGGTCAGGACCTGGCCGCGCTCGCCCAGGCGCCGCAACAGTTGGCCGACAATTTCTGCGGTCGGGCCGCCGATCCCCACGTCCACTTCGTCGAACACCAGTGTCGGGATGCGCGAGGTTTGAGCGGTGATCACCTGGATCGCCAGGCTGATGCGTGAGAGTTCACCGCCCGAGGCGACTTTTGCCAGTCCCTTGAGTGGTTGGCCGGGGTTGGCACTGACCAGCAGCTCAACCTGTTCCAGTCCGTGTGGGTGCAACTCGTCGCTGTTGCTGGGGCGCAACTCGATGCAGAAGCGTCCGCCGGGCATGCCGAGCCGCTGGATTTCCACCTCCACTGCGGCGGCCAGCTGGGTCGCTGCGCTCTCGCGCAGGCCGCTCAGTTCGCGGGCCTTCTCCTGGTAATGGCGGGCATAGGCTTTGAGTTCTTCTTCCAGGCGCTCGATGGACTCATCGTTGGCATTGAGGCCTTCCAGCTCCTCTCCCAGGCGTTGCTGCAGACCGGTCAGCTCGCTGGGGTGAACGCGATGCTTGCGTGCCAGGGTGTAGAGCGTGTCGAGCCGTTCTTCCAGTTGTTGCAGACGTGCCGGATCGGCATCGAAGTTGTCGAGGAACCGGTTCAGTTCGCCCACGGCTTCTTCTACCTGGATCTGCGCGCTGGCAATCAGGTTCACCGCCTCGCCCAGGGCGCGTGGTGCGTTGTTGATGGCGGTCAGGCGGTTGAGGCTGACGGTCAATGCACTGAGCACGTTGCCCGAGTCGCTTTCGCTGCAATGGTCGATGACCTGGCGGCAGATTCCGAACAGGGCCTCGGCATTGGTCAGGTTCTTGTGTTCGTGTTCCAGTTGCTCCAGCTCGTTTTCGCCCAGCCCCAGGTTGTCCAGCTCTTCCAGTTGATAGCTGAGCAACTGGTGGCGAGCGCGCTGCTCGTCGCCCGAGTTGCACAGGCGGTCCAGCTCTGCGCGGGTCTGGCGCCAGCGCTGGGCAGCCAGTTGAACCTGGCGGGCGAGGTCGGTGGCGCCGGCGTATTCGTCAAGCAGGCGGCGGTGGGTGTCAGTCTTCAGGAGTGACTGGTGTTCGTGCTGGCTGTGGATGTCGATCAGCAGTTCGCCTACGGCCTTGAGGTCGCCGAGCGGGCAGGGCGTGCCATTGATATAGCCGCGGCTGCGGCCTTCGGCGGTGATCACCCGGCGCAGGATGCAGGGGCCTTCGCCGTCCAGGTCGCGTTCGGCCAGCCAGGCCCTGGCCTCGGGGATATCGACCAGATCGAACGTGGCGAGGATGTCTGCCTTGTCTGCGCCGGGGCGCACCACACCGCTGTCGGCCCGGTCGCCCAGAGTCAGGCCGAGCGCGTCGAGCATGATCGATTTGCCGGCACCGGTTTCGCCCGTGATCACGCTCATGCCGCGGGCGAGTTCCAGATCGAGGTGTTCGACGATGGCGTAGTTGTGGATGGACAGGTGCACCAGCATGCGGGCGGCTCCCAAGGCTAAGGTCTGGTTATTTATACAGTGTTTTCAAATTCTCTGACAATGCTTGCCTTTAGTTCGATTCGCTTGCTGTGGCCGGCTTTTGATCGCGGACAGTTCTGTTCGCGACAGATTGATGTCCAATCACCCTTGAAGCTGCTTTTTGCGACCCCATATAGGCCGGCAGATGCGCGAGTCGAGCTCGCTGACGAAACAAGAGGAGAGATTTCATGGCTGATGAACAGAAGCTGGACGAACAGAATCTGAACGCGGACAAGTCCGCCGAGGCGGGCGCTGAGGATCTTGCTTCCCGTGTACAGGTGCTCGAGGAGCAGGTAGCAGCTGCCCAGGATCAGGCGCTGCGTACCGCGGCCGATCTGCAGAACGTCCGCCGCCGCGCCGAGCAGGATGTGGAGAAGGCGCACAAGTTCGCGCTGGAGAAATTTGCCGGCGACCTGCTGCCGGTCATCGACAGCCTGGAGCGCGGCCTGGAACTGTCCAGCCCGGATGACGAGAACATCCGCCCGATGCGTGAAGGCATCGAGCTGACCCTGAAGATGTTCCAGGACACCCTCAAGCGCTTCAACCTCGAAGCCATCGACCCGCACGGCGAACCGTTCAACGCCGAGCATCACCAGGCCATGGCCATGCAGGAAAGCGCCGAGGTCGAGCCGAACAGCGTGCTCAAGGTGTTCCAGAAGGGTTACCAGCTCAACGGTCGCCTGTTGCGTCCGGCGATGGTCGTGGTCAGCAAGGCTCCGGCCCCGGTTTCGCCTTCTATCGACGAGAAGGCTTGAAATTAGCCGGGCGACCCCCATCTAGGTGTCAAGCGTTTAAGTGCTACCGCAGTTGGCCAACACCGCTGCGGCAACCAAATCCAAAGTTTCGGGAGAGTTAACATGGGCAAAATCATCGGTATCGACCTGGGGACCACCAACTCCTGCGTCTCCATTCTGGAAAACGGCAACGTCAAGGTGATCGAGAACGCCGAAGGCGCTCGCACCACGCCGTCGATCATCGCTTACGCCAACGATGGCGAGATCCTGGTCGGTCAGTCGGCCAAGCGCCAGGCTGTAACCAACCCGCACAACACCCTGTATGCGGTAAAACGTCTGATCGGCCGTCGCTTCGAAGAAGACGTCGTGCAGAAAGACATCCAGATGGTTCCGTACAAGATCGTCAAGGCTGACAACAACGACGCCTGGGTCGAAGTCAACGGTCAGAAGATGGCTCCGCCGCAAATCAGCGCCGAAGTCCTGAAGAAGATGAAGAAAACCGCCGAAGACTACCTCGGCGAAGCAGTGACCGAAGCGGTCATCACCGTTCCTGCGTACTTCAACGACAGCCAGCGTCAGGCTACCAAGGACGCCGGTCGTATC
Organism: Pseudomonas sp. TUM25319; assembly: GCF_056388475.1. Taxonomy (NCBI): domain Bacteria; kingdom Pseudomonadati; phylum Pseudomonadota; class Gammaproteobacteria; order Pseudomonadales; family Pseudomonadaceae; genus Pseudomonas; species Pseudomonas sp. TUM25319. The sequence continues at coordinate 6,169,341 of NZ_CM150751.1, read as the reverse complement.
GCCGGTCTGGACGTCAAGCGGATCATCAACGAACCAACCGCGGCCGCTCTGGCCTACGGTATGGACAAGGCCAAGGGTGACCACACCGTCATCGTTTATGACCTGGGTGGCGGTACCTTCGACGTGTCGGTGATCGAGATCGCCGAAGTCGACGGCGAGCACCAGTTCGAAGTACTGGCAACCAACGGTGACACTTTCCTCGGTGGTGAGGACTTCGACATCCGCCTGATCGACTACCTCGTCGACGAATTCAAGAAAGAAAGCGGCATGAACCTCAAAGGTGATCCGCTGGCGATGCAGCGCCTGAAAGAAGCTGCCGAAAAAGCCAAGATCGAGCTGTCCTCGAGCCAGCAGACCGACGTCAACCTGCCGTACATCACTGCAGATGCAACCGGTCCGAAGCACCTGAACGTCAAGATCTCCCGCGCCAAGCTGGAATCGCTGGTGGAAGACCTGGTTCAGCGCACCATCGAGCCTTGCCGCATCGCAATGAAAGACGCCGGTATCGACGTCAGCAAGATCGACGACGTGATCCTGGTCGGTGGTCAGACCCGTATGCCGCTGGTTCAGAAAACCGTTGCCGACTTCTTCGGCAAGGAAGCGCGCAAGGACGTCAACCCTGACGAAGCCGTTGCCATGGGTGCTGCCATCCAGGGCGCCGTTCTGGCCGGTGACGTGAAGGACGTTCTGCTGCTGGACGTCAGCCCGCTGACCCTGGGTATCGAAACCATGGGTGGCGTGATGACCGCGCTGATCGAGAAGAACACCACCATCCCGACCAAGAAGTCGCAGGTGTTCTCGACTGCCGACGACAACCAGAGCGCCGTGACCATTCACGTGCTGCAAGGTGAGCGTAAGCAGGCCGCGCAGAACAAGTCCCTGGGCAAGTTCGACCTGGCCGAGATTCCGCCGGCTCCGCGTGGTGTTCCACAAATCGAAGTGACCTTCGATATCGACGCCAACGGCATCCTGCACGTCGGTGCGAAAGACAAGGCGACCGGCAAGCAGCAGTCCATCGTGATCAAGGCCAACTCCGGTCTGTCCGAGGAAGAAATCCAGCAGATGGTCCGCGACGCTGAAGTCAACGCCGAGGAAGACCGCAAGTTCGAAGAGCTGGCCGCCGCCCGTAACCAGGGTGATGCGCTGGTCCACTCGACTCGCAAGATGGTTGCCGACGCGGGTGACAAAGTGACCGCTGACGAGAAAGCGGCCATCGAGACCGCGGTTGCTGCCCTGGAAGCTGCTGTGAAAGGCGACGACAAGGCTGCTATCGAAGCGAAGATCGAAGAGCTGTCGAAAGTCTCCGCTCCGGTTGCCCAGAAGATGTACGCCGAGCAGGCCGAGAAGCCGGAAGCAGGTACCCAGGCCCAGCAGGCTGACGATGCCAAGCACGACGACGTCGTCGACGCCGAGTTCGAAGAAGTCAAAGACAACAAGTAATTGCTGCTCGTTGTCGGCCGGTTGACTGATGTTTGATGTTGACTGGTAGGATGTCGCCGCGCGGGGGCTTGCTCCCGCGTTGGCGTGTCTGGAATACCCGAATTTTTACGGCATCGGTCCAGCTACCGGTGCTGACGGCACAGCGCTGAAGCGCAGAGGTTTGCCGAACGTCCTCAAGAGTGCAAAGAACCATGGCAAAGCGTGACTATTACGAGGTTCTGGGAGTCGAGCGAGGCGCGAGCGAGGCCGATCTGAAGAAGGCCTATCGCCGCCTGGCGATGAAGCATCACCCGGACCGTAATCCCGACGACAAAGAGTCGGAAGAGAAATTCAAGGAAGCCAACGAGGCTTACGAAGTCCTTTCCGATGCCAGCAAGCGCGCGGCGTACGACCAGTACGGTCATGCCGGTGTCGACCCGAGCATGGGTGGCGGCGGTGCCGGCTTCGGCGGCGCCAACTTCTCCGATATCTTCGGTGATGTATTCAGCGATTTCTTCGGCGGTGGTCGTGGTGGTTCCCGCGGCGGCGCCCAGCGCGGCAGCGACCTGCGTTACACCCTGGAGCTGAACCTGGAAGAGGCAGTGCGCGGTACGACGGTCAATATCCGCGTGCCGACACTGGTCAACTGCAAGCCTTGCGACGGCTCCGGCGCGAAGAAAGGTTCTTCGCCTGCGACTTGCCCAACCTGTGGCGGTATCGGCCAGGTCCGCATGCAGCAAGGTTTCTTCTCGGTGCAGCAGACCTGCCCGCGTTGCCAGGGGCAGGGCAAGATCATTACCGATCCGTGCGACTCCTGTCATGGCGAAGGTCGGATCGAAGAGTACAAGACCCTGTCGGTCAAGGTGCCGGCTGGCGTCGATACGGGCGACCGTATTCGTCTCTCCGGCGAAGGCGAGGCGGGTACGCAGGGTGGTCCGACCGGCGACCTCTATGTCGTGATCAATGTGCACGAGCACGCGATCTTCCAGCGTGATGGCAAGCATCTGTACTGCGAAGTGCCGATCAGCTACACCGATGCGGCGCTGGGTGGCGAGCTGGAAGTGCCGACCCTGGATGGTCGCGTCAAGCTGAAGATTCCGGAAGGAACCCAGACCGGCAAGCAGTTCCGTCTGCGTGGCAAGGGCGTGGCTCCAGTGCGTGGCGGTGGTGCGGGCGACCTGATGTGTCGCGTGGCTGTGGAGACGCCGGTCAACCTGAGTCGTCGCCAGCGCGAGCTTCTCGAGGAGCTGCGGGCTTCACTGGAAGGCGACAGTTCCCATTCTCCCAAGGCCAGCGGCTGGTTCGAGGGTGTAAAGCGCTTCTTCGGTGATTTGTAAAAAGGAATAACGCATGCGACGTATAGCGGTAATGGGCGCGGCAGGGCGCATGGGCAAGACACTGGTGGAAGCGATCCAGCAAGCCCAGGACGCAGGTCTGACGGCGGCAGTGGATCGTCCCGACAGCACGCTGGTGGGTGCCGATGCGGGTGAGCTGGCTGCGCTGGGTCGGATCGGCGTACCGATCTCGGGTGATCTGGAGCGGGTAGCGGATGAATTCGACGTGCTGATCGACTTCACGCACCCGTCGGTGACTCTCAAGAACCTGGCGTTCTGTCGCAAGGCGGGCAAGGCCATGGTCATCGGCACCACGGGATTCTCCGCTGAGGAGAAACAGTTGCTGGTCGAGGCGGGCAAGGAAATTCCGATTGTCTTCGCGGCCAACTTCAGTGTTGGCGTGAACCTGTGTCTGAAGTTGCTCGATACCGCTGCTCGTGTGCTGGGTGATGACGTCGATATCGAGATTCTCGAAGCGCACCATCGTCACAAGGTCGATGCCCCGTCCGGTACCGCGCTGCGCATGGGTGAGGTGGTGGCTCAGGCGTTGGGTCGCGATCTCAAGGAGGTGGCGGTCTATGGTCGCGAGGGCCAGACCGGTGCTCGTGATCGTCAGACCATCGGCTTTGCGACTGTGCGTGCTGGTGATGTGGTGGGTGATCACACCGTGCTGTTCGCTGCGGAAGGCGAGCGGGTCGAGATCACCCACAAGGCGTCGAGCCGCATGACCTTCGCCAAGGGCGCCGTACGTGCGGCCCTGTGGCTCGATGGTCGCGAGCCTGGCTTGTACGACATGCAGGACGTACTCGACCTGCACTGATTCGCCCTCTGCTTCACTCGAGGGCGGGTTGGCCGTCAAGGTCAGCCCGCCCTTGCAGTCTTCTCCCATGCGCTCTGTCGCATTCCTGCGTCTTTCAGACACATCAGTGGTAGACCAAAAAAGCAGTTTTCTGTAAGCTACAGCTTTAGTGTGTCCACTAAAAGCGCGCAGATAATTCGACGAAGAAAGCGGGGTGACGTGTCTATACGTCATTCCGCTTTTTTGCAACCTGCGATCGCCCCTTCAGGCTTGATTTACGGGAGGTCTTCTTGACTAAGCCAGCCATACTCGCCCTTGCCGATGGCAGCATTTTTCGCGGTGAAGCCATTGGAGCCGACGGTCAAACCGTTGGTGAGGTGGTGTTCAACACCGCAATGACCGGCTATCAGGAAATCCTGACTGACCCTTCGTACTCGCAACAGATCGTTACCCTGACTTATCCACACATCGGCAACACCGGCACTACGCCGGAAGACGCCGAGTCCGACCGTGTATGGTCGGCTGGCCTGGTCATTCGCGACTTGCCGCTGATCGCCAGCAACTGGCGCAATACCCTGTCCCTGAGCGACTACCTCAAGGCCAACAATGTCGTGGCGATCGCAGGTATCGATACCCGCCGCCTGACCCGCATCCTGCGTGAGAAAGGTGCGCAGAACGGTTGCATCCTCGCCGGCGACAACATCAGTGAAGAAGCCGCCATCGCCGCAGCCCGCGGCTTCCCGGGCCTGAAAGGCATGGATCTGGCGAAGGTAGTCAGCACCAAGACTGCCTACGAATGGCGCTCCAGTGTCTGGGAGCTGAAGACTGACAGCCACCCGACCATTGAAGCCGCGGATCTGCCGTACCACGTCGTTGCCTACGACTACGGCGTCAAGCTGAACATCCTGCGTATGCTGGTTGCCCGCGGCTGCCGTCTGACCGTCGTGCCTGCACAGACTCCGGCCAGCGAAGTCCTTGCGCTGAATCCTGATGGTGTGTTCCTGTCCAACGGCCCTGGCGATCCGGAGCCTTGCGACTACGCTATCCAGGCCATCAAGGACATCCTCGAAACCGAGATCCCGGTCTTCGGTATCTGCCTGGGTCACCAACTGCTGGCCCTGGCTTCCGGTGCCAAGACCGTCAAGATGGGTCATGGTCACCATGGCGCAAACCACCCGGTCCAGGACCTGGACACCGGCGTCGTGATGATCACCAGCCAGAACCACGGTTTCGCGGTCGACGAGGCCACGCTGCCGGGCAACGTTCGCGCCATCCACAAGTCGCTGTTCGACGGTACCCTGCAGGGCATCGAGCGTACCGACAAGAGCGCGTTCAGCTTCCAGGGCCACCCTGAAGCGAGCCCTGGCCCGACTGACGTCGCGCCACTGTTCGATCGCTTCATCGATGCCATGGCCAAGCGCCGCTAAGCATCCCTGCGAGAAGGCCCTGAGCCGGCGCTAGCCGGACTCAGGCGCGCCTGACCAAGATTGTTCAAGACGGCTTGCCGACTGACCTGCGGATTTGAGTGACAACCATGCCAAAACGTACAGACATTAAAAGCATCCTGATTCTCGGCGCTGGCCCGATCGTGATCGGCCAGGCCTGCGAATTCGACTACTCCGGCGCCCAGGCCTGCAAAGCCCTGCGCGAGGAAGGTTTCCGCGTCATCCTGGTGAACTCCAACCCGGCCACCATCATGACCGACCCGGCCATGGCCGACGCTACCTACATCGAGCCGATCAAGTGGCAGTCGGTGGCAAAGATCATCGAGAAAGAGCGTCCGGACGCACTGCTGCCGACCATGGGTGGCCAGACTGCGCTGAACTGCGCCCTGGACCTGGAGCGCGAAGGCGTCCTGGAAAAATTCGGCGTGGAAATGATCGGTGCCAACGCCGACACCATCGACAAGGCCGAAGACCGCTCGCGTTTCGACAAGGCGATGAAAGCCATTGGCCTGGAGTGCCCGCGCTCCGGTATCGCCCACAGCATGGAAGAGGCCAATGCGGTCCTCGAGAAGCTGGGCTTCCCGTGCATCATCCGTCCGTCCTTCACCATGGGCGGCACCGGTGGCGGTATCGCCTACAACCGTGAAGAGTTCGAAGAAATCTGCGCCCGTGGTCTGGACCTGTCGCCAACCAAGGAACTGCTGATCGACGAATCCCTGATCGGCTGGAAAGAGTACGAGATGGAGGTGGTCCGCGACAAAAAGGACAACTGCATCATCGTCTGCTCCATCGAGAACTTCGACCCGATGGGTGTCCACACCGGCGACTCCATCACCGTCGCTCCGGCCCAGACCCTGACCGACAAGGAATACCAGATCATGCGCAACGCCTCGCTGGCGGTGCTGCGTGAAATCGGTGTCGAGACCGGCGGTTCCAACGTTCAGTTCGGTATCTGCCCGAACACCGGCCGCATGGTCGTGATCGAAATGAACCCGCGGGTTTCCCGTTCCTCGGCACTGGCGTCGAAAGCCACCGGCTTCCCGATCGCCAAGATCGCGGCCAAGCTGGCGGTCGGCTACACCCTCGACGAACTGCAGAACGACATCACCGGTGGCCGCACTCCGGCGTCCTTCGAGCCGTCGATCGACTACGTCGTCACCAAGCTGCCACGCTTCGCCTTCGAGAAATTCCCGAAAGCCGACGCCCGCCTGACCACCCAGATGAAGTCCGTGGGTGAAGTCATGGCCATCGGCCGTACCTTCCAGGAGTCCATGCAGAAAGCCCTGCGCGGCCTGGAAGTCGGTGTTTGCGGTCTCGACCCGAAAGTCGACCTGACCAACCCGGAAACCCCGAGCATCCTCAAGCGCGAACTGACTGTGCCGGGCGCCGAGCGTATCTGGTACGTGGCTGACGCCTTCCGTGCCGGCATGACCCGCGACGAAATCTTCGCCCTGACCAGCATCGACCACTGGTTCCTGATCCAGATCGAAGACCTGATCAAGGAAGAAGAGAAGGTCAAGACCCTGGGCCTGGCTGCCATCGACAAGCAACTGATGCTGAACCTGAAGCGCAAGGGCTTCTCCGACCAGCGTCTGGCCAAGCTGCTGGGTATCACCGACAAGAACCTGCGTCGCCACCGCCACAAGCTGGAAGTGTTCCCGGTCTACAAGCGCGTCGACACCTGCGCCGCCGAGTTCGCCACCGATACCGCCTACCTGTACTCGACCTACGAGGAAGAGTGCGAGGCCAACCCGTCGACCCGCGACAAGATCATGATCCTGGGCGGCGGTCCGAACCGTATCGGCCAGGGTATCGAGTTCGACTACTGCTGCGTTCATGCCGCTCTTGCCCTGCGCGAAGACGGTTATGAGACCATCATGGTCAACTGCAACCCGGAAACCGTCTCCACCGACTACGACACCTCCGACCGTCTGTACTTCGAGCCGCTGACGCTGGAAGACGTGCTGGAAGTGGTTCGCGTCGAGAAGCCGAAGGGCGTGATCGTCCACTATGGTGGCCAGACCCCGCTGAAGCTGGCTCGTGCCCTGGAAGAGGCCGGCGTACCGATCATCGGTACCAGCCCTGACGCCATCGACCGTGCCGAAGACCGCGAGCGCTTCCAGCAGATGGTCCAGCGCCTGAATCTGCTGCAGCCGCCAAACGCTACCGTGCGCAGCGAAGACGAGGCCATCCGTGCCGCAGGCGACATCGGCTATCCGCTGGTTGTCCGTCCGTCCTACGTACTGGGCGGTCGCGCCATGGAAATCGTCTACGAACTGGACGAGCTGAAGCGTTATCTGCGCGAAGCCGTACAGGTCTCCAACGACAGCCCGGTCCTGCTCGACCACTTCCTCAACTGCGCCATCGAGATGGACGTGGATGCGGTCTGCGACGGCACCGACGTGGTGATCGGCGCGATCATGCAGCACATCGAGCAGGCAGGCGTTCACTCCGGTGACTCCGCGTGCTCGCTGCCGCCTTACTCGCTGCCGGCGCATGTGCAGGATGAAGTGCGCGAGCAAGTGAAGAAGATGGCCCTGGAACTGGGTGTCGTCGGCCTGATGAACGTGCAGCTGGCCCTGCAGGGCGACAAGATCTACGTGATCGAGGTCAACCCGCGTGCTTCTCGTACCGTGCCGTTCGTGTCCAAGTGCATCGGCACTTCGCTGGCGATGATCGCCGCGCGCGTCATGGCGGGCAAAACGCTGAAAGAGCTGGGCTTCACCAAGGAAATCATTCCGAACTTCTACAGCGTCAAGGAAGCGGTATTCCCGTTCGCCAAGTTCCCGGGTGTCGACCCGATCCTCGGCCCTGAGATGAAGTCCACGGGCGAAGTCATGGGCGTCGGCGACAGCTTCGGCGAAGCCTTCGCCAAGGCTCAGATGGGCGCAAGCGAAGTGCTGCCGACCGGCGGTACCGCGTTTATCAGCGTGCGTGACGACGACAAGCCGCAAGTGGCCGGTGTTGCTCGCGACCTGATCGCCCTGGGCTTTGAAGTCGTAGCGACTGCCGGTACTGCGAAGATCATCGAAGCAGCCGGTCTGAAAGTGCGTCGCGTGAACAAGGTGACCGAGGGCCGTCCGCATGTGGTCGACATGATCAAGAACGACGAAGTGTCGTTGATCATCAACACCACCGAAGGTCGTCAGTCGATCGCCGACTCCTACTCGATTCGCCGCAATGCGTTGCAGCACAAGATCTACTGCACCACCACCATTGCGGCCGGTGAAGCTATCTGCGAAGCGCTGAAGTTCGGTCCTGAAAAGACCGTTCGCCGCTTGCAGGATCTGCATGCAGGACTCAAAGCATGAGCATGACCAAGTACCCCATGACCGTCCAGGGCGCTCGCGCCCTGGAAGACGAGCTGCTGTTTCTGAGCAAGACCGAGCGTCCGCGCCTGAGTCAGGCTATTGGTGAGGCCCGTGAACTGGGCGACCTCAAGGAGAACGCCGAATACCATGCTGCCCGTGAAGAGCAGGGCATGGTCGAGGCGCGGATCCGCGATATCGAAGGTCGCCTGCAGAACTCGGTGGTGATCGATGTCACGACCATTCCTCACACCGGCAAGGTGATCTTCGGGACTACCGTTGACCTCGAGAACACCGAAACCGGCGATCAGGTGAGCTACCAGATCGTTGGTGAAGACGAGGCTGACATCAAGAAGGGCAAGCTGTCGGCGGGTGCGCCGATTGCCCGGGCCATCATCGGCAAGGAAGAAGGTGATGTGGTGGTGGTCAAGACGCCGAGCGGAACGGTCGAGTACGAGATTGTCGAAGTCAAGCACATCTGACGCCGGCTTTCGCTCGCCGTCCATCGAGCGTGTCCTATGGCAACTGGCCCAGGTTTTCTGGGTCGGTGGCCTTTGGGTGTTTCATGTAGGGCTGGTCCCGGCCTTGAAGGTCAGTGGGCTTGCACCTTTGCTCGTGCAGGACATTTCCACGCAAATCGACCGATGGCTCATCGGCGTGGCTGCGTTGGGGCTGTTGACCCAATTGACGGTGCTGGCGAGGGTTCGTGGAGTGTCCGCCTGGTGGCGGGTGTTCAGCGGGCAGTTGCTGTTGATCGGCCTGGCCGCCTGTGTCGGTTATTACACCTTGCGGTATGGTGTATCCGTGGGCGAGCGCTGGCAGGTCTTCTGCTTCGTGGTGCTTGGCATCAGTGGCATCGTGCTGGTGGCCCAGCCGGTCCCGGTCAGGGCGCGCAGGTCGCGCCGCTGACCGGACTTGCCGTTACTTGTAACGGTGGATATTGGACAATTGCTTGTTCGGCTGCGGATTGCGGCGGTACAGCAGGACCATCTTGCCAATGATCTGCACCTGTTCGGCGCGACCGACCTTGGCCAGTTCGTCCATGACAGCGCGGCGTTCTTCCCGGTCTTCGAGCTTGACCTGCACCTTGATCAGTTCATGATCAGCCAAGGCACGTTCCAGCTCCGCGAGCACACCTTCGGTCAAACCATTGCCTGCCACGATCAGGACCGGCTTCAGGTCGTGACCAATGGATTTGTACTGTTTCTTCTGCTCGTTATTGAGCGGCATAATCTGACCCTTCGTCTGGATTCTGTAAAAATGGCGGCCATTTTACCCGAGGGCCCGTGGCTCCGCCCAGTTAATCACGACGCTTAATCATCGAGGTGCCCAGTGGCGCAGCGTTCCAAGAGCAGCCATAACTGGCTGAGAGAGCATTTCAACGATCCTTTCGTCAAACAGGCGCAGAAGGATGGCTATCGCTCGCGTGCGAGTTACAAACTGCTGGAAATCCAGGAAAAGGACCGCTTGATCCGTCCTGGCATGAGCGTGATCGACCTCGGGGCCGCGCCGGGTGGCTGGTCGCAGGTGACCAGTCGCCTGATTGGTGGCCAGGGGCGCCTGATCGCGTCGGACATCCTGGAGATGGACAGCATCCCCGACGTCACCTTCATCCAGGGGGACTTCACCCAGGACGCAGTCCTGGCGCAGATTCTCGAAGCGGTAGGGAATTCGCAGGTAGACCTTGTGATTTCGGATATGGCCCCCAACATGAGTGGTACGCCTGCCGTGGATATGCCAAGGGCGATGTTTCTCTGCGAGTTGGCGTTGGACCTGGCAAGCCGGGTACTTCGTCCGGGCGGGGATTTTCTGATCAAGATCTTCCAGGGTGAGGGCTTCGATACCTACCTGAAAGACGTTCGTCAGAAATTCGACAAGGTTCAGATGCGCAAGCCTTCGTCGTCGCGGGATCGCTCCCGCGAGCAATACCTTCTGGCAAGGGGATACCGCGGCGAATAAGGCCTCAGGCCGGCTGCTTTCGGGGTGCCGATAGTTTTTTCCAATCGGGGCCCCTGCCTGATTTTGCTGAACATCGTGTAGTCTAAGTTCACAAAGGGTTACAGACGGTGCCAGCAGCCGTTGTAGGTAATGTAGTAAGTTAAGCCGGTGATTATCATGCGAGGCACGGTTGCGCCCAAGCCTGCTTCAGAGGGTAGCTAATTGAACGATATGGCAAAGAATTTGATCCTGTGGTTGATCATCGCGGCTGTCCTGGTGACGGTGATGAACAACTTCTCCAGCCCGAATGAGCCGCAGACCCTCAACTATTCGGACTTCATCCAGCAAGTCAAGGATGGCAAGGTCGAGCGCGTCGCGGTCGACGGCTATGTCATCACCGGTAAACGCACCGATGGCGACACCTTCAAGACTATCCGTCCTGCAATCCAGGATAACGGCCTGATCGGCGACCTGGTGGACAACCATGTCGTGGTCGAAGGCAAGCAGCCCGAGCAGCAAAGCATCTGGACCCAGTTGCTGGTCGCCAGCTTCCCGATCCTGGTCATCATCGCCGTGTTCATGTTCTTCATGCGCCAGATGCAGGGCGGCGCCGGCGGCAAGGGCGGCCCGATGAGCTTTGGCAAGAGCAAGGCGCGGCTGTTGTCCGAAGATCAGGTCAAGACCACGCTGGCCGATGTGGCCGGGTGCGATGAAGCGAAGGAGGAGGTCGGCGAGCTGGTCGAATTCCTTCGCGATCCGGGCAAGTTCCAGCGTCTGGGTGGCCGCATTCCTCGCGGTGTGCTGATGGTCGGCCCTCCAGGTACCGGTAAGACCCTGCTGGCCAAGGCCATCGCCGGGGAAGCCAAGGTTCCGTTCTTCACCATTTCCGGCTCCGACTTTGTCGAGATGTTCGTGGGTGTCGGCGCAAGCCGTGTGCGTGACATGTTCGAGCAAGCCAAGAAGCATGCTCCGTGCATCATCTTCATCGACGAGATCGATGCCGTGGGTCGCCATCGTGGCGCTGGCATGGGCGGTGGCCACGACGAACGTGAGCAGACCCTCAACCAGTTGCTGGTAGAGATGGACGGTTTCGAAATGAACGATGGCATCATCGTCATCGCCGCTACCAACCGTCCTGACGTGCTCGACCCTGCGTTGCTCCGCCCTGGCCGCTTCGACCGTCAGGTTGTCGTTGGTCTGCCGGACATCCGTGGTCGCGAGCAGATCCTCAAGGTCCATATGCGCAAGGTGCCGATTGGCGAGAACGTCAACCCGGCGGTCATTGCCCGCGGTACTCCCGGCTTCTCCGGTGCAGACCTGGCCAACCTGGTCAACGAGGCCTCTCTCTTCGCGGCGCGCGGCGGCAAGCGTGTCGTGGAGATGAAGGAATTCGAACTGGCCAAAGACAAGATCATGATGGGCGCCGAGCGCAAGACCATGGTCATGTCCGAGAAAGAAAAGCAGAACACGGCCTATCACGAAGCTGGCCATGCGATCGTGGGGCGTATCGTTCCCGAGCATGATCCGGTCTACAAAGTGTCGATCATTCCTCGCGGTCGGGCACTGGGCGTTACCATGTTCCTGCCGGAAGAGGACCGCTACAGTCTGTCCAAGCGTGCGCTGATCAGTCAGATCTGCTCTCTGTACGGCGGTCGTATCGCCGAGGAAATGACCTTGGGCTTCGATGGCGTGACCACGGGTGCCTCCAACGACATCATGCGAGCAAGCCAGATCGCCCGCAACATGGTGACCAAGTGGGGGTTGTCGGAAAAGCTCGGTCCGTTGATGTATGCCGAGGAAGAAGGCGAAGTGTTCCTGGGGCGTGGCTCCAGCTCGCAGCATGCCAGTGTTTCCGGCGAAACCGCCAAGCTGATCGACTCTGAAGTGCGCAGCATCATTGACCAGTGCTACGCCACGGCGAAGCAGATCCTGACGGACAACCGCGACAAGCTCGATGCGATGGCCGATGCGCTGATGAAGTATGAGACCATTGATGCCGAGCAGATCGACGACATCATGGCTGGTCGCCCGCCCCGTGAGCCGCGGGATTGGGATGGTGACTCGGGGACGTCGGGAACGACTGCTTCTCAGGGTGACCGCCCGGAATCGCCCATTGGCGGGCCAGCTGCGCAACACTAAGGGCTGACATGACCTCACAGCAGTACCTGACCCGGTTGCCTTGCGGCAACCGGGTTCTTGACCTTTCGCGTACCCATGTCATGGGTATTCTCAATATCACCCCGGACTCGTTCTCCGATGGCGGTCGCTTCACTCAGCGCGATGCGGCCCTGCGCCATGCCGCGGAGATGGTTGCGGCGGGCGCTACCCTGATCGATGTGGGCGGCGAGTCCACGCGGCCGGGTGCCCGTGCCATCACGCCTCTCGAAGAGCTGGAGCGGGTTGCTCCTGTGGTCGAAGCGCTGAACCGTGAGCTGGACGTCGTCATTTCCGTGGATACGTCTACGCCTGCGGTCATTCGCGAGTCCGCCCGCCTCGGGGCCGGGCTGATCAACGATGTTCGCTCGCTGAGCCGTGACGGTGCACTGGAAGCGGCTGCAGCAACCGGTTTGCCGGTGTGCCTGATGCACATGCGTGGCGAGCCGGGCAACATGCAGGACGACCCTCATTACGATGATGTGACGGCGGAGGTTGCGAGCTATCTTGAAGAGCGCATGGCGGCCTGTGCGGTGGCTGGCATCGAGAGTGACCGGATCATTCTCGATCCGGGTTTCGGCTTCGCCAAGACGCTCGAGCACAACCTCACCCTGTTCAAGCACATGGAGCGCTTGTATCGCCTGGGGCGCCCGCTGTTGGTCGGCGTCTCGCGCAAAAGCATGATTGGCCTGACGCTCAATCGAGCCGTGGGTGAGCGCCTGTCGGGCAGCCTTGCACTGGCTGCACTGGCGATGACAAAAGGCGCGAGCATCCTTCGTGTCCACGATGTTGCCGAAACAGTGGATGTCGTTCGGATGATCGCTGCGGTACAAGCCGCCGAATAAGAGTGATGGAGCATTTATGAGTAGAAAATATTTTGGCACCGACGGCATCCGTGGCCGTGTCGGTGAATACCCGATCACGCCGGATTTCATGCTCAAGCTTGGCTGGGCGGCGGGTATGGCTTTCCGCAAGCAGGGCGCGTGCCGGGTATTGGTTGGCAAGGACACCCGTATTTCCGGCTACATGTTCGAGTCCGCCCTGGAGGCTGGCCTGTCGGCGGCGGGAGCCGACGTGATGCTGCTGGGGCCGATGCCGACCCCTGCCATCGCCTATCTGACCCGTACCTTCCACGCGGAGGCGGGAATCGTCATCAGTGCTTCGCACAACCCGCACGATGACAACGGCATCAAGTTTTTCTCCGGCCAGGGCACCAAGCTGCCAGACGAAGTCGAACTGATGATCGAGGAGTTGCTCGATCAGCCAATGACGGTGGTCGAGTCGAGCAAGTTGGGCAAGGTCTCCCGGATCAACGATGCGGCGGGGCGCTACATCGAGTTCTGCAAGAGCAGCGTGCCAAGCAGCACCGATTTTTCCGGTCTCAAGCTGGCGATCGATTGCGCTCATGGCGCGACCTACAAGGTGGCGCCAAGCGTGTTCCGCGAGCTGGGTGCCGAGGTGACGGTTCTGGCGAACCAGCCGGATGGCCTGAACATCAACGAAAACTGCGGTTCCACGCATATCGAGTCTTTGCAGGCCGCCGTTCTGGTGGGGCATGCGGATCTCGGGATTGCATTCGACGGCGACGGCGACCGGGTCCTGATGGTGGACCATACCGGCGCCATAGTCGATGGAGACGAGCTGCTGTTCATCATTGCGCGTGACCTTCACGAGCGTGGCAAGCTGCAGGGCGGGGTGGTCGGTACGCTCATGAGCAACCTCGGACTGGAGCTGGCGCTGCAGGACCTTTCGATTCCGTTCGTGAGGGCGAAGGTCGGGGACCGCTACGTCATGGCCGAGCTTTTGGAGCGCGACTGGATCATCGGTGGCGAGAACTCGGGTCATGTGGTCTGCTGCAGTCATACCACCACCGGCGACGCGATCATCGCAGCGTTGCAGGTGCTGATGGCGCTCAAGCGTCGCGGAGAGACTCTCGCCCAGGCTCGTCAGGCTGTTCGCAAATGCCCGCAGGTGCTGATCAATGTTCGTTTCGGCGCCAGTCAGGTCGACCCGCTGGAGCATCCTGCGGTCAAGGAGGCCTGCGAGCGCGTCACCGAGGAGATGGCGGGTCGAGGTCGTGTGCTGTTGCGCAAGTCCGGAACAGAGCCTCTGGTGCGTGTAATGGTCGAAGGCGACGACGAAAACCTGGTGCGCAGCCATGCCGAAGCACTGGCAAAACTGGTAAGTGAAGTTTGCGTCTGATTTACGCTTGCCAGAGCTGATTGGGTTGGGTAACATCTGCGCCCACTTTGACCGACGAGGTACAGCATGCGTCGCCCTATGGTAGCTGGTAACTGGAAAATGCACGGTACCCGCGCCAGCGTCGCTGAGCTGATCAAGGGCCTGAGCGATCAGGTGCTGCCGAGCGGTGTTGATGTCGCGGTGTTTCCACCCAGTCTGTTCATCAATCAGGTGATTGATGGCCTTGAAGGCAAGTCGATTGCGGTAGGTGCTCAGAACTCCGCTGTGGAGCCTCAGCAAGGGGCTTTGACGGGAGAGGTGGCAGCGAGTCAGTTGGTTGATGCCGGTTGCAAGCTGGTGTTGATCGGGCACTCGGAGCGGCGTCAGATTCTGGGGGAGCAAGACGCTACCCTGATTCAAAAGTTTGCTGCGGCTCAGTCCTGTGGTCTGACGCCAGTGTTCTGCGTCGGCGAGACCCTCGAAGAGCGTGAAGCAAACCAGACGCTTGAAGTGGTTGGGCGTCAGTTGGATAGCATCATCGGGCAGCTGGGTATTTCTGCCTTCTCGAATGCGATCATTGCCTATGAGCCTGTATGGGCCATCGGCACCGGCCTTACGGCCACGCCACAACAGGCGCAGGATGTCCACAAGGCCATTCGCGAGCAGTTGGCGGCAAAGGATTCGGAAGTCGCGCGTAATACGCGGCTTCTATACGGCGGCAGCGTGAAGGCGGCCAATGCGGCTGAGCTGTTCGGCATGCCGGATATTGATGGGGGGCTCATTGGTGGAGCTTCCCTGAACGCAGACGAATTCGGTGCAATTTGTCGCGCCGCGGGAAACTGAAAAATGCTGGAAACAGTTATCGTCGTTCTTCATCTGTTGGGCGCACTGGGTTTGGTAGTGCTGGTTCTGCTGCAACAGGGTAAAGGTGCGGAAGCGGGTGCATCTTTCGGCGCAGGTGCTTCAAATACTGTGTTCGGAAGCCAAGGTTCTGCTACCTTTCTGAGTAAGTTTACTGCTATACTAGCTGCCTCTTTCTTCTTAACTGCTCTTGGGTTAGGATACTTTGCTAAAGAGAAAGCTCATGAGCTGACTCAAGTAGGGTTGCCAGATCCAGCAGTGATGGAAGTGCAACAAAGCAAACCGGCAACAGATGATGTACCGGTGCTCCAGGAACAAAAAGGACCAGCGGCTAACACCAGCGATGTTCCTCAAGCTCCAGAGCAGAAGTAACGGGTTTCAAAGTAGTATTGCCGAGGTGGTGGAATTGGTAGACACGCAACCTTGAGGTGGTTGTGCCCATAGGGTGTAGGGGTTCGAGTCCCCTTCTCGGTACCAATTGAAGCATGAGAGCCCGCTTTAGCGGGCTTTCTTGCAGGTGGAGGTTAGATTGACCCTTCATGGGTTCGGTCGTATACTTTCGCCCCAGCTTTGTCGCGGGGTGGAGCAGTCTGGTAGCTCGTCGGGCTCATAACCCGAAGGTCGTTGGTTCAAATCCAGCCCCCGCAACCAGTTTCAGCGGAGCCCCTTTTCAAGGGGCTTTTTGTTAGCTGAACAGTTCTCAGCGCCGATATTCAATGGCGCATTTCATGGATGGGCGCTTGCCCATTTTTTATTTGCACAGCATGCACGAGGGGGTTCAGGTGTCGAGCAAGCTAGAACAGTTGCAGGCCTTGTTGGCCCCGGTGGTCGAGGCGCTCGGCTATCAATGCTGGGGAATCGAGTTCATTTCTCAAGGCAAACATTCGGTCCTGCGTATCTATATCGATAAAGCGGACGGGATTCTGGTCGACGATTGCGAAGTCGTCAGTCGCCAGGTCAGCGGTATCCTGGACGTTGAAGACCCAATCAGCTCCGAATACACGCTTGAAGTGTCCTCTCCTGGCATGGATCGCCCGCTGTTCACCCTGGAACAGTTTGCCTCGCATGCCGGCGAACAAGTGAAGATCAAGCTGCGTACGCCCTTCGAAGGTCGTCGTAACTTTCAAGGCCTTCTCCGCGGCGTGGAGGAGCAGGAAGTCGTGGTCCAGGTGGACAATCACGAATTCCTGTTGCCGATCGACTCGATCGACAAGGCCAACATTATTCCCAGTTTTGACTGAGACATGCCGGATCCGCTGAACAAGGCGGACCTAATGGCTTGCGAAAGGCGAGGCGTACGATGAGCAAAGAAGTACTGCTGGTTGTTGAGTCGGTATCCAATGAAAAGGGCGTACCGGCCGGCGTAATTTTTGAAGCGCTGGAAGTGGCTCTGGCCACTGCAACCAAAAAACGTTTTGAGGACGAAGTTGACCTGCGTGTGGAAATCAACCGCCACACCGGTAACTACGAGACCTTCCGCCGCTGGACCGTGGTCGAAGACGAAGACCTGGACGATCCGGCCATCGAGCTGGCTGTCGATCAGGCTCAAGCCAAGAAGCCCGGAGCGGTCGCTGGCGAGATCATCGAAGAGAAGATCGAGTCCATCGAGTTCGGTCGTATCGCTGCCCAGACCGCCAAGCAGGTCATCGTGCAGAAAGTGCGCGAAGCCGAGCGTGCTCAGGTTGTCGACGCCTACCGCGAGCGTGTTGGTGAGATCATCTCCGGCACGGTCAAGAAAGTTACCCGCGATAACGTCATCGTTGATCTGGGCAACAACGCCGAAGCGCTGCTGGCCCGTGAAGACATCATCGCCCGCGAGACTTTCCGCGTGGGTGTGCGTGTTCGCGCACTGCTCAAGGAAATCCGCACCGAGAACCGTGGTCCGCAACTGATTCTGTCGCGCACCGCACCACAGATGCTGATCGAGCTGTTCCGCATCGAAGTGCCGGAGATCGCCGAAGGTCTGATCGAAGTGATGGCCGCGTCTCGCGATCCAGGTTCCCGCGCGAAAATCGCCGTTCGTTCCAAGGACAAGCGTATCGACCCGCAAGGCGCGTGCATCGGCATGCGTGGTTCGCGAGTCCAGGCCGTGTCCGGAGAGCTGGGTGGCGAGCGTGTGGATATCGTGCTCTGGGACGATAACCCTGCCCAGTTCGTCATCAATGCCATGTCGCCGGCTGAAGTCGCGGCGATCATCGTTGACGAAGATGCCCACGCGATGGATATCGCCGTTGCCGCCGACAATCTGGCACAAGCCATCGGTCGCGGCGGCCAGAACGTTCGCCTGGCCAGTCAACTGACTGGCTGGACCCTGAACGTCATGACCGAGTCGGACATCCAGGCCAAGCAGCAAGCGGAAACCGGTGACATCCTGCGCAACTTCATCGAAGAGCTGGAAGTCGACGAAGAACTGGCCCAGGTGCTGGTCGACGAAGGCTTTACCAGCCTCGAAGAAATTGCCTACGTACCGCTGGAAGAAATGCTCAACATCGATGGCTTCGACGAGGAGATCGTCAACGAACTCCGCGCGCGCGCCAAGGACCGTCTGTTGACCAAAGCCATCGCTACCGAGGAAAAACTGGCAGACGCCCATCCGGCCGAAGACCTGCTCTCGCTTGAGGGTATGGACAAGGATCTGGCGGCGGAACTGGCGGTGCGCGGCGTGGTTACCCGCGAAGACCTGGCCGAGCAGTCGATTGACGACCTGCTCGACATCGACGGCATCGACGAAGAGCGTGCCGGCAAGTTGATCATGGCCGCCCGAGCCCATTGGTTCGAGTAAGCAGGCTGGCCTGAGGAGAGAAGTGCATGACGCAAGTCACGGTGAAAGAATTGGCCCAAGAGGTCGCTGCACCGGTAGAGCGCCTGCTGCAGCAGATGCGTGAGGCAGGTCTGCCGCACACCGATGCCGGTCAGATGGTGAGCGACAGTGAGAAGCAGGCTCTGCTGACCCATTTGAAAAGCAGCCACAAGGCGAAGGCGGAAGAGCCGCGCAAGATTACCTTGCAGCGCAAGACCACCAGCACCCTGCGTGTTGCCGGCAGCAAAAGCATCAGCGTAGAAGTACGCAAGAAAAAAGTGTTCGTTCAGCGCAGCCCTGAAGAAATCCAGGCTGAGCAGAAGCGCGAGCTGGAAGAGCGCCGCGCCGCCGAAAATGCAGCACGCGAAAAATCCGAAGCCGAAGCACGCCAGCGTGCCGACGAGGAAGCGCGTCGTCAGGCCGCTACCGAGCAGGCCGCCGTGGCTGCCCCGGCACCTGTCGCTCAGCCGGTCGCCGCTCCGGCGGCTGTCGAGCCTGCTGCTGCTCCAGCCCCGGCTCCAGTAGCCGACCGCAAGAAAGACGAAAACCGTCGCAATGATCGTGTCCGTGACGAAGACCGTCGCGGTGGCGAGCGTCGTAACGAAGCGCCACGCGTCTCGGTCAAGGTGAAAGAGAAAGAGAAAGCGCCGACGCCTCGCGCCGCTCCACGTACCACCGACGAAGAAAGCGATGGCTTCCGTCGTGGCGGTCGTGGCAAGGCCAAGCCGAAGAAGCGTAACGCCCATGGTTTCCAGAACCCGACCGGTCCAGTCATTCGCGACGTGACCATCGGCGAAACCATCACCGTTTCCGAACTGGCGCAACAGATGTCGGTGAAGGCCGCTGAAGTCGTCAAGTTCATGTTCAAGCTGGGCACTCCGGTCACCATCAACCAGGTACTGGATCAGGAGACCGCTCAACTGGTCGCCGAAGAGCTGGGCCACAAGGTGACCCTGATCAGCGACACCGCCCTGGAAGACTCCCTGGCCGAATCGCTGAAGTTCGAAGGTGAGAGCGTTGCCCGTGCACCGGTGGTTACCGTCATGGGTCACGTTGACCACGGTAAGACCTCGCTGCTCGACTACATCCGTCGTGCCAAGGTCGCCGCTGGCGAGGCCGGTGGCATCACCCAGCATATCGGTGCCTACCACGTGGAAACCGAGCGTGGCATGGTGACCTTCCTCGATACCCCGGGTCACGCCGCGTTTACCGCAATGCGTGCCCGTGGTGCCAAGGCTACCGACATCGTGATCCTGGTGGTTGCAGCGGACGACGGCGTGATGCCGCAGACCGTTGAAGCCGTTCAGCACGCTCAGGCCGCTGGCGTGCCTCTGGTCGTGGCGGTGAACAAGATCGACAAGCCGGGTGCAGACCTGGACCGCATTCGCAACGAACTGGCCGTCCACGGCGTGACCTCCGAGGATTGGGGTGGCGACACTCCATTCGTCAAGGTTTCGGCGAAGATGGGTACCGGCGTAGACGAACTGCTCGAAGCTGTCCTGCTGCAGGCCGAGATCCTCGAACTCACCGCCGTGCCGACTGCTCCTGGTCGCGGTGTCGTGGTCGAGTCGCGTCTGGACAAGGGCCGTGGTCCGGTGGCAACCGTGCTGGTTCAGGACGGTACCCTGCGTCAGGGCGACATGGTCCTCTGCGGTTCGAACTACGGTCGCGTTCGCGCCATGCTCGACGAGAACGGCAAGCCTGTGAAGGAAGCCGGCCCGGCTATCCCGGTCGAGATCCTCGGCCTGGACGGCACTCCGGATGCTGGCGATGAGCTGAGCGTTGTGGCTGACGAGAAGAAGGCCCGTGAAGTTGCCCTGTTCCGTCAAGGCAAGTTCCGCGAGGTCAAACTGGCCCGCGCCCACGCTGGCAAGCTGGAAAACATCTTCGAAAGCATGGGCCAGGAAGAGAAGAAGACCCTCAACATCGTCCTCAAGGCCGACGTTCGTGGTTCTCTCGAGGCTCTGCAAGGCTCCCTCGGTGGCCTGGGCAACGACGAAGTACAGGTTCGTGTGGTCGCCGGCGGTGTCGGTGGTATCACCGAGAGCGACGCCAACCTGGCGCTGGCTTCGAACGCGGTTCTGTTCGGCTTCAACGTGCGTGCCGATGCCGGCGCGCGCAAGATCGTCGAGCAGGAAGGTCTGGATATGCGTTACTACAACGTGATCTACGACATCATCGAAGACGTCAAGAAAGCCCTGACCGGTATGCTCGGCAGCGATGTTCGCGAGAACATCCTGGGTATCGCCGAAGTGCGTGACGTATTCCGCTCGCCGAAGTTCGGCGCCATCGCCGGCTGCATGGTCGTGGAAGGTACGGTCTACCGTAACCGCCCGATCCGCGTACTGCGCGAAGACGTGGTGATCTTCGAAGGCGAACTGGAGTCGCTGCGTCGCTTCAAGGACGACGCCTCCGAAGTCCGTGCCGGCATGGAGTGCGGTATTGGCGTGAAGAGCTACAACGACGTCAAGATCGGCGACAAGATCGAAGTCTTCGAGAAAGTCCAGGTGGCTCGTACGCTCTGATGCGCGAGCTTGGAAGCGCCAGGCCGGTAGCTGCAACGCTCCGCTGGATGCTCTGAACGCAACGCCCGGTCAGGCTCAAAGCCTGGCCGGGCGTTTGCCGCTTTAGTTACAGGTAACAAGACATGGCAAAAGAATATAGCCGTACCCAACGCATCGGCGACCAGATGCAGCGCGAGCTCGCGCAACTGATCCGCCGTGAAGTCAAAGACCCGCGCGTCGGCCTGGTCACCATCACCGCCGTGGATGTCAGTCGTGACGTCGGCCATGCCAAGGTGTTCATCACCGTCATGGGCCAGGAAGGTGACGATGCAATCCAGCAAAGCCTGAAAGTGCTCAATGCTGCCGCCGGTTTCCTGCGCATGCAGCTCGGTCGCGAGATGAAGCTGCGCAGCGTGCCGCAGTTGCACTTCCATTACGACGAAAGCGTCAGCCGCGGTGCCCACCTCTCGGCGCTGATCGAGCGTGCCGTCGCAGAAGACAGCCTGCACCAGAGCGCTGACGCTCCGGACAGCAAGGAGTAATGGGTGGCTCAGGTCAAACGTATCCGTCGTAACGTCAGCGGGATCATCCTGCTCGACAAGCCGCTTGGCTTCACCTCCAACGCCGCGCTGCAGAAAGTACGCTGGTTGCTCAATGCCGAGAAAGCCGGACACACCGGTAGCCTCGACCCGCTGGCCAGTGGCGTGCTGCCGCTGTGCTTCGGCGAGGCGACCAAGTTCTCGCAGTACCTGCTCGATTCCGACAAAGGTTACGAGACGGTCATGCAATTGGGGCAGACCAGCAGTACCGGTGACGCCGAAGGCGAGATTCTTCGCACTCGCGACGTGACCGTCGGTCGCGCCGACATCGAAGCGGTTCTGCCACAATTTCGTGGTGAAATCAGTCAGATACCGCCGATGTACTCGGCGCTCAAGCGTGATGGCCAGCCTCTGTACAAGCTGGCTCGTGCAGGGGAAGTAGTGGAGCGTGAACCGCGTTCTGTTACTATTACCCGCTTGGAGCTGCTGGAGTGCGAAGGCACCCGGGTTCGCCTGTCGGTGGGTTGCAGCAAGGGCACCTACATCCGTACCCTCGTCGAGGATCTGGGTGAGGTCCTGGGATGTGGCGCTTACGTCGCCGAGTTGCGTCGGACCCACGCCGGCCCGTTCGAGCTGGCCCAGACGGTGACTCTCGAAGAACTCGAGCAGGCTCATGCCGAAGGCGGCAACGAAGCACTCGATCGCTTCCTGATGCCATCGGACAGCGGTCTGCAGGATTGGCCGCTGTTGCAGTTTTCCGAGCACAGTTCGTTCTACTGGCTGCATGGTCAGCCGGTACGTTCGCCGGACGCGCCGAAATTCGGCATGGTCCGCGTACAGGATCACAATGGCCGCTTCATCGGGATCGGTGAAGTGAGCGAAGACGGGCGCATTGCGCCGCGTCGACTGATTCGGTCGGAATGACCGAAACCTTCAGTGCCAGGCCTGTGCCTGGCATCGTTGGTCAAGAGGGTGGCTGTCAATAGGCGCGGTCACGCCTCATTTTATGAATACAGGGAGCAGTCCCTGGCCTATTGGAAACCTTTGGTTTCCCTTGATTTGGAGATAGCCAGATGGCACTCAGCGTTGAAGAAAAAGCTCAGATCGTTGCCGATTACCAGCAAGCCGCCGGCGATACCGGTAGCCCGGAAGTGCAGGTTGCTCTGCTGACCGCCAACATCAACAAGCTGCAAGGCCACTTCAAGGCCAACGGCAAGGACCACCACTCCCGTCGTGGTCTGATCCGCATGGTAAACCAGCGCCGCAAGCTGCTGGACTACCTGAAAGGTAAAGACACCACCCGTTACAGCGCCCTGATCGGTCGTCTGGGTCTGCGTCGCTAATAGCGGCCCGACCGTGGTGTGCGCGTCGTGCTGTGGTCTTCAGCCGGGGGCTATCGCTCCGCGGCTGATGAGCACGCCGCGCGTATCTATGAGGTTGGTTGGCTGTCGCGTCCCTGCGGTTTTCCGCAGGGGCAGGGCAGGCTCCCAACCTCTAGTTTTATCTGGACGGTCAATGGGGCCGATTCCCCGTTCTGCCCAAGAATTCGCAAGAAACCAGTTCCCCCCAAGAGCAACTGAAGAAGGTAGGAAACCGTGAACCCGGTAATCAAGAAATTCCAGTTCGGTCAATCGACCGTAACCCTCGAGACGGGCCGTATCGCCCGTCAGGCGTCCGGTGCCGTTCTGGTCACCGTCGACAATGACGTCACCGTACTGGTGACCGTGGTAGGTGCCAAGCAGGCAGACCCGAGCAAGGGCTTCTTCCCTCTGTCCGTGCACTACCAGGAAAAAACTTACGCTGCCGGCAAGATCCCGGGTGGCTTCTTCAAGCGTGAAGGCCGTCCTTCCGAGAAGGAAACCCTGACCTCGCGCCTGATCGACCGTCCGATCCGTCCGCTGTTCCCTGAAGGCTTCATGAACGAAGTGCAGGTTGTCTGCACCGTCGTCTCCACCAGCAAGAAGACCGATCCGGACATCGCCGCCATGATCGGTACCTCGGCAGCCTTGGCTGTTTCCGGCATTCCGTTCGAAGGCCCGATCGGTGCTGCGCGCGTTGCTTTCCACGAAAGCACCGGCTACCTGTTGAACCCGACTTACGAGCAACTGGCTGCTTCCAGCCTGGACATGGTGGTTGCCGGTACTTCCGACGCCGTTCTGATGGTTGAATCCGAAGCCAAGGAACTGACCGAAGACCAGATGCTGGGCGCCGTTCTGTTCGCCCACGACGAATTCCAGGCTGTCATCCAGGCCGTCAAGGAATTCGCCGCCGAAGCTGCCAAGCCGACCTGGGACTGGAAAGCCGAAGCCGCCAACAGCGACCTGCTCAACGCTATCCGCGCCGAACTGGGCGAAGCCGTTTCCCAGGCCTACACCATCACTGTCAAGGCTGACCGCTACGCGCGCCTTGGTGAACTGCGTGACCAGGCCATCGCCAAGTTCTCCGGCGAAGAAGGCCAGCCATCGGCTGGTGAAGTCAAAGAAATCTTCGGCGAAATCGAATACCGCACCGTTCGCGAAAACATCGTGAACGGCAAGCCGCGTATCGACGGTCGCGACAACAAGACCGTTCGCCCGCTGAACATCGAAGTGGGCGTGCTGCCGAAAACCCACGGTTCGTCCCTGTTCACCCGTGGCGAGACCCAGGCCCTGGTCGTCGCGACCCTGGGTACCGCTCGCGATGCGCAGCTGCTGGACACCCTGGAAGGCGAGAAGAAAGACGCCTTCATGCTGCACTACAACTTCCCTCCGTTCTCGGTAGGTGAGTGTGGTCGCATGGGCGGCGCTGGCCGTCGCGAAATCGGTCACGGCCGTCTGGCCCGTCGCGCTGTCCAGGCCATGCTGCCGACGTCGGACGAGTTCCCGTACACCGTTCGCGTCGTATCGGAAATCACCGAGTCCAACGGCTCCAGCTCCATGGCTTCGGTCTGCGGTGCTTCCCTGGCCCTGATGGATGCCGGTGTGCCAATGAAGGCTCCGGTTGCCGGTATCGCCATGGGTCTGGTCAAGGAAGGCGAGAAGTTCGCGGTCCTGACTGACATCCTCGGTGACGAAGACCACCTGGGCGACATGGACTTCAAGGTTGCCGGTACCGCCAAAGGTGTTACCGCGCTGCAGATGGACATCAAGATCAACGGCATCACCGAAGAGATCATGGAAATCGCCCTGGGCCAGGCCCTGGAAGCGCGCCTGAACATCCTCGGCCAGATGAACCAGGTCATTGCCCAGTCCCGCAGCGAACTGTCGGCCAACGCACCGACCATGATCGCGATGAAGATCGACACCGACAAGATCCGCGACGTCATCGGCAAGGGCGGCGCGACCATTCGTGCCATCTGCGAAGAAACCAAGGCTTCGATCGATATCGAAGACGACGGCTCGATCAAGATCTTCGGCGAAACCAAGGAAGCTGCCGAGGCTGCTCGCCAGCGCGTCCTGGGCATCACCGCCGAGGCCGAGATCGGCAAGATCTACGTCGGCAAGGTTGAGCGCATCGTCGACTTCGGCGCCTTCGTCAACATCCTGCCTGGCAAGGATGGCCTGGTGCACATCTCGATGCTGAGCGATTCCCGCGTCGAGAAAGTGACCGACATCCTGAAAGAAGGTCAGGAAGTCGAAGTGCTGGTACTGGACGTGGATAACCGCGGCCGTATCAAGCTGTCCATCAAGGACGTTGCTGCAGCGAAGGCTTCGGGCGTTTAAGTCCGGCTTTCAGAAAAGGACCTTTCGAGGTCCTTTTTTTATGCGCGCGAATTGATGGGACAACTTGCATCTTGCAAGCGCGAATTGGCGACAGCTTGCAAATTGCACGACCTCATGAAAATTTCACTTATGTAAGTCATTGTTTTTAAATGATTTATTTTGTTCTGGAAGTTGGCACACCGCCTGCAATAACAGAGTTACACCTGCCGCCAGGATCCTCGGTGGCAGATTTCTCGAAAAACAGGAGTGTCTCGTATGAAGAAGTTCGCCATTGCTGCTGCCACTGCTACCGCCCTGACCCTGACCCTGGGCAACGTAGCCTTTGCTCAACAGTCCACCCAGGCGCCAATGATGCTTGCGGCCGGTGAAGTGACCAAAGCGAAGGAAGCCACTTCCGATACCTGGATCACCACCAAGGTCAAAGCTGATCTGGTAACCGAGAAAGGCATTCCTGGTACCGACATCAAAGTCGAAACCAATAAAGGCGTAGTGTCGCTGTCTTCCGACGTAGCAGTCACTTCGTCGCAGAAAGACATGGCGGTAGCGATTGCCAAGAAAATCAAAGGCGTTCAGGCCGTTTCGGCTGATGGCCTGAAAACCAACTGAGGATTTGTCCCGCTCGCTGATCCTGACGGTTCATGCGACAGCCCAAAAGGACTTGGGCGCCCCGAGCCCCGGCTGATGCCGGGGCTCATCTTTTCAGGGGAGAGTGATTATTCCGCGTCCAGATGCAGCGGGGAAATGACCCGACCATCGGGCTCGGCCTGGCCAAGGCTGGCATCGACGAAGTACACCCGTTCGTCCTCCAGTTTGCCCTTGTCCACCAGATAATCCTTGATGTTGCCCGCCCGCGCCTGGCCCAGCTGGCGCAGCAGCACTGCACTTTCCGCCCAGGTCTTGAGCACGGCATCGCGCATGTTGCCGATGCGCTGTTCGGTGTCCAGTTGCTCCCACTCGGTCGGTGGCTGCTGCTTCAGGCGGGCGCGGTAGATGCCTTCCAGCATCGCCGGCTTGTCGCCTTCCGGTACTTGCAGCATCGACGCCTGCGCGGGGACTTTGTCGCCGCGACGTTGCAGCATCTTGTAGTAGGTGCTCTGGTATTCGCGTTCCAGTCGCTGTTGCGCGATCAAGGGACCATCGCTGCTCTGTGCGCTGGTGCCTTCGATTTCCAGGCGCAGGGCTGGGCGTTCCTTCAAGGCGGCCGCCAGTTTGTCCAGCGCGCCCTGGGCATCGGCGCTGAGATCGCTGGAGCCGGGAGCGAAAGCGACGTTACCGAGATCTTCCGCGCCGCCGCCGGCGATCAGGCCGCCGATGAACTTGAACGGCGCCTGGGCCGCGCGCAGTACCAGATTGCGCAAGGTCTGCCAGACAATCGGCATGACACTGAACTGCGGGTTGTTGAGGTCGCCGGAAACGGGCAGCTCGATGGAAATCTTGCCGTCGGTGTCCTTCAGCAGCGCCACCGCCAGGCGGATCGGCAAATCCACGGCGTCCGGGCTGTCGACCTTCTCGCCCAGTTGCAGTTGCTCTACCACCACCTTGTTCTCGGCCTTGAGCTGGCCGTTGGTGATGACATAGTGCAAGTCGAGATTCAACCGGCCCTTGCGGATGCGGAAACCCGCGAACTTGCCGGAATAGGGCGTGAGCGTGGTCAGCTCGACCCGGCGGAAACTGGTGGCGATATCCAGGCTGGCCATCGGGTTGAACGGGTTCAGGGCTCCCTTGATGATCACCGGGGCATAGCGGTCGACCTTGCCTTTCACGTCCACTTTGGCCGGCTTCGGCTGACGGTTGTCGATGGTGCCGATCTGGCCGTTGAGCTGCTGGATGGCGGTGGCGAAGTTGGGCGTCAGGCTGAAGTCGGCGAAGTTGGCCGAGCCATCGTTGATATCGATCTGGCCGATGCGGATGCCCAGGGGTTTCTCGTTACTGGCGGCAGCTTTGCCCTGTGGCTTGGTGCCGCCTCCGGCCGGCTGCGGTATCAGCAGGTCATCGACGTTGGTGGTGCGATCCTCGTTGATCATGAAGCGCGCGTACGGCTGCATGAGGTTCACCCGGGCGATGCTCAGGGCATCGCCGTGGCGGTATTCGATGCCGTCGAGATCCAGTTGCTGCCATTTGACGAAGTCCCGGTCCTTGATGGTGTCCAGGGTGTGCAACTGGTTCACCCGCGCCTTGCCGGCGACGGTGAAGGCCAAGGGTTCTGTGCTCTTGAGGTCCACATTCAGATCACTGCCCAGCATGCCGCTGCGCAATTCCAGGCGGATGAACGGGCTGATGTAGGCCTGGGCGATACGCAGGTCGATGTCCTGGGTGCTGACTTTCAGCTTCGCGGTGACCGGCGTCAGGTTCACTTCACCCGCGGCCTGCAGTTTGCCCTGCTTGCCGACACCGCTGTCGAGTTTCAGGGTGAAGGGCGATTTGTTCAGGCTGTCGAAGTTCTGCAGGTCGGCGTTCAGGGGCCCGACATCGAGGGTGACCGCTTCCTTCTGGCTGCGATCGGCCAGGTGGACCAGGTAGTTGCGTACCTGAGTATCCTTGAGCAGTACCTGCCAGGGCTTGTCCTCCACGGCTTTTTCTTTGGCGGTCGGCTCGGCAGCGGCAGGCTCGGCTTTTTCCTTTTCAGTGGCTTTGGGCGGCTGGCTGGCAAAAAGCTTCTGCCAGTCCAGTTGTCCGTCGGATTCCAGGGCGGCCCAGGTTTCCAGCTTTTCGCTGCGGATCTTGCCAACGGTCACCAACTGCTTGGCCAGATCGACGGAGGTTTCGCTCACGTCCAGCTTGGCCAGACGTACCAGCGGGCGTCCGTCCGGTGCCTTGATGGCGAAAGAGGAGGCACTGAGCGCGGCGTTTTCCAGCAGCAGTTCGGTTTGCTCGCCGAGGCTGAAGCTGTAGTCGGCCTTGAGGTTGTAGGTCCCGTCTTCCAGCACCAGCGGTACGGCGTCGCGAACATAGGGCCAGAACGCTTTCATTTTCGCGTCACTGACCACCAGCGAGCCCTTGGAGGCGATCGGCGACAGGCTGAAGGTGCCTTTCCAGTCGATATGGCCGCCGTTCGGGCCGGCCGCGACCAGGGTCATGTCGGTGTTGTCGTCGGGCAAGGTGCTGAGGTTCTTCAGTTCCAGGTTCATCGAGTCGTAAAGAAACTCGATCGGTTCGCTGGGGCGGTCATCGAGAAAGTGCAGGTAACCTTCGCTCAGGCGGATGCTGCCGATGCGCAGCGGAAAAGTCTCGCCGGCAGGCTCTTCGGGCTTGGGCTCGCTGGGCGGCAGCTTGAACAGCTGGGCCAGGTTGAACCCGCCGTCCTTGGCGAACAGCAGTTCGGTGCGGGGTTTGTCCAGTTCGACGCTGGCAAGGTGCAGTGCGCCCGTCCACAGGCTGTCCAGTTGCAGGTTGGCGTAGAGCCGTTCGAAGCCGACCTGCTCCTTGCCGGGTTCGCCGATCTGCAGACCCCACACGGTGAGTTCAAGGCTGAACGGGTTGAGTTCGATGCGCTGCAGGTGTGCAGGGACCGTCGCATATTGGGCCAATTGCTGGTTGGCGACGCGAAGGCCGATGCCGGGAAGGATGAAGAAGCCGAGCAGGCTGTACAGGGCGAGGGCGGCCAGCAAGGCGCCGAAAGCGCGGGTCAATCCTTTGGACATGTGCGGCATCTGCATTGGAAGCGGGACGCTTAGAGTATGGCACGTTAATCGAGTTCCGGCGGTCGCCGGGAAAACCCGACAACCGTCGTCACAAGCGGCCTAGAGGTGCAGTACCAGGGTTTTGAGCGGTGGGCGGCCGTCTTGCGAGGGGAAGTCCGTGGCTGGCGTGATGACCTGCCATTCCCGTACCGGGCGACCGGCCTTCTCGGCGCAGCGCAGCACCTGCTCGCGCCAGTCGTTCATGTCGACCTTGGCCAGGTTGTTATTGCAGATCAGTACCCCGTCTTCAGCGGTGGCCAGCAGGGCCGGCTTGAGCAGGCTCTGGTAGTCGCGCAACAGGTCGACGGTGCCGAAGGCGCTCTTGGCCCAGGCGGGAGGGTCGAGGAAGACCAGATCGAACTGCCTTTGCTCCAAGCGTGGGTAGGACGGCAGTTTCTGGCCGCGGCGCTGGCTGATTGGCAGGCCGGCCAGTTGGCGGATCGCCGGGAAGTAATCGGACTGGATGAAGTCCATGGTCGCGAGCTGCGGGTTGAGCGCGCCGTTCTCGCGGCCCACGGCCAGGTTGCCCTCGGCGAAGTCCAGGTTGCAGACCTCGCTGGCGCCGCCCGCTGCGGCACTCAGACCGACGCCACAGGTGTAGGCGAACAGGTTCAGCACGCGCTTGCCGGCGCTGTGCTGCTTGACCCAGCCGCGAGCGTTGCGCAGGTCGAGGAAGAGCAGCGGGTCCTGGCCGGCGTGGCGCCCGCGTACGCGGTAGTTCAGGCCCCATTCATGGCCAACGGTGTCGGCCAGGGCTTCATCGGTGGCTTGGTACACCGCGTCATGCCGATCGACACGGCTGTTGCCCCGGGAGCGGTCGTTGTACACCAGGTGCAGGGATTGTCCGAGGTGCTGCTCGACGGTCGCGTGCAGTTCCAGCAGAGCGTGGCGTTCCAGCGTCTGGTGGAAGCTCTGCACCATCAGTTGCGGGCCGTAACGGTCGGCGGTGAGGCCGGGCGCGCCTTCCTGGCTGCCGTGGAACAGCCGGTAGCAGTCGGTGCCGTGGGCATGCAGCTCGGCGAGCAGGGCTTGGCGGGAGTCGAGGGCGGCGCGCAGCGCCTGATTCAAGGAGGACATGCACGTTGCCTTGGTTGCGGGCGTGCAGTTTACCGTCGGGGCCGGGGAGGGGCCAGTGCGGCCCCTCCCGTGTCGATCAGCGCTCGATTGCCAGGGCCACGCCCTGACCGCCGCCGATGCACAGGGTCGCCAGGCCCTTTTTCGCGTCGCGCTTGATCATTTCGTGCAGCAACGTGACCAGCACACGGCAGCCCGAGGCACCGATCGGGTGGCCAAGGGCGATGGCGCCGCCGTTGACGTTCACTTTGCTGGCGTCCCAGCCCAGTTCCTTGCCCACCGACAGCGCCTGGGCCGCGAAGGCCTCGTTGGCCTCGATCAGGTCGAGCTGGTCGAGTGTCCAGCCGGCCTTGTCCAGGCAGCGGCGAGTGGCGCTGACCGGGCCGATGCCCATGATTGCCGGATCGACGCCCGCGTTGGCATAGGCCTTGATCCGCGCCAGTACCGGCAACTCCAGTTCCTGGGCCTTGGCGGCGCTCATCAGCATGACGGCGGCGGCGCCGTCGTTGAGCGACGAGGCGTTACCGGCAGTGACGCTGCCGTCTTTCTTGAACGCCGGCTTGAGCTTGGCGAGGGCGTCGGCGGTGGTACCGGCCCGTGGTTGCTCGTCGGTCGCGAAGGCGATCGGGTCGCCCTTGCGCTGCGGGATCAGGATCGGGGTGATTTCATCGACGAAGCGCCGGGCCTCGATGGCGGCCGCCGCTTTCTGCTGGGAGGCCGCAGCGAAGGCGTCCTGTTCTTCACGGCTGATGCCGTACTTGTCCACCAGGTTTTCCGCGGTGATGCCCATGTGATAGTCGTTGAAGGCATCCCACAGACCGTCGCTGATCATGGTGTCCACCAGGCTGGCGTGGCCCATCCGCAGGCCGGTACGGGCACCCGGCATGACATAGTTGGACAGGCTCATGTTTTCCTGGCCGCCGGCAATGATGATCTCGGCGTCACCACAGCGAATGGCCTGAGCGGCCAGGTGCAGCGCCTTCAGGCCGGAGCCGCAGACCTTGTTCAGGGTCAGGGCCGGGACGGCGTGGGGCAGGCCGGCCTTGATCGCGGCCTGGCGAGCGGGGTTTTGTCCGGCCCCCGCGGTCAATACCTGGCCAAGGATGACCTCATCGACCAGCTCGCCGTCCAGGCCGGTCTGGGTGAGCAACTGGCGGATCACGGCGGCGCCCAGGTCGACGGCAGGAATGTTGGCCAGCGAGCCCTGGAAGCTGCCCACGGCAGTCCGGGTGGCGGCGACGATTACGACATCTTGCATGCGCAGGTCCTCTTTGTTGTTGGATTTGGCGTGGGAACGCTGAAGCTTCTGTGGCTTCGATCGGCCGTCATAGTGGCATAGATGCCCGCGTTCAGGTGATCCCCATCCGCCGCCGCGCCCGATGCGCGGAGCCATTGCGCATCGCCCAGCGCAGCACTGGCGCCACGCTGCCGATCCCCAGCCCGACCAGGCGCTGTTTCAGCGGGGCTTGCCTGAGTTCGAGCAGGTCCGCAGCCCAGTCCGGCAGCAGCCCGATGCCTGCCTGCATCATCAGGCTGCCCACCGGCTTGGCCAGGCGGCTCGGTGCCGGTGCGTCGAGCAGTACCCGCACCACCTCGCGGCTGCGCTCGTCGCAGACCAGTTGCGGGCGCATGCGCCGCAGGTAGTCGGCGACCTCCTGGCGAGAACGCGGCACGTCGCGGGCGCCGAGGCGCTCGGCGATCAGGGCGATTTCGTTGTAGTAGGTGTCCTGCGCGGCGTCGCTCAAATGTGGGTTGCGGTAGCGCAGGTGGGCAGTGAGAAAGCTGCGGACTTCGGCGACGTGGACCCAGGTGAGCAGGTCCGGATCGCTGGCTGCGTAAGGACGCCCGTCGGGTGCGGTGCCAACCACTTGCAGGTGGATGGTCTTCACCCGCTCGATCAGCCATTCGGCGTCGCGGCTCGAGCCGAAGGTGGTGCCGGAGATAAACTGACTGGTGCGGCGCAGGCGGCCAAGCATGTCCTCGCGGAAATTGGAGTGGTCCCACACGCCCGACAACGCCAGCGGGTGCAGGGCTTGCAGCATCAGTGCACTGATACCACCCACCAGCATGCTGGGAAAGTCGCCATGCACCCGCCAACAGATGCTTTGCGGTCCGAACAGGCCGGGGTCACCCTTGGGGTTTTCCAGGTCGAGTTGGCCGAGGGCAAGGCCGGTGAGACTCATGAGCTGGGTTTCGATACGACGGCGAAGGGCTTCCATGAATACCTTGAGTCGGATGAGGGGCCGCGAGGCGACCCCGAAACAGCCGGTATATCAGGTATTCAGCCGCTTATCGATCAAACCCTGCACCACGCTGGGGTCGGCCAGGGTCGAGGTATCGCCCAGATTGTCCAGTTCATTGCAGGCGATCTTGCGCAGGATCCGTCGCATGATCTTGCCCGAACGGGTCTTGGGCAGCGCTGGCGCCCACTGGATCAGTTCGGGTTTGGCGAAGCTGCCGATCTCTTTGCTGACCAGGGCCAGCAGCTCCTTTTTCAGCGTGTCATCCGGTTCCACGCCGTTCATGGGGGTGACAAAGGCGTAGATGCCCTGGCCTTTGAGGTCGTGGGGATAACCGACCACCGCCGCTTCGGCGATGCTGTCATGCAGCACCAGCGCGCTTTCCACCTCGGCGGTGCCGATGCGGTGTCCGGAGACGTTGATCACGTCGTCGATACGTCCGGTGATCCACAGGTCACCCTGTTCGTCGCGGCGAGCACCGTCACCGGTGAAGTAGTAACCGGGGAACGGCTTGAAGTAGGTATCGATCATGCGCTGGTGATCGCCATACACGCTGCGGATCTGTGCCGGCCAACTGGCCTTGATCGCCAGCAGGCCGGCGCCGGGACCGTCGATGACCTTGCCCTTTTCGTCCAGCAGCACCGGCTGAACGCCGAACATTGGCCGGGTGGCGCAGCCCGGCTTGATGTGGCGGGCGCTGACCAGCGGTGTCAGCATCATGCCGCCGGTCTCGGTCTGCCACCAGGTATCGACGATGGGGCAGCGCTCTTCGCCGACCTTGTGGAAATACCATTCCCAGGCTTCCGGGTTGATCGGTTCGCCGACGCTGCCGAGCAGCCGCAGACTTTTGCGCGAAGTGCTCTTCAGCGGCCCGTCGCCCTCGCGCATCAGTGCACGCAAGGCGGTGGGGGCGGTGTAGAAGATGTTGACCTGGTGTTTGTCCACCACCTGCCAGAAGCGCGACGGATCCGGATAGTTGGGGACCCCTTCGAACATCAGGCTGATGGCACCATTGGCCAGAGGACCGTAGACGATATAGCTGTGGCCGGTGACCCAGCCGACGTCGGCGCTGCACCAGAAGACTTCGCCATCACGGTAGTCGAATACCACCTTGAAGGTCATGGCCGCCTGCAACAGGTAGCCAGCGGTGCTGTGCAGCACGCCTTTGGGTTTGCCGGTACTGCCGGAGGTGTAGAGGATGAACAGCGGGTCTTCGGCGTCCATCGGCTCGGGCGGACAGTCTTCGCTGGCGTGGGCGATGGCATCCTCGTACCAGAGGTCGCGCCCCTCGTTCCACTCGACCTTGCCGCCGGTGCGGCGGACCACCACCACGCTGCTCACGTTCGGGCAACTGGCCAGGGCCTTGTCGACGTTCTGCTTGAGGGCGATGGTCTTGCCACCGCGCACGCCTTCGTCTGCCGTGATGACGGTACGGCAGTCGGCGTCGAGAATGCGGTCGCGCAGGGCATCCGGGGAAAAGCCGCCGAACACCACCGAGTGAATGGCCCCAATGCGCGTACAGGCGAGCATCGCGAAGGCCGCCTCCGGGATCATCGGCATATAGATGCACACCCGGTCACCTTTTTTCACGCCGCGCTGCTTGAGTACATTGGCCAGGCGGCAGACCTGCTGCTGGGCCTGGCGGTAGGTGAGCGTCGTGGAGCGGGCAGGGTCGTCGCCTTCCCAGATGAAGGCTGGCTGGTCGCCCCGGGTTGCCAAATGACGATCGAGGCAGTTGTAACTGACGTTGAGTTTCGCGTCCTTGAACCAGATGGCCTTGCCGGTGCGGATGTCACAGTCCTGGATCGCGCTCCAGGGGCTGATCCAGTCCAGACGTCTGGCCTGTTCGGTCCAGAAGGCGTCGGGTTGTTCGATCGACTGGCGATAGAGGCGCTCGTAGTCGGCCTGGCTGACTTCGGCGGCACGGCTGACGGCATCGGCTTTGGGGAAGGTGCTGATCTCGAACATGGGCACGACCTGTCCTGTTGTTATGGGACGGCGTAGCCTTCATCTGCGGCGGGGCACCTGCGCCGCGCGGGGGAGCGGTGATTCACCGTGATGCGCGAAGGCGGCCGGGTCAGGACAGTGTAGTCGCTGCCCCCGGCCATGTTCGGGGGCAGCGACCGGGGGTCAGCCGCGATGACGGCCGCGGAAGTAGTTGATCAGCCCCTGGGTCGAGGCATCTTCAGCCGGTTCTTCGATACCGCCGGTAAGGCGCTGGTAGACGCCCTTGCCGAGCTCCTTGCCCAGCTCCACGCCCCATTGGTCGAACGCGTTGATGCCCCAGATGACGCTTTGCACGAACACCTTGTGCTCGTACATCGCCACCAGCGCGCCGAGACGCCGCGGGCTGATGCGCTCCACTACCAGCGTGTTGCTCGGGCGGTTGCCCGGAATCACCTTGTGCGGTGCCAGCTTCTGCACATCGGCTTCGGCCATGCCTTTCTCGCGCAGCTCGGACTCGGCTTCGGCGCGGGTCTTGCCGAGCATCAGCGCCTGGCTCTGGGACAGGCAGTTGGCATACAGCCACTGATGATGGTCGGCAACCGGGTTGAAGCTCACCACCGGAACGATGAAGTCCGCCGGAATCAACTGGGTGCCCTGGTGCAGCAACTGGTGATAGGCGTGCTGGCCGTTGCAGCCGACGCCGCCCCAGATCACCGGGCCGGTGTCGTGGTTGACCGGGGTGCCGTCCTGGCGCACATGCTTGCCGTTGGACTCCATATCCAGTTGCTGCAAGTGTTTGGTGATGTTGCGCAGGTAATGGTCGTACGGCAGGATCGCGTGGCTTTGCGAGCCCCAGAAGTTGCCGTACCAGACGCCGAGCAAGGCCAGCAGGACCGGCATGTTCTGTTCGAAGGAGGCGTTCTGGAAATGCTGGTCCATGGTGTAGGCACCGGAGAGCAGTTCCTTGAAGTTGGCGGTGCCGATGGCCAGTGCAATCGGCAGGCCGATGGCCGACCACAGCGAGTAGCGCCCGCCGACCCAGTCCCACATCGGGAAGATGTTCTCTTCACGGATACCGAAGGCCACCGCCGCGGCCTTGTTGCTGGAAACCGCGATGAAATGGCGATACAGCTCGGCTTCCGAGCCGCCTTGGGCCAGGTACCAGGCACGGGCGGCCTGGGCGTTCTTCAGGGTTTCCAGGGTATTGAAGGACTTCGACGATACGATGAACAGCGTGGTTTCGGCGCGCAGCTTGGCCGACAGTTCATGGAATTCGCTGCCGTCGATGTTCGCCAGATAATGGCAGCGCACGCCACGCTGGGCGTAGGGCAGAAGCGCCTCGGAAACCAGTTCGGGGCCGAGGAAGGAGCCGCCGATGCCGATGTTCACCACGTCGGTGATCGGTTTCTCGCTGTAGCCGCGCCACAGGCCGTCGTGGATCTTGCCGACCAGTTCAGTGACCTGGTTGAGCACCTTGTGCACCTCAGGCATCACGTTGACGCCATTGACGCTCAGCTTGTCGCCGACCGGGCGGCGCAGGGCAGTGTGCAGCGCCGGACGACCTTCGGAGGCGTTCAGGATCTCGCCGGCGAACAGTGCCTGGATGGCCTCTTTCAGGCCGACTTCATTGGCCAGGCCGACGAGCTTGTCGCGGGTCTCGGCGGTGATCAGGTTTTTCGAGTAGTCGAGAAACAGGCCGCAACTGCTCAGAGAGAATTGGTGGAAGCGTTGCGGGTCGGCATTGAATGCCTCGCGCATGCTGAAATCCTGCATGGCTTCGCGGTGTTGCTGGAGTGCCTGCCAGGCTGGCAGGGCGGTGACATCATGAGGAGTACGGTAATACGCCATCGCTGCAGGGTTCCTTGATTGCGTGAACTGCCTTTGGACACGGGTAGCGGCAAAGCGTTACCGGCCCGACGCGGATTATTTCGCGGCGGGCCGGTAAAAGCCATGAGATATGTCAGCCAGAGAGTGCCGGATGGCGTGGCCAGACAAATGCAGCTTAGCTGGCGTCCAGATTCAGGTGCAGGTTGTCGATCAGGCGGGTCTTGCCAAGAAATGCCGCCACCAGGATGACCAGGTCACGGTCTTCTCTGGTCGCCGGGAGCAGGCTCAGGGCCTGGCGTACTTCCAGATAGTCGGGTTTGAGCCCGGCCGCGGCCAGCGCCTCTCGACCCTGGGTGATGAGTGTGCAGAAGTCGCGATCGCCCTGGCGGATTGCCTCGGCCATCTGGCCCAGTGTGCGATACACCACTGGCGCGGTGGCCCGTTGCTCGTCGGTCAGATAACCGTTGCGCGACGACAACGCCAGGCCGTCTTCGGCGCGTACGGTGGGTTCGCCGATGATCTGGATCGGCATGTTCAGGTCACGAACCAGCGCGCGGATCACCGCCAGTTGCTGGAAGTCCTTCTGGCCGAACACGGCCAGGTCCGGCTGGACCATGTTGAACAGCTTGCTGACCACCGTCGCTACGCCTTCGAAGTGGCCGGGGCGGCTGGCACCACACAGGCCTTCGGACAGGTGCGGGACGCTGACCCGGGTCTGCACGCCCATGCCGTCGGGGTAGATCTCTTCGACGGTGGGCGCGAACAGCAAGTGGCAGCCGGCTTCGAGAAGCTTTTCCTGGTCGGCGGCGAGGGTGCGCGGATAGCTGTCGAGGTCTTCGCTGGGGCCGAACTGCAACGGGTTGACGAAGATGCTGGCGACCACGAAATCGGCGCGCTGGGCGGCCTTGGTCACCAGGGCGGCATGGCCGCTGTGCAGGTTGCCCATGGTTGGCACGAAGCCGATGCGCTTGCCTTCATTGCGGGCACGGGCGACGGCAGCGCGCAGTTCACGGACGGTCTTGACGGTATTCATGCGCTGAACCCATGTTCGATGCCTGGGAAGCTGACGTCCTTGACGGCTTGTACGTAGGCCTGGAAGGCGCTCTGGATGTCCGGCTGGCCGGCCATGAAGTTCTTCACGAACTTCGGCGAGCGGCCGCTGAGTGACAAGCCGAGCATGTCGTGCATCACCAGTACCTGGCCATCGGTGGCGCTGCCTGCGCCAATGCCGATCACCGGAATGCTCACCGCCTGGGTGATCTCGGCGGCCAGTTCGCTCGGCACGCATTCGAGCAGGAGCATGGCAGCGCCAGCCTGTTCCAGAGCGATGGCGTCGGCGCGCATCTGCCGGGCCTGGTTTTCCTGGCGACCCTGAACCTTGTAGCCGCCGAGAATGTTGACGGCTTGCGGGGTCAGGCCAAGGTGGGCACATACCGGTACGCCACGTTCGGCCAGGAGGCGGATGGTTTCGCCCAGCCAGGCGGCACCTTCGAGCTTGACCATGTGCGCGCCTGCCTGCATCAGCTCGGCGCAATTGGCGAATGCCTGCTTGGGCGTGGCATAGGCCATGAAGGGCAGGTCGGCCAGGATCAGCGCGCCTTCGTTTCCGCGCTTGACGCTGGCGACGTGGTAGGCCATTTCGGCATTGGTCACCGGCAAGGTGCTGTCATGGCCCTGCAGGACCATGCCCAGGGAGTCGCCTACCAGCAGGATCTCCACTCCGGCCCGGTTCGCGGCCTGGGCGAAGGTCGCGTCGTAGCAGGTCAGCATGGCGATTTTCTCACCCTTGGCCTTGAGGGCCTGGAGAGTGGTCAGGGTTACGTCTGGCATGAAAAGCAATCCTCGTTCAGGCGCTGTGAAAAACCACTGCGTACAACGCATGTATTCATCTTGCGGAACAGCACATCATCGATCGTGGTGTTTGGGTTTATCTGTTCCAGGCCTATTTACGCCTTGTTCATGGCACGGGGGTGCCACGGGACGCCTATAGTCGTGAGCGAGCGGGGGGAAGTCAATTACCGTGTTACCGCATTGTTACGTCGACGCTGTTACGGGCGTTACCCCTTGGGGGAACGCCCGATTACAGGCGTTCCAGGCCGACGAACGGGCAATCTGCCAGTAATTGCGAGAGCGGGCGCTGGTCTGCGAGGCGGAAGTCTTCGGGGACCAGCTCTGCCAACGGATAGAGCACGAACGGACGCGCGTGCATATGGTAGTGAGGGACTTTCAGGCGCGGTTGGTCGATGACCTGGTCGGCATAGAGCAGGATGTCCAGGTCCAGCGTGCGTGGGCCCCAGCGTTCCTTGCGTTCGCGGCCCTGTCCGGCTTCGATGGCCTGCAGGGCATCGAGCAGCGGGATAGGCTCGAGCCGGGTATCCAGCGCGGCCACGGCATTGGTATAGCGAGGCTGGCCGGGAGACAGGGAGTCGCTGGCGTAGAACGACGAAACGCTGGCGACAGCGGTTTCCGGCAACTGTGCCAGCGCCTCGAGCGCACTGCACAGCTGCTGTTGCGGGTTGGCCAGATTGCTGCCCAGACCGATGTAGACGCGCCGCCTGCCCATCATTCGTCTGCGCCGCCATCGGCCCTTCTGCGTTTGCCCGGGCTGCGCTTGCGCTTGCGCGGGCCGGCACCGCTGCTCTCGTCACGGCCGCTGAGTTCGCGAATCATCTCGCGCCGCTCGCTTTCGTTGCATTCCTGGTAGTCCGTCCACCATTGGCCGAGATCGTCGGTTTCCTCGCCCGCGCTTTCGCGCAGCAGCAGGAAATCGTAGCCGGCGCGGAAGCGCGGGTTGTCCAGCAGCAGGCCGGCACGTTTGCCGCTGCGGCGAGGCAGGCGCTCCTGCATGTCCCAGATTTCTCGGATCGGCAGGGTGAAGCGCTTCGGAATGGCGATGCGTTGGCATTGCTCGGAAATCAGTTCGTGGGCAGCCTCGTTCATCGCCGGGATAGGCGGCATGCCACGGCTCTGCAGGTACAGGGCACGGCCCGGCAAGGCCGGCCAGAGCATTGCAGCGAACAGGAAGGCCGGGGTTACCGGTTTGCCCTGTTTCACCCGCAGGTCGGTGTTGATCAACGCCTGGCTGATCAGCGTATGGGTGTAGGTCGGGTTCTCTTCCAGGGCATGGGCGCTGGCCGGGAACAGCGGGTCGAACAGCTGCAGGTCGACCAGCATCTCGAAGGTATCCGCTGCATTGCCGGACAGGAACAGCTTCAGCGATTCCTCGAACAGGCGCGCCGCCGGAATTTCCCGCAGCATCGGCGCCAGCTCGCGAATCGGCGCAACGGTGTGTTTCTCGATACCGAAGTTGAGCTTGGCGGCGAAACGCACCGCCCGCAGCATGCGCACCGGGTCTTCCTGGTAGCGCTGGGTCGGATCGCCGATCAGGCGGATCAGGCGGTTGCGGATGTCGTGAACGCCATTGGCGTAGTCGAGGATCCGCTCGCTGACCGGGTCGTAGTACAGGGCGTTGATGGTGAAATCGCGGCGCTGGGCATCTTCTTCGAGGGTGCCGTAGACGTTGTCACGCAGGATTCGTCCGCTTTCGTTGCGGGAAGACTGGTGAGTGTTCTCTTCCTCGTCCACCGGGTGGTTGGCGCGGAAGGTGGCGACCTCGATGATCTCGCGGCCGAAATGGACATGGACCAGCTTGAAGCGGCGGCCGATGACTCGCGCGTTGCGGAACTCCGCACGCACTTGTTCGGGGGTGGCGCTGGTGGCGACGTCGAAGTCCTTGGGCGTGATGCCCAGCAGCATGTCGCGGACGCAGCCACCCACCAGGTAGGCCTGGTAGCCCGCCTGCTGCAGGCGCTCGACGATGTTCACCGCGTGGCGGCTGAACTGGTGGCGCTGCAGCGAGTGCTGGGAATGGTTGATCACCTCGGGCGTGGTACGGATGTGGTGCTGGACACGCGCCGGGGGACGGAAAGACTGGAACAGCTTCTTCAGCATGGGATGCACTGTTTGAAGGAATTTTCGGCCAGAAACGAAGAATGGCCGCATGATGGGCGGGGATTCTAGCATTTAGTCGGAAAAGGGTGTAGGCACCCGAAAAATCGGGATGAGGGACGCGTGCCGGGGCGGGAGAAACTACAAGGGGAGCCGAAGCTCCCCAAGAAGTAGTTGCGTGCTCTTATTGTTTTATTGTCGGGCTTCTTGTTTTTGTTGAGTGCCCTATC
Organism: Pseudomonas sp. TUM25319; assembly: GCF_056388475.1. NCBI lineage: Bacteria > Pseudomonadati > Pseudomonadota > Gammaproteobacteria > Pseudomonadales > Pseudomonadaceae > Pseudomonas > Pseudomonas sp. TUM25319. The sequence continues at coordinate 6,129,412 of NZ_CM150751.1, read as the reverse complement.
CACAAAAACCGCAAGGCTTGTGGACTGTCTCCCTAACCGGGAGTACAAGAGCAAACGGATTGCTTTGGTCGCTGACGTTGCGATGATCTTCCGATCCAACCAGTTCAGGCTCTGCTTGAGTGCAGTTTTTGTTGTTCTCTGCCTGGTTGTGGGGCAAGCCCCAAACACAACTCCTCTCCAAAAGAATCAGTTAGCTGCGCCTCCGCCGTCTTGTTCTTATTGTGCGTGAGCCGATTCGTCTTATTTTTATTGTGTTTTGCAGTGCTTGTTATTGTTCTTGTACCGAACATATAGCAGGTGCCGTGCCAACTTTTGCGAAGCCCCGTAAAACAAGGGGTTAGGCGGTTTTTCGGGTGAACCCAGGGCGAAAAAAAGCCGGGGTTTCGTTACCGTAAGCCCCGGCTTTTGTTACGTCCTCAAGGTGAGGTAACAGTTTTTGGCCGAAACGCGGTGTTACCCCATGGGGGAACGCCCGCGTGTCGGACGCACCTCAGCTTTCGCTGGTGGCGCCGCTCTTGCGTCGCGGAATGCCCAGGCGCTGACGGCGCTCCCACAGGCACTTGCGGCTGACCCCGAGCTTGCGTGCCAGCTCGGTCTCGGTCATGTGGTCCTGGTGCTCGAGCACGAAGTGCTGGAAGTAATCCTCCAGCGACAGGTCTTCGGTCGGCTCGTGGCTGGTGGCGTTGGCCGGGGCGGTGACGGCCGGCAGGTTGTCGAAGCGCTCATCGTCTTCCAGGTCAGCCAACTCGATATCGATCCCCAGCAGGTCGGCCGATATTTCCGGACTCTCGCACAGGATCACTGCCCGCTCCACGGCGTTCTCCAGTTCCCGCACGTTGCCCGGCCAGGAGTAGTGGCGGATCGCCTGTTCGGCATCGTGGGCAAACTTCAGGTCGTTGCGCCCGATACGGGCAGCCTGACGGGCCAGGAACGCGTTGGCGATCTCGTTGACGTCAGCGCCGCGCTCGCGCAGCGCCGGCAACTTCAGCGCAATGACGTGCAGGCGGTAGTAAAGGTCTTCACGGAACTGGCCGACCTTGGCCAGGTTCTTCAGGTCGCGGTGGGTCGCGGCGATCAGGCGTACGTCAACCTTCTGCGACTGCACCGAGCCAACCCGGCGAATCTCGCCTTCCTGCAGCACCCGCAGCAGGCGAGCCTGGGCTTCCAGGGGCAGTTCGCCAATCTCGTCGAGGAACAGCGTGCCTCCGTCAGCCGCTTCAACCAGGCCTGCCCGCCCGGCGCTGGCACCGGTAAAGGCGCCTTTCTCGTGGCCGAACAGCTCGGATTCGATCAAGGTTTCCGGAATGGCCGCACAGTTCACCGAGATCATTGGCGCTTTGGCGCGGCGAGAGAGGTTGTGCAGGGCGCGGGCGACCAGCTCCTTGCCGGTGCCCGACTCGCCCTGGATCAGCACGTTGGAGTCGGTGGGGGCGACCTTGCGGATCTTGCTGTAGAGATCCTGCATGGGCGGACAGGAGCCGATGATGCCGATTTCGCCATTGGCGTTGCCGGCGGCAGCCTTCTCGGTCGCTGGCGCCTTGCCGTTGGGGCGCTCGACAGGGGCCGCAGGCGCATTCTGCCGATCGCGCAGGATGCGCGCGACCGCCTGGAGCATTTCATCGTGGTCGAACGGTTTGGCGATGTAGTCGACCGCACCCATCTTCATCGAATCCACCGCCGAGCGCAGGCTGGCGTAGCTGGTCATGATCAGCACAGGTGTGCCCTGGCCCAGCTTGATCAGCTCGGTACCCGGGGCGCCGGGCAGGCGCAGGTCACTGACGATGAGGTCGAAGGTGGCGATACTGAAGCGTTCCTGGGCTTCCTGGACCGAGCCCGCTTCGCTGACCTGGTACTGATTACGCTCCAGCAGGCGGCGCAGGGCGGAACGGATGATGGTTTCGTCTTCGACGATCAGAATGTGAGGCATTGATTCAATTCTCTCGACGGTCTCAGTTCACAGCGGACGTCGCTTCGACATGACGTGGCAGGGTGACGCGGATACGGGTGCCGCGCTGGCGTTGAACATCGGCCGGGCTGTCGATGGTGATCTGTCCATAATGCTCTTCCACGATGGAATAGACCAGAGCGAGCCCCAGGCCGGTTCCCTCGCCCGGATCCTTGGTGGTGAAGAAGGGTTCGAACAGACGGTCCATGATGTTCTTGGGAATGCCGCTACCTTCGTCTTCGACGATCAGGTCGACGGTGTGTTCACTCGCCTCGCTCTTGACCCGCACCGCAGCACCGGCAGGCGACGCATCGCGGGCATTGGAGAGCAGGTTGATGAGCACCTGGGCGAGGCGCTGGGGATCACCCTCGACCCAATGCTCGGGATCGCACAGGTTGAAGAACTGTACTTCGAAATTGCGCCGGTTCAACGCCAGCAGACCGATGGCGTCCTGTGCGACCTCGGCCAGGCACACCGGCTCGTCACTGTGCTGGTGACTCCCGGCGTGGGCGAAGCTCATCAGCGACTGGACGATGCGCGAGATGCGCTTGGTCTGCTCAAGGATCTGGCTGCTCAGCTCGGTGATTTCACCGTCTTCCTCGCGTTCTTCGCGCAGGTTCTGCGCCAGGCAGGCGATGCCGGTGACCGGGTTGCCGATCTCGTGAGCGACACCGGCAGCCAGCCGGCCGATGCTGGCCAGGCGCTCGGAGTGCACCAGCTTGTCTTCCAGCATTTGCGTTTCTGTGAGGTCTTCCACCAGCAGCACCAGGCCGCTGTTACCGGGCGCCAGGGGCTCATCGATGGCGGCCTTGTGCAGGTTCAGCCAGCGGGTCTGGCCGTCCAGCGCCAGGCGCTGCTTGTGCAGGTGTTCGTCGGGCACGTTGATGAAGCCCAGCAGGAGGCCGCGCCACGGTTCGACGATGGTTGTCAGGCGCGAGCCGACCACGCGTTTGGCGGGGATGCCGGTGAGCTCTTCCATCGCCTTGTTCCACATGAGGATTTCCTGGTCCTTGGCCAGGGAGCAGACACCCATGGGCAATTCTTGCAGGGTCTGTCGGTGGTAACGGCGCAGGGCATCCAGTTCGGCGGCAAGCCCGGTGAGGCGGGAGTGATAGTCCTCGAGCCGGCTCTCGATGAAATGGATGTCTTCGGTCACGTAGTTTTCGCTGCCCGACTTGTAGGGCAGGAAGGTCTCGACCATGTCCTGGGCCACGCTGGGGCCCATCAGCCCGGAAAGGTTGGCCTCGATCCGGTCGCGCAGGCGGCGCAGGGCGTAGGGGCGGCGTTCGTCGAAGGGCAGGTAGAGGTCGCGCAGCGCCTGCTCGACTTCCTTCTGGGCCGCCTTGGCGCCGAGCGGCTTGGCCAGCTGGGTGGCGAATTCCTGTGGCGAGGCGGCATGCAACTCGCGGCGCTGTGGGCGACGCACGTTGTCCACGGCGCAGGCTTCGGCAGCGGAAACTTCTTCGGCACTGGCGTTGGTGAACAGTGAAATGAGTGTGAACAACAAGACGTTGGCGGCCAGCGAGGCGATCGCTGCCATGTGCCAACTGGTGTCGTCGAGCACGTAGATCATGTTCAGCAGCGGAATGTAGAAACCCTGCAGGTTGCCTACCAGTGGCAACAGCATGGTCACCATCCAGACGGTGATGCCCGCGAGCAGTCCGGCAATGAAGCCGCGACGATTGGCGGTCGGCCAGTACAGTACCGACAGCACGCCAGGCAGGAACTGCAAGGTTGCGACGAAGGCGACGATACCAAGGTTGGCCAGTTCCTGCTGCGCGCCGAGCAGCAGGTAGAAGCCGAAGCCGGCGGCGATGATGGCGACGATCAGGGCGCGACGGGTCCATTTCAGCCAGCGATAGATATTGCCCTCGGCCGGCGGCTGATACAGCGGCAGCACCAGGTGGTTGAGGGCCATGCCCGATAGCGCCAGGGTGGTGACGATGATCAACCCGCTGGCCGCTGAAAGTCCGCCGACATAGGCAAGCAGGGCCAGCGTCTCGTTATTGGCGGCGATGCCCAGGCCGAGGGTGAAGAATTCCGGATGAGTGCTGGCGCCCAGCTTCAGGCCGGCCCAGAGAATCAGCGGCACCGCCAGGCTCATCAACAGCAGGAATAGCGGCAGGCCCCAGCTGGCGCTGACCAGCGAGCGTGGATTGAGGTTTTCGGTAAAGGCCATGTGGTACATGTGCGGCATCACGATGGCCGAGGCGAAGAACACCAGCAGCAGGGTGCGCCACGGGCCTTCCTGAAGCGGGGTGTGCAGGGCGGCGAGGGCGGTCTGGTTCTGCAGCAGCCAGACTTCCAATTGGTGTGGGCCACCGAACACGCCATACAGGGCGTACAGGCCGATGCCGCCCAGGGCCAGCAGCTTGACCACGGACTCGAAGGCGATGGCGAACACCAGGCCTTCGTGTTTCTCGCGGGTTGCGATGTGCCGGGAGCCGAAGAAGATGGTGAACAGCGTGATCATGGCGCAGAAGGCCAGGGCCACGCGGCTTTTCACCGGCTCGCCGGTGAGGATGCTGATGGAGTCGGCGACGGCCTGGATCTGTAGCGCCAGCAGGGGCAGCACGCCGATCAGCATGAACACCGTGGTCAGTGCCCCGGCCCAGGTGCTGCGGAAGCGGAACGCAATGAGGTCGGCCAGGGAGGAAAGCTGGTAGGTGCGGGTGATCTTCAGGATCGGGTACAGCAACACCGGCGCCAGCAGGAAGGCGCCCGACACGCCGAGGTAGCAGGCGAGGAAGCCGTAGCCGTACTGGTAAGCCAGGCCAACCGTGCCGTAGAAAGCCCAGGCGCTGGCATAGACGCCCAGCGAGAGTGTGTAGGTCAGGGGGTGACGGATGATCGCCCGGGGGATCATGCCGCGTTCGCTGATCCAGGCTACGCCGAACAGCACCAGCAGGTAGGCGGCGCTGATCAGGATCATCTGGGTCAGGCTAAAGCTCATCGGCATCACGTTGGCTCTGCAGGATAAAGGTCACGACGATCAGGATCAGCCAGAGCAGGTAAGGGCGATACCAGGCACCGGTCGGGTCGATCCACCAGTCCATGATGGCCGGGGAGAACAGGTAGATCCCCACCACCAGAAGCAGGACCAAACGATAGATGTACATGCTGGCCTCATTGGTTTTTGGCGCTGCGAGCTGGACTTATTATTGGCGCAAAACTGTGGCGATGGTAACGGAAGCACCGGCGCCTGCAAACGGGCGTGACATCACGCTCCAAGGAATTGAATTCATTGGTCTTTCCGTTTTCCGGCCGCGCCTCATCGCAGTTGCGCTTCGGGCAGGCTCGGTGTGCGTGGAATGGCATCGGCATCCCAGTGCGCGGCGGCATGGCGCAGCACGTCGTGCGGGCTGGCGCTGGCCATCGCCTCGTCGGTGGTTTGCCCCAGTGCACGCAGGGCCCGCAGCAGCAAGGGCGCAGCCTGCTCCGAGGGCAGCGGTTCGGAGCGATAGGATTTGCCCAGCTTGTGGCCGTCCGGCTGGGTGATCAGCGGCACATGGAGGTAGCGCGGCTGCGGCAGCCCGAGCAGCTCCTGCAGGTACAGCTGACGCGGGGTGTTGTCCAGCAGGTCGGCGCCGCGAACGATATCGGTCACACCCTGCCAGGCATCGTCCAGCACCACCGCCAGTTGGTAGGCGTACAGGCCATCGCGGCGCTGGATGACGAAATCGCCCACTTCCCGGCCCAGGTGCTGTTCGACGAGGCCCTGGACGCGATCGGTGAAGCGGTAGGTCAGTTCCGGCACCCGCAGACGGATTGCGGCCCCTTCGCGGGAGTGGCAGAGATTGCGGCACAGGCCGGGGTAGATGCCGTTGTAGCCTTCCAGTTGCTTGCGCGAGCAGGTGCAGGCATAGGCCAGGCCCTGGCGGAGCAGGCGGTCCACCACCTCGGCGTAGGCATCATGGCGATCATGTTGGTAGACCACCTCGCCGTCCCATTCCAGGCCGTAGTTTTCGAGGGTTCTGAGAATCGCCGACTGGGCGCCGGGGGCTTCGCGAGGGGGGTCGATATCTTCCATGCGCAACAGCCAACGGCCACCGGCGGCGCGGGCGTCGAGCCAGGAAGCGAGGGCCGCGACCAGCGAGCCGAAGTGCAGCAAGCCACTGGGCGTTGGGGCGAAACGCCCGATATAGCGTGACGGGGTCATGGTGAATGCCGGAGTCTATAAATGAAACGGGGCGCAAGATGCGCCCCGTTCTGTAGCGGTCGTGATCAGCCTTTGCCGACTGTCTTTTCCTTTTTCTCCGCCAGTTCCTTGCAGTCGAAGCAGAGGTCTGCGGTGGGGCGTGCTTCCAGGCGACGCAGGCCGATTTCCACGCCACAGGCGTCGCACCAGCCGTATTCGTCTTCCTTGATCTTGTCGAGGGTCTTGTCGATTTTCTTGATCAGCTTGCGCTCGCGATCGCGGTTGCGCAGCTCAAGGGCGAATTCTTCTTCCTGGCTGGCGCGGTCTGCCGGGTCGGGGAAGTTGGCGGCTTCGTCCTTCATGTGGTCCACGGTGCGATCCACGCTGGTCATCAGTTCCAGTTTCCAGGCACCGAGCAGCTTGATGAAGTGATTCTTCATGGGCTCGCCCATGTACTCCTCACCTTTGGTCTCGACATAGGGCTCGACACCGTACATGGATTGACTGACTTTTTGCTTTTCTACGGTGGACATGAATAGACCGCCTCTCACTCATCTGATCCAATGCGCAGGCTTACTTCCATCTCCGGCGCCCGCCGGCCCTGCGACTGCGAGCCGCCGAACTTACCAGATAGGACCGGGGTGCGCTACTCCCGGTTATCTCCGGTAGGACAGCGAGCTTTACCCGTACGTTCGCTGCAACGCGCGGGTAGAATCCGAAGTTTAGACCCTATTGAGAGAAGGCCAAATGGCTCAGCCCTACAGTGCGCGCAGTCGCGCCATCGAACCCTTCCACGTCATGGCACTGCTGGCGCGCGCCAACGAGCTGCAGGCTGCGGGCCATGATGTGATCCACCTGGAAATAGGCGAGCCGGATTTCTCCACCGCCGCGCCCATCGTCGAAGCCGGGCAGGCTGCCCTGGCCGCCGGCCATACCCGCTACACGGCGGCTCGCGGCCTGCCTGCGCTGCGTGAAGCGATCGCCGGCTTCTATGCCCGGCGCTACGGCCTGAGCATCGATCCGCAGCGTATTCTGATCACACCCGGCGGCTCCGGCGCACTGCTGCTGGCCAGCAGCCTGCTGGTCGACCCCGGCAAGCACTGGTTGCTGGCCGATCCCGGTTACCCGTGCAACCGGCACTTCCTGCGTCTGGTAGAAGGCGGCGCGCAATTGGTGCCGGTCGGGCCGGACGTCAACTATCAACTGACCCCGGATCTGGTCGAGCGCTATTGGGATCACGACACCGTCGGTGCCCTGGTGGCGTCCCCTGCCAACCCGACCGGTACCGTGCTCGATCGCGACCAATTGGCGGGCCTTTCCCAGGCGACCCGGGCGCATAACGGTCACCTGGTGGTGGACGAGATCTACCACGGCTTGACCTATGGGATGGACGCCCCCAGCGTTCTGGAAGTGGACGATCAGGCGTTCGTCCTGAATAGTTTCTCTAAATATTTCGGAATGACCGGATGGCGCCTCGGTTGGCTGGTTGCCCCACCTGCGGCAGTGCCTGAACTGGAGAAGCTCGCGCAGAACCTCTACATCAGCGCGCCGAGCATGGCCCAGCATGCGGCGCTGGCCTGTTTCGAGCCGGCGACCCTGGCCATTCTCGAGGAGCGTCGGGCCGAGTTCGCCCGTCGCCGTGACTTCCTCCTGCCAGCATTGCGCGAGCTGGGCTTCGGGATCTCCGTGGAGCCGCAGGGCGCCTTCTACCTGTACGCCGATATCAGCGCGTTCGGCGGCGATGCCTTCGCGTTTTGCCGGCACTTCCTCGAAACCGAGCATGTCGCCTTTACCCCAGGCGTCGACTTCGGTCGCCACCAGGCCAGTCATCATGTGCGTTTCGCCTACACCCAGGGCTTGCCGCGCCTGCACGAGGCGGTGGAGCGTATTGCCCGTGGTTTGCGGAGCTGGCAGGGCTGATGCACTTCTATCCAGCACTTGAAGAGGCCCGCCTGCTGCGCCGTTACAAACGTTTCCTGGCGGATATCGAACTGGCCAGTGGCGAGCAGATGACGATCCACTGCCCCAACACCGGCTCCATGCTCAATTGCATGAAAGAGGGCGGCAGGGCCTGGTTCAGCCGCTCGAACGATCCGAAGCGCAAGCTGCCGGGCACCTGGGAAATCAGTGAAACCCCGCAAGGGCGGCTGGCGTGTGTGAACACCGGGCGAGCCAACGCCATCGTTGAAGAAGCCCTGCGCGCGGGCGTCATCTCGGAACTGGCGGGCTTCACTGCGTTGCGGCGCGAGGTGGCCTATGGCGAAGAGAAGAGTCGCATCGACTTTCACCTGACCTTCGACACCGGCCCGGCGTATGTCGAGGTCAAGAGCGTGACGCTGGGCTTCGACGGCTCGGACATCGCGGCTTTTCCGGACGCTGTGACGCAGCGTGGTGCCAAGCACCTGCGCGAGCTGGCGACTCTGGCTCGCCAGGGTGTACGCGCGGTGCAGCTCTATTGCGTGAACCTTACGGGGATCGAGGCGGTTCGTCCGGCCGAGGAGATCGATCCTGGCTATGCCATTGCGCTGCGGGCGGCGGTGCTCGATGGGGTCGAAGTGCTGGCCTATGGGGTAACGCTGGACGGCCAGCAGGTGCGCATCGACCGTGCGCTTGCGGTTCTGCTCAATCCTTGAGCCAGATACCTCGGCTGTCTTCATGGACGTCCAGCGCCTGCAGGCTTTCGCCTTCGCAGGGGCCGGCCACGCACTCGCCGTTCTCGATGAGAAACAGTGCTCCGTGACGGGCGCAGGCAATCAGGCTGGCGCTGCTGTCGAGGAACTGGTCGGGTTGCCAGTTGAGCGGAATACCCCGATGTGGGCAGCGGTTGCGGTACAGGTAGACCTTGCCCTGCCGGCGGATACCCAGCAGTTCAAGGTGGTCGCGGGTGAAACCGCGGCTCTGGCCTTCGCCCAGTTCGGCGGAGGTACACAGAAAATGCATGAGCGATGGGCTCCATGGGAGAGGCGGGCGGCTTGACGCTCAAATGCAAATAATTATCAAATTACTGGCCTTGGCGGCGTCGGGCGTCTTTATACCCTGACTCATGCCTCTCTCACACCGCCAAGCGTACGCTGGCGGTTCGCCCGATTGAAAAGGAAGCCCCTTATGCGCCGCTCTGCCAGCCTGATCGCCCTTTGTATCGGGCTCGTGTTCAACTTGGCGCAAGCCGCCGACCCGGTGCCGCAACGCTGGGTCAGCGCCGGTGGAGCGCTCAGTGAATGGATTGCCGAGCTGGGGGCGCAATCGCATCTGGTTGGCGTCGATACCACCAGTCAACATCCGGAGGCGCTCAAGGCCCTGCCGAGCATCGGTTATCAGCGTCAGCTCTCTGCCGAGGGCGTATTGAGCCTGCGGCCGGATGTGCTGGTCGGCACCGAGGAAATGGGGCCGCCGCCCGTGCTGGCGCAGATTCGTGGGGCGGGTGTGAGGGTCGAGCTGTTCTCCAGCCGGGCCGATCTGGACGCTGTCCAGGGCAATCTCGAACACCTCGGGCAGCTCCTTGGCAAATCGGAGCAGGCTGACCGGCGCTTTGCCGAATACCGTCAGCAACTGGATTCGCTGGGGGCCAGGATCAAGGCGGCACGAGGTTCTGAGGCGGCGCCCGGGGTCATCCTGCTGGTGGGCCACGCGGGCGCCAAGCCGATGATTGCCGGCAAGGGAACCGCTGGCGACTGGCTGCTGGAGCAGGCCGGTGGACGCAACCTGGCGACCCACGAGGGCTACAAGAACTTTTCCGTGGAGGCGCTGGCCGCGCTGAACCCGCAGGTCGTGGTCTTCGCTGACCGCGCATTGACCGGCGATGCGGCCCTGCAGGCGCTGCTCAAGGAAAATCCGGCGCTGGCCGCCTCGCGTGCGGTGAAGGAAAAACGTCTGATCGATCTGGACCCGACCCTGTTGGTCGGCGGCCTGGGCCCACGTTTGCCGGAAAGCCTGCAACGCCTGGCTCAGGCCTTCTATCCGTCGGCCAGGGCGCAACTGGCGCCATGACTCGACTGGTCAAGCCGCGCACGCTGTTCATTGCCCTGAGCCTCCTGTGCCTGTTGGCGGTCTGGTTATCGCTGGCCTTGGGGCCGGTCAGCCTGCCGTTGATGGATACGTTGCGCGCCGGTTTGCGTCTGGTGGGTGTTCCGATGAATGGCGAAGGCCTGGAACAGGCCGAACTGATCCTCGGCCAGATCCGCATGCCGCGTATCTTGCTTGGCCTGGCGGTAGGGGCGGTGCTGGCGCTGTCGGGCGTGGCGATGCAGGGCCTGTTTCGCAACCCGCTGGCAGACCCGGGCCTGGTCGGGGTTTCCAGCGGGGCGGCACTTGGCGCTGCGGTGGCGATCGTGGGGAGCGCGTGGCTGGGCAGCGTACCGGAAGCGTTCGCGCCTTATCTCTTGTCGCTGTGCGCTTTTCTTGGGGGCCTGGGCGTGACCGCACTGGTCTATCGACTCGGACGGCGTGACGGACAGACCAGCGTCGCCACCATGCTGCTCGCCGGCATCGCCCTGACTGCCCTGGCCAGTTCGGCGGTGGGGTTGTTCACCTACCTGGCCGATGATGCCACCTTGCGCACCCTGACCTTCTGGAACCTGGGCAGTCTCAATGGTGCCAGCTATCAGCGCCTCTGGCCGCTGGTGCTGGTGGCGGCGGCGGTTGCGTTCTGGCTGCCGCGCCGTGCCGAAGCGCTGAATGCGCTTTTGCTGGGAGAGTCCGAGGCACGCCACCTAGGCTTCGAGGTGGAGTCACTCAAGCGGGAACTGGTGTTCTGTACCGCGTTGGGTGTCGGCGCGGCGGTGGCTGCCGCGGGGTTGATCGGTTTCATTGGTCTGGTGGTCCCGCACCTGGTCCGTTTGCTGGCCGGGCCGGATCATCGGGTGCTGTTGCCGGCGTCATTGCTGGCCGGCGCTTCGCTCTTGCTGTTCGCCGATCTTATCGCCCGGCTGGCGCTGGCGCCGGCGGAGCTGCCTATTGGTATCGTCACGGCATTCATTGGCGCACCGTTCTTCCTTTATCTGCTGCTGCGGGGACGAGCCTGATGCTTCTGGTCGAAGATCTCCAGGTTGTGCGTGGACGCAAGACCGTGCTCGACGCCGTTTCGCTCAAGGTCGAGCCGGGACAGGTACTGGGTGTGCTGGGCCCCAATGGTGCAGGCAAGAGCACGTTGCTCGGTGCGCTCTGTGGTGAGCTGGCGCCACACCGTGGGCGGGTTCTGCTTCATGATCGCGCCGTTCACGAGTGGTCCGGCCATGAACGAGCACAGCGTCTGGCCGTACTGCCACAGGCTTCGACGCTGGGCTTTGCCTTTCGCGTCGAGGAAGTGGTCGGCATGGGGCGTCTGCCGCATCGCACCGGGCGGGATCGTGATCGGGAAATCGTCCAGGCGGCGCTGGAAGCAGCGGATGCCGTGCATCTGGCTGATCGCAGCTACCTGGCGTTGTCTGGCGGCGAACGCCAGCGTGTGCACCTGGCGCGGGTGCTGGCGCAATTGTGGCCCGGCGAGAAGGGGCGGACGCTGCTGCTCGACGAACCTACCTCTGCGCTCGATCCGCTGCACCAGCACACAACGCTGCAGGCGGTGCGCGGCTTTGCCGATCGCGGTGCGGCGGTGCTGGTGATTCTCCACGACCTGAATCTGGCAGCACGCTATTGTGATCGTATCCTGTTGCTCGAACAGGGCCGCCCCCATGCCCTGGACACACCGCTACAGGTACTGCAGCCCGAGGCCCTCAAAGCCGTGTTCGGTCTCGACGTATTGGTCCACACCCATCCCGAGCGGGGGCATCCGCTCATCATTGCCCGATAGGAGTTGCGCATGGTCTGGTCCCGGTCGTTCGGCATTCTCATCCTGCTGGCCTGGGGCCTGACGGGGTGTCACTCGGCGGGAACGTCGCCAGTGGCCCCCACGCTGCAACCGTTGCCTGAATGGCAAAGCCCGGAAGGTCGTGACCGTCCGGAGCTGGGGCAGATTCGCGAGACGGCCAGTGGCAAGCTGCTGACACCGGAGGCGCTTGTACAGCGCCTGGCCGAAGCGCCGAGGGTGCTGGTGGGGGAGCAGCACGGCAATCCCGATCATCATGCGCTGCAGCGCTGGCTGTTGCAGTCGCTGGCCTCGTATCGGCCGCAGGGCAGCTTGCTGCTGGAAATGCTCGAGCCGGTGCAGCAGGCCAGGGTCGACGCTGTTCGTACCCAGAATCCGCTACCCGTCGAACTGGCCCAGGCACTGGACTGGCGGCAGGGCTGGGACTGGGCGTTCTATGGTCCGATTCTGCGTGACGCCTTCACCCAAGGCTATCCGGTGCTCGCCGCCAATCTCGATCGTGACGAGATGAAGGCGATCTATCGCACCCGCCCCGAATTGAGCGGAGCACGCTCCAACGCGCCACAGGTGCGTGAGTCGCTCATGAGCGAGGTCCGTGAGGGGCACTGCGGCATGCTGCCTGAGGCGCAGTTGCCGTCGATGCTGGCAGTGCAGCAGCAGCGTGATCGGCGAATGGCCCAGCGTCTGTTGGAAGCCCCGGCGCCTTCGCTCTTGCTGGCTGGTGGGCAGCATGTGCGCAAGGATGTCGGCGTGCCGCTACACCTGGCGGATCTGGGGGCCGAACAGGGTACGCAGGTGGTGATGCTGGCTCAGGCAGGCGAAGAGGTGGGGCCGCAGGTAGCTGATTTTGTCTGGTTCACCGCGGCCTTGCCGAAAAAGGATTATTGCGCCGACCTGCGGCAATGAAATCGCAGGCAAAAAAAGACCCGGCAAAGTGCCGGGTCAATAACCGTGATTAGCCTGATGAGGAGATAATCTGAAAGTCCGAACCAAGGTCTGTCAGCTTATCCAACCAGTCTCGCGACCAGTTGTGATAATCATAACGATTCTCATTTCGAAGTCAACCGGCATTTCTCATTAATATCAATTTTTTTTGGCGGGCGATGCACCGGCGTTGAGTTGAAGATTCAAGGCTTCCTTTCGTTCCGTGGGAATGTCGTTCCAGTGCATGTCCAGCAAAGCGCCTTCAATCGCATACAGCAGCACCTTCGATGCGCGAAAGCCTCGTTTGCGTACTGCCCGATAGGCATCTACCGCACCCAGGCGGCGGAGGTCGGACGCGCTGTGGATGCCTACCGCGTGCAGCCACTGTGCCGAGGTCTTGCCAAGATTCTTCAGGTGCTGGAGTTCATCGTTCATCAAGCCTCCTTGCGCCGGCTGAACGGGTCTTGTGGAGGAAGTCGCGGATAATCAATGAGGAGTGTAGCGGCACTTGGAAAATACGCGGCGATTTGCCATGTACCGCTGGGAGGGTGTGCCCGGCGCACCTGTTTCAGGTGCGCCGGGATATTTCAGCGGGTGCGGTAGCGCAGGCGGGTGCCGAAATTCACCGACATGAGAATCTCGTCGGCACTGAGTTCCGGCGGGAACCAGACGCCGGAGATCTGTGCATGGGCCAGGCTTGCGCCTTCCAGCGGGATATCCCGCAGGTCGAGGCCTCGCAGGTCGGCAGCACGGAAGTAGGCGCCACTGAAGTCGATGCCGGAGGTATTCAGGTTGCGCAGATCCAGGCCGCGGAAATCGCCATCGCGAAAATCGATGCTGGCGCCTTCCTGCTTCTCGCGGTTGAACTCCGCGATTTTCTCGTCGCGAATCAATGCATACAGCGCGCTGTCGAGTTGCCGTGGTTGATTCATGAGAGAGCCTCCTTGGTGGCCTGATAGTGGCATTATAGTGTCACTGGCCTGGAGGCAATGTGGCAGAGGCGGGAAGTGTGGACTGCTTCACGCCTCTGGCAGGTTTTACAGACCGGGCAGGCGCTGGCGGATCTGTTTGACCAGGTCGTCCAGACTGTCGCTTTCGTTGGTTTCCACCCGCTTGCTCTGCAGGCGTTCTTCGTTGCTCAGGGCTTCGCGACTGGCCTGCTGGGCGGCGACCACTTCAAGGGTCGCGTCCGACGGATCGTTCTGGTCGGCCTGACGTTGTGCCAGCCAGCTGGCGATCACGGCATCCGGCGCGTTGCAATCGAGGATCAGGAAGGGCACGCCGGTTTCGCTGGCGACCTCAGCGGCAGCCTGACGCTGCGGTTGCTTGAGGTAGGTGGCGTCGATCACCACCGGGAAACCTGCCCGCAGGATCACCGCGGCCAGTTGGTGCAAGCGCTCGTAAGTCGCCTGACTGGCATCGGCATGGTAGATGCCGGTTTGCAACTGGCCGGCGGCTTCGCTGCTCTGCTCGCCGAACAGGCGCTTGCGCTCGACATCCGAACGCAGACGCACCGCACCCAGCGCTTCGACCAGGCGCATGGCCACATGGCTCTTGCCGACTGCGGAAACGCCATGGGTGATAGCCAGCAGGCGGGAAGGAATGGCGCTGTAGCTTTCCGCCAGGTTGGCGTAGTTGCGGTATTGGCGCAGGGTAGTGGCGCGCTGCACACCGTCGGCGTCGGCGGGCATGCTGAACAGCGCAACCTTGGCTCGCACCAGCGCGCGATAGGCCTTGTAGAAATTCAGCAATTCCAGGCCTTCGTAGTCGCCGGTCAGTTCCAGGTACTGGCTGATGAAGCGGCGAGACAGCGACTTCAGTCCGCGGTCTTCCAGGTCCATGGCCAGGAAGCCGGCGTCGGCGTAGACGTCGGTCAGGCGGAACGGCTCGTTGAACTCGATGCAGTCGAAAATCACCACCTTGCCGTCGATCACTGTCGCGTTGCCCAGGTGAATGTCACCGTGGCATTCGCGAATGAACCCTTCTGCCTTGCGCTTTTCCAGCAGCGCATGCAAGCGGTCGAAGCTGCTGCGTGCCCATGCCTGAAGTGCATCGAGTTGTTGCAGATCGGCCTTGTCGGTGAGGAATGGGCGGATCTGCTCGAAATTCTGCTCCACCGGTGCCATCACGCTTTCCGGGGTGCCCAGCGGATGCTCCACGGAAACCCGCGGTGCCTGCAGGTGGAATTCGGCGATCTGCCTGGCCATCTGGTCGATGTGCGCGGCAGTCAGTTCACCATTGGCCTGCAGGGTGCTGAGCATCTGGTCTTGCGGGAACTGGCGCATTTTCAGGGCGTACTCGATCGGCGTGCCTTCACCACCGAGCTGCGGCGCTTCGGCACTGCCAGTGATGGCCAGCACTTCCAGGTACAGACCGTCGGTCAGGCGCTGGTTCAGGCGCAACTCTTCGGCACAGAAGTGGGCACGGCTGGACAGCTCGGTGAAGTCGAGGAAGCCGAAGTTCATCGGCTTCTTGATCTTGTAGGCGTAGTCACCGGTGAGCAGGACCCAGGAAATATGCGTCTCGATAACCCGAAAATCCGACACGGGATGTGGGAAAAGAGCGGGGTTCTGCAGGGCTGCGATCAAGGCTTGGCTCACGGGCGATCCTTCTGGGCGAACGGGATTCTAATCGGCCATTATGGCGGCAAGCATGCCGTCTGGAAACCGCCGGAGGGCGTCTGTCGATGAACGATAAAGTGCGTATAATCCGCGCCCATGACTCGTACCCGATCCTCCCGTACCCCTAAAAAACAACCGTCTGGCCGCGCTCGCGCCTGGCTCGGCTGGGCGATCAAGCTCAGCCTCGTCGGCCTGGTCGTGCTGGCCGGTTTCGCCGTTTATCTTGACGCGGTCGTCCAGGAGAAATTCTCCGGCAAGCGCTGGACCATTCCGGCCAAGGTCTATGCGCGGCCGCTGGAACTGTTCGTCGGCCAGAAGCTGAGCAAGGACGACTTCCTCGTCGAACTCGATGCGCTGGGCTATCGCCGCGAAAGTGTCGCCAACGGTCCCGGCGCGGCGTCGGTAAACGGCAACACGGTCGACCTCAACACCCGCGGTTTCCAGTTCTATGAAAACATGGAGCCGGCGCAGCGGGTTCGCGTGCGATTCTCCGGCGACTACGTGGCAGGCCTCAGTGCGGCCAACGATGCCAAGCTGGCGGTGGTTCGCCTCGAGCCTCTGCTGATTGGTGGCCTGTATCCGAAAAACCTCGAAGACCGCATCCTGATCAAGCTGGATCAGGTGCCACCGTATCTGCTCGATACCCTGGTGGCGGTGGAGGACCGCGATTTCTACCACCACTTCGGGGTATCGCCCAAATCCATCGCCCGGGCCGTCTGGGTCAACACCTCCTCCGGTGCCATGCGTCAGGGGGGCAGTACCCTCACCCAGCAGTTGGTGAAGAACTTCTTCCTGACCAACGAACGCAGCCTCAGTCGCAAGCTCAACGAAGCGATGATGGCGATGCTGCTGGAGCTGCACTACGACAAGAAGGAAATCCTCGAGGCCTACCTGAACGAAGTGTTCGTCGGTCAGGACGGACAGCGGGCAGTTCACGGCTTTGGTCTGGCCAGCCAGTTCTTCTTCAGCCAGCCGCTGTCGGAGCTGAAGTTGCACCAGGTGGCCTTGCTGGTGGGCATGGTCAAGGGGCCGTCGGCCTACAACCCGCGGCGCTACCCGGAGCGCGCCCTGCAGCGGCGTAACCTGGTGCTCGACCTGCTCGCCGAGCAGGGCGTCGCCACACCGGAAGCGGTCGAGGCCGCGAAGAAAATGCCGTTGGGCGTGACCAAGCGAGGCAGCCTCGCCGACAGTTCGTTCCCCGGTTTCCTCGACCTGGTCAAGCGCCAGCTTCGCCAGGACTACCGTGATGAAGACTTGACGGAAGAAGGCTTGCGCATCTTCACCAGCTTCGACCCGATTCTGCAGATGAAGGCGGAGGCGTCGATGGCTGACACCTTCAAGCGCCTGGGCGGTCGCAAGGGCGCGGATGAGGTCGAGGCTGCCATGGTCGTGACCAACCCGGAAACCGGTGAGGTCCAGGCGTTGATCGGTAGCCGCCAGGCCGGGTTCGCCGGATTCAACCGTGCGATAGATGCCGTGCGCCCGATTGGCTCGCTGGTCAAGCCGGCGGTCTACCTGACGGCGCTTGAGAAGCCGAGCCAATACACCCTCACCAGTTGGGTGCAGGACGAGCCGTTCTCGGTCAAGGGCGCGGACGGACAGGTCTGGAAACCGCAGAATTACGATCGCCGCGCCCATGGCACGATTTATCTGTACCAGGGCCTTGCCAACTCCTACAACCTGTCGACCGCCAAGCTTGGTCTGGAACTGGGTGTGCCGAACGTGCTCAAAACCATTGGAAGGTTGGGCGTCGAGGTCGATTGGCCAGCGTTCCCGTCGATGCTTCTGGGCGCTGGCGGCATGTCGCCGATGCAGGTGGCAACCATGTACCAGACGCTGGCCAATGGTGGTTTCAACACCCCGATGCGGGGTATCCGCAGCGTACTGACCGCCGAAGGCGAACCGCTCAAGCGTTACCCGTTCCAGATCCAGCAGCGTTTCGATCCAGGCTCGGTCTACCTGGTACAGAACGCCATGCAGCGAGTGATGCGCGAAGGTACGGGGCGCTCGGTCTACAACGTGCTGCCGAGCTCGTTGAACCTTGCGGGCAAGACGGGTACCAGTAACGATTCCCGTGACAGTTGGTTCGCGGGTTTCAGCCAGGATCTACTGGCGGTGGTCTGGCTCGGCCGTGACGACAACGGCAAGACGCCATTCACCGGCGCCACCGGCGCGCTGCAGGTGTGGACCAGCTTCATGCGCAAGGCCGACCCGCTGCCCCTGGACATGCCGATGCCCGATAACGTGGTCCAGGCCTGGCTTGACCCGCATACCGGGCAGGGTTCCGATTCGAGCTGCCCGGGTGCAGTGCAGATGCCGTATATTCGCGGAAGCGAGCCGGCGCCAGGCGCGGCCTGCGGCGGCGAACAGACACCAGCCGACTCGGTCATGGACTGGGTGAAGGGCTGGATGAACTAAGCAGCATCAGCCAAGAGGACGTGATGTGAACAAGTGGTTGTTTCCTGCCTTGACGGCGCTGGCTTTGCTCAATGGCTGTGCTTCGGTGCAGCGCGGCTCCATCCCGGTGGTGGATTCGAGTACCCGGGTTTCCAACAGCGAGCGTATTTCAGCCAATCGCGCAGCGACTTCTCCCGTCAACGTCGGCTCCCGCCAGGCCCAGGCGATCGAGCAGGACAGCGGAGTGACCGTCATGGTCCCGCAAGGGAGCGGCGCAGCGCCGATCCAGACGTTCCCCGCATCCACCGCCCCTGCGGCCATCAGCACCGGGCCGATCACTCCGGGGCCCGTGAGTTCGCAGCCTTACGCGCCACAGCCCACCAATGTCGGCACCTACAACATGCCGTCCGCCCCTAGCGGCATTCCCCGTGCTGCCACGAGCGGCGGCTTGTCTGCCGACGAGCAGCTGGATGGCCCCGTGCTGGCATTGTTGACCACGGCCCAGCAGCAGCAGAATGGTGGCGACTACAATGGTGCCTCGTCCAGTCTCGAGCGTGCGCAGCGCATCGCGCCGCGCGAGCCTCAGGTGCTCTACCGTCTGGCTCAGGTGCGCCTGGCCCAGGGGGATGCTGCACAATCCGAGCAGTTGGCTCGTCGCGCGCTGACCTATGCCAATGGCCGTCCCGACCTGCAGTCCGGCTTGTGGAATATCATCGCCCAGGCCCGCGAAAAGCAGGGTGACGCTGCCGGCGCGGCGCTCGCGCGGCAGAAAGCCCAGGTCAACCTGTGATGGATCCGCGAATCCTCGATATTGCCGATCACCTCCTGTTGATCGAGCACGAACTGCATGAGCAGGGTTGGTGGGATAACGAGCCCCCCACTATCGAAGCGCTTGCCAGTACCGTGCCGTTTGCCGTTGACACCCTGAGCTTCGAGCAGTGGTTGCAATGGATTTTCCTGCCGCGCATGAAAGAGATTCTCGAAAAAGGCCTGGCACTGCCCAATGCCTCCGGGATTCTGGTGATGGCCGAGACGGTCTACAGCGATCGGCCGGAGGAGAGTCGCCAGTTGCGCAAGCTGTTGGCCGAGTTCGACCAATTGATTAGCACACCTCGCTGATTTTCCTGTTGTTTATCCGTCGGGGCCGCTTTTGCGGCCCCGCGTCGTTCCGGGGGCGGGGTGGCGTCTGTCGGGCAAACGTTTCCGTCCGGCTGGCAGAAGGCCTGGAGCCGAATTAAACCGTCAAGATCACTTGACTTGCGCAGTTCGAATCACAACAATCCGAAGTCCGCTGTAGGGGGACTGCCAGAAGCAGACCCGCTAAGCAGATCATGAGGCGCACACCCGCGCCGACCTGTTACACCCCGCAACGCGTTACCTCGCGCTGGGTGGGAAAACCCCGCAACACTTTGGGGCGCTCCCAATACTTGCTCAGTCAGTGCTGACGTAGTCGGCGACTCTGTCGCTCATGCTCTGCTTGGCAGTAAACCTATTAAGACCCGTTCCGGAGTGGACGGTATTCTGGCGTTTTAGAGGTGAACAACGTGGAGCTTTTATCTGGCGCTGAAATGGTCGTCCGCTTCTTGCGTGACGAAGGCGTTAAGCACATCTATGGGTACCCGGGCGGTGCTCTTCTTCATGTTTACGATGCTCTGTTCAAAGAACCCGAGGTGAATCACATCCTGGTTCGTCACGAGCAGGCAGCGACCCATATGGCGGACGGCTATGCCCGTGCCACCGGCAAGGCCGGCGTGGTACTGGTGACCTCCGGTCCGGGGGCGACCAATGCCATTACCGGTATTGCCACCGCCTACATGGACTCCATCCCGATGGTCATCCTGTCCGGTCAGGTGCCAAGCACCATGGTCGGCACCGATGCCTTCCAGGAAACCGACATGATCGGTATTTCCCGGCCGATCGTGAAGCACAGCTTCATGATCAAGCATGCCTCGGAAATTCCTGAAGTCCTGAAAAAAGCCTTCTATCTGGCGCAGTCCGGTCGTCCTGGTCCGGTCGTCGTCGACATTCCGAAAGACATGACCAACCCGGCCGAGAAGTTCGAGTACGTCTATCCGAAGAAGGTCAAGCTGCGCTCCTACAGCCCGGCTGTACGTGGTCACTCCGGTCAGATCCGCAAAGCGGCGGAGATGATTCTCGCGGCCAAGCGTCCAATCATCTATGCCGGTGGTGGCGTTATTCTCGGCGGTGGTTCCGAGCCGCTGACCGAACTGGCGCAACTGCTGAACGTGCCGGTGACCAACACCCTGATGGGCTTGGGCGGCTATCCGGGCACCGATCGTCAGTTCATCGGCATGCTGGGCATGCACGGCAGCTACACCGCCAACCTGGCGATGCACCATGCCGACGTGATCCTGGCTGTCGGCGCCCGCTTCGATGACCGCGTAGTGAATGGCCCGGCCAAGTTCTGCCCGAACGCCAAGGTCATCCACATCGACATCGATCCGGCGTCCATTTCCAAGACCATCAAGGCTGACGTCCCGATCGTCGGTCCGGTCGAGAGCGTGCTGACCGAAATGCTGGCAGCCGTCCGCGAAATCGGCGAGAAGCCGGAGAAAGCGGCTATCGACGCGTGGTGGAAGCAGATCGAAGAGTGGCGTGGCGACCGTGGCCTGTTCCCTTATGACAAGGGTGACGGCAGCGTCATCAAGCCGCAGACCGTTATCGAGACGCTGTGCGAAGTGACAGGCGGCGACGCCTTCGTCACCTCGGACGTTGGCCAGCACCAGATGTTCGCGGCGCAGTACTACCGCTTCAACAAGCCGAACCGCTGGATCAACTCCGGTGGCCTGGGCACCATGGGCTTCGGTTTCCCCGCGGCCATGGGCGTCAAGCTCAACTTCCCGGACAGCGACGTTGCGTGCGTGACCGGCGAAGGCAGCATCCAGATGAACATCCAGGAACTGTCGACCTGCCTGCAGTACGACCTGCCGGTCAAGATCGTCAACCTGAACAACGGCGTACTGGGCATGGTTCGCCAGTGGCAGGACATGGCCTACAACAGCCGTCACTCGCACTCCTACATGGAATCGCTGCCTGACTTCGTCAAGCTGGCCGAGGCCTATGGTCATGTGGGTATCCGCATCACCAGTCTGAAGGACCTCAAGCCCAAGCTCGAAGAAGCCTTCGCACTGAAGGATCGCCTGGTGTTCATCGATATCCAGGTCGACAACAGCGAACACGTCTACCCGATGCAGATCAAGGACGGTTCGATGCGCGACATGTGGCTGAGCAAGACGGAGCGGACCTAATATGCGGCACATTATTTCCCTGCTGTTGGAAAACGAACCCGGTGCCTTGTCTCGCGTCGTCGGCTTGTTCTCGCAACGCAACTACAACATCGAAAGCCTGACCGTAGCGCCGACGGAAGATCCGACCCTGTCGCGTCTGACGCTGACCACGGTTGGCCACGATGAGGTGATCGAGCAGATCACCAAGAACCTGAACAAACTGGTTGAGGTGGTCAAACTGGTCGACCTGTCGGAAAGTGCTCATATCGAGCGCGAACTGATGCTGGTCAAGGTGAAAGCCACTGGCGCCCAGCGGGCCGAGATCAAGCGCACCACCGATATCTATCGTGGGCAGATCGTCGACGTCAGCGCCAGCGTGTACACCGTTCAACTGACCGGTACCAGCGACAAGCTCGACAGCTTCATTCAGGCAATCGGCACAGCGTCCATTCTGGAAACCGTGCGTAGCGGTGTCACCGGCATTGCCCGTGGCGACAAAGTGCTGAGCATCTAAGACAAAATTAGCGAATGGCCTGAACAAGGCCGAGATAACCAGGGGTATTTCATGAAAGTTTTCTACGACAAAGACTGCGATCTCTCGATCATCCAGGGCAAGAAAGTTGCCATCATCGGTTACGGCTCCCAGGGCCACGCTCAGGCGTGCAACCTGAAGGACTCCGGTGTGGATGTCACCGTCGGTCTGCGTAAAGGTTCGGCTACCGTTGCCAAGGCTGAAGCCCATGGCCTGAAAGTCGCTGACGTCGCTACCGCCGTCGCTGCTGCCGACCTGGTCATGATCCTGACTCCAGACGAATTCCAGGGCACCCTGTACAAGAACGAAATCGAGCCGAACATCAAGCAAGGCGCTACCCTGGCCTTCTCCCACGGCTTCTCGATTCACTACAACCAGGTCGTTCCGCGTGCTGACCTCGACGTGATCATGATCGCGCCGAAGGCCCCGGGCCACACCGTTCGCTCCGAGTTCGTCAAGGGCGGCGGCATCCCTGACCTGATCGCCGTCTACCAGGACGCTTCGGGCAACGCCAAGAACGTCGCACTGTCCTACGCTGCCGGCGTTGGCGGTGGTCGTACCGGCATCATCGAAACCACCTTCAAGGACGAGACCGAAACCGACCTGTTCGGCGAGCAAGCCGTTCTGTGTGGCGGTACTGTCGAGCTGGTCAAGGCCGGTTTCGAAACCCTGGTCGAAGCTGGCTACGCGCCAGAAATGGCCTACTTCGAGTGCCTGCACGAACTGAAGCTGATCGTTGACCTCATGTACGAAGGCGGTATCGCCAACATGAACTACTCGATCTCCAACAACGCCGAGTACGGCGAGTACGTGACCGGTCCTGAAGTCATCAACGAAGAATCCCGCAAGGCCATGCGCAACGCTCTGAAGCGCATCCAGGACGGCGAGTACGCGAAGATGTTCATCAGCGAAGGTGCTACCAACTACCCATCGATGACCGCCAAGCGTCGTAACAACGCTGCCCACGGCATCGAAGTCATCGGTGAGCAACTGCGTTCGATGATGCCTTGGATCTCGGCAAACAAAATCGTCGACAAGACCAAGAACTGATTGGTCCTGATGCGATGAAAACGCGGCTTCGGCCGCGTTTTTTCATTTCGGGGGTCAGGTTCTGGTATAAGCTTCCCCATCCGTTTGTCGGCGAACCCTCGTCGCGAACCTTTGTCGAAACTTTCCACACCGTTGCAAGGTAATGTCCATGAGCGAACGTCCCGAAGAGCCGAACAAGGCCTCTGACGCCGAAAGCCTGCTACCTATCGATGAGCATGTTGAAGAAGGGCATGACGCCGAAGGACGCAAAGTCCGTCACCGCGGCATCTATCTGCTGCCTAACCTTTTCACCACCGCCAACCTGTTTGCCGGTTTCTATTCCATCATCAACTCGATGAGCGCTCAGGCCGCCCTCAGTGCCGGTGACTCGGCCGAGGCGAGCAAGTACTTTGCGTTCGCCGCCATCGCCATTTTCGTTGCCATGGTGCTCGATGGCCTGGATGGTCGCGTAGCGCGGATGACCAATACCCAGAGCGCCTTTGGCGCCGAATACGACTCGCTGTCGGATATGGTTGCCTTTGGTGTAGCCCCGGCGCTTCTGGCTTTCGGCTGGGCATTGGGCGATATGGGCAAGGTCGGCTGGATGGTCGCCTTCATCTATGTGGCAGGCGCGGCCCTGCGTCTGGCGCGCTTCAATACCCAGGTCGGCAAAGCTGACAAACGCTATTTCATCGGCCTGGCCAGCCCGGCTGCCGCTGGCGTGGTGGCGGGTACGGTATGGGCGTTCAGTGACTTCGGGATCCAGGGGTCGAAGCTGTCGTTCCTGGTGGCGCTGCTGGTTGCTGGTGCTGGCATGCTGATGGTCAGCAATATCAAGTACAACAGCTTCAAGGAACTGGATCTCAAGGGGCGCGTACCGTTCGTTGCGATCCTCGCCGTGGTGCTGGTTTTCGCCGTGGTGTTCAGCGATCCGCCGCGTACACTGCTGCTGGTGTTCCTTGCTTACGCCGCTTCGGGACCTGCCCAGTACCTGCTGCGTATCCGTCGTCGTAAAAACGCGGAGTAGGGATGTAATTTCCGCCCGACTCCGTAGTCTACTGCTGCATCTGTCCTGCAGTTCTGCGGAGTCATCATGCTGATCAAGTTCCCCCGGGCCTCCGACTGCTCAGAGTCGGAGGTCACGCCTGAGTCGATCTACGTTTCTCGTCGAAGCCTGTTGGGTGGCGCCGCAGCCGGTTTGGCTGCTGCGAGCTTGCCCCGATGGGCGTTGGCGGCGGATGACGTGTCGCGCTATGCCGATGTAGAGAAGGGTGCTGCGCCTGCCTGGTTCACGGAGAAGCTGGCGGCGACTCGCTGGCAGGCCGTCACCGTCGAAGGCGAAGCGATAACACCGTTCAAGGACGCCACCCACTACAACAACTTCTATGAGTTTGGAGCCGACAAGGGGGATCCCGCTGAAAACGCGGGTGCACTGCCTACCGCTCCCTGGACCGTGGTGATCGATGGTGAGGTGGGCAAGCCCGGGCGGTATGCGCTTGAAGACTTCATGAAGCCCTATCAACTGGAGGAAAGGATCTACCGGTTACGCTGCGTAGAAGCGTGGTCGATGGTCATTCCCTGGTTAGGCTTTCCGCTTTCCGCTTTGCTCAAGCAGGTAGAGCCGACGTCGAACGCGAAGTACATACATTTCGAAACGCTTCAGGATCCGAAGCACATGCCTGGGCAGCGCTCTGGCTTCGCCCTGATTGACTGGCCTTATGTAGAAGGGCTGCGCCTGGATGAGGCGATGAACCCGTTGGCGATAATGGCGGTGGGAATGTATGGCCGGGAGCTGCCTAATCAGAATGGTGCGCCTTTGCGTCTGGTCGTGCCCTGGAAGTACGGCTTCAAGAGCATCAAGTCCATCGTTCGTATCAGTCTGGTCAGTGAGCAGCCAAAAACCACCTGGCAGCAGATTGCTCCCGAGGAATACGGTTTCTACGCCAACGTGAACCCGACAGTAGACCACCCGCGCTGGACGCAAGCGCGGGAGCGACGTCTTCCAAGTGGCCTGTTCAGTCCGAATGTTCGTGACACCCAGATGTTCAATGGTTACGGCGAGGAAGTGGCGGCGCTCTATACCGGTCTGGATCTTCGGAAAAACTACTGATGCGTTATCCACTGCTGCGCTTTTGCATCTTCGTGTTGGCGTGTGTATGGCCGTTGCTGTGGCTGTACCAGGCCTGGATCTTTGCGCTGGGGCCTGACCCAGGCAAGGTGCTGGTGGATCGCCTCGGTCTGGGAGGGCTGATCTTTCTATTGATCACCCTTGGCATGACCCCGCTGCAGCGGCTGACCGGCTGGTCTGGCTGGATCGTGGTTCGGAGACAACTCGGGTTGTGGTCCTTCGCCTACATCGCACTGCATTTGAGTGCGTACCTCTTCTTTATCCTGGGGCTCGACTGGGGGCAGCTTTCGGTTGAGCTGCGCAAGCGTCCCTACATTATTGTGGGCGTGCTGGGTTTTCTGGGGTTGATCAGTCTGGCTGCGACCTCGAACCGTTTCAGTCAGCGCCGGCTGGGTGCTCGCTGGAAGCGCCTGCATAAGCTGGTGTACGTGATTCTGGGGCTCGGACTCCTGCATTTTCTGTGGATCGTGCGGGCTGATCTCAAGGAATGGGCCATTTATGCGTCGGCAGGCGTGGGGCTGTTGTTGTTGCGGGTGCCCGCTATTGCCCGGCGAATACCCCGTTTTTCGGGGCGAAAGGCTGGCTCGGTAACAAAAGTTTAAATAAGTGTTGACGCCCCATTTAATCTCTCTATAATTCGCCCCACTTCCGGCGCAGTCGGAACGAAAAACTCCTTGAGATTCAACGAGTTAAGCGTTCCAGGTAGTATCGGAAGTGCTCCGGTCTTCATCGGAAGCGGTCAAAAAAGGCAGTTGACAGCAGGTTGTAACGCTGTAGAATTCGCCTCCCGCTGAGAGAGATCGCAGCGAGTCAAGTGTTTGAAGTTGAACGAGAAATTCTGAAAGACTTCAAAATAAACGCTTGACAGACTTAGAGGAAAGCGTAGAATGCGCGCCTCGGTTGAGACGAAACGCTCTTAACCAAACGCTCTTTAACAATCGAATCAAGCAATTCGTGTGGGTGCTTGTGATAATGGACTGATAGTCAAAAAGATTATCAGCATCACAAGTGACTATACGAGAAATCGAAATAGTTCATTTTGAGATTGCTGAGCCAAGTTTAGGGTTTTCTCAAAACCCAAGCAGTATTGAACTGAAGAGTTTGATCATGGCTCAGATTGAACGCTGGCGGCAGGCCTAACACATGCAAGTCGAGCGGATGAGAAGAGCTTGCTCTTCGATTCAGCGGCGGACGGGTGAGTAATACCTAGGAATCTGCCTGGTAGTGGGGGACAACGTTTCGAAAGGAACGCTAATACCGCATACGTCCTACGGGAGAAAGCAGGGGACCTTCGGGCCTTGCGCTATCAGATGAGCCTAGGTCGGATTAGCTAGTTGGTGAGGTAATGGCTCACCAAGGCGACGATCCGTAACTGGTCTGAGAGGATGATCAGTCACACTGGAACTGAGACACGGTCCAGACTCCTACGGGAGGCAGCAGTGGGGAATATTGGACAATGGGCGAAAGCCTGATCCAGCCATGCCGCGTGTGTGAAGAAGGTCTTCGGATTGTAAAGCACTTTAAGTTGGGAGGAAGGGCAGTAAGCTAATACCTTGCTGTTTTGACGTTACCGACAGAATAAGCACCGGCTAACTCTGTGCCAGCAGCCGCGGTAATACAGAGGGTGCAAGCGTTAATCGGAATTACTGGGCGTAAAGCGCGCGTAGGTGGTTCGTTAAGTTGGATGTGAAATCCCCGGGCTCAACCTGGGAACTGCATCCAAAACTGGCGAGCTAGAGTATGGTAGAGGGTGGTGGAATTTCCTGTGTAGCGGTGAAATGCGTAGATATAGGAAGGAACACCAGTGGCGAAGGCGACCACCTGGACTGATACTGACACTGAGGTGCGAAAGCGTGGGGAGCAAACAGGATTAGATACCCTGGTAGTCCACGCCGTAAACGATGTCAACTAGCCGTTGGGGTCCTTGAGACTTTAGTGGCGCAGCTAACGCATTAAGTTGACCGCCTGGGGAGTACGGCCGCAAGGTTAAAACTCAAATGAATTGACGGGGGCCCGCACAAGCGGTGGAGCATGTGGTTTAATTCGAAGCAACGCGAAGAACCTTACCAGGCCTTGACATGCAGAGAACTTTCCAGAGATGGATTGGTGCCTTCGGGAACTCTGACACAGGTGCTGCATGGCTGTCGTCAGCTCGTGTCGTGAGATGTTGGGTTAAGTCCCGTAACGAGCGCAACCCTTGTCCTTAGTTACCAGCACGTAATGGTGGGCACTCTAAGGAGACTGCCGGTGACAAACCGGAGGAAGGTGGGGATGACGTCAAGTCATCATGGCCCTTACGGCCTGGGCTACACACGTGCTACAATGGTCGGTACAGAGGGTTGCCAAGCCGCGAGGTGGAGCTAATCTCACAAAACCGATCGTAGTCCGGATCGCAGTCTGCAACTCGACTGCGTGAAGTCGGAATCGCTAGTAATCGCGAATCAGAATGTCGCGGTGAATACGTTCCCGGGCCTTGTACACACCGCCCGTCACACCATGGGAGTGGGTTGCACCAGAAGTAGCTAGTCTAACCTTCGGGAGGACGGTTACCACGGTGTGATTCATGACTGGGGTGAAGTCGTAACAAGGTAGCCGTAGGGGAACCTGCGGCTGGATCACCTCCTTAATCGACGACATCAGCCGTATCATGAGCTCCCACACGAATTGCTTGATTCCTTGAAGAAGACGATTACGGTAACAGCTCTTAACTGGGTCTGTAGCTCAGTTGGTTAGAGCGCACCCCTGATAAGGGTGAGGTCGGCAGTTCGAATCTGCCCAGACCCACCAGTTTCTTGTTGGGGCCATAGCTCAGCTGGGAGAGCGCCTGCCTTGCACGCAGGAGGTCAGCGGTTCGATCCCGCTTGGCTCCACCATCCACTGTTTCCTGTCAAAGCTTAGAAATGAATATTCGGCTCGAATATTGATTTCTGATCTTTATCAGAATCGTTCTTTAAAAATTTGGGTATGTGATAGAAAGACTGATGAAGCACTTTCACTGGTGTTTTGTCAGGCTAAGGTAAAATTTGTGAGTTTTCATGAATTTTCGGCGAATGTCGTCTTCACAGTATAACCAGATTGCTTGGGGTTATATGGTCAAGTGAAGAAGCGCATACGGTGGATGCCTTGGCAGTCAGAGGCGATGAAAGACGTGGTAGCCTGCGATAAGCTTCGGGGAGTCGGCAAACAGACTTTGATCCGGAGATCTCTGAATGGGGGAACCCAGCCATCACAAGATGGTTATCTTGCACTGAATACATAGGTGCAAGAGGCGAACCAGGGGAACTGAAACATCTAAGTACCCTGAGGAAAAGAAATCAACCGAGATTCCCTTAGTAGTGGCGAGCGAACGGGGACTAGCCCTTAAGTTGATTTGAGATTAGTGGAAGGCTCTGGAAAGTGCCGCCATAGTGGGTGATAGCCCCGTACACGAAAATCTCTTGTCAATGAAATCGAGTAGGACGGAGCACGAGAAACTTTGTCTGAATATGGGGGGACCATCCTCCAAGGCTAAATACTACTGACTGACCGATAGTGAACCAGTACCGTGAGGGAAAGGCGAAAAGAACCCCGGAGAGGGGAGTGAAATAGAACCTGAAACCGTATGCGTACAAGCAGTGGGAGCCTACTTTGTTAGGTGACTGCGTACCTTTTGTATAATGGGTCAGCGACTTATATTCAGTGGCGAGCTTAACCGAATAGGGGAGGCGTAGCGAAAGCGAGTCTTAATAGGGCGTTTAGTCGCTGGGTATAGACCCGAAACCGGGCGATCTATCCATGGGCAGGTTGAAGGTTAGGTAACACTGACTGGAGGACCGAACCGACTACCGTTGAAAAGTTAGCGGATGACCTGTGGATCGGAGTGAAAGGCTAATCAAGCTCGGAGATAGCTGGTTCTCCTCGAAAGCTATTTAGGTAGCGCCTCATGTATCACTCCAGGGGGTAGAGCACTGTTTCGGCTAGGGGGTCATCCCGACTTACCAAACCGATGCAAACTCCGAATACCTGGAAGTGCCGAGCATGGGAGACACACGGCGGGTGCTAACGTCCGTCGTGAAAAGGGAAACAACCCAGACCGTCAGCTAAGGTCCCAAAGTTATGGTTAAGTGGGAAACGATGTGGGAAGGCTTAGACAGCTAGGAGGTTGGCTTAGAAGCAGCCACCCTTTAAAGAAAGCGTAATAGCTCACTAGTCGAGTCGGCCTGCGCGGAAGATGTAACGGGGCTCAAACCATACACCGAAGCTACGGGTATCACTTAGGTGATGCGGTAGAGGAGCGTTCTGTAAGCCTGTGAAGGTGAGTTGAGAAGCTTGCTGGAGGTATCAGAAGTGCGAATGCTGACATGAGTAACGACAATGGGTGTGAAAAACACCCACGCCGAAAGACCAAGGTTTCCTGCGCAACGTTAATCGACGCAGGGTTAGTCGGTCCCTAAGGCGAGGCTGAAAAGCGTAGTCGATGGAAAACAGGTTAATATTCCTGTACTTCCGGTTATTGCGATGGAGGGACGGAGAAGGCTAGGCCAGCTTGGCGTTGGTTGTCCAAGTTTAAGGTGGTAGGCTGAGATCTTAGGTAAATCCGGGATCTCAAGGCCGAGAGCTGATGACGAGCGCTCCTAGAGCGCGAAGTGGTTGATGCCATGCTTCCAAGAAAAGCTTCTAAGCTTCAGATAACCGGGAACCGTACCCCAAACCGACACAGGTGGTTGGGTAGAGAATACCAAGGCGCTTGAGAGAACTCGGGTGAAGGAACTAGGCAAAATGGCACCGTAACTTCGGGAGAAGGTGCGCCGGCGAGGGTGAAGGACTTGCTCCGTAAGCCCATGTCGGTCGAAGATACCAGGCCGCTGCGACTGTTTATTAAAAACACAGCACTCTGCAAACACGAAAGTGGACGTATAGGGTGTGACGCCTGCCCGGTGCCGGAAGGTTAATTGATGGGGTTAGCTAACGCGAAGCTCTTGATCGAAGCCCCGGTAAACGGCGGCCGTAACTATAACGGTCCTAAGGTAGCGAAATTCCTTGTCGGGTAAGTTCCGACCTGCACGAATGGCGTAACGATGGCGGCGCTGTCTCCACCCGAGACTCAGTGAAATTGAAATCGCTGTGAAGATGCAGTGTATCCGCGGCTAGACGGAAAGACCCCGTGAACCTTTACTATAGCTTTGCACTGGACTTTGAATTTGCTTGTGTAGGATAGGTGGGAGGCTTTGAAGCGTGGACGCCAGTTCGCGTGGAGCCATCCTTGAAATACCACCCTGGCAACTTTGAGGTTCTAACTCAGGTCCGTTATCCGGATCGAGGACAGTGTATGGTGGGTAGTTTGACTGGGGCGGTCTCCTCCTAAAGAGTAACGGAGGAGTACGAAGGTGCGCTCAGACCGGTCGGAAATCGGTCGTAGAGTATAAAGGCAAAAGCGCGCTTGACTGCGAGACAGACACGTCGAGCAGGTACGAAAGTAGGTCTTAGTGATCCGGTGGTTCTGTATGGAAGGGCCATCGCTCAACGGATAAAAGGTACTCCGGGGATAACAGGCTGATACCGCCCAAGAGTTCATATCGACGGCGGTGTTTGGCACCTCGATGTCGGCTCATCACATCCTGGGGCTGAAGCCGGTCCCAAGGGTATGGCTGTTCGCCATTTAAAGTGGTACGCGAGCTGGGTTTAGAACGTCGTGAGACAGTTCGGTCCCTATCTGCCGTGGACGTTTGAGATTTGAGAGGGGCTGCTCCTAGTACGAGAGGACCGGAGTGGACGAACCTCTGGTGTTCCGGTTGTCACGCCAGTGGCATTGCCGGGTAGCTATGTTCGGAAGAGATAACCGCTGAAAGCATCTAAGCGGGAAACTTGCCTCAAGATGAGATCTCACTGGAGCCTTGAGCTCCCTGAAGGGCCGTCGAAGACTACGACGTTGATAGGTTGGGTGTGTAAGCGCTGTGAGGCGTTGAGCTAACCAATACTAATTGCCCGTGAGGCTTGACCATATAACACCCAAGCAATCTGCGCGGAAGCCGGATTGTGGTGGTGAAGACGAATGAACCGAAGATTCGTGAACCCACAAACATCACATACCCGATTTGCCGAAGCGTCGAAAGACGAGTTGGCACACAGAATTTCTTGACGACCATAGAGCATTGGAACCACCTGATCCCATCCCGAACTCAGCAGTGAAACGATGCATCGCCGATGGTAGTGTGGGGCTTCTCCATGTGAGAGTAGGTCATCGTCAAGATTAAATTCCGAAACCCCTATCTGCATACGCAGGTAGGGGTTTTGTCTTTGGCTCGGAAATCGTGGTTACCGCGACTTGAGCGATTCAGTGAAACAGCACCTGTAGCTGCGCTTGCTCCCACAATCGGAAGTAAGGGCACTAGAATAGACTCCGACGCCTGCTACTCAGAAAACTTCTATGTCTGATTCCGCCGAATCTCCCCCCCTCGAGACCCTGCCTCTGGATCAGTTGGTTGCTTGCCACGAATGCGACCTGCTGATGCGTCGGCCAGTATTGAAGAGGGATGAGAAGGCCCTATGCCCGCGCTGCGGATACGAGCTCTATGCTCATCGGCACAAAGTGGTCGAGCGGAGCCTGGCGTTGGTCCTCGCTGCTTTACTGCTGTACGTGCCGGCGAACTTCTTGCCGATCATGCAGCTCCACTTGTTAGGGCAGAGCTCCGACGACACGGTCTGGAGCGGAGTGCTTGGACTGTATGAGAGCGGCATGAAGGGGATCGCCGTGGTGGTGTTTCTCTGCAGCATGGCCATCCCGCTGCTCAAGTTGCTGTGCCAGCTCGCTGTCCTGCTGAGCATCCGCTGGAATATCGGCAGGAGTTACGGGTTGCTGCTTTATCGCATTTATCACCACTTGCGTGACTGGGGCATGCTCGAGGTCTATCTCATGGGCGTTCTGGTGGCGATCGTCAAATTGGTCGACCTCGCCGAATTGAGTCTCGGCTTGGGTCTGGCCTGCTTTATCAGTTTATTGCTGGTTCAGGTCTGGCTGGAGGTGGTGATGTCACCGCATCAGGTCTGGGTGGCGTTATCCGGGGAGGACGTGCATGCGGGCGATTGATGCTGGAATCCTGATCTGCTGCGAGTGCCATGAACTCAATCGTCAGGAGCCTGATACCACGGTACAGACTTGCACTCGCTGCGGTGCGCTGGTACATGCTCGCCGCCCGAACAGTCTCGCCAGGACCTGGGCGTTGCTCATCACCGCGGCAATTCTGTATATCCCGGCCAACATGCTGCCGATCATGACGGTCAGTACGCTGGGGCAGGGAAGTCCCGATACCATCATGTCGGGGGTTATCACTCTGATGAAGCATGGCATGTTGCCTATCGCGGCCGTGGTATTCATTGCCAGTATCCTGGTGCCCACGTTCAAATTGGTCGGCATCGCCTTGCTGCTTTATTCGGTGCAGCGGCACCAACCGCTATCGGCTCGGCAGCGGATCCTGATGTACCGTTTCATCGAGTTCATCGGGCGTTGGTCGATGCTCGATATTTTCGTCATCGCCATTCTGGTGGCGGTGGTCAACTTTGGACGCATTGCCAGTGTCGAAGCCAATCTGGGGGCGGTGGCCTTTGCCAGTGTGGTGATACTGACGATGTTTGCAGCAGTAACTTTCGATCCCCGACTGATTTGGGATAACACGGAGTCGGACGACGACCATGAGTGATTTGCCTACGGCTAAAACCCGCCCAGCCTCGAATTGGTCGGCCATCTGGATACTGCCACTGATCGCGCTCGTGATTGGTGGCTGGCTGGGCTGGCAGGCTTATCGAGAGTCGGGTGTGAACATCGAAGTTCGCTTCGAGAGCGGCGAAGGCATCGTCGCCAATAAGACCGAAGTCGTCTACAAAGGGATGCCTGTCGGTAAGGTCAAGAGCCTGGTGCTGGACGCCGAGGGCAGCAGGACCGGTGTCATCGCAACCATTGAAATGAATCAGGCGGCCGAGTCGCATCTACTGACCAACACGCGTTTCTGGTTGGTCAAGCCGAGCGTAACGCTGGCGGGTATCACGGGCCTCGAAACACTGGTTTCCGGGAACTATATCGCTGTCAGTCCAGGCGATGGTGAGCCTACCAAGCGCTTTGTCGCATTGCCGGAAGCGCCGCCGCTGTCCGACAGCGAGCCAGGCTTGCATCTCACGCTCAAGGCAGATCGGCTCGGCTCACTCAATCGCGACAGCCCTGTGTTCTACAAGCAGATCCAGGTCGGACGGGTGAAGAGCTATCGGCTTGCCGAAGACCAGGGCACTGTGGAAATCAAGGTTTTCATCGAGCCGGCCTATGCGGCGCTCGTCCGTAAGCACACCCGCTTTTGGAACGCCAGTGGTGTCAGCGTTGACGCGAGCCTGTCGGGGGTCAAGATCCGCAGCGAGTCTATTGCCAGCATCGTCGCGGGCGGCATTGCTTTCGCCACGCCAGAACATCGCAAGGACAGCCCGCCCACTGATCCCAGCCTGCCTTTCCGGTTGTATGAGGATTTCGACGCTGCGCAGGCCGGGATCCGCGTGAAGGTCAAGCTGACGGATTTCGAGGGGCTGCAGGCGGGTCGTACGCCGGTGATGTACAAGGGCATCCAGGTTGGCTCATTGAAGGCGCTCAAGGTCGAGAGTGACCTGAACAGTGCGATGGCCGAGCTGACTCTGGACCCGTTGGCAGAGGATTATCTGGTCGAAGGAACGCAGTTCTGGGTGGTCAAGCCGTCGATTTCGCTGGCGGGCATTACCGGCCTGGAAGCCTTGGTGAAGGGTAACTACATTGCCATCCGTCCCGGCGACAAAGGAGCTTCGCCACAGCGCGAGTTCGAAGCCAGGGCCAAGGCGCCGCCGCTCGATCTGAAAGCGCCGGGCCTGCATCTGGTGCTGTTCAGTGACAATCTCGGTTCGTTGGAGGTGGGAAGTCCGATTCTCTACCGGCAGGTGAAGGTGGGGACGGTGCAGAGTTATCAATTCTCCCGCAAACAGCAGAAGCGCCTGTTGATCGGTGTGCACATCGAGCCGGAATACGCGGGGCTGGTCAACGGCTCGACCCGCTTCTGGAATGCCAGTGGTATCACGCTCACAGGTGGCTTGTCGGGTATCCAGATCAAGAGCGAGTCGCTGCAGAGTCTCATGGCAGGGGGGATTTCGTTTGATACGCCGGTGCCTAACGTTCCGCTCAAGCGGCGTATTCCGACCTTCCGTCTGCATGAGAACCAGGAAGCGGCAAATCGCTCCGGTACGCCCATCACCATCAGGGTCGCTGATGCCGATGGCTTGAAAGTCGGCACCTCCATTCGCTTCAAGGGATTGGACGTCGGCAAGATCGAAGCCGTTGATCTGAGTGACGACCTCCAATCGGTGTTGCTCAAGGCGCGTATTACCGAGGTTCCGGACCGGATCGCGAGAGTGGGAACGCAGTTCTGGGTCGTCAAGCCGGCACTTGGCATCGTCAAGACGGAAAACCTGGGAACACTGGTCACCGGCCAGTACCTGGAAGTGCAGCCGGCCGCGACCAATCGAGGGCCGCAGCGCGACTTTGTGGCGTTACCGGAAAAGCCTGAAGTGGTCGGTCCCCAGGAGGGTCTGGCGTTGGTGTTGAGTGCGCCCCGGCGTGGGTCCATCAAGCCGGGTGTGCCGGTGACCTATCGCGAGATTCCGGTGGGCAAGGTGACGGGGTTCGAGCTGGGGCAGACGGCTGATCGCGTACTGATCCACATCCTGATCGAGCCGCGCTACGCGACGTTGGTGCGCGGCGGTAGCCGATTCTGGGAGAGCAGTGGCTTCGGTTTCGAACTGGGGCTGTTCAAGGGGGCAACCATCCGCACCGAGTCGCTGGAAACCCTGATCCAGGGCGGGATCGCATTTGCCACGCCTGATGGCGAGCAGATGGGCAAGCAGGCCCTCCCGCAACAGACATTTGCGCTGTTCGACAAGGCAGAAGATGACTGGCTGCAATGGGCGCCAAAGATCCCGCTCGGTAAATAACGCGATCCGGCCCGGGCGGTTTTCCGCCTGGGCTGCTCGGTTGAAAGGCTTGCCGTCATTAAACGACAGGCAATAAAAAACCGACCCTAGGGTCGGTTTTTTAACAAGCTTGTCGCTTAGGCAGCAGCTTTCAGCGCCTTGATGTGGCCATTCAGACGGCCTTTATGGCGAGCAGCCTTGTTCTTGTGGATGATACCTTTGTCGGCCATACGGTCGATTACAGGTACAGCCAGGATGTAAGCAGCTTGCGCTTTTTCGGCGTCTTTTGCGTCGATGGCCTTGACTACGTTCTTGATGTAGGTACGGACCATGGAACGCAGGCTGGCGTTGTGGCTGCGACGCTTCTCAGCCTGTTTTGCACGTTTTTTGGCGGAAGGTGAGTTGGCCACCGTCGAGCTCCTCGAAAGACTTGGTAAATAGCAAACAAAATAGGCCGCGAATCATGCCGATGAGTTGACCGGTTGTCAAGGCCACGGGCGGGGTTCCGCTCAATGGTCATTCTCTCCATCGGGATGATTCCCTTCTGGTGCACGACCTGTAAACTCGGGAGCTTTTGCGCTGCCTGTTTTGCGCGGCGCGCAGTATCGCATATCCGGATGGCTTTCGGCCTGCTCTTCATCTATCTGCCGTGAAAAACTTTCGATGAATCTCCTCAAGTCCCTGGCTGCGGTCAGCTCCATCACCATGGTGTCGCGTGTGCTGGGTTTTGTGCGCGATACGATTCTGGCCCGCATTTTCGGTGCCGGGGTTGCGACCGACGCCTTTTTCATTGCCTTCAAATTGCCCAATCTGCTGCGCAGGATCTTTGCCGAGGGTGCCTTTTCCCAGGCGTTCGTGCCGATCCTTGCCGAATACAAGACCCAGCAGGGCGAGGAAGCGACCCGCACATTCATTGCCTACGTCGCCGGCCTGTTGACGCTGGTACTGGCGCTGGTAACCGCGCTGGGCGTCCTGGCCGCGCCATGGATCGTGTGGGCGACCGCTCCCGGGTTCGTCGACAGCGAAGAGAAATTCCAGCTGACCACCGACCTGCTGCGCGTGACCTTTCCTTATATATTGCTGATCTCGCTGTCGTCCCTGGCCGGCGCTATTCTCAATACCTGGAACCGCTTCTCGGTACCGGCGTTCGTGCCGACGCTCCTCAATGTCGCGATGATCTTCTTCGCCTTGGTTCTCACCCCTTACTTTGACCCGCCGATCATGGCCCTGGGCTGGGCAGTGCTGGCAGGCGGTCTGCTCCAGCTGCTTTACCAGCTGCCGCATCTGAAGAAGATCGGCATGCTGGTGCTGCCGCGGGTCAATCTGCGTGATACCGGCGTCTGGAGGGTGCTCAAGCAGATGCTGCCGGCCATCCTCGGGGTTTCGGTGAGCCAGATCTCGCTGATCATCAACACGATCTTCGCCTCGTTCCTGGTAGCCGGCTCGGTGTCGTGGATGTATTACGCGGACCGCCTGATGGAGTTGCCTTCGGGCGTTCTGGGCGTGGCCTTGGGCACCATTCTCTTGCCGACTCTGGCCAAGACCTACGCCAACAAGGATCGCCAGCAGTATTCGCAGATTCTCGACTGGGGGCTGCGCCTGTGCTTCCTCCTTGTGTTGCCCTGTTCCCTGGCCTTGGCAATCCTGTCCGAGCCGCTGACAGTGGCGCTGTTCCAGTACGGCAAATTCAGCGCTTTCGATGCGCAGATGACCCAGCGCGCGTTGATCGCTTACTCGGTCGGGTTGCTGGGCATCATCATGGTCAAGGTGCTGGCGCCCGGGTTCTACGCCCAGCAGAACATTCGCACGCCGGTGAAGATCGCGATCTTCACGCTGGTTTCGACCCAGTTGCTCAACCTGGTGTTCATCGGGCCGTTGCAGCACGCGGGCCTGGCCTTGGCGATCAGCGTCGGTGCCTGCCTCAATGCGGGGCTCCTGTACTGGAAGTTGCGTCAGCAACGGCTGTTCGAACCCCAGCCAGGCTGGGCTCGATTCCTGTTGAAGCTGGTGATCGCGGTGATATTGATGTCTGCGGCCCTGATTGTCGGCCTGTTGTTCATGCCGCCATGGGCCGATGGCGACATGCTGATGCGTTTCCTGCGCCTGGGCGTTCTGATCGTCGCTGGCGTTCTGACCTATTTCGGCAGCCTGTTCCTGTTCGGCTTCCGTCCTCGGGACTTCGCCCGCAAGGCGCTGCACTGACCGGCAGCGCAGGCCAGGCGTCGGTTTTGCGAAAACGACGCCCTGGCATTGCGCTGCTGCCTGTCGTCAGCGCCCGGGTGTGGTTATAATCGACCACTTTATGAGCAAGAAGCGCGTTATGCAGCTGGTTCGAGGCCTTCACAACCTTCGCCCCCAGCACCGGGGCTGTGTTGCTACCATCGGCAACTTCGACGGTGTTCACCGAGGTCACCAGGCAATCCTGGCGCGACTGCGTGAGCGAGCGGTAGAGCTGGGTGTGCCCAGTTGCGTGGTGATTTTCGAACCACAGCCGCGCGAGTATTTCGCCCCGGAAAGCGCTCCGGCCCGCCTGGCGCGGCTGCGCGACAAGGTCGCCCTGCTGGCTGCCGAGGGTGTCGATCGAGTCCTGTGCCTGGCCTTCAACCAGCGCCTGAGCAAACTCAGCGCCGAAGCATTCGTCGACACCATCCTGGTCGACGGGCTGGGTGTGAAGCACCTCGAAGTGGGCGATGATTTCCGCTTTGGCTGCGACCGTCTCGGTGATTTCGGCTTCCTGCAGGCGGCCGGCCAGCGCCATGGTTTCAGCGTCGAGGCTGCCCAGACTGTCGAGCTCGATGGGTTGCGGGTCAGCAGCACCCAGGTTCGCGATG
This sequence comes from Pseudomonas sp. TUM25319, assembly GCF_056388475.1. Taxonomy (NCBI): domain Bacteria; kingdom Pseudomonadati; phylum Pseudomonadota; class Gammaproteobacteria; order Pseudomonadales; family Pseudomonadaceae; genus Pseudomonas; species Pseudomonas sp. TUM25319. The sequence goes on along the minus strand of NZ_CM150751.1, from coordinate 6,091,865 downwards.
CGCTGGCCGCGGCAGACTTTCCGCTGGCCGAGCGCTTGCTCGGGCGGCCATTCCGCATTGGTGGGCGAGTGCTGCATGGGCAGAAGCTGGCCCGGCAGCTGGGTACACCGACTGCCAACGTACAACTCAAGCGTCGTCGCGTGCCGCTCAGCGGGGTTTACCTGGTCAGCGCACAGATAGATGGCAAGGTGTGGCCCGGTGTCGCCAATATCGGCGTGCGGCCAACCGTTGCCGGCGACGGCAGCGCTCACCTGGAAGTGCATTTGCTGGATTTTGCCGGTGATCTGTATGGCCGGCGCCTTACGGTGGAGTTCCACCACAAGCTGCGCGAAGAGCAGCGCTTCGCCTCTCTGGAGGCGCTCAAGTCGGCGATCGATGCGGATATCGCCGCCGCACGTGCCCATTGGCACGCTCAACCGCTAACGAAGAGCCTGAAATGACCGACTATAAAGCCACGCTAAACCTTCCGGACACCGCCTTCCCGATGAAGGCCGGCCTGCCACAGCGCGAACCGCAGATCCTGCAGCGCTGGGACAGTATTGGCCTGTACCAGAAGCTGCGCGAAATTGGCAAGGATCGTCCGAAGTTCGTCCTGCACGACGGCCCGCCCTATGCCAACGGCAAGATCCATATCGGTCACGCGCTCAACAAGATTCTCAAGGACATGATCGTCCGTTCCAAGACGCTGTCCGGTTTCGACGCGCCCTACGTCCCGGGTTGGGACTGCCATGGCCTGCCGATCGAGCACAAGGTCGAGGTCACCCATGGCAAGCACCTGACGGCGGACAAGACCCGTGAGCTGTGCCGCGCCTATGCCGCCGAGCAGATCGAAGGCCAGAAAGCCGAATTCATCCGCCTGGGTGTGCTGGGCGACTGGGACAACCCCTACAAGACCATGAACTTCGCCAACGAGGCCGGTGAGATCCGCGCGCTGGCCGAGATGGTCAAGCACGGTTTCGTCTTCAAGGGCCTCAAGCCGGTCAACTGGTGCTTCGACTGCGGTTCCGCCCTGGCCGAGGCCGAGGTCGAGTACGCCGACAAGAAATCCCAGACCATCGATGTCGCTTTCAAGGCGGTCGATGAAGACAAGCTGGCTTCTGCATTCGGCCTGGCGTCGCTGCCCAAACCGGCCTCCATCGTCATCTGGACCACCACCCCGTGGACCATCCCGGCCAACCAGGCGCTGAACATCCACCCGGAGTTCACCTACGCCCTGGTCGACGTCGGCGACAAGCTGCTGGTGCTGGCCGAAGAGCTGGTCGAATCCTGCCTGAAGCGTTTCTCGCTGGAAGGTTCGGTGATCGCCACCGCGCCGGGCGCTGCGCTGGAGCTGATCAATTTCCGTCACCCGCTGTATGACCGCCTGTCGCCGGTCTACCTGGCCGAGTACGTCGAGCTGGGCGCCGGTACCGGCGTGGTCCACTCTGCACCGGCCTACGGTGAAGACGACTTCGTGACCTGCAAGCGCTACGGCATGGTCAACGACGACATCCTGACCCCGGTGCAGAGCAACGGTGTCTACGTCGATTCGCTGGAGTTCTTCGGCGGCCAGTTCATCTGGAAGGCCAACCCGCATATCGTCGACAAACTGGCCGAAGTCGGCGCCCTGATGTTCACCGAGACCATCAGCCACAGCTACATGCACTGCTGGCGTCACAAGACCCCGCTGATCTACCGCGCCACTGCGCAGTGGTTCGTCGGCATGGACAAGCAGCCAGACAGCGGCGACACCCTGCGTGTGCGTGCACTCAAGGCCATCGAAGACACCAAGTTCGTCCCGGCCTGGGGCCAGGCGCGACTGCACTCGATGATCGCCAACCGTCCCGACTGGTGCATCTCGCGCCAGCGCAACTGGGGCGTACCGATTCCGTTCTTCCTCGACAAGCAGACTGGCGAGCTGCACCCTCGTACCGTCGAACTGATGGAAGAAGTGGCCAAGCGCGTCGAGCTGGAAGGTATCGAAGCCTGGTTCAAGATGGACGCCGCCGAACTGCTCGGTGACGAGGCTGCCCAGTACGACAAGATCACCGACACCCTCGACGTCTGGTTCGACTCCGGCACCACGCATTGGCACGTCCTGCGTGGCTCCCACGACATCGGCCATGAAAGCGGCCCGCGTGCCGACCTTTACCTGGAAGGCTCCGACCAGCACCGCGGCTGGTTCCACTCGTCGTTGCTGACCGGTTGCGCCATCGACAATCACGCGCCCTATCGCGAACTGCTGACCCACGGGTTCACCGTCGACGAAAACGGTCGCAAGATGTCCAAGTCGCTGGGTAACACCATCGAGCCGCAGAAGGTCAACGACACCCTGGGTGCGGACATCATGCGCCTGTGGGTATCGGCCACCGACTACTCCGGCGAAATGGCGGTTTCCGACCAGATCCTGCAGCGTAGCGCCGACGCCTACCGGCGTATCCGCAACACTGCGCGTTTCCTGCTCTCCAACCTGTCCGGCTTCGACCCGGCGCGCGACCTGCTGCCGGCCGAAGACATGCTGGCACTGGACCGTTGGGCGGTCGACCGCACGTTGCTGCTGCAGCGCGAACTGGAAGAGCATTACGGCGAATACCGCTTCTGGAACGTCTATTCGAAGATCCACAACTTCTGCGTGCAGGAGCTGGGTGGTTTCTACCTCGACATCATCAAGGACCGCCAGTACACCACCGGCGCCAACAGTGTTGCCCGTCGTTCCTGCCAGACCGCGCTCTACCACATCGCCGAAGCGCTGGTGCGCTGGATCGCGCCGATCCTGGCGTTCACCGCCGACGAACTGTGGCAGTACCTGCCGGGCGAGCGCAACGAGTCGGTCATGCTCAACACCTGGTACCAGGGCCTGAGCGAGCTGCCGGAAGGCTTCGAGCTGGACCGTGCCTACTGGGACCGTGTGATGGCGGTCAAGGCTGCGGTCAACAAGGAACTGGAAAACCAGCGTTCGGCCAAGGCCATCGGTGGCAACCTGCAAGCCGAAGTGACCCTGTTCGCCGATGAGTCCCTGGGCAACGACCTGACCAAGCTGGGCAACGAACTGCGCTTCGTGCTCATCACCTCCGCGGCCAGCGTCGCGCCGTTCGTCGAAGCACCGGCCGATGCCGTGGTCACCGACGTGGCAGGCCTGAAGCTGAAAGTGGTCAAGTCCGGCTACGTGAAGTGCGGTCGTTGCTGGCACTTCCGCCCAGACGTCGGCGTGAACCCGGAGCATCCGGAAATCTGCGGCCGTTGCGTCGACAACATCAGCGGCAGCGGCGAGGTGCGTCACTATGCCTAATGTGGCTGCGGGGCGCTTCGGGCGCCTTGCCTGGCTCTGGCTGAGCCTGCTGGTCCTGGTGCTCGACCAGGCCAGCAAGTTCTACTTCGAAGGCGCGTTGAGCCTGTACCAGCAGATCGTGGTCATCCCCGACTACTTCAGCTGGACCCTGGCCTACAACACCGGTGCTGCATTCAGCTTCCTGGCCGACAGCTCCGGCTGGCAGCGCTGGCTGTTCGCCCTGATCGCAGTGGTGGTCAGCGCCGTGCTGGTCGTGTGGCTCAAGCGCCTGGGGCGCAACGAAACCTGGCTGGCGGTTGCGCTGGCCCTGGTGCTCGGTGGTGCCCTGGGCAACCTGTACGACCGTATTGTGCTCGGCCATGTGGTCGATTTCATTCTCGTGCACTGGCAGAACCGCTGGTATTTCCCGGCCTTCAACCTGGCCGACAGTGCCATCACCGTCGGTGCGGTGATGCTGGCGCTGGATATGTTCAAGAGCAAAAAGTCCGGAGAGCCTGTCCATGACTGAAACCCGTATCGGTCAGAACACCGAAGTCACCCTGCACTTCGCGTTGCATCTGGAAAATGGCGATACCGTCGACAGCACCTTCGACAAATCCCCGGCCGTATTCAAGGTCGGCGATGGCAACCTGCTGCCTGGCTTCGAGGCTGCGATCTTCGGCTTCAAGGCTGGAGACAAGCGCAACGTCACGGTCGCTCCGGAGAACGCCTTCGGCCAGCCAAATCCGCAGAACGTGCAGATCATGCCGCGTTCGCAGTTCCAGGACATGGAGTTGTCCGAAGGCTTGCTGGTCATCTTCAACGATGCTGCCAACGCCGAGTTGCCGGGTGTGGTAAAGGCGTTCGACGACGCCCAGGTGACTGTTGACTTCAACCATCCACTGGCTGGCAAGACCCTGACCTTCGAGGTGGAGATCCTCGAAGTGAAGGCAATCTGAGCCTGGAGTCCGTCATGCAGATCAAACTCGCCAACCCTCGCGGCTTCTGCGCCGGCGTGGACCGGGCGATCGAAATCGTCAACCGGGCGCTGGAAGTCTTCGGGCCGCCTATCTATGTTCGCCACGAAGTCGTGCACAACAAATTCGTCGTCGAAGACCTGCGCTCCCGCGGTGCCATCTTCGTCGAGGAACTGGATCAGGTGCCGGATGACGTCATCGTCATCTTCAGTGCTCACGGTGTTTCCCAGGCGGTGCGCCAGGAAGCGGCAGGACGTGGCCTGAAGGTGTTCGACGCGACCTGTCCACTGGTGACCAAGGTGCACATCGAAGTGGCGCGCTATAGCCGCGATGGCAAGGAGTGCATCCTCATCGGCCACGAAGGGCACCCGGAGGTCGAAGGCACCATGGGCCAGTACGACGCCAGCAACGGTGGTTCCATCTACCTGGTCGAGGACGAGGACGATGTTGCCCGGCTGCAGGTGCGCAATCCGGAACAATTGGCCTTCGTGACCCAGACCACCTTGTCGATGGATGACACCAGCCGGGTCATCGACGCTCTGCGCTCGCGCTTCCCCAGTATTGGTGGTCCGCGCAAGGACGACATCTGCTACGCCACCCAGAACCGACAGGACGCGGTCAAGCAACTGGCCAGCGAGTGCGATGTGGTGCTGGTGGTGGGCAGCCCCAACAGCTCCAACTCCAACCGTTTGCGCGAGCTGGCCGAGCGGATGTCCACTCCGGCCTATCTGATCGACGGTGCCGAAGACCTTCAGCGCAGTTGGTTCGACGGGGTCGAGCGCATCGGGATCACCGCTGGCGCCTCTGCGCCCGAGGTCCTTGTCCGCGGTGTGATCCAGCAGTTGCGCGACTGGGGCGCTACCGGTGCGCAGGAGCTTGATGGGCGCGAAGAGAATGTCACCTTCTCCATGCCGAAAGAACTGAGGGTTCGCCCGGTCAGTTGACGTTGCCCGGGCACAGGGGTTTGATCGGTATTCCACGGTTCAGACTGACTCGCCCGGTACGTGAGACCGCGATCATATGGATGTCTTCCTGGCCGGGTGCTCCGCAAATGTGCAGGGACCCGGACAGGAATGCATTTCCACTCCTCAGGGGCACGCCAAGCCCACTGAAACGCACTCGCTGTGCCACGGGCTGGTTACCGACAATCTTCACCTTCCCCTTGGCGGAATACTCTCGCAACAATGGTGTGTCGCTGTATTCCGACAGCAATTGCCATCCGTAACTCCAGTCGCCTTCCTTCGCCTGCAGCGTTATCTCCTGATTGCGCAGCAAGGCCTCGTTGCGTGCGGCTCGCAGCGCCTGGGCAAGGTTTTTCGCGGCGGCTTGCTGGTGTAGCTCGTTGCTCATCTCGCTGTAAGACGTCGCACCGAACTGCGTCAGTAGTGCCAACAATCCCAGCGCAAACAGCATCTGAATCAGTGTTACGCCCTGTTGCTTCACCCTGCGTTCCTCCCTGGAAGTGCTTCTCTGTAGCTTCGACTCCTGGAAAAAGGACGTCGAGTCAGCGAGATCGTCAGTCAAGCGAGGAATGTTCGCGGGAGGTGTAAATGGCAAGGACGTCGCAGCAGGGGCTGACCCTGATCGAAGTGCTGGTGGCATTGGTGGTGGTGTCGTTGGGTGTGTTGAGCGCGGCAAAACTGCAATGGCGGGCATTGCAGGGCACGGACAGTGCGCTGAAGGGCAGTCAGATCGCCTGGCTCTCCCAGAGCATGCTGGAGCAGTCACGCTCGGCGGCCGGCATTGGCACGGCTGAGCGGCTGGCGTTTCAGCGCAGGATCGAGGCGTTCGTCGGGCCTGAAGGGCGGGGTGATGTTCGACAGGGCATCAACCGGACCGGGATCAGCGTCAGTTGGAATGACGAGCGGGCGGGTGGTGGCAGGCGCGTTCTTGACCTCGAGGGCTCGCGATGAAGGCTGCGGCGGGTTTCAGTCTGGTCGAGGTCATGCTGGCCATGGCGATTGGTTTGCTGGTGGTATTGGCCGGGAGCCGGGTGTTCGTCGCTGCCCTGCATGGCTGGCAGGCTCAGGACGTTGCCGCACGCCTGCAGGAAGATGCCCGTTTCGCCTTGCAGCGCCTGGCTCGGGATATTCGCATGGCCGGTAGTTTCGGGTGTCTGCGACATCAGCAAATCAAGTTCGCCAGTCCGTCCGCAGCCCGCGCGTTCAGCAACCCGGTGGTGCTGGAAACGGGTGTGGATGGCAGCTCGCATCATCTGACCCTGGTCAGTGCTCAGGCCGGAGAATTGGGTGGGGCGCCGGACTGGACGCTGGTGACCGACTGCCTGACCTCCGCTCGTGTTTCTGTCGGTGTGGCGGCTCCCGGCAAGGATGCATTCGCCATCCCCGTGCGGCGGCAGGTGTACCGAGTGAGCGATGGCGACCTGATACTCACCAGCGGTGGGAGCAATGCTTCGCTGGCGGCGAACGTGTCTCGCTTTGAAGTCGAGCGGACAGGCGACCTGCTGAAGGTGAACCTGACACTCAGAGATCCGCAACAGCGTGTGCGAGAACAACGGTTTTTCCTCGCAGTCGCGCTTCGCAACGGCCTGTCGTCATGAAGCGGGGAGGTCAGCGTGGGACCGTTCTGTTGATATGCATGACACTGCTGATGCTGCTGGGCCTGTTTGGTCTGTCGGCGATGCAGGTCGCGACCCAGCAACAGCGCATGTCTACCAATCTGCAGGCGTCGCTGCGGGCATTCGAGGCGGCAGAAAGCCTGCTGCGCCAGGCAGAAGGGCGATTGCCGGCTATCGGCAATGCGCCCTGCAGCTTCTGCCTGCCGCCGCCGGAAGCCGAATGGGTCCGCCCTGGCCGGCCTCCCGGTGGTTCCGGATTGAGCTGGCAGACTGCGGAGTCGGGCCTGTACCTCGTCCAGAACCTCGGGCAGAACAAGTCCGCCACCCAGATGCCGGAAGGCCTGGCGGTGACCCTCTATCGAGTGACCGCCGTCGGCCTGGAGCGTGAGGCGCGGGTGGTGCTCGAAAGCATTTTTGCCTGGCCGGAGCTGCCGGGCGATGTTCCTGCCAGGCGTATTGCCTGGCGACAAGTCTTCTAGGAGCTCTCATGCAGGAAGCCGAGAAGGGCCTGAGCCTCATCGAATTGTTGATTGTCGTTGCACTGGTCGGCATGCTGGCGGGCATTGCCTACCCCAGCTACAGCGAAATGGTCAGAAAGGCCGCGCGCACGGAAATAGCCGGGATGTTGTTCGAAAGCGCGCAGTCCCTGGAGCAACACCATGCTCGTAATGGCCGCTATACCGACGCCGAAGCTGCGCCGGTCCGGCTTCCGGAAGGAACCGCTCATTACAGCCTGCATGCCCGGCGTGAAGCCGAGAGCTACGTCCTGACTGCCAGGCGCCGCCCTGGCGGTGTGATGGTCCTTGATGCCTGCGGTGATTTCGAACTCGACCACCGAGCCGTGCGCTCCAATCCCGGGCGTGCGGGAGACGCCGGTCAGGACTGTTGGGGTGGCTAAGCCATTCTTCGGGTACTGGATCTACAGATGACCAAGCAAGTTGTGATTGTGGGTGGTGGCGTGATTGGCCTGCTGACGGCGTTCAACCTCGCCGCTGAAGTGGACCAGGTCGTGGTGTGTGACAAGGGTGAGCTTGGTGGCGAGTCGTCCTGGGCCGGTGGCGGCATCGTCTCGCCGCTCTACCCGTGGCGCTACAGCCCTGCCGTAACGGCGCTGGCGCACTGGTCCCAGGACTTCTATCCCCAGCTTGGCGAGCGTCTGTTCGCCAGCACGGGGGTAGACCCGCAGGTACACGTGACCGGGCTCTACTGGCTGGACCTGGATGACGAAGCCGAGGCGCTGGCCTGGGCCAGGCGCGAAGGGCGGCCGCTGAGCAAGGTGGCGGTGTCCGAGGCGTACGAGGCAGTGCCCGTGCTGGGGCCCAGCTTCAGCAGTGCGGTGTACATGGCGGGCGTCGCCAACGTGCGCAACCCGCGCTTGCTGAAGTCGCTCAAGGCGGCCTTGCAGGCGCTGCCCAACGTCATCCTGAAGGAACATTGCGAGATCTCCGGCTTCATCCGCGAGGGTACCTGCGTGACGGGCGTACACACTGCGCAGGGCGCCATCCGTGCGGATGAGGTGGTGTTGACGGCGGGGGCCTGGAGCGGCGATCTGCTGCGGCCGGTCGGATTCGAACTGCCCGTGGAGCCGGTCAAGGGGCAGATGATTCTGTTCAAGTGCGCTGAGGACTTCCTGCCGAGCATGGTCCTGGCCAAGGGGCGTTATGCCATACCGCGCCGTGACGGGCATATCCTGGTCGGCAGCACCCTGGAATACGCCGGCTACGACAAAACCCCGACTGACGAAGCGCTGCAAAGCCTGCGGGCTTCTGCCATTGAGTTGCTGCCGTCGCTGGCGGATGCGACGCCGGTGGGACACTGGGCGGGCCTGCGTCCTGGCTCACCTGAGGGCATTCCCTACATTGGGCGAGTACCGGGCTACGACGGGCTCTGGCTGAACTGCGGACATTTCCGCAACGGCCTGGTGCTGGCGCCGGCGTCCTGCCAACTGTTCGGTGACCTCCTGCTTGGGCGCGAGCCGATCGTCGACCCGGCACCCTATGCGCCGCAGGGGCGTCTGCAGGCGCTGTGAGTCAGTGGCGGTTCGAGGCTTCAGCGCTTGTCGCCGGGGCCTTGCTCCAGATGCGTCGGGCTGCAGTACCACTCGTTACCGCGATGCAGGGCACGATCATTCGGCAGGTGCACGCCGCAATGGGCGCAGCGCACCATTTTCAGCGGATCGTTAAGGGGAGGGGCGGAGGAGGCAGCGTTGCTGGCCTTGAATTTGCGCCACAGCCAGAACGCGGCGGCAATCAGGGCAATCCAGAAAAGTAGGCGAACCATGGTGTCCAGCTTATTTCAATGAAGATGCGCCAGTGTAGAAGAGCCGCCGACGGCGGCCAATAAAAAAGGGAAGCCCAAGCTTCCCTTTTTTCGTTTCGGTGCAATCAGTCGAAGATGCCGAAGGTCATGTAGCTGAACCACGAGCGGTCTTCGTTGTTGCCAGCCGCTTCGTGAGTCTCTTCCTGAACGGCGTCGCTGTCCTGTTTCGGCAGCAGTTCTTCAGGAATGGCTTCCTTGGCGTCTTCGTATTGCTTGATCACGTCCTGGTTGGCGCGGGTTTCACCCGGCGGCAGCGGCGCGGCGGTTTCGATCAGGCCCAGGGTCGCCTTGGACAGCCAGCCGCGGTTGTCGGCTTCTTCCTGACGCGGTACGAACTGGCCGTCGACCAGGCTTGGGTGGTCAGGGTAGTTCAGCTTCAGGGTTTCCAGGCTGGTGGCTGCCAGGTCGTCCAGATGCAGGCGCTGGTAGGCCTCGGTCATCACGGCCAGGCCATCACCGACCGACGGGGTCTCCTGGAAGTTCTCGACCACGTAGCGACCGCGGTTGGCAGCAGCGACATAGGCCTGACGGGTCAGGTAGTAGTCGGCCACATGGATTTCGTACGAGGCCAGCAGGTTGCGCAGGTAGATCATCCGCTGCTTGGCATCAGGCGCGTAGCGGCTGTTGGGGAAGCGGCTGGTCAGCTGGGCGAACTCGTTGTAGGAGTCGCGGGCGGCACCCGGGTCACGCTTGGTCATGTCCAGCGGCAGGAAGCGCGCCAGCAGGCCGCGGTCCTGGTCGAACGAGGTCAGGCCCTTGAGGTAGTAGGCGTAATCGACGTTCGGGTGCTGTGGGTGCAGGCGGATGAAACGCTCGGCGGCCGACTTGGCGGCTTCCGGCTCGGCGTTCTTGTAGTTGGCGTAGATCAGTTCCAACTGCGCCTGGTCGGCATAGCGACCGAACGGGTAGCGCGATTCCAGAGCCTTCAGCTTGGCGGTGGCGCTGGTGTAGCTGTTGTTGTCCAGGTCAGCTTGCGCCTGCTGGTACAGCTCGGCTTCGCTCAGGTTTTCGTCGACGACTTCCTTCGAAGAACAAGCAGCGGTCAGTCCGAGGATGGCGATCAGCAGCAGGTGTTTCACTTGCATGGCGGCTTGCGTCCCTATGACGGCCGCTGTCTTGGGCACGGCCGTCCTGTTATGATGAGCGCCCCGTGGAACTCTCGGGGCAAAAGACGCCGTATTTAACCACAAGCGCGCAGCCGAAACCAAAGGCTGTGCCGTCGCCTGATTCGAGCATGTCCGAGATCATTCAACTTCGCGCAGAGGTGCCGTCCGAATTGGGCGGTCAACGCCTCGACCAAGTCGCCGCCCAATTATTCGCCGAGCACTCGCGCTCGCGCCTGTCCGCCTGGATCAAAGAGGGCCTGCTGACCGTCGACGGCCAGGTCCAGCGCCCGCGCGACATTGTCCATGGAGGCTCCGTGCTGGCGCTTGAAGCCGAGCAGGAAGCCCAGGGCGAGTGGGTCGCCCAGGACATCGAACTGGACATCGTCTACGAAGACGACCAGATCCTGGTGATCAACAAGCCGACGGGCCTGGTGGTCCACCCGGCGGCCGGTCATGCCGATGGCACCCTGCTCAATGCGCTGCTGCACCATGTCCCGGATATCGTCAACGTGCCGCGTGCCGGTATCGTCCACCGCCTGGACAAGGACACCACCGGTCTGATGGTCGTGGCCAAGACCCTGGAAGCCCAGACCAGCCTGGTGGCGCAACTGCAGAAGCGCACCGTCAGCCGCATCTATGAATGCATCGTTGTCGGCGTGGTGACTGCCGGTGGCAAGATCAATGCCCCGATCGGCCGCCACGGCACCCAGCGCCAGCGCATGGCAGTCATGGACAGCGGCAAGCCGGCTATCAGCCATTACCGGGTACTGGAGCGCTTCCGCTCCCATACCCATGTCCGGGTCAAGCTGGAAACCGGACGCACGCACCAGATCCGTGTGCACATGGCCCACGTCAACTTCCCGCTGGTCGGCGACCCGGTCTACGGTGGACGCTTCCGCATTCCGCCTGCCGCCAGTCCGAGCATGGTCGAGGCCCTCAAGACCTTCCCGCGTCAGGCCCTGCATGCACGTTTCCTGGAACTGGAACACCCGGTGACCGGCCAGCGCATGAAGTGGGAGTCGCCGCTGCCGGACGATTTCGTCTGGATGCTGTCGCTGCTCAAGCAGGACCGCGAGGCGTTCATCGGATGAGCCAACTGGCCCCCAGCCTGCTGATTCCGGACTGGCCTGCGCCGGCCGGGGTCCGGGCCTGCGTGACGACACGCGAGGGCGGGGTCAGCCACGCACCTTATGACACGCTGAATCTTGGCGACCATGTTGGCGACGAGCCGGGCGCGGTGGCCGAAAACCGTCGGCGCCTGACCGATGAGTTTTCCATACAGCCGGCCTGGCTCAAGCAAGTGCATGGCATTGCCGTAGCCCATGCCGATCCCGCAGTGATTGCCGAAGCCGATGCCAGCTGGACCAGTACCCCCGGCATCGCCTGCACGGTCATGACCGCCGATTGTCTGCCGGCGTTGTTCTGCGATCGTGCCAGCACCCAGGTGGCGGCGGCCCACGCCGGTTGGCGCGGGCTGGCCAGTGGCGTCCTGGAGGCCACCCTGGACAGTTTCGCGGCCGATCCGCAGGACATGCTGGTCTGGCTCGGCCCGGCCATCGGCCCACAGGCGTTCGAAGTCGGCGCCGAAGTCCGTGACGCCTTCATGGCCGTTCATCCGCAAGCCGACGCTGCTTTTGTGCCGGGCGCCCAGCCAGGCAAGTTCATGGCCGACATCTACGCCCTGGCTCGCATCCGCCTCGCAGCCCGTGGTGTCCAGGCTGTCTACGGCGGCGGTTACTGCACCGTCACCGATCCCCGCTTCTTCTCCTACCGCCGCAATCCCGGCACGGGCCGCTTCGCGTCATTGGTCTGGCTCGAACCCAACTGATTTGGGTCAAACGCGTCAGCCTTGAATCTTCCAGAATGATCCACATCTACAGTGGTATCTCAGGCAGGCTTTTCTTCATCAGGTGTGTCCATCGCTCCGGCCTGCCCTTTTAAGGAAGGTAATTTATGCGAATAGACCGTTTGACCAGCAAGTTACAGCTGGCGTTATCCGACTCCCAATCCCTGGCCGTAGGCATGGACCATCCGGCCATCGAGCCTGCGCACTTGATGCAGGCCCTCATCGATCAGCAGGGCGGCTCGATCAAGCCGCTGTTGATGCAGGTGGGCTTCGATGTGCCGAGCCTGCGCACTGCATTGAGCAAAGAGCTCGACCAACTGCCGAAAATCCAGAACCCCACTGGCGATGTGAACATGTCCCAGGACCTGGCGCGCCTGCTCAACCAGGCCGACCGCCTGGCCCAGCAGAAGGGCGACCAGTTCATTTCCAGCGAGCTGGTGTTGCTGGCGGCCATGGACGAGAACAGCAAGCTGGGCAAGTTGCTGCTCAGCCAGGGCGTGAGCAAGAAAGCCCTGGAGAATGCCATCAGCAACCTGCGTGGCGGCGAGGCCGTCAATGACCCGAACGCCGAGGAATCGCGCCAGGCATTGGACAAATACACCATCGACCTGACCAAGCGGGCCGAAGAAGGCAAGCTCGATCCGGTCATCGGCCGTGACGACGAGATCCGCCGCACCGTGCAGGTCCTGCAGCGTCGTACCAAGAACAACCCTGTGCTGATCGGCGAGCCCGGCGTCGGCAAGACCGCCATCGCCGAAGGCCTGGCCCAGCGCATCATCAATGGCGAAGTGCCGGACGGCCTGAAAGGCAAGCGCCTGCTGTCGCTGGACATGGGTGCATTGATCGCCGGTGCCAAGTTCCGGGGCGAGTTCGAAGAGCGGCTCAAATCGCTGCTCAACGAGCTGTCCAAGCAGGAAGGGCAGATCATCCTGTTCATCGATGAGTTGCACACCATGGTCGGCGCCGGCAAGGGCGAAGGTTCCATGGATGCGGGCAACATGCTCAAGCCGGCCCTGGCCCGCGGCGAGCTGCACTGCGTTGGCGCCACCACGCTGAACGAGTACCGCCAGTACATCGAGAAAGATGCGGCGCTGGAGCGGCGTTTCCAGAAAGTGCTGGTGGAAGAGCCGAGCGAGGAAGACACCATCGCCATCCTGCGTGGCCTGAAAGAGCGTTATGAGGTGCACCACAAGGTGGCCATCACCGACGGTGCCATCATTGCGGCGGCCAAGCTCAGTCATCGCTATATCACTGACCGTCAGTTGCCGGACAAGGCCATCGACCTGATCGACGAGGCCGCCAGCCGCATTCGCATGGAGATCGACTCCAAGCCGGAAGTGCTGGACCGTCTCGAGCGCCGTCTGATCCAACTGAAGGTGGAGTCCCAGGCGCTCAAGAAAGAAGACGACGAGGCGGCGATCAAGCGCCTGGAAAAACTGACCGAGGAAATCACCCGGCTCGAGCGCGAATACGCTGATCTGGAAGAAGTGTGGACGTCGGAAAAAGCCGAAGTGCAGGGCTCGGCGCAGATCCAGCAGAAGATCGAGCAGTCGCGTCAGGAACTGGAAGCCGCCCGCCGCAAGGGCGACCTGAGCCGCATGGCCGAACTGCAGTACGGGGTGATCCCCGACCTGGAGCGCAGCCTGCAGATGGTCGATCAGCACGGCAAGTCCGACAATCAGCTGTTGCGCAACAAGGTCACCGAGGAAGAAATCGCCGAAGTGGTTTCCAAGTGGACCGGTATCCCGGTGGCGAAGATGCTCGAGGGCGAGCGGGAAAAACTCCTGAAGATGGAGAGCCTGCTGCACGAGCGGGTGATCGGTCAGGAAGAAGCGGTGGTGGCGGTTGCCAACGCCGTGCGCCGTTCCCGCGCCGGGTTGTCCGATCCGAACCGGCCCAGTGGCTCGTTCCTGTTCCTCGGCCCGACCGGTGTCGGCAAGACCGAACTGTGCAAGGCGTTGGCGGAGTTCCTGTTCGACACCGAAGAGGCCATGGTCCGCATCGATATGTCGGAGTTCATGGAGAAGCATTCCGTGGCTCGTCTGATTGGTGCGCCACCGGGCTACGTCGGCTATGAAGAGGGCGGTTACCTGACTGAGGCGGTGCGGCGCAAACCTTATTCGGTGGTGCTGCTCGATGAAGTCGAGAAGGCGCATCCGGATGTGTTCAACGTGCTGCTGCAGGTGCTGGAAGACGGTCGTCTGACCGACAGCCACGGTCGCACCGTGGACTTCCGCAACACCGTGATCGTCATGACCTCCAACCTGGGCTCGGCGCAGATCCAGGACCTGGTGGGCGATCGTGAGGCGCAGCGTGCGGCAGTAATGGATGCCGTGGGCTCGCACTTCCGGCCGGAGTTCATCAACCGGATCGACGAAGTGGTGGTGTTCGAGCCGCTGGGCCGCGAGCAGATCGCCGGTATCACGCAGATCCAGTTGGGCCGCCTGCGCAGCCGTCTGGCCGAGCGCGAGCTGAACCTGGAACTGAGCCCGGAAGCCCTGGACAAGCTGATCGCGGTTGGTTACGACCCGGTGTACGGTGCACGTCCGCTGAAGCGGGCGATCCAGCGCTGGATCGAGAACCCGCTGGCGCAGTCGATCCTGGCGGGCCGCTTCCTGCCGGGCACCTCGATCACGGCAAACGTGGAAGGCGACGAGATCGTTTTCGCCTGAGTCGGGTGGTTGAAAACAAGGCCTCGATCTTCGAGGCCTTTTTTTCTTTGCATTTTCTGTCGAGTGCTTGTAAAGTGCGCCCCGCTGTAAGTCATCCCGGTTTTCCAGACGTTTTGGGGAATCTGAAAACAAGTTGCAAATCAGTAAGTTGAATGCAAATTGGGGGTTGACAAAGGTTTTGAAGGTTGTAGAATAGCGCGCCTCAGAGACATGAACGCAGCGATGCACAAGGTCGAAGAGTTCGAAGCGGTAGTGATACAGCGTTCGAAATTGCAGTACTGAAATTGATAGTTCCGCGATAGCTCAGTCGGTAGAGCAAATGACTGTTAATCATTGGGTCCCTGGTTCGAGTCCAGGTCGCGGAGCCAAATTTCAAGCCGGGGTATAGCGCAGTCCGGTAGCGCGCCTGCTTTGGGAGCAGGATGTCAGGAGTTCGAATCCCCTTACCCCGACCATTTTTGGGTCGTTAGCTCAGTTGGTAGAGCAGTTGGCTTTTAACCAATTGGTCGTAGGTTCGAATCCTACACGACCCACCATTTTCGAATCCGGTTCGCTGGGTTCGAATCTTAGAAGGTTGGAACGCCATTAGCGTCCAGCCGCAAAAAAGGCGCCTTCATCGGTGCCTTTTTTTTACCGGGGTATAGCGCAGTCCGGTAGCGCGCCTGCTTTGGGAGCAGGATGTCAGGAGTTCGAATCCCCTTACCCCGACCATCTTCAGAAGAAGGGCACCTCACAAGGGTGCCCTTTTTCGTTTGCGCGCAATTCTTTCGTGTTGCGTTCCACAGCCTGTTTTCACTAGGGTGTGCGGCGCAGGGATAGCGATCAGCCATATTTTCGTCCGCACGAGCGCTTGCTCGCGCCTGTCCCTGCGCCCACGGCGGTCGTGACGGGCGGGGAGCCTGTTCATGTCCGCCTCACTCTTCGTTTCGACGAAATGATGCAGGAGCATTGGCATGACAGGACTTCATCGACGCAAACACGCCCG
This sequence comes from Pseudomonas sp. TUM25319, assembly GCF_056388475.1. Classification (NCBI taxonomy): domain Bacteria; kingdom Pseudomonadati; phylum Pseudomonadota; class Gammaproteobacteria; order Pseudomonadales; family Pseudomonadaceae; genus Pseudomonas; species Pseudomonas sp. TUM25319. The sequence goes on along the minus strand of NZ_CM150751.1, from coordinate 6,076,135 downwards.
CCCCTTCGGCCTGACCGCATTGGCATTGATGTGCGCCGCGGCAACGGCGCAGGCCAACGAGCCATCGCGCACCTTCAGCAACCCGCCCGCCATCGATCAGGCCGCGCCAACCCTCAAGGCGGCTCGCGGAACGCTGCTGATGAAAGAAGCCGCTCCTGCCAACGCGGTGCTCAATCCCCATGCTGGCCACGAGCGCCTGCTGGACCTGGTGATCGACTACACCCGCAGCACAATCTATGACCCGGCCACCGGGCAGAACGTGCCTGTTCTTCTGCGCAGCTATCACGGCACCGATGTCGACCCGCAACGTCCCTTCGTCGCTCCGACCATCGATGTCACGCCAGGCGATACCGTGCGCATCAATCTCGACAACCGCCTGCCCCCGGAAGAGAGTTGCACCAACAGCACGCAGCCGATGAACACGCCACACTGCTTCAACGGCACCAACCTGCATTCCCACGGCCTCTGGGTCAGCCCGACGGGCAACAGCGATAACGTGCTGCTGAAAATCAGACCGCAGCAGAAATTCCAGTACGAGTACAACATTCCGTCCGACCATCCGGCGGGCACGTTCTGGTATCACCCGCACCTGCATGGCTCGACCGCCTTGCAGGTGGGTAGCGGAATGGCTGGCGCCCTGGTGATCCGTGGCGATCGCCTGCCCACCAAAGACACCAATGGCGATATCGACACCTTGCTCAAACCGATCGCGAACCAGCCGTTCACCGAGCAACTGCTGGTGATGCAGCAGATTCCCTATGCCTGCGTTGGTGACAACGGCAAAGGCAAGATCAAGAAGAAAAAGGTCAAGCAGGGCGACGATATCGTGGAGGTCGTCGACTGGAGCTGTGGCAAGGACGAAGTGGGCGTGGTCGAGTCCTACGACCAGTTCGGACCCAGCTCCTGGACCGATTCGAAACGCTACACCAGCGTCAACGGCATGGTGCAGCCGACCTTCGAAGCCAGAACGGGTGAGGTCCAGCGCTGGCGCCTGGTGCATGCCGGCATCCGCGATACCGTGTCCCTGCAGTTCGTCAAGCTCAAGGACAGCGCTGCATTGCAGAGCATCAACGGCGTGGCGGCGGCGGACTCGCAAGCGTTCATCGAGCAGAATTGCACGGGCGAGGCGGTGCCCTACGAGGTGATTGCCGCCGATGGCCTGACCTACGCCAAGGCCCAGGAAAAGGACCGGCTGACCTTCCAGCCAGGCTATCGCCATGACCTTCTGGTTGCGTTCCCGGAGAAGGGGCGCTATTGCGTTGTCGATCGTGCCGAACCTGCGGCAGGCAGTGTCAGCCAGCTCGACAGCGATCACCAGTTGCTTGGTTTCGTCGATGCCGAAGGTGGCCAACCCGTCAGCAACGCCAAGACTCACATCCGCGATGTGCTGGTCGCGGCTGCCAGGCAGAACATGCCGGCGGGTGCGGTCCGCGACAAGGTCGTTGCCGACCTGAACAACGGATTGTTGCTGAGCAGTTTCGTGCCGCATCGCACCATCGAGGAAGGCGAGCTGGTGAAAGAGGTGCAGCAGTTGGTGTTCAAGATCGCCAAGAACGATCAGGGTGTGTTCGAGTTCGCCATCGGTACCGACGCCGACAATGCTGTGCCGTACGACCCGGCGGTGGTCAATCGGGAACTGAAGCTGGGGGACGCGCAGAAGTGGCAACTGCAATCAGCCGTGGCAGGGCATCCGTTCCATATCCACGTCAACCCGTTCCAGATCGAGAAGATCATCGCGCCTGATGGCGTGACCGACCTCAGCGAGCCGGGGGCGGTGGACCTGACGGACAAGAACAAGCCCGACTCGCAGTACGCCGGTCTCAAGGGGGTCTGGAAAGACACCCTGTTCGTCAAACCGGGTGTGAAGGATGCGAAAGATCCCAAGAAGCTCGATTACTACACCGTCTACGTCAACACCCGCTACCAGCGCTATATCGGCGAATTCGTGCTGCACTGTCACATCCTCGACCACGAGGACCAGGGCATGATGCAGAACGTGAGGATTTCGCTGGATGGCAAGCCGGGCGATGCCCACGGTGCCCACCACTGAGGCATTGATAAATGGGGCTGCAAGGCAGCCCCGTTTATCGACCGCGTATCAGTGCAGTTTCAGGCGCGGTTCCGTACCGCGTCCGATGCGGCTGCCCAGCATCAGCATCAGCGTGCGGAAGGTGCCGTACAGCGCCATCTGGTGCATGCGGTACAGCGACACGTAGAACATCCGCGCCAACCAGCCTTCCAGCATCACGCTGCCGGTCAGGTTGCCCATCAGGTTACCCACTGCCGAGAAGCGCGACAGCGAGACCAGCGAGCCGTAGTCGCGGTACTCGTAGGTCGCCAGCGGCTTGCCTTCCAGACGTGCCTTCAGGCTCTTGGCCAGCAGCGACGCCTGCTGGTGAGCGGCCTGTGCCCGCGGTGGCACGTTGCGGTCGCTGCCTGGTTGCGGGCAGGCTGCACAGTCACCAAAGGCGAAAATATCGTCGTCCAGGGTGGTTTGCAGCGTAGGACGAACCAGCAACTGGTTGATCCGGTTGGTCTCCAGGCCGTCGATGTCCTTGAGGAACGCCGGGGCGCGGATACCGGCGGCCCAGACTTTCAGGCCGGCCTCGATCACCTCGCCATTGGCGGTTTTCAGGGTCTCGGCAGTGACTTCGCTGACAGCGGCGTTGGTCATCACCGTCACGCCGAGTTTTTCCAGGGTCTTGTGCACCGGCACGCTGATGCGTTCCGGCAGCGCCGGCAGCACCCGCGGGCCCGCTTCGATGATGGTGATGTGCATATCTTCCGGCTTGATCCGGTCCAGACCGTAGGCCGCCAGTTCGTGGGCGGCATGGTGCAGTTCGGCGGCCAGTTCGACACCGGTGGCGCCAGCGCCGACGATGGCAACGCTGATCTTTTCCTTGGCCTGGTCGCCAGCATGGGCGCGCAGGTAGTGATTGAGCAGTTGCTGGTGGAAGCGCTCGGCCTGTTTGCGGGTGTCGAGGAACAGGCAGTGCTGGGCGGCGCCGAGGGTGCCGAAGTCATTGGTGTTGCTGCCGACGGCAATGACCAGGGTGTCATAGGCCAGGGTGCGCGCAGGCAGCAGCTCGCGACCGTCCTCATCGAGGGTGGCGGCCAGCTGGATCTGCTTGGTGGCGCGTTCGAGCCCGCTCATGCGTCCGAGCTGGAACTGGAAGTGGTTCCACTTGGCCTGGGCCACGTAGTTCAGCTCGTCCTCGGAAGAGTTCAACGAACCGGCGGCCACTTCATGCAGCAGCGGTTTCCAGATGTGGGTGAGGTTGGCGTCGACCAGGGTGATCTCGGCACTGCCTTTCTTGCCCAGGGTCTTGCCCAGGCGGGTCGCCAGTTCCAGGCCGCCGGCGCCGCCGCCGACAATCACGATGCGGTGAGTCATGGAGATATCTCATAAGGTTTACGGAATTCGGGTCCTGGATGGCCGGGCGGGCGGCGTGGGCGAGCGCAAGGCAGCTCATAGCACCAACATACTCAGGAGGCGGCTCAACAGGCCCAGTACCACTGTCACGCCAACCACCAGGACAAGGAGCAGCCACGGCCGGAACGGTCTGCGCTCGACTTGGTGCTGGGGGGCTTGAAGGTACTGATCGACACGTCGCTGGTCTTCGGGGGTCAGGCGGCTGGTCATGATGGCCTCGGCAGGTAGACGCTTGGAGTTGTGGGAAAGCTACAGGGTTCACTGTAGTCGCTTGCCACTGGCGTACCTGCCGGCAAAAGTTCGGATCAATAGCGAATGATTGCGCTTTTTATCACCGGCGAGGGATTTATGCCATCCCGCTTTGGGAGGAGGGCGCTCAAAGGCTGATGCCCACATCGAAGACGATGCTGCGGCCAAGGTTGCTGCGCAGGAAGTCCGGCGCATCGGGATGGGCGAAAATCACCCGGGCGAAGGTCGGGCCGACCAGCGACAGCGAGCGCCAGCCCTGGCGCAGGTACTCGGTTGGCGGCGGAAAATGGCTGTTGAGGTCGAGGGTTTCGCGCTTGAGACTGGCGAAGGCGATGATGTCCAGCTCGCCGAGGTCCAGCCCGCGCTCGCGGTAGTTGTGGGCCTTCTTGCGCAGGGTCGGCGCCAGCCGTTGCAACAGTTCCGGAGCGCCGATGCGCCGGGGACGGGCCTCGCGGCGCACCAGTTGCGACAGGGAAAATGCGCTGCGCCGGCGCTGCAGCTCTTCGCGCCATTCATCGTTGAGGCGGCGCCCCTCGTCGAGGACGAAAAACACCTCGAACGCCGCATCGCGGAACAAAACGTCCGGCGGCTCTTGGCCGGCGGCGGTGAAATCCTCGCTACGGTAGGGAATGTTCAAGCCCTGCAGCAGGCGTTGGCAGACCCAACGCTCGCGTTCCCACTTGCGGGCGTTGGACAGGAACGCATTGGCTTGTTCGGCCTGAATCGTGAGCAGGCGCAGGTAGTCTGAGTCGTCCATGGGAACAAGCTTAGCGTTCAATTCGCCAAGTGACGAAGCAAGTCGCTGATTCTGGTCGGTTTTACCTGCGCCAGCTCAGGGCGGCCCGGCGCTGCGGGGTGTAGACTGCTGAAACTCCCCGTTGAACAAGGGTTGCCGGCCGTGATTGGTGCACAACTGCTGTCGGATCTGAGCCTGACCCTGGGCTGGATCATCTTCGTGCCGCTGCTGGCGTGGGCAGCGGCGCGCACCCGCTGGGTCGAGCTGTTCGCCGACAGCCGGCGCCAGCACCTCTTGTTCGGCACAGTGTTTGCGCTGTTCGCCCTTTGGTTGGTGCGTCGGGACTTCGACACCGGCGTGTCCTATCACTTCATTGGCATGACGGCCGTGACTTTGCTGCTGGACTGGCCGCTGGCGATCGTCGGGGCATTCCTGGCACAGATCGGGCTGGTGGTGCTGGGGCGCCAGGACCTGGCGGCCATGGGCGTGAACGGCGTGCTGCTGATCGGCCTGCCGGTCCTGGTCACCGAGCTGTGCGCGATCCTGGTCGAGCGGGCACAACCGCGCAACCTGTTCGTCTACATCTTCTGTTCGGGATTCTTCGCCGCGGCGTTGTCGGCGCTGCTGTGCCTGTTGGCCAGCCTGGGTGTGCTGTGGCTGGACGGGCGATTTGCGATGCCGGTGTGGCTCGAAGACTTCATCGGCTATCTGTGGCTGATCATCTTTCCCGAGGCGTTCATCAACGGCATGGTGGTCAGCGCGCTGGTGGTGTTCTGCCCCGAGTGGCTGGAGACCTTCAACAGGACCCGCTACCTGCAGGCCCCGTGGAAAGATGACGACCCTCAGTGATGCTCGCGGGGATCGAACTCGCCGGAAAACAGCTCGTCTTCGGCATCCGGCGCCACTGGAATCTTGTGTTCCTCGGCGGCCCAGGCGCCCAGGTCGATCAGCTTGCAGCGGTCGGAGCAGAACGGCCGGTTCGGGCTGGCGGCACTCCACTCCACAGGGGCGCCGCAGGTCGGGCAATCAACGGTGATGGGCTGGCTCATTCTCGGCCTCCTCGCAAAGTCAGGTAAAAGTGGTGCAGGCGGTCGACCTCCGAATGGAGCCAAGCCAGGTCGCGGTCGTTGACCAGCACGTCGTGGGCGTGACGCAGGCGCTCTTCGCGGCTGGCCTGGGCCTTGAGGATGGCTTCGACCTGTTCCGGGCTGGTCTGGTCGCGCAACAGTGTGCGCTCCACCTGCAGGGCTTGCGGCGCATCGATCACCAGCAGGCGGTCGGTGCGCTGGTACTGGCCCGACTCCACCATCAGCGGCGAGACGAACACGGCATACGGGGACTCGGCCTTGGCCAGATAGCTGAAGATCTCCTGGCCGATCAATGGATGCAGCAGGGCTTCGACCCAGCGGCGTTGCTCCGGGTCGGCGAAGATCAGTTGGCGCAGCGCGGCGCGGTTGAGCTGGCCGTCTTCCAGCAACACGCCGGGGCCGAAGCGCTCGACGATGCTGGCCAATGCCGGGCGACCGGGCTCGACCACCCAGCGGGCGGCCTGGTCGGCATCCACCAGGTGTACACCCAGCTCGACGAAGCGTTGCGCGGCTGCGCTCTTGCCGCTGCCGATGCCTCCGGTGAGGCCGAGAATCCAGGGGGTGAAAGCGGGCGTTGTCATCAAAATCCAGCGAAATGCAGATAGGAAGTGGTCATTTGACCACCCCAGAGCAATGCGATCCAGCCTGTGAGTGCCATATAGGGACCGAAGGGAATCGGCGTGCTGGCCTGTTTGCCGCCAAGGCGCAGCAGAATCAGGCCGAGCACTGCTCCCAGCAGCGAGGAAAACAGCAGGGTGAACGGCAGGATCTGCCAGCCACCCCAGGCACCGATCATCGCCAGCAACTTGAAGTCTCCGTAGCCCATGCCTTCCTTGCCGGTGATCAGCTTGAACAGCCAGTACACCGTCCACAGCACCAGATAGCCGCCCACCGCGCCCCACAGCGCCTGCTCCAGTGGCACGAACAGCCCGAAGGCATTGACGATCAGGCCCAGCCACAACAACGGCAGCACCAGCACATCGGGTAGCAGTTGATGCTCGATATCGATCAGGCTCAGCGCCAGCAACCCCCAGGTCAGCACCATGAAGGCCGCCGCGCTGGCGCCGAAACCGAAATGCCAGGCGGCGAACAGCGTCAGCCCCGCGCTGGCCAGTTCCACCAGGGGATAACGGGGACTGATCCGGGTCTTGCACCCGGCACAACGGCCGCGCAGGCACAGATAGCTGAGCACAGGAATGTTCTCCCACGCCCGGATGCGCCGCTGACAGTGCGGGCAACGGGAGGCGGGCAGGAACAGATCGAAGCGCTCGCCCGGTTGCGCCGGCAGCGCGAGTGCTTCACGGGCGTCGTCGCGCCACTGGCGTTCGAGCATCAGCGGCAGGCGATGGACCAGCACGTTGAGAAAGCTGCCGACGATCAGCCCCAGCAGCAGGGCGCTGAGCAGGAAGACTGGCGGTTGGCTGGCGAGAAGGTTCCACAGGCTCATGTTCAGATCACGTCACCCAACTGGAAGATCGGCAAGTACATCGCAATCACCAGGCTTCCGATCAGCAGGCCCAGGATCAGCACGATCACCGGCTCCAGCAGGCTGGTCAGGTTTTCCATCAACTGATCGATGGCCTGTTCGTGGTGGCTGGCGATGCGGTCGAGCATATCGTCGAGTGTTCCGGATGTCTCGCCGATGCCGCACATCTGCACGCAGAGGTTGGGAAACAACGGATTCGCACGCATGGCCACGCTCAGGGCCAGGCCGTTGTTCAGGTCTTGCCGGACACGCAGAATGGCTTGCTCGTACAGCGCATTGCCGCAGGCGCGGGCTACCGGCCCCAGGGCTTCGGCCAGCGGAATGCCGGCGGCGAAACAGGTACAGAGGGTTCGGGAAAAGCGCGCCATGGCGGCATGCTGGAGCAGCGGCCCAGCCACCGGCAGGCGATGACCGATGCCGAGCAGCCACAGGTGGAATCCACGATGATGGCGAAAGGCCTGGCGCAAGCCGGCAGCGAGCCCCAGCAGGCTGACCGTCAGCCAGACCAGGTGCTCGGACAGCCAGTCGGCCAGGTCGATGACCATCCTCGTGAACGCCGGCAATTCCGAGCCCATACCCGCAAACAGCACCTCGAACTGCGGCACCACCTGCAACAGCAGCAGGCTCGACACGCCAAGGCCCACCATGAGCACCAGCAAGGGATAGATCATCGCCTTCTTCATGCGCGCCCGCAGCGTGGCGCGTTTTTCCTGGAAGGTCGCCAGTTGCTCCAGCAGCGTATCGAGGCGCCCGGACATCTCGCCCACCGCCACCAGATTGCAGAACAGCGTGTCGAAATGGCGCGGGTGCTTGCGCAAGGCCTCGGCCAGGCCGTGGCCGGCGCTGATATCGCGCTTGAGGCTGTGCAGCAGGCGGACGAGCGGAGGGTTCTTGCTGCCCTCGGCGATGATGTCGAGGCCATGCAGCAGCGGGATCCCGGCTTGATACAGCGTCGCCAGATGGCGGGTGAGCTGGGTGAGCTGGGCCGCGTCGATCCCGCGGGAGAGTTTGAGCGACGTAAGCCGCCGGGCGTGGTGGATGCGGGTTGTGCGGATACCGCGCGTGCGCAGCATCGCCTTGACCAGCGCGGGGCTTTGACCGTCGCTGCGGCCACTGACCCGGGCGCCGGTATGATCGACTCCCTGCCAGCTGTAGGTTCTGGTTTTCATGGTTCTGGCGACGTCCTTGTAGCAATTGGCCAAACACAATTTCCGTAACAGCTCCAGCCGGCAGTGCTTCCCGGCCCGCACTAGAGTAGACGAGCCGCTTGGGTGGTCCTGCCTCGCAGGGTGACAAAAGGTGTCGGCTCGGGCCTACTGGCGCGCTTGTCGGCACAACCGACCGAAATGACGTGAAGATTGAAGAACGGGGAATGCATCCATGAGGGAGCAACGCGGTATTACATTGATCGAACTGATGATTGTCGTGGCCATCATCGGCCTGCTGGTGACCATCGCCATGCCGCTCTACACCAACCATCAGGCCCAGGCCAAAGCCACTGCCGGCCTGGCTGAAATCAGCGCCCTCAAGAGCGCGTTTGAAGTGCGCCTGGCCCAGGGCAAGGACATCGCCAGCGCCACCGAACTGGGCGGCCAGGCCACTACTGCCAACTGCACCATCACCGCCCGCGCGGTGGCAGCCAACGGCACCGGCAGCCTCGCCTGCGCCCTGGTCGACGGCCCGGCGCCGGTACAGGGCAAGACCCTCACCCTGACCCGCTCCACCAGCGGCTGGGCTTGCACCACCGACGTCGAGGCCGACCTCGCACCGAACGGCTGTGAAGCGAGGGCTCAATAGTCGTTATGAAACAGTGAATTGCGTAACCCGCGCGGCAGTGGTAGCGTTGCTGCCACGCCGGTGTAGCTCAGTCGGTAGAGCAGCGCACTCGTAACGCGAAGGTCGCAGGTTCGATTCCTGTCTCCGGCACCAGAGACCAGTTTCCAGAAGTCTATGACTGTCTACGAAACGCCCCACAAAGCCCGCCTAGTGCGGGCTTTGTTGTTTCTGTCTGTCTCGTTTTGTCTCTGGGCATCTACGCGATTTAGGGATATGGTTAGGGATATCTCGGTTCGACAAGGAAACGTATCCCTATGGCGCGCACAGTGGTCCCTCTCACCGATCCCAAATGTGATGCGGCCAAGCCTCGGGAGAAGGATTACAAGCTGTTCGATGGCAAAGGCCTCTACCTGCTAGTGAAGCCGTCAGGGGTCAAGACTTGGCGTATGAAGTACACCAAACCTGATGGCCGTGATGGTTTAGCAACGTTTGGCAACTATCCAGCGCTCGGCTTGAAAGCGGCCAGGGAGCGACGCGCTCAGGCGCTTGAGCTTTTAGCTGCAGGGAAAGACCCTATCGAGCAGGCACGCTTGGACAAACAGGAAGCGGTCAATGCCCGGGCGAATACCTTCCGTTTGCTTGCACAGGAATGGCACGCGGCCTGCGCTCGTAAATGGACACCTGGTCATGCCTCCACCGTTTGGCGACGTATTGAATCCCATCTGTTGCCCACTCTCGGTGATCGTCCGGTCGCGGAACTGAAAACACGGGATCTACTTGTCCCTCTGAAAGCGGCAGAAAAGCGGGATACCCTGGATACGGCGGCACGCCTGCGCCAGTACATGACAGGCATCCTCCGCATGGCGGTTCAGCATGGCCATCTAGATTTCAACCCAGCGATCGATCTGCAAGGCGCCACGGCTACCCGCAAAACAGCGCACCGGCCTGCTTTGCCATTTGACCGCTTACCTGAGTTTCTCCAGCGGATAGATGCCGACAGCGGGCGGGGCCTGACCAAGCTTGCTGTACAACTGACCTTGCTGGTGTTTATCCGCTCCAGCGAGCTCCGGTTCGCTCGTTGGGGAGAGATCGACATGGAAAGGTTGATGTGGGAAATCCCTGGTGAGCGAGCGCCTATCGAGGGAGTAAAGAACTCCCATCGCGGTTCGAAGATGAGCACGCCACACTTGGTACCGCTCAGTCGCCAATCAGTGGATGTCCTGGAACGAATCCGCGATCTCACCGGCCGATTCGACTTGGTATTTGCAGGTGATCACCATCACTGGAAACCCATGAGCGAAAACACCGTCAATAAGGCCCTGCGACGCATGGGGTATGACACGAAGTCAGAGGTGTGCGGCCACGGTTTCAGAACAATGGCTTGTTCAGCACTGGTTGAGTCTGGGCTGTGGAGTAAAGACGCCGTCGAACGACAGATGAGCCATCAGGAGCGAAACACGGTGCGCGCAGCGTATATCCACAAAGCAGAACATATTCAGGAGCGAAGGCTCATGGTGCAGTGGTGGGCAGATTATTTGGACGCCAATCGGGTGGAAGCGATCACCCCGTACGACTTTGCCCACCGAGATGCTGTAGCGAGCGACATTTGATACTTCAAGAAACGCATGAGGCATCGAAAGCCAGCGATGCGTCACGCTCATCAGTGCTCGCGGATCGTAGCTACCAGTTGGGGTGTTTCATGTGTAACTGGTGTTTCGGTGCTGATGGAATAGTTGAAAATCCTAGCCTCCGTACTGGTAACACGTCGCTGGCCCACGTGGACAAGCAGGTGTATCAACGCGGTATGGTGTTTCGCTCCACCGTTGCCTGTCGGCAGCTTAGCGATCATCTACCGCGCAGGCTCATTTTTCGATCAAGGGGGCGTGGGGTGTGATCTGGTCCGAAAATGAGGTGGAGCAATTCACGTTCGAGCTTGCGAATACTGATATCAGTAGCCTGCTCGATGAGATCCAGATCATGGAGGATGCTGTAGCGGAAGCTGCGCTTTTCCCTGAGTTTCGTGAGCACTTTCGCCAGGCATTCGATGTGATAAACGAGGCAGCTTCATATTGGCTCGAAGACGGCTTGGGGTATTCCAGTCAGGCAAGGCGGGTAATCCATGAGACGTTCAGCCAGCGAGATCTCATTTACGAGCGATTGTGTTATGCCCAGTCGTTTTCGCTGCCAAATGTAGTGCGTGAGGTGCTAGGTCAAGTTGAAGCTATTCCTAGCTCTCGAATGGCGGCGAGCTATGCCTTCGCGCAAGCACTGGACGCTGTTCAGTTGATGGCTGATTGGCTGGGGAATGTTGAGCTCAATGTGTACGACATCAACCCTGACTTAGCCGAATACCTAAGGTTAAATGATCCCGCGTTTTTCCAAACCATGGTTGAGCGCCAACGTCGTACCCAACCGGGCAGGGAAGCGGAGGTGAGAGAGGCCTTTGCTCAATGGGTGGCTGAATCGGAAAAGGTTTTGATGCTTGCTGACCTTCATCGCCAGTCTGAAGTCGCGCTGCGCTCTGGGACGCTTCAGCCAGGTAGTTTTTTTCCGACGATAATCGACAAAATCTACACCGTGAAAAGCTCCGAGAGAGCTCGCTTGGCTGGGAAGGGTAACAGTCGTCCAGGTACCGCTACTCAAGATGGAAAGGCGAAGAAGCGGGAGCTCACCCGGGCCGCCGTTGAGCGTATCAAGAAGTCCTATCCTGAAATTGAACCTAAGGCACTGCTGTCCAGGCTGGTCGGTATAGTGGGGATCGGAACGCGGGACACGGTTAGGGAAAATCTCAGAGAGCTGGGAGAGTACGGCCCTAGGAAAAAAAGAAAAAAGAGCGGACCGTGTTGATTCGTTTTTGAGTTTTTAGTCTGTACCTGTCTCTGTAGATATAGGTACGACTATGACCGCTTTCTCCGCAGCAACCTCCCTCCATTCTGGGCGCGACCCACAGACCACTCTGATACGCATCACTGAAGTGATGGCCATCGTAGGGTTGGCCCGCCCCACGATCTACAAGTTGATGCAGCAGGCTGAGAGTGGCTTTCCGCTGCCCGTAAAGCTGAGCAACAGCAACGCCCGGGGCGCCCCGGTAGCCTGGGTTCTTTCCGAGGTTCAAGCATGGACGCGCAGCCGCATTCAGGCGCGTGATCGGGTGGCTGTATGAGCGTGCGCCGCCACCATTTCGCCGGCCCATTCCACGATCCGTATGGCGCAGCGTTCTGTTTGTACAAGAAGGACGAAATCAACTGGCGTCACCGGATCATTGCCGGTGTGAGCTGGAACGGCCAAACCCAAGAGGCGTTCTTTTTCAATCCAGACGGACTGAGCATTCCGCTCCGTGCGAACCCATGGGAAATGCCCGACTTCGTGCGCAAGCACGGCATTCGCCGCGAGTTCTCCACCATTCACGGCGACGGCCCGTTTGCCATGGAGAAGCAGCGGTGCTTGGCGTTGACGCCGAACCAGATAGCCGAGTGGGTCACCTACTGGTTCGTCGATGAAAGTTGCACCTACTCCAACGACCCAGAAGTCTGGGACACCTGGGTAGCGAAAGACCTGGAAGCGGAGCGAGCCACCAGTGAACAGAGCCACGCATTTGGACGGGAAAAGGTCGAGCTGGAAATCTTCGTCGCAGAGTGCGTGGCGGATCGAGAGACATGGCTCGCAGAAGAGTACCGGCGCCGTTGTCGTGAAGACGCACGGATCTATGCCTGGCTGAAAGGCGAGCCTCACCCGCCGGAGTCCGGCAACTGACCCTCCCAGCTTTCCCTACAAATGAAAACGCCCCCGGCGGCTACCAGGGGCGTTTGGGTGAATCTGTATGCACGCTCAATCTATTTCGCTTCGGATCAATCCGCAAGCCTTCGTTACAGTTGCGCTTTCAGAAGAGCACAGTTACTCTCATCCGGTCGCTGCAAATTCAGCGACCGGGTTTGGCGACCCGATGAATTCAAGGCGCACAAGCGCCCCCATTACGATTGCTGGCGCTTTTTTTGTGCCCGCACGTCCTGTTTATGGTGGCTGTGCGTGGGAGACCTTCGGGTCTGCCGGTTTCCTTGATTCCCGGTTCGCCAACCCGCGCACAGCTACCGCCCTTAATCGTTTGGCGACGGTTGGTGGTAGCTCCTCAAATCAAGGAGTTCCACCCTATGCACGCCCTCAGTCCGTCCAAAATTCGCGCCGCTGCACACCGTGCAATGGCTCTCGCCGCGCTACACGCCAATTCCAGCCTCACTACACGTCTATCCCGCTACAACGCCCACATGGCCAAAGCTCGCGCCCTGGAAGCCACCGGGGGTGTCCAATGAGCACCCTGCACGGATCCGATCTACCTGAGCAGTTGCTGACTGTCGGTAATCAAGCCGAAGCCGGCATACCCATTGATGCGATCACCTGTGCGATCAACCGCGCTGACTCCGTTCTGACCTTGCTTGAGTATCACTTCGAGAATGATCAACCCTGCCTCTCCGGCGATGTCATCGCATCGATCATTTGGGATGTTCGCGGCACCCTGGGTCTGATCAAAACACTTGCGCTCCATGGTGATGCGACCTCTGTTCCTGTTGAGCAGAAAGGCGGTGCCCAATGACGGCTCCCACTACGCTGGGTCGGGCATCTTTCCTTGAGAGCCCAAATGGGGAGCGCCTCTTTCGAGTGAACGCCGGAGCGTCAATCTCTGATGCTCTCGAAACGGTTTCCCTCCTCCAGTACTACGCCAATCAACTCACCCTCGAAGCCGCACTGAACGATGGCAGCGAGCGCTTCAGTTGGCCTGCCTTCTACCTCGGCGAGATGGCCAAGGCCCTCCTTGATGACGTGAGCGACTCAATGTTTGCGGCGAGGGCAGAGCCATGACTCAACGCACTGGCAGCACCCAGAAAAGGCCAAGCTTCGCTGACGTGAAAACGGCCGCCCTGCAGAACATCGATCGTGTGCTGGAGCACTGGCTGCCACACGGCAAGCGTGTCGATGGCGGCAAGGAATACACCGCTCCCAACCCAACCCGTACCGACAAGCACGCGGGCTCGCTCAAGGTGAGTTTGAGCAAGGGCACCTGGGCGGACTTCGCCACCGGTGACAAAGGCGGAGACCTGATTGACCTGGTGCGCTACCTCGATGGAGGCACTGACATTGAAGCCTGCAACAAGCTGGCGGACCTGCTTGGAGTTTCTGCCGGCACAACCCAAGGCAAGAGCTCGCCTGCCAAAAGTAAGGCACCTGAATGGATCGCTGTTCAGCCGATCCCTGCTGAGGCCATGAGTAAGTGTCCGGCCAAACATCGGCAGCACGGTGCGCCATCCAAGGTATGGATCTACCGGGATGCCCAAGGTGAGCCTCTCATGGTCCTGTATCGCTTCGATCTCGGACCGGATGAGGACGGCAAGCCGAGGAAAGTGTTTGCACCGTTGACCTGGTGTAACCGGTCTGACGGTCAAGCCACTCAGTGGCGTTGGCAAGGGCTATCCGAGCCACGCCCACTGTTGCGATTGAATGAGCTGGCCCAGCGAGCCGATGCACCGGTAGTCCTGTGCGAAGGTGAAAAGGCTGCTGACGCTGCGGCTGAGTTGATGCCAGAGCACGTAGGGACCTGCTGGCCGAATGGCTCGAACTCCTGGCATAAGGCGGACCTGTCTCCACTCAAGGGGCGCGACGTGTTGCTCTGGCCAGACAACGACGCCAGCGGAAAAGCTTGCATGGATGCCGTCGAGTCGAAGTTGCTTGAGCTCGGCGCGAAATCAGTCCAGCGACTGACGCTTGAGATGTTCAAGCGTAGGCCCACCAACAAAGGCGGAAAGCCCGCATTTGCCAAAGGCGGTAAGTGGGAAGACGGCGATGACGCTGCCGACGCTCTGGCGAAAGGCTGGACCGCTGACCACGTCGCGGAGCTGATGCGAACTGGCGAACTTCTTACCCTTGCAACCAGCAAGAAACCTGAAGAGCCTGCACCGGCAAAGCCAGTGGCCAAACGGCCTGCAAAATCAAAAAACGACCTGATGCCCGGGGGCTTTCGGCTGACCCCCGACGGGGTCTTCTACGCCGGCGATGATGGCGAGGCGCGTCCTGTGTGTTCGCCCTTGGAAATCATTGCCCGAACTCGCGATGAGAAGGGCCACAACTGGGGCTTGCTGGTCGAGTTCGACGACCCGGACGGCGTGAAAAAACGCTGGAACATTCCGGCGCGGACCATGACCGGGGACTTCGGCAAGGACGTGTTAGGCCCCCTGGTGGATATGGGGTTACGACTCGCCGGGAGCCGCTCCGGACGCAATGCCCGAAACGATCTGCAGAGCTATCTGGGTGGGTTCGATAGTGCGCGGCGAGCCCGACTGGTTACGCGCCTGGGCTGGCACGGTAATGCCTTTCTCCTACCCGAACAGCAGATCGGATCAAACGACGAGCATCTGTACTTCTACGAGGCTGGGGCACAACTGCCCCCCATCAGCGAGGCCGGTTCCCTGGAACAGTGGCAACAGCAGATCGGAGCGCTGTGCATAGGCAACCACCGTTTGGCATTTGTCGTCAGCGTGGCCTTTGCGGGGCCCTTGTTGAATCTGTTGGGCCATGAATCCGGTGGTTTCCACTTCTATGGCGATAGTTCGGGCGGCAAGACCACACACCTGCAGGTGGCCGCATCCGTCTACGGCGGTCCCCGCCTGGTGCGTTCGTGGCGGTCGACGGATAACGCCTTGGAGTCCATCGCCGCCGCGCATTCGGATGGACTCCTGGTGCTGGATGAAATCGGCATGTGCGATGCCCGCATCATCGGTGAGACGGTGTACATGCTCGGCAACGGGACCGGTAAGGCCAGGGCCAATGATCGAGGTCAAGCAGGCCGGCAGGTGCAGGAGTGGCGTCTGCTGTTCCTCTCGACCGGCGAGAAGACATTGGCGCAGCACATGGCCGAGGCCAACAAGGATCTCAAGGCCGGTATGGAAGTGCGGATGCTTGCCGTGCCGGCAGACGCGAGCAAGGGCCTCGGCATGTTCGATGCGCTGAACGGATTTGAGGATGCCGCTGCGCTCTCTGACGCCCTCAAGGCGCGGGTAGCCAAGTATTACGGCACGCCGCTCACTTCCTTTCTGAGGGCTCTGAGTGAGCCTGGCGACATGCTGCGATGGTCGGTGATCGTCCGGCATACCGTGGAGCAGTTCATTGCCCAAAACCTTCCCACCACGGCCAGTGGCCAGGCCCAGCGGGCGGCGTTGCGTTTCGCCTTGGCAGCAGCAGCGGGAGAGCTGGCAACCGCTTTTGGTGTGACCGGCTGGCCAGATGGAACGGCCACGACCGCAGCCCGGGTTTGTCTGCATGGATGGCTGGCAGAGCGTGGCGGCGCGGGCAACCTGGAGGGCGAAGCGATCATGACTCGATTGCGCCAGGTGATCGAGCGCTTCGGCGAGAGCCGGTTCACACGCTGGGAATCCACCGCCGCCAAGATCGATGAGCACGGACCACGAACCATTGATCGACTGGGTTTCCGAAAAACCATGGAGCACGGTGTGGGCGACAACCTGCATACGACCATTACCTATTACGTGTTGCCAGAAGCCTGGCGCTCGGAGGTGTTTCGTGGTTTGAACCTCACCGCCGTCAATCGGGAGCTTGTCCAGCGCGGGGTACTGCAGCCAGGTAAAGACGGAAAAGCGTCTAGCTCGGTACGCCTCCCAGGCATGGGTGTGCAGCGCTGCTATGTGGTCTTGAGCGAGCCAGGGGCAGAGGTGGCATTGGCGGAAACGGAAGCGGCCTAACGGCAGCTCATAACGACGAGATCTAGCCGGGCGCTTCCGGCCTCGCCAGCCATCCAACCCCAACGACCTTAAGGAAAACCTATGAGAACTTTCGACGCATTATCTGTAGAACGCGCAAGCCTTGAATCTGAAATTCAGCAGCACCAAGAGGACGTAGCGAGGCATGAGGCTCTGCTGCGTGAACCTGCAACAAAGCATTCGGGAGAAAGAGGGAGCATCGAAACGGAGCTGAATATCAGCCTGGGCCGTATCAGTAGCCTTCAGCACAGAATTGAAATGATCGATCACGACCTCGACTGGCATCAGCGCAAACAAAATACCCCGAACCTGATGGCCGACTATCACGAGCATCTGCGCTCCTGGGCTGCGGATAAGCACGAACTGTTGGAGAAGCGCAAAGCGCTGACTACTCGACTCGAAGAGGTGACGACCCAGACGGCCAAGCAAACCTCAGAGGCCCGCGCTGCTGAGGAGGAAGCAGCTCGAAGCTATGCTCAAGCGGTAGCCTGGGGGGATGTCGACGGAGAAAAAGCTGCCTCGACGGCCGCTCAGAAAGCGGCCAAAGCTCTGGACACTGCCCAAGAGGATGAACGCCGTCATGGCCTGATCGTCACCGCACTAGAGCGAGAGATTCAGGTCGTGGATGAGCATATCGAGGAGGCTGACCGGGAGTATTCGAAGCTTGAGCGGAATGCGGTTGTGCTTGCCACTGAACGCCTGGAAGAAGAATGGGATGTTGCAGCCCAGGCGCTGATCGATCTCGGCGGTAAGCTTTACGCCGGCATGCAATACCTGGGACGAGAACAAATGGCCTTCCATGATCTCAGGATCCCGAGTCGCATGGATCTGTATCGCCAATGGAATCAGAGCAGCTTGATGGTCGGGGCCAGGCAATTCGGACCTCAACAGATCATCGGGTTTGAAAACGATGCAGAAAGTCAGGCTGACGCCACGGCGGGGGGCCTTGATTGAGCCCTAGCCTCAATAGGAAGCGAGCAGTCTGCATCAGCAGACTGCAATGCCTTTTGGCCGCAAAAGAGAAAGGACCATGTTTGGATTAACGGAAAACTCGCCCTCTATTCGCGACGCGCTAACAGAGCGAAGGCTTTACCTGCTGGGCCTGGTGAAGCTCATCAAGGGTAATCATCAAGGACTCACGCTCGTTGAAAGGAAGTCGATAGATGTCATAAACGCGGCAGTGAAGCACATCGATAATCGTCTGAGTTCTTTGCAGAAGGACTGAACTTGAGAATGGCTTAACCACCGAAACGAGAGGGCGCAGCGCCCTCTTTTTCCATACCGTGTCCCGACCTGGTGTCGGAGCGGTCTGTCGCGACCGTCCGGTTTCGACCCAAAGCGGTCTTTCGCGAAAGACAGCAATCGGCCAGAAGCGGTTATTCTACATATCTACTAAACTAGAGCCGATTCATTGATGTGGATAAGTAAATGGTGCTTTAGCGACTTAGACGACGTTACTGGAGTCGTGCGATCAAGGATTGCAGAGCTGCATGTTGCAAGCATCAAGCAGTGAGTCCCATCCTGTTGGTTTGACAACGATCTGTAGAGGTTAGGGGGTAAGATGATATCTGGTGAAGTGCAGATGCGAGCGATTCCTGATCGGCTGCCAAACAAGCAGTGTTGGATGTTATTCAAGGTGGCTAATCTAGATCGGCTACATGCGCTGCAGCGTGGTCTGATTTATATGAACAGCGTCGACTATTTCGCGAAGCTTGAGGGTGAAGCCGGGGCTGCACTTCGAAGGGACGAACTTGAGAATGTGTATCTTAAGCTCAGCTCTGGCATAAAGGATGGAGTCGTTAGCGAGCTCGCACTTCAAGTGGAAGGTCACGATGAAATTGTATTGAGTCCAGAGGCAATCATGACCCTGCATCTACCTCGTCCTGAAACCGTCATGGTGTATTGCCTCGGTTCTGTATCAGCCGGAAATGATGGTCAGATTTGGGGGCTCGATAATGGGATATTGCAATTCAGTGAGCGTTTCCGAGAATTCGGCACCCACGTCCTTCGTATCACGAACCAAGCAGAGTTTGCTAGAAGGCTTTCACAAGCTATTGAGGCTCATCCTCACCTCTACAGTTCTCCCTTCTTTGAAGGGGGGTATGGCCAAGTCGATTACGTAGATTTTAGTAACTACAGCGGCCCGATAGGATTGTTTCGCAAACCCATTGAGTATGCTTGGCAAAGAGAGTATAGATTCTGCTTTGGCGCTGAACCTGAGGCTCTAAATGATCGGGGAGCCTTAGAGCTGAATATCGGAGACATATCGGATATTACTGAAATTACAACCGTAGAGAGTTTTACTTCGAACCCAATGACGATAGTTAAGAGGAGTTATAAGATAATTGACGGAAAACCTGTCCAGATTTTTCGTTAAACCTAAGTTTTAGGTCGGCTGCGTGTAAAAAACGGCGTAAATAGACTGGGTGAAAAAATATTGGCGAAGCCAGATAGTTGGCTACGCTCTTGGTTTTTAAATCCTGAGAAAGCAGCCTCTAGAACGGTTGTACTCACCAAAAATCGTAAACAAGTCAGATTTCCGTTGTGAGTCAACGTATTGGAAATGAGGCACGCGCCAAACGCTCAAAAAATGTAAACACACCTAGGACTAGAAGCACAGATGTTTACAGTTTTTTTTCCCAGGCGGTCGCACACCTGAGTCTGGAACAGAACGGGCGGATCCCCAGCCTGCCACTATGCCCAGTTCGTCGGCCGTGGTCCGGCCAGCTTTTTTAGGCTGGCCGTAAGCAGGGCCCGCATGAATAGCTTGGGCGCCCCGCATCCTCTGGTAATGTGACATCGGTTGGTAGGTACCTAAGACATGTAAACGAGGGTGTAAATGAACATTTGCAAATGCTTCCAATGCAATACGTGCGGAACGCAAATTGATTGCCGGATCGGCATGTCAAATAGGGATGTACAGCCTTTTCAATTTGCATGCCCCCAATGTGAAGAACGTATTTCCTTTGTATTCGGCACGCAGAATGGTGAGTTGACCGGAGCCTCCGAGGTAGAAGATTTTAAAGGACCGTTCACCGGTGCCAATCCCTTTGTTGATCTGCACTTGGACTTCCCGGCTTACTATGGCGAATATCAAATGGGCATGACAACGTTTCTACGGGTCACCCGTGAGCTTGGCCAAGCAGGCTACCAGCATTTAAATCAACGTCTCACGATGCTAAATGCCTTGTATCCGTTAGAGAAGGAGCTGAGAAGCACGATCACTCAGTACAAGAGGGGTGATATCAATAATTTTTCGAAGACATGTGTGAAAATACCCGGCGTCGCTTTAAAATCTCGAAAGAAACAGGATGTACTTGCAGCACTGTACACATCGACCTCAGTGATGTCCTCTCCATTTACAATCCATGAGCATAATTCCGAAATAAGCTCAAAATCGTCTGAGTTGTTCATGTGGCTTCACCAGCAACACCGCGACAAGACAATACATTTCGTAGAAGAAATACTAGGGAATAATTTCCTAAAAAACCTGCACAACGACTGCTTATCACTTTACCCCAAGATCGTGGCAATGGATTTGCCATTCCGTCCCGCATTTTTTTATGACTATGCGGTTACGGAGGATCTCGGCCAGATTCCTGCCCGGCTTTCCACTGCTGATTTTGAAGCTTGTAGCAATTTTTATAAAGACTTGGCTGAAGTCTTTGCGCGTCAGCTTACCTTCTTAGCCGGCGTTAACAATCTCATAAAGCGCGGGGATAGCGACCTCTTCGAACCAACGATGAAAGTCACCAAGGCTCAGAAAGCAAGGCCAGAGCTTGAGAGTCTAAACGCGTTTGCGAATGTCGACTTAGGAAGGAAACTTGCATTCATAGATGACTGCTTCTATCGTGTAGACATGGATGCAGTAGACAACAAATTGCGAAATGGCATAGCCCACTACAAGTATGAATATAAAGAATCAACACAGATAGTTACGTACTACCCAAGTAAAGAAGGCATGAACAGAGAGAAATACCATGAGATTTCTTTTATGGAATTTATCAGGAAGTCACTTCTGCTATTCCGAGAAGTCCATAGTGTTAACCATATTATGAAAGCAGCGCTTTTTTACTGCGTACTTATCTTGGGTAAGGAAGTCTAACGCCGATAACTATACTCCGTCAAAATCTGCAAACAATAAAAAAAGCGAAGCCAAATCAATGGCTTCGCTTTTAATGTTTACAGCTCTGAAAAAGCTGCGGGTCAGAACGGTATGTCATCGTCGAAGGGGGGCGTAACTTTCGGGAGAGGCAAAGCGTTTTTTGGTAATGGCAGATTTGTAACAATAAAGAGATTGAGGATGTCGTGTCTGTCCATAAACATGATTTGAGAGCGCTTAGTGGCATCCAGCTTGTTGCCTAGCCAGTTTCTTGCCTGCTTTGTTATTTCACCGCCCGCAACGATAAATGCGTGGTCGACTAGGACTCGTCGATTCAATTCCGAGTCGAAAATCTCGTGCCCAAGCATCATATTGACTTGATTGTGAATCTCGGCGACATTCGCTGAACCAGGCTTTCCAACGCCTGCTGAATCTAGTTTGCCCTTTTTAGCTTGGATACCGAAGTAGAGGACGTGAAGCGTCGGCAGGGTATATTTCATCCACACGTCCTTGCCGTATTCCAACGCCTTATCCTTGTGACCTGCTGCCGTTATGCGATGAAACCCAAGCTGGCGGAAAAGCGGCAGCAGAACCTCCTCGATCAGCTCATCTTCTGAGCACTTGTCGAGGTATGTGGTGAGTAGGTCTCGGCGCTCTATCTCCGCCGGAGTCAGTGGACGGTGCGGATTCGCCATCTGCGCAATGGTGTTAGTGGCATTGTGGCGCAACTGGCCAAGACTGTGCTCGTCGTAGAACGCTTCCCAACCTTCACGTACCAGCACAGCATTAAGCGCGGCAAGTGCTTTGTTCCTGTCCGGATCGCCCTCCTGCGCGTCGCCCTTGTCGAGAACCGCACGGATGATTCGGATGAAAGCATCAGGCGGAACTGAAGGACTGGTATGCGGGAGAGCCAGCACTTCCTCTAGCCTGCTCGCTACCCACGCCCAGCGCGTCGAACCGTCGTGGGCGTAATCTAAGTCACAATCTTGGAAGAACTCAGTGATGTAGCTGCTTGAACGATACCGAAAGTGGTCAGCGTCGCCACAAACAATGTGGGCGAGCTCTCTTAGACTCCTGCTCTTCCATTTCATTTGCGTTCCTAGATTATGCGAAATGAGGCTGAAGCATAGCTGCTTTATTAGTGAAAGATTGAGCATAGCTTCCCATTGGCCCCTTGCCTTGCTCGCCCGAAACCGCTCCCAAGCGTGCCTCTCCATTGCAAATTTTAAACAGCCGCCTCGCTATGTAGGGCGCTTGCCAACCTTGCCGCGTATGAAGGGCTAGATGCAGAGGCGTGAGGCTGGGCTGCCCGCACTCTTATGGATGGCTCGACGGTGTCGAGTACGCATAGGGGAGATTTCTTCCCCGGCAAATGTCGACGCTCTCTATTGCTGGGATAGCCGCGTGGATGCAACGGTTCAACAAATAATTTTCGTGTGATCAACGAGAGCAGACGTGTGTTGAATGGCTCCGCCGCCCCATTGCTACATTCATACAGTACACTATTGCGTGGGTGCTGACTGCTTGGTGCAGTGAGGCAGGTTAAAAAGACTACGCTGGTCGGGCCGCCATGCGGGAGTTCTTGCGCCTATGCAAAAAACAACCTTGCCCCGTGCCCAACAGCTTGCGGAGCGTGCCTTCGCCAATCTCGAGCGCTTTCTGCACATTGAAGCCATCAGTGGTGTGGTTCTTTTGATCGCCGCTATCGCAGCTCTTATCTGGGCCAATTCCTCGGCCGCCGCGACCTATGAAGCTTTGTGGCACACGCCCATTACGATTGGCGTCGGTTCGCTGGTATTCACTCAGTCGCTGCACTTCTGGATAAACGATGGGCTGATGACGATCTTCTTCCTCGTGGTCGGTATGGAAATCCGCCGTGAAATCCATGAAGGCGCCCTTGCCAGCTTTCGCCAGGCCACCCTCCCGATGGCAGCGGCAATCGGTGGAGTGGCGGTACCTGCAATGGTTTACCTCGGTTTCGGCCATGCACCGGCTGAGCAACAAGGCTGGGCGGTGCCGACGGCCACCGATATCGCATTCGCCGTAGGGGTACTGGCGCTGCTCGGTAAATCCATTCCGTCGAACGTACGTGTGTTCCTGCTCGCCTTGGCAATCATTGACGATATTATCGCCGTCCTCATCATCGCCATTTTCTATTCAGGAGGCCTGGACTACAGCGGTTTCGGCATCGCTGCGATTGGTTTGATGATGGTATTGGGTCTAAAGCGGATAGGGGTGGGTTCGGCCTATGTTTATGTAGTCCCTGGTGCGATTACATGGGTCGGCATATTGATGACTGGTGCACATCCGACTCTGGCCGGGGTGGTATTGGGACTGATGACGCCGGTCACTGCCATGCCTATGCGAGAACGACCACTTGATGCGGTCACACGCTTCACCCAGGAGTTGCTCGGGCGCGCGCGGTCTCCCGAGCAGGATGCCAGTGAGCTGATCAGCCCTCTAAAGAACTTGCGAGTGGCCCAGCGAGAGCTGGTACCGCCAGTAGTTCGTGTGCAGAGTGGCCTGCATCCTTGGGTGGCCTATGGAATCATGCCAGTGTTTGCTCTGGCCAATGCCGGCGTCAGCCTGGCGGGTGTAGACCTAAGTACACAGGCGCCACAGTGGGTAATGACCGCTGTCGTAATCGCATTGGTGCTTGGTAAGCCGCTGGGAATCGTCAGTGTCAGCTGGCTGATGGTGCGCATCGGTCTTTGCACACTGCCGACTGGAGTCAACTGGAACAGCATTACATTGATAGGTCTGCTCGCGGGCATCGGCTTCACCATGTCCATCTTCATTGCCAACTTGGCATTCTCCGATCCGGCCTCCTTAGGCGCAGCCAAGCTCGGCGTGTTGTCTGCCTCGATAATCGCTGCTGCGTTGGGCCTAGCTTGGGGCGCTTGGCGGGTTCGCAGGGGCTGACAACAAATCGAGGCGAGCACGCCAAGGCTTACGTGCCCCTCATCTAGTCTCGCAATGATTTGGTGCGCGTATAGCGCGGGTGAGTGCTCTCAATCGGGGTCAGTGTCGAGTCGAGGCGCTCGCGCTAAGCGCACATGCCTGATACTCAAAATGCGCTTGGTAATAGCTTGCCAACAACAAGGAAAAAGATGGTCATGAGACCGTCATTGAGCCAGAAGTAAAGCGATAGCGACTCAACGCCGATAGATGTCGGGGCTTGTCACAGGGCTGATGGAACATCTTGAGCCCGATTTGGGCGTGGCCATACGCAGTGGCTGCCCTAACAAAACCGATGACACGCCTTACCTATGACATTCAGTACAGCTGAACGCTGCTTTCAATTGCTGCCCCGAGCGAAGGGCAGCTACGGGGCGAAAGCAGCCGTTGGCGTCAGCACTTACTGAAGGGGTCTAAATGGCCCTCCAAGCGCCCGAAGTTGATACTCCGAGACGGCTTGGAACAACGAGTCTGCTAGCATTTTAAGGCGCTCGATTTCATCGGACGCACGCTCTGCGGCTTTGGCTTCGTGGTACCGTCGCAGTGCCTCAATGGCCTGCTGCATCAGCGGCTCACTTGCCTGTATCTTGTCTCGTAAGTCGTCCATGCTGCCCTCCCTTTGTGACCTACGCAGTATAGGACGCCCAGCAGGTCAGGCCGTTAGCTGCCTTCCGCCAAGGGCAGCCTGGCGTCGCAAGCGGGGGGACGAGGTTACACCGCTTCCGTTGTCACACTGCTAGATAGATGTGCATTGCCCATGGTGAAACTGAATAATTACCTATATAAATCAATGGGTTGCTTAGTTTCGTTACACCCTTTACACCTGTTACACAACTTCAAGGTCTTACTCTGCTAGACATCCCACGCCCTCCATCTAATAGCGCCTTCAGCGGTTGAGGCATGCTTTGTTCCTCCTCCAGAAATCGCGTGGGGACCCTGGGAGATCTGGCAAGATACGGGGCGGGGAACCCGCGCTTTCTTGTTAGCGGCAGCGTTCACAGCTTAGTGAACTGCTTCAGTGGGTGAACCCACTCGAATGGTTAGTGAACCCCCGAATTATCTTGCTAACTGCAAGAATGAGGCTTAGTTTGCAGTCAGCACGTTGGTCCCAGCAGGGGGGGTGGGGTGCACTAGCCGCCAAGGGCTCGAGCCGCCTCGATGCCCTGGGGGGTGAGCAGCCCGGCATACACCCGACGAGGCCTGATGTTGCCGGCCTGCATCCTCGTGACTCGGTAGCATCCGTAACCTTTCGCCCACAGTTGCTCAAAAATTTCCGCGTTGGACTCGATGAACGTCCTCTCGAGCTCCTGGCCTTCCTCATGCATCTTCAGCAGTGTGCGCAGCATCGTGTTGAGATTTTGGGGCGTGGTAGTCATATGACAATGCTCTGGGTTGGGTTCATCTAATCCTAGACGGTCTCCCGGCTTCGACTCCGGAGAGGTGACCTTTGCTTTAGGGATATGTTTAGGGATACGTGCGGACGCGATTGGTTGGTTTTCACAGTAAAATATAGGTATAAAAGTCTATGTTTGGTTCCTGTCTCCGCACCACATCCAGCTCCACTGCATTCCGCTGAATGCTTTGGAAGCCCTCTAAACCGGCCTTCTGGCCGGTTTTTGGTTTCCACGACCCTCCGTCGGGAACTAACTAAATCCCCAATAACCGGGGGTATTTTTGGGGTACAGCGTCTTTCCTGCATGGAGAACGTACCCCTATGCCACGCCTAGCCATTCCGCTCAGCGACCTCAAATGCCGCACGGCAAAACCGCGTGATCGTGCGTACAAACTGTTCGACGGCGGGGGTATGTACCTGTACGTCGCGCCCAGCAGCTCGAAGACTTGGCGGCTGCGGTATTTCAAACCCAACGGCAAGGAAGGCACGCTGATTATCGGCAAGTACCCAATCGTTTCGTTGGCCGTCGCGAGGACCAAGCGCGATGAGGCCAAGGCCCTGTTGCTCGACAACCTCGATCCAATGGAAGAAAAGCAGAAGGCCAAGATCGCTGCCCAGCGTGCGAGCCTTCTCTTTGAAACCGTTGCCCTGGAGTGGCACGTCGAAATGTCCCGGCGCTGGACTGAGAGCCATGCCAAGACGGTGCTTAGCAGGTTGCGCACGCATGTATTTCCACTGATCGGCCAGCGGCCTATCGCTGAACTCGACACCCATGATCTGCTTGAGGTCACCCAGCGAATCAAGGATCGCGGCACCATGGATGTCGCGCTGCGTGTGCAGAACTATCTATCCACGATCATGCGGGGCGCGAAGCGGGCGCGGCAGATCACTCAAAATCCAGCGCTCGATCTGGCCGGCTCGATCCAAGCGCCGCGCACCGTGCACCGTCCTGCTCTCTCGCTGAATCGCCTTCCTGAATTGTTGAGCCGAATCGACAACTACACCGGTCGCGAGCTGACCCGGCTCGCAGTGCTACTGACGCTGCATGTGTTCGTGCGCTCCAGCGAACTGCGCTTTGCACGGTGGGATGAATTCGATCTGCAACGGGCAATGTGGGAGATCCCCGATACCCGCAAGCCGATTGAAGGCGTCCGCTATTCCACACGCGGGACCAAGATGAGTGGGGACATTCAGATAGTGCCGCTGTCGCCTCAAGTCATCGAAATCCTTGAACAGCTACGCAGCTTGAATCGATTCTCTGAACTGGTGTTGCCCGGTGACCACAGGTACTGGAAACCCTTGTCGGAGAATACGGTTAACCAGGTGCTGCGCAATATGGGGTACGACACCACGAGGGACGTGTGCGGGCATGGCTTCAGGACCATGGCTTGTAGTGCCTTGCTTGAATCGGGGCTGTGGACGGACGCGGCGATTGAGCGGCAGATGAGCCATCAGGAGCGTAACCGCGTGCGTGCTGCATACATCCACAAGGCCCAATTTCTGGAGCAACGTCGGTTGATCATGGCGTGGTGGAGTAACTACATCGATGCCAACAGATCGGGCCATGTCACCCCGCATGAGTTTGCCCACCCGGTAGGCGATAACGTCACCGCCTTGCCAAATGGCCATGGCGCATTCAATCGCGGGTGAGCCTGCAAGATTGGCGCTGGCTGCTCTTTCAGGCGGGTCCATCCAAACAGGGCTGCAAAGCCGCCCTGTTCGGATGGACCTTATTTTGAAGAGCTAAAAGCCACGAGTTTGTCCGGGGTTTACCACGGAATTCCACCGGTGGATAACCGCTTTTCACGTCCCAAGCAGCGGTGAGTTTCGACCCTTGACCGGGTTTATCCACAGGCGTAGAACTGGCCGTGCAAGCGCTGTTGATGACAGCACCCCAGGTGGCCCGAACCTTCAAGTCCACGCCGCTCTCGCGGTGGTTCTACCCAAGGGCGATTAGCATTCGGCAGCTCGCCCGGTCACTACCCATGTGATGAATGCTCTTACACATATAGCGCTCGCGCGCCAGATACTCCGTACCTCGCTGCCCTGCAGCAACCTATCCGCTTGGCCGAATCTTGCGCCAACCTGTGCCCGTCTCTTTCTTCTGGAAAGAGACGGGCACTTCTACCACTGCTGCAGCCCTGATCGCACAAGGCTTTGCGGCATTCCCCCTCGTGACAATCGGCGTGACAAACGCCGATGTCACTAGCAACAGCGCTGTAGATGATGGTGCCGCAGACCAAGGAATGGACTGCACCTGAGTGACAGTCAGGCATGCCCCGGTCATCGCGGTGCTGCGTTCACCCGGCTCAGGATCTTCAGGCGCTGGTCTAGTCAGCCAGTGCTGCCTCCACCCGCCCACCGGTAACGGTGCTCAGGAGGCCAGATCATGAGATGCCCTTGCTCCCGGACGTAAGGAGCCGCCAGTCCCGCGTAGTGGACATTCCCCACAGGTCGCAGGGGCCTTGATCCCTGATAACACTCAACATTCTTGGCGGGATGACGTGGGGCGAGGATCGGAGAACGGCAGATGAGGTGACCGATATGGCATTGGAGGGTAGACGCGATGGCCGTAATTTCGGCTATGGCAGGCAATTGAGCTACGCAGGGCCGCAGGCGTTGAAAGACATATTCGGTGGCGGTCATTTCGGTACGGTCAAAGCGCACTGTGATCGGTGGCAAGCATTCGTCAAATGGTGCCGCTCCGAACAGGGGCCCTGAATTGCCCCTGGTTTCGTAGAGACCCCCAAGCCAGGTTTAGACATGGGACTTTTTGTATACGAGTACTCGTCCGGCCATGCGTGCGAACACCAACCCGTATTGTTCAAGATTCCGCCGTACGTGTCGGCCAAAGTCATGACGCGTCTTACGTTGCAACGGTGCCCAGGCTAGTTCCCCGATAATCTGCCGAATCGTGAACTCCTGTCCCGGTGGAACTACCGCGATGTTTTGCTTGAGTACTCGCGAAACCTCATCCCACTCGGCGATCTGGATATTCATGGGTTGCCCTTAAGTTGTAATTGTATGTTGATGAGTGCAGTAATTTAGCCGCGAATGATGATCTCGATACGTTCGATTTCCACTCCAAAGGTGATTGCCAAGCCAGCTTTGGCCTCTGCGATGCTCAAACCGCTGACACCATAGGGGAAACTTGACGTTTTGGCGTTGGTCGTTGACTCGGACGGTTCCTGCTGTACCCCGGCACTCATGGTGAATTCGGGATAAAGAATCTCGTTCAGCTTTTTCCATGTGTCGGCACGGGGGCTCGCAAATTCCCCGCAGTCAGATTCTTCATAGCGACGGGGCATCACGCCATGAATATTGGCCTTTCGGGCCAGCTCGGCGCGGCTCAATCCAAGAAGTTCGCGCCTAGCTTTCAGAGCAGCAGGAAAGTCGGGAGAAGTGGGCGAAGGAAGCATGGGGAGCACCTGGGGGTGAGGGGTAATAGCTAAAGTGTATTTTAGGTTGCCCTTAATTTCAAGGGTAATATAGTTTGGGTTTCGTTTTCGCCGCTCTCGGTCCTCAGCAACGCTTTGGACGAGCTTGGTCAATGGCCATCATGTTTTAGTACCGTGATTACAATTCTTCCTCTCCCGAGTCGATCGATTCGGTTACCTGTAGTCAGGCTGACCGTAGTGCCATCCATCAGTGCCTCCTCAACGCGACTGAGCTGTTTGTCAGCGAGAGTCGGCTATGACCTTGGACACCTCTATGCGACGACACGATTTGTCGCCCCCCCATAACAAGATGCAAAAACCACTAGGAGCTCACTGTCATGAAGAACCTATTTGCCGCCATCGGTTGTGTTGTAGTGCTGAAGAAGGCCTGTGAGCTATATCGCGAATACCAAGATTTGAAGCGTTACAAGGAAGCCCACGCGCCCGAAGGCCCCTGAACGGGTTGCGTAACCATTTGACTTTAGTCATGTGCGATGCTGGTGAAGTGGCATTAAGCCAGCATTTTTATTAGCATCGTGACCAATCTGGCATCAGCGACTGATGCACAACAAGGAAGCCTCCATGTCTCAAGCGAAGGATACGCTGCTCAGGCTGTTCGCCCTGCTGCGCCTGATTCCTACCGAGCCACAGCGTATCGCCAGCACCACACTGCTGGAAAAGCTGCATGACAAGGGTTTTTCCGTCACGCTGCGCTCCATTCAGCGCGACCTTAATCGGCTGTCCCTGCCGTTCTCATTGCTATGCGACGAGAGCGAATCACCCTTCCGCTGGAGCTTCACGCGCGATGCACCGCTGAAGCTGCAGGACATGGACGCGCCCACCGCGCTCGCCCTCTGCCTGTCCGAAAGCCATCTGACAACCCTGCTGCCACAGACCGTGCTCGACCAGCTCAGTCCGCAATTCCGCCGAGCGCGGAATTTCCTCGGTGATGTGGGCCACAACGGTTTGGCGGACTGGGCGCGTCGCGTCCGTGCGATCCCCAACGGCAAAACCTTGATGCCAGCGTCAATCGCTCCCGAGGTTTGGCGAACGGTCTCCGGCAGCCTGTTGGAACGTCGCCAGATCGAGGTCGCTTACCGCAGCCGCAGCAAAGGTGAGGTGAAGCAACTGGCTCTGCACCCGGTTGGGCTGGTTTCCCGACATGCCATTAGCTACCTGCTCGCATCGGTGGACGGCTACGATGACTTGCGCCAGTTCGCCCTGCACCGGATCCAGTCAATCCGCATGCTGGAAACCGAGAGCAAGGAGCAACCTGACTTCAACATCGACGATTACATCGCCAGGGGCCGCTTCAGCCAACGCCAGGGCGACGAGTGCGTTGAACTGGTTGCGGACATACATCCGCAAATCGCCGAGTTGCTGAGCGAGACACCGCTCAGTGACAAGCAGTCCCTGCACGACCTCCCCGGCCAAGCCTGGAAACGCCTATGCGCCTATGTTCCTCTGGAGAGCGAGACCCTCTGGTGGATCTTCGGCCTCAACGAGAACATCCGCGTCCATGCCCCCCAAGTCTGGGTCGACGAGATCCGTCAGCGCCTGAAATCAATGCAGCAGTTCTATCTGGCCGAGGACGCGCTTGTCGGTGCCGCCTCTCCCCACTCCAGCGTCGGCACTGCCGTCGTTCAGCACAACGCCTGAGGCCTTCTCATGGACAAGCAGGACAGCAAACTTATCAGCCATTCGGTCAGCCTGTGCCCGATCTGGCCCACTCAGGCCTCGGAAAAGATCGGCCGTATGGTCGGCGAAATCAGCCAGGCCAACGACATCATGGCCAAGATCGCTTCCACCGCTCAGAACAAAGCGATCAAGGGCGGGTTCGCGGCGGAAACCTGGCATGCCGAGTCGTTCAACCTGGACGCGATCCTCAAGGACAAGGATGTCCGGGCCTTCACCGATAACTTCGCCAAGACACCGCTGGCGAAGAACGACATGACCCACGACATCGTCATCATGAAGGGCGATACCCAACTGCAGGGCGCACAGCTGAAATATTTCAAGAATGCCGACTCCACGCAGAAGGCGTTTCGCTCCAGCAAGGATGGGGTTCACGGTTACGAGAATGCCGACGTGTTCCTCGGGCCGTCCGACCAGATTGAAGGCATCAAGCTGTCCGCGCACAAGGACATGCTGAAGAATCGCGACACTCGCCCCGAGGTCGCCCGGGCCGCCGAGAAAGTGCATGACAAGGCCGCTGGACGCCTCGACGTCGAGGGCGTTCAGTCCACCGGGTTGAGCAAGCGCGATGCCGAGCACGTCGGCGCGGGATCGCCTTCCGGTAAGGCGCTGCACGAGAACATGCAGACGGGCTACCTGAACAAAGCGACGCTCCAGCAAAGTATGCGTGCGGCTGGGTCGGCGGCCATCGTCACCACGGTCATCGCCGGCAGCATCAACACCTTCCAGTACATCCGCCAGGTCAGGGATGGCGAAATCAGCGCCGAACGCGCCACCGTGCTGATCCTTCAGAATACGGCCATCGCCGCTGGCGACAGCGCTTTGAAGGCCGGGGTGGCCTCGGCAAGCGTCAGCATCGCTGCCCGCTCGATGCCCGGCTTGTTCGCCGGCTCAGTGTTCAAGCGCACCTTCGCCAATGGCGGTATTGCCGGGGCGGCCGTCTGCGCGGTGGACGTGGTGCAGAACCTGGTGTTGTTCGCCGCCGGCAAGATCACCGGCGAAGAACTTGAAACCCGCACCGGCAAGGGGTTGCTGCTGACCGGCGCCGGCGTGAGCGGTGCTTCGGTGGGCGCAGCGATTGGCGCCTTGGGCGGCCCTGCGGGTGCGTTGGTGGGCAGCCTCGTCGGTGGCCTGATCACGACGCTGGCGATGAACATTGCCGTGGACAACCACATCGAGAAGAGCTTCCAGCTGACCTTGGTCGCCACGGAACTCGTGCTCAGCAACGGCGTCGCCGTTCATGAAGCCCTGGAATACCTGCAGGTTTCGCAACAGTTCTACGGTGACTTCCACAAGGGCCTGTATCTGTCGGAGAAGCACTTCGCCGCTCAGGTCAAGACTCTGGAAGCGCAAAGCGAACGACTCAGCAACAAGATCAACAATCTTTAAGGCCGGAACCATGAGCGAGACAACGACAGCGCTGCAAGAGCAAATTTTCCATGAGCCGCTGGAGGGGCCCGAACTTGAGGCTGTGACCACAATGGTCAACCGCCACAAAGCCAATGCTGCCCTGACCCAGCAACTGGCTCTGGATGCCTCGCGCCTGATTACCAGCAGCCAGGAGCGACTGAACAAACAGTCGGGCGCCGGCTTCTTCAAGCGTTTCGCCAATAGCCTGACCGGCAAGACCAGCGAAAACCAGTTGCTTAACCAAGCCGACACCCTGCAAATGCAGAAGTACGCCTGGCACTACCTCAAGCAGCTGCAACAGCAGAACCTGATCAACGCGCAGAGCATCGCGGTTATCCGCAACAACCTGGGTACGATGAACGATTACATCATCGAGACCCGTGACTTCCTGGAAACCGCCATCGACCGCATCAACAGCCGGTTGAAGACCGTCGAGAATAGCGCCAGTTTCCACAGCTGGTCACTGAACATCGAGGCCAACAAGCGCCGCTTCAAATCCATTCCAGGCAACCTGCTGATCCTGCACCTGACCTATGACTTCCTGCGCGCCCATCGCGACATCGAACTGACCGAGCGCGATGTCAACCATCTCGTGGTTACTCTGGAAAAACTCGGAGTCAACTGTGATGACGAAGTCGAGATGCTGGGGTTCATCATCGAACTGATCGACCAGATCGAGGTCTTTGGCATTGATCGCTACCGCAGCATGATCGAGTTGGCGGTCGATGA
Organism: Pseudomonas sp. TUM25319; assembly: GCF_056388475.1. NCBI lineage: Bacteria > Pseudomonadati > Pseudomonadota > Gammaproteobacteria > Pseudomonadales > Pseudomonadaceae > Pseudomonas > Pseudomonas sp. TUM25319. The sequence continues at coordinate 6,043,880 of NZ_CM150751.1, read as the reverse complement.
AGACCACGTGCTGGACTCGCACTTCATCCAGAAAAACATCTCGGGGCTTGGCTTCAACGCGCTGTACTTCCTCTCGGAGCAGTACGAAAAGCTCATCGACCTCACCGACGATGAGCTGTGCAACAGCGACCTGGCCCGAGAAAAAATCATTTCGCGCTTCTTCGGCAATGAATTTGGCGGGCTCTATACCAATTATGGTGTGCGTGATCTGATCGGCGAAGTCATTGGCGGCAGCCTGGTAGCGCTGGATATCTATAAGGAACAAAATGGTTTTAACGTCAGCGCTGATGCGTCTTTGGATGAGGAACAGCCCGAAACCCTGTCGCTGACCTCCGACCTGCCGGACATCAAGGCCCATAGTTTCCTCGACAAGGCCGATGACGAAGCGCGCCGCACCTACCTGCGCCTATTCGCGCTGTGCTTCGACAATGCGGCCTCGCTGGACGGCACGGGCCAGGAATTCCTGAGCCAGTTGGCCGAACACAGTGGCTGCCCGGAGGTGGTGTCGCATGTTCTCGGCATCGCCGACAATCCGTTGAAGGAGCGTGAGCACCTGTCAGCGTTGCAAGCGCTGCTCAATGACGATGACAAGGCCTATACATGGCTCATCGACGCCTTCTTCCTCCTGACTCTATGCCGCAAGAAGGTTGAGACCCCGCGTATGCTGCGGATTTTGCTCGCCCTCAAACCTGGCAACTTCAAGGAAAACCTGCCGCATGTACAGGCGCTGCTCAATGAGGGCGACGAAGCGCAACTGGTGAAGGCGGCGGCAAGCCTGGCCAAGCTGACCCAGGGTTGGAAGAACGTCGTGCGCTATCGCACGTTGCGCTTCGAGCAGTCCTGGATCGCCACGGAGAAGCAGCTCTATGCCGCCTGCATGGATGCCTCCAACATGACCATGGACCTTATGACCGCCACCAGCAAAGCCACAGACTGGTCATCGTTCATGGGTTCGTTCGATGATGGCTTCCTTGGCAAAATGGCAACGGCTGCCGGTAGTGCAGCCTATACCATCGGCCGCAAGTCGGTACTGTCCAGTCTCAACGATATGCGCCGCAAGGCGCAGGACTTCATCGCCGCGAACAGCCCGGCACTGAGTACCGCCAACCGCGTGATCGCCCAGTGGGGCCTGCCACGTATCGAGTTCGAGAACGAGATCTCCTGGTCCGACTACGACCTGGACAACGCGGCGGAGAACGATGACTGGTACCACCAGTTGAACGACTGCGAGCGCCAGATCGACCGGACGCTGACGGCATTTTCCGATGCCTGCTCCGATGCGGATGATCAGCTCGGCTACTTCCGCAAGGGCGATTTCGACAGTTCGGTGGTACTGGCCCGCGTGCGCAAGCGTGAAGAGCAGGAACAGCAGAAGTTGCGCGAGGCGTTGGAAAAACAATCCGTCACCTTTGAACACGACGGTAAGCGACACTTGTTTGCCATCGACTGGCACGACATGGAAAATCCGCCCTGCGACCCAGAAGAGATTCGCCATATCAAGACCGATGGCAAGGTGTGGCTGATTGTGGACAACGACGAACAGTTCTACCGCAGCGAGGACGGCGAGAACTGGCAGGCGGTCAAGCCCAATGTCGACGATGAACGCATCTGGATTCGCCGCCTCGACGTGATTGACGGCACCTGGGTACTGATGGTGGGCTCCGAGGGGTTCTACTACTCCCGTGACGCCCTGAACTGGGAGCGTTCACAGTACCCGGACGTGCGCGACAACTACGTGTTTTCCGCCACTGAAGACCTGGTCTTTTTCAATGGCCAGTGGCTGTGGCGCTTTACCGAGCGCACCGAGTTCGAATATACCGACAAAGGTTTCCTGTTCGACTCGACCAAGACCTCCACCTACTACAAACCGGTGTTCTTCTGCGCCAAGGAACCGAGCGCGGCCTGGGAGCGCTGGGAGAGCCGCCTGAACCTCTCCGAGGGCGAGGAAGTGGAGTACTTGCGTGCCATTCCAGGCACCGCTTGCCTGTTGGCCTTCTGCAAGTACTGCAGCTTCTACACCATGGTGAAGAAGAAGACCAACAGCAGTTCGTCGGTGATGTACAACGTGCAGGGCAAGGGCTGGCGCAACTGCACCTGGCCTGATGACGACCTCACCTTCCACGATCCGGTCGTCACCGCGATGGGCGGCACACTCATGTGCTTCTCTTGGGGCAACCTGCTGACTTCGCAGAAGGGCTACGACTGGAAGCGCCATTCGGACGGGCTCGGTGTCGATACCGGCTACCACCTCGACGACTTGAGTTTATTCCCGTCGCGCAACAATCACCAACGCATCCACGTCAGCCACGACGGGCAGACGTTCAAGGAAATCATGCTGGAGGAGGGTACTTGGAAGTACTTCGCAGCCAACGACCAGGGCGCCCTGTGCCTCTACGCGCCGGACTCCCACGAGACCTACCTGCGCGTCGGTACCTTCGTCCGACAGGTCGTGTGATGAACCCGGCCCGCCCCTAGGGTGTGGCCAGGCGCAAGGCTGCAAAAGCCGGTTCGCCAGCGGTAGGCTCGCTCAGTCCCATCGCTGACGGGCCAGCACCATAGGTCCGTGTGGGCCTGTAACCGACATCATTAGACACGGACCCTCAGTACTGCAAACTATTGCCCTCAGAAGCCGCCATCGAATACCGCAAACCCTTCTTCAATTCGGATTGGGAAGATAATCACCTTGGGTGTAGACGTTTTCTGCTAAGGATAAGGAATGACAGGTATGGCAACGCAGATTGGTGAAGCATTCTTGCGCAAGGTTGCCCATGAAGAGCTGGAGGTTCTTGAGGGCATTATTGATTACGCCGAGCGGATGATCCGTGAGGGGGATTTGGCTTACCGGAATCTTAAGCGCAACGCCTACGGCAAGGCGCTGGTAATCGAACGAGAGAACGAGGGGGTTGCTACATTCCGGCTGGGTATGGACTCGCTGGTATACCCCAAAGCCAGCTCGGGCTATACCACTCCCCACTCACCGGTGGGCCGCCTTTGCGCTGTGGCAGGGATGGGCTTTGAGAGCATCTCTAAGGCCTGGGGTGAATACCGGGTCACTGAGGCTCGCCAGTTTCGTCGCCATGATTTTGAAGAGCTGGAGCGTCATGCGCGCAACTTTCTGGCGGTGGGGGTAGAGAATGCGAACGGCCAAGGAACGGTCATGGATCTGCGAGCCTTTTTGACAAAGGCTAACTCGACAGACCAACAAATTGCCGGCAAGCAAACCACTGAACCGAGTAAAAAGTCTGCAAGGTCCAATAGCGTAGAGCAGCCTGTCGCCATTGTGCCGCCCATTGGCAAGGAGCTGCTCGTGCCTGCCGAGCGAGCATTTAACGATGCCGGGCCTCCAAACACACCGGTGACAGAGGTTTTTACGCACCTGCTAGACGACGGACAGCCAGCGGACGAGCCACTAGAGCTGACGCCGTCCGTCCCTGCCACGCCTCAGCTGCAGATTCTCGATGATGACGAGGAAGAAGATTCGACACTGTCGATTGCTGATCTCGATGATGTGGAAGATGACGTTGGCGGTGAGCTAATTGAGCGCATGAGCCTGGATGAGCACTTTTTTCTTAATCGAACCCCGAATCAGGACAAGATCATTTCCCGTGCACCGGTTGGGCCAATGTGGGTCGAGGGCGTTGCGGGCTCAGGCAAGACCTCGGCTGCCCTTGGGAGGACCAAGATGCTCTGTGACTTCAACTCGAATGAAGTGACGGATCGTGAGACGTTCCGGTCCATTCTCGGCGACGACTTCGACTACTGGGAGGGCGAGTTTGCTGGCAAGTTTTCTCAGGACGGCAGCGTCGGCTTTGTGCGCACTGGCGAGCTGATCCAGTACCTCAAGGAAACCTGCAGCCGTCTAGGTATGCCCGGTTTGCCGGTGCTTGAGTATCACGAATTGCGCTTCAAGCTGCGCAACTATCGCAATCTGGAGTCTTCAGGGGCTTCTGGTAAGCGCTTCAAACGCAGTAGCGACGAGGGGCATTCTCTGACCACGACGCTGGCCTGGCTCAATGCCGCCCGGCTTGCGCTAGCGCGGGTGATTGCCGCCGACTTGCAGAGCGCGCTAGTTGAGGTCGACAGCGAGCATCTGCGACGGTTTACTGGCCAGCAGCGTAGTCAGTTTGCCGCTGCCCGCCAAGCGCTTGTAGCAAGTGTTGATGAACTGGTGCAAGAGCTGCTCTCGCCTTTGACTGCGGAACGAGCCTTGTATCGGTTGGCGGCCAGATTGTTGGAGAGGATTCAGGCGCTGGCTCAGCGCATTCTTGGTCCGGCAACCCAGAGTATTCATCTGGGGGAGCAAATGGCCTATGGCGAGGGCATTCCGGAACTGGCGCAAAGGCTGGCAGAGTTGCCCGTCGATTTGTTCCAGCAACCCAATCAGGTTTTGGTGCTGTACAGGGCCGGGGCCGAGGGGGCTGAGGCATTGCCCTGTGTATCGAGCAGTCGATACCAATACCTCTCAGCAGATAACCACCCCCTATCCTTCAATGATGCTGTGCAGGCCTCACTGGCGGGCTCGAGCGTCCGCGCTCTGCTGCCATCGATAGTAACTGCTGAAGGGTATGAGGCAAAATTCATGCCGGTCAATGAGCTGTTCATTGCGCTTGGTACGCCCAGGTCCTTGCTCTATCTGGATGGTGAGGGACTGAAGTGGTTGAAGGTCAGCAGTGGGATTGGTAGTCAGGTGCTACCTGGCGAGGACGAGCAGGCGCGAACTTCGGTACGCAAGATATTCCTGCAGACAGCGTTGGATTATCTGGCCAAGCCGCTGAAGAACTTCGCCGGGCTGTATGCGAAAGCGCTGTATGAACATGCCGACATCTTCCCTGATGCGGCCACTGCATGGCAGGTACTGGAGCGTCTTGAAGAGCAACGCTTGTGCGAGACCGATATCGACTTGCTGCTATGCCTGGCTCACGACCTGAGTGCCGGAGTAACAGCCACGCTCCCCACCAGCCTGCGCGAGGCCCCTTTCTATCAGAGCGTATTTGTCGATGAAGTGCAGGACTTTAGCGAGCAGCAGATCTATTTGATGACCTCCCAGGCTGATCCGCGTTGTAGCGCGATCACGGTGGTGGGAGACCGTTCGCAGCAGTTGCTGCACAATGAAGAAATACACATTGCGGATTGCTTCCCGATTGGCAAACGCCCAGAGTTTGTGGCGTTGGATGAGAATTTGCGGCAGAAAGGGCAGCCGGATCTAGCCGCGCTGAGTACGGTACTGCGGCAGTTGTTCGAGCGCGGAGCCGATACGGATGTACAGCATCTAGACGCTGACGTTCTGCATGATCAGGTTAGCGAGCAAGGTGCTTACATGATGCGTTGCTTTGCCGAACGTGAAGAAGAGTTCAGGTATCTGTGCGAGGTAATCGCCGCTATCCCTGAGAATCAGTCGGTTGCTGTAGTGTTGCCTGATCAGGTAACCGCTCGGTCCCTGCATGCTTTATGTGAGCAGGAGCTGGAGGGCAGTTTCCGCAAGATGAGCGTATCAGAACAGATCGATCTGTCGAAAAAGTACTTGGTGCACTTCACGTCGGTGCTGCATGTAAAGGGGCTGGAGTTCGATGTTGTGCTGTTGCCAATGATCGACCAGTACGATCTTGGTCAGCCGGTATTCCGCAACCGGTTGTATGTAGGTTGTACGCGAGCGAGACAGCAGTTGCTGATGAGTCGGCTGCGCTAGGCTCTGTACGAAATGCATCCGAACTCGCCCATGCTGCGTTGAAAACAGGCTCGGAATGCTCATTTACAGCCAGTAAACTCCGCTTCCTCGCCTGTTTTCGCCTTGCCTGGCCTTCGCTCGAATACATTTCGTACAGAGCCTAGTAGATAACTAAGGATTGAGTGAACGATGGAAGCCAACAGCCGTCCTCTGCTAAGAATATTCGAACCCACGGTCTGCTACCAGATTCCGCTGTTCCAGCGGCCCTATGTCTGGAAGCGTGAGGATAACTGGCAACCGCTATGGGAGGACTTCGAGCGCCTGCTCGGTGTGGTGCTGGCTGGTGAGAGGTTGCGCCCGCACTTCCTCGGTGCCGTTGTGCTTGAGCAACTGCGCAATGACACCGGTTCTGTGCAGGGCCGCCAGGTCATTGATGGACAGCAGCGTTTCACCACCTTGCAGCTGCTGCTGATCGCCGCTCGCGACTTGTGCCGCAGCCGGGGTAGCGAGCGCTTTGCCGGGCGCTTTGAGTCAATGGTCTCTAACAGCGACACGATGGTCGATGACCCGTCAGAGGTGCCGAAACTGTTGCCAACCAATGCCGATCGTCACGCCTTTGCCTTGGTACATGGCGCGGGCAGTCCGGATGCGTTATTGCAGCTGGCGAGTAAGAAGGGAGTGGACTTCAGCCACGATCAGGGCATCGGAGGAGCCTACCTGTACTTCTATGGGCAGTTCGAGGAGTGGTTGCGGCCGGAGGCTGCAGAAGCCGAAGAGTCGCCGGAGAAACAGCTGGATGCCCTTTGGGCTGTAGTTCGCAATGGCTTGCAGTTGGTGGTGATCGATCTCGGCGAAGACGACGAATCGCAAGTGATCTTTGAGACGCTCAATGCACGTGGCACGCAGTTGCTGCCGGCGGACTTGATCAAGAACTTTCTATTCCGGCGTGCTCAAAGCGAAGGCTGTGATATCGATACGCTGTACGAAGAGCATTGGGCAGAGTTCGATGGAGAGTTTTGGCGCCAAGAGGTCAAGCAGGGACGGGAAAACCGTCCGCGCATTGACATCTTCATCCGCCATTTTCTAACCCTGGCGATGCGCCGCGATATTCGTGTTGGTCACATCTTCAACGAATATAAGAATTACGTGCAGTACACGGCCGACTGGAGCTCTTGCTTCATAGACCAGGCCTACACAGCCAGTGAGCATATGGCGCTGCTCAAGACCTATGCCGAGCATTTTCGGCAGTTCTCTTCGCCTGCGACAGGATCTCGTCTAGCTCGTTTTCTGGCGCGCCTCGTGGTGATCGATACTTCGACGGTTTATCCGCTGCTACTGCTATGTAGTCAGCGACTGCGGCCGCAGCAGCAAACCGAGTTCGAGGCGATCCTGACGGTAATTGAGTCTTATCTGTTCCGTCGGATGATCTGTAGCCTGACCACCAAAAATTACAACCGACTATTCCTTGATCTGATTCGTCATCTCGAGCGTGAAAAGCACATCACCGCCCAGGTGGTTGGCGCGTTCCTTCTCTCCAGCGAAGGGGAAAGTGTGCGCTTCCCGAAAGATGGCGAGCTGGGCAAGGCGTTACTCGATTACCCACTGTACCAGTGGTGGCCGCAATACCGTGTGCGGGCGGTGCTCAAAGCCTTAGAGGGGGCACTGGCGCATGCTAAAAGCGAGGCTGTCAGCTTGCCGAAGGGGTTGACCATCGAGCACATTCTGCCTGTGAAGTGGCAGGAGCACTGGCCACTGCCCGCAGAGGTGCAGAATGATCCCCAAGCTAAGGTGGAATTCAGCCAGCGTCGTGATCGAATCAAGCATACGCTGGGCAATCTGACACTGGTGACCAGCAGCCTGAACCCTGCACTGTCCAACTGCGCTTGGCTAGCCAAGAAGCCGGAGCTCTTGAAGTGGAGCAAGCTGAACCTCAGCCGTGCCTTGCATGACCATGAAGAATGGTCGGAGCCGGAAATTCTCGCTAGGGGAGCGTCGCTGGCCAAGTCTGCGATTCAGATCTGGCCATATCCGGATGTTGACCAGTAGCAACTGGAGTGGAAGCATCTTAAGCAACGTGCGTTCGGAGTTACGTTAGTGAGGGCAGCTGCTAGCCGAATGCTGCCTCTCGCGAACGACAGCAACCGGCGCAAAAGCAGGCGCTCAAAGCATCTAAGAAAGCAGGGACGACTCACTTCCCTCTCATTGCCTAGATATCCGGCCCAGTGATTTCGATACTTTCCGACGAGGAAGCTGACTCGTTGTCTAACCCTAGACTGCAAGCTAGTCTGAGATCAGGCCAGCATGCTGGCAACTATAGTTAAGCCTCACAGGGGAATATTCATGCAAGGGGAAGAATTGAGAGCCCTGCTGGATGCAGATCCGCATGCCGTCCGCTTAAAACAGGACAATAACGAATACTTGGTGAGCTACCGCTTTGACACAGGCGCCGAGGTGGCGTTTGACCCTCGTACCACCAAGAAGTGCTCTGTTTTCGTCAGCAAACTCCCCGAGCGTATGAAGGCCCGCCTCGGCAAAATCACGCGCTATCCACCTGAAAGCCCCTCGACTGCACTTGCCCGGGTCTCTCCTCAACTCGCAGGCGAACGACAACTGTTTAAGATAGACCTACCCTCGTCTGATTCCGCTCGTGACCTACTGACGTGGATCAGGTGGGCCTGAGACCTAACAATTCATTCAAGTCGACGCCGCTTACCGCGGCTGGTATATGTCTTTGGAGTGAATGAAATGAAGTCTTTCTTAGCTTGTTGTTATGCAGCCTTCTTTACTACTGTATCGCTCCCAGCATTTGCTGGAGATACAGCAAGTAAATTTCAGGGAATGGTTGGCTGGACGATAGCTGCGGTTACTCAGGTGGAAGATGAATTTGAAGGCTGCGATTTCGACAAGGTAATTAAATTCATGAGCGGAATAGCGCTTACTTGCTCAGCCTATGGATGTTCATATGCGTTCATGCCCTTTTCCGTCATTTTTACGAAATAGGGAAAATATGAAGGTCGAGTACTCGAGTAAACTGGGATTTAACTGATGGCTCTAATATACATTGGCCGCAAAAAGTGGCCTCCACCGGATAGCCTTCGCTGCGTTTCGGCAGCCGTTTAGCAAATCGTTAGATTTCTTGGCAGGCCGACTTGAAGGGCAGCTATGGGTCGTTTCTGCCGTTCCTTACGTACCATTTGAAGTGGGTGGGAGGAGCCTCCGTAATTCCCGATTCGATTCCACTGAAATCCATAACTAGCTGATTTTTTATAGATACCCTATGAGGTACACCAAAAAATCCACCAAATTCCAGTACCGCGAAAACTGTGCCCTCACGACCAATAACCGTCCGTCTGTCTCCGCACCAGTAAATTCAAGGCTTGCAGCGATGCAGGCCTTTTTTGTTTCCCCGGCGGGTTGGGGGCGTTGCGAAACCGCCTCAGCGACTCTCACGGCACAGGCAAAGCTGGAGTGAAGCCAGCTCCAAGGCATGCTGAATTAGCTGTGAACCTGGCCGGCTCCCTTGCTTTGTAATTGCTCAGCACCTGGGAGGCCAGATCGTCCGCTATGAGTTGAGAGCTTGCAGCTCACCTGAGGTGCCGCCTTAGTTATTTGCTCGACCTCGGCTCGCTGGCGCCTGCCCGAACGGCGGGAGCCGATGCACCAGGCGGCGAGCACGGTCGTTGAGGGCCCCGGCTCCCTCATCCTCAGAGAATCGGCTTGCCGCCCGTAACGGCGTACCGTGACCCCGAGATGTAGCTGCTTTCATCGGACCCCAGCAGCACGTAAATCGGCGCCACCTCGACCGGCTGCCCCGGACGACCGAGAGGCGTTTTCGATCCAAAGTTCTTCACCGCCTCGTCCGGCATGGTGGATGGGATCAGCGGCGTCCAGATCGGGCCGGGTGCCACGCTGTTGACCCTAATACCCTTCTTCCCAAGCAATTGGGCCAAGCCCGCTGTGAAGTTGGCGATGGCACCCTTGGTCGTGGCGTAGGCCAGCAGTGTGGGCGATGGATCATCGGAGTTCACCGAACTGGTGTTGATGATCGAACTGCCCTTGGGCATCGACGGCAGCGCCGCCTGGCAGATACGGAAGATGGCGGTGATGTTGACGTCGAATGTCTTCACCCACTCGTCGTCATCGATCTCTTCCAGTGTCTCGTGAGTCGCCTGGAACGCCGCATTATTGACGAGGATGTCGATCCGGCCGAACTGCTCGACCGTCTTGCTGACGATGTCTCGGCAGTGCTGCTTTTGTGCAAGGTCACCTGGCAGCAGCAGGCACTGGCGACCCGCAGCTGTGACCCAACGCTGTGTTTCCTGGGCATCTTCATGCTCATTCAGGTAGGCGATGGCGACGTCTGCGCCTTCTCGCGCGTAAGCGATCGCAACGGCTCGGCCGATGCCGCTGTCGGCGCCGGTGATCAGCGCGATTTTGCCGGCCAGTCGGCCATTGCCGGTGTAGGACTCCTCGCCACAGTCAGGGTAAGGATCCATCTTGCGCTGCGAACCGGGCACGGTTTGGGGTTGCGAGGCGAAGGGTGGCGTCGGGTATTCGCGCATGGCGGCTGCTCCTCAGGTCTCAGAAGGGTGATACCTGTTCGAGACGGTCCAGGACCCAGTGTTGGGGCGAATGCCCGCTCGTGGCGACGGGCGGTCCAGAGCGCCTCCCGCAGTGACGCTATTCGCCATCCGTCCGGGTTTCTCGTTGGCCGCCTGAACACACGCTGCAGCGCCTGGCCCTTAGGTTACGGGCAGCAAAAATCGTTTGGCTCACGCCTCGGTACTGCAAGCCCGGAATCCGTGCCAAAAATGGAGAGTCCTGATGAACAACCGACCAGAAAACTCACCTTCAGTGGTACCGCTACGCTTCGAGCCATCCTTCGAGCAGATCCCGGACGATGAGGCCGAGACGAGTAAGGAATTGGCCCAAGCCCTCCACGACATCATGGAGACGACGTTCAATAACAATGGCCATGCCAATCGCAGTGTTCACGCCAAGGCCCACGGTCTGTTGCGCGGCAGGGTGACGGTTCCAGATTTGCCGCCCAACCTGGCGCAAGGGGCGTTCGCGCAGCCAGGTGTGTTTACCGCTTATCTGCGTTTTTCCACCAACCCTGGCGACATTCTGGATGACAAGGTCTCCACGCCACGAGGGCTTGCCTTGAAGATCGTCGGTGTCGAGGGACCACGTCTGCCTGGCAGTGAGGGCGAGGTCACCCAGGACTTCGTGATGCAAAACGCCAAGGCGTTCACCGCCGCCACCCCCAAGGCCTTCCTGAAAACCCTGAAGCTGTTGGCCAAGACCACTGATAAAGCACCTGGAATGAAGAAGGCATTGTCGGCCGTGCTGCGTGGTGTCGAGTCCACGGTGGAGGCCTTGGGAGGCGAGAGCGGCACGCTGAAGAGCCTGGGCGGCCATCCGCAGACCCACATTCTGGGTGAGTCCTTCACCACCGTGGTTCCCGTTCTCTACGGCCCCTTTTACGCCAAGGTGGCCGTGGTACCGGTGTCGCCGTCGCTGTGTGTCCTGACCGACCGTCCAATCGACCTGAGTGACGATCCTGACGGGCTGCGCACGGCGGTGGCGGAGTACTTTCGTGAGGAAGGTGGGAGCTGGGAGATTCGCATTCAGCTGGCGACCGACATCGAGAGGATGCCGATCGAGGATGCTTCGGTACAGTGGCCAGAAGAGCTTAGCCCCTATGTCACGGTCGCTCGCCTTGACGTCGCGCCACAAGCGTCTTGGGATGAGGCGAAGGTGGATGAGATCGATGACGGCATGGCCTTCAGCCCGTGGCATGGTCTCGCTGCACACAGGCCTCTGGGAGGCGTGATGCGGGTACGCAAACCCTCCTACGAGATGTCAGCGGACTTTCGTGCCAGCCACAACGGTTGTCCTATCCACGAGCCTCGGTAAGGCCGCGGCGGCGAGGCGCGGAGCCCCCGTGCTTCGCCGCCGCTGCCAGCGGTCCACCTCAACAGACTGCGCGTTCACCGCTGGTGATTGCGAATCTCCTCCTCCAGCCTGTCTGTAAGTTCCATATTTCCTCCGTCTTCCAAATAAAACGCGGACGTTCCTACGCGATGTCAGTAGACCTCGGGCTGATCAAATATGGCTGTCCTATCCACAGAGCAATGAAAAGGAACTGATACCTAATGCTGGCTCACTTCTGCTTCCCTGCTGCCGACTGTTCATTTTGATAGAATTTTGCACAACGCTAACCGAACCCGTTCCGCCGAGTAGGGCTTGTGGACGAACTCAAACTGAATGCTCGCCGCTCCACTAAACTCCCGGCTATAGCCAGACGTCAGTAAAATTGGCAGATCCGCGCGGCGCCGACGCAACTCGTGGGCCAAGGCGATTCCGCTGTCGCCTGGCATCAAGACGTCCGAAAACACCACGTCGAAATTCCCAGCATCCTCTCCCATCTGACTCAACGCCTCGGTGGTATTCCGGGCGCGGCGAACGGTTAAAAAGCCCATGGCCTCAAGCATCTTCACTGCGATTACACCAATCTCATCGTTGTCCTCTACAACCAGGATGCGATAGGAGGACAGTGACATAGGGAGCGTTGCGGCGGATGTCTCGCGCAGTGATTCATCCTCACGTTTATCCACCTTCGGCAAATACAAAGTGAACGTCGAGCCACGCCCTTCTTCGGTCTGGACATCAATGTCGCCACCTGATTGCTTGGCGAAGCCAAATACTTGCGACAGGCCCAGCCCAGTGCCCTTTCCGACGTTCTTGGTGGTGAAGAACGGTTCGAAGATCTTCTCCAGGATCCCCGTCGGAATGCCTTTCCCGGTATCGGTCAGCGAGACCGCCACAAACGTATGGTCGGTGCCGGCATGACCACGGATGGGCGGTAATCTGTCGCAACGCCCAATGGTCAGACGCAGAGTACCTTCCCCATCCATAGCGTCCCGGGCATTCAACGCCATGTTGACAATGGCGGTCTCGAACTGGCTCATGTCAGCCAGCACAAAACATTCTTCATCGAGCAGGGAGATCTCTATGTTGACCAAGGCACCGGTAGCGGTGCGCAGCATGTCACCCATAAGCTCTACGCAGGCGCCGGCGTCGAAAACTGCCGGGTTAAGCGCCTGCTGTCTAGAAAAGGCAAGTAGTTGGCTGGTCAGCTTCGAGGCCCGGTCCACCGTATCGGATATCGCCTTTACATAGCGGTTTCTGCGCTCTTCCGGCATGTGGGGCTGTTGTAGAAAGTCCACCGACGAGCGAATGACAGTGAGCAAGTTGTTGAAGTCATGGGCCACGCCTCCAGTCAGTTGACCGATGGCTTCTAACTTTTGCGACTGCCGCAATGCCGCTTCCGCCTGCGCCAGTTGAATTGACCGGTCCTCAACTCTTTTTTCCAGAGTGGCGTTCAGGGTCGCCAGCGCCGCGATACCCTGACGTACCGAGGCATCGGAGCGTGCCCGCTCGATATGGGCCCAGCAGCGGTCGGCGATCTCCAGCAGTAGATTCACCTCATGGGAGGACCACTTGCGCGGCACGCAGTCATGAATGGCCATGAGCGCTGTGAGTTGACCATTCTTGATGAGGGGCACACATACCGTTGCGGCGATACCGATAGCCTGGAACGTCGCGGATGCCTCTGCCGGCAAATCTCGCCGATTGTCTTCGAGTACGAGGGGGCGCCCAGCATTTAAGTCTTGCACAGCCTGGACACCAAAGTCCGCGAGCCGATAGTGGCCGCGGATTCGCGGCGCTGCCTTGGCGGCCCAGTCACCCCTGATAGTGAAACCGTCTCCGTCCGGGTCCATGTCAGCATAAGCACAGTTGGATAGGCTCATGTGCTCGACCATGCGCCGGCAGGTCAAGTCCATGATGGCAATGGGATCATCCACCCCAGCCACTGCCGTGCTGATGGCGTCTAGTAAATTGAGCTTCTGATTGGCAATGACCGTTGCGGTGGTTTCAACCACGGTATCCAGTAGACCAACCACTACACCAGCGCTGTCGCGAATGGGGCTATAGCAGAAGGTGAAATAGGCCTGCTCCATCTGATCGGAACGCTGGACCATCAGCGGGAAATCTTCGATGAAGGTTGGCTCTCCACGGAAAGCGGCTTCGGCATAAGGCTTGATGTGCTCCCAAGCCTCCTCCCAGACTTCGTCGAAAGGGCGTCCCAGTGCAGTGGGCTTGTTACCGAGGATAGGTGTGAAAGCGTCGTTGTGTAGGGTGATCAACTCAGGCCCCCAGACAATTGCCTGAGGGAATTCGGAGGAGAATGCCAAGGTAGTTGTAGTACGCAGTACATCCGGCCAGCCGCCCAACGGCCCGAGCGGCGTATTATCCCAGTTGAAACGGCGCAGACGGTCGAAGGCGACATTTTCGTCGGGTAGCCAATCAGACATTGGAATCACTTCCTGTTCGAGTCGGGGCAAAGGATACGCAATGCGTTGGTGAGGACTCAGACCCGAACAGAATACTCGTGTTCCTTGATGCCGGTCAGGGGCTACAAGCACGTAAGCCAAGCCCCTCTTGATCATCCGGCTCGCTTTATCACCGCTGGTGGTTGCGGATCTCGTTCTCAAGTTTCTCCGCAAGCTCAGCCGCTACTACAGGGTTCACTTGGGGGCAGTTTTCAGCCAGCGCCCGGTACTCCTTGCGCAGCTCACGCAACTTGGCGCTGTCCATGTCCTCCAGATCGAGGACCGATCGCTCGGCATGCTTGGTCGCCCGGATCAACTCGTCGAGCTTCACATGAATGATGTCGTTGTCGCGGTTCTGCGTGTTCTGAATCAGGAAGACCATCAGGAAAGTGATGATCGTGGTCGAGGTGTTGATGATGAGCTGCCAGGTGTCGTTGTAGTGGAACCAGGGGCCGGTCACTGCCCAGAGCACTATCAGCACGAGGGCAACCTGAAATGTCCGGGGACTGCCCGCGCGGTCCGACAGCCATTGGCAAAACATTGCGAATTTCATGACTTCTTCCTTTTCAGCCTGCTTGTCCGTCTGACCGCAGCAATCGTCTGAAATCTTTTTTTACATCTTTCCAGCAGCTCCGACTAGATGAATCAAGGGCTACGAACAGTGTGAGACCGCTCATACTGTTTCCTTGAACCTCATTTCATCGCCGACACTCCACCGCCTAAATCGAGGAGTGCAGCGATGAATGCGATCGAGAAGGCCTGGTGGATGCAGGTAGCAGGAATCGAAGCGATGGATAGTTGGTTCTCCATCTATGACGATCATCGGTTGCGTCGGGACTCCCCGAATCATTATCACGACGAATTGCTGAGACGCGCAGACGAAATGGACCGCCGGAAGCTGATTGATTGGCGGCAGTGGAGAGACCTGCGAAGCCTGGCGGACCGGAGCTATCTGGAAGCTGTGGCAGGCGCCGAATTCGCGGGGCCTGCCACTGAGACTTATGGCTGCTGGTAATGACCGGGTGTGGTACCCGGTTTATGGTCATGTTCGAGGCGTTGCACCTGTACGTCGCTAAAGGAAGATGCGGTATCGGGCATGAGCGTTCGCAGGTGGGCGGCGGCTTGCTCCGGGGTCAGCGTTTCCTCATCGCTGTAGAGCTCGCAGGAGCCGGGCTGATTTTGATGGATGAAGCTGATCAGGAAAAGATGCCTGGCCATCTCTGGGTCCTCCTCATTCAGGGCATGTAGACGTTCGAGGCGATTGCTCCACGGGGGTTCCGGGCGTCGATGATCGGACGATCCGCAGGCCACCCATCGCAGCTGCGGGCCTCCGTCCATCTGCGGCACCTCCCGGTTATTCCAATCACGTGTAACAGCAGGCGCAGAGCATGCTAAAGGCACAGGCCGGCCGGCTAGCGACGGAGGTAGCAGGGGATCTCGTGACTATGGAAGTCTGCCGTTCCATTACCAAGGAGGAGTGAGCCATGGCTGAATGGCTGAAAGAGCATCTGCCGGAAGTAACCCGAGCCTTCCTCGAACGCTCGGCTGACCCTGATGCGGTGGCAAAGTGCTGAGCGAGGGCTGAGCGAAGCCGCACCGGACAAGCTGCCCCGTGCGGCTTTTTTCTACATGTCAGCCATGGATATTCAGCTTTATTTAAAACACAGGTTGTGATGTGTCTAATAAACGGCTTGGGTTGGTGAGGTTGATAATTTATTTTAAATTCGGCGATGAGGCGCACTAATAGTAATGATTCGAGCTACTTGTGCTCCAGGTATCTGGCGAGCTTTTATATGGCGTACTTAAAATGGTCCAGTAGTTATACAGAATTCTAAAAAACTGTACACGCAGAATTTTTTGTACAGATTATATGACCAGTGGTCTGAATCAAGGAAGGTGTTCTGTTTTCATCGCGCGGGGGTGCCAATCACCGCGTAGATTACTTCATGGATTTTTGAATGGCAGGCTTGGGAGAGCGCAATGAGAATTCGTGGAGAGGTATTTTGGGCATGGGCCGATGACGGCTTGCACCACCGTACCTATGATGAAATCCAGGATAATGGCACCAGCATTAACGTTCAGGTCAGGTTGTCTCGCACAGGGAATACGCAACTATTTATTGGTATCTATGCGGCAGATGGGCATATCTTGCATGAAGAAATGTTCAATTCGCGTCCCGGAGAGTCCATGACGAAAGCGCTGGCTAACGGGGTGTTGGAGGCAAGGCAGTGGCAAGTAGATGGGCCGGCAAGCAATGGCGTCAAGCAAGGGTTGAAATAACTTTTTCCAGTGTCATCGGACATGTTCCTGTCTGATCGGAGATTCGTCCCAGCAGTCGATTCGTAGAATTATCTCTTCGTCGAGGATACCAGGGCGGAATCGCCCTGGTACGCTGTGGTGGGTTAACGATTATCGTCACTTTGGCGACCGCCGCCATGGCTGTGTTGCCCACCTGCACGCCCTGCTTCCGAAGCGCGCTCTGGGTCGTTGGCGAAGTTGCCGCCTGAAGCTTGCCCACCCTTCTTACCGGCTTCTGCGGCTCGTTGCGGATCGTTCTTGAAGTTACCGCTCGATGCTTGCCCCCCTTTTTGACCTGCTTCCGAGGCGCGCTCTGGGTCGTTGGCGAAGCTGCCTCCCGAAGCCTGCCCGCCCTTGCGACCAGCCTCCGACGCTTTCTCCCGATCGTTCGCGAAATTGCCGGAGTTGGATTGTGCGGTACCACCTTGATGGCCACGGTCGTCTTGATTGTTTGTCATGATCTTTCACCTCACGTTTTGGCTCGACACAGGAAGGTCTGTGTTCATGTAGGACGCTGGAAAAGGGCTCGATCATTCATTCGATTTACCAAGCTTCGGATGAGGTGCGTTAAAGACTGTACCTTCAGGTTTACCGCGCACGAATGCCTGGTCCGCCTGAAGGGTGACTACCTGATCTGTACGGCGCGGCAATTTTGGACGTCATCTTTTATTCGGCTGAACGGCGCAGGAGGTAGTCAAAAGAAAGAGTGTGACGACCGAGAATGCTGGTATCGCACTGACCCGGATACGCTGTCATTCCTCGGGAATGATCGATATCTTCCCGTTTCGCTCGACGATCGCGAACTTGATTTGCTCCACTTTCTCTACACCTTGGCTGTTGCGTGCCGACTCCAGAATGTCGTCCTCGGTGAGGCGTGCCCGCCGCATCCGCTCACGGAGAAAGTGGCCCCGCTCTACGACCAGGGTGGCATGCCCATCGAGAAGTCGGGCGAGTGGTCGGGAATTCAGCTTCGTCAGGGACAGACCGACGTCCAGCACGATCAGCGTTGCGATCACCAGCATGGCGTTGGTGAAAGAGAAGTCTTCCCCTAGCAGTGCCTGCTGCGTAGCCTCGCCGATGATCAGCAACAGTACGAAGTCGAACGTCGTCAGGTCTGCCAGCGAGCGTCTGCCGGCAATTCGAAACAGTACCATCAGGGCGATATACATCCCTGCGGCGCGGAGTATCGAGTCCATGAAACGCTCCTAGGCTCTGTATGAAAACCCTTGAAATCCCGCCAGCGCCCCAGCCAGCCTGAGTTTACGTAGAGTTTTGCCCTTTTCAGCGCAGGACTCTGTGATGCCCAAGCAGCGATATGAAATTTCCGATGCGGACTGGGAGTTGGTTTCGGACCTCTTCAATTCGCCCCGCCGCACGGGACGTCCGCGAGTCGATGATCGACTGATGCTCAATGGCGTGTTCTGGGTGCTTTGCTCGGGCGCGGCCTGGCGGGACATGCCTGAGCGGTACGGACCTTGGTCTACGGTTTATCAGCGGTTTCGAGATTGGCGAAATCAGGGCACCTTCACCAAGATGCTCAAGCGGATGCACGTCAAACTCAACGAGCATGGGCTGATAGATCTAGACACCTGGTGCATTGACTCAACAGCAGTCAAAGCAACCCGAGCGGCCTCTGGAGCAGGTCAAAAAGGGGGACGGAAGAACCAGCGGACCACGCGCTCGGGAGAAGTCGGGCGGGATTAACGACGAAAATTCATATGGTCAGCGACGCCCGAGGTGTGCCTCTGCACTTCACTCTGTCTGGTGGGCAGGCCAGTGACATCTCACATGCACAACCACTACTCGATGGTGTCCAGGTGCCTACCGGCTGGGGCAGACCTCGCAAGCGGTGCCGCAAGCTCGTCGCTGACAAAGGCTACGACGCTGAATCCCTCAGGCGGTATTGCGATCGCTATCGCATGCAGCCTGTCATTCCTTATCGCACGATGAAGCGCAAGCCGAAGCCCGGTTTGCCGCGGCTGTTTGACAAACTCAAGTACCGAGAACGCAATGTCATCGAGCGTCTGTTTGGCTGGCTGAAGGAGCATCGCCGCCTGGCAACCCGCTACTGCAAGCTCGCAACAAGTTATGGGGCGATGGTCACATTAGCCTGCTGGCGGCGGTGTTTACGACACTACTTTTCGTACAGAGCCTAGGGAAACAGGAAGGTTGAGAAACTGACAGAGGTGCCGGGATCTGTCTCTACCAGCCCCTGGAGCGTGCCGACGTACTCCGAACGAACGGTCAGGTACAGGGTGGCGACGCCGTCGTCACTCGTGCCCAACCGGAGTAGCAGAGCCTGGCCTCGCGACATCGAGTGTTGCGGTTCAGGCTGCATCGTCTCGATGCTGGCCTCACGCAGCAGCGTGCCGTCCAGCACCAACGTCACAGGTTTCCCCGCCGTGCCTCGCACCGTGATCCGCAGATCATCCAACGTGCCGCTGCGGCTCAAGCGCTGATACTGCACGCGAAGGTTGCCGTCAGCACTGACCGCTTCGGCATTGCTCAGCGGCCCGTTGCCGAATACGCCGCCGAGCGCCAGGAGCACGATAAGGACCAAGGCGTACCAACCGATGCGCTCGAAGGTCCAGACACGCTGCTGCATCCGCATGTCTTCGTGGACCGGAAACCGCCGCGAATGTAGCTCTTCTTCCTTCATCATCAATGCCCTCAGGCCCGTTCACCCCGCAGCCAGCGCCAGTGGTAATGAGGAAGCTGAGTCAAGCCATAGAGCGCCGCTTCCCGCATTACCTCGCTGCGCTCCCCAAAGAAGCGCTGACAGCGGGTAAAGACCGCTGGAGATTCCCCGCCGAAGGCCCAGGCAAAGCACAGTGTGCCCGGAGCAATACCATCTTCAGGCTCAGGGCCAGCGACGCCAGTAGTAGCGATGGCAATATCTGCCTTGCTGTCCTTTAGCGCGCCAATTGCCATTTCCCAGGCCACGGCCTCACTGGTCAGGCCGTATCGTTCGATCGTCTCGGGAGTGACACCGAGCAATCGTTGCTTGGCTTGTGGGGAATAAACCACGTACCCGCTTTCCACCACCTCACCTGTGCCAGGCACCGTGGCCAGGAGCGCGATCATGTAGCCCGCCGTGCAGGACTCGGCGGTGGTCAGCAACAGGTCATGTTGTTTGCAGTACGCCAGTACGTCCGCAACCGGATCCTCACGCATCGCTCTGACCCGCTTCGTTGTTTCTGGGTTGACGGGTTTCCGAAACGATTGGTTCAGCTGATCGGCTGGTTCGGCATTCGCGGCATCGGCAGCCTGTACTACCTGTTCTATTGTCTCGGTCATGACCTGTCGCCAAGTGCTGGCGAGCTGATCTTCAACCTCACCGTCTCGGTGGTGGCGCTGAGCATCCTGCTGCACGGCATGAAGACACAGCCCATTCTGGCTCGCTACCGTCGGTAGACCGTTGGCGGACGAGATTTCGCGCCGTCATTGATTAGCACCTTTGGTCCTTCCTCTTCGTAACGCGGGGGAACGCCGCTGCTTTTCCCGGCACCTGATCTGAACAGGGTGTGAATCGTTCACCCTTTCAATCGGGAGTCCAAGATGAAAGCTATCGTGTACAACGGTCCGCGCGACGTCGCGGTAAAAGACGTACCAGACGCCAGAATCGAGAAGCCCACCGACGTCCTGGTCCGCATCACTACCACCAACATCTGCGGTTCGGACCTCCACATGTATGAAGGTCGCACCTCATTCGAGGCCGGTCGGGTCTTCGGGCACGAGAACCTGGGCGAGGTCATCGAGGTGGGGCTTGGAGTCGATCGGGTGAAGGTAGGCGATCGGGTCTGTTTGCCGTTCAACATCGGCTGCGGCTTCTGCGAGAACTGCGAAAAAGGCCTGACCGGCTTTTGTCTGACCGCCAATCCCGGCGCAGCCGGCGCTGCTTATGGGTTCGCCGACATGGGG
Source organism: Pseudomonas sp. TUM25319 (assembly GCF_056388475.1). Taxonomy (NCBI): domain Bacteria; kingdom Pseudomonadati; phylum Pseudomonadota; class Gammaproteobacteria; order Pseudomonadales; family Pseudomonadaceae; genus Pseudomonas; species Pseudomonas sp. TUM25319. The sequence goes on along the minus strand of NZ_CM150751.1, from coordinate 6,023,597 downwards.
CCGTACCAGGGCGGCCAGGCGGAGCTGCTTCGGGTGCCCTATGCAGACTTCAACTGCCTGGTCTTGCCGGAAGATGCTCAGGAGCGTGAGGATGACTACGTCATGCTTTCGGACATCTTCCCCACGGGGTGGCATGCCACCGAACTGGCCGGCCTGCTACCGGGAGAGAGCATCGCCATCTATGGGGCCGGGCCGGTGGGCCTGATGGCAGCCCATTCGGCCATGATCAAAGGCGCCTCCCAGGTGTTCGTCATCGACAACCAGCCGGACCGCCTGAAGCTGGCGGCGCAAATGGGCGCAACACCCATCAATTCCGTCGAGCAGCAGGCAGTGGAGCAGATCCTGAACCTGACCCATGGCAAGGGCACGGATCGGGGCTGCGAGTGCGTGGGCTATCAGTGCTGCGATCGCCATGGCCACGAGGCCAACTACCTCACCATGAACAACCTGGTGGCCTCGACGAAGGCGACCGGCGGCATCGGCGTTGTCGGCGTGTTCGTTCCCCAGGATCCAGGTGCGAAGAACGAGCTGGCCAAGGAGGGCAAGATGGCCTTCGACTTCGGGGCGTTCTGGTTCAAGGGGCAGCAGATCCGCACGGGCCAGGCGAACGTCAAAGCCTACAACCGCCGGCTCGCCGAACTGATCCACCATGGCCGTGCAACGCCGTCGCAGATCATTTCCCACCGCCTGAAGCTCGACGAAGGGCCTGAGGCCTACAAGCATTTCGATGCGCGCGATGATGGGTGGACGAAGGTCGTTCTCAAACCAGCCGCTTAGACCGCTGGACCTTGGCGCAGAGGCCTGGCGAGGCCTCTGCGCCAGGCAGATGACTCACGTCCCGGCGTGTTTGCACACCGCCTCGATAGTGTCCACCAACTCTTCGTATTGAACCGGTTTGGTAAGGCGACGGGTGAAGCGGGCCTGCTGGCTATTTCCTTTGGGCTGGCGCTTCCGTAGCCGCTCAGCGCAATGGCCGGGGTGTGCGGGTGGAAGCTGGTTTACCGTTGTCCGCCATGTCCAGCTGAGCCATGCCACATCCGCTGAACGTGATCCAGTTCCATCCGTTCAAGCCGAAGCAAACCGCTCGATCAAAGGCAATCCATTCACCTGGGGTCGCGCGAACAAATACCCTTGCATCAAATCAATCCCCAGCGCCGCCAACGCCTGGCACTCTGCGTCAGTCTCGATCCCCTCGGCGACAAGCGTGATGCCCAGCCGTTCGGCGACCAGGACGATACCGGCGACGATGGCCTGGCGAACCGGGTCTTGGCTGATTCCCCGCGTGAGTGCCATGTCCAGCTTGAGTACATCCGGCTGAAACTCTGCAAGGAGATTCAGCCCAGAGTAACCGGAGCCGAAGTCATCTATCGCCGTGGTGAAGCCCTGTCGGTCGTACTCCTTGAAGATGGCTTTCAAGTGCTCGGTGTCGTCGATGCGCTCGCCCTCGGTCACTTCGAACATGAGCCGATTGGCAGGAAAACCGAATGTCCGCGTGGCTTCCAAGGTCGCGCGGATACAGGTGCTGGGACGGTAGACGGCGTTGGGCAGGAAGTTGATGCTCAACTTGCAGTCTGCCAGGCGCCCCAGGCCCAGCGCGGCCGCTTGCTCGATGGCCTTTACCCGACAGGCCTGATCGAAGCGGTACAGATTATCGGGTGATACCTTGGCCAGAATGTCCGCCGCGCTCTCACCGTTCAGGCCGCGAACCAGTGCTTCATAGGCGAACGGCCTGGCTGAGGGAACATGAATGATAGGCTGGAAGGCCATCGTAATATCGAAACCCAGGCTCGTGAGGTCGCGACATTGGGAGCAGCCAATCGCTTCAAAGGGCTGGGGAAAAACAGGCTTGCTCATGGGTTATATCGCCGAGGTGCATGAGTACGGCCGTTCAGAATGCTTGAACAGGCACCATAAGCCAATCTTTCAGGCTCCACACTGGCTCATGGTTTTCGTTCACGGTGCAGGTCAGCCGCTGCTTCGTTCCTGGCAATCCATGAGCAGCCTCTTGCACCAGCAGGACTCTACTGAGCATCCGCACCACCTGCAGGTGTCTCATGCAAGCCATCGGCTCTGACCGCGCCACCCGCATTCACAGCACGCCCTCGCACCACCTTTCCGAATTTACAACCACTCAAAAACATCTGTTCGGTCAGGTTTGTAACATTTAGACATAATTTAATTCCTCAGAGCTTTCTGCAAAAAATTTCATTCAACTTCTACCGCTCGTCGGCTCAACCCCGCACGCCGCCTCGGTTCCGTCCCGCATTTACGTGGATTATCACTAAAGAATTAATACTAAGCGCGTGTACGAATTGTCCGACGTGGATCCAATTTTTTGTCTACAAATCACCCCCATCAAGGAACCTGTATTTGCCAGGGTCAGGCAGTTCGACATGCAGTGTGTGTAGTTCCTGAGGGGGATGGCGCCAGCGCCAGCACGCATTCAAAGACGGATTTGCTTGATCCACGAAGGAGACGCTCGTGGACAGAAGAACCGCCAAGAAAGCCTTTACCGCCCGTTTTGCCCCTTTGCCTCTCGCCATCAGCATGGCGGCAGCCGGCATGGTTTCCGGCTTCTTCAGTCCCCAGGTGCAAGCGCTGTGCACAACGGTCGGTTCGACCGTGTCCTGCACCGGTGTGACCATCGGCCTGGTCAGTTCCACCAGCAACCTCACGGTCAACGTGCAGAACGGCGCGCAGATCTATCCGGGGGTGGTCGATGCGGTCAACTCGGTATCCCTTACCGGTACCGGCATCACGGTGAACAACGCCGGGCGTATCGACCCGTCGCTGCTGCCGGGCCTGGTGTCCCTGGCGTCCGGTCTCAATATCAGCAACAACGCTGGCAGTACGGTAACCGTGAACAACCTTGCCAGCGGCCAGATCATGGGCACCTCGACCCTGCTCGGGGCCAACCTGCTCAACCTGGGTGGTGTCGGCCTGGTGGTGCAGAACGGCGCGGGCGGTACCACGACCGTCAACAACACCGGCGTCATCAGTGGCACGCCGCTGCTGAGTGCGGCGATCCTCCCCGAGGACATCGCGGTGATCGCGTTGCGCGGTGGTGCGAGGAACGTGCTGACCAACAACGCGGGCGGGATCATCACAGGGCGTGTGGCGATGCAGGCCTCCACCCTGGGCAACGTCTTCACCAACGTCGGTACGGTAACCGGCAGTATCAACCTGGGCGCGGGCTCCGGCGCCAACACCTTCAATGCCATCACCGGGTCCCTGGTCAGCGGCGGGGCAGGGGGGGGCATTGACCTCGGCGTACTCGGCGGCCTGGGCATCGCCTACGTGCCGGCCGGTATCGTCAATGGCGGTACCCTCAACAACGGCAACACCCTGAACCTGATGAATGCCATCGGTGGCGGCTCCGGCACCAATGGTTCCGGCACCCTCAACGGTACCCAATACGTCAACTTCAACAACCTGGTGGTCAGCAGCGGTACCTGGACGCTGACCAACCAGTTGTTCAAGACCGGCACCACCAGCCCGAGCGTCAACCTGAACGGCGGCCTGTTGCGGGTTGACTCCAACGCATTGCAGGGGGCTTCCTCGGTCAACGTCAACGGCGGTGGCCTGGGCAACGCCAGCGGTACCAACTCGACCGTCAACAGCGACCTGAACCTGGTGGGCAACCTGACGGCCACCAGTGACCTGGGCCTGACGCTCAACGGCGTCCTGAGTGGCAGCGGCACTCTGATCAAGACGGGTACCGGCACCCTGACCCTCAACGGGGTCAACACCCTGACCAGCGGCACCACCCTGAGCGCCGGTACCCTGGCGTTGGGCAACGCTTCCGCCCTTGGTGCCAGCACCAACCTGCTGAGTGTGACTGGCGCCAGTACCCTGACCACCACCTCGGCGATGACCTTGGCCAATGCCATCAACGTCAACGGCGCCAACCTGACCGTCAACAGTGCCTCGGCCCTGAACCTGAGCGGTGCGATCAATGGCACCGGCTCGCTGACCAAGACGGGTAGTGCTGACCTGACGCTCAGCGGCGCCAACAACTTCGGCGGCGGCTTGAACATCAACGCCGGCAAGCTGATCCTCGCGAATGCCGGTGCTGCCGGCGCGGGCACCATCACCGCGGGTGTCAGCGGTACCGGCGCGCTGGACACCTCCACTGCCCAGACCCTGACCAATCTGGTCCAGCTCAACGGCAACCTGACCCTGAGCGGCAGCAGCAACCTGACCCTGGCGGGCAAGATCTCCGGCACCGGCGGTCTGACCAAGAGTGGCGCCAACACCCTGACCCTCAGCGGCGCCAACGACTTCACCGGCAACTCGACCCTCGGCGGCGGCACCCTGGTGCTGACCAACAACACCGCGCTGGGCGCCGGCCAGCTGACTGTGACCTCCAACTCCAGCCTGCTGGCCGATGGCCTCACCGTCGGCAACGCCATCAACGTGGGCACCCGTGTCCTGACGCTCACCAACACCGCGGCCAGCACCCTCACCGGTGTGCTCAGCGGCAGCGGCGCGATCATCAAGAATGGCGCCGGCGACCTGACCCTGACGGGTGCCAACACCTTTTCCGGGGTCCTTTCACTGGCGACCGGCAAGCTGATCGTTGGCAACAATGGTGCGCTAGGGTTCGGCAGCCTGCAGGCTGGCGCCAACACCACGCTGGACGCCGACGCTGCGCGCAGCGTCAGCACCAATGTGGTCCTGCTCGGCAACCTGAACATCGCCGGCAGCAATGACCTGGCCCTCAACGGCCAGATTACCGGCATCAACGGCAGCCTGACCAAGAATGGCTCGGCCACCCTGACCCTCGGCGGCGACAACCTGTTCCAGAATGGTGTATTGCTCAACGCCGGTACCCTGGTCCTGGGCAGCGAACGTGCACTGGGCAACGGGACCCTTGCCACGGCTGCCAACACCACCCTGGATGCCAACACCGCTGTAAGCGTGAACAACGCGGTCAACCTTGGCGACAACCTGATCATCGGTGGCACTTCGGCCCTGGGCCTGAACGGTGTCATCAGCGGCGTTGCCGGCGCCGGCCTGATCAAGAACGGCACCGCCGACCTGATCCTCAACGGCAACAACACCTACACCGGCGATACCCAGCTCAATGCCGGTCGCCTGGTCCTCGGCAACGCCAACGCGCTGGGGCAGGGCAACCTGATTGCCTCCGCTGGCGCCACCCTGGACTCGAACACCTCGCTGAACCTTGGCAATGGCATCACCCTCAATGGCGCAGTCAACGTCGGCGGCACCGGCAACCTGACCCTGAGCGGCCTGATCAGCGGTACCGGCTCCCTGGTGAAGGTCGGCGCGAGCAACCTGACCCTGTCCGGCGTCAACACCTATGCCAGCACCACGCTGCTCGGCGGCGTCCTGGCCCTGACCAATGCCGGCGCCATCGGTGACGGCGATATCACCGTTGGTGGCGCATCGACCTTGGCGGGTACCGTGCCGCTGGCACTGGCCAACAAGATCCATCTGAATTCGGTCCTGACCCTGCCGGTCGGCGGCAATGCCTTGACCCTCGGTGGCGTGATCGATGGCGCCGGCAGCCTGGAAAAGACCGGCAGCGGCACCCTGACCCTCAACGGAATCAATTCCTACGGTGGCGGTACCACGCTTGGCGCGGGCACCCTGCTGCTGGGCAACGCCAGCGCGCTCGGCACCGGTACCTTGAGCACTGCCGCAGGCGCAACCCTCGACACCGCCAGTGCCATGACGGTCGGCAATGCCGTGAGCGTGATCGGCCAGCTGAACGTGGCCGGCAACAACGCCCTGACCCTGACCGGCAACATCAGCGGCGCCGGTGGCCTGAACAAGAACGGCACCAGTGCCCTGACCCTGAGCGGCAACGCCAGCAGCTACTCCGGGCTGACCAACCTCAACGCCGGCACCCTGGTTCTGGGCAGCAACGTCGCCCTCGGCACCAGTGTGCTGAATGCTGCCGGCGGCACCGTGCTGGACGCCAGCACCGCCGTCTCCGTGGCCAACCAGGTCAACCTGGCCGGTAACCTCGGCATCGGCGGCAGTGCCGACCTCGGCCTCAGCGGCCTGGTCACTGGCACCGGCCGCCTGACCAAGAATGGCAACGGCGCCCTGAGCCTGAGTGGCGCCAACACCTTCCAGGGTGGTGTCGTGCTCAATGCCGGCGGCCTGGTGGTGGGCAGCAACACCGCCCTGGGCATCGGCACCCTGACCGTTGCTGGCGTTTCGGTGCTCGACAGCAGCGCATCGGCCATCCTCGCCAACCAGATTGCCCTCAACAGCGACCTGACCATCGGCGGCAGCAACAACCTGGGCCTGAGCGGCGCCATCACCGGCAGCGGCAAACTGACCAAGGAAGGCGCGGGCAACCTGCTGCTCGGCGGCACCAACAGCGGATTCTCCGGCGCTATCGCGCTGAACGCCGGCCGCATCGTGGTCGGCAACTCCAGTGCACTGGGTTCGGGCATTGTGACTGCCGCAGACGGCACCGCGCTCGATGCCGCCAGTGCAGTCACCCTGGCCAACGCGATTGTCGCCAATGGCGCGCTGTCCCTCGGTGGTACCGGGAATCTCAGCCTGACCGGGGCGATCACCAACGGTCAGAGCACCGGCAGCCTGGTCAAGACCGGCAACGCCACCCTGAGCCTGTCCGGCGTCAATACCTACACCGGCGGCACCACACTCAACGCTGGCACCCTGAATATCGGCAGCGCCACCGCCATCAGCACCGGCGACCTGACCGTCGGCGGTGCCGCCAGCCTGACCACCACGGGCGCGCAGATCCTCGCCAACGCCGTGCACCTGAATGCCGGCCTGATCCTGCCGGGCAGTGCCAACCTGACCATCAACGGTGTAATCGACGGTGTCGGCGGCCTGACCAAGGCCGGTACCGGTACCGTTACCCTGAACGGCGCCAACACCTACAGCGGTGGCACCCTCCTGTCCGCTGGCACCCTGGTGGCCGGTTCCGACACTGCGTTCGGCAGCGGCACCCTGACTGCGGGCGCCGGCGCTGCACTGGATGCCAACAAGGCGGTGAGCCTGGCCAACGCCGTGACACTCACTGGCAATGTCAACGTGCTCGGCAGCAGCGACCTGGCCCTGACCGGCGATATCGCTGGCGCCGGTGGCCTGACCAAGACCGGCAGCGCCAAGCTGACCCTGTCCGGCAACAACACCTTCGCCGGCCCGGTCAACCTCAGCGGCGGCACCCTGAGCGTGGGCAGCAACAGCGCCCTCGGCCTGGGCGCGCTGAATGCCAGTGGCAACGCGATTCTCCAGGCGGCCACCGCCGCAAGCCTCAACAACCTGATCAACCTGAACGGTGGCCTGGTCCTGGGCGGCAGCGCCGACCTGTCCCTCAACGGCCTGGTCACCGGTGCTGGCGGCCTGACCAAGCAAGGCACTTCGACCGTCACCCTGAACAGCGCCAACACCTACACCGGCGGCACCACCCTGGCCGGCGGCACCCTGGTGCTCGGCAACAGCCTGGCCCTGGGCAGCGGCGTCGTGACCGTGACCGGCCCAGGCACCCTCGACAGCAACACCACGATCAACCTGGGCAACAACATCATCCTCAACGGTGCCCTGAGCACGGGCGGCACGGCCGACCAGACCCTCAGCGGCGTGATCAGCGGTGCCGGCAGCCTGACCTCCAACGGCCTGGGCAACCTGACCCTCAGCGGGGTCAACACCTACACCGGCGGTACCACCCTCAGCGCGGGTACCCTGACCCTCGGCAATGCCGGCGCCATCAGCAGCGGTCGCCTGACCGTCACCGGCGCCTCGAACCTGAACACCAACTCGCCGTTCGCCCTGGTCAACGCCATTACCCTTGGCGCCAACCTGAACCTCACCGGCCATAGCGACCTGACCCTCAACGGCGTCATCGATGGCGCTGCCGGCCTGGTCAAGAGCGGTGCGGGCAACCTGACCCTGAACGGCGTCAACACCTATGCCGGTGGTACCACGCTGGCGGGTGGCACCCTGACCGTCGGCAATGGCAGTGCCCTGGGCAACGGTGCCCTGAGCGTCACCGGCGCGGCGACCCTGGACAACAGCGCGGCCTTTGCCTTGGGCAATGCCATCGCCCTCGGCGCCGACCTGACGGTGGCCGGCAACAACGCGCTCAACCTCGGTGGCGTGCTCAGCGGTGCCGGTGGCCTGGTCAAGACCGGCGCAGCCGACCTGATTCTCTCCGGCGCCAACACCTTCACCGGTGCGGTGGACATTCTTTCCGGCAGCCTGACCACCCTGAACACCGGCTCCCTGGGCAGCACCTCGGGCGTCAACGTCGCCACCGGCGCGCTGCTCAACCTCGGCGCCAGTTCCGCCATCGGCGGCCTGAGCGGCGGCGGTTCGGTCGCCCTGGGCAACAACACCAGCCTGAGCATCGGTGGCAGCAACCTCGGCAGCCTGTTCAGCGGCGTGATCTCCGGCAACGGCAGCCTGGTCAAGACCGGCAGCGGCAGCCTGGAACTGGCGGGCATCAACACCTACACCGGCAACACCCAGGTCAACGGCGGCACGCTGAGTATCAGTGGCGCCCTGGCCGGCGGCCAGGTGCAGGTCAATACCGGCGCGACCCTGACCGGCAGCGGCTCCATCGCCGGCCCGGTGAACATTGCCGACGGCGCCCACCTGGCACTGAACAGCGGCGCGAAACTCAGCACCGGCGCGCTGACCCTCAACGGCAACTCGAACCTCGACGTCGGCCTCGGCTCGCCGTCCACCGGCGGCAACGCACTGCTCGCCGTGGGCGGCAACCTGACCCTCGACGGCAATCTGAACGTCAGCGATATCGGCGGCTTCGGCGCCGGTATCTACCGGCTGATCGACTACACCGGCACGCTCACCGATAACGGACTGGTCTTCGGTACGCTGCCAGGCGGTGTCCAGGCGAGCGACCTGCAACTGCAAACCGCTATTGGCGCGCAGGTCAACCTGCTGGTCGGTGGCGCCAATGGCAGCGTGCTGTTCTGGGACGGCTCCAGCACCGTCAGCGATGGCGTGATCCAGGGCGGCAGCGGCACCTGGGATGCGGCCACCACCAACTGGACCACGGTCAACGGCACCGGCAACCGTGACTGGAGCAGCAACTTCGCCGTGTTCCAGACCCCGGCTGGCACTGTCAGCGTCAATGGCACCCAGGTCATCACCGGCCTGCAGTTCACCGTCGACGGCTATGTGCTCGATGGCCCCGGCGCCCTGCAACTGGTCAACAACGGCAACGGCACCGCGACCCTGCGCGTCGATCCGAATGCCACCGCGACCCTTAATGTCGGCCTGACCGGCAGTGGTGTGCTGAACAAGGTGGACGCCGGCACCCTGGTGCTCAACGGCGCCAACAGCTACACCGGTGGCACCGTGCTCAATGGCGGCACCTTGGTGCTCGGCAACAGCTCGGCGCTGGGCAACGGCACCCTGGTGACTGCGGCCAACACCACCCTGGACAACAACACGGCCGTCACCCTGGCCAACAACATCGGCACCTTCGGCGCCCTCAACCTGACCGGCAGCAATGCCCTGACCCTGAACGGCCTGATCACCGGCGGCGGCAGCCTGGTCAAGAACGGCGCCAGCAGCCTGACCCTGAACGGCGCCAATGCCTACACCGGCGGCACCACCGTCAAGGCGGGCGCGCTGGTCCTGGGCAACAACACCGCCCTGGGTAGCGGCACCCTGCATGTGGCGGGCGCGGGCATCACCCTCGACAACACGCCAGCATTGTCGCTGGCCAACGCCGTCGACCTGGCCAACAGCCTGACCCTGCTGGGTACCAGCGACCTGGCCCTGGGCGGCGTGATCAGCGGTGCCGGCGGCCTGGTCAAGAACGGCGCGGGCAACCTGACCCTGGGCGGCCTCAACACCTACGCCGGCGGCACCACCCTGGCAGCCGGCAGCCTGACCGTCGCCAGCGGCGCGGCACTGGGTAGCGGCGCGCTGAACGTTACCGGCGCTTCCAGCCTGAACAACAGCGGCGCCGTCGCTCTTGGCAATACCGTCAACCTCGGTGCCGACCTGACCCTGCCAGGCACTACCAGCCTGACCCTGAACGGCCTGGTCGCCGGTACCGGCGGCCTGAACAAGGTCGGCACCGGCACGCTCACCCTCAACGCTGCCAATACCTACCAGGGCGCGACCACCCTGGCCGGCGGCACCCTGGTGGTCGGCAACAACGCGGCACTGGGCACCAGCCACCTGACCGCTGCCGACGCCACCGCGCTCGACAGCAGCACAGCACTCAACCTGGCCAACGGCATTACCCTGCTCGGCGGCCTGAACATCGTCGGCAGCAACAACCTGACCCTCAGCGGTATCCTCGATGGCGCTGGCGGTCTGACCAAGAACGGCGCCGGTGTCCTGACCCTGACCGGCAACAACGGCAACACCGGCAATACCACCCTGAACGGCGGTACCCTGGTAGTCGGCAGCAACACGGCACTGGGTGCAGGCGCCCTGAATACCGCCGACGGCGTGACCCTTGGCACGCTGGGCACCACCTCGCTGGGCAATGCGTTCAACCTCGGCGGCAACCTGAACCTCATCGGCAACGCCGACCTGACCCTGTCCGGCCTGGTCGGTGGTGCGGGCGGCCTGACCAAGAACGGGACGGGCAACCTGACCCTGCTCGGCGTCAACACCTACACTGGGCCGACCAACCTGAACGGCGGCACCCTGACCGTCGGCAACGATGCCGCCATCGGCACCGGCGCCCTGAATGTCGGCGCTGCCTCGACCCTGGCTGGCACCAGCACCTTCAGCCTGGCCAACGCCATCAACCTCGGTGCGCTGCTGACCCTCGACGGCAGCAACGACATCACCCTCAATGGCAGCCTGGCCGGTACCGGCGCCCTGCGGAAAACCGGCGCGGGTACCCTGATCGTCAATGGCTCCAACAGCCACGGCGGCGGCACCACCCTGGCCGACGGCACCTTGCTGCTCGGCAACAACAACGCGCTGGGCAGCGGCGCCCTGAACATCACCGGGGCGAGCACCTTCCTCGACGCGGCCAACAACAGCGGCATCGCCATTGCCAACGCCATCGCCCTGGGTGCGAACACCCTGACCTTCAGCGGCGGCAACCAACTGGCCGTGAATGGCAACATCACCGGTACCGGCAGCCTGCTCAAGAGCGGCCTGGCCGAGCTGACCCTGGGTGGCAACAACACCTTCAGCGGCGGCGTACGCCTGAATGCCGGCACCCTGGTCCTGGCCTCTGCCACCGGCCTGGGCAGCGGCGCCCTGACTGCAGCGGGCGGTATCTTCAACAACACCGTCGCTGCCAACCTGAACAACGCCGTGCACCTGCTCGGCAGCCTGACCCTGAACGGCGCCCAGAGCCTGGCGCTCAACGGTGTGATCGACGGCACCGGCAACCTGGCCAAGACCGGCACCGGCAACCTGTTGCTGACCGGCAACAACACCTACACCGGCAACACCTTCCTGCTCGGCGGCACCACCACCGTGGGCAGCAACACCGCCTTCGGTACCGGCAACATCACCACCGGTGTCGCTGGTCTGGACAGCTCCACCGCTGTGACCCTGGCCAACAACTTCAGCGTGCTGGCTGCGCTGACCATCGGCGGCACTAACGACCTGACCCTGAACGGCACCCTGAACGGCGCGGGCGGCAGCCTGGTCAAGAACGGCGCGGGCACCCTGACCCTGAACGGCAGCAACAACTACAGCGGTGGCACCGTGCTCAATGCCGGCACCCTGGCCGTCGGCCAGAACGGCTCGCTGGGCAGCGGCAACCTGACCGTCTCCGGCTCGTCCAGCCTGGTGGCGGCAAACAACGGCGTGGCTCTGAGCAACGGCATCCAGACCGACAGCAGCCTGACGATCGGTGGGGCCAACAACCTGACCCTGAACAGTGTCGTCAGCGGCAACGGCAGCCTGGTCAAGACCGGCACCGGCACCCTGACCCTGACTGGCGCCAACACCTACAACGGCGGCACCACCCTCAACGGCGGTGTCGTGGTGGCCGGCAACGACAGCGCCTTCGGGACCGGTACGGTGGTTGCCAACGCCGGCAACACCGCGACCACGGTGCGCAACACCCAGTCTCGCACCCTCTACAACACCTTCGTGGTCGACGGCAACATGACCCTGGATACTCCTGCCGAGCTCATGTTCATGGGTGCGCTCAATGGCAGCGGGACCCTGACCAAGACCGGCAGCGACGAAGTGCTGCTGCTGTCTACCGGCAACTTCAGTGGCGACATCGATGTACTGGCCGGTTACGTCACCGGGGCCTTCCCCAATGCCCTGGGTGACCTGAGGTCCGCCAGCCTGGCCGCAGGCGCCGGGCTGACCATCGACGGCAACATCAATATCGGCAGCCTGACCGGCCAGGGCGTCATGCGCATCACCAACGGTGATGTGAGCGTCGGCGGCAACAACCTCGACAGCGTGTTCGCAGGTACGGTGACCCAGAGCGGCGGCTTGAACAAAGTCGGCACCGGCGTGCTGGAACTTCTCGGCACCAGCGACAACACCGGGCTCAACACCGTCAGCGCGGGTACCCTGAAAGTCACCGGTGCTCTCAATGGCAGCGGTGGCCTGAATGTCGATGGCGGTGCGACCCTGACCGGTAGCGGCAGCATCAACGGCACCACCACCATCGCCGATGGCGCCACCCTGGCGGGGTACAGCGGCCAGACCCTGAGTTTCAACACCCTGGTGCTCTCGCAGAACAGCTCCGTCGACTTCAACCTGGGCTCGCCGCTCACCGGCGGGACTGAACTGTTCCACGTGGCCAGCGCCCTGACCATGGCCGGTACCTTCAACATTGCCGACTTCGGTGGCCTGGGCAACGGTGTCTACAAGCTGTTCAGCTACGGCGGCAGCCTGACCGACAACGGTGTCACCTTCGGCGACCTGCCGACCGGTGTCGATCTCAGCGAAGTGACCCTGCTCACCGGCACCGCCAACGAGGTCGGCCTGCTGTTGGGCTCCCAGAACCTGGTCATCCAGTTCTGGGACGGTGTCGACACCACCAGCAACGGTCTGATCGAAGGCGGCAGTGGCGTGTGGGACGCCACCACCGCCAACTGGGCCTACTACGACGGCTTCACCAACCTCGACTGGCAGGGCCAGTTCGCGGTATTCCAGGGCGCCACCGGCACCGTCACCGTGGATGGCCAGCAGAACGTCAACGGCATGCAGTTCATGACCGACGGCTACCAGCTGGTCGCCGGTACCAACGGCTCGCTGAACATCAGCAACCGTAACGGCACCTACTTCGCCGTGCGGGTCGACAATGGCGTCACCGCCACCCTGGACCTGCCGCTCGAAGGCACTGGCACCCTGACCAAACTGGATGTCGGCACCCTGGTGCTCAACGGCGCCAACACCTACACCGGCGGCACCGCGCTGAACGGCGGTACCCTGGTGCTCGGCAATGACAGCGCCCTGGGCTCAGGTGCCCTGACCACTGCGGCCGGCACCACCCTGGACAGCAACCAGGCGGTGATGATCGGCAACGACGTCGCCGTGACCGGCGCGCTGACCCTGGCCGGCAACAACGACCTGACCCTCAACGGCGAGGTCAGCGGCACTGGCAGCCTGGTCAAGAACGGCAACGGCTTCCTGACCCTGGGTAACAACAACACCTTCCAGGGCGGCCTCGGGCTCAATGCCGGCCGCCTGATCCTGGGTACCGATGCCTCCCTGGGCGCTGGCGCCCTGACCGCCGCCAATGGCACCTCGCTCGATACGCAAGGCGCAGTGACCCTGGGCAACACCCTGAACCTGGCGGGCAACCTGCTGCTGGTCGGTACCAACGACCTGACCCTGAACGGCCCGGTCAATGGTGTCGGCAGCCTGACCAAGGACGGCATCAGCACCCTGAACCTGAACGCCGTCAATGCCTTCACCGGCGGCGTGAACCTGAAGGCGGGCCAGCTGCGCCTGGGCAACAGCGCAGCGCTGGGCAGCGGCACCCTGTCGGTGACCGGTGCATCCCAGCTGGATACCAGCAGCGCGATGGCCTTGGCCAACAATGTGCAACTGGGGTCCGACCTGACCCTCGACGGCACCTACGACCTGACCCTCAATGGCGTCGTGGGTGGCACCGCTCGCCTGCTGAAGAACGGCCTCGGCAACCTGACCCTGAACGGGATCAACAACTTCGGCGGCCTGACCCTGAACAGCGGCAACCTGACCCTGGGCAATGGCTCGGCACTCGGTACTGGCCAGTTGCGCGTCACCAGCAACTCGCAGCTGAACAACACCAGCGCCATGGTCCTGGGCAACGATGTCGATATCAGCGGCACCCTGTCGGTCGCCGGCACCAACGACCTGACCCTGAATGGCGTACTCAGCGGCGTCGGCACCCTGGACAAGAACGGTCTGGCGACCCTGACCCTGGGGGGCAACAACACCTTCACCGGTATCTTCAACGTTCTGGCCGGTACCCTGCGCACCACCAGCAGCGGTGCCTTGGGCAACCCTGCCCAGCTCAACGTCAGCAGCGGCGCCAACCTCGACCTGGGCGGCAACCTGAGCCTGACCAGCCTGCAAGGCAGTGGCGGCGTGGAAGTCGATAGCGGCGTCACCCTGGCGGTGGGCGGTGGCACCTTCGCCGGTGCCCTGAGCGGAACCGGTAGCCTGAACAAGGTCGGCACCGACACCCTGACCCTGACCGGCACCAACAGCATCACCGGCACGACCACCGTCAGCGGCGGCAACCTGGTGGTCGATGGCAGCCTGGCCAGCAATACCGTCAGCGTCGGTGCCAACACCGGCCTGGGCGGTACCGGCGACCTCGCCGGCGCGGTCACCGTGGCTACCGACGGCAACCTGAACCTGCAGAGCGGCAACACGCTCAACGTCGGTTCGCTGGTGCTCGACAGCGGTTCCAACGTCAACGCGGCCCTGGGCGCACCCCTGGTCGGCAGTTCGTCGCTGCTGAGCGTGGCCGGCGACCTGACCCTGGACGGCAACCTCAATATCACCGACGGTGGCGGTTTCAGCCGCGGTGTCTATCGCCTGGCCTACTACGCCGGCAACCTGGTCAACAATGGCCTGGCCATCAACACCCTGCCAGGTACTGTCGATCCCGCCAACGTAGTGCTGCAGACTTCGGTCAGCAACCAGATCAACCTGGTGGTCGGCGGTTCGGACACCACCTTGTTCTGGGACGGTAACCAGACCTCGGGCAACGGTTCCGTGGACGGTGGCTTCGGTGTCTGGGACAGCACCAACACCAACTGGACCAACACCGACGGAAGCATCAACCAGGCCTGGAATAGCACCTTCGCCGTGTTCCAGGGCACTGGCGGCACCATCACCGTCAACGGCTCGCACGCCATCACCGGCCTGCAGTTCATGGATAACGGCTACACCCTCAACAGTGGCATCGGCGGTGAGTTGGTACTGAGCGCCGGCAGCAACACCCTGCGGGTCGATCCCGGTGTCACCGGGACCCTGGGCGTAGCGATCAACGGTGCCGGAACCCTGACCAAGGAGGACGGTGGCACCCTGGTACTCAACGGCGCCAACGGCTACACCGGCGGCACCGCCCTCAACCGCGGCACCCTTGTGGTAGGCAACAACGCTGCCCTGGGCACGGGCGACCTGACCGCAGCAGCCGGCACCACCCTGGACAGCAACACCGCCGTCACCCTGGCCAACAACACCGTGCTCAACGGTGGCCTGAGCATCGGCGGCAGCAATGCCCTGACCCTCAATGGCGTGGTCAGCGGCGCTGGCAGCCTGACCAAGAACGGCAGCGCCAACCTGACCCTGAGCGGCGTCAACACTTACACCGGCGGTACCGTGCTCAACGGCGGCAGCGTAACCCTGGGCAACAACGCCGCCCTGAGCAGCGGCACCGTCAGCGTGACTGGCGCTTCGCTGCTGGACAGCACCGGTGCCCTGCAACTGGCCAACGCGCTCAACCTGACCTCGCAACTGACCCTGGCCGGCAACCAGGACACCACCCTGAGTGGTGTCATCAGCGGCACCGGCAGCCTGGTCAAGAACGGCAATGGTTCGCTGCTGCTGAGCGGTGCCAACAACTACAGCGGCGGTACCACCATCAACGCGGGCAGCGTGACCGGTGATACCACCAGCCTGCAGGGGGCGATCCTCAACAACGGCGCGCTGACCTTCGCGCAGAACGCCGACGGCACCTACAGCGGCAACCTGACCGGCGCGGGCACGCTGACCAAGTCCGGTACCGGCCAACTGCTGCTCACCGGCAACAGCGGCTTCACCGGCAACACCCTGGTCAGCGCCGGCAGCCTGGTCAACAACGGCACCCTGGCCAGCGCCAACGTGCAGGTCGCCAGCGGCGCCAGCCTCGGTGGCAGCGGTACCTACAGCGGCACCGTGACCATCGCCGATGGCGCCAGCCTGAACGCCGGCACCGCAACCGCACCGCTGAGCGTGGGCAACCTGAACCTGTCCTCGGGCAGCAACCTGAACTTCGCCCTCGGCGCGCCGGGCGGCTCCACCACCGTGGTTTCGGTCGCGGGCAACCTGGTGCTGGACGGCACGCTGAACATCAGCAATGCCGGCGGCTTCGGCCAAGGCGTGTACCAGCTGTTCACCTACGGCGGCAGCGTCACCGACAACGGCCTGGCCTACGGCACCCTGCCAGCCGGTACCACGCTGGCGGACCTGACCCTGCAGACTGCCATCGCCAACCAGATCAACCTGGTAGTGGGCAGCGACCTGCTGTTCTGGAACGGCAGCAAAACCACCGGCGACGGCACCGTCAGCGGCGGTACCGGCACCTGGGCCAGCGGCACCACCAACTGGACCAACACCGCCGGCACCAGCAGCAATGCCTGGAACGACACCTTCGCGGTGTTCGGCGGTGACTCCGGCACTGTCACCGTGGCCGGCCAGCAGTCCTTCACCGGTCTGCAGTTCCTCACCGATGGCTACACCGTGCAGGCCGGCACCGGCGGTGCCCTGCAGGCGGTCAACTCGGCCGGCGGCGACCTCGCAGCGGTCCGCGTCGGCACCGGTACGGCGGTCATCTCGGCGCCACTGGTGGGCACTGGCGGCATCGAGAAACTGGATGCCGGCACCCTGTACCTCACCGGCGCCAACACCTACACCGGCGGCACCACCGTCAGTGGTGGTACGCTGATGGGCAATACCACCAGCTTGCAAGGCAACATCACCAACAACGCCAGCCTGGTGTTCGACCAGAGCACCAGCGGGCAATTCGCTGGCATTCTGGCCGGCGCTGGCAGCATCACCAAGCAGGGTGCAGGCGATCTGCTGATCGTTGGCAGCCAGCCGTTCAACGGTGCCTTCGCGGTCAACCAGGGCACGCTCACCGTCGGCAACGCGGCCAACCCAGGCACCGTCCTCGGTGCCCAGGTCACCGTCGCCAATGGTGCCGGCCTGACCGGTACCGGCAGCGTCGGTTCGCTGGACAACCACGGCATCGTGGCGACCGGCAATGGCGGCAGCAACCTGAGCGTGGCGGGCAACTTCAGCAACGCCAGCGACGGCACCCTGGTGGTCACCGTCACCCCGACCCTGACCAACTACCTCAGTGTCGGCGGCACCGCCAACCTGGGCGGCAGCCTGCAGGTGCTGGGCCTGGGCGACTACACCGGCGACACCACCTACACCCTGGTCTCGGCCACCGGTGGCGTGACCGGCACCTTCGCCAGCAACAACCTGTCGAGCCTGCTGTTCCTCGACACCGACCTGGCCTACGGCGCCAACAACGTCACCCTGGCGGTGGCCCGCAACGACGTGAGCTTCGCTAGCGTCGCGCAGACCTCCAACCAGCGTGCCGTCGCCACCGCCCTGGACAGCGCCGCTGCGCCGGCCAGCCTGCGCAGCGCCATCATCAGCGCCGACCGTGCGACAGCCGTGAAAGCCTTCGACAGCCTGTCCGGCGAGATCCACGCCAGCACCGCCAGCGTGCTGATCGAGGACTCGCGCTACATCCGCGACGCGGTCAACGACCGTATGCGCCAGGCCGGTTGCAGCGGCGAGCAGGACCCGCGTCGTACCCTGGCGCCGAGCAGCAACCAGCAGACCACCGGTCAAGGTTGCAGCGGCGAGGGTGTGGGCTGGATCCGTGCCGTGGGCGGCTGGGGTGATTTCGACGGTGGCCATAACGCCGCCAACATCGACCGCGACCTGTCCGGTTTCCTGATGGGCTTCGACAACAACCTCAACGACGCCTGGCGCCTGGGTATCGCCGCCGGCTACACCAACAGCAGCATCAACGCCAAAGGCAAAGGCCAGGACGCCTCGGTAGACAGCTACCACCTGGCCACCTACCTGAACTACCAGATGGACGCCTTCGCCGCACGTCTCGGCGCCGGCTACACCTGGCACGACATCGACAGCAAGCGCTACGTCGAAGCGGGCAGCTACAACGACCGCCTCAAAGCCAGCTACAAGGCACGCAGCGCCCAGGTGTTCGGTGAAGTGGCGTACACCGTCGAGGCCGGTGGCGTGGCGCTGGAACCGTTCGCGGGCCTGGCCTACGTCAACTACGACAGCGACAAGGCCCGCGAGAAAGGCGGGGCAGGGCGGCTGGAGGCCGAGTCCAAGCAGGACGTGACCTTCTCCACCGTCGGCCTGCGCGTCGGCAAGGCCTTCGAGCTGAGCAACGGCAGCACCCTGACGCCACGCGGCAGCATCGGCTGGCGGCATGCCTTCGGTGATACCAAGCCGGATGCGGACCTGCGCTTCATCGACGGCGGCGCCAGCTTCAGCAATACCGGCGTACCGATTGCCCGTGATGCGGCCGTGGTCGAAGCGGGTCTGGACCTGAGCGTCGGCAAGGCCGGCAAACTGGGTCTGGGCTACTCGGGCCAACTGGCCAGCGAGAACCGCGACCACGCGGTGACCGTGAGCTTCAGCCTGGGCTTCTGATGTCGATTTGGGGCTGCGTCGCAGCCCCAAAGCGCGCTATGTTGCGGGCTCATTTCCCTTGGGGTCGCTGCATGGCGCGTTTCTACCTTTCTGTCAGCCTCCTGTTCTACCTCCTGGCCCTCTGTTTCGATGCCGTGCAGCTTTCCGGCGGCACCGCCGTGCCGGCCTTGCTGATGTTGCTGCAAGGCCCGTGGGGCATCGTCTTCGGATTGTTCGGCTGGTTCGCCAATCCGTTGTTCGGCCTGGCCTTGCTGGTGCGCCGGCGGTTGCGCTGGTTTTCGCTGCTGCTGGGGCTCTGGTCGCTGTACCTGGCGCTGGCCAGCCATGGCATCGAGCGCCTTCCCGACAACCAGAGCTACAACTTCCACGATGTCACCGGCTTTGGTGTTGGCTACTACCTCTGGGTGTTCGCCATCGGTACGTTCTGTGCCGGTCAGGCCTGGTGGTGCAGCCGTGGGCGCAGCATCGAGGTACCGCGCTGGAGTCTGGTCGATGGGGGGATGGCGTTGCTGCTGTTGGTAGTGGTGATCCTCGGCTTGCGCGATGCCAGCTTGCGTTTCGATATCGAGCGGGCGTTCGAATGGCCCGCGCCGACCTGGGATCAGCAGACGCCGCGCAGGGAGGATACGATTTGATTCCTGCGCTTGTCGGGGAAGTGGGTTGTGGCTGGCAGGTGCAGGTCGGTAGATCTTCAGCGCCCTCGAGATCGAGCGCCGTCCGCACGGCGCATCGCCGGCAACGCCGGCTCCCACATTTGTTGCAACGTACCTATGTCTGTGAGGCCATGGTTGATCGCCTTGTTGGTACGACACGATACCGAGTCGAGCCAAACAGCTTCCCCGCAATGGATCGCCAAGCGCCAAAGGCGGGCAACTCAAATCCCACAGGCCATGGCGCGTTGCAACAAATGTGGGAGCCGGCGTTGCCGGCGATGCGCCGCGCGGGCGGCGCTCGATCTCAAGAGCGCTGGAAAACTACCGGCTGGCGCCTGTTTACACCGGTGTAGGCACCACTGAAGGCGCCAGGGCGACCTTCAGCATGGCGCGGCTGATCTGCAGGTTGATGAGCGTGTCGCTGAGCAAGGCCTTGTGCCTGGCCGTTGTCTGCTCGGGCAGGGCCTGGACAGTCTTGAGCGCAAGGTTGAGGTGTTCGGCAGCATTGCGGATCGCCTCGTCATGGGTGAGGCCGGCACGAACACTGAGGACAGGCGGTGGATCGGGGACGAGCTTTTTCATGGTGTAACTCCTATGAGAACTGGAGTCACCACCTGCGGCTGTCAAACCGAAGGGTGGCAACTGTGCGCGGGTTGACAGACCGGGTCATAGGAAAACCGGCGCGCCCGCGGGCGCCCACACGCACAGCTGCCATAGCAACCGGCGAACCATGACGCGGCCTGTCAAAGCCGATCGTTGATGTGCAACGACCGGCGAAGCCTAGGCAGCGATTGCCCATAGCGCAACGGTTGGTAAGGCGCAGAAGTATGCTTGGGAAATTGCCTACAAGAAAGCCGGAAATCGGTGAAGTTTCCGACCTATATGCAACATCTTGTAGCTCGACTCTCTCTCCGTAGGAGCGGCTTTAGCCGCGATCGGCGGCGTAGCCGTCGTAAACCCTGAATCCGCGATTTCTCTGGAGTACCGGGGATTCAGGCTTTATGGCCGCTGCGCGGCCAATCGCGGCTGAAGCCGCTCCCACCTGGACTTTCTCAAGCCTTGCGCTTGAGCGGCTCACCGTCGAACTTCACACCGGCCAGGCCATGGACCATCAACGCGCGGATATTGCCGTGGTCGCTGCCTTCAGGGGTCGCCAGCACCGAGCGGTAGTGCTCGCCGAACGCCAGCAGGGCTTCCTGGTCGCTCAGGCCTTCCAGCAGGGCCAGGCCGAGGGTCTTGCAGGAGCCTTCGTTCTGCCCGGCCGCACTGGCCACGCCGCCGTTGTCGAAGGCGGTCTGGGTGTAGTCGTAATGCGCTGCGACGAACGCCAGGGTGTCGGCGAAGGGGTGTTCGCCGCTGTTCAGGCTGGCGCGCAGGGTGTTCAGGTCAGTCATGGCTCTTTCCTTTGGCGAACGCCGCTTGCTGCTCGGCGCTGGCTTCTTTCTGGTATTGGCTTTTCCACTGGTCGTAAGGCATGCCGTAGACCACCTCGCGGGCGTCATCCAGACTGACGTCGATCTGGCGTTCGTCGGCAGCGGCCTTGTACCACTTGGACAGGCAGTTGCGGCAGAAGCCGGACAGGTTCATCAGGTCGATGTTCTGCACGTCGGTGCGGTTGCGCAGGTGCTCGACTAGGCGACGGAACGCCGCGGCTTCGAGTTCGAGTTGTTCTTGCGGGCTCATGGGCTTTCTCGTTGTCAGGCGATACGGTTCTTCAGGTGGCGGCCACCGTTGATGACCACGTTGCTGCCGGTGCTGTACTGGCTTTCGAGCAGGAACAGCACCGCGTCGATCAGCGGCTGGGCGCCGGGTTCGAATTCCAGCAGGGCTTTCTTCAGGGTTTGCTGGCGATAGTGCTCGTCGCCGCCTTCCTTGAGGATCAACAGCCCCGGCAGGATGGCGTTGACCCGCACGCTCGGCGCGTACTTCTCGGCGAACGACAGCACCATGTTCTGCAGCGCGGCCTTGGTCGCGGCATAGCCGATATGGCTCTTGCTGCCGCGGGACGAGGTTTCGTCGCAGATGTGGATGATGTCGGACTTGTCCAGCTTGAGCAGTTGCTCGCCCAGGGCCAGGTTCAGGTGGTACGGCGCCTCGACGTGCAGCTTGAACATGGTGTTGAGGTTGTCGAGGTCGTCATCGAGCCACAACGAGGCGTTGTGGATGATCGCCCGCAGGCCGTCGTATTCACTGCGCAGGTGCTCGATCAGGGCGTTGCGGTCCCGTTCGCTGCACAGGTCGGCCTGGAACTGGACGATGTTCGGATGCGCCGGGGTCGGATTCTTGCTGCGGCTGGCGCTGACGACCGTATGGCCGGCTTGTGCCAGTCGCGTGGCCAGCGCCAGCCCGACTCGCTGGCTGCCACCGGTAACTAGGATTGGGCTGTTCATAAGCGGGGACGATCAACTTTATTCAGGTTCGCAGGGTCGGGTGCCAGCATACCCGAACTCGCGAGCCTTGACCGCCCCCGGCCGGTCAGCGGCTTTCCAGCGATCCCGCCTCGGGCGCGGCGACGCGCGCGGGTTTTGCCGGGGCATTGAGCCAGCCGGCCAGGCAGCGGGTGGACAGCGGAATGAAGAAGTAGACCATCAGCGGCGTCAGCCCCAGAGTGCTGAGCAGAATGCGCGGCAGCAGGCTCAGTTCCGCCAGCCAGTGGCCGAACAGCAGGTTGAAGGCCAGCGACACCGGAAAGAACGCCAGCCAGATCGCGACGGCCTGTTTCCAGCGCGGCGGGCGCTGCGCGGCGTTGTTGCCGAACCAGCCTTCGATACCGCTGACGCGTTGTTCGGTAGGTTGCTGGAACAGGCCGTTGCCGCGGGCCAGCCAGGCGCTGCGCGAGGCCGAGAATTCCCAGGCGTGCAGGGTCTTTTCATCGGCGAAGCGGAAGATGATCTGGAATTCGTCGCCATCGGGTGGCGGTGCGAGCACCCCGGAACCAAGGTAACCGGGAAAGTCGGTGGCGAGCTGCTCGCCTTCGTGGAGCCAGGCGATCATGTCCTGGTAGTGGCCTTCGGCAACGCGCCGGGCGACCATCAATGTGACGGGATGGGTAGACATCGTGTATCTCCTGTCGGATGGCCGCCGCGGGTAGCCGCAACCATGGAAGGCAGCCCGGGGTGTTGGGCTGCTTCCGAAATCAAGCAAGGATTATTCCGAAATTTGCGTGACTCGTCAGTGCCGGCGTGACGAAACGCACAATGGGCCTTTGGCCGAGACCAGTTGCAACGGGTTAGAATGGCCGGCATTTACCCACAGCAGGCGGCACTGGCGGCGATGATCGATCCCACTCCGGCATTACACGGCGAAGGCGGGCTGGACCACGAACAGCTGTTTCCCATCCGTGAAGTCTCGCGTCTGACGGGCATCAACCCCGTCACGCTGCGGGCCTGGGAGCGCCGTTATGGGCTGATCCAGCCCACACGCACCGAAAGCGGGCATCGCCTGTATTCCCACGCTGACGTCGAAGAGGTCCGGCAGATTCTCGGCTGGATCGAACGCGGCGTGGCCGTGAGCAAGGTCGGCAAGATCCTCGCCCGCACCCGTGCTGCCGACGCCGAGCCTGCAGACGTGGCCGACCCGCCCGGCACCAGCGAGCACCAGACCTGGCGCAATCGCGTGCGCCAGGCGGCGCAGGCCTTCGACGAGGCGCAACTGGAGCGGGTCTACGGGCAGGTCTTCGCCAGTTATCCCCTGACCACGGTCTACCAGGACATCCTGATGCCGGTGTGGGAGGAACTGCGCATCGCCCAGGATAGTTTCGGCCGCAGCAGCGAGTGGCTGTTCCTCGATATGTTCCTGCGCGGGCGTGCCTGGCAGCGCCTGCTGCTGGCGCGGGAGCAGCAGGAGATCCGCGTGGTGGTGGCGGCACTGCCGGAGCAGGCGCGGGTGCTGGAGCTGCTGGTCTGTGCGCTGTTGCTCGGCAGCAGCGAGGTGCAGGTATCGGTCCTGGCGCCTGGCCAACCGCTGGAAGAACTCAGTCTGGTGTGCGAGCGCATGGCGCCGGATGCGCTGGTGTTGTTTTCCAATCACGCGCCGGGCGCCGACCTGCCCAAACGCCTGGCGCGGCTGGCGCTGGCCCTGGACTGCCCGCTGCTGTTCGCCGGCGACGCCTCGGAGCTGGCCCAGGACAGCCTGGTGGGCTCGCAGATTGTCTGTCTCGGTGGAGAAGGGCGCTTGATGCGCCGGCGTCTGCAGCAGTGCCTGGACGGGCACCTGGACAGTTGAGGCGGCTCAGCCCGAATGCAGCTCGGGGTGGGCGCGGCGGTGCTGCAGCAGGATGTACTGGCGCAGCCGTTCGATCTCCTCGGGCTGCTTCTGGCTCAGGCGATAGGCCGCCATGCCCTCGGCGGTGATGCGCTGCAGGGTGCCACGCAGGGCGATCGGTGCGATGCCGTCGGGGCTGAACCAGAGGTTGAAGGTTTTCGGCGCTTTCTTGCCTTGTGGCAGCTCCAGCAAGACGCCCTTGAAGGAAATCTCCCGCACTTTCAGGCCGCTGCTCAGGCCCAGTTCGTCTTCGAGCATTACCGGCGTGTCCAGGCTCAAGCGCCAGGGCCGTACGACCTCGCCTTCTTCATAGATGCTCGGTGCCCCCAGTTGCAGGTGCAGGGCATGGAATTCGTCCTCCACCAGTTGCAGCGGAAAACTCATCTGCTGGTTTTCGAGCTGCGCCTGCACGGTGACCAGCTCGTTGGCCACCAGTCGGGTGAGCAACGCCTGGACTTCGCTGCGGCCATTGAGGCGCAGGCTGGAGTTGGGGTCCACGCG
The DNA here is from genome assembly GCF_056388475.1 of Pseudomonas sp. TUM25319. Taxonomy (NCBI): domain Bacteria; kingdom Pseudomonadati; phylum Pseudomonadota; class Gammaproteobacteria; order Pseudomonadales; family Pseudomonadaceae; genus Pseudomonas; species Pseudomonas sp. TUM25319. Next base: position 5,999,352 of record NZ_CM150751.1, on the reverse strand, counting down.
GTTGAGCTGGGGCGAGCGGTGAACGCTCTGGATAAAGTCCAGCTCAGCCTGGGTCAGAAGGGCATCGGCTTGCATGATGGATTAATGCTGCGATTTTCCGGGGTGATGAATGGACAACGAAGAAGTGCCTTTGTTAAGACCGCTGGTCGTTTTCCAGGCAACGGATGCGTTCCCGGGCTTCTGCCAGTTGCTGTTCCAGCTCAGCCACGCGCCGCTCGGCATCTACCTGGCGGCTGACGTCCTTCTGGATACCGATGAAATACGTCAGTTGGTCGGCCTCGTTGAACACCGGGGTGATCGACAGCTCGTTCCAGAACGCGCTGCCATCCTTGCGGTAGTTGCGCAGCACTTCGCGGCAGGGCTGACGGCTTTCCAGTGCCTTGCGGATCAGTGCGCGGGCCGCCTGGTCGCGGTCCTCGCCCTGAAGGAAACGGCAGTCGCGATAGAGGATGTCGTTGGCGTCGTAGCCGGTGAGCCGCTCGAACGCGGGGTTCACGTAGATCAGGATGGTGTCGTCGTCGCCTTCCTGTTCGGCGACCACGATGCCGTCACTGGAGGCGTCGATCATGCGTTGCAGCAACGTAGCGTTGATCATGGCAAGTCTGGTGTGGGGCAATGGCGATGGGCCATTCTAGTGCATCGATGGCGGAGGGATAAGGGCCATTCGCCAGCTCGCGGTGGTAATATCCTACGCTTTTGCTCAGCCACGGAATCTGCCAATGAAAGTCGTCATCCTGTCCGGTTCGGTCTACGGCACCGCCGAAGAAGTCGCCCGTCATGCCCAGTCGCTGCTCAAGGCCGAGGGTTTCGAGGCGTTTCACGCTGCCCGCGCCACCCTTGCCGATATCCTGGCCTTCGAGCCCGAGGCCTTCCTGGCCGTGACCTCCACCACCGGCATGGGTGAGCTGCCCGACAGCCTGATGCCGCTGTTCAGCGAGATCCGCGACAGCCTGCCGGGCGCGTGGCGCGGCAAACCCGGCGCGGTGCTGGCGCTGGGTGATTCCAGCTACGGCGATACCTTCTGCGGCGGCGGCGAGCAACTGCGTGAACTGTTTGCCGAACTGGGCGTCGAGGAGGTCCAGCCGATGCTGCGCCTGGACGCCAGCGAAACCGTGACCCCGGAAACCGACGCCGAGCCGTGGCTGGCCGAGTTCGCCGCCAGGCTGCGCGGCTGATCAGCCCGGCGGGTTTTCCCGCAACAGTTGCAGCCAGGCCCGCGCCGCCGCCGACAGGTAGGCGCCGCGGCGCCAGATGAAGGCGATGTCCCAGCGCAGCGCCTGCGGTTCGCTCAGGCTCAGCCGCACCACGCCGGGCCGCTCCAGCGCCCGCGCCACCACCCGCGGCAGCAGCACCACACCCTGGCCTGCGGCCACCAGGGCGGCGAGAAAGTCCGCCTGGCCGCTGCGCCCGCCTTCCTTCGGCGTGAAGCCCAGTGCCTGGCAGGCGCTGAGCAGCCGGTCATTCAAGACGAAGCTGCGTTGATAGAGCAGAAACGGCGTGTCTGCCAATTCCCCCAGGTGCACGCTGGCGTTTCCGGCCAGCGGATGGTCCAGCGGCAGCAGCGCGTCCAGTGGCTCGTTGCAGAAGGGCTGATGGTCGAAGGCTTCGTCCTGCGGCGTCAGGCTGCCGCCCAGCTCCAGTTCGCCGCTCAAGACCGATTGCTCGATGGAGCGGCTGCCGCCTTCGAGCAGGTGCACGGTGATGTTCGGATAGCGTCGCCGGTATTCGGCGAACAGGCCGGCGAACAGCGCGTCGCTGCCCAGTAGCGGCAGGCCCAGGCGCAGTTCGCCGCGGGCCAGTTGGCTGAGGTCGTCCAGTTCGTTCTGCAGGGCCTGGCCCATGTGCAGGATGGCTTCGCCGCGTTCCAGCACGACCTTGCCGGCGGCGGTCAGGTGCAGGCGCGAAGCGTGGCGTTCCAGCAGGATCACGCCCAGGTCCTGCTCCAGTTGCGCGACCTGTTTGCTCACCGCTGACTGGCTGATGTGCAGCACCTGTGCAGCCGGGGTGAAACCGCCGCGGCGCACCACTTCGACGAAGCTGCGCAGTTGTTTGAAGTCCATGGCATGAATTCCGGATTGGAATGCAGGCCAGTCTAACAATTCGCTTTTTGCATGTGTGACCGGAATTTTACAATGGGTTCCCCTGAGGACCCCTTCCATGAACTTCGTGAACCTGAAATACCTTGCGCGCCTGCTTGCCGAGCTGGGCGTGCTGCTGGCGCTGTTCCTGCTCGGCGGGCAACTGGCGGCCTGGCTCGGCTGGCCGATCCCCGGCGGGGTGATGGGGCTGGCGCTGCTGTTGTTGCTGTTCGCCTTTGGCTGGCTCAAGCCGACGGCATTGCAACGGGGCGCGGGCGTGCTGATGGCAGAGATGCTGCTGTTCTTCATTCCGGCGCTGATGAGCCTGCTGGACTACGGCGCGCTGCTGCGCAATGACGGCTGGCGCATCTTGCTGGTGATTGCCGTCAGCACGCTGCTGGTGATGGTGGTCACCGCCTTTACCGTGGAATGGGTATGCCGCCGGAGCCTGCGCCATGAGTCTTGAACCCATGCCGATGTTCTGGCTCGCCCTGACGCTGCTGGCGTACCTGGGCAGCCGCTGGCTGTACCGGCGCACCGGGCGCTACCTTCTGTCACCGTTGATTCTGGTGCCGGTGGTGTTGCTGGCCATCGCCGTACCGCTGCACACCGCCTACGCCGAGTACGCCCGCGATACCCACTGGCTGATGGCGGTACTCGGCCCGGTGACCGTGGCCTTCGCCGTGCCGATCTGGCAGCAGCGCCGCCTGCTGGCCCGTCACTGGCAGGCGCTGGGGCTGGGCATGCTGATGGGCAGCGCGGCCTCGATCGCCAGTTCGTGGGCGCTGGCACGGCTGCTGGCGCTGGACAGCTCGGTCAGCCTGTCGCTGTTGCCACGCTCTATCACCACACCGTTCGCCATGCCGCTGGCCCAGGAGCTGGGTGGCGTACCGGAGCTGACCGCCGTGTTCGTGATGTTCACCGGCGTGCTCGGCGCGGCCTTTGGCGGGGTGCTGCTGCGCTGGCTGCCGCTGCGCACGCCGCTGGCCCGTGGCGCGCTGTTCGGCGTCGGTGCTCATGGTGCGGGCGTCAGCCGGGCCCATGAAGTGGGCGGCGAGGAAGGCTCCGTGGCAGGGCTGGTGATGGTGCTCACGGGGCTGCTCAATCTGTTCGCCGCGCCCCTTCTGTCGGCTTTGCTTTAAAAGCCAGGGGGCTGACTCGCACGGTCATCAAGCTGGCTGCCAAGGCGACTTTCGCATTGCCCCGGCGTGACTATGCTGACCAACAGAGCACACACAATGTGCCGATGCCCCGACACTTAAGACAAACCATCCGAGATCCCGCTAATGCCACTGGCAGAGATACCTCTGTGCGTCTGGCGTACACGGAGCCTGGGTTTCACGTTCCGCGGCCAGAGCATTCGCTACTGGACAGCAGGGCAGGGAGAGCCACTGCTACTCATTCACGGATTCCCCACCGCCAGTTGGGACTGGCATTACCTCTGGCAGCCGCTGGCCCAGCGTTTTCGTCTGATCGCCTGCGACATGCTCGGCTTCGGCGATTCCGCCAAGCCGCCAGCACACCGCTACAGCCTGCTGGAGCAGGCTGACTTGCAGCAGGCGTTGCTGGAACACCTGAACGTGCATGAGCCGGTGCACCTCATGGCCCACGATTACGGCGCAAGCGTCGCCCAGGAACTGCTGGCCCGGCATCACGAACACCGCATCGAGATCGCCAGTTGTGCGTTCCTCAATGCCGGCCTCTTTCCGGAGTGCCACCGGCCCTTGCTGGTGCAGCGGCTGTTGCTCAGCCATCTGGGCTGGCTGGTGTCGCGGATTTTCGACCGGGACAACCTGGTCAACCACGTCAGCCAGATCTACGGGCCGCGCACCCAGCCCAGTGAAAGCGCGCTGGACGACTGCTGGAGCCTGATCACCTCCAACCGCGGCAACCGCATCCTGCACCGGCTGTCGAGCTACATCCCGGAGCGCCTGGCCTATCGGGAACGCTGGGTCGGTGCGCTGCAACAGGCGCGCATGCCGATGCGCTTCATCAACGGCGCGGCGGACCCGGTGTCCGGTGCGCACATGGTCCAGCGCTACCGCGAAATGGTGCCGCTGCCCGACACCGTGGCACTGCCCGGCATCGGCCACTACCCGCACACCGAAGCACCGGCACAGGTGCTGAGCCATTACCTGGACTTCCGCCACCAGCCACTGAACTGGGCACCCCAGAAAGTCGCCTGGTCCTGACCTCGCCTTCGCTTATTGCCTGCCATTCAGCGCCCTCCCGGTTGATTGTTCCGGGGCGGGCGCTGGCCGACACTCGTCTTCCCGTCCCTTGTTCTGCTGGAGTTGAGCCATGACCGATTCGGTACGCCTGGAAGATAAAGTAGTGATCGTCACCGGCGCCGGTGGCGGCCTCGGCCGGGCCCATGCCCTGCTGTTCGCCCGTCACGGCGCCAGGGTGCTGGTCAACGACCTGGGCGGCTCGACCCACGGCGAAGGCGCCAACGCCTCGGCGGCCGATCGGGTGGTGGCGCAGATCCGTGAGGCCGGCGGCATTGCCGAGGCCAACCATGACTCGGTCACCGATGGCCAGCGTATCGTCGAACAGGCCATGGACAGGTTCGGCCGCGTCGACGTGGTGGTGAACAACGCCGGCATCCTGCGCGACAAGACCTTCCACAAGATGGAAGACGCCGACTGGGACCTGGTCTACAAGGTCCACGTCGAAGGTGCCTTCAAGATCACCCGCGCCGCCTGGCCGCACATGCGCGAACAGAACTGGGGGCGGGTGATCTTTACCTCGTCCACCTCGGGCATCTACGGCAATTTCGGCCAGGCCAACTACGGCATGGCCAAGCTTGGCCTCTACGGCCTGACCCGCACCCTGGCCTTGGAAGGACGCAAGCATGGCGTGCTGGTCAACGCCATCGCACCCACCGGTGGCACGCGCATGACCGAAGGGCTGATCCCGCCGCAGGTGTTCGAGCAGCTCAAGCCCGAGCTGATCAGCCCGCTGGTGGTGTACCTGGGCAGCGACCAGTGCCAGGACAGCGGCAACCTCTACGAAGTGGGCGGCGGCTGGATCGGCCAGGTGCGCTGGGAGCGTAGCCTGGGCGCCGGTTTCGATCCGCAGCAGGGCTTCAGCGTCGAAGACGTGGCGGCCAACTGGGGGCGTATCGGCGACTTCGAAGGGGCGGTGCATCCCAAGGACAGTCTCGAAGCGTTGCAGCAGATGATGGCCAACCTGCAGAAGTTCGCCGCTCGCTGAGACGGTCGGTTTCCTGTCGTGATCTATGCTGGGAGGCCGTGATCGCGACAGGAGTGCGAAGGATGTATGAATCGAAAACCGAGGCCGTCATCTCGGCCGAACAATTCCGCAGCCGTTTGCTGCTGCATGCGCTGGGCGCCGGCGCGTTGCTGATGGCCTCTATCGTCATCGGGGTGGCCGGGCATCTGTATTTCGAGGACGGCGTGAAGTGGTACGACGCCGCGTTCAACGCCACCTTGCTGCTGGGCGGCATGGGCCCGGTAGACCTGCCGGAGACACCGGGCGGCAAGTTGTTCTTTGCCGTCTACGGCCTGTACGTGGGGCTGGTGTTCGTCGCCAGTATCGGCTTGATCCTGGCGCCGGTGGCGCACCGGCTGTTGCACCGCTTCCACTGCGATTGAGGCAGCTACAAGTTGCAAGCTACAAGCGGCAAGAGGAGAACGCGGCGCGCCTTGCTCTATCTTGCAGCTTGTAGCTTGAAACTTGCCGCTGCTTCCAAAAAAAAGGCCGCTGCAAAGGCAGCGGCCAAGTAAGACGCAGATCAAGGAGCTTCAAAATCAACGTCGGTGAATCTGAAGGGTGACACTTCGGAGCAACAATCGAGGAGCACTCTAGGGGGAGAGCATTAACCGACCGTTAAGGGGGCCGAAGCGTCAACTTCGCGCCTTGGCGAACACCGGATCGCCAAGACAGGAACAAGGATAGTCAGACGTTACCCACGGAAAAATAGTGCTTTCTGACATTCACTGTTGCATCTCTCGCAACAGTGCACCAAAGCGGGTCACTGCGCCCCTTCAAAGCCCATCCGCCAACTGATCGCCTTGGCAGCCGCCAGCAATTGCCGTGCGGCGGGGCCTTCTTCGTCGGCATGGAAAATCGAGGTCGGGCCCACCACCGTGATCACCGCCGCAATCTTGCCCACGGCATTGAACACCGGTGCCGACAGCGCATCGACCCCCGGCATCAACAGGCCGTGCACATGGTGCAGGCCGCGCTCGCGAATGCGGGCGAAGAGGGCGTCGTATTCCGCAGCGGCATGGCCGCTTTGCGCCAGTTCCTGGTCGCGCAGCTCGACGGTTTCCCGTTCCGGCAGATAGGCGCCGAACACCAGGCCGGTGGACGAACTGAGCAACGGCAGTACCGAACCAATCTGGGTCACCACCGTCACTGCGCGCACCGCCGGCTCGATATTCACCACCGTCGCGCCCTGGTTGCCCCACACGGCGATGAAACAGCTTTCGTTCAGTTCGTCGCGCAGCTGCGACAGCGGCATGGCCGCGACTTTCAGCACATCCATGCCGTTCAGCGCCGCCAGGCCGACCCGCAGTGCCTCGCGGCCCAGGCCGTAGTGGTTGGTGGCCGGGTCCTGCTCGGCGAAGCCGCTGGCGATCAGTGCCTGGAGATAGCGGTGCACCTTGCTTGCCGGCATCTGCACGTGCTCGGCCAGGCGCGACAGCGAGGTGGCCGGCGACAGCTGCGCCAGGGCCTTGAGGATATCGGTGCCGACCTCCGCCGAGCGGACCTTCTGTTTGCCGTTGTCGGCGGGGGGCGTGGCTTTGGTCATGGCGGTGGTCACTGTGCAGGGTGGAAAGGTGGACCGCAGGCAACCGATCGCTGGCAAGCCAGCTCCCACAGGCCCGGTGGGAACTGGCTTGCCAGCGATCGCTCACGACGCGGCGCCGAAGGGCGGTCGCCTTTATAACTTGACGCCTTCGGTCAATCAAATTACGTTAAGCGTAATCGAATTACGTATAACAATAACTGGCCGGACACGGCCCGGAGGCTCGATGACCCGCGATTCCACTTCCGCCCTCGCTTACCAGAGCGGTTTCGGCAACGAATTCGCCAGCGAGGCACTGCCCGGCGCCCTGCCGGTCGGCCAGAACTCCCCGCAGAAAGCGCCTTATGGCCTGTACGCCGAGCTGCTGTCGGGCACCGCCTTCACCATGTCCCGTCACGAACAGCGCCGTACCTGGCTTTACCGCATCCGCCCCTCGGCCTTGCACCCGGCGTTCGAGCGTCTGGAGCGGCAACTGGCTGGTGGCCCGCTGGGGGCGGTCACGCCTAACCGCCTGCGCTGGAGTCCGCTGGAGATGCCGGCCGAACCCACCGATTTCATCGACGGCTGGGTCACCATGGCCGCCAACTCGGCGAGTGAGAAGCCGGCCGGCATCACGGTTCATTGCTATCGCGCCAACCGGTCCATGGAGCGGGTGTTCTTCAACGCCGACGGCGAGCTGCTGCTGGTGCCGCAACTGGGCGGCCTGCGCCTGGTGACCGAGCTGGGCCGGCTGGACGTGCAGCCACTGGAAATCGCCGTGGTACCACGGGGCATGAAATTCCGCGTCGAATTGCTCGACAGCGAGGCCCGCGGCTACATCGCCGAGAACCACGGCGCGCCACTGCGCATCCCGGATCTGGGGCCCATCGGCAGCAACGGCCTGGCCAACCCCCGCGACTTCCTCGCCCCGGTGGCGCACTACGAAGAGCACGACGGCCCGGTGCAACTGGTACAGAAATTCCTCGGCGAGCTGTGGGGCTGCGAGTTGCAGCACTCGCCACTGGACGTGGTCGCCTGGCACGGCAACAACGTGCCGTACAAATACGACCTGCGTCGCTTCAACACCATCGGTACGGTCAGCTTCGACCACCCCGATCCGTCGATCTTCACCGTACTCACCTCGCCGACCAGCGTGCCGGGTATGGCCAATATCGACTTCGTGATCTTCCCGCCGCGCTGGATGGTGGCCGAGAAGACCTTCCGTCCGCCGTGGTTCCACCGCAACCTGATGAACGAGTTCATGGGCCTGATCCAGGGCGAGTACGACGCCAAGGCCGAAGGCTTCCTGCCCGGCGGCGCCTCGCTGCACAGTTGCATGAGCGCCCACGGCCCGGATGCCGAGACCTGCGCCAAGGCCATTGCCGCCGACCTTGCGCCGAACAAGATCGACAACACCATGGCGTTCATGTTCGAGACCGGCCAGGTGTTGCGTCCGACCCGCCATGCGCTGGACTGCCCGCAGTTGCAGAACGACTACGATAGTTGCTGGGCCACGCTGCCGAGCACCTTCACCCCGAACCGGAGATAAGCATGAATCAGACCGCCATTGCCCGCAGTTGGGTCGAGCACGCCAACGGGCATAGCGACTTCCCGCTGCAGAACCTGCCGCTGGGGATCTTCAGCCGCGCCGGCGGCGAGCGCCGCAGCGGCGTTGCCATCGGCGATGCCATTCTCGATCTGGACGCGGTGCTGGCGGCCGGGCTGTTCGACGGCGAAGCCCGCTCGGCGGTGGAAGCCACCCGTGGCGGTGCGCTGAACGCCTTCTTCGCCCTCGGCCGCGGTGCCCGCGTTGCCCTGCGCCAGCGCCTGCTGGAACTGCTGGGCGAAGACAGCCCGCACCAGGCGGCGCTGCAAGCGGCGCTGTACCCGGCCAGCGAATGCGAGCTGCACCTGCCGGCCAGGATCGGCGACTACACCGACTTCTACGTCGGCATCGAACACGCCAAGAATGTCGGCAAGCTGTTCCGACCCGACAATCCGCTGCTGCCCAACTACAAGTACGTGCCGATCGGCTACCACGGCCGCGCTTCGACCATCCGTCCATCGGGCACCGAGGTGCGTCGCCCGCAGGGCCAGACCCTGCCGGCCGGGCAGACCGAACCGACATTCGGCCCGTGCGCACGGCTGGATTACGAGCTGGAAATCGGCATCTGGATCGGCCAGGGCAACGAGCTGGGCCAGGCCATCCCGATTGGTGATGCTGCCGAGCACATCGCCGGTTTCTGCCTGCTCAACGACTGGTCGGCGCGGGACATCCAGGCCTGGGAATACCAGCCTCTGGGCCCGTTCCTGTCCAAGAGCTTCATCTCCACCGTCTCCCCGTGGGTGGTTACTGCCGAGGCGCTGGAGCCGTTCCGCACCGCCCAGCCGGCGCGCCCGCAAGGCGATCCGCAGCCGCTGTCGTACCTGCTGGACAAGCGTGACCAGGCCACAGGCGCGTTCGACATCGAACTGGAAGTGCTGCTGCTCACCGAGGGCATGCGCGAGCAGAACCTGCCGGCGCACCGCCTGACCCTGAGCAACACCCTGAGCATGTACTGGACCGTGGCGCAGATGGTCGCGCACCACAGCGTCAACGGCTGCCAGTTGCAGCCGGGCGACCTGTTCGGTTCCGGCACCCTGTCCGGGGCCAATCCGGGCCAGTTCGGCAGCCTGCTGGAGATCACCGAGGGCGGCAAGCACCCGGTGGAGTTGCCGAGCGGCGAGGTGCGCAAGTTCCTCGAAGACGGTGACGAAATCATCCTGCGTGCCCGTGCCAGCCGCGATGGCGTAGCCAGCATCGGCTTCGGCGAGTGCCGTGGCAAAGTCGTGGCGGCTCACTAAAGGGGGCAGGGGGCATGGAACTCTTCACCTATTACCGTTCCACCTCGTCGTACCGGGTGCGAATCGCGCTGGCACTCAAGCAACTGGACTTCCAGTCGCTGCCGGTGAACCTGCTCAAGGGCGAACAGCGCGAGGCGCATTATCTCGAGCTCAACCCGCAGGGTCGGGTGCCGGCGCTCAAGGCCGATTCCGGTGAGCTGCTGGTGCAGTCGCCGGCGATCATCGAGTACCTGGAAGAGGTGTATCCGCAACCGGCGCTGCTGCCCCACGACCCGGTGCAACGCGCCCGGGCCCGGGGTGTGGCGGCGTTGATCGGCTGCGATATCCATCCGTTGCACAATGTCAGCGTACTGAACCAGCTGCGGGCGTTGGGGCAGGACGATGCGGGCGTGAACCAGTGGATTGGTCACTGGATCAGCCAAGGGCTGGCGGCGGTGGAACAGTTGATCGGCGACAGCGGCTTCTGTTTCGGCGACGAGCCGGGGCTGGCGGATGTGTACCTGATTCCACAGGTGTATGCGGCCAGGCGTTTCAACATCGACCTGGGTGGTTATCCGCGGATTCTGCGGGTGGAGGCGTTGGCCGAGGAGCATCCGGCGTTCGTGCTGGCGCATCCTTCGCGGCAGCCGGATACACCGGCGGCGGGGTGACTCCGAGGTCCTCATCGCCGGCAACGCCGGCTCCCACAATGCCAGCGCCATGCACCCGTTCATGGTCTGACCCAAAACCCTGTGGGAGCCGGCGTTGCCGGCGATGAGGACCTTAATGCACCGACCTTTTCCCCGAAGGCAACTGCCCCAGCCGCTCGGTCAGCCGCAAGCGCTGGATCGGGTCATCGGTCAGCAACAGCGCATGCTCCAGGTCGAAGCGCTCGGCCTGCGGGCAATCCAGATGCTGGTACAAGGTCGCCCGCGCCAGATAATCACTGGCCAGTGGCGCCCCCAGTTCCATCACCCGCTCGGCATCGCGCAACGCCGCCAGGTCGTTGTCATGGGTGGAATGCAACTGCCGCAGGTTGCGCGACAGACGCTGGATCATCTGTCGCGGGCTTGCCGTTTGCAGATGCTCGGCGCTCAATGGCACCTGCGGCCCGAACTGCCGGCCCAGCAGTTCCCGGCAATCCGCCGGATACAGGCGCCGCCCACCACAGGGATCGAGCAGGTGATCCGCCCCCGGCACCCGCACCAGGAAATGCCCCGGAAAATTCACCCCTTCCAGCGGAATCGACAGCCTGCGCGCCAGTTCCAGGGCCAGCAGCGCCAGGGTCAGCGGCTGGCCACGGCGACGCAGCAGCACCTGGTCGAGCAGGGCGGCCTGGGGTTTGACGGGGTGGTATTCGTCTTCCTGAAAACCCAGTGCGCAGAGCTTGCGCAACAGCGGCTGGGCCAGTTCATGCAGAGGCAGCATCGGCAGGCTGTTGCTCACTTCGTGCTGCAAGACCTGCACCGCCGTCATCACCTGGGCCGGGTCGACCTGCGGATCATGCTCCACGGCAATCCACAAGGCAGCCTCGAACAGCGCCGGGGGATCGCGCTCCAGACAGTTCAGGCAGGCTTGGCGTGGGGTCATGGCGGTCTCCGCTGAGAGCTTCTGTTTTAGCCCTCGCATGACGTTTCGTCCAGTGCTCCGGCGGCCCGGAAAGCGCCACCTATACTTGTTTCAGCACGTTACCGAGGGCCTGCCGATGTTCGCTCTCATGCAAAGCACTCGCACGCAGTCGTTGCACCTGTGTATCGACCCGGCTACCGGCCTCAAGGCGGTGATCGCCATTCACAACGAGGCGTTGGGCCCGGCGCTGGGCGGCTGCCGCTACCTGGCCTATCCGGACGACGACAGCGCCATGACCGACGCCATCCGTCTGGCCCAGGGCATGACCTACAAGGCCGCCCTGGCCGGTTTGCGGCTGGGCGGTGGCAAGGCGGTGATCATCCGCAATCCCCATGTGGAAAACCGTGCGGCGCTGTTCGAGGCATTCGGGCGTTTCGTCGAGTCGCTGGAAGGTCGCTACATCACCGCCATCGACAGCGGCACCTCGACCCTGGACATGGACTGCATTGCCCAGAGCACCCGCCACGTCACCAGCACCACCCGAGCCGGCGACCCGTCGCCGCACTCGGCCATGGGCGTGTTCGCCGGCATTCGTGCCACGTCCATGGCCCGCCTTGGCAGCGACAACCTGGAAGGCTTGCGGGTGGCGGTGCAGGGGCTGGGCAATGTCGGCTACGCGCTGGCCGAGCAACTGCATGCGGCGGGGGCGGAATTGCTGGTGAGCGACCATGACCCCGGCCGGGTACAACTGGCGATGGAGCAGTTCGGCGCCCATCCGGTCGCTGCCGAGGCACTGGTAGGCACGCCCTGCGACATCTTCGCGCCCTGTGGCGTGGGGCCGGTGCTGACCGGGCAGAGCGTGATGCAGTTGCGTTGCGCGGCGGTGGCAGGCTCGGCCAACAACCAGCTGACCACCCTGCAGGTGGCCGACCAACTGGAAAGCCGCGGCATTCTCTACGCACCGGACTACATCATCAATTCCGGCGGGCTGATCTACGTCGCCCTGACTCACCAGGGTCTCGACTCGGTCGCCATCACCGCGCACCTGTCGCGGATCCCCACCCGGCTGACCGAAGTCTTCGCCCATGCCCAGGCGGAAAAACGCTCGCCGGCACGGGTCGCCGAGCAACTGGCCGAGCGCCTGGTGTACGGCGCCTGAGGCTTACTCCGCCGGCGTGTCGCCCAGCAGCTCGGACAGGGCGTCCGGCTGGCTCTTGAACGCCTTGGCGAACACATCGCGGTTCTTCGCCATGTAGATCCCGGCTTCTTCCAGTTGCTGCTCGGTCAGCGACGGTACGGCTTTCTTCAGCACCTCCGAGAGCATCTCGGCCAGCTCCAGCATCTTGTCGTGACGATCTGCTTCGGCTTTATCCATGAACAAACGCTCCAAGTCGCGGCTGCTGCGGTACACCACTTCGACGGCCATTCATCACCTCACGCCTTTTTCGAAAATTGAAGGAATACGAATACTGTTGATTTATACAGTATTCATCCGGCATTGGATAGTGGCCTTTTTATAGCCCAGATTTCGAAAGCGCGTGCCTTGCGGCAATCCGTCGCCTTCTCAAGCACGGCCCTTGGCCTTTTTACTGCATGCAGGCAAAGCGTCATGTGCCTGCCGCATGCTTTTTTCCAAGCCGTATCGGGGAATCCTTCATCGTGAACATCAAATGGGCTGACAAACTGCGCAAGGGCCTGCACGGCACTGCCGATTCGCTGGGCAATCTGTGCGTGGAGGGCTTCCATTACCTGGCCCTGTTCGGCATTGGCGGCATCACCGCCTGGGCCGCGGTGGTGACTTTCCTCGACATGCTCGGCAAGGGCGGCGTGAGCGTCGACGACATCCTGCTGCTGTTCATCTACCTCGAACTGGGGGCGATGGTGGGGATCTATTTCAAGACCAACCACATGCCGATCCGCTTCCTGCTCTACGTGGCCATCACCGCGCTGACCCGCCTGCTGATCGGCGACGTCTCGCACCACAAGGCACCGGACGTCGGCCTGCTGTACCTGTGCGGCGGCATCCTGCTGCTGTCGTTCTCGATCCTGGTGGTGCGCTATGCCTCGTCGCGCTATCCGTCGAGCCGGGTGATCGATGCCAATGGCAAGGACATCGAGGACGGGCGCTGAGCGATTTGCGAAGCGCTTATAACCAAACGATCTGCAAGATTTTTCCGCCTCGTCCCACAAGCGGAGGTCAGCCCATGTTCCAGGACCTCCGCCCATGCCCCATTACCTCGACGACGCCCAGCGCGATGACGTGCTGCGCCTGCAAGCCAGCTTTCTCGGGCGCAGCGAGTGGCCGACCTGGCTGCTGCTGATCGGGGTCTATGGCGGCTGGTTCGCGCTGCTGCTGGGCAGCCCGGTGATCGGCGCGTGGCCCGCCACACTGTTGATGGTGCCGCTGCTGGTGCTCTGGCTGTCGCTGCAGCATGAACTGCTTCACGGCCACCCCACCCGCCTGCCGTGGCTGAACAAGCTGCTCGGCTACGCGCCGTTCGCGGTCTGGTATCCGTACACCCTGTACCGCGACAGCCACCTGCGGCATCACCGCGATCAAGACCTCACCCTGCCGGGCCTCGATCCGGAAAGCCGTTATCTGAGCCGCCATCATTGGCAGCGTGCACCCCGCCTGGCGCGGGCCTTGCGCTGGCTGGACAAGACCGTGCCCGGACGCCTGCTCGGTGGCGCGCCACAGGCGCTGTTCGGCCTGGCCCGGGAAGAACTGGGCCGGCTCGCCAGAGGCGACCGACAAGCCTGGCTGATGTGGACGACTCATGGCGCCGTCACCTTGCTGATGTTCGCCTTCATCGCCCGATACAGCGCGCTGTCGGTGACGCAGTACGTGTTCTTCGCCAGCGTGCCGGCGCTGTCTGTGGCGATGCTGCGCTCGTTCTACGAGCACCGCCCCGCCGAGCGGCCGGAACAGCGCACCGTGCTCAACGAGGCCGGCTGGCCCTGGACCTGGCTGTTCCTGCACCTGAACCTGCACTTGGTCCATCACGATCTGCCTGGCTTGCCGTGGTATTTCCTGCCACGGGTCTATCGCCAGCGCCGCGAACAGTGGCTGGCCCGCAGCGGCGGCTTCCTGGTGCAGGGCTACGGCGAATTGCTGCGCCGCCATGCCTTGCGCCCGGTCGACAGCCCCGAACATCCCCACGTCTGAGCCGGAGTGCCGTTCATGTCCCAGGGTTTTGCCGAGTTGTTGATGTACGTGGCGCCGCCGCGCGTGCGCGAGGCCAGCGAGTTGTGGCTGCGCTACACCCTGGCGTTGCTGGGTGACCGGCGGCTGGAGGCGGGCGGGCTGGATCTGCCGGGCCTGTGGCTGTCGCCGCGTTTGCTGTTCACCCAGACCTGCGGCTACCCGCTGATGACCCTGCTGCGCGGCAAGGTGCGGCTGATTGGCCGGCCCGTCTACGAATTGCCCCACAGCCGCGACGGCAATCATTGCAGCCTGCTGGTGGTGCGCGAGGATGATCCACGCCACGCGCTGAGCGGTTTTTTCGACAGCCACGGTCTGGTCAACAACGCCGATTCCAATTCCGGCATGAACCTGCTGCGTCATGCTCTTGCGCCGCTGCAGCGCGGTGGCCGGTTCTTTTCCGCCATCCGCTTCACCGGTGGCCACCGTGACAGCCTGCTGGCGCTGCGCGAAGGCCGGGGCGACCTGGCGGCGATCGACAGCGTGACCTGGGATTACCTCGCCCGCGACCACAGTGAAGAAGTGGCCGGCCTGCGCATTCTGGACCGCAGCGCGCCGGGGCCGAGCCTGCCGTTCATTGGCCCCGCGTCTCTCGACGAGGCCGGTGCCCGGCGTATCCGCGACGCCCTCAACCAGGCGCTGCGGGAACTGCCCGAGGTCGCGGCCACCCTGGCCATCCGCGAATTGCTACCTGCCACCGAAGCGGATTACCAGGTGTTGCTGGACTACCGCGACGAAGCGGCTCGCCTGGGGCTACCCGAGATTCACCCCGGCACCGGTTAATTCCCGCTTCGAATATAAGAATGCTTTTTAAATATTTTTAAAGAATAAGACCTCCCACTAGCATGGCGTCACCGGACCACCGGACATCTCAAGCAATCCTCCTTCTGGAGCCATTCATGTCCGGTATCGAAAACTCCCACAGCGAGTACGTGGGTGGCCTGTTCCGCAGTCATTACCAGTGGCTGTGCCTGCGTCTGCGCCGGCGTCTGGGCGACAGCGGCGCCGAGGACATCGCCGCCGACACCTTTGTGCAACTGCTCAGCGCCCCGGTGGCCGAACCGATCCGCCAGCCGCGGGCGCTGCTCACCACCATTGCCCAGCGCCTGATGTACCAGCTCTGGCGCCGCCGCGACCTGGAGCGCGCCTACCTTGAAGCGCTGCACCTCGACGACGAGGCCCAGGCACCGTCGCCGGAAGACCTGGCACAGATGATCGAGGCGCTGCAGATCATCGACGGCCTGCTCGACGGGCTGCCGGCCAAGGTCAAGGCGACTTTCCTGCTGTCCCAGGTCAACGGCCTGACCTACCCGGAGATCGCCGCGCAACTGGGCATCTCGCAACGCTCGGTGAGCGACTACATGACCAAGGCCATCCACCGTTGCCTCAAGGCCAGCCTGGAGTGATATGAGCGCAGAACAGGACCACCTGATCGAACAGGCCACCCGCTGGATCGTGTTGCTGCGCTCGGGCCACGCCAGCGAGGCGGAGCGCCAGGCATTCCACGCCTGGCGTGCCCGCGACCCGCGCCATGACGACCTCTGCCAGCGTCTGGAGCGCACCCTCGGGGTGTTCCAGGTGCCGCTGGCCCAAGGCATCGACGGCAACGTATTGCAGCGCACGCTCAACGCGCCGTCGAGCCGGCGCAAGCTGTTGCAGCGGGCGCTGGTCGGGGCCGGACTGATGGTGGGCGGCGGGCTGGTGTTCACCTCGGGCCTGTCGTCGCTGGAAGGGTTGAGCGCGGACCTGTCCACCGGCATTGGCCAGCGCCAGACCGTGCGGCTGGACGACGGCAGCGAACTGGTGCTCAACGCCCAGAGCGCCACCGACGTGCGTTTCGACGAACAGCGCCGCTTGCTGCGCTGGCGCGGCGGGGAAGGGTTGTTGCGGGTGGTCAGCGATCGTCGGCCGTTCATCGTGCAGACCGAGGCCGGCGACCTGTTCACCCCGGCGGCTCGGGTGCTGTTGCGCGAGCGCGGCGGGCAGTGTCGGGTTGGCGCGCTGGACGCGCCGTTGCAGGTCGTCACCCGTGGCGGCGACCGCCTGCAACTCCAGGCCGGGCAGGAAGTCAGCTTCGACCGCTTCCGCTTCGGCGTGGTCCAGGCCGTGCGCAGCGGCGACAGCGCCTGGGTCAACGGCCTGCTGGAAGTGCGCGACAGCCCGCTGAGCGAAGTGATCGAGGCGCTGCGGCCCTATCGTCACGGTGTCCTGCGCCTGGACCCGGCGGTGGCTGGGTTGCGGGTCAGCGGGCTGTTCCGGCTGGACCAGAGCGATGTGGTGCTGGAAGCACTGAGCCGGACCTTGCCGATCCGGGTGGGGCGGCGCAGTGAGTATTGGGTGACGGTTGGGCCGGTGTGAATGCGGGCGGGGTTGCTGACGATCAGGGCTCGAATCACTTTTCCAGCTTGTCGGCACCCATTGCCGCGATCGCCAGATTCAGCTCTGCCTCTTGCAGATGCTCCTGATAGTGTCGTTTCAGATCGTCGGCCCAGCCTGTGATTTCGTCTATCACTGCTGATCCCTCTGCCTCTGTGAAACCGAAGTGTTCAATCTGGCTCAACAGGTTACGCCGTGACAGCTCATGTCCATATCGACCTATGCCCATCGCCAGCCTGGCAGGAGCCTGCCCCTCAGTTGTCGGCACCACATCGTAGAGCGGAGAAAGGTGCCAGCCACCTCTCTGGAACACTATTGCTGTGTTCTTTGGGTGATCGTCGTCATTGCCCACCAGTATGTTGAAGCAGATGCGCTTGAACAGTTCCTGGCGGTCCGTTTCGGGCACATTACGCCTTGCCATCTCGTCTACCAGATAGCCGTAATGCCACTCCCGACCCCAAGCAGATGGAGTGTTCCAGTCACTGTCCAGCAGTGTCAGCCCGCTGAGCATGGGAAGACGAATGGACCGCCCGTCCGCAGCCATCTCGCGGTCGAAGCGCTCCACCAGAAGCGTGTTGACGCGACCGCGGTGCATTCGTACACCAGCAGTGTTCAGTCCTTTGCTGGCAGCGAATGACATGCAGGCGTATTCAAGCGCAGGGATGTCGTAGAGATCATGGCGGTCTCTTGGTTTCGCCAGAATCAGTTGGCCCTGATCAATGAGCGTGCATTTGGGGCGCGCACCGCCAAGCGATGAACGCTGTTGCAAGGTCGCTTTGGTGGCTTTGTCCGCACCGGGTGGAAACCCTCCCTGGATGCCATCGGCGAACTGTATGAAGTCGTCCAGTTGAGTGAGATTTCCCAGTCCTGCCTGTCCGACACCTGCCGGAGGAGTCCGTCCTGTCCCCATCATGAGGCTGCCGGTTCGATCGTGGTTTGGAGACTTGAGCAGAAAACCCACTGCGTCGAGCTCACTACCGTGCTCCCGAGTGGCCAGCCGTTCACCCCATCCATCTGGAGCCGCGTCCCTGATAAAACCGGGAACTCCACGATTCTTGGTGATGTTGCCGTAGGGCTGGGGGCGCAGTGGGAAACGTACCGGGTCTGGAACCCAGCCGCCGGCTTTGACCCAGGAGGGGCTGTAGACGAACTCGCCGATCCCGCCGCTGACCTCGAGGCGGCCCAGCGTCTCGACTTCCTCCGATCCCGGAAGCTGCATGTAGACATACACGGCAGCCATCAAAAGTCCTCCTCGGACACTTTCCTGAGGCGCACGCGGTGTTCCGTGGCTCGCGGAGCAACAGTGGGAACGCCGGGGTTCTGGAAAGCATCGTCCAGCAGCCCCAGATGCCACAGCGCAGTCATGTAGCTGCGGATTTCGACACTTGGCGTTCCAGACTCGATCTTGCCCAGCGTCGTAGTGGAAAGACCGGTCTGGGCAGCCAGGTCCTTCTGGCGAATTTTCTGTTCCAGGCGCCTGGTTTTGACCAGCAGCCCTATTTTTTCGAGCCTGTCGGCGCAGGCGAGGGGAAAAATGCTTGTCATAAGAAGTCTTTTGAGAATGCTTAATTAAATTAAGGATGACTATAGCAGCTCTTATGGTGGCGTGGTTCTAGCGGGTACTGCTCTTTTGACGTCCGGTTCTAACGCCATAACCAATCGATCTGCAAGATTTCCCCCGCCCGCGCCACACCCCTCCCGTAAGCGCTGCCGAGGGAGCAGCGTCGTTTGATTCCGTGGGGGGAATCGTTGTGCGCAAGAGCAACCACAAGATCCAACGCAACACGAGATCCGCAACCGGCGCCATCGCCTTCAGCCTGCTGCTGAGCGGCATGGCGTTCGCCGAGCAGGCGCAGCAGGACTGGCATATCAATCCCGGTCCGCTGGACGAGGTGCTGCTGAGCATCAGCCGGCAGAGCGGCCAGGTGATTTCCTTCACCCCGGAACTGGGCCGTTATTCGTCATCGCGGGTGGACGGCAAGCTGTCTGCCGAGCAGGCGATCAACGCCGCCTTGCGCGGCACGGGTCTTGAGCTTGAGGTCAGCCCGACCGGTGCGTTCATCATCAAGGACAGCGGCACCGAACCCTCCGCTGCCAGTGCCGTCAGCGCCAGCCGCGTGGTGCGTCAGGATGCGCCCGCCGCCAGTGTGCCGACCCTGGACCGCGTGGTCGCGCTCGGCACCCGCCGCAGTGACGCTACGGCGCTGACCAGCGCAGCACCGGTGGATGTGATCAACAGCGAAGAACTGGTGCAGACCGGCGCCACCACGCTGAACCAGGCGCTGTTCCAGCTGCTGCCATCGTTCAACTTCCCGCAGAACCAGAGCGCCACCCGCGGCCAGAACCCCAAGGGCGCCTCCCTGCGCGGGCTGGCGCCGGACCAGACCCTGGTGCTGGTCAACGGCAAGCGCCGGCATGCCTCGGCGGTGGTGAACATTTCCAGCGGCGTGCCGTTCATTGGCGCCCAGCCGGTGGACCTGGACATGATCCCGATCAGCGCCATCGACCACGTCGAAGTGCTGCGCGACGGCGCGTCGGCGCAGTACGGTTCCGATGCCGTAGCCGGGGTGGTGAACATCGTGCTCAAGGAACGCGACAGCGGTGGGCAAATCAACACCCAGCTCGGCCAGTACGCCCAGGGTGACGGCTTCAACAAGAGTGCCGACGGCTGGTACGGCATCGGCTTGCCGGGAGACGGTTTCCTGACCCTGAGCTTCAACGGCGTCAATGCCAAACCCACCGATATCGGCGACAAGTACGTTGCCGACGGGAAGGTCCAGGACCCGCGCTGGGGCGGTGCAGGCCGCGACAAATACAACCTGGCGGCCAACGCCGAGGTGGGCCTGAACGATCAGTGGCGGCTGTACAGTTTCGCCACCTTCGGCCAGGACAAGTCGGTCAACAACACGCCGCCGCTGCTGGCCTCCAATCCGAACAACGTCGCGGCGATCTACCCCAACGGGACCATTCCGAAGTACCGCTTTCGCTACGAAGATGCTTCGCTGACGATGGGTTCGCGCTTCGAGGACGAAGCCATCGGCCGCCTCGATATCAGTGCCACCTATGGCCGCGACAAGCACGATGAAGTGGCCTTCGACACAGTCAACCCGAGCTATGGCGCCAACAGCCCGACCAAGTTCGACGTCGCCACCCTGATCAACGAACAGACCAACGTCGGCATCGACTACACCAAGGACCTGGCGGTGGCCTGGTCGGACAACCCGCTGGTGCTGTCCACCGGCGTCGCCTACCGCCACGAGCAGTACACCCTGGAAGCGGGCGACTACGACTCCTATTCCTACGGCGGCATCGACGGCGTGCAGGTCGGCGCGGTGCAGGCCTCGGGGCTGACGCCGGATGATGCCGGGACCTACAAGCGCGATGTCGGCGGCGTGTATTTCGGCCTGGAAAACCAGCTCACCGACAAATTCCAGGTGGGCATCGCCGGGCGCACCGAGCATTACTCGGACTTCGGCTCGGCCACCACCGGCAAGCTCTCGGCGCGGTATGAACTGACCCCGCAAGTAGGCTTGCGGGCTACGGTCAACAGCGCCTACCGCGCGCCGACCCTGGGCCAGATCGGCACGTCCTGGACCACCACCACCAACGTCGATGTCAACGGCAACCCGGTGCTGACCCGCATGCTGCCGGTGGACCATCCGGCCGCCCAGGCCCTGGGCGCCGAGGCGCTGAAACCGGAGAAATCCACCAACTACTCACTGGGCCTGGTGCTGCGGCCCAGCGAGCAGGCATCGCTGACCATCGACGCCTACCAGATCACCATCCGCGACCGCCTGCTCTACAGCGGCGGCATCTCCGGGCCGGATGCCGAGCGCATCCTCGCCGCTGCCGGCTACGGGCAATACAGCTGGGCGCAGTTCATGACCAACGCGGCCAACACCCGCACCCGTGGCGTGGACATCGTCGGCAAGTACAACCTGGACCTGCAGCGTTTCGGCAGCCTGGCGCTGTCGGCGGGCTACACCCGGGCGCGCACCACCATCGAATCGGTCAACGCCAACCCCTACGGTTTTGATGTGCTGACCCGCGAGGCCCGCGGTTTCCTCGAACATGGTTATCCGGAAGACAAGCTGGTGCTTGGCGCGACCCATCGCTATGGGCCGTGGACCGTCAGCCTGTCCCAGACCCGTTATGGCGAGTACCGCAAGTACGCCGCCTCGGCGACCAACGCCCAGTACGACCAGACCTTTTCGGCGCAGTGGAACACTGACCTGGATGTGAACTACGCCTTCAGCAAGCAACTGAAGCTGTCGGTGGGCGCCAACAACCTGTTCGACAGCACGCCGGACGACTTCAACCCGCGCCTGCGCCAGACGCCGGGGCAGCAGTACAGCTACCTCGCGCCTTCGGCGCCGGAAGGGGCGTTCTATTACACCCGGCTTACCTACGACTTTTGACCCTTCAAGGGGCCGCACAGCGGTCCCCTCGACCCCCGAGGTACTTCATGAAACCCCTGAAAACCCTCCTGGCCGGCTCGTTGCTGGCCTTTTCCATGTTCACCCACGCCGCCGACAAACCACAGCCCATCCACTTCGGCGACATCACCTGGGAAAGCGGCAGCCTGATCACCGAGCTGCTGCGAATCATCGTTGAAAAGGGCTACGGCTATCCCACCGACACCCTGCCGGGCAGCACGGTGAGCCTGGAAGCGGCCCTGGCGAAAAACGATATCCAGGTGATCGGCGAAGAATGGGCCGGCCGCAGCCCGGCCTGGGTCAAGGCTGAAAGCGAAGGCAAGGTATTCGGCCTCGGCGACACCGTGAAGGGCGCTAGCGAAGGCTGGTGGGTGCCGGAATTCGTCATCAAGGGCGATCCCGAGCGCGGCATCGCGGCGCTCGCGCCGGAGCTGAAATCGGTAAGCGACCTGCCGCGCTATGCCCATGTCTTCAAAGACCCGGAATCGCCGGACAAGGGCCGCTTCCTCAACAGCCCCACCGGCTGGACCTCGGAGATCGTCAACAGCCAGAAGCTCAAGGCCTATGGCCTTACCGACAGCTACGTCAACTTCCGCACCGGCTCCGGCGCGGCGCTGGATGCCGAGGTCGCCACCTCGATCCGCCGTGGCAAGCCGGTGTTGTTCTACTACTGGTCGCCGACTCCGCTGCTGGGCCGCTACAAGCTGGTGAAGCTGGAAGAGCCGCCGTTCGATGCAGAGGCCTGGAAAACCCTGTCCAACGCCAGTCACCCCAACCCGAAAGGCTCGCGCTCGATGCCCGCGCGGCTGGCGATCGGCGTGTCGGCGCCGTTCCGCGCGCAGTATCCGGAGCTGGTGGCGTTCTTCGAGAAGGTCGATCTGCCCATCGACCTGTTGAACAGCACTCTCGCGCGCATGGCGGAAAAACGCTCACAACCTCGCGCGGTTGCATTGGCGTTCCTGCGCGAGCAGCCGCAGGTGTGGAAGGCCTGGGTGCCGGCAGACATTGCCGCGACAGTGCAGGGGAGCCTGTAGGTTCACAGGGCTTCACCGATCTCTGGGCAACGGCCGTTGCGGAAGGCTGACTAGTGGCGCGTAGCGGCGTTGCCCCAGCGATTGTCACGCCTGCTTTGGCGTGCACTGTCTTCGGTCATGGCTGCAAGAATGTCCATGGCGCTGTGACCCTGCTCGATGGCGATGCCGAAACGCACGCTGTCGATCAGGCGATCAAGGCGCTGCGGGTCGTTGCGCTGGGCCGGGCTGATCAGGCGCTTGGCGACGACACCGCCGGTTTCGTTGGAGAGGGTCAGCATGATGCTGCCGTCCAGCCGCTCGATACTCAGGTTGACCCGGTACTGCGCCGAGAAGGCGGCGCTGATCTGCTGAAAAGGATTGTGCATGGTGCTCACCTGGCAAATGACCTGCATCGATTGACTGGCCTCGGGACGGGTAGTTCAGATCAGGTTGCAAAGGTCGGGCCGGGTGGCAGGTTGCGTGGGGTGACGGCGATCGCAAAAAACGAAGCCCCTGACCCGAGGGCCAGGGGCTTCGCTTACCGTCTGCGTTGCAGCGTTGTCTTCAGCCCAGTCGGGCCTGTTCGTTTTCCAGGAATTCTTCCTGCAGCAGCCCGTCGGCATCGTTGGCGCTGGTGTACGGCTGGGTGACGGCGCGTTTGCTGCGCAGCTTGCCGTAGTGGTGTTCCAGCGCGTGGCTCAGTTTTTCTGCGGCGCCTTCAACGGCCTGCTCCAGGGAGGCGGCCTTGTGGCTGACGGAAATCGGTTGATGGCCTTTTGGGCGTGCCTCCATCTGGCAGCGTTTGTCATGCGGGCCTGGCTTGTCGCCGTTCTCGTCGCGCATGTGGACTTCGACGCGGGTGAGGTCCTCTTCGTAGCGTTCCAGCGTGCTTTCTACCGTGCTGCGTACCCACTCGTTCAGCCGGATGTTGCCTTGAATATGGTTGTCGCTGTTGACCTGGATTTGCATGGTTCCAATCCTTATTCAGCTAGCTCGCAAGAGGCCGACCATGAGCGTTTCGCTCTGTGGGAATCGCTGCCTCTTGACTACAAGGTCAGGCACTTCGCCGAACAATTCAACCCCCTAAAAAATAAAAATATTTTGTTTCAAGTGGGGTGAAGAATAGGGTTAGGATCCGGTAGATAACTTGCATAGCCGCTAGTCATCGCTGGCAAGCGGTGCTCCGCTTGCCAGCGATCAGTCCTCAGAACGCCACGGACGTCTGCAGGTAGACCGTCCTTGGCTCACCCACATACTTGCCCTTGTTGTTGTCATCGAACGACCGGGTGAAGTACTCGCGATTGAAGATGTTCTTCACCCCGACTGCCACGTTCAGGTTCGACAACTGCGGACCGAAGTCGTATGCCGCACGGCTGCTGAACAGCATGTAGCCGGGGATCCGTCCGGTGCTGCCGTCGGCGCTTTCTGCCGAGGTATTGGCGTTGTCGGCGAACTGGTCGCTCTGGTACGTGCTGTCCAGGTTCAGCTTCCACGGACCCTCGGTGTATCCCACGCCAAGCGTGCCCTTGTGCCGCGACGAGAACGGCACGCGGTTGCCCTCGTTGGCGCCGTCTTCGCGGATGGTCGCATCAACGAAGGCGTAGCTGGCGTACACGTCGAATCCGGCCAGTGCCGGGCTGAGGTCGTCGAGGGCGTATTTCACGCTGGTCTCGATGCCCTGATGGCGGGTTTCGCCACGGGCGATGACGCTGTCGTTGGTCTGGTTGCTTTCGTACTGGTTGTCGAAGTTGATGAGGAACAGGCCGGCTTCTGCCTGCAAGTAGCCGTTATCGTAACGGGTACCGACTTCCCAGGTCCGCGCCTTATCCGGCTTCACTTCGCCCTGGTCGACCCGGTTGGGCATCTGGCTGTATTGCACGCTGCCGAACGAACCTTCGGTGTTGGCGTAGAGGTTCCAGCTGTCGCTCAGGTGATACATCACGTTCAGCGCCGGCAGGGCGGTGTTGTAGCTGCCCTGGTAGTCCTTGCCGGTGAGGTTGTTGTTCTGCCGCGAGTCGATCATCTCGTAGCGGATGCCGGGAGTGAGGGTCCACTGGCCGATGTCGATGCGGTCATCGAGGAACAGCGCATGGGCTTCGGTGGCACCACGGGTGTCGCGGTCATTGCGGCTGGCGGTGGTCGGCAGGCGGTTGGCGCTCACCGCCTCCATGAAGCGCAGTTCGTGGCCGGCTTCGTTGACGTAGCGGTAGCCCAGGCCCACTTCGTGGTGGCTCTCGCCCAGCGCGAAGCCCTGGGTGAAGCGGGTCTCGATGCCGCGTACCCAATACTCGCGAGGCGACAGCGAAATCGACGAGCCCTGGCGCAGGTAGCCGCTGCGCAGGGTCTTGGTGAAGAAGCTGTTGACGCTGAACTGGCGCTCGCCGTCCTTGTAGTCGTAGCCGGCGTTGAACATCGTGCGGCGGCCCCAGAACTCGTCCTGCAGGCGGGTCGACTGGTACGGGTCGGCGTCGTAGTCAGCCACGCTCAGGCCGCCGGGCATCTGCGCCTCGCCCTCGTAGTACTGGGCCATGGCGTGCAGGCTGTTGGCCTCGTCGATCTGGAATTTGCCCTTGAGGATCAGGTCGTCGATCTGCGTGTCGCTGTGCTCGCGCCAGTCGCTGCCACGGGTGCCGGAGTAGAGCAGGGCGCCGCCCAGGCCATTGTCGGCGGTGCCGCCGACCATCAGGTTGCCGCTGTTCTTGAAGCCGTCCTGGCTGGACGACGGGCTGACCTGGGTCTGCAGGCCGGCCTTGACCGTCGGCTCGTCGGGGATGGCCCGGGTCACGAAGTTGACGATGCCGCCGACGTTCTGCGGCCCGTAGCGCACCGCGCCGCCGCCGCGTACCACATCCACCGCGTCCATGTTGCCCAGGCTGATCGGGGCGAAGGAGAGCTGCGGCTGGCCGTAGGGGGCGAAAGGCACCGGGATACCGTCCATCAGCACTGTCGAGCGCGAG
Source organism: Pseudomonas sp. TUM25319 (assembly GCF_056388475.1). Classification (NCBI taxonomy): domain Bacteria; kingdom Pseudomonadati; phylum Pseudomonadota; class Gammaproteobacteria; order Pseudomonadales; family Pseudomonadaceae; genus Pseudomonas; species Pseudomonas sp. TUM25319. The sequence goes on along the minus strand of NZ_CM150751.1, from coordinate 5,974,142 downwards.
GCCAGGCGCGGGTTGAGGCCGCGGATGCCGAAGTTCAGCGCCAGGTCATGGCTGCCGGTGCCGTTGTTTTCCGGCGCGTTGACGCCGGGGATGCGATTGAGCACCTCCCGCGCGCTGCTGGCGCCGGTGCGTTCGAATTCTTCGCGGCGGATCACGTCGCGGGCGCCGGGGTGTTCGAAGACGTTGTCCTGGTCGGCATCGCCCAGCCAGTCACCCACCACACTGGAGGCGCTCAGCTCGATCGGCGCGTTGGCCGCCGTGCTCACCGGTTGCAGGCTGAATGCGTTGTCGCCTTCGGCGCGGGCCTGCAGGCCGGTGCCCTGGAGCAGGGCGGCGAGGGCTTGCGCCGGGGTGAAGTCGCCGCTCAGGCCCTGGCTTTGCAGGCCCTGGGTCACCTGCGAGCCGAAGCTGATCAGCACACCGCTTTCCCGGCCAAACTGGTTCAGCGCGCTTTCCAGCGGCATGGGCGCTATGTGGTAGCTGCGTGCCGGCAGGTCGGCAGCCTGGACCGCAGCGAGGGTGCCGAAGGTCAGCAGCAGGGCGAGGGCAATGGGGCTCGGGCGAAAGGGCATTGCAGGATCCTTGAGAAGTCAGGGCGGAAGGGTTCTGTCTTCTCTGTCACGCGAGGTGGGGAAAACGGCTCACTGAAGTTGAAAATAGTTTTGAGGTGTTATTCCGGGCCTCATCGTTGGCAAGGCCACACAGGTATTGAGTCTGGCCCGGACATTGTGTGGCTTGTCGGGGCGCCGAACCGCAGCGATGAGGCCCGAAAGATCACCCATCAGGCCCGGCCTTCCACGCTTACCCAGTACCGCGTAAACCGCTTCACCCGCACCGGCAACGCCACTTCCAGCAGATCGAGAATCCGCTCGCTGTCGGCCAGTGGGTAACTGCCCGACACCAGCAAGCCCGCGATCTTCGGATCACAGTTGAGCTGGCCGCGGCGATAGCGCCCCAGTTCGTCGAGGAAGTCGGCCAACGGCATGTGCGCTGCCACCAGCATGCCGTCGACCCAGGCGCCGCTGTTGGCGTCCAGCGGCCTGCTCACGCTCCAGCCCGCCGCGTCGAAAGCGGCCTGACGACCGCTGTCCAGCACCGCACCGGCCAGGCGGGCACTGCCCTGGAACACGGCAACGCCACTGTGCCCAGTCCACTGGCGGACATTGAAGCGACCGGCAGACAGGTCGAGCAAACCGTCGTGGGTCAGCACCCGCAGCGGTCGGCGGTCGCTGGCGACATTCAGCAGCAGCTCGCCTTCCAGCAGATGCACCAGACGCTGATCCGCATCGAAACGCACATCGGCGGCGCTGGCCGTGTTCAGGTGCAACCGGCTGCCATCCTCCAGCTGCATCTGCCGCCGCTGCCCCAGCGGGCTGCGGTAATCGGCCAGCAGCGGCGGCAACGCACCGGTGCCCTGCAAGCCGAGCCCGGCAACACTGCCGGCGCCCAGCAGCAGGAGCATCTTCAGCGCCCGGCGACGACCCGCAGACGCCGGCGCCTGCAAGGTGGCGTGGGCCAGCGGCGACGACAGCCCGCTCAGGCGCTGGTTGACCCGCTGGATATGCGCCCAGGCCTGGCGATGCTCTTCGCTGGCCTGCAACCAGCGCTCCATGGCCCGTTGCTGACGGTGGTCCAGCGTGCCGCCCTGGAGCTCGATCAGCCAGTGCACGGCCTGTTCGGCCACCTGATGGGAAAACGCGGGATTGGAGGTGTTCACAGGGCGAAGTAGCAGCGCATGGCGGCCTTGTTCAGATGGCGTTTGACCGTGGCCAGGGAAATGCCCAGTTGCGCGGCGATTTCGTTGTAGGTCAGGCCATCGACCTGGGCCAGCAAGAAGGCGCGCTTGACCTGCAGCGGCAGGCCGTCGAGCAGGCGGTCCAGTTCCAGCAGGGTGTCGAAGATGATCGCCCGGTGCTCTTCCGAGGGCGCCACCTCTTCCGGCAACTGCGCCAACGCCTGCAAATAGGCGCGCTCCAGTTCCTGGCGGCGGTAGTGGTTGAACAGCACGCGTTTGGCCACGGTGGTGAGGAAGGCCCGTGGCTCGTCGGGTGCCGGCGCTTCGCGGGCCTGTAGCAGGCGCATGAAGGTGTCCTGGGCCAGGTCTGCAGCACCGTCGGGGCAGCCAAGACGCCGCCGTAACCAGCCGGTCAGCCAATGGTGGTGATCGTGGTAGAGACCTTCGACCGAAGAAGACAGGGCGGTAGGAGCACTGGGCACCGTGGACACTCCGGCGCCGGGATGCGCAACAGAATAAGAATTGTTCGCATTGTATGGGCGAAAACCGACCTTCGGCAATCGGACATTGACTGGCGGTCTGTTAGACGGGCTTTGATTGTGAGAATCCTTATCATTTATATTAGCCGCCTTTCCTGCCCGGACCCGCCCCCGATGAAAAGCAAAGCCGCCGGCCTGCCCCTGAGCTATCGCCTTGCCGTGACCTCCCGCTGCCTGGCGGCGCTGCTGGGCGGCTACCTGCTGGCGGCGATGACCAGCATGTGCCTGAGCCTGCTGCTGCCCATGAGTCGGGTCGATGCGGTGCTCAGCGGCACCATGCTGTCGTTCCTGCTCTACCTCGGGGCATTCATCTGGGTGTTCGCGGCGCGCAACGCCTGGCTGGCCTGGTTCGGGGTCATGGCGCCTAGCGCCGTGCTGGCGATCATCAACGGACTGACCTGGTGGGTGAACCACTCATGAAAGAAGGCTTCCGCCAGGCGATGGCCTGGCTGCACACCTGGGCCGGGCTGATCTTCGGCTGGCTGCTGTTCGCGATCTTCCTCACCGGCACCCTGTCGTATTTCCGCTACGAGATCAGCCACTGGAGCCAGCCGGAAGTGCCGGTGCGCGCCCAGGACAGCACGGCCAGCCTGGCCATGGCCCAGGACTACCTGCAGCGCCATGCCCCGGCCGATGCCGCCGGCTGGTTCATCCAGTTGCCCGGTGCCCGCGAGCCGGCGCTGAACGTGGGCTGGCGCGCCGCCGGGGCAGGGCGCCGCGATACCGTCGAGAAGACCCTCGACCCCGCCACCGGCACCGGCACCGAGATCACCCCGCGTGAAAGCCGCGGCGGCTCGTTCTTCTACCGCTTCCACTTCGAACTGGAGATGCCGTATCCGTGGGGCCGCTGGCTGGCCACCTTCGCTGCGCTGATGATGCTGGTGGGGCTGGTGAGCGGGATCATCACCCACAAGAAGATCTTCAAGGAGTTCTTCACTTTCCGCCCCGGCAAGGGCCAGCGCTCCTGGCTCGACGGCCACAACGCCATCGGCGTGCTGGTGCTGCCGTTCCACCTGATGATCAGCTACAGCAGCCTGGTGATCTTCATGTACATGGTCATGCCGGCGGGCATCCTCGCCAGTTACGGCAACGACACCCAGGGCTTCTTCAACGATGTCTTCGGCCCGCGGCAGAACGTCGAGCGCTCCGGCCAGGCCCTGCCCCTGCCGCCGCTCACCAGCCTGTACGCCAGGGTGCAGGAGCAGGCGCCCGGCACCCAGGTCACCTGGATCGACATCCAGCAACCGGGCGACCGCAATGCCGAAGTGCGCCTGATCCCGCGCAGTACCGACCGGATCGCCGTGCAGCGCGGCAGCGGCTGGCGCTTCAAGGCTGCCGACGGCGACCTGGCCTGGAACGCCCAGCCCGAGTCCGTCGCCAGCACCATCGCCGGCGGTTTCTATGGCTTGCACATGGGCGAGTTCGCCGGGCCGCTGCTGCGCTGGCTGTACTTCTTCTTCGGGCTGGCCGGCACCGCGGTGATCGGCACCGGCCTGGTCATGTGGCTGGGCAAGCGCCAGCTCAAGCACGCCAAGAGCGGTGTGCAACCGTTCGAATTGCGCCTGGTGGAAGTGCTGAACATCGCCAGCATGAGCGGGCTGATCCTCGGCATCGCCGCGTTCTTCTGGGCCAACCGTTTGTTGCCGGTGGCGCTGACGGGGCGTGCCGACTGGGAGATCAACGCCTTCTTCGGGGTCTGGCTGCTGGCGCTGGTTCACGCCCTGTTGCGTCCCGGTCGCAAGGCCTGGGGCGAGCAACTGGCGCTGGCTGCCGTGGCCTGCGCCGGCCTGCCGCTGCTCAACGCCCTGACCACCGGGGCCGGTCTCGACCATTCCGTGGCGGCCGGTGACTGGGCCATGGCCGGCTTCGACCTCACCGCCCTGGGCTGCGGCCTGTTCCTGGCCTGGGCTGCCGGCAAGATGCTGCGCCCGCCGGTGCAGGCGCCAAAGCGTGCGCCCAAGGCGGCGAAGGCCGCGCCTGCGGCCAGGCTCGAAGCGGAGGTCAACTGATGCTGGCGATTGCCCTGTTCGCCTTCGCCGGATCGGCGGCGCTGTGCCTGGCGATGGAAAAACACTTCAGTGACCTGCTCGGGCGCAAACCCGCCGCCGAGCATCTGCTCGGCCTGCGCATCGTCGGCTGGCTGCTGCTGGCCCTGGCTCTGGTGGCGGCGGTGAAGCACAGCGGTTGGGCCATGGGCCTGGTGGAGCTGTTCGGTGTGCTGATGGGCGGGCTGTGCCTGTGGGTGTTCGCCTTGCCGTACCGGCCGCGCTGGCTGCTCGGCCTGGCGCTGGTCAGCCTGGTGATGGCGCCGTTCAGCGCGCTGGGACTGATCTGACGCGATGAATGAACCCCTCGACCTGCCGCCCGCCGATGCCCCGGCCCGCGCCCGCTTCCTGCAGGTGTTCCTGGCCCAGCGCGCGCGCATGGAAAGCCTGGTCAGCCGGCGGGTTGGCTGCCGCGCTACGGCGGCCGACCTGGTGCAGGAGCTGTTCCTGCGCTTCTGGCGCCGGCCGCAGGGCGACGTGGAGTCCCTCGACACCTACCTGATGCGCTGCGCCGGCAATATCGCCATCGACCATTTGCGCAGCGAAGGCGCCCGCGAGCGGGTCAACGACAACCTGCCCGAGCCGCTGCAGCAATCGCTGGAAAGCGAGCCCCAGGCCGCACTCGAAGCCGACAGCGACCTGCGCCGCATCGAGGCGGCGCTGCGCGAGTTGCCCGAGCGTACCCGGCACATCTTCTTGCTCAACCGCATCCATGGGCGCACCTACGGCGAGATCGCCAAGGTCATGCAGCTTTCCCAAAGTGCGGTGGAAAAACATATGATGCGCGCCCTCGAGGCCTGCAAGGCGAGTATCGCCGCAGAGCCCGACATGCCCCGCAAGCCAGGAAGCGCGCCGCGATGAACGCCTCACCTTCGACCGAACAGCAGCAGACGGCCCTCGACTGGCTGACCCGCATCAGCGGGCAGCCGGCGCTGGCCGAAGGTGCAGCGTTCAAGTGCTGGCTGCTGGCCGATCCGGCCCATGGCCAGGCCTATCGCGAGGCGCAAGCGCTGTGGCAACGCAGCGAAGCGCCGGCGGCCCGGCTGGCGCAGGAAGAAGACGACGCCCTGCAGGCGTATCTGCGGGCCATGGATCGCCCGGCGGTGTCTTCCTGGCAGCGCGCCGGCAAGCGGGCCGGCGGCCTGGCCGTGGCCGCCTCGGTGCTGTTGCTGCTCGGCGTCGGCGCCGGCTGGCATCCGGGCGACTGGCTGCGCGATCTGGGCGCGGACTACGTGGCGCCGGTCGGGCAGATCCGCACGGTGACCCTGGCCGACCACTCGCAACTGGTGCTGGATGCCGACACCGCCCTCGATGTCGATTTCAGCGACGGCCAGCGGCGTATCGCGTTGCATCGCGGCGCGGTGTTCTTCCAGGTCAGCCACACGGGCGAGCCCTTCATCGTCGAGGCCGACGGCGGGCGCACCGAGGTACTGGGCACCCAGTTCGAAGTGCGTCGCCAGCCCCAGGGCGCCGAGGTCACGGTGCTGTCCGGGCGGGTCGGGGTGACGGCCGCCGACGGCCAGCCGCAGCAAGTCCTCGGCGCCAGCCAGCAGGTGGATTATCACGACGGCAGCGCAGGGACGGTCCACGCCGTCGACAGCGAAAGCCGCCTGGCCTGGCGCCAGGGCTGGCTGAATTACTACCAGGCGCCGCTGAGCCAGGTGGTGGACGATCTGGCCCGCTATTACCCGGGGCGGATCATGCTGCTCGACGACGACCTAGGTGCGCGCAAGGTCAGCGGCAGCTTTCCCAGCAACGACCCGCTGGCGGCCCTTGACGCCCTTGGCGCGGTGGCCGGATTCAAGCGCCACACCCTGCTCGGACGGATGACCTTGCTGCGTTGAAAAATATTTTCGGTTTCGGGTGAGGTATCCCGCGATGGCGTCCGTGTAGAGAGTGGAAGTGCGATTGATTCGCATACATGACAGTTCTCTCACAGGTTCATCGGCATGAAGTTCAGCGCAAGGGCGGCGGTGGTTCACAGCATTTCTATCGGGATGGCGGCGGGGGCGATGGTTGCCAGCGCGCTGCCGGCGTTCGCCGCCGAGCAGGTCGAGCAGGTCTTCGAGTTCACCCAGCCCGGCAAACCGCTGCCCCAGGCCCTGAGCGATTTCAGCCGGGTCACCGGCCTGAGCGTGGTCTACACCGTCGAGCTGCCCGACCAGCAGGCGCCGGCCCTGAATGGTCGCCTCAGCGCCGAGCAGGCCTTGCAGCGCCTGCTGGGCAACTCCGGCTACAGCTTCCGGCGCATCGACGCCCGCACCCTGACCCTCGAACCCCTGCCGCGCGATGACGGCGCCCTCAACCTGGACACCACCAACGTGTCCTCGCAGCGCGATGGCGTGGGCAGCTACCGTCAGCCGGAAACCAGTTCGATCATGCGCGGCTCTGCGTCGAGCATGGAGATCCCCCACGCCATCGCCGTGGTGCCGGAGCAGGTGCTCAAGGACCAGACCCCGCGCAACCTCGACGATGCCCTGTACAACGTCAGCGGCATCACCCAGGGCAACAACTTTGGCGGCACGTCCGACACCGTGATGAAGCGCGGTTTTGGTGACAACCGCGACGGCTCGATCATGCGCGACGGCATGCCCATCGTGCAGGGCCGCAGCCTCAACGCCACCACCGAGCGGGTCGAAGTGCTCAAGGGCCCGGCCTCGCTGCTGTACGGCATCCAGGATCCGGGCGGGGTGATCAACGTGGTCAGCAAACGTCCGCAACTGCAGAGCTATAACGCCATCAACCTGCGCGGCTCGACCTACGGCGAAGGCAAGAACGGCAGCGGAGGCGGCCTCGACAGTACCGGCGCGATCGGTGACAGCGGCCTGGCCTACCGGCTGGTGCTGGACCATGAAGACGAAGACTACTGGCGCAACTTCGGCACCCACCGCGAATCGCTGGTGGCGCCGTCGCTGGCCTGGTACGGCGAGAACACCCAGGTACAACTGGCCTACGAGCACCGCGAGTTTCTCTACCCGTTCGACCGTGGCACGGCCATCGACCCCAACACCAACCACCCGCTGAGCATCCCCCGCGACCGGCGCCTGGACGAGCCGTTCAACGACATGGAAGGGCGTTCGGACCTGTACCGCCTGGAGATCGACCACCAGTTCTCCGATGACTGGAAAGCCCACCTGGGCTACAGCTTCAACCGCGAAACCTACGACGCCAGCCAGGTCCGCGTCACCGGCGTCAACGCGGCCCGCGGCACCCTGACCCGCAGCATCGACGGCACCCACGGCGCCATCAGCACCGACCGCTTCGCCACCCTCAGCTTCGACGGCAAGGTGGATATCGCCGGCTTTCGCAACGACCTGCTGTTCGGCATCGACAGCGAGTACCGCAAGGTCTACCGCTCCGACCTGATCCGCCAGACCAGCCGCAGCACCTTCAGCTACGTCAACCCGGTGTATGGCCGTGAAGTCGAAGGCACCACCGTGCGCGCCAGCGACAGCGCCCAGACCGACAAGCTGCGCAACGACTCGCTGTTCTTCCAGGACTCGCTGCACCTGGAAGACCACTGGATCCTGGTGGCCGGCGCGCGCTGGCAGACCTACGACCAGTACGCCGGCCGCGGCCGTCCGTTCAAGGCCAACACCGACAACAACGACCAGGCCTGGACGCCTCATGCCGGCGTGGTCTACCAGGTCGATGACACGCTGTCGTTCTACGGCAGCTACAGCGAATCGTTCAAACCCAACTCCAGCATCGCCCCGTTGACCGGCGGCCTGGTGCTGGACTCGGCCATCGCGCCGGAGGAGGGCAAGTCCTGGGAGATCGGGGCCAAGCTCGACCTGCCGGACAGCCTCAGTGCCACCGTGGCGCTGTTCGATATCACCAAGCGCAACGTGCTGGTGTCGACTCTGGCCAGCAATGGCGACACCGTCTACAGCGCCGCCGGCGAAGTGAAGTCCCGCGGGGTGGAAGTGGACGTCAGCGGCCAGTTGAGCGAGCGCTGGAACCTGATTGGCAGCTACGCCTTTACCGATGCCGAGGTGACCAAGGACCCGGACTACAAAGGCAACCGCCTGCAGAATGTGGCGAAGCACAGTGGCTCGCTGTCGGCGGTGTACGACTTCGGCACGGTGTTCGGCGGCGACCGCCTGCGCGTCGGCGCCGGAGCGCGCTATGTGGGCGAGCGGGCGGGCGATGCGCCCAACAGCTTCGACCTGCCGGCGTATACCGTCGCCGATGCCTTCGCTAGCTACGAGACCCGGCTGGACGAGCACAAGGTGCGTTTTCAGCTCAACGTGAAGAACCTGTTCGACAGCACCTACTACACCTCGGCGGTGAACCGTTACTTCGTGGCGATGGGGGATTCGCGGCAGGTGAGCCTGTCGAGCACGCTGGAGTTCTGATTCGCCAGGCAGGAACGGATTCATCCGCGATCGGCGGCGCAGCCGTCGTAAGTCCTGAGTTCCGGTTCTGCCAGATGCAGCGCGGACTCAGGTTTCATGGCCGCTTCGCGCCCAATCGTGGCTGAAGCCACTCCTACACGGATTTCTGCCTGCCTGTGAGCCTGTCGAGCACGTTGGAGTCTGATTCGCCAGGTAGGAGCGGATTCATCCGCGATCGGCGGCGCAGCCGTCGTAAGTCCTGAGTTCCGGTTCTGCCAGATGCAGCGCGGACTCAGGTTTCATGGCCGCTTCGCGCCCAATCGTGGCTGAAGCCACTCCTACACGGATTTCTGCCTGCCTGTGATGGAGTTCTGATTCGCCAGGTAGGAACGGATTCATCCGCGATCGGCGGCGCAGCCGTCGTAAGTCCTGAGTCCCGGTTCTGTCAGATGCAGCGCGGACTCAGGTTTCCTACATGGATTTCTGCCCGCCTGTGAGGAGCGATGCCGGCTCAGCCGCGCAGCGCCTGCCGATACGCCCCCGGCGTCGCCCCCAGCGCCTGGCGGAAGCGGTTGCTGAAATGGCTGGCACTGGCAAAGCCGCACGCAAGCGCCACCTCGCCCAGCGGCAGGTCGCCGCCGACCAGCAACTGCCGCGCCTTGGCCAACCGCCGCGCCAGCACGTACTGGTGCGGCGGCAGGCCGAAGCTTTCGCGGAACATCCGCGCAAAGTGGTATTCGGACAGGCTGCACAACCCCGCCAGCTCGCCCAGGCCAATGGACTGGTCCAGATGGTTGTCGATGTACTCCGCCAGTTGCCGCCGCTGGTGCGCCGCCAGCCCGCCCTTGAGGCGCAACCCCTCACGCAGCCCGACCTCGCTGAGGATCGCGTGGCTGAGAATCTCGTGGGCCAGGCTGCTGGTCAGCAGGCGTTCGCCGGGCTCGTCCCAGTTCATGCCGATAAGCTGGCGAAAGCGCAACGCCTGGCGCGGGTCGTCGAGGAAGGTCGCTTCGCGCAGTTGCAATTCCCGCGGCTCCCGGTCGAGCAGGGTGACGCAACCCAGGGCGAACTGCTCTTCGCTGATGTACAGGTGCGCGAGGCGGATGCAGCCGTTGATCACCCAGTTCGACGGGCTGCCCGCGGGGATGACGCACAGCTTGTCGGGCGCACCCTTGTGGTCCGGGCGTTCGCGGCGGTGGGTGCCGGTGCCGTCGGCGATGTAGCACGACAGCGTGTGGTGGCTCGGCGCGTCGTAGTCCCGGGCATCGTCGCGGTTGCTCCAGAGCGCCGCAGCCATGCCCTCGCCGAGCTGCACGCTGTGTTCCAGGCGGGCGTGGGGCGAGTCGTGCAGGGCTTTGAACACTTGTAGCTGATCGAGCGCGGTCATGGTGGCTACCTCCGAGGCCATCCTACGCCTGTGGGATTGGTCTGACAGCGGGCGCGGCGACAAAAGCGCAAGTTTATGCAAGCGCACCGACCAAGCTGCGCCGGACACTGGCGGCCACCTTGGGAGGCTTGCCATGAACCTGTCGCTGTACCTGCTCACCGTCCTGATCTGGGGCACCACCTGGATCGCCCTGAAACTGCAACTGGGCGTGGTCGCCATTCCGGTTTCCATCGTCTGGCGCTTTGCCCTGGCGGGGCTGGTGCTGTTCGCCATCCTGCTGCTCACCCGCAAGCTGCAACCGATGAACCGGCGCGGGCATCTGGTGTGCCTGGCCCAGGGCCTGTGCCTGTTCTGCGTCAACTTCATGTGCTTCCTGACTGCCAGCCAGTGGGTGACCACCGGGCTGATTGCCGTGGTGTTCTCCACTGCCACCCTGTGGAACGCCCTGAATGCGCGGATGTTCTTCGGCCAGAAGATCGCCGCCAATGTGTTGCTCGGCGGTGCGCTGGGGTTGTGCGGCCTGGGGCTGCTGTTCTGGCCCGAGCTGGCCGGGCAGGCTGCCAGCCATGAAACCCTGATGGGTCTTGGCCTGGCGCTGGCCGGCACCCTGTGTTTCTCCGCCGGCAACATGCTCTCCAGCGTGCAGCAGAAAGCCGGCCTGCGGCCGATGACCACCAATGCCTGGGGCATGCTCTATGGTGCGGGGATGCTGGCGGGCTACTGCCTGGTCAGCGGGATTCCGTTCGCCATGGACTGGAGCGTGCAGTACATCGGTTCGCTGTTGTACCTGGTGATTCCGGGGTCGGTGATCGGCTTCACCGCCTACCTGACGCTGGTCGGGCGGATGGGGCCGGAGCGGGCGGCGTATTGCACCGTGCTGTTCCCGCTGGTGGCGCTGAATGTGTCGGCGGTGGTGGAGGGGTATCAGTGGACAGCGCCGGCGCTGATGGGGCTGGTGCTGGTGATGGCGGGGAATGTGCTGGTGTTCAGGAAGGCGCGAGCCAAACGGGTGAACGCTGAGGTGGTGTTGAGGTAGTTGAGTCTGGGGCCGCAAAGCGGCCCCCGTGAAAACTACTTCCAGACCTGCGGATTCACCAAATCCCGCGGCCGCTCACCCAGCAGCGCCGCCCGCAGGTTGTCGATCGCCCGGTTGGCCATGGCCTCGCGGGTCTCGGCAGTCGCCGAACCGACGTGGGGCAGGGTCACCGCATTGCTCAACGCGAACAGCGGCGACTCGCTCAGCGGCTCTTTCTCGTACACATCCAGCCCGGCACCGCGAATCGTGCCGTCTTTCAGCGCGTCCACCAGCGCCGCTTCATCCACCACCGGACCGCGGGAGATGTTGATCAGGAACGCACTGCGCTTCATCTGCTTCAACTGCTCGGCACCGATCAGGTGGTGGGTCTTTTCGCTGAGCGGCACCACCAGGCAGACGAAGTCGGCTTCTCCCAGCAGTTGCTCCAGGCTCACATAACGCGCGCCCAGTTCCTGTTCCAGCGCTGGCTTGCGGCTGTTGCCGCTGTAGATCACCGGCATGTTGAAGCCCAGGTGTCCGCGCCGGGCGATGGCCGCGCCGATATTGCCCAGGCCAACGATGCCCAGGGTCTTGCCGAACACGTCGCTGCCGAAGTGCGCCGGGCCGACGGTGGCCTGCCACTGGCCGGCCTTGGTCCAGGCGTCCAGCTCGGCGGTGCGGCGGGCAGCGCTCATGATCAGGGCAAAGCCCAGGTCGGCGGTGCTTTCGGTGAGCACGTCAGGGGTGTTGGTCAGGGCGATGCCGCGCTCGGTGAGGTAGGCCACGTCATAGTTGTCGTAGCCCACCGACACGCTGGACACCACTTCCAGCTTCGCCGCGTGCTCCAGTTGCGCCTGGCCCAGCTTGCGGCCGGCGCCGATCAGGCCGTGGACCTCGGGCAGGGCTTCGTTGAACTGGGCGGCGATGTCGCCCAGTTTCGGGTTGGGGACGATCACATTGAAGTCTTGCGACAGGCGTTCGACCATCGGCGCGGTAATGCGACTGAAGGCAAGGACGGTCTTTTTCATCGGCGAAATCTCTGCGGGCGGGGGAGAATGGGTAGCACGCTATCATTCCCCGCCGCCCCTGTGCAGCAAGATTTCAGGTGGCCACGCGCAACTCGTGGGTCTTCAGGTCGGCCTCGTGGGCGGCGAGGATCTCCGGCAGGGAGTTGCGCAGGTACTCGACCCAGGTCTTGATCTTGGCGTCGAGGTACTGCCGCGACGGGTAGATCGCGTACAGGTTCAGCTCCTGCAGGCGGTACTCCGGCATCACCCGCACCAGGGTGCCGTCGCGCAGGCCGTCGATGGCCGAATAGATCGGCAGCACGCCGACGCCCATGCCACTGCGGATCGCCGCCTTCATCGCATCGGCGGAGTTCACCTGGAACGGCGCCTGGGTGATGTTCACCACTTCCTGGCCTTCCGGGCCGTCGAACAGCCATTTCTCCAGCGGAATCACCGGGCTGACCATGCGCAGGCAGGCGTGCTTGAGCAGGTCCGACGGCTTCTGCGCGATGCCGTGCAGCGCCACGTATTCGGGCGAGGCGCAGACGATGCTGTAGGTGATGCCCAGACGCTGGGAGACGAAACCGGAGTCCGGCAGCTCGCTGGCGAGCACGATGGACACGTCGTAACCCTCGTCCAGCAGGTCTGGCACGCGGTTGGCCATGGTCAGGTCAAAGGTGACGTCCGGGTGGGTCTGGCGGTAGCGGGCGATGGCGTCGATGACGAAATGCTGGCCGACGCCGGTCATCGAATGCACTTTCAGTTGCCCGGCCGGGCGGGCATGGGCGTCGCTGGCCTCGGCCTCGGCTTCCTCGACATAGGTGAGGATCTGCTCGCAACGCATCAGGTAGCGCTTGCCGGCCTCGGTCAGGGCGATACGTCGGGTGGTGCGGTTGAGCAGGCGGGTTTGCAGGTGTGCTTCCAGGTTGGAAACCGCCCGCGAGACGTTCGCGGTGGTCGTATCCAGCTGCACGGCAGCGGCGGTGAAACTGCCGACTTGCGCGACACAGCTGAAAGCACGCATGTTTTGCAGGGTGTCCATGGGGCGCTCTCAAAGAAGACGACAGAATTGTGACATGAAGTAACCGGGCCGGTCTTCCGACTAAAGCCGGATTATCGCCAATTCGGTAACAAAGATTCGCAGGAAAGCACGCTTATCGCCACCGCGGCGGCCCCCTAGAATTGCCCGGCCTCCTCCACCTCTACGTCGGGAACTCGCCGCTGTGCCGCGTCGCATCATCAGAGCGCTGAATGCGCTCAGTGTCTGTGCCTTTAGCTTGACCTTGAGCGGCTGTATCGGAACCTGGGGCATTGCCCCGCAAAGCAAGACGCTGCAAGCCAATTCCCTGACCCCCGACGCGGCGATCGCCGAGGCCGCCCGCGATGCCCACTGGCCCGACCAGCAATGGTGGCGCGCCTATGGCGACCCGCAACTGGACCGCTGGGTCGCCCTGGCCGTCGCCGGCAGCCCGACCCTGGCCATGGCCGCCGCACGCGTGCGCGAAGCCAAGGCCATGGCCGGCGTGGTCGAGTCGGCGGAAAAGCTCCAGGTCAATGGCGACGCCACCCTCAAGCGCCACAACTGGCCGGAAGACCAGTTCTACGGCCCCGGCGCGCTGTCCGGCGCCAACACCTGGGACAACAACGCCGCCCTCGGCTTCAGCTACGCCCTCGACCTCTGGGGCCGCGAGCGCAACGCCAGCGAGCAGGCCGTGGACATGGCTCATCTGAGCGTGGCCCAGGCCCGCCAGGCGCAGCTCGAACTGCAGAACAACGTGGTGCGCGTCTACATCGAGCTGTCGCTGCAGTTTGCCCAGCGCGATGTGGTCAAGGCCGAACTGGCCCAACAGGAGCAGATCCTGGCCCTGGCCGAACGGCGTCTGGCCGGCGGCATCGGCACCCATTTCGAAGTCAGCCAGGCGCAGACCCCGCTGCCGGAAACCCACCGCCAGCTCGACGCCCTCAACGAAGAGATCGCCCTGGCCCGCAACCAGTTGGCGGCCCTGGCCGGCAAAGGCCCGGGGGAGGGCGCGCAGCTCCAGCGTCCGCAACTGTCCCTCGCCGCGCCGTTGAAGCTACCGTCGGCGCTGCCCGCCGAACTGGTGGGGCAGCGGCCCGACGTGGTCGCCAGCCGCTGGCAGGTAGCGGCCCAGGCCCGCGGCATCGACGTCGCCCATGCCGGTTTCTTCCCCAACGTCGATCTGGTGGGCGGCCTCGGCTTCATGGCCACGGGCGGCGGCCCGCTGGAATTCCTCACCGGGCGCAAGTTCAACTACAACGTCGGCCCGGCCATCAGCCTGCCGATCTTCGATGGCGGTCGCCTGCGCTCGCAGCTGGGCGTGGCCTCGGCCGGCTACGACATCGCCGTGGCACGCTACAACCAGACCGTGGTGGACGCACTCAAGGGCATCTCCGACCAGTTGATCCGCCGCGAGTCGATGAAGGAACAGGCGCATTTCGCCGCCGAATCCGTGGCCTCGGCACAGAAGACCTACGACATCGCCATGATCGCCTTCCAGCGCGGCCTGACCGATTACCTCAACGTGCTCAACGCCCAGACCCTGCTGTTCAAGCAGCAGATGATCCAGCAGCAGGTCCAGGCCGCACGCCTGAGCGCCCATGCCGGGCTGGTCACGGCCCTGGGCGGCGGCCTTGGCGCCGGTGCCGACGTGCCCGACGCTGGCACGCAGGACGCCCCACCGACACCCCGCACCCTGGCGATTTTCGATAAAGCCGATCACGCAGAATGAGCGCCCTGACCTTGCCGCTGCGTTGGCTCGCCTCCCTGGAGTGGCGCCGCGGGTTCTTCCACTGGGCGCGCACCGATGGCGTGACCTGGGTGTACATCTTCAAGGTGCTGGTCGCCGCCTTCGCCACCCTGTGGCTGGCGATGCGCCTGGAGCTGCCGCAGCCGCGCACGGCGATGATCACCGTGTTCATCGTCATGCAGCCGCAGAGCGGGCATGTGTTCGCCAAGAGCTTCTACCGGGTGCTCGGCACCCTGGCCGGCTCGGCGATGATGGTGGCGCTGATCGCCATCTTCCCGCAGAACACCGAGCTGTTCCTGCCGAGCCTGGCGCTGTGGGTCGGCCTCTGCTCGGCCGGTGCCATGCGCTACCGCACCTTCCGCGCCTACGGCTTCGTCCTGGCCGGCTACACCGCGGCGATGATCGGCCTGCCGATTCTCGACCAGCCGCAGCAAGCCTTCATGGCGGCGGTGTGGCGGGTGCTGGAGATCGGCTTGGGCATCTTCATCTCGACCCTGGTCAGCGCCGCGATCCTGCCGCAGTCGGCCAGCGCCGCCATGCGCAACGCCCTGTACCAGCGCTTTGGCGTGTTTGCCGGCGTGGTGGTGGAAGGGCTGCGCGGCGACAGCCAGCGCGACCGCCTGGAAAGCAGCAACGTGCGCTTCATCGCCGAGGCGGTCGGCCTGGAAAGCCTGCGCAGCGTCACCACCTTCGAAGACCCGCACATGCGTCGGCGCAGCGGCCGGCTGGTGCGTATGAACAGCGAGTTCATGGCCATCACCACCCGTTTCAATGCCCTGCACCAGTTGCTGGAGCGCCTGCGCCTGCGTGGGCCGCTGCAGATCGTCAGCGCCATCGAACCGGGGCTCAAGACCCTGGCCGAACTGCTCGACCCCTACGTCGGTCGCGCCCTGACCGACGCCGATGCCCTGCGCCTGACCCTTGAGCTTGCGGCCTACAAAGAGGGCCTGCCGGCCCAGGTGCGCAGCCTGCGGGCGGCCTACGAGGAAACCGGGCCGAGCGAGTCCGACCTGCTGGACTTCCACACCGCCTACGAACTGCTGTACCGCTTCGTCGACGACATGCACAACTACGCCGAGACCCACGCCTCGCTGGCCGCCCACAACCACGAGCGCGAGCAGTGGGACGAGCCCTACGTGGCCCAGACCAACTGGCTGGTGTCGGCGGCGGCGGGCGTGCGGGCGGCGGCGGTGCTGTTGCTGCTGGGCAGCTACTGGCTGATGAGCAACTGGCCCAGCGGCGGCATGATGACCCTGATCGCCACCGTCACCGTGGGCCTGTCGGCGGCCTCGCCCAACCCCAAGCGCATGTCGTTCCAGATGGCCTGCGGCACTTTGTTCGGCGCCTTCGTCGGCTTCTTCGAAACCTTCTTCGTGTTCCCCTGGATCGACGGCTTCCCGCTGCTGTGCGTGGTGCTGGCACCGGTGTTCGTGCTCGGCGCCTTCCTCGCCTCGCGCCCGGCCTACGCGGGCTACGGCATCGGCCTGCTGGTGTTCTTCGCCATCGGCTCGGTGCCCAACAACCTGACGGTGTACAACCCCTACACCTACATCAACGACTACATCGGCATGATCATCGGCATGCTGGTGTGTGCCGCCGCCGGCGCGATCATCCTGCCGCCCAACAGCCGTTGGCTGTGGAGTCGCCTGGAGCAGGACCTGCGCGAACAGGTGCTGTTCGCCATCAGCGGCCGCCTGCGCGGTCTCGGCTCGGGCTTCGAAAGCCGCACCCGCGACCTGCTGCACCAGGCCTATGGCCTGGCGGTGGGCCAGCCGCTGGTACAGAGCCGCCTGCTGCGCTGGATGTTCGTGGTGCTGGAAGTCGGCCACGCCATCATCGAACTGCGCAAGGAGCAGGCAATCCTGCCGGTGCACCCGAGCTACGCCGAGTCGCAGCCGTGGCGCCAGGCGATCCGCGTCATGGGCCGGGCGCTGGCGCGGCTGTTCCTGCAGCCCACGGCGAGCAACCACGAGCGTGCGCTGATTGCCGTGGACCACGCCATCAGCCGCGTCCAGGCCACCGACGAACCGTTCGCCCGGCACTTCGACACCTCGGCACTGCGCCGGGTGCAGAGCTACCTGCACTTCATCCGCACCTCCCTGCTCGACCCCCAATCGCCGCTGGCCGAACTCGGCCCGTCGCCAGGACCGACCCATGCTTCGTGAAATCGCCTTCCATGGCCTGTACATGCCGACCGTGACCCTGATGTTCCTGTTCGCCGCCGGCCTTGCCTGGGGGCTGGACCGCTTTATCGCGAGCATCGATGGCTACCGATTCTTCTGGCACCCGGCGTTGTTGCGCCTGTGCCTGTTCATTTGCCTGTTCGGCGCCATGGCGCTGACCGTTTACCGTTGAGAGCCCGTCGATGAAGAAGTTTTTCAGCCTGATCGCCACCTTGCTCGTGCTGCTGGCTGCCGTGGCCATCGGCCGGCAGCTCTGGGTGAGCTACATGACCACGCCCTGGACCCGTGACGGCCGGGTGCGCGCCGACATCATCAATGTCGCCGCCGACGTGCCCGGCTACGTGGTGGACGTGCCGGTCAAGGACAACCAGTTGGTGAAGAAGGGCGACGTGCTGCTGCGTATCGACCCCGAACACTACGAAGTGGCGGTGCGCCAGGCCGAGGCGCTGGTGGCCTCGCGCAAGGCCACCTGGGAAATGCGCAAGGTCAACGCCAGCCGCCGCGCCGACATGGACAACCTGGTGATCTCCAGAGAAAACCGCGACGACGCCAGCAACATCGCCAACTCCGCCCTGGCGGATTACCAGCAGGCCCAGGCGGCACTGGCAGCGGCGCAACTGGACCTCAAGCGCACCACCATCCTGGCCACGGTCGATGGCTACGTCACCAACCTCAACGTCCATCGTGGCGACTACGCCCGCACCGGCGAGGCGAAGATGGCCGTGGTCGACCGTGATTCGTTCTGGGTCTACGGCTTCTTCGAAGAGACCAAGCTGCCCCATGTAAAGGTCGGCGCCGAGGCCGAGCTGCAGATGATGAGCGGCGAAGTGCTCAAGGGCCATGTGGAGAGCATTTCCCGTGGTATCTACGACCGTGACAACCCGGAAAGCCGCGAACTGATCGCCGACGTCAACCCGACCTTCAACTGGGTGCGGCTGGCCCAGCGGGTGCCGGTGCGGATTCACATTGATGAAGTGCCGGAAGGGTATTTGCTGGCGGCGGGTACGACTTGCACGGTGGTGGTCAAGCCCTGACGGGAGAGCGGGCAGGGGCTGGCCGAGAGGTTTGCGGGGCATTTGAGATCGAGCGCCGCCCGCGCGGCGCATCGCCGGCAACGCCGGCTCCCACATTGGTTGCAACGTACCTATGTCTGTGAGGCCATAGTTGAGCGCCTTGTTTGTACGACTCGAACTCGAGTTGCCAAAACAGCTCCACAAACTGTGGGAGCCGGCGTTGCCGGCGATGCGCCGCGCGGGCGGCGCTCGATCTCAAGGGCGCTGAAGCCCCATCGACATGCACCCGCTTAACCGGCAGCACCCACCAGAACAGGACACCCGACCCGATCAATCACCTTGGCGCTCACCGACGGATCCAGCAGCCTGCCCAACCGCGACAGATGCCGGTGCCCCATGACGATCAACTCGCAGTCCAGCGCCTGCGCCTTGCCGACGATGGCCTCCACCGGCTCGGCCGCCACCACGCTGCCCTCGCAGGCAAACCCGCTGTCCCGCAGCGCCACCAGTGCCTCGTTTACCGCCCGCTCGGCCAGGTGCTGTTCTTCACAGGCCGCCGGGTATTCCTCTTCCTCACCCTGGGTATACGCCGCCGGACGCGGGTGCACGGCGAAGGTGGCGTCGATGGCCAGCAGCACATGCAGCCGATGCTGCTCCGGCCGGCAGTAGCGCCGGGCAAGGTCAAGCAGGCCGGTTCAGGCAGGGGAAGCGTCGATGGCGATCAGGACCGGGCGGGGCATGGGGAATCCTTGCAAAGGCGGAAGACAGGGCATTGTCGGCCCATCGCAAGCTGCGGATAAATGGCCTGGCACGCACGGGACCATTGCGCGAGACGCAATCCATCAAGCTGCTAAGATCGCGTTTTCATCACGTCTCACAGAGGCCCGGCCATGCAACTCCCGGACATGAACCTGCTCGTCGCCCTCGACGCCCTGCTCGACGAAGGCAGCGTGGTCGGTGCTGCCCAGCGCATGAACCTCAGCCCGGCGGCCATGAGCCGCACCCTCAGCCGCATCCGCGAAGCCCTCGGCGATCCGATCCTGGTGCGTGCCGGTCGCGGCCTGGTGCCGACGCCACGGGCACTGGCCCTGCAGGAGCAGGTGCGCACCCTGGTGGAACAGGCCGGGCAGGTGTTCCGCGGTGGCGACGAGGTGGACCTGCCGAGCCTGGACCGGGCCTTCAACATTCGCACCAATGACCTGTTCATCGCCCTCTACGGCGCGCAGTTGCTGCGCATGATGCACGAGCAGGCACCGCGCACGGTGCTGCGCTTCGTGCCGGAAAGCGGGGGCGACGACGATATCGTGCTGCGTGACGGCCGCACCGACCTGATCATCAGCTCCAGCATCGATCTGGGCCCGGAGATCAAGGTGCAGAGCCTGTTCCACACCATCTACGTCGGGCTGGCGCGGCGCGATCATCCGATCTTCGACGACGAGATCACCCCCGAGCGTTTCGCTGCCTATCCACAGATCAGCGTGTCGCGGCGCGGGCGGGCCAACGGGCCGATCGATGTCGAACTGGCCAACTTCAAGGTGCAGCGGCGGGTGGCGCTGATTACCCCGAGTTTCCACTCGGCGATGTTCTCGCTGCCGGCGTCGGACCTGATCCTGCCGATGCCCGCCAATATCCTCAACAGCGTGGCCCGGCTCGGTTTGCCGCTGCGTTCGTTCGAGATTCCGCTGCCCATGGAACGGGTCACGGTGATGCAGGCCTGGCACCCGCGCTTTCACAACGATCCGGCCCACCGCTGGCTGCGCCAGACCCTGAAAACCTGGTGCAGCGTCGATCCATGACCTGCGGATTGCGTCTGGCGCAATCGTAAACTGCCGAGAAGTCAGTTTTCGTCAGCATTCAGGGTTTTTAGACTCTCTCCAGTCAAATTGTTGCTGGAGATTTCTACTGATGACGTCCCTCATCGCGCCCCTTGCTGCGCCTGCCGCCGCCGCACCGCCGGCCGCCGCGCCCGCGCAACAGGCCTTCGGCCTGCGGGTGGTGATCGGGCTGTTCGGCGTGCTGCTGGCGGTGCTCTGCGCCGGGCTCAACGAGATGGTCACCAAGATCTCGCTGGCCGATATCCGCGGCGCCATGGCCATCGGCGCCGATGAAGGTGCCTGGCTGGTGGCGGTCTACGCCGCCGCCTCCGTGTCGGCCATGGCCTTCTCGCCGTGGCTGGCGACCACCTTTTCCCTGCGCCGCTTCACCCTCTGCGCCATCGGCCTGTTCGCGGTGCTCGGCCTGGTCCAGCCCTACGCCCCCGACCTGCACAGCCTGATGGTGCTGCGGGTGCTGCAAGGCCTGGCCTCCGGCGCGTTGCCACCGATGCTGATGAGCGTGGCCCTGCGCTTCCTGCCGCCCGGCATCAAGGTCTATGGCCTGGCCTGCTACGCCCTGACCGCCACCTTCGGCCCCAACCTGGGTACGCCGCTGGCCGGGCTGTGGACCGAGTACGTCGGCTGGCAGTGGTCGTTCTGGCAGATCATCCTGCCGTCGGCGCTGGCGATGTTCTGCGTCGGCTGGGGCCTGCCGCAGGACCCGCTGCGCCTGGAGCGCTTCCGCCAGCTCGACTGGCGCGGCGTCCTGCTCGGCCTGCCGGCCATAAGCTCGCTGGTGCTGGGCCTGAGCCTGGGCGACCGCTGGGGCTGGTTCGATTCGCTGCTGATCTGCTGGCTGCTGGGCGGCGGCCTGCTGTTGCTGGTGCTGTTCATGTTCAACGAATGGTCCGAGCCGCTGCCGTTCTTCCAGTTGCGCATGCTCGGCCGGCGCAACCTGAGTTTCGCCCTGGTGACCCTGGCCGGCGTGCTCATCGTGCTGTCGGCGGCCATCAGCATTCCGTCGGCGTACCTGGCCCAGGTCCAGGGCTATCGCCCGGCGCAGACCAGCCCGCTGATGCTGCTGGTGGCGATGCCGCAACTGATCTCGCTGCCGCTGGTGGCGGCGCTGTGCAACATCCGCGCAGTGGACTGCCGCTGGGTGTTGGCGACCGGTCTGGGGATGCTGGCGCTGGCCTGTATCGGTGGCACGCAACTGACCTCCGAGTGGATCCGCGACAACTTCTACGTGCTGCAACTGCTCCACGTGTTCGGCCAGCCAATGGCGGTGCTGCCGCTGCTGATGCTGTCCACCAACGGCATGAGCCCGCAGGAAGGCCCGTTCGCCTCGGCCTGGTTCAACACGGTCAAGGGCCTTGCGGCGGTGGTCGCCAGTGGCCTGCTGGATGCCCTGGGCACCGTGCGCCGGCATTTCCATTCCACCCACCTCACCGACAGCCTGGGCAATGCGCCCCTGCTTGACGACAGCGCCGCGAGCCTGGCCAGACGAATCCATGAACAGGCGCTGGTGCTGACCTCCGCCGACCTCTACCTGGTCATGGCCTGCATCGCCGTGGCCCTGATCTGCCTGATTCCTTTCGTGCCTACCCGGGTCTATCCACCGCGTGCGGTGGCCTGAGCCCGGATGAACCAGAGAATTTCGAACATGACCAACACCCGCAAGAACATCCTGATCGGCTCGGTGCTCGCCATCGCCGTCCTCGCTGCCATCGGCGGTCCGCACCTCTTGGGCAGCGACCACCGGCAGAGCACCAATGACGCCTACGTCAGCGCCGACTACACCGTGGTCGCGCCGAAGGTGGCCGGCTTCATCAAGGAGGTGCTGGTGGATGACAACCAGCAGGTCAAGGCCGGGCAGTTGCTGGCGACCCTCGATGACCGCGACTACCAGGCCGCGCTGGACGCCGCCCAGGCGCAACGGCTGGTAGCGCGTGCCCAGAGCGCCGATGCCCGCGCCACGCTGGAACGCCAGGCGGCGTTGATCGCCCAGGCCGAGGCCGCGCTCAAGGCTGCCCAGGCCGAAACCGCTTTCGCCAACCACGAAGTGACCCGCTACAGCCGTCTCGCCGAACAGGGCGCCGGCACCGTGCAGAACGCCCAGCAAGCACGCAGCCGGGTTGACCAGGCCAGTGCCCGGCAGAACAACGCCCAGGCCGCGCTGCTGGCGACGCGCAAGCAGGTGGACATTCTCGAGGCCCAGGTCGCCAGCGCCGACGGCCAGCTCAAGCGCGCCGAAGCCGGTGTGGAAAAAGCCAACCTGGACCTGTCCTACACCCGCATCGTCGCGCCGGTGGACGGCATGGTCGGCGAGCGTGCGCTGCGGGTCGGCGCCTACGTCAATCCGGGGGCGCGGCTGCTGTCGGTGGTGCCGCTGACCGAGGCCTACGTGGTCGGCAACTTCCAGGAAACCCAGCTGACCCATGTGCAGCCCGGCCAGCCGGTGAGCATCAGCGTCGATACCTTCTCCGGCGAAACCTTGCGCGGCCATGTGCAGAGCATCGCCCCGGCCACCGGCGTGACCTTTGCCGCCGTCAAACCGGACAACGCCACCGGCAACTTCACCAAGGTGGTGCAGCGGATCCCGGTGAAGATCGTCTTCGAGGCCGACCAGCCGTTGCTGGCGCGTCTGCGGGTGGGCATGTCGGTGGAAGCCAGCATCGACACCCAGGGCGACACCCTCAGCGGCAAGGAGGTCAGTGCACGATGAACAGCCTGTTCCGCTTGAGCCCGCTGCTGCTCGGCCTGGTGCTCGCCGGCTGTACTCTCGGCCCGGACTTCCGCCGGCCCGACGCCCAGGCACCGCAGGACTGGGCGCCGTTGCAGGGCGAAGCCGCTGCCAGCCAGCCGCAGGCCGAGCCACTGGACCCGCGCTGGTGGGAGAGCTTTCACGATGCTCGCCTCAGCGCGCTGATCCAGCGGGTCGCCGATAACAATCTCGACCTGCGCATGGCCAGCGCCCGCCTGCTGCAAAGCCGCGCCCAGCGCAGCAGCATCGCCGCCGACGAAACCCCGTCGCTCGGCCTGAACGCCGGCTACAGCCGTGCCCGCAACAGCGCCGAAGGCCTGAGCGACCCGTCGGGCAATGCCGGCAAGGCCGCCTACAACCTGTGGCAGGGCGATCTGGTAGCGGGCTGGGAACTCGACCTCTGGGGCCGTGTGCGACGCCAGGTGGAAGCGGCCGATGCCACCGTGGAGGTGGCCGAGAACGACCGCCGTGGCGTGCTGCTGGCGCTGCTGGCCGAGACGGCGGGCGACTACATCCAGTTGCGTGCGGTGCAGCACACCCTGGCCGTCACCCGCGACAACCTCGAGGTGGCCCGGCACAGCCTGAAGCTGTCCCGCGATCGTCAGGACCAGGGGGTTGCCACTCGTCTCGACGTGGCCCAGGCCAGCGCCCAGGTGGCGTCCATCGAAGCGCGGCTGCCGACCCTCGAAGCCCGGCAGGCCGACCTGATCAACGCCCTCGGCCTGCTCGCCGGCGAGCCGCCGCGCACGCTGCAGGCCGAGCTGCTGGACGCCGGTGAGTTGCCGGCGCCGCAACAACGCTTCGCCATCGGCGTGCCGTCGGAACTGGCCGAGCGCCGTCCGGACATCCGCCAGGCCGAGGCCCGTCTGCACGCGGCTACCGCGAGCATCGGCGTGGCCAAGGCGGACTTCTACCCGAGCATTCGCCTGTCCGGCAACGTCGGCTTCCAGGCTCTGCAACTGAGTGATTTCGGTGCCTGGGATTCGCGCCGCTTCGCCATCGGGCCGCAGGTGTCGCTGCCGATCTTCGAAGGCGGTCGCCTGCAAGGTGTGCTGGAGCTGCGCGAGGCGCAGCAGCAGGAAGCGGCGCTGCATTACCGCCAGGTGGTGCTGCGTGCCTGGCACGAAATCGACGATGTGCTACGCCTGTACAACGCCAGTCAGTTGCGTCGCGACCATCTGGCCGAGGCGGTGCGGCAGAACCGCGTCGCCCTGGAAACCGCCCAGCGCCAGTACGTGGAAGGCGCGGTGGACTTCCTCAACGTCCTCAGCGTGCAGGGCGCGCTGCTGGCCAGTGAAGAACAGTGGATCGACAGCTCGGCGGCGGTGTCACAGGCCCTGGTGGGGCTGTACAAGGCGCTGGGCGGAGGGTGGCAGGCGTTCGATCAGCCGACTTGAGCGCGCGCCCACAACAACGGTATTTCCAATCAGCCCGGAGGCCCCAATGCATATTTCCCTGAACGGTAAACGCGCCATCGTCAGCGGTTCCACCGCCGGCATCGGCCTGGCCATCGCCATCGGCCTGGCTGAAGCGGGCGCCGAGGTGGTACTCAACGGCCGCACCCAGGCGCGGGTAGACCAGGCCCTCAAGCAGGTGCGCGAGCGGGTGCCGGCGGCGCGGATCATCGGTGTGGCCGCCGACCTCGGTACGGTCGAGGGCGCCAGTGTTCTGTTCGAGCAGGTGCCGCAGACCGACATCCTGGTCAACAACCTGGGCATCTTCGAGCCCAAGGGCTTCTTCGAGATCAGCGATGACGACTGGCAGCGCTTCTTCGACGTCAACGTGATGAGCGCGGTGCGCCTGTCGCGGCATTACGCACCGGCCATGGCCGAGCGCAACTGGGGCCGGGTGCTGTTTCTGTCCAGCGAGTCGGCGCTGGAGATTCCTACCGAAATGGTCCACTACGGCACCACCAAGACTGCGCTGCTGGCGATCTCCCGCGGACTGGCAGAAACCCTTGCCGGCACCGGGGTGACGGTCAACGCCGTACTGCCGGGGCCTACCCGCTCGGAAGGCGTGGGTGATTTCTTTGCCGAAATGGCGAAAGAGCAAGGCGTGTCGGTGCAGGAAATGGAAGCCAGCTTCATTGCCGAACACCGGCCGAGTTCGATCATCCAGCGTCTGGCCACGGTGGAAGAAGTGGCGAACCTGGTGGTGTACCTGTCGTCGCGTCAGGCCAGTGCGACCACGGGCGCGGCGATGCGGGTGGATGGTGGTGTGGTGCGGGCGATTGCCTGAGCGGCAAAGTGCCCGGATCCTGTGCCTGGCACGAGCCTCGTAGGAGCGGCTTCAGCCGCGAATGGGCGCGAAGCGGCCATAGAACCTGTATTCCCGGTATTCCAGGAAAATCGCGGACTCAGGCTCTACGACGGCTGCGCCGCCGATCGCGGCTGAAGCCGCTCCCACGAGATGAGTGCCAGGCAACGAACTCGGGCATGTGTGTCGGCCTACAACACCCGATCCAGCCCGAATTTCTTCTTCAGCACCTTGTCCAGCAACCGCGTCGGCAAGAGGCCCGCCAACAGCGGCAGGGCCCGGCTGCCATTGCCCAGGCGCACCAGCGTCGGCGTCGGGCTCTGCTTCGCCGCCTTGAGCAATCCCTTGGCAAATTCGCTGGCCGGCGTCGGTTTGTCCTGCGAGGCCCGCGCCCGTGCGCGAATGCTCTCGCGCATCGGCCACCAGGCCGATTCCGGGGTCAGCAACTGCTCGGCTTCGTGCCCGGCGTTGCTGGCGAAGCTGGACTGGATCGCCCCCGGCTGCACTTCCATCACGCGGATACCGAACGGCGACAGTTCCAGGCGCAAGGCATCGCTCAAGGCATGCACCGCCGCCTTCGACGCACAATAGGCACCGGCGAACGGCGTCACCAGCACCCCGGACACACTGCCGATATTCACCACCAACCCACGGTTGCGCCGCAGCAATCCGAACAGCGCCCGGGTCACGCCTACCACGGCGAACACATTGGTCTCGAATTGCCGGCGCATGGCCTCGACCCCGCCATCGAGCAGCGGGCCCATGGCACCGTAGCCGGCGTTGTTGATTAGCACATCGAGGCCGCCGTGTGCGTAGTCGATCTCTTCGCCCAGGCGCTGCAGTGACTGAGGGTCGTTTACGTCCAGTTGGCGAGCCCGGAAGCCGGCGGCACCCAGCGCCGCGACATCCTCGGCCTTGCGCGCCGTGGCCCAGACTTCGTAGCCCGCGTTTCGAAAGGCGTCGGCCAGGGCGCGACCGATACCACTGGAGCAACCGGTGATGAGAGCGATGGGCATGAGGCGGTCCTTCGACAGAGGGAAGAAGGAGCGATCATACGGGATGTGTCCCTCTGCCGGGGCAGGGACGGTGCTTCGGCTAGTAGAGCCGGTGCAACGCTTTCCTGATCCTCTCCACCTTGTCGGTGCTGATGGTCTGGGGCTTGCCGGTGCTGGGCAGCAGTACTTGCGAGAGCAGAGGATTGATCTGCCACTGCGCGATGACTTCTGCCAGCTCGGGGTTGCGGATCTGCCGTTCACCGTGATCCACCGTGAAGTCGTAGAAGGCGAACTGCGGCATGGCCTGGGCCAGGGCCTCGATCCTCGGTTGCAGGTCAACGTACGGCGGGCAACTGGACGAACCGATCAGGATGATCCCTGGCCGTGCACGTTCGTCGCTTTCCAGAACCTCGGTGAGTGAGGTGAGCGCTTCCAGGTGGCAGACACTCATGGGCACCTCCTGCCGGTGTGGCGTATGGAGGCTCCATTAAATCCGCTACTGGCATTTTGCGATACTGACAAAAATGCTAGTTGGCGAAGCTGCCTTGCAGGTGTTCGGCGCGGAATTCCAGGGTTTGCGGGCGGTAGCCGGGACGCAGCGGCGGCAAGGGCAGACAGTCGCTCCAGCTGGCGCCGGCCTGGAGTTCGCCGGGGCCGCGATAGCGGGGCGCGGTGTAGGTGTTCTCGGCCAGATTGACCGCGTCGCCCGGGGCATAGGCGGCGACGCGCCAGCGCAGTTCCAGCAGTGGCACGTCGTTGCCGTTGTTCATCCGCACCCGCAGCGGCCGGCCGCCGGGGCATTCCTGCGGCGCGTAGTCCAGGCGCAGTTCCAGGCGCGCCAGTTGGCGAGCCTCACGATTGTCCAGCCAGACCACCCAGAGACCGACCATGGACAGGCCGAGCAACGCCGCGAGGGAAATGGGCAATGCCTTGGCCGGATAACGCAGCAGCAGGACCAGCCAGGTCAGGATGAGCAGAATGCCGATGAACATGACGGATACCGGTGTGAAAGGGTTCCTTGATCCTAGCGGCAAGGTGGGTGGCCTGTCATTTCTGTCAGGTGCTGGTCGCCGCCGCCGGCCTTAGAGTGAGGGGCCGTTTACGAGGCCCGAGCCATGCATGCCCATACCCCACATCTGACTGTCAGCGACCCCCGCGGCCTGGCCGTACGTTCGGTGAATTACTGCCGTGTTGTTCCTGGTACACCTGCGGAACTGCGGATTCACCACACCCGCTTCGACGCCCTTGGCCGCCAGGTCGAGCAGCGTGATCCGCGGCTGTGGGTGTTGCCACAGGCGCCGGCGAACCTGGCCACGGTCCATACGCTGTCGGGCCAGGTGCTGGGCACCGACGGGGTGGATAACGGCTGGCAGCGCCGCCTGCCCGGCGAAGCGCGGCAAATGATTCGGCAGTGGGATGGCCGGGGCAGCCAGCGCAGGGTCGAGTACGACGAACTGCTGCGCCCGCTGGCGATATTCGAGCAGCTGGAACAGCAGACGGAGCAGTGCAGCGAACGTCTGGCCTACGCCGATGGCAGCGTCGGACACAGCCAGCATAATCGCTGCGGGCGGCTGATCCGTCATGACGATCCGGCCGGTTCGCTGGAGCACTCGGCGTTCTCCCTGAAGGGCGAGGCTAGCATCCAGCGGCGGCGTTTTCTGGAGGCAACCGACTGGCCGGACTGGCCCGTTGACAGCGACGCCCGTGATGCCCTGCTGGAGCCCGGCGAGGGCGCGACCACACTCTGGCAGCACGGCCCTCTGGGCCAGGCGCTGGAGCAGACCGACGCTGGCGGCCATCGCCAGTCGTTTCACTCCAACCTGAGCGGCGAGCTGCATCAGGTGCGCTTGCAGCTGGCCGGTCAGCCGGTGAAAACCTTGCTGGAAGACGCCCGCTACAACGCCATGGCGCAGGTGCTGGAAGAAACCCTCGGCAACGGTGTTACCACCCGGCGCACCTATCGCGGTGAAGATGGTCGCATGCTCAGCCTCAGTGCCCGGCGCAAGAGTGGCGACATACTCCAGGACATCCATTACGACTACGATCCCGCCGGCAATGTCATCTCGCTGGAGGACCGCGCCCAACCGCTGCGCCACTTCGCCAACCAGCGTATCGAGCCACGCTGCGAGTACCGTTACGACAGCCTGTACCAACTGATCGAGGCGACCGGCTGGGAGGCCGGCGCAGCGAGCAAAGGACCGGGCACATTGAACGACCCGCAAGCGCGCTCCAACTACCGTCAGACGTACCGCTACGACGCGGGTGGCAACCTGCTGGACCTGACCCACGTCGGCGCGCAGTCCCACAGCCGGCGCCTGGGCGCTGCCCGCCACAGCAACCGCTGCCTGGCGTATATCAACGGTCGTCCGCCCAGCGACGAGGATTTCCTCGAGCGCTTCGACGCCAACGGCAACCTGCTGGCCCTGCAACCTGGAAGTCGCTTGCATTGGGATGTGCGCAACCAGCTGAGCGACGTGCAGCCCGTGAGCCGTAAGGACACTAGTAGCGACACCGAGCGCTACCACTACGATGCCGCCGGGCAGCGGGTGCGCAAGCGCCGTTCGACACAAGCCGCAGGCCGCAGCCTGCTCAGCGAAGTGCGTTACCTGTCTGGCCTGGAAGTGCATGAGAACCAGGCGAGTGGCGAACACCTGCAGGCCGTTACCGTTCAAGCCGGCACCTGCTCGGTGCGGGTGCTCCACTGGCTGGCCGGCCGCCCTGATGAAGTCGCACAGGACCAGCAGCGTTACAGCCTGACCGATCACCTGAGTTCCCATGCGCTGGAGCTGGACCAGAGTGCGTCGCTGATCAGCCACGAAGTGTTTCATCCGTTCGGCAGTACGGCCTGGTGGGCAGCGCGCAGCGACATCGAGGCGAGCTACAAGACCGTCCGCTACTCGGGCAAGGAGCGCGATATGACCGGCCTGTACTACTACGGCGCTCGCTATTACATGCCGTGGTTGCAGCGCTGGCTGAACCCGGATCCGGCGGGGGCGGCGGATGGGCTGAATCTCTTTCGGATGGTGAAAAATAGCCCCATATCGAACTTCGACCCCAATGGGCTGGAAACAAGGAAAACCCAGGAGCGTTGGCAAACCTTACTGCGCTCCTACAACAAGAGCATTGCCAGTGTGGCTCCAGGCATCGTCCGCGTTCGGCTCAGAGGCGGCCCTGAGTTGTTCGAGGCGGCGGGTTTCCAGTTAGGGGCACGTTTCTCAGGCGAGCGGATGCTGACTTATCTTTCGCTGGATCAAGGTTACCGAGGCAAAATCGCGGCGAATGACAGAGGCCGAACCGAGGTCTCGATAGCTACATTATCGGGTGGTGCGCTCACAACTCTGGCGAAAACCTCCAATACGGACTTCACCGCGTTCGTCAATGGCAGCTTCTTCAACTTCCGGAATATGGTTTCCTCCAGCGTGCCATCAGCCAGTGCAATTGGAGCCAGCCAGATTGATGGTGGCCCTGGACATGCGTTGCCAATACCAAGTGCCTATGACGACTGGTACACCAGCGTGACGATGTCAGATCAGTCTTACATTCATTCTGCTCCCCTATTGGCCTCGTCCGGTCGTGCGGTCTTTACCTCCGACAGGCTTGAGGAATCACGCTTTCGTTTTTCCAGGGAGACCAACCATCCCGGCTGGCTGAGCCATGCAGATCAACCCAATGTCCGCTCCGCGATCAGTCTGGCGGGGGCCCAGGGCGGTGCCAACAGAACCCGGCTGGTGGTGGGGCCGGCGATCGGGCGTGGTGAGGGGACAGGAGGCTACACCTTGCCAGAGTGGGCGCAGGTCTTGGCGCGTCTGGACCGCTTGAACCCGACACCAGGTCAGTCGGTGAACCTCGACGGTGGTTCTTCAAGCTTGCTGGGTGTGGTTAGCCGGTCTGGCTCTATTTTGACGCGAGGCGGGTATCTGGAGCCGGATGCCAAACCGGTAGCTAACTTCATCGCGTTTGCAAGGCGAGCCAGATGAGTGCAGCGGCGGTCGAATCGCGTAACGCGATTTGCTGACGGTGATTGCACTGGTGTCCGCCATCACCGGCGTTGAGCCATCGTCGGCCACGCCACAAAACGCCGCAGGGGCTATGACCCTGCGGCGCTGGCTCAGATCGGCATCGCCGTGGTGGACGCCGCCAGGGCGATCTTCAGGTAGGCCCGGACGATTTCCATCTCGACCATGGACGCGGTGAGCAACTCCTGGTGTTCGGGGATGGGTTGCCGGGGCAGGAGCCAGGCTTTGTTGTGGGCGCTGTTGATGAACTCCATCGCTTTGTGGATGGCCTCGTCATGGGTGACGCCGGGGCGGATGGAGGCGATGAGGGGGGATCGGGGACCAGCTTTTTCATGGTGTAGCTCCCAATGAGTGCATGGAGCCACTACCTCTCGCTGCTAAACGATAGGGTGGCGGCTGTACGCGGGTTAGCAGACCGAGACATTGGGAAAACCCGGCGCACCCGAAGGTGCCCACACGCACAGCCGCCATGACAGGTTGCTGATGGGTTCTCGTATTGGAGTCGGACTGCTAATCCGGTCGCTGATTTGGCAACGACGCGGTGAGCCTAGGCAGCGATTCCACAGAGCGCAACAAGCTGGCAGGGCTGGGGAGTATGCTTGGGAAATTGCCTACAAGAAAGTCGGAGATCAGGGGAGGTTTGCTGGTTTCAAGCGACGCCACTCGCCTGAAAAATCCCGGTTGCCTGATATTTTTGTCAGGTGCCGGCCGCCGCCGTCGGCAGTAGAGTGAGGGTTCGTTGCCGAGGCCTGAACCATGCACGCGCAGACCCCTCATCTCACCGTCGTCGATCCTCGCGGCCTGGCCGTGCGGGCGCTGGACTACCACCGCGACACGCCCGGCACCGTGGCTGCGTTGCGGGTTCACCACACCCGCTTCGACGCCCGTGGCCGGCAGGTCGAGCAGCGCGATCCGCGGCTGTGGGCGCTGCCCCAGGCGCCGGCGAACCTGACCGCCGTTCACTCGCTGTCGGGGCAGGTGCTGGCCAGCGACGGGGTGGACGATGGCATGGGCCGTAGTCTCTCGAACGAGGCGGGGCAGGTCGTGCGGCAGTGGGACGGACGGGGCAGCCAGCGGGTACTGGCCTACGACGAACTGCAGCGTCCGGTGGCGGTGTTCGAGCAACTGGCGGGCCAGCCCTTGTTGTGCAGCGAACGCCTTACCTATGCCGACGGCAGCGCCGAACACGCCGCCTACAACCGCTGTGGACGCCTGCTGCGGCATGACGATCCCGCAGGCACACACCTGGGGGCGGCGTTCTCGCTGACGGGCGAGGCGAGCCGCGAGCGCCGGCGCTTTCTGGCCTCGAGCGAGTGGCCGGACTGGCCCGAGGATGTGGACGCCCGCGATGCCTTGCTGGAGCCGGGCGAAGGCGCTTCGACCGATTGGCGCCATGGCCCGCTGGGTGAAGCGCTGGAACTGGTCGATGCCGGTGGCCACTGCCAGCGCTTCACGTTCAACCTCAGCGGCGAGTTGCGGCAGGTTGGCTTGCAGGTGGCAGGGCAGGCGCTGCGAACGGTGCTCAACGATGCCCGCTACAGCGCCTCGGGGAAGGTGCTCGAAGAACGCCTTGGCAACGGCGTGACCACCCGACTGACCTACCGCGCGCAAGACGGTCAGTTGCTCAGCCTGGTGGCCTGTCGCGACACCGGGGAAACGCTTCAGGACCTCCGCTACAGCTACGATCCGGCAGGCAATCTCACCTCGCAGGAAGACCGTGTCCAGCCCGTGCGCCATTTCGCCAACCAGCGTATCGAACCGCGTTGCGACTACCGCTACGACAGCCTGTATCAGCTGATCGAAGCGACCGGCTGGGAAGCGGGTGCGGCGAGCCGAGGGCCTGGCTCACTCAACGATCCACAGGCCCGTTCCAACTACCGGCAGACCTATCGCTACGATGCTGGCGGCAATCTGCTGGAACTGATCCATGTCGGCGCGCAGGCCCACGGGCGGATCCTGACGGCGGCCCGCCACAGCAATCGCTGCCTGGAGATGATCGATGGACAGCCTCCCGGCGACGACGACTTTCTCCAGCGCTTCGATGCCAACGGCAACCTGCTGGAGCTGCAGCCGGGTCGCCGGCTTCACTGGGATGTGCGCAGCCAGTTGAGCGAGGTCCATCCGGTGACCCGCGACGGTGCCGCCAACGACACCGAGCACTACCACTACGATGCCGCCGGCCAGCGCGTGCGCAAAGGGTCCAGGGTGCAAATGGCGGGCCGCAGCCTGCACCGCGAGGTGCGTTACCTGCCGAGCCTGGAAGTTCACGACAGGGCGGCGACTGGCGAGCGCTTTCAGGTCATCGCCGTGCAGGCTGGCACCTGCGGTGTGCGGGTGCTGCACTGGCTGGCCGGGCAGCCGGACGACATGCCTCAGGACCAGCACCGCTACGGCCTGACCGATCACCTGGGGTCGAGCGCGCTGGAGCTGGACGCGAGCGCGGCGTTGATCAGCCACGAGCGGTATTACCCGTTTGGCGAGACGGCCTGGTTGGCCGGGCAGGGTGACGTCGAGGCGGGCTACAAGACCATTCGCTATTGCGGCAAGGAGCGTGATGCGACCGGCCTGTATTACTACGGTGCGCGGTACTACGTGCCCTGGTTGCAGCGCTGGTTGAATGCGGACCCGGCGGGTGCGGTGGAGGGGCTGAACCTGTTCCGCATGGTCAGGAACAACCCGCTGACCCGCATCGATCCCGATGGCCGGGACTCACGCCGGGCACGGGAGCGCTGGGCGTTCGCCATTCAGAATGCTCGCGAGCTGGGGACGCCGGTATCGGTCAGGCAGGTCGTACCGGGCATCATTCTGGTAAGGATCAGGGCCTCGACCGAGCTGTTCCAGCGGATGGGCTTCGACCTGAAGAATCTCCACACACCGACGCGGCGGCTTTCGTACCTGTCGATCGGCTCCGGGTACAAGGGCAAGATCGCGGCGCAGAAAAGCGACACCACGGCGCTGTACAACAACACCCCGTCAAACATCACGCTAATCGCACGAACCCACGAGCGGGCGCATACCGCCTACATCAATGGCGGCTATTTCGATGTGTTCAAAAAGGCGCCCATTGGCGACACCAAAATCGATGGCAAGCTGCGCGCTTCGTTGCCAGTGCCTGGCGACTACAAACCGGCCTACCAGAAGCTGAAGATGGACGATGGCTCTTTCATTCACACGGCACCCGGCCTGGTCTTGGACGGGAGCAATATGTTCCCGAAAGGGCGTTTGAAGAACCCGCTGTTTCAGTTCGACCTGCGAAAGAATCATGCGGGCTGGCTCGCGCATGCTGGAGATCCCAATCCTCGCTCTGCCATCGCTTTGCCGAAAGCTGGCGACAGCGCCGGGCGTGTCCGGCTTGCCGTGGGGCTGAACGTCGGCGGGAAAGATGACCGGGGTCCGACCAGCAGTGGCTACACGATGCCGGAGTGGGCGAACGTGATGATGCGACTGGACCGCATCAATGGCCAGCGCGGGCTGGCCTACAACCTGGATGGCGGCGGTTCGAGCATGCTCGGGGTGGTGAGCAGCGCAGGCGAGTCTCTGGTGAAGGTGCAGGGCTGGGAGGTCAGGTCGGTGAGCAATTTCATCGCCTACTACACCCGCAAGTCATGACGACAGCCCGGCCTGCGCCGGGCTGTCGCATCGGGTGTTACTGCGCGATCGTCTTGATCGACACCCCGCGTTCGATCGGCGTCGAGCGGCCGTAGATGTCTTCGAAACGCTCGATGTCGTCCTCGCCTAGGTAGCTGCCCGACTGCACCTCGATGATTTCCAGCGGGATCTTGCCGGGGTTGCGCAGGCGGTGGATCGAGGCGATCGGGATGTAGGTGGACTGGTTCTCGGTGAGCAGGAACACGTTCTCGTCACAGGTCACTTCGGCGGTGCCGGACACCACGATCCAGTGCTCGGCGCGGTGGTGGTGCATCTGCAGCGACAGGCTGGCGCCCGGCTTGACGGTGATGTGCTTGACCTGGAAACGCCCGCCCATGTCCACCGAGTCGTAGGAACCCCACGGTCGGTAGACCTCGCAGTGGGTCTGGGTTTCGCTGCGGCCCTGGGCGTCGAGGGTGTTGACCAGTTGCTTGACGCCCTGAACCTTGTCCTTGTGGGCGATCATCATGGCGTCCTTGGTTTCCACCACGACGATGTTCTCCAGGCCGATCACCGACACCAGCTTGCCGTTGCCGTGGATCATGCAGTTGTGGCTGTCCTGCACCACCACGTCGCCCTTGGTGACGTTGCCGTTGTCGTCCTTGGGGTGCACGTCCCACAACGACGACCAGCAGCCTACGTCGCTCCAGCCCGCCGACAGTGGCACCACGCAGGCGCGCTGGGTCTTTTCCATCACCGCGTAGTCGATGGAGTTGTCCGGGCAGCAGGCGAAGGTGGCTTCGTCGATGGTGAGGGCATCGCCGTCTTCCTGGCTGCGTTCCAGGGTGAGCAGGCAGGTGTCGTAGATGTCCGGGTCGTGCTTTTTCAGTTCTTCGAGGAAGCGGCTGGCGCGGAACAGGAACATGCCGCTGTTCCAGAAGTAACCACCGGCCTGGACGAATTCGCGGGCGCGTTTTTCATCGGGTTTTTCCACGAACTGCGCGACCCGGCTGACGCCTTCGGGCAGCAGTGCATCCTGGCTGGAGCGGATGTAGCCGTAGCCGGTTTCCGGTTTGGTGGCGGGGATGCCGAACAGCACCATCTCGCCGCGCTCGGCGGCCACGGTGGCCAGGGCCAGGGCGCGTTGCAGGGCCTTCTGGTCGTCGATCACATGGTCGGCCGGCAGCACCAGCATCAGCTCGTCGCGGCCTTCGTTGACCAGTTTCATGGCGCTCAGGGCCACCGCCGGTGCGGTGTTGCGGCCAAAGGGCTCCATCAGTATGGCCTGGGTCTCCAGGTTGAGGTTGCCGAGCTGCTCGTTGACGATGAAACGGTGGTCCTTGTTGCAGACCACGATGGGGGTGTCCATGCCGTCGAACACCAGGCGCGACAGGGTCTGCTGGAACAGTGTGTGTTCACCGGTCAGGGCCAGGAATTGCTTGGGGAATTGCTTGCGCGACAGTGGCCACAGACGCGAACCGTTACCGCCGGACAGGATGACTGGAATCATGGTTGTTCTCCGAATCGTTCAATAGGGGGCAGTGGGATCAACGGGTGGAAACCGGGCGCTTGACCCAGACCGGCGACAGGTTGCTGCCGGAGCCGGTGACGTAGAGCACCGCCGCTTCGCCGCGTTCGAGGGCGACCGGTTTGAGGTCGCCGACTTTCTTGTCGCCTTCGTACAGCGCCAGGCTGACCTTGACCGGGTTGATCTCGCGTTCGCCACGGCCGTTGGCGGCCACGGGCTTGACCACTTCGGTCTTGCCGTCGGCGGTTTTCAGGGTCAGGGACTGGTCGCTCAGGTTCTGTACGCGCACCAGGGATTTCTGCTTGTTGCGAAACGGCGGTTCTTCCACCAGTTGCGGCTTGCCGCCGGCGTGGTTGACCAGGGTGTAGTAATGGTCGGCGGCCAGTTTCACCGGCAGCGTGGCGCTGCCCACCTTGGCGCTGTAGTCACCCTGGGGCATGAAGCTGAAGTCGCTGCTGGCCAGGGCGCCGACCTGGTTGATCGGGGTGTTGCCGACGGTGGCTTCCACCGGCTGGTTGGTGGCGTTGTACAGGCGCACGAAGGTCGAGCCTTTGGGCGCGGTCGGGCCGTAGAGCGCGGCGTCGGCGCCGGCCCAGGCCTGCAGCGAGGCCAGGGTCAGGCCGGCGGCCAGGGCGAAGGTCTTGGCGATACGGTGCTTGGAAGTGTGCAAGGTCATGTGCGTTTCCTCTTCAGTGTTCCGTCCGATGGGACGACAGGGCCAGCTCTTGATTGGCATTGCGGGTTTGCTTCAGTTGCGCGATCCAGTCCGGATCGAACGCGCTGAGGTCGTTTTTGATGGGCAGATAGCGCTCAGGGAATTCCCACACCAGCAGTTGTGGCGGGGCGTTCTTGAATTCATCGCTTTGCAGGTACTTGAGCATCGGCAGGATCGGGCCGTGGCCGTCTTCGGCGTAGTTGGCGACGTCGCTGCGCAGGGCCTGCTGCAAGGCACCGAGGAAGTTCCAGTTGGGGTTGGCGCTGTAGCTGGTGCCCACCAGCGCCACGGGGATCTGCTTGTCGGCGAACAGCGCGTCGTCGCCTTCGCTGCCGGTGTCGGCTGCGCGGGTGCTGCGTTTCTGCAGCAGGTCCGGCTTGGGCAGCAGGTCGCTGAACAGCGGGTCGAGCGGCAGGAAGTTGGTCAGGTCGCCCTTGTACGGCGCTTGCTGTTCATTCTCGGTGACGAAGGTCTGGGGTTCGCCGTTGAGCAGGGTCTGCCGGGCCACGGCCTCGGCCAGTTGCTGGGCGGCGACTTCGGCGCCCATCGGCGTCCAGTGGCTGTCGGTGCGCAGGAACACCTGGCCGCGGGCCTTGGCCGCCTGCAGCGGGCCGAACAGGTCGGGGGCGAAGATGTTGGCCTGGCGGGCCTGGGCGTGGAAGGCGTTGTAGAGGTCATCGTGCAGGCTGGCCGGAGCCTGCTCGCCGATGTACTCGGGGTAGACCCGCGCCTTGGCCGGGATGATCGCCAGTACCAGCTCGACACCGTGCTGGCGCAGGGTGTCGCGCACGCCCCGGAGCAGGGCGAGGTTCTCGGCCTGGGTCTGTTCGGCCCTGGCCGAAGGCTTGAATTCCTCGTCGCTGAACAGCCACTGCTCGCGGCCCAGGACCACGCCGGGACGGCCTTCGTTGAACAGCTTGAAGTCCAGCGCCGCCCACAGGTTGGTGCCGATGCGCTTGAGCGGGAACTGCTCGTCGTAGTGGGTTTCGGCGGCCTTGGCCAGCTTGCCGTCGAGCAGGCTCATCTGCGCCGTGCGCTGGAAGCCGCCGAGCCCGCCGAGGGACCACAGGCCCAGCGCCAGCAATAGCGCGAGGAACAGCAGGGAGTAGAGGATGCGTAATGATCGGGTCATGGTCGGCTCGCTCAGAACTGGAAGTAGAGGAAGGGCGAGTAGCTCTGTGCCGAGAGCTTGAGGATCGAGGCCACGAACAGCAGCAGCACCAGCACGCGGGTGGCCTGCAGGCGCAGGTCCAGGCCGACGCTGCCGTCGTGGTGGACCACCACGGGGCTGGCCTTGGCGGTGGGCTTGGCGTTGCGGTAGAAGTCGCGCAGGCCGAACCAGGCCAGGGTGAGGTAGGCCAGTACCAGGGTCGCCACTTGCAGGCCGGTGAGGCTGGCGCGGTTGAGCTCGGAGAGGTTCCAGTCACCGAGGCTGAACATGGCGGCGTACATGCGGCCGGCCACGTGCAGGTTTTCGGCGCGGAAGATCACCCAGCCGATCACCACCAGCAGGAAGGTGAAGGCCCATTTGACCGGGTTGAAGCGTTGCGGGTTGGTGTCGATGCCCAGCGCCCGTTCGATCGCCAGCCACATGCCGTGCCAGGCGCCCCAGAGGATGTAGGTGAAGTTGGCGCCGTGCCACAGGCCGCCCAGCAGCATGGTCAGGAACAGGTTGCGGTAGGTGGCGAAGGTGCCGCCGCGGTTGCCGCCGAGGGTGATGTACAGGTAGTCGCGCAGCCAGGTGGACAGGCTGATGTGCCAGCGCCGCCAGAACTCGGTGATCGACTGGCTGATGTACGGCTGCTTGAAGTTCTCCATGAAGCGGAAGCCCATCATCAGGCCCAGGCCGATGGCCATGTCGCTGTAGCCGGAGAAGTCGAAGTACAGCTGCGCGGTGTAGGCCAGGGCGCCGAGCCAGGCGTCGCCCGTGGTGGGGTTTTCCAGGGCGAAGCAGTGGTCGGCCACCACCGCCAGGGTGTCGGCGATGAACACCTTCTTGATGAAGCCCTGCATGAAGCGGGTGCAGCCTTCGGCGAACTTGTCGACGGTGTGGGTGCGGTGGTTGAACTGGTCGGCCAGGTCCTTGAAGCGCAGCACGGGGCCGGCGATCAGGTGCGGGAAGATCGCGACGAAGGCGGCGAAATCGATCAGGTTGCGGGTGGCCGGGGTGTCGCCGCGGTACACGTCGATGATGTAGCTGATGGACTCGAAGATGTAGAACGAGATCCCGATCGGCAGCAGCACATGGGTGAGGATGAACGGCTCCAGGCCGAACGAGGTCATGATCGCGTTGATGCTGTCGACGCCGAAGTTGGCGTACTTGAAGTAACCGAGGATGCACAGGTCCACCGCCACGCCGAGCAGCAGCCAGCGCTGGGCGGGCTTGGTGCGCACGCCGGCGGCGCCGACTTTCAGGCCGATCCAGTAGTTCCACAGGGTGACGCCGGCGAACAGGGCGAGGAAGTCCACCCGCCACCAGGCGTAGAACAGGTAGCTGGCCAGCAGTAGCAGCAGGTTGCGATAGCGTTGCCCGCTCAGGTAGTACAGGCCGAGGAAGGTCGGCAAAAACAGGAACAGGAACACGTTGGACGAAAAGACCATCCCGGTTCTCCTTGTTGTTCAAGCATCCGGGGCAACAGCGCCCCCCAAACCCCCCGGCCGTTTGGCTGGGGGAAACCGATATCTCAAGATCAGTGCTGTCCCTGTGGGAGCTGGCCTTGCCAGCGATAGGGCCAGCAGGTTCAGCAGTGCGGGCCGCTCGGGCCTCATCGCTGGCAAGGCCAGCTCCCACAGGTATTGTGTCCGGGCCGTTATTTGCGCTCGGCCCCCGGGTCATACACCCGCGTCACATCCCCACCGAGGCGGAAGCTGTTGAACGGTTGCATGTCGTGGCGGCGCTTCTGCACCTCGGCGCTGCAGGCGTAGAGGCTGCACCACGGCTCCAGCCACACGTACTTGGTCTTGACCCGCAGGTCGTCCATGTCCTGGTCTTCGCCGGTCTTGCGCTCGAACGCCCGCGGGTCCTTCGAGCCTGTCAGCACCCGCTCGCCCAGACGCTTGAGTGCCTGGTCGTTCTCGCCACGCAGGTCCACGCCGTTGGCCTGGGCGAAGCTGGCGATCATCGCCAGCGGCGGCAGGGCATAGTTGTGGTAGGCGAGGGCGCGTTGCTTGCGCTTGAGTTCGTTGGGCAGATAGCCCTGCTCGTCGACCTGGTTGGCGCCGATGCGGTATTCCTTCACGGCCCAGTCGAACAGGTCGCGGCGGTCGGTGACCACGGCAGTGGACATCACCGACCAGGCCGCCCAGTAGCTGTGGTTGTTGATCTTGGCCAGCGGCAGGTTGCTCCAGTCTCTGACCACCTGGTCGGCCAGGCGACCGAACCATTTCTCGATTTCCTCGGCTTCGGCCTGGTGCGCCGCCAGCGGCCGCGCGTTGGAGAACTTCAGTTGCAGCCAGGCCGAACTGAGGCTGCCCAGCGCCCATTTGCGCATGGACTTGCCGGTGTGGTTGAAGTCCTTCGACAGCAGCGCATCGGCCCGCGCCCAGGTGGTCAGCCAGGACAGCGCGCAGTCCAGCTGGCGCGGGCGACCGTCGCGCAGGTAGCGGGTCACCTGCTGGCTGACGCCGCGCTCAAGGGTGGTGATGCTCGCGGTGGAGTCCCGGAAGGCTTTGTCGGCGCTGGCGTTGAAGGTCGAGCGCGCCGAGTCCGAGCCTTCGTACTTGCTGCGAAATTGCAGCTTGCCGGTATAGGGCACGGGCACGGCGTCGCACGTGAAGTCGCCGTCGCCGCTCTTGAGCTTTTCGATACCCGCGCCATAGCCGGCCGGCGGCACCAGACCGGCGGCCATGGCCTGGCCGCAGAGCCCGAGCAGGAGCGCGCTGGTGATCATGCTGAGTCTGTTCATGCTGTCCTCACAGTCCCGCCTGGGCGGTTTGCTGGCCGGTCGCGGCGAAGTTGCCGCGTTTGCACAGGCTGGCCTGGACTTTCTGGCTGCCTTGTTCCGGGCCCTGGAGTTCCACCGCCAGCACGGTCTGCCCGGCCCAGTCCTCGTCTTCGCGCAACTGAAAGACGAAGCGGCCATCGGTGTCGGAGGTGGTCGGCTTGTCGATCTTCAGGTCTTCGTGGCGTCCGTTGAGGTACCAGAGGGTGGCCTGGAGGGTCTTGACCGAGGTGTCCTCGAAGCGGATGTCGAGCTGGTGGTTGCGGTTGGTCAGGTCCTTGATCACGCCATTGCGACCGTTGACCATCAGCTCGTTCTTGCCGGGCTTGAGGGTGGCGCTGGCGCTCATCTGTGCCGGCTTGCCCTCGCAGCCGTTGTCGAGCAGGGCGAGCATCTGCCGCCAGATGCTTTCCTGGTTCAGCGGGTACAGCGGCGAGAATTCCCAGATCAGGATCTTCGGCGGGTTCTTCTGGAACTCCTCACTGCCCAGGTACTGGATCATCGAGCCCTCGAGGCCGCCGCCGGGGAAGGCGACGTTGAGTACGTCGGCGCCGATGTACTGCTCCAGGAAGCCGGAGAAGTTGTAGTTCTTGCCGCTGTGGCTGGTGCCGACCAGGGTGATCTGCGCGTTGCCGGAATCGCCGAACAGGTCGTCTCCGCCGCTCTCGCCCTTGGGCTGGGTGGCGAACTGGTCCATGTACTGCACCGCATAGCTGGTGCCGCACAGCTGGCCGGCGACGTTGTGCAGGGTGCCGGTCTTGCCCATGCGCCCGGATTTCTGCGTCTCGAATTCCTTGCGTGGCACGCCTTCGAAGGCCGGCATGTTGTGCACCGTCTCGGCAACGATCTTGGCTGCGCGCTCGGCGCCGTAGGGCGTCCAGTGCTGGTCGCCGCGGAAGTAGAAATCCTTGCCCTGGTCGGCGGCGGCCAGTTGCTCGTTGGTCAGCGGCGACAGGTCGGGAACGTTGTAGCCCATGTCACTGAAGCGCTGGAGCATGGCCTGGTAGTTGCGCAGAGCTTTCTGGTAGTCGAAGGCGGCTTTCTCGGCGGGTTCGAGCATGTTGCGGTTCACCAGGCCGCGGGTCGGCTGGTAGACCACCACCAGCTCGACGCCACGGGCCTTGAAGGCGTCGTGCAACTGGCGCAGGCGCTTGTAGCCGGCCGGTGTGGTGTCGAACTCGGTGCGCAGGTCTTCGCGGGTACGGAACAGCCAGTCGCCCTTGGCCTGCACCAGGGTGGTGAAGTTCTGCTGGTAGCGCGTGGTGTAGCGGCTGGCGTCGTGGGCTTCGGGGCACAGCTGGCAGCAGGGCTCGGCGCTGAAGCTCGGCGCCTTGACCTCGTCGGCGCGCACGCCGTTGCTGATGGCCAGCAGGGCGGCGCTCAGGCCGAGCAGTTTCAGTACGTGTGGGGTCATGTCGGGCTTCCTCAATCCAGCAGTTCGGTCTGGCGTTCGACCGGGTCGATCAGTACGGCTTTCTGCTGACGCACCATCAGGTCGAGAATCTCGTCCTGACGCTCGCCCAGCACACCGGAAAAACTGATGCCGCTGGCCTTGCTCGGGGCCAGCATGGACACGCGGTAGAGCTCGACGCTCAGCGGCGAGTCGATGGACAGCGGGCCGCTGCCGTTGGCCGCCAGCTCGCCACCCACCAGGATCAGCGAGACCTTGGTGTCGAAGGGGTCGAGGGCGATGTCGCGGTCGGTGTCGGACAGGTCCTTGATGTGCCCGTACACGCCCACCAGGCCGTTGGCCATGGCGAGGTTTTCGTACAGGCGGATGTTCACGCTGTTGCGCACGCGGATGCCGTGGCGGCGGTTGCTGATCAGCTTGTTGCCCCAGATCAGGTTGTCGCCGCTCTCGTACAGCGTGATGCCGTCGGTGTGGTTGCGGTAGATCTCGTTGTAGGCGATCAGGTTGTTGACGCTGTTGCGATCGATCACCACGCCGGAGAGTTTGTTGTCGAAACTCTTGTTGTTGATGATCCAGCTGTCGTTGACCTCGCGGGAGATGATGATCCCGTGCTTCTTCTTCGTGCCGTGCACGGTGTTGCCGGCAATGATCAGGCGGTGCGAGCGGTCGTGGGGGTCGATGCCGTAGACGATGTTGTCGCGGTAGGTGCTGTCCTTGACCACGAAGTCGCTGGTCTCGTAGCAGTAGAAGCCGTACCACATGTCGCTGAAGGTCGAGCCGACGATCCAGCCGGTAGGTTCGGCGCGGCCCATCTGCCTGGCCATGTTCGGCGTGTACTGCGAGATGCTCACACCGTAGGACTTGCTCTTGGCGTAGCCGAAGCTGGCCATGGTGCTGTTGACGATGTAGGTCTCGGTGCCGCCCCACGACAGCAGGAACGGCCGGAACTCATCGGGCTTGCGGAAGGTGGCCGGGCCGTTGTCCGCCTCGCGCCAGCCGATGACCCGGGTGTCGCTGACCAGCAGCTTGCCGTCGTTGACCAGGAACGAGCCGCCTTCCTGGGACAGGCGCAGTTCCTTGACCTTGCCGTCGATTTCCAGGGTGGCGCCGTGGCCGACCACGATGGGCAGCCGCGCCAGGAACACGCCGGGGGCGACTTCGCGCACGGTGTCGTCCGGTACTTTCTTCGCCAGCTCCGTGAAGTCCACGTGGCCGCCGTCGATGAAGATCGCCCGGGGAATCCCGCGCTGGCGGGCGACCCATTCGGCGCCCTTGTTGTCGCCGCCGATGAACTCCTTGAGGGTGTTCTCCTGCAGCATGCGGCGCACCGAGACCTTGCCCTTGTGGCGGCGGTCGATCTTGTTGCGTGCGGCCTCGGCGGTGTAGCCGCTGAGGTCGGGAAGCTTGGGCGGGTCCAGGTGCAGCGGCTCCACTGGCGCGCTGCTGACGGTGTAGGTCTTGGCCTGTTGCAGTTCCTTGGCCACCGGGGCCGCCTGGCCATTGGCCTGGGCGATGCCGGCGGCCAGCAGCAGGGTGCCGGCCAGCAGGACGTGGAGCCTGTTCGGGTGAAGGTTCATGTCAGTGCTCTCCGTGCATCAGAAGCGCCAGACCACGTCGACGAAGGCGCGATGCATGTACGAGTCGGCCTCTTTGCCGTAGGCGTCGCCGGGCTTGAACACGCCACCGCGAAAACGCACCAGCGCCGAGGGTTCGTCGATCGACTTGCTCAGCGCCGCCGGCAGCAGGCCCTGCTTGAAGTACTTGGTGACCACCAGGTCCATTTCCTGCCCGACATCCTTCTCGCCCTGGATCAGCGGACGGTTGATGCCGCCGTCGTCGACCACCGCGTTGATGCCGCTGCCGCCCAGGTTCTGGTCGCCATCGACGCGCCAGAACTTGTGGTAGATCAGGCTGGCGTCGTAGTCGTCGCGCAGTTGCCAGGAGGTGAACAGGGTCGCCGCCTGCAGGTTGCCCAGCTCGCCGCGGAAGGCTTCGCCGAAGCGATGCACGCGCGAGCGGGTGCCGGTCCAGTTGGAGCGGTTGGACTCAAGGCCGGTCTGCTCGTAGTTGTTCGAGCCGTCGCTGCCGCCACCGCCGCTGCCACGGGCGTAGGCGGCGCCCACTTGCCAGTTGGGGTCCAGGCGCAGGCGGATGCCGAGGTCGGTGGCCCAGGCGTTGACGTCGCCGCTCTGCTTGCCGGTGGCGACCTGGTCGTTGCCCACCGTGCTGCTGCTGAGGGTGTCACGGTCGCCCGTCAGCCAGGTGACGCTGCCCCAGTAGTTGAGGGTGTTCTGGTTGCGCCAGTTGTAGGCGTCGCTGTTGGCTTCAAGGCCCAGCCAGGTGAGGTCGCCGGTGCGGGTCTTGTCGAGGGCGTCGAGGGTTTCGCCGGGGTTCTTCAGCTTGCCGTCGTCGTGGGTGTGGTGGGCGCGCAGGCCGACCCAGTGGCCGGGTGTCCATTGCGCCGCGACGTCGCCGTAGACGTGCAGGCGGTCCTTGTCTTCGGCGGCCAGCTCGGTGAGGTCGGTGCGGTATTCGCTGAAGCGCTCGGCAACGCCGAGGTTGGCCCGCAGCAGGGTGGTGTCGAAGGTCCAGTTCAGCGCTTCGATGTTGGTGTCGCGCCACATGCCGTCGTCGTTGCGCAGGCGCTGGCGGCCGAAGCGCAGTTGCTCGCCGGGGTAGGCGGTGAAGCCGCTGTAGCCGACCCAGAATTCGCGCATCGCCAGGTAGTTTTTCTTGGCTTCGCGGTCATCGTTGCTGCTGTTGGTGTCGCTGACTTCGCTGCCGTCGGCGGACTGGCGGGTGGTGTCGGTCTCGATGATGTCGGTGGCGGCGACCGCCTGGCCCATGGCGTAGGCGCTCCAGTCACCGCGCTCGAAGAACACCCAGGGGCGCAGGTCGAGACCGAGGCCGTTGACGTCGCCGCCGGCGCGGGTGCCGAGGTCGCGGTCGTCTTCGGACTGGCCGGTGATCTTCACTTCCAGGCCGAAGTTCTTTTCGGCGGTTTCGGCGGCCAGGGTCGGGCAGGTCCAGAACAGCGCGAAGCTGAGGCCCAGGCCGGCTTTCATCCACGGATTGAGCGTCATAGGGAATCCTCACCTTGTTCTTCTTCGGGGGCTTGCACGGCCTGCAGGGCCAGGGCGCCGGGGCCCGGCCCCATGGCGCCACGGGCAGCGCGTTCCTGCTCCAGCAGGCGCTGGGCAGCGGCTTTCTGTTGCGGGTTGAGCTGGCCGTCGAGGTCGCCGGCCAGGGCCGCCGACTGTTCGCTCGGGTTGGCTTGCGCCAGTTGCGCGAAGACCCAGGCGTTGACCGGATCCTGGCGGATGCCGTGGCCTTCGCTGAACAGTTGGGCCAGGGCGTAGTCGGCGCTGAGCTGGCCGCCGCGTGCGGCCTTGAGCAGGTGATCGACTGCCCTCTGCGGTTCGACGTCGCCCAGGTAGCCACGGCGATAGAGCTGGCCGAGGTAGTAATGGGCGCTGATCTCGCCGGCTTCGCCAGCGGCCAGTAGGTGGGTCTCGGCTTTCTTCGCGTCGGCCGGGATCGACTTGCCCTCGTAGTACAGCCGGCCCAGCAGCAGCTCGGCACGGGGCTGTTCGGCGGCGCGGCCTTTGTCGATGTAGCCCATCAACTGGTCGCTGTCGCCGAGCTCCGGGAAGTCGTAGAGCAGTTGCGCCAGGCTGACCCAGGACGCGGGGTTCTGCGGGGCGATGTCTTCGAGCAGGGCCTGGGCGGTCTTTTCGTCGGTCTGGCCGAGGTTGCGGTCGGCCAGCACGCGGGCCACGCTGTCGACCCGGCTGGCCGGG
Source organism: Pseudomonas sp. TUM25319 (assembly GCF_056388475.1). NCBI lineage: Bacteria > Pseudomonadati > Pseudomonadota > Gammaproteobacteria > Pseudomonadales > Pseudomonadaceae > Pseudomonas > Pseudomonas sp. TUM25319. Next base: position 5,929,285 of record NZ_CM150751.1, on the reverse strand, counting down.
ACCGCGCCACGCTGGTAGGCGCTCTTGAGCTGTTCCAGCAGCGCCGCCTGTTGCTCGGGCTGGGCGCGTTTCTGGTAGACGGTGGCCAGTTCGACGTAGCAAATGTCGGTGCTGGCGAGGGCGGCCTTGCAGATGCTTTCCACCTCGTCCAGGTGCTGGTCGTAGGTGTTCTGGGTGCGGTACAGCAGCACCTGGGCCAGGCCTGCTTCCGGGTAGCCGGCGGCGCGCCACTGGTCGATCTGGTTCTGCGCGTTGACCTTGGGGAAGCTCTGCGGGTACTGCAGGTAGAGCATCGCCAGCGGGATCAGGGTGTTGCCCTCGCCGTTGGCAAAGGCTTTCTTCAGCAGGGTCTCGGCTTCCTGGCGCTCGGCATCGCTGGCCTCGGGCTTGGCTGCCAGCAGGCGACCGAGACGCGCCTGGGCGCGGGACGAGGTTTCGGCGGCGGCGCGGTAGGTGGCTTCGGCGGCCTTGAGTTTGGCCGGGTCACCGGTTTCCACCTGGATATCGGCGAGTCCCACTTGCGCTTCGCTGTAGCCGAGGTCGGCCAGTTGCCGGTAGTTGCGCTCGGCGGTGGCGGTATCGCCGTTCTTCAGGGCTTCGTTGGCCAGGCGCTGGTCGGGCAGGCCGGCGCAGCCGGTGAGGCTGATGGCCAGGGCCAGGGCACACGTCAGTGGTGCTGCAGAGGGCCTCATCGCTGGCGAGCCAGCTCCCACAGGGACTGCATGCACCGGACTTGTGGGAGCTGGCTTGCCAGCGATGAGGGACCCCATGGAGTAATGGTTCATTGGAGACCCTCTTCAGAGACCATGTGCCATGGCGCTGTCGATCAGCCAGTCCAGCGACGGACCGCGCTTGGCGTTGACGCTGGCGGGCAGGCCGACCAGGTTGGCCGGGATCGGCGCATCAGGCTTGATCTGCACGCGGATGTCGGAGGACAGGTCGTCCTGGCTCAGGTTGCTGCTGGTGACGATCTGGCCGGTGCGGGTCTGCTCTTCGCCGGCGACCTGGAAGCTGACCCGGGTGCCCGGCTTGACGTCGTCGAACTGGCGGTAGCTGAAGCGTGCATCGACGGTCGGAGTGGTGGTGCGCGGGATCAACTGGAAGATCACCGTACCCTTGGCGGCGTACTGGCCGTCGTCCACCAGTTGGCGGGATACCACGCAGTCGCACGGGCTGGTGAGGGTGCCGCTCATCTGCTTGCCGAACAGTTCCTCGACCTTGGCCGGCTCCAGTTGTTGCTCGTCGAGATGGCCCTTGAGCAGATCGAGCATGCTGGTGCTGAACGAGGCCAGTGGTGCGCCCTTGACCACTTCGCTGCCGTTCTCCACCAGCGCTTGCACGGTGCCGTCGCGGGGCATGGTGACCTGGGTGGCGGGTACGCTGACCACACCGGCTTCGGCATGGCTGACGAAGTACAGGCCGTAGATCGACTTGGCAACGAAGCCGAACGCCGCCACGCCCACCACGAACACGCCGAGGCTGAAGGTCACTGCCCGCAGCCGGCCCAGCGGGCTGAGGCCACCGCCGCCGTCTTTCTGCTTGCGCGCCTTGGTGAAGTTGTCGCGCTGCAGGGTGCTGAGCACGTCGCCGATGCTGATGAGCTCGCCGGACAGGTGCGAGGTGATCAGGTGGCGCAGGGTGGCGATATCGCGCTGCTCGAGGTTCTGGAACTGCACGCCGGCGCGGCCGCTGGCCGGGTTGAACGAGCGCACCTGGAATTCCACGTCCATCGACAGGCCCAGGTTGTCCACCGTGAATTGCAGGCGGCCACGCATCACTTCGCCGACACTCAGCGGCTGTTTGGCGTGGAAGCTCAGGCCTCCGGCGGAGAGGTCGTCGACCTTGACGTCCAGGGCTTCGCGGTTGCTTCCCAGATAACGCAGTTTCGCGGGAATGCGCACACGGGCGTGCTGGCGCTGGGTTTCGGACTCATGCACGACATTGACGTTCACGGCGGTATTCATGGTGATGTTTTCCTGTTGGATCCGATGGGTAACCGCGGCTCACACGACCACGAACAGCACAGCAACGAAGATGCTGGCCGCCGAGAAGGTCATGGTCCGGGAAGACCAGGTGTTGAACCATTGTTGAAAGCTGGCGAGGTCGCGTTTGAGCGCGGTGGGCTGGCGGGTCCAGGACTGCCGGTCGAGACGGAAGAACACGTAGATCTTCATCAGTGCCCCGACGATCTGGTTGTAGTAGAGGATCAGCGGATAGGCCGGGCCGATCTTGTGCCCCGAGCACAGCAGCATGATGGTCAGGATCAGGCGGGTGAGGCCGATCCACAGCAGGTAGGCGAGGAGGAACTTGGCGCCGAACTTGAGGCTGGCGATCACCGCCACGGTCAGGCCGAGCAGGCTGGTCCACATCGATACGCGCTGGTCGAACAGCACCACGCTGGTGAACAGGCCGAGGCGCCGGATCCCCAGGCCCAGGGCGCGGGAGTTCTGCCGCAGGTTGTTGCCGTACCAGCGGTACATCAGCTTGCGGCTGGCCTTGATGAAGCTCTTTTCCGGCGGGTGCTCGACCGTGTTGATCGCCGCGTCCGGCACGTAGAAGGTGTCGTAGCCCAGGCGCATCAGGCTGAACCAGCTGGACTTGTCGTCGCCGGTGAGGAACTTGAAGCGGCCCAGGCGCCAGTGCATCAGCGAGTCGCTTTCGACGTCGGCGATGAACTCGGGGTTGGTCACCACGCTTGCGCGGAACACCGACATGCGCCCGGTCATGGTCAGCACGCGCTTGGACAGGGCCATGGAGCACATGTTGATGTGGCGCTGGGCGAAGCGCAGCTTGTGCCACTCGCTCATCACGTAGCCGCCGCGCACTTCGCAGAATTCGTTGGTGGTCAGGCCGCCGACATTGCCGAACAGCTTGAACCAGGGGACCGTCTTGCGCACCACGCCTTCGCCGAGCACGGTGTCGCCGTCGATCACCGCGACCACGGCGTTGTCGTCCGGCAGGTGGCGGGAGATGGCACGGAAACCGAAGGCCAGGCCGTCGCGCTTGCCGGTACCGGCAATACGCACGAAGTCGAGGCTGACCCGCTCCGGCGGGTTGTATTTGGCCCACAGGCTTTTCACCAGCAGCTCATCGGACATTTCCACCAGCGAGCAGACCACTGTGGTGGGGTAGCCGCAGTCGATGGCTTCTCGGATTACCGAGCTGTAGACCTGCGCGGTGGTCAGGGCGTCGATGCGAAAGCTGGTGACCATCAGGTAGACGTGGGACGGGTCGGCCGCGCTGCCGAGCTTGCGCACCTTGCGCCGCAGCCGAGGGTAGACCACGTAGAGAAACAGCATGCCGCGCACGAAATGCGTCGCGCCCATGGAGTAGCGCCAGATACCGACGGCACCGATCAGGAACAGGAAGTCCTTGGAGTCGGGGTCGAACAGGGTGTTGGGCAGGGCCAGGGCGATCAACATGAGCAAGGTCACGTAGAACAGCCAACCGGCGGCCTGCAACAGGCCGTGCTTGAGGCTTTGCATGTGCTGCATCCGTATCAGGGGCGGGACGTTCGAAAAGTCGCGCGGGGCCGGGCGGCCCCGCGCGGCCTGCTTACCAGCAGATACCTTCGGTACGGCTGGTGGTGCAGGTGGTCTTGCTCATGAAGCCCACCAGGTCGATCACCTGCTTGCCGGCCGGCGCCTGTTGGGCCAGGGCGCGGAACTGCTCGTCACGGTTGCCCAGGACGATGATGTCGGCGTTGTCGATGACCTGTTGCAGGTCAGCGTTGAGCAGGGACGAGACGTGGGGAATCTTCGATTCGATGTAGTCCTTGTTGGCACCATGGACCCGGGCGTACTGCACGTTCTGGTCGTAGATATCGAGCTGGTAGCCCTTGCCGATCAGGCGTTCGGCCAGTTCCACCAGCGGGCTCTCGCGCAGGTCGTCGGTGCCGGCCTTGAAGCTCAGGCCGAGCAGGGCGACCTTGCGCTTGTCGTGGCTTTCGATGATGTCGAAGGCGTTCTGCACCTGGGATTCGTTGCTGCGCATCAGCGAGTCGAGCAGCGGCGCCTTCACATCGAGGCTGCCGGCACGGTAGGTGAGGGCGCGGACGTCCTTGGGCAGGCACGAGCCGCCGAAGGCGAAGCCCGGACGCATGTAGTACTGCGACAGGTTCAGGGCCTTGTCCTGGCAGACCACGTCCATCACTTCGCGGCCATCGACGCCCACCGCCTTGGCGATATTGCCGATCTCGTTGGCGAAGGTGACCTTGGTCGCGTGCCAGACGTTGCAGGTGTACTTGATCATCTCGGCGACTTCGATGTCCTTGCGGATGATCGGCGCGTCGAGTTCTTCGTACAGGGCCTGGAGCACGTCGCCGCTGGCGCGGTCCAGCTCGCCGATGACGGTCATCGGCGGGTGATCGTAGTCAGCGATGGCGGTGCTTTCACGCAGGAATTCCGGGTTGACCGCGACGCCGAAATCGACGCCGGCCTTCTTGCCGGAGCAGTCTTCTAGAATCGGGATGACCACGTTCTTCACGGTGCCCGGCAGCACGGTGCTGCGCACCACGATGGTGTGGCGGCTGGATTTTTCACGCAGGACGAAGCCGATCTCGCGGCATACCGACTCGATGTATTCGAGGCCCAGGTCGCCGTTTTTCTTGCTCGGTGTTCCGACGCAGATCATCGACAGTTCGCTGTCGCGGATGGCCTGGGAAAAGTCCGTGGTGCCGCGCAGCCGGCCGTTGGCGATGCCCTGCTGTAACAGGCCTTCGAGGCCCGGCTCGACAATCGGGGATTTGCCCTGGTTGATCAGGTCGATCTTGGTTGCGGAAACGTCCACGCCAATCACTTCATGGCCTCGTGCGGACAGGCAACCGGCACAGACTGCACCCACATAACCCAAACCAAAGATGCTGATACGCATCGCATTCACCTCATGTAGTTAGCTACGCCGATTCCCTTCAAAGAACCGGACCGGATTGATTTACCAGCCGTATTTCGCGCAGGCGGAACGGTGGCGTTAACGCGCTGTTCCACAAGCGGGCATAAGTAAGTTTTCAGCGCACAATTAAGGGGCGCTTAAAGTAGGCAGCCAATGGCCATTAATAGGGACGTGCCCCAAACGCTAGCCGTCTTTATTGCAGTACTGTTTTTCCATACTGCAGTGCTTGTTTTTTCAAGTGGATAAAATCCTTTGAAATCAACCACAAGGACGAATTTATAGGGCGTCTTCTCCTGGGCGTGAGCCTTGCCGTGAACGGGTTTCAGGCGATGGCTCAACTAACGATGTATAACTTCCGGGTTTCGAGTTTGTTATGTAAGTCATTTCTCACACAGGGCTCGAAAATCGTTACGGGTGGTATGAGCGGGTGTCGAGGGGATAAGTTCCTGAGGCGGGAGAGTGCCGGTGAAAGATTTTTTAATATTTTTCAGGATCTCGATACTTTCACTTTGATAGCACGCGGGAGTGTCGTCCCCATATATAAAGGGCGAACTTGAGGTGGGATGGTTTTGTGCCAGTACGGAAAAATATTTCCGGATTTTTCGTCAAAAAACTACGAACGGTCTTATGGCGTTTTGCGATAAAGAGGGTTTGTTGATTTTTTGGCGCCATATTAATGGCGGTTCAAGGTGTTCCTGATGGCCTCACCGCTTGCCAGCGGTGAGGTCATCAGCGATACCGAGGATCAATCGTCCGGATGATCCCGCAGAAACACCAGGTTGTCCGGCTTCGACTGCTCGGCACTGTAGTAGTAGCCCTGCACATCGAACTGCTTGAGTTGCTCCGGGTCGTTGATCCGTTCCTGGATGACGAAGCGGCTCATCAGGCCCCGGGCTTTTTTCGCGTAGAAGCTGATGATCTTGTACTGGCCGTTCTTCTGGTCACGGAATTCGGTGTTGATCACCCGTGCCTTGAGCGCGCTGCGTTTCACCGCGCTGAAGTACTCGTTGCTGGCCAGATTGAGCAGCAGGTCGTCACCCTGGTCGGCCAGCGCCTGGTTCAGCCATTCGCTGATCCGCGTACCCCAGAAGGCGTACAGGTCCTTGCCCCGGGCGTTGGCCAGCTTGGTGCCCATTTCCAGGCGGTAGGGCTGCATCAGGTCCAGCGGGCGCAGCAGGCCGTAGAGGCCCGAGAGCATGCGCAGGTGGTCCTGGGCGTAGCTGAAGTCGTCTTCGCCGAGGCTTTCGGCGTCGAGGCCGGTATAGACGTCGCCCTTGAACGCCAGCAGCGCCTGCTTGGCGTTGGCCGGGGTGAAATCCGGGGTCCAGCTGCCAAAGCGCGCGGCATTGAGGCCGGCAAGCTTGTCGGACAGGTGCATCAGTTCGCTGATCTGCGCCGGCGACAGTTCGCGCAGTTGCACGATCAGTTCCTGGGAGTCGTCCAGGTACTGGGGCAGGGTGTGCCGCGCAGTGACCGGCGGGGTGTCGTAATCGAGGGTCTTGGCGGGGGAAATCACCGTCAGCATGAGGTCGGCTCCTTGAATCGTGGCCGCGATTCTACGGGGCGGGGCCGATGTTCTCCAGCTATCGCGGCGATAGGCGGACGCACTGCTATAGTGCCCGGCGGATAAACCGGAGAGTGTTCACCGTGCGCATAGCCCTCGTTGTCCTGACTGCCCTGCTGGCCTTCGGCGCTCAGGCTGCCCCGCCGCAGATCGCCATTTTCGACCGCAGCTACTGGCCGGAGAGCCTGGATACGCCGGTGCTGTTCGATGTCGCCTCGCGGGCCGAGATTCTCTCGTTCGCGAGGGTGCTGGCCGAAAGCGAATCCCTCGACGAAGCAGCGCTGAGCGCGCGCCTGCAACTGCGTCAGGTCAACCTGCAGGTGGTCAGCGAGGTGCGTGAGCGCCTGTGGCGAGCGCTGTGGCGCAACTATGACTTTGCCCAGCAGAGTTGCGCGCAGGACGCCTCGTTCTGCTACGTCATCGAAAACCTCGGCGACCTGCGCCGCACCGCCGCGACCTTTGCCGTCGCGGCCGACTCCTTCTATGCCGGCTGGGCCGAACCGAGCCGGCAGTTCCATATCGCCTACCTCAACGAGCTGCTGCGCAAGGCCGCGCTGTTTCCGCAGACCGCCAGCGAAGTGGCGTTCTTCTCGCCCCAGGAGCTCACCGGCGACCGGCTCAACGACCGCCTGTTTCTGTTGAGCTTCGACGGTGGCCCGAGCCTGGCCGGCGGCAGCACCGAGGCGCTGACCACCTTCCTGCGCAAGCAGAAGCTCGACGGATTGTTCTTCGTGTTGGGCCAGAACCTGCAGACCCGCCGCGACAAGCAGCCGCTGCAGGCGCTTCGGGATCTGTATCGCGGCCAGTGCGTCGGCACCCAGGGCTGGCAGTACCGCTCCCATGCCCAGTGGAACGACTGGCAGGACTCGGTGCTGCGCGGCGCAGCGCGGGCCCAGGCGGATCTGCCCGATCAATACGTGCCGTTGTTCCGGCCGCCCTACGGGCAGCGTCGTGCCGACAGCCCGGCCTTCTTCGCCAGCCAGAACCTGCGAGTGACCCTGTGGGACATCGATGCCCAGGACCTCAGCCCGCTGACCGCCGAGCAATCCGCGCAGCGCACCCTGACCCTGATGCTGCTGTGGCGCCGCGGCCTGATCCAGTTGCACGACAGCCAGCCCAAGGCACAGGTAGTGGTGACCTGGTTGCTGAGCAATACGGCGCAGAGCGGAATTGGCTGGGAGAGTTGCCGGGACTTCGACGGAAGGTAGAGAAACGAGGGGGAAAGCGACAGAAGGTGAAAGGTTTCAACGGACTCCACTCCTGACTGTAGTCGTGCTTTCCCGCGTCGCCAAGGCCTATTCGTCAAACCGAAAAATAAACTTCACCTGCGCGTAAAAACGCTTTTTCCGGTAATGCTTTTTGCGGTATGTAGGAATCAGACAGCCGATCCCTGCAGCCAGGTGGCGTCCTCGAACTCCCCTCATGCAGGTGCGCTTCCCGCCCGTAACGACGCGGATACGGGAAGTACGGCGGTCACTCTGCGATGCGGCAGTAGCGCATCGTGTAGCTCCCACATAAGGTGACCGAGTATGGATGACCAAGGACGCACTTCTTCCTCCAACCAGCCAATCCTGTATGTGTTGGACACCAACGTCCTGATTCACGACCCCAACGCCCTGCTCAACTTCGAAGAACACCATGTCGCCATACCGATGACGGTGCTGGAGGAACTCGACAAGCTCAAGACCGGGAAACACACCGTCGCCGCCGAATGTCGCCAGGCCATCCGCCTGATCGACCAGACCCTCGGCGATGCCACACCCTCGGACGTCGAACAGGGTGTGCCGATCCAGCGCGGCAAGAGTGGGCCGAAGGGCTACCTTTCGATCCTGATGACCCAGCGCACCGAACCCAATCGACTGCTGCCGGAACACCTGAACGACAACATCATCATCAACCAGGTCCTGGACCTGCATAACAAGCACCAGGGCCGTGACGTGGTGCTGGTCACCAAAGACATCAACATGCGCCTCAAGGCGCGCGCCTGCGGGCTCGCCGCCGAGGACTACAGCACCGACCAACTGGTGGACGACGTCAGTCTGCTGTCCAAGGGCTATCACTCGGTCACCGGCTCGTTCTGGGACCGGGTCAGCAAGGTCGAGACCCGCCAGGAGCGCGGCCGCACCTGGCACCGTGTGCAACTGATCGACAACCTGCCGGCGGTGCACGTCAACGAGTTCATCATTGACGAGCAGGGGTTCGTCGGCTGGATCAAGGGCATCAAGGACAGCGAACTGCTATTGCTCGACCTGCATCAGGAGCCGCTGCTGCATCAGGAAGCCTGGGGCCTCAAGCCGCGGGACATCCATCAGGGCCTGGCGCTGTTCGCGTTGCTGGACCCGGATATCCACCTGGTCAACCTCACCGGCGCCGCCGGTTCCGGCAAGACCATCCTGGCCCTGGCCGCAGCGATCGAGCAGACCATGGTCAGCAAGCGCTACCGGCGCATCATCGCCACCCGCAGCGTGCAGGGGCTGGACCAGGAGATCGGCTTCCTGCCGGGCACCGAAGCGGAAAAAATGGAGCCTTGGCTCGGCGCCATCACCGACAACCTCGAAGCCCTGCACATGGACGATGAGAGCACCCATGGCAGTGTCGAATACATCCTCGAACGGGTTCCGCTGCAGTTCAAATCCCTGAACTACATCCGCGGGCGCAGCTTCCAGCAGAGCCTGATCCTGATCGATGAATGCCAGAACCTCACCCCGCACCAGATGAAAACCATCATCACCCGTGCCGGTGCAGGCTCCAAGGTGATCTGCCTGGGCAACCTGGCGCAGATCGACACACCGTACCTGTCGGCCACCAGCTCCGGCCTGACCTACCTGACCGAACGCTTCAAGGACTTCCCCAACGGCGTTCATATCACCCTGCAAGGGGTGCCACGTTCGATTCTGGCCGAATACGCCGAATCCCATCTGTAATCCCGACCCGGGCGGCCTTGCGCCGCCCGTTTTTTTCGCTGCTAAAAGCTGACTCGCAGGTTTACAATCGGGGCTCCTGATCTGGAGTAACCCCGTGCTGACTCATCTCGATTCCCAAGGTCGCGCCGCGATGGTCGACGTCACCGACAAGGCCGTGACCCACCGCGAAGCCGTGGCCGAAGCGCGGGTGCGCATGCTCCCGCAGACCCTCGCCATGATTGTCGACGGAGCCCATCCCAAGGGCGACGTGTTCGCCGTGGCGCGCATCGCCGGCATCCAGGCGGCGAAGAAAACCAGCGACCTGATTCCCCTGTGCCATCCGCTGATGCTCACCAGCGTCAAGGTCGAACTGAGCGCCGAAGGCAGCGACTGCGTGCACATTGTCGCCCGCTGCAAGCTGGCCGGGCAGACTGGCGTGGAGATGGAAGCCTTGACCGCCGCCAGCGTCGCCGCGCTGACTATCTATGACATGTGCAAGGCCGTCGATCGCGGCATGACCATCGAAGCCGTGCGCCTGCTGGAAAAACTCGGCGGCAAGAGCGGCCACTACCAGGCGGATGCGAAATGAAGATCAACGTGGTCTATTTCGCCCGTTACCGCGAGCTGCTGGGCAGGGACGGCGAGACGCTGGACGGCACCTTCGCCCGTATCGAAGACGTCCGTCAGGCCTTGCTCGGCAAGGGCGAACCCTACGGCGTACTGGCCGAGCAGAACCTGATGTGCGCCCGCAACCAGGACCTGTGCAAGCCCGATGAAGCCCTGGAAGACGGCGACGAAGTGGCCTTCTTCCCACCGGTTACCGGAGGCTGAAATGAGCGTTCGGGTCCAGACTGCGCCCTTCGATCCGGGCGCTGAAACCAATGACATGCACGCCGCCAACGTCGGCGTCGGCGCCGTGGTGGCGTTCGTCGGTTATGTGCGGGATTTCAACGAAGGTCGCGAAGTCGCGGGGATGTTTCTCGAACACTATCCCGGCATGACCGAAAAGGCCCTGGACAAGATTGTCGTCGAGGCCGAACAGCGCTGGCCGCTGCTCAAGGTCGAGGTGCTGCACCGTATCGGCGCCCTGGAACCGGGCGAGCCGATCGTCTTCGTCGGCGTCGCCAGCGCCCACCGCCAGGCGGCATTCGACGCCTGCAACTTCATCATGGACTACCTCAAGACCCGTGCGCCGTTCTGGAAAAAGGAACAGACCAGCGAAGGCCCACGCTGGGTCGAGGGCAAGCAGAGCGATACCGACGCCGCCGGGCGTTGGTAGAACAGGTCAGCTGCAAGCTTCAAGCTTCAAGCTTCAAGCCACAAGCCACAAGCCACAAGCCACAAGCCACAAGCCACAAGCCACAAGCCACAAGTTGCTAGAAAAAGCTGGAGCGCCGTCAACTGCTCCCTCTTGCAGCTTGAAGCTTGCAGCTTGCAGCTCGCCCCTGGCAGATGTACGATAAATTCCATAATAGAATTATAAGTACAAAATCGTTCGGCCCCTGGCCGGCCCCTTTCCTCTGTCTTGTCACCCCCAACACAACAACGAGCGAGAGAGCCCATCATGAAGACCTCCCACCTGATCGCCGGTCTGGCCTTTGGCCTGCTGGCCAGCAGCCCTGTGTTCGCGGCCGGCGACGACCTGCGCATCGGCATCGAGGCGGCCTACCCGCCCTTTGCCTACAAGACCCCGAACGGTATCGAAGGCTTCGACTACGACATCGGCAACGCCCTGTGCGCCGAGATGAAGGTCAAGTGCCAGTGGGTCGAGCAGGAGTACGACGGTCTGATCCCGTCGCTGAAGGTCAAGAAGATCGACGCGGCCCTGTCGTCGATCACCATCACCGAAGAGCGCAAGAAGTCCGTGGACTTCACCAATAAGTACTACTTCACCTCGGCGCGCCTGGCGATGAAGGAAGGCACCCAGGTCGACGACCAGTACGAGTCCCTCAAAGGCAAGCGCATCGGTGTGCAGCGCGCCACCACCACTGACCGCTACGTGCGTGCGGTGCTGGAGCCCAAGGGCGTGATCGTGGTGCCGTACACCACCAACGAAGAGATCTTCATGGACATGGAAAGCGGGCGCCTGGACGGTGTGTTCGCCGATACCATCCCGCTGCAGCTGGGCTTCCTCGATACGCCGCGTGGCAAGGGCTTCGCCTTTGTCGGCCCGGAACTGAAAGATCCGAAGTTCGTCGGTGAGGGCGCCGGTATCGCCGTGCGCAAGGGCAATACCGAACTGGTGAAGAAACTGAACGATGCCATCGTCGCCATCCGTGCCAATGGCGAATACCAGAAGATCCAGTCCAAGTACTTCAAGACCGACATCTACGGCGACTGACCGCCGCCTCGCTCAAGGCCTGATGCTTCAGGCCTTGAGTTCCTTCAGGTGCTTGTACACCGTCGCCCGCCCCATGTTCAGCACATTGGCCACATAATTGGCCGCGCTCTTGCCGCGGAACGCACCTTCGGCGTGCAGGGCGAGGACCAGCTCGCGCTTGTGGTCGCGGTTGAGCAGGTTGAAGCTGAGCTGGCGTTCGCGCAGCCAACTGTTGAGGAAGGTGTTGATCCGCTCCTGCCAGTCGTCGCGGAACAGCGCATCCGGCTGCGGGATCACTTTGCTCGAGGACAGGAACAGGTCCAGCGCCGCCTTCATGCTCTCGAACATCGAGATGTTCAGGTTGATGCACAGCACCGCCACCGGCTGGCCAGTCTCATCGCGCAGCACCGTGCTCAGCGAGCGGATCTTCTGCCCGTCCCAGTTGAGCTTTTCGTAGGGGCCGATATTGGTCTCGTCAGTGCCTTCCTCGACCATGTCTTCCAGCGCGGCATCATCGCCGACTTCGCGCTTGGACAGGTTGTTGGCGATGTAGTCGATCTTCTGGGTACGCAGGTCGTGCAGCACCACTTCGGCATGAGGAAAGAACAGCGTGGCGATGGCATCGGCGATCGCCCGGTAGTTCTGCAGGACGGGATCGGGGGTCGACATTCAGGCGGGCTCCGGACGGGATCAGCGCCCCGGGAAACAGGGCGCTGGGAGTGTGCCGCAAACGCGCGGGCGCGTCATCCTTGCAGGCGTGCGGGGGAGAGTTGCGCGGCGCTCAGGCCGAATTCGTCGAGGTGTGCGGGCAGCGGCTCTCCACGCACCAGCGCGGCGCTGGCCTGGCCCATGGCCGGCGAGGTCTGGATGCCGTAGCCACCTTGCGCGGCGACCCAGAACAGGCCCGCAACTTCGGGATCGAAACCTGCCACCAGGTCGCCATCGGCGACGAAGCTGCGCAACCCGGCCCAGGTGCGGAACGGACGGCGGATGGTCAGGGTGGTGGCTTCTTCGATCTGGTAGATCCCCAGGGCGATATCCAGTTCTTCCGGCTGCACATCGTGGGGTTCGACGGGATCGGCGTTGCACGGCGAGCCCAGGAGCATGCCGGCATCGGGCTTCATGTAGAACGACTCGTCGAGGCTCACCAGCATCGGCCAGCCATGGGTGTCCAGGTCGGCGGGGGCTTCAAAGATGAAGGCGGCACGGCGCTTGGGTTGCAGGCCCAGCGGGCGGGCGCCGGCCAGTTGTCCGATCTGGTCGGCCCAGGCGCCGGCGGCGTTGATGACCAGCGGGGCGCGGAAGTCGCCGCGGCGGGTTGCCACGCGCCATTGGCCGTCGGCGTCGCGGTGCAGGCCGAGCACTTCGCAATCACCGTGGATTTCTCCTTGCTGGCGGCGGATGCCGCGCAAGTAGCCCTGGTGCAGACCGTCGGTGTCGATATCGCTGGCGCTCGGGTCGTACAGCGCGCCGTGGACTTTCTCCCGGCGCAGCACCGGCAACCGTTCGCACGCCTCGTCGGCGCTGAGCAATTGCATTTCCGGCACGCAGGCGCGGGCGCTGTCGAACTGGCGCTGCAATTCTTCGGCGTCGCCGTCGAAGTCCACGGTCATCTCGCCTCGCGGGGTGAGCAGCGGGTGCTCGGCGAAGCCGGCTGGCGGCTGGTCGAAGAACGCCCGGCTGGCGAGGGTCAGGGCCCGAACCTGCGGCGTGCCGTAGGCGGCGGTGTACAGCGCCGCCGAGCGGCCGGTGGAGTGATAGCCCGGCAACGTCTCGCGCTCCAGCACCACGACCTTGCCGTGGGCAGCCAGCCAGTAACCGGTGGAGGCGCCGGCGATACCGCCGCCGATGATGATGAAGTCAGCCTGTTGCATGGGTTCTCCGACGCCTCAGCGTGCGCGTTGCAGGTGGTACAGGGCGTTGGCCAGGGCGATGTCTTCCAGGCCCAGGCCGATGGAGCGGAAGAAGGCGTGGCGCTGGTAATCCGGGCCTGGCGCCTGGCCACTGACCAGCTCTGGCAGGTCGCCGATGATCGCTTCGGTCTTCCAGCCGTGCTCCTCGGCGGCCAGGCGCATCTCCCCGGCGCTGCCTGGGGTGGTCACGCGGTAGTCGCAGTACACGTCCATGTCCGCCAGGCTCGCCGGCGGTACTTCATGGGCGCGCACCGCATTGGTGCTGATGGAGGTGATCAGTGCCGGCTTGCTCAGGCGAGCCGGGTCGATGACCGGCTTGGCCGACGAGGTGCAGAGCATGATCACGTCGGCGTCGATCAGGGCCGCTTCTGCGTCGTCGTGCAGGCTCAGGCGCGGGTCGAGGGCGGTGAGGGCGTCGCGCTCGCTGGCGCTCTTGCCGTTCAGGCCCGGGGAATACAGGCGGATGTCCTGCCATGGGCGCAGCTCGCGGACGTAGTGCAGGTGGGCGCGGGCGATCGCGCCGCTGCCGATGATCGTCAGGCGGCGGGCTTCGGTCGGGGCCAGGGCGTCCACGGCGACTGCGGTGGTGGCGGCGGTGCGGGCGGTGGTCAACTCGCCGGCGTCGCACAGCAGCAGTGGCTGGCCGGTCTGTGTGGACATCAGCAGTGTCCAGGCGGTGACCAGCGGGCCTTGGTCGCGGACGATGTAGGGTGACGTCTTGACCCCGTAGACGCCTTCGCGCGCCAGCACACCGCCGTAGTTGATGAAGTCGCCTTTGCCGGCGGGGAATTCCACCAGTTGCTGCGGTGGCTGCACCGCCTGGCCGGCTGCCAGGTCGCGGAACAGGTCGCGCAGCACCTGCGGGACATCCACCTGGGCGAGCAGTTGGCGGGCGTGCTGCTGATCGAGAACGAGAGGCGCGGTCATTCGGGACTCCGGGATGTCTGGAATAAACTAATTTTTCCATTATGGACTTTTAGTTTAGATATTTTCCATCCCCAGGCCTTGGAATTTTGTGGTGTTGCCGATGGCCCTATCGCTGGCAAGCCAGTTCCCACAGGGAGGTGGTGCCTGTGGGAGCTGGCTTGCCAGCGATAAGGCCATCAGCAACACCGAAGAAATCCAGGCATAAAAAAACGCAGTCCGAAGACTGCGTTTCCTGAATCAGCCGTGGTGCTTCTTCGGCACCGGCTTGAGCAACTCCGTCGGAGGCATCTCGCAACTGATCTTGCGCCCCAGCAGCGCCTCGATGGCCGGCAACTGGTAGGAGTCGTCCTCACCGGCAAAACTGATCGATACGCCGCTGGTGCCCGCACGGCCCGTACGACCGATGCGGTGGACGTAGTCGTCCGGGTCTTCCGGCAGGGTGAAGTTGATTACGTGGCTGATGCCGTCGATATGGATGCCGCGCCCGGCGACGTCGGTCGCCACCAGCACGGTGATGCGGCCTTCGCGGAAGTTTTCCAGGGTGCGGATGCGCTTGTGCTGCGGCACGTCGCCCGACAGTTGCGCGGCATTCACGCCGTCGCGCACCAGCTTTTCTTCGATGCGGCGCACTTCATCCTTGCGGTTGGCGAAGACGATGACCCGCTCCCACTTGTTCTCGGTGACCAGGTTGTACAGCAGCTTGTACTTGTCGCTGCCCGCCACGGCGTAGACATGCTGCTCGACGGTTTCGCTGGCGACGTTCTCCGGTTCGATCTCGACGATCGCCGGGTTGGTGGTCCACTGCTTGGCCAGGTTCATCACGTCTTCGGTGAAGGTGGCGGAGAACAGCAGGGTCTGGCGCTCGGCCTTCGGTGGCGTCTGGCGGATGATCTGACGAACCTGTGGGATGAAGCCCATGTCCAGCATGCGGTCGGCTTCGTCCAGCACCAGCACCTCGACCATGTCCAGGTGCACTTCGCCGCGCTGGTTGAAGTCCAGCAGGCGGCCCGGCGTGGCGACCAGGATGTCGCAGTGGCGGGCTTCCAGGGCCTTGAGCTGCTTGTCGTAGTCCATGCCGCCGACGAAGGTCATCACGTTCAGGCCGGTGTACTTGGTCAGGGCCGCGGCGTCCTTGGCGATCTGCACCACCAGCTCGCGGGTCGGGGCGATGATCAGCGCCCGTGGCTCGCCCATGTAGCGCTCTTTCGGCGGCGGCGTCTGTTGCAGCTGGGTGATGATCGAGATCAGGAAGGCCGCGGTCTTGCCGGTACCGGTCTGGGCCCGGCCAATGGCGTCCTGGCCGCGCAGGGTGAAACCCAGCACCTGGGCCTGGATCGGCGTGCAGTACGGGAAGCCCAGGTCGTGGATGGCGTGCATCAGTTGCGGGGACAGCTTGAAATCGTGGAACCGGGTCTTGCCTTCCTGCGGCTCGACCACGAAATCTTCCAGCTTCCAGGTCGAGGCCTGTGGCTTGGATTTGCGCTCGCGGCGTGGCTTGGCGGCGGCAGGTTCGGGGCGCACCGGCTGGGCGGCTTCGGCCTTGATCGGGGCTGCGGGAGCGGGCGTCGGGGCCGGGGCCGGAGCGGGCGGGGGCTGCATCACGGTAGCAGCGGTTCCGGCGGCGAGCGGCTCAGCCTCGCTCTTGCCGAACATCTTCTTGAGTGCTTTGAGCACGGTCTTCTCGTCGATTGGTTAAGGAATGTACGCCGGGCAGTGTAATGCAAGATCCGGGCTCGGCGTAGTGGATTGAGCTGACAACTACAGGGATTGCGACGTTCAGCGCAGACGCGCCATCAGCCAGGCGCCGATGTCACTGATCTCTTCCGGCAGCACCGCGTGCTCCATCGGGTACTCCTGCCAGTTCACGTCGACGCCCCAGTTCTTCAGGTGTTCGAAGGCGGTGCGGCCCATGGCCGGCAAGACGACCGGGTCGTATACGCCGTGCAGGCACAGTGCCGGGATGCGCTGCTGGCTGGCGGTGAGCTGGGTGTCGTCCCTGAAGGTCGGTGCATAGGTGGACAAGGCCAGCACGCCACCCAGGGCGCCTTGCCACTTTATATAGGCGGTGTGCAGGACCACGGCGCCACCCTGGGAGAAGCCGGCGAGGAAAATGCGGGTGGGGTCGATGCCGGCAGCGCGTTGCTGCTCGATCAGCTCGATGACCTGGGCAGCGGATTCCTCCAGTTGGGTTTCGTCGATTGCCCTGGCCGGGCTCATGGCCTTGATGTCATACCAGCTGGGCATCTCGTAGCCGCCGTTGATCGTCACCGCACGGGTCGGTGCCTGAGGCATAACGAAACGGGTCGTGAGCATGTGTTCCTGCAGTGCTTCGGCCACCGGCATGAAGTCGTAGCGGTCGGCACCCAGGCCGTGCAACCAGATCACACAGGCGTCGGCGGTCTTCTGGGGTTCAAGAATCAGGGGATTGGTCATGACTGCTCCGAAAAAGTGCACACGCTCTCAACGAGGTGCATGAAAAAAAGGCACGTGAGGTCAATTCGAAAAAAAGTGTCGCATTGCTGCAACTTTGTTCGTTGCAAGGAACTGAAACGCTTTAGCCGGCCGAACTGGTACGCGCTTTGCTACTGGCATACCGACATGAGGCGACGTGTTCCCACGGTAACACCCCTCATGGGAAAACCAAGGCTGTCACAGAACAGCGTATTGCGCCAATTGACCCAATAAAAAGCGAAAACGGGTCGGATGCGCCTCATAAGGGTGCGGTGCAAACCGGCTCAACACAATAAGAGCGATCTGGAGGTTTTAATGAAGATGTTGAAATCCACCCTGGCAGTCGTGACGGCTGCCGCTGCGCTGGGCCTGAGTTCTTTCGCGCAGGCGGGTGCGACCCTGGATGCGGTACAGAAGAAGGGATTCGTACAGTGCGGCGTGAGTGACGGCTTGCCGGGCTTCTCGGTGCCGGACGCCAAGGGCACCATCGTCGGTATCGACGCCGACGTCTGCCGCGCCGTCGCGGCTGCGGTCTTCGGTGACGCCACCAAGGTCAAGTTCAGCCAGCTCAACGCCAAGGAGCGCTTCACCGCGCTGCAGTCCGGCGAAGTCGACGTGCTGTCGCGCAACACCACCTGGACCAGCTCGCGTGATTCCGGCATGGGCCTGGTGTTCGCCGGCGTTACCTACTACGACGGCATCGGCTTCCTGGTGAACAAGAAGCTGGGTGTTTCCAGCGCCAAGGAACTGGATGGCGCGACCATCTGCATCCAGGCCGGTACCACCACCGAGCTGAACGTTTCCGACTATTTCCGCGCCAACGGCCTGAAATACACCCCGATCACCTTCGACACCTCCGACGAGAGCGCCAAGTCGCTGGAGTCCGGTCGTTGCGACGTGCTGACCTCCGACAAATCGCAACTCTATGCACAACGCTCCAAGCTGGCGGCGCCGACCGACTACGTCGTACTGCCGGAAACCATTTCCAAGGAGCCGCTCGGCCCGGTCGTGCGTAAAGGCGACGAAGAATGGTTCGCCATCGTCAAGTGGACCCTCTTCGCCATGCTCAATGCCGAAGAAATGGGCATCACCTCGAAGAACGTCGAGGCCGAGGCCAAGTCCACCAAGAACCCTGACGTGGCGCGCATGCTCGGTGCCGACGGCGAATATGGCAAGGACCTGAAACTGCCGAAAGACTGGGTAGTGAAGATCGTCAAGGAAGTGGGCAACTACGGCGAAGTGTTCGAGAAGAACCTTGGCAAGAGCACCCCGCTGCAGATCGACCGCGGTCTGAACGCCCTGTGGAACAACGGCGGCATCCAGTACGCGCCACCAGTGCGCTGATTGGTGTGGCCCGCGGTGACGATCCCGTCACCGCGGGCCTTTCCGTTCCTTCTCTTCGGGGCTTTTCATGCAAAATCCACCCAAGGGCCTGTCCCTGAGCGATCCACGTGTCCGCGCGTGGCTGTTCCAGATCCTCACCATCGTCGTGGTGGTCGGTCTGGGCTGGTATCTGTTCCACAACACCCAGACCAACCTGCAACACCGGGGCATCACCTCGGGCTTCGACTTCCTCGACCGCAGCGCCGGCTTCGGCATTGCCCAGCACCTGATCCCGTACACCGAGTCCGATTCCTATGCTCGGGTCTTCGTCATCGGTCTGCTCAACACGCTGCTGGTCACCTTCATCGGCATCATCCTGGCGACCCTGCTGGGGTTCATCATCGGCGTGGCACGGCTGTCACCGAACTGGATGATCAACAAGCTGGCGACCGTCTATGTCGAGACCTTCCGTAACATCCCGCCGCTGCTGCAGATCCTGTTCTGGTACTTCGCGGTGTTCCTGACCCTGCCGGGACCGCGGGGCAGCCTCAACATCAATGACACCTTCTTCATCAGCAACCGTGGGCTGAACATGCCCGGCGCTTCGCTGGCCGAAGGATTCTGGCCGTTCGCAATTGCCGTGCTGCTGGCGATCGTCGCCGTGGTGGCGATGGTGCGCTGGGCCAACCGCCGCTTCGAGGCGACCGGCGAGCCGTTCCACAAGTTCTGGGCCGGCCTGGCCCTGCTGCTGGTGATCCCTGGCCTGAGCGTGCTGCTGTTCGGCAATCCGCTGAGCTGGGAACTGTCGCAATTGAAAGGATTCAACTTCGCCGGCGGCTGGGTGCTGATCCCCGAGTTGCTGGCGCTGACGCTGGCGCTGACCATCTACACCGCCGCGTTCATTGCCGAGATCGTCCGCTCCGGCATCCGCTCGGTGAGCCATGGCCAGACCGAGGCAGCCCGCTCTCTGGGCCTGCGCGAAGGGCCGACGCTGCGCAAGGTGATCATTCCCCAGGCGCTGCGAGTGATCATTCCGCCGCTGACCAGCCAGTACCTCAACCTGGCGAAGAACTCCTCGCTGGCGGCCGGTATCGGCTACCCGGAGATGGTCTCGCTGTTCGCCGGCACCGTGCTCAACCAGACCGGACAGGCCATCGAGGTAATCGCCATCACCATGAGCGTGTACCTGGCCATCAGTATCAGCATTTCCCTGCTGATGAACTGGTACAACAAGCGCATCGCGCTGATCGAGCGGTAAGGAGACGCGCATGACTTCCCATGTTTTCAAACCCGATATGCCGCCGCCGGTGAAAACCGTCGGCGTAGTCGCCTGGCTGCGCGCCAACCTGTTCTCCAGCTGGCTGAACACCCTGTTGACGCTGTTCGCCATCTACCTGGTCTGGCTGATCGTGCCGCCACTGCTGCAGTGGTCGATCTTCGATGCCAACTGGGTCGGTACCACCCGCGCCGACTGCACCAAGGAAGGCGCTTGCTGGGTGTTCATCCAGCAGCGTTTCGGCCAGTTCATGTACGGCTATTACCCCACCGAACTGCGCTGGCGCGTTGACCTGACGGTCTGGCTGGCGGTGATCGGCGCCGCGCCGCTGTTCATCTCGCGCTTCCCGCGCAAGGCGATGTACGGCCTGAGCTTCCTGGTGGTCTACCCGGTCATCGCCTACACCCTGCTGCACGGCGGTTATCTGGGGCTGGCCACTGTTCCGACCAACCAATGGGGCGGCCTGATGCTGACCCTGGTGATCGCCACCGTCGGGATTGTCGGCGCCTTGCCGCTCGGCATCCTGCTGGCGCTGGGCCGGCGCTCGAAAATGCCGGCGGTGAAGGTGGTCTGCGTGACCTTCATCGAGTTCTGGCGTGGCGTGCCGCTGATTACCGTGCTGTTCATGTCGTCGGTGATGCTGCCGCTGTTCCTGCCTGAAGGCATGAGCTTCGACAAGCTGTTGCGGGCCATGATCGGCGTGATCCTGTTCCAGTCGGCGTACATCGCCGAGGTGGTGCGCGGCGGCCTGCAGGCCATTCCCAAGGGGCAGTACGAAGCCGCTGCGGCCATGGGCCTGGGCTACTGGCGCGCCATGGGCCTGGTGATTCTGCCGCAAGCCCTGAAGCTGGTGATCCCCGGCATCGTCAACACCTTCATTGCCCTGTTCAAGGACACCAGCCTGGTGATCATCATCGGCCTGTTCGACCTGCTCAACAGCGTCAAGCAGGCCGCTGCCGACCCGGCCTGGCTGGGCATGGCGACCGAGGGCTACGTGTTCGCGGCCCTGGTGTTCTGGATTTTCTGTTTCGGTATGTCCCGCTACTCCATGCATCTGGAGCGCAAGCTGGACACAGGCCACAAGCGTTAGGAGAGATTTTGATGAGCGAAGCGATCAAACAGCCTGTTGGCCCTGAAGGCATTATCCAGATGCAGGGCGTGAACAAGTGGTACGGCCAGTTCCACGTACTCAAGGACATCAACCTGAATGTGCGCCAGGGCGAGCGCATCGTGCTGTGCGGGCCGTCCGGCTCGGGCAAGTCCACCACCATCCGCTGCCTCAACCGCCTGGAAGAGCACCAGCAGGGCCGTATCGTGGTCGATGGCGTCGAACTGACCAACGACCTCAAGCAGATCGAAGCGATCCGCCGCGAAGTCGGCATGGTGTTCCAGCATTTCAACCTGTTCCCGCACCTGACCATCCTGCAGAACTGCACCCTGGCACCGATGTGGGTCCGCAAGATGCCCAAGCGCAAGGCCGAGGAAATCGCCATGCACTACCTGGAGCGGGTGCGGATTCCGGAGCAGGCGCACAAGTTCCCCGGGCAGCTGTCCGGTGGCCAGCAGCAGCGCGTGGCGATCGCCCGGGCACTGTGCATGAAGCCGAAGATCATGCTGTTCGACGAGCCGACCTCGGCCCTGGACCCGGAAATGGTCAAGGAAGTGCTGGACACCATGGTCAGCCTGGCCGAAGACGGCATGACCATGCTCTGTGTGACCCACGAAATGGGCTTCGCCCGCACTGTGGCGAACCGGGTGATCTTCATGGACAAGGGCGAGATCGTCGAACAGGCCGCACCGGACGACTTCTTCGACCGGCCGCAGAACGAGCGGACCAAGCTGTTCCTCAGCCAGATCCTGCACTAGGAAAGAAGAAGGGCCGCGAAAGCGGCCCTTTTTTCAGTTCTCTTCCTGCGCCGCTGGCGCCGGTGGTGGCCGCAACCCCACCTCCGCCATCAGTTTCAGTGGCTTGCCGTTGCGCACCACTTCGATCGCCACCTTCTCGTTGGGCTTGATCCGCGCTACCTGGTTCATCGAACGGCGTCCATCACCGGCCGGCTCGCCATTGATGCTGAGAATCACGTCGCCCAGTTGCAGGCCCGCTTTCTGTGCGGGGCCGTCGCGGAAGATGCCGGCGACCACGATGCCGGGCCGCCCTTGCATGCCGAACGACTCGGCCAGCTCGGCACTCAACGGCTGCACCTCGATGCCCAGCCAGCCACGGATCACCTGGCCGTGTTCGATGATCGACTTCATTACCTCCAGCGCCAGCTTGGTCGGGATGGCGAAGCCGATACCCTGGGAGCCACCGGACTTGGAGAAGATCGCCGTGTTGATGCCGGTCAGGTTGCCGTTGGCGTCCACCAGGGCGCCGCCGGAGTTGCCCGGGTTGATCGCCGCGTCAGTCTGGATGAAGTCTTCGTAGTTGTTCAGGCCCAGCTGGTTGCGCCCGGTGGCGCTGATGATACCCATGGTGACAGTCTGGCCGACGCCGAACGGGTTGCCGATGGCCAGGGCGACGTCGCCGATGTGAATGTTGTCGGAGCGGCCAATGGTAATGGCGGGCAGGTTCTTCAGGTCGATCTTCAGCACCGCCAGGTCGGTTTCCGGATCGCTGCCGATGACCCGTGCCAGGGTTTCACGGCCGTCCTTGAGGGCCACCACGATCTGGTCGGCACCGGCGGTCACGTGGTTGTTGGTCAGCAGGTAGCCTTCCGGGCTCATGATCACTGCCGAGCCGAGGCTTGATTCCCAGCGCCGCTGCTTGGGCAGGTTGTCACCGAAGAACCGGCGGAATTGCGGGTCTTCGAACAGCGGATGGGCCGATTTGTTGACCACTTTGGTGGTGTAGAGGTTGGCCACGGCCGGCGCTGCGTGGGTCACCGCATCGGCGTAGGACACCGGGCCCTGGACGATGCTGTTGGTCTGCGGTGCCTGCTGCAGGTTGACGTCCTGGCTGGGCAGGCCGACCCATTGGGGGAAACGCTGGATGACCAGCAGTGCGATCAGCACGCCGGTGAACAGTGGCCAGCCGAAATAACGCAACGCCTTGAACATTGGATGGATCCTGGGGGATGGAGGCCCGAGCCGATGACGCAGTTGGGGAGGTGGTGATGAACGCGCGCGATCATACTTCGGCAAGACCTGTGCAGGAACTGCAAATTCATTCGGCGTGTGAAGGAGTTGGCCGAATGCCCCCAGGTAGTTGCCGCCGGTTTCCCCAAAACAGTCGACGGCTCATAATGGCCAGCATTATACGGGGCCTTGCGCCGCGCTGAAGTGCTGAATTGAGGAGTCTTTTCATGGCTGTTGCCCTGACAACCCTGGTCGAAGAGGCCGACCGCTATCTTTCCAGCGGGAAAATCCAGGATTACTGCCCCAATGGCCTGCAGGTCGAAGGCCGGCCGCAGGTGACCCGCATCGTCAGCGGTGTGACGGCCAGCCAGGCGCTGCTGGATGCCGCCGTCGACGCCGGCGCCGATCTGGTGCTGGTACACCACGGTTATTTCTGGAAGGGCGAAAACCCCTGCATCACCGGCATGAAGCAGCGCCGGCTCAAGACCCTGTTGAAAAACGACCTGAGCCTGCTGGCCTACCACCTGCCGCTGGACGTGCACCCGGAAGTCGGCAACAACGTGCAACTGGCCAGGCAACTGGACATCACCGTCGAAGGGCCGCTGGACCCTGACAACCCTCGGGTCGTGGGGCTGGTCGGCTCGCTCGCCGAGCCGGTCTCGGCCCGTGACTTCGCCCGTCGGGTCAGTGACGTGATGGGCCGCGAGCCGCTGTTGATCGAAGGCGAGCAGGTCATTCGTCGGGTCGGCTGGTGCACGGGTGGCGGTCAGGGCTACATCGACCAGGCGATCGCTGCCGGGGTCGATCTGTTCATCAGTGGCGAGGCCTCCGAGCAGACCTTCCACAGTGCCCGCGAAAACGGCATCAGCTTCATTGCGGCCGGCCACCATGCCACCGAGCGCTACGGCGTGCAGGCGCTGGGCGATTACCTGGCAAGGCGCTTTGCCCTGGAACATCTGTTCATTGACTGTCCGAATCCGGTGTAGCAACTAAACAGCCGGGCATATCCATAGATTGTTTCGTTCTAGTCCGCTGCCTAAATAGAATCGGGCGCTGTGATAGAGTTGCCCGCTCGAACACGGCCCGCTTGGCCGTCCATAAAGATCGTTTTTCCCGTGAGTAGCCATGGTCGACAAACTGACGCATTTGAAACAGTTGGAGGCGGAAAGCATCCACATCATTCGTGAGGTGGCCGCCGAGTTCGATAACCCGGTGATGCTGTACTCCATTGGCAAGGATTCGGCCGTGATGCTGCATCTGGCGCGCAAGGCCTTCTTCCCTGGCAAGCTGCCGTTTCCAGTGATGCATGTCGACACCCAATGGAAATTCCAGGAGATGTACAGCTTCCGCGACAAGATGGTCGAGGAAATGGGTCTTGAGTTGATCACCCACGTCAACCCGGAAGGTGTGGCGCAGGGCATCAACCCGTTCACCCACGGCAGCTCCAAGCACACCGACATCATGAAGACCCAGGGCCTGAAGCAGGCGCTGGACAAGCACGGCTTCGACGCTGCCTTCGGTGGCGCGCGCCGTGACGAAGAGAAGTCCCGCGCCAAGGAGCGCGTGTATTCCTTCCGCGACAGCAAACACCGCTGGGACCCGAAGAACCAGCGTCCCGAGCTGTGGAACGTCTACAACGGCAAGGTCAACAAGGGCGAGTCGATCCGCGTCTTCCCGCTGTCGAACTGGACCGAGCTGGACATCTGGCAGTACATCTACCTCGAAGGCATCCCGATCGTGCCGCTGTACTTCGCCGCCGAGCGCGAAGTCATCGAGAAGAACGGCACCCTGATCATGATCGACGACGATCGCATCCTCGAGCACCTGAGCGACGAGGAAAAGGCGCGCATCGTCAAGAAGAAGGTGCGTTTCCGTACCCTCGGCTGCTACCCGTTGACGGGCGCCGTCGAATCGGAAGCCGAAACCCTGACGGACATCATTCAGGAAATGCTCCTGACCCGCACGTCCGAGCGTCAGGGCCGTGTCATCGACCACGATGGCGCCGGCTCGATGGAAGACAAAAAACGTCAAGGTTATTTCTAAGCTTCAAGTTACAAGCGGCAAGCTGCAAGACAGAAGCGCACTGCGTAGTGTCTTGGCTTTTACAGCTTGCCGCCTGCGTTGCGGGCGCACAGGAGTGCTCGCAGTGGATTTTGAGAAGTTGTTGGTGTGGCAGAGAAGCAAGCAACTGGCTGTCGAGTTGTACCAGGCCCTGGTTGACTGTCGCGACTTTGGTTTCAAGGGCCAGATCACCCGTGCAGGCGTCTCCATCCCATCGAATATTGCCGAGGGTATGGAGCGGCGGGGACAGCGAGAGAAAGTCTGGTTTCTCAGTGTCGCGAAGGCATCCTGTGCGGAGTTGCGGACTCAACTGATGATTGCCAGTGAAATTGGCTATCTGCCTCCACGACTGGCCCATGGCTGGATTAATGAAGTCCGCGAGCTCTCCAAAATGCTCGCTGGGCTGATCAACAAAATTTCTGACTAGTTGTACGCCGACACGCTTGCAGCTTGAGGCTTACAACTTGGAGCTTGAATGAAATGAGTCACCAATCTGATCTGATCAGCGAGGACATCCTCGCCTACCTGGCTCAACACGAGCGTAAAGAACTGCTGCGTTTCCTCACCTGCGGCAACGTGGATGACGGCAAGAGCACCCTGATCGGGCGCCTGCTGCACGACTCCAAGATGATCTACGAGGACCACCTCGAGGCCATCACCCGCGACTCGAAGAAAGTCGGCACCACCGGCGAAGAAGTCGACCTGGCGCTGCTGGTCGATGGTCTGCAGGCCGAGCGCGAGCAGGGCATCACCATCGATGTCGCCTACCGCTACTTCTCCACCGCCAAGCGCAAGTTCATCATCGCCGACACCCCGGGCCACGAGCAGTACACCCGCAACATGGCCACCGGCGCGTCCACCTGCGACCTGGCCATCATCCTCGTCGATGCCCGCTACGGCGTGCAGACCCAGACCCGCCGGCACAGCTACATCGCCTCGCTGCTGGGCATCAAGCACATCGTCGTCGCGGTCAACAAGATGGACCTCAAGGGCTTCGATGAGCAGGTCTTCGAGTCGATCAAGGCCGACTACCTGAAGTTCGCCGAGGGCATCAACCTCAAGCCGAGCAGCCTGCACTTCGTGCCGATGTCGGCGCTCAAGGGCGATAACGTGGTCAACCACAGCGAGCGTTCGCCGTGGTACGCCGGCCCGACGCTGATGGAAATCCTCGAGACCGTCGAGGTGTCCGCCGACCGCAACTTCACCGACCTGCGTTTCCCGGTGCAGTACGTCAACCGTCCGAACCTGAACTTCCGCGGCTTCGCCGGCACCATCGCCAGCGGCGTGGTGCACAAGGGCGACGAAGTGGTCGTCCTGCCGTCGGGCAAGAGCAGCCGGGTCAAGTCCATCGTCACCTACGAAGGCGAGCTGGAAAACGCAGGTCCGGGCCAGGCCGTGACCCTGACCATGGAAGACGAGATCGACATCTCCCGTGGCGACCTGCTGGTTCACGCCGACAACGTTCCACCGGTCACCGACCAATTCGACGCCATGCTGGTTTGGATGTCGGAAGAGCCGATGCTGCCGGGCAAGAAATACGACATCAAGCGCGCCACCAGCTATGTGCCGGGCTCGATTGCCAGCATCACCCACAAGGTCGATGTGAACACCCTGGAGCAGGGCGCTGCCAGCGCGCTGCAACTGAACGAGATCGGTCGCGTCAAGGTCGCCCTGGACACCTCCATTGCCCTGGACGGTTACGAGAGCAACCGCACCACCGGCGCGTTCATCGTCATCGACCGCCTGACCAACGGCACCGTCGGCGCCGGCATGATCATCGCCCCGCCAGTCCTGCCGCATGGCAGCACCGGCCAGCATGGCAAGCAGGCCCATGTGTCCACCGAAGAGCGCGCCCTGCGCTTCGGCCAGCAGCCGGCCACCGTGCTGTTCAGCGGCCTGTCCGGCGCCGGCAAAAGCACCCTGGCCTATGCCGTGGAGCGCAAGCTGTTCGACATGGGCCGTGCGGTCTATGTGCTTGACGGCCAGAACCTGCGCCACGACCTGAACAAGGGCCTGCCACAGGACCGCGCTGGCCGTACCGAAAATTGGCGCCGCGCCGCCCACGTGGCGCGCCAGTTCAACGAAGCCGGCATGCTGACCCTGGCCGCCTTCGTCGCCCCGGATGCCGAAGGCCGCGAGCAGGCCAAGGCGCTGATCGGCAAGGAGCGTCTGGTGACGGTCTACGTCCAGGCGTCCCCGCTGGCCTGCCGCGAGCGGGATCCGCAAGGCCTGTACGCGGCTGGCGGCGAGAACATCCCGGGCGAAAGCTTCCCGTACGATGTGCCGCTGGATGCTGACCTGGTGATCGATACCCAGACCACCGGTGTGGAAGAGGGCGTCAAGCAGGTGCTGGATGTGCTGCGTCAGCGTGGCGCGATCTAAGCGCTACCGCTGAAAACAGAAACCCCGCTTCGGCGGGGTTTTTGTTTATGGGGATTCAGATGTGTTTTTCCGACACCGGAATCACCCGCTTCTCTTTCACCGCCTTGTAGGAAAAGCTCGAATAGATTTCCTTCACGCCGGGCAGCGACTGCAGCACCTCGCGAGCGAATTCACCGAAGGACTCCAGGTCCCGGGCCAGCACTTCCAGCAGGAAGTCATAACGTCCCGAGACGTTGTGACAGGCGACGATTTCCGGAATTTCCATCAGCCGTTTCTCGAAGGCCCGGGCCATCTCTTTGGTGTGGGAGTCCATCATGATGCTGACGAAGGCCGTCACGCCGAAGCCCAGTGCCTTGGGCGAAAGGATTGCCTGGTAGCCAGTGATATAGCCGCTTTCCTCCAGCAGCTTGACCCGCCGCCAGCAGGGCGAGGTGGTCAGTGCGACGCTGTCGGCCAGTTCGGAAATGGTCAGGCGGGCGTTGTCCTGAAGGGCGGCGAGCAGGGCGCGATCGGTACGGTCGACCGCGCTGGGCAAAATTTGCCCTGACTTGAGGGGATCATGGGATTTCATGCCTGGAATACCCCGAAGCAGTGGTCATATTTGGAAAAATATTAGTCCTTGCGTGGCATAAGCTTATAACAAACCACAAGAGGCTGTTGTCATGAGCGGCTCTACCAGACACCCAGGATTCGCAACCCGTGCCATCCACCATGGCTACGACCCGCAGGCCCACGGAGGGGCGCTGGTGCCGCCCGTTTACCAGACGGCCACGTTCGCTTTTCCTACAGTCGAATACGGCGCAGCCTGCTTCGCTGGTGAAGAAGCCGGCCACTTCTACAGCCGTATTTCCAACCCCACCCTGGCCTTGCTGGAGGCGCGCATGGCGTCTCTGGAAGGCGGCGAGGCGGCGCTAGCCCTGGCCTCGGGAATGGGCGCCATCACCGCCACCCTGTGGACCTTGCTCCGGCCCGGCGATGAGGTCCTGCTGGGCAGCACGCTGTATGGCTGTACGTTCGCCTTTCTGCACCACGGCATCGGCGAGTTCGGCGTGAAGATCAAGCATGTCGACATGGCCGACCTGAACGCCGTGCAAGCCGCCATGTCGCCGGCGACACGGGTGATCTACTTCGAATCCCCGGCCAACCCCAACATGCACCTGGTGGATATCGCCGCCGTGGCGAAAATCGCCCGGCGCCACGGCGCCACCCTGGTGGTGGACAACACCTACTGCACACCCTACCTGCAGCGTCCGCTGGAGTTGGGCGCGGACCTGGTGGTGCACTCAGCCACCAAGTACCTCAGTGGCCACGGCGACATCACGGCGGGCCTGGTGATCGGTGCGAAGGCGCTGGTTGACCGGATCCGCCTTGAGGGCCTGAAGGACATGACCGGCGCCGTGCTGTCGCCCCACGATGCGTCATTGCTGATGCGCGGCCTGAAGACACTGAACCTGCGCATGGACCGGCACTGCTTCAACGCCCAGGCGCTGGCGGAGTTTCTGCGCAAGCAACCGGAAGTGGAGGTGCTGCATTACCCGGGGCTGCCATCCTTCCCGCAGCATGCCCTGGCGAAGAAGCAGATGGCGCAACCGGGCGGCATGCTGGCGTTCGAGTTGAAGGGCGGGATCACGGCAGGGCGCCGCTTCATGAACGCGCTGCAGCTATTCAGTCGCGCGGTCAGCCTGGGGGACGCCGAGTCCCTGGCACAGCATCCGGCAAGCATGACCCATTCCAGCTACACACCGCAGGAGCGGGCGCGCTATGGCATCTCCGAGGGGCTGGTGCGGCTGTCCGTGGGTTTGGAGGATATCGAGGACCTTCTGGCTGATATCAGGCAGGCGCTGAAAGCCGCCGTTTGATCGAGCGCTGGAGTTACCTGAGGTTGATGCGTTCAAAGGTTCACTACACCCAATAAAAAGCCCCGCAGAGGCGGGGCTTCAGGGTCAGTTGCGCTTCAGGCCGTAGGTCTCGTCGAGCATGCCCGGCGTGTTCGGCGCCTTTGGCGCGTAGTCGCGAGGCACTTCGGTGTCCTTCGGTGGCGTCAGGCGATCCCGTGGGCCTTGTGCCGCGTCGGAATGCAGGGCGGCCAGCAGGCGTTGACGGGTCAGGTCGTCCAGGGCCAGGCGGTTGGCGCCATCGGCCAGGTGATCCTGTACTTCCTGATAGCTTTGGGTGAGTTTCTTGACCAGAGCCGCAGTGCTGTTGAAGTGAGTCACCACTTCATTCTGGTAGCTGTCGAAACGTTCCTGGATATCGTCCAGTTGCCGCTGGGTGCTGCTCGGTGCCGCATTGGGCAGAAGGCGGGCAACCAGGAAACCAACGACGACACCGACTACCAGGGCCAGGGTCGGCAACAACCAAACTAAGAGCGAGAGTTCCACGAGTCCTTCCTCTATAAACGGCTTTGCTTTACGTTAACGGCTCGGACCTGCGCTGTATACCGCGAAGCATCGCAAATATCTCAGAACAGAATCATTCAGCTAGACGAGTCGACCCTTGCCGGGGTCACGGAGTTTAATGCCTTGCTTACCCGCGAAATCCCCTTGCTCATCGACGGCCCGGTTGGCCAACTGGAATCACTGTATCAGGACGTGACTGACGCCCGTGGTGCGGTGTTGATCTGCCATCCGAATCCGGTGCAGGGCGGGACCATGCTCAACAAGGTGGTTTCGACCCTGCAGCGCACCGCCCGGGATGCGGGCCTGGTGACCTTGCGCGTCAACTACCGTGGCGTCGGTGCCAGCCAGGGCAGCCACGACATGGGCAGTGGCGAGGTCGACGATGCCGAGGCCGCCGCCGCCTGGCTGCGGGAAAAACACCCGCAATTGCCGCTGGTGCTGCTTGGCTTCTCCTTCGGCGGCTTTGTCGCAGCCGCCCTGGGTGGGCGTCTGGAGGCCAAGGGCGTGAAGCTCGGGCAACTGTTCATGATCGCGCCGGCCGTGATGCGGCTGGGTGATGCCCATGCGTTGCCGCAGGCGTGTGCGCTGACGGTCATCCAGCCGGATGCCGACGAGGTCATTGAGCCTCAGGTCGTCTACGACTGGTCCGCCGCACTGTCGCGTCCCCATGAGCTGCTGAAAGTGGCAGAATGCGGACACTTTTTTCATGGCAAGCTGACCGACCTCAAGGATCTGGTGCTGCCGCGTCTTTCGAACTGAGCCAAGCCTGAATAAGCGATAACCCATGACTACGCGCATCCTCACCGGTATCACCACCACCGGCACCCCGCACCTGGGCAACTATGCCGGGGCCATCCGCCCGGCGATCCTCGCCAGCCAGCAACCCGGTGCCGACTCGTTCTACTTCCTGGCCGATTACCACGCCCTGATCAAATGCGATGACCCGCTGCGCATTCAGCGCTCGCGCCTGGAAATCGCCGCGACCTGGCTGGCCGGTGGCCTGGATCCGGAGAAGGTGACCTTCTACCGCCAATCCGACATCCCCGAGATCCCCGAGCTTACCTGGCTGCTGACCTGCGTCAGCGCCAAGGGCCTGCTCAACCGTGCGCATGCCTACAAGGCGTCGGTGGACAAGAACGTCGAGAACGGCGAAGACCCGGATGCCGGCGTGACCATGGGCCTGTACAGCTACCCGGTGCTGATGGCGGCGGACATCCTGATGTTCAATGCGCACAAGGTGCCGGTGGGGCGTGACCAGATCCAGCACGTTGAAATGGCCCGTGACATCGGTCAGCGTTTCAACCACCTGTTCGGCCAGGGCAAGGAATTCTTCGTCCTGCCGGAAGCGGTGATCGAGGAAAGCGTGGCGACCTTGCCGGGCCTGGACGGTCGCAAGATGTCCAAGAGCTATGACAACACCATCCCGCTGTTCAGCAGCGCGAAGGACATGAAAGACGCCATCTCGCGCATCGTCACCGACTCCCGTGCACCGGGCGAGGCGAAGGATCCGGACAACTCGCACCTGTTCACGCTGTATCAGGCGTTCTCCACCCCGGCGCAGTCCGAGGCGTTCCGTGCCGAACTGCTGCAAGGCCTGGGCTGGGGCGAAGCCAAGCAGCAACTGTTCCAGTTGCTCGACGGCCAGTTGAGCGAAGCCCGCGAGCGCTACCACCAGCTGATTTCCCGCCCGGCGGACCTGGAAGACATCCTCCTGGCCGGCGCGCAGAAGGCCCGCAAGGTGGCCACGCCGTTCCTCGAGCAATTGCGCGAAGCCGTCGGCTTGCGTTCGTTCCGCGCCATTGCCCAAGGGCCGGCCGAAGTGAAGAAGAAGGCGGCAAAAACCGCACGCTTCGTCAGTTTCCGTGATGAAGACGGCAGCTTCCGCTTCCGCCTGCTGGGTGCCGACGGCGAGCAACTGCTGCTGTCGCGCAGCTTCGCCGACGGCAAGACCGCGGGTGCCGTGAGCAAACAGTTGCAGCAAGGCCAGGAACTGGACGTTCGCCCTGAAGGGCTGGGCTTCAGCCTGTGGCTCGAAGGCGAGAGCGTTGCCCAAGGCCCGCAGTTCGATGACGCCGCCGCTCGCGACGCGGCCGTCGAAGCCCTGCGTGCCGCGCTGGCGCCTCAACAGGACTG
The DNA here is from genome assembly GCF_056388475.1 of Pseudomonas sp. TUM25319. Taxonomy (NCBI): domain Bacteria; kingdom Pseudomonadati; phylum Pseudomonadota; class Gammaproteobacteria; order Pseudomonadales; family Pseudomonadaceae; genus Pseudomonas; species Pseudomonas sp. TUM25319. The sequence continues at coordinate 5,897,668 of NZ_CM150751.1, read as the reverse complement.
ACGGCTTATCGGAAGTCTGATTGCCATTACCCGGGGCCGTCGCTACAGTGACGGCCCGCTTTTGTTGCCTTGCTAACGAATTATGACGCCCTTAGAACGATATCAAGCAGATCTGAAACGCCCCGATTTCTTCCATGACGCGGCGCAGGAAACTGCGGTGCGCCATCTGCAGCGTCTTTATGACGATCTGCTGGCGGCGCAAAACAGCAAGCCAGGCGTGTTCGGCAAGCTGTTCGGCAAGAAGGAACAGGCGCCGGTCAAGGGCCTGTATTTCTGGGGCGGGGTAGGCCGGGGCAAGACCTATCTGGTCGATACCTTCTTCGAAGCGCTGCCGTTCAAGGAAAAGTCCCGTACGCACTTCCACCGTTTCATGAAGCGCGTCCACGAGGAAATGAAAGGGCTCAAGGGTGAGAAGAACCCGCTGACCATCATCGCCAAGCGTTTCTCCGAAGAAGCCCGGGTGATCTGCTTCGATGAATTCTTCGTCTCCGACATCACCGACGCCATGATCCTCGGCACGCTGATGGAGGAACTGTTCAAGAACGGTGTGACCCTGGTGGCCACCTCCAACATCGTTCCCGACGGTCTGTACAAGGATGGCCTGCAGCGGGCGCGCTTCCTGCCGGCCATCGCGCTGATCAAGCAGAACACCGAGATCGTCAACGTCGACAGCGGCGTCGACTATCGCCTGCGTCACCTGGAGCAGGCCGAACTGTTCCACTTCCCGCTGGACGAGGCGGCCCACGAAAGCCTGCGCAAGAGCTTCCGTGCCCTGACACCGGAATGCACCCAGGCGGTGGAAAACGATGTGCTGATCATCGAGAACCGCGAGATCCGTGCCTTGCGCACCTGCGACGATGTGGCCTGGTTCGACTTCCGCGAACTCTGCGACGGCCCGCGCAGCCAGAACGATTACATCGAACTGGGCAAGATCTTCCATGCCGTGCTGTTGAGCGGTGTGGAGCAGATGGGCGTCGCCACCGATGACATCGCCCGGCGCTTCATCAATATGGTCGACGAGTTCTACGACCGTAACGTCAAGCTGATCATTTCTGCGGAGGTCGAGCTCAAGGACCTCTACACCGGTGGTCGTCTGAGCTTCGAATTCCAGCGTACCCTCAGCCGCTTGCTGGAAATGCAGTCCCACGAATTCCTGGCGCGGGCGCACAAGCCCTAGAAGCAGCCGCAAGCTAGCTGCAAGCTGCAAGCTGAAGCGCGATGGCTTTGGCTTGTAGCTTGCCGCTGCCTCAAGCCTCCTGCATGAACTGCTGCCGGTACTGGTTGGGCGACAGTGTGGTGTGCTGCCTGAACAGCCGTGCGAAGAAGCTGGCGTCGTCGTAGCCCACTTCGTAGCTGATGGTCTTGATGCTCTTGCGCGTACCCGAGAGCAGCCCCTTTGCCGTTTCGATCCGTAGTCGCTGCAGGTAGTGCAGGGGCTTGTCGCCTGTGGCCGTCTGGAAGCGGCGCATGAAGTTGCGGATGCTCATGCCGTGGTTGCGGGCGACATCCTCGAAGCGGAACTTGTCGGCGAAATGCTCTTCGAGCCAGTGCTGGATCTGCAGGATGATCACGTCCTGGTGCAGCTTCTGCCCGCCGAAGCCCATGCGGCCCGGGGTGTAGTTGCGCTGGACCTCGTAGAGGATGTCGCGGGCCACGGCCTGGGCCACGTTGGCGCCGCAGAAGCGTTCGATCAGATAGATGTACAGGTCGCAGGCCGAGGTCGTGCCGGCGGCGCAGTACAGGTTGTCGGCGTCGGTGAGGTGTTTGTCCTGGTTCAGCTGGACCTTGGGGAAACGCTCGGCGAACTGGGTGAAGAAGCGCCAGTAGGTGGTCGCTTCCTTGCCGTCCAGCAGGCCGGCCTCGGCCAGCCAGAATACCCCGCTGGCTTCGCCGCAGAGCACTGCACCACGGGCATGCTGCTCCCGCAGCCAGGGCAGGACCTGGGGATAGCGTTCGCACAGCGAAGAGAAGTCGTCCCAGAAGGCGGGAAGGATGATCACGTCGGCTTCTTCCAGGCCTCCGTCCACGGGGACGCGGACATCGCTGAAACTCTGCACCGGCTCGCCGTCAGGGCTGACCAGGCGGGTCTCGAACATCGGCTGCAGGCTCAGGCCCAGCTGTTTGGCATAGCGCAGGCTGGCCAGGTGGAAAAAGTCCTTGGCCTGCATGAGGGTCGAAGCGAATACCTTGTCGATGGCCAGGATGCTGACACGCCGCAGGGGCGCGTTGGGTTGGGTAAACATCATGTTCATTATTCTTATAGGGGAGAGTGGTCAATCACCGGCTGGATCGTCTTATTTTTTGGCGAGTGTGTCCAGTCTCCCGCACCCTGCGCCGTCCGGGGTGCCTGACGGGGCGCAGAAAGCGCTGCGCCGGGGGGCGTATGAGGAAAATCAGCTTGATATTTTCGTGGCAATCCGGATAATCCGCCGTCTCTTTCTACGGTGGGAGTGATGCCCCGCCGCTGAAATAGAACCCCTGCCGAGTATTGAACGCGCTGACCCGAGCCCCCGAAAGCGTTCGTATGCGGCTGCCTTTGACCTTGTCAAAGTAAGCACTATTCAGTAAGATTCGCCGTCTTATTTTCGCTGGGCGGCCTCTGAGGCTTAATAAAGAATGAAAACTTTTACTGCTAAACCGGAAACAGTAAAACGCGAATGGTTCGTCGTTGACGCTGCTGGTCAGACCCTGGGTCGTCTGGCCACTGAAATCGCGAGCCGTCTGCGTGGCAAGCACAAGCCAGAATACACCCCTCACGTTGACACCGGCGACTACATCGTCGTCATCAACGCCGAGCAGGTACGTGTCACTGGTGCCAAGACTTCGGACAAAATGTACTACTCCCACTCCGGCTTCCCGGGCGGTATCAAGGAAATCAACTTCGAGAAGCTGATTGCCAAGGCCCCTGAGCGTGTGATCGAAACCGCGGTCAAAGGCATGCTGCCTAAGAACCCGCTGGGTCGTGACATGTACCGTAAGCTGAAAGTCTATGCGGGCGCTACTCACCCTCATACTGCTCAGCAGCCCCAAGAACTGAAGATTTAACGGAATAGTTCATTATGTCGGCGACTCAAAATTACGGCACTGGCCGTCGCAAGACTGCAACCGCTCGCGTTTTCCTGCGTCCGGGTACTGGCAACATCTCCATCAACAACCGTTCTCTGGACGTGTTCTTCGGTCGTGAAACCGCGCGCATGGTCGTTCGCCAGCCGCTGGAGCTGACCGAAACCGTCGAGAAGTTCGACATCTACGTCACCGTTTCCGGTGGTGGTGTCAGCGGTCAGGCCGGTGCGATCCGTCACGGTATCACCCGCGCTCTGATGGACTACGACGAGTCTCTGCGTGGCGCTCTGCGTCGTGCTGGCTACGTCACCCGCGACGCTCGTGAAGTCGAGCGTAAGAAAGTGGGTCTGCGTAAAGCACGTAAGCGTCCACAATACTCCAAGCGTTAATTCGCTCAGAGTTTCAAAAAAAGCCCGGTTCCAAGTGGAACCGGGCTTTTTTTATGTCTTGAATAAGTGGGGTCGGACCTCTGTGTGACAACTTGCCACATAGATGCAGGTCAAGAGTGGCGCGGAATGCAGGCTTTTGGCCATGGTAATAACCTTGTCAGTCATGGGTCTTTTCTTTACCATGCGGCAAATTTTTTGCGGTTCGGAAGTTACTTAGTAGATGCCTGTTTCAACAGGCCACAAAGCTGATGGGAGAGGACTGAATGAGCAATGACGGCGTCAACGCAGGCCGGCGTCGCTTCCTGGTCGCAGCCACATCTGTGGTGGGCGCAGCAGGGGCGGTGGGGGCTGCGGTCCCGTTCGTAGGGTCATGGTTCCCCAGTGCCAAGGCGAAAGCTGCCGGTGCACCGGTGAAGGTCAATATTGCCAAGGTGGAGCCTGGGCAGCAGTTGGTGGCCGAATGGCGCGGTCAGCCGGTTTTCATCGTCCGTCGTACCGAAGAGATTCTCGGCAACCTGAAGAAAATCACCGGCGATCTCTCCGACCCAGAGTCCAAGGCATCGGTCCAGCCAACCTATGTCGACCCGTCCAACCGCTCGATCAAGCCGGAGATTCTCGTGCTTGTCGGCCTGTGCACCCACCTGGGCTGCTCGCCGACATTCCGTCCTGAAGTCGCGCCTGTCGACCTCGGGCCGAAATGGGTCGGTGGCTATTTCTGTCCTTGCCACGGCTCCCATTACGACCTGGCCGGCCGCGTGTACAAGTCCCAACCCGCGCCGCTCAATCTGCCGGTGCCGCCGCATTCGTACGAGTCGGATGACATCATCGTCGTCGGCGTCGATCAGGAGAAAGCGTGATGAGTAAGTTCATGGAATGGGTGGACGCCCGCTTCCCCGCCACCAAGATGTGGGAAGACCATCTGAGCAAGTATTACGCTCCGAAGAACTTCAACTTCCTGTATTTCTTCGGCTCCCTGGCGCTGCTGGTGCTGGTCAACCAGATCGTCACCGGTGTCTGGCTGACGATGAGCTTCACCCCTTCGGCCGAAGAGGCGTTCGCTTCGGTCGAATACATCATGCGTGACGTCGAGTACGGCTGGATCCTGCGTTACCTGCACTCCACCGGTGCTTCGGCGTTCTTCATCGTCGTGTACCTGCACATGTTCCGCGGTCTGCTCTACGGTTCCTACCAGAAACCCCGTGAGCTGGTGTGGATCTTCGGCATGCTGATCTACCTGGCACTGATGGCCGAAGCCTTCATGGGTTACCTGCTGCCATGGGGCCAGATGTCGTACTGGGGTGCCCAGGTGATCATCTCGCTGTTCGGTGCCATTCCGGTGATCGGCGATGACCTGACCCAGTGGATCCGTGGTGACTACCTGATTTCCGGCATCACCCTGAACCGCTTCTTCGCGCTGCATGTGATTGCACTGCCGATCGTCATCCTCGGCCTGGTAGTTCTGCATATCCTGGCCTTGCACGAAGTGGGTTCGAACAACCCTGATGGTGTCGACATCAAGAAGAAAAAGGACGAAAACGGCATCCCGCTCGACGGCATTCCGTTCCATCCTTACTACACCGTGAAAGACATCGTCGGTGTGGTGGTCTTCCTGTTCGTGTTCTGCGCGGTCGTGTTCTTCTTCCCGGAAATGGGTGGTTACTTCCTGGAGAAACCGAACTTCGAACAGGCCAACGCCTTCAAGACCCCTGAGCATATCGCTCCGGTCTGGTACTTCACGCCGTTCTACGCAATCCTGCGAGCGGTCCCTGACAAGCTGCTCGGCGTCATCGCCATGGGCGCGGCCATTGCGGTGCTGTTCGTGCTGCCGTGGCTCGATCGCAGTCCGGTACGCTCCATGCGCTACAAGGGCTGGCTGAGCAAGGCCTGGCTGCTGGTGTTCTGCATCGCCTTCGTGATTCTCGGCGTGCTGGGTGTACTGGCGCCGACGCCGGGCCGTACGTTGCTGTCGCAGGTATGTACCTTCCTGTATTTCGCCTACTTCATTCTGATGCCGTTCTACACCAGGCTTGAGAAGACCAAACCGGTTCCGGAAAGGGTGACTGGCTGATGAAAAAGCTATTTGCAGTATTGATCCTGGCAGTGATGCCAACCCTGACCTTCGCTGCCGGTGGGCATGAAGTCGAGCTGGAAAAGGTCGATATCGACCTGACGGACAAGGTCGCCATGCAGGATGGCGCCCGCACCTTTGCCAACTATTGCATGGGTTGCCACAGTGCCAAGTTCCAGCGTTACGAGCGGGTTGCCGATGATCTGGGCATTCCCCACGAGCTGATGCTCGAGAAGCTGGTGTTCACCGGCGCCAAGATCGGCGACCACATGAACATCGGCATGCAGCCCAACGATGCCAAGACCTGGTTCGGTGCGGCGCCGCCCGACCTGACCCTGGTCGCTCGCGTACGCGGCACCGACTGGCTGTACAGCTACCTGCATGGCTTCTATGAAGATCCATCGCGTCCGTGGGGTGTGAACAACAAGATCTTCCCGAACGTCGGCATGCCGAACGTGCTGGTTGGCCTGCAGGGTCGTCAAGTGGTCGGTTGCAAGCAGATCCAGACCGTTGTCGAAGGCAAGAAGCAGTTCGACCCGCTCACCGGTGCTCCACTGACGCATGAAGCGTGCGACCAGCTGACCATCGTGCCGAAATCCGGTACCCTGACCGACGAGCAGTTCGACGAGAAGGTCAAGAATCTGGTGACCTTCCTGGCCTACTCGGCCAACCCGGTCAAGCTGGAAAGCCAACGCATCGGTACCTATGTGCTGCTGTACCTGGCCTTCTTCTTCGTATTCGCCTATCTGCTCAAGCGCGAATACTGGAAGGACGTGCACTGATCACGCAGTAATTTCTGGTAGTTGAACGCGCGCCCTGGGGCGCCTCCGGTATCCGGAGGTGGCCCCAGGGCGCGTTTGCATTTGTACATTCACCCCACCCACACGCGAGGAGGAACCCTATGGGCGTGACCAACCGGTTGGCCTGCTACTCCGACCCCGCTGATCATTATTCTCATCGGGTGCGCATCGTTCTCGCCGAGAAAGGCGTCAGCTACGAGCTCATCAGCGTTACTGCCGGCAGTCAGCCGGCCAAGTTGCTCGAGGCCAATCCCTACGGGACATTGCCGACGCTGGTCGATCGCGATCTGGCGCTGTACGAGTCGACGGTGGTGATGGAATACCTTGATGAGCGTTACCCGCATCCGCCGCTGATGCCGGTCTATCCGGTGGCGCGGGCGAACAGCCGGCTGCTGGTGCACCGGATCCAGCGTGACTGGTGTTCGCTGGCGGATCAGATTCTCGACCCGCGCAGCAAGGATGCTGTTCGTGCGCAGGCCCGCAAGGAGTTGCGCGAAAGCCTGACCGGCGTATCTGCGCTGTTCGCCGACAAGCCCTGCTTCTTGAGCGAGGAGCAAAGTCTGGTGGATTGTTGTCTACTGCCCATCTTGTGGCGTTTGCCGATTCTGGGCATCGAATTACCGCGGCAAGCCAAGCCGCTGCTGGACTATATGGAGCGACAGTTTGCCCGTGAAGCTTTCCAGGCAAGCCTGTCCCCCGTTGAACGAGAAATGCGCAAGCTTTAAGGAGCTGTTGATGAACTCCAGTCGCCCCTACCTGGTGCGTGCACTGTACGAGTGGATCGTGGATAACGATTGCACGCCTCATATCCTGGTCAATGCCGAATATCCGGCTGTTCAGGTGCCTCAGGGTTTCGCCAGTGATGGTCAGATCGTTTTGAACGTGTCGCCCAATGCTGTGCGTGGCCTGCACATGGACAACGATGCGGTGAGTTTCGACGGGCGCTTTGGTGGGGTCTCCCACAGCCTGTTCGTGCCCATCGGTGCGATCCTCGGCATCTACGCTCGAGAGAACGGGCAGGGCATGGTCTTCGAGCTGGAGCCGCCGGTACTGGACGATGAAGATGATGTCGAGCCGGATGATGATGGTCCGCCGGATGGCGGGCAGCCGCCGCGTCCGAGCGGTCGGCCGAGCCTGAAAGTCGTGAAGTAAAAGCGTTCCGGGTTGCAAGCCCTAAGGTGCAAGCGGCAAGCGGAAGTGGTGAGTGTCACCGTTGCTTCTGCTTGCCGCTTGCGGCTTGGGGCTTCTCAGTCGATGTATTCGAACAGTTTCACGATCTTCTGTACGCCCGACACGCCTTGCACCAGGTTGGTGGCACGCGCCGCTTCCGCCTGGGTCATCAGGCCGAGCATGTAGACGATGCCGTTCTCGGTGATGACCTTGATGCGCGAGCCGGGGATGTTGGCATCGGCCAGCATCTGGGTCTTGATCTTGGTGGTCAGCCAGGCGTCATTGTTGCGGGCCAGCAGGGAGGAGGGCTGCAGCACCTGCAGTTCGTTGTGTACCTTCTTGACCTTCTGAACCTGCCCGGCGGTCTGTTCGGCCAGGCTCTTGAGGTCGGCGCGCGGGGTTTGCCCGGCGATCAGGACTACGCCGTTGAAGCTGCTGACGACAATGTGCGAGTTCTTGTCCAGGTCAGGGCTGGCCTTGGCGATGTTGACCGCGACTTTGGTTTCGATCAGCGAGTCGTCGATCTTGCTGCCCAGGGTGCGGGTACCGCGGTCGTCCTCGATCGGCGATTCGCGGCTGGCATTGATTGCCGAACTGCAACCGGTCAGGGTCAGGCAAAGGGTCAGGGCCATCAGGCCGAGGCGATTTGGGGTCATTCTTCACTCCCGAACAGTTGGCTGTCGATCAGGTCGCAGAGGCAGTGGATCGCCAGCAGGTGGACTTCCTGGATACGTGCGGTGACATTGGCCGGTACGCGGATCTCGACGTCTTCGGGCAGCAGCAGCGAAGCCATGCCGCCACCGTCGCGCCCGGTCAGAGCTACGACAATCATTTCGCGATCATGTGCGGCCTGTATCGCCTGAATTATGTTCGCCGAGTTGCCGCTGGTGGAAATCGCGAGCAGAACGTCGCCTGGCTGGCCCAGGGCGCGGATCTGCTTGGAGAACACTTCGTTGTAGCTGTAGTCGTTGGCGATCGAAGTAAGGGTCGAGCTGTCGGTGGTCAGTGCGATGGCCGGCAGGCTCGGGCGCTCGCGTTCGAAGCGGTTGAGCAGTTCCGAAGAAAAGTGCTGGGCATCGCCAGCTGAGCCGCCGTTGCCGCAGGCGAGCATCTTGCCCTCGTTCAGCAGGGCGTTGACCATGATCTGGCTGGCTTGCTCGATGTGGGGTGCAAGAACTTCCATCGCCTGTTGCTTGGTGTTGATGCTGGCCTGGAAAAGCTGGCGAATTCGGGATTGCATGTCCATCAGTGTGACCTTAAATGGGGCTGGCCGGGCGGGGACTGAAAGGCTCCCGGCACATGACTGTGCAGCCCGCGAAGCAAAGAGCAAAAAGTTGAATGGGTAAAGGCGCGTCCGTCGGAGCGCGGTCAACAGTCGAAGGCATTCTTCAGCCAGTCGAGCGGTTGGCCGCAATGGCCGCTGCCTTGCAGGGCGATGACATCGAAGCGGCAGGGGTGGCTGGCCCAGCGTGACTCCTTCTGCAGGAAGTGCTGCGCAGCGAGTATCAGCTTCTCCTGTTTGCGGGTGTCGACGCTGCCGAGGGCGCCGCCAAAGCCTGCGTGCAGGCGATAACGAACTTCGACGAATACTACTGTATCGCGGTCAAGCATGACCAGATCAAGCTCGCCGCGTTTGCATCGCCAGTTTCGCGCCAGAAGCGACAAACCCTGGGCCAGAAGGTGGTCCAGGGCTTGCTGTTCGGCCGCCGAACCGGCGGCCTGGCGCGAAGGTGGGAGCATCAGCGAGGCGTATCAGGCAGGCGCTTGACCTGGCCTCCAGAGAACTCGGCCCATGGCAACTGGCGTTCGATGCGCTGGCCGGGGTTCATGCTCAGGCTGCCCGAAAGGCCTTCGATGCGGTTGTCCGGCAACGTCTTCAGCTGGCCAAGGCGCGGGGCCAGGCTATAGGCGTCGACGCCCATGGCGTAAAGCCGGCCAAGGCTGCCGGCAGCTTGCGGCCACTGGCGAACGACTTGCTGGCGCAGGCTGTTGCCGCTGTCGAGCAGCCACGGTGTCTCGCAGAAGCGGATGCCGGTCATGTCGTTGTACTGGTTGACGTCACCGCTGGCGCTATAGACGTTGGAGGTCGCGTACACCGGAACATCGCCTGCGTACTGGAAGTTGAGGGTCGGCTTGATCTGCTGGGCTTGCTGCGGGGTGGCTGCAAGGAAGATGAAGTCGATGTCCTGGCGACGCGAGGGCTGCGCGGAAACGTTGCCGCCGACAGTGCTCTGCAGGCTCTTGGCGCGACCTTCGCTCTGGCGAAGCTGGAACAGATCGGCGATCTGCTGGGCGAGGGCCACGGGTTGGGCGATGCGTTCGGCGGCCAGCAGTGTGCCGCCCTGGGCTTCCCAGTCCTGGCGGAAGGCGTTGAGGACGCGATCACCCCATTCGCCGCTCGGCACCAGGGCAACGGCGCGGCGCATGCCATCGGCGTGTGCGCGGCGCGAGACTTCGCGCGCTTCGTCTTCGGCGGCCAGGCCGAACTGGAAGAGTTGCGGCGGAGCACTCTGGCCGGCGTCGCTGTAGTTCAGGGCCAGGGTGGTGATGGGCAGTTGCGGGTAGTTGGCGAGTTGCTTGACCAGGGGCTTCTCCAGCGGGCCGACCACCAGTTGCACGCCTGCGGCCTGGGCCTGACGATAGAAATCGTCGAGAGACGTCAGGCGCGAGCTGTCGAATACCTGGATCGCTGGCGGGTTCTGGCCGGCCTGTTGCGCCTGGAAGTGTGCAGCCATGAAGCCGTCGCGCAGGGCTCGGGCCACCGTGGAGAGCTGGCCTTCCTGAGGCAGCAGCAAGGCGATCTTGCTCAGTGGCTGGCTGGTCAGGCTTTTGAGTTTGACCAGTGGCGATGGCAGTTGCAGAGCGGCGGGGTGATCGGGATGCTGGGCTTTCCAGGTGTCGATGGCGGCTTGCTGCTGCTCCAGGGTGCCGGCGCTCTTCACTGCCAGGGCGAGGCTGGTCCATCCCGCGAGAGTGTCGCTGCCGGTGCTCTGCAACTGGTCGGCCGGCAATGCGGCGATCAGGCTCCAGATGGCGTCGTTGTTGGCACTGGCGGCGTCGGCGCTGAGCAGTGGCGCCAGTGCGATGCGTTCCTGGGCTGCGGCGAGTGTCTGGCCATCGGCTTCGAGGGCGGCGGCATGGACGGCGCGGGTGCGGGCCTGTTGCTCCTGCGGCAGTTCGTTCAGGCGCGCCAGGCTGGGATGGCTGAGGGCCGTCAGGGCTGCCTTGGGCTGGTTGCGGCTCAGGGCCAGTTCCGCGGCCAGGGTGCTGGCGAAGACCTGTTGAGCGGGCTTGAGCGAGTCCAGTTGCACCTGTTCGAGAATACGAGCGGCGCGGGCGGTGTCTTTTTGCCGGTAGGCCTGATCGGCGGCACTCAAGCGAAGCAGGGCAGCCTTCTCGGGTGTCTTGCTGTTGGCGGCCTGTTCGAGCAGTTGCTCGATGCTGGCGTCCGGAGTGCGCGGCAGGTCGCCCAGGCTGGACGAAGGCGAGCTGGCACAGGCTGCCAGCAGGGTAGCGAGGCAGAGGGCTGAGAGCAGCCGCAGGCATGCGATCATGTAGATGTCCTGTTACTCGATCAAGTTAACCTGCGATTGTACCCAAGCACTGGCCGGGGCGCGATCTTGCTGGCGTGAATCCTTCGACAAAGGGCGTAGGAAGATTCGCGTTGACCGGGAAAAGGCACTGTCATGAAGGATCACGCTACAATGTCGCCTTTTCCAAGATGACAGGTGTTCGTTGTGACCCATGCTCCAGGCGCTCCCGTTCCCGCTGCCGGAATCCTTTATGTGGTGGCTACGCCAATCGGCAATCTGGACGACATCAGTGCCCGGGCGCTGAAGGTACTGGCAGAGGTTGCCCTGATTGCGGCGGAGGATACGCGGCATTCGATTCGCCTGTTGCAGCATTTCGGCATCAACACGCCACTGGCGGCCTGTCATGAGCATAACGAGCGTGACGAAGGCGGTCGCTTTCTGTCCCGCTTGCTGGCCGGCGAGAACGTCGCGCTGATCTCCGACGCCGGGACACCGCTGATTTCCGATCCGGGTTACCACCTGGTGCGCCAAGCGCGTGCTGCCGGGATCAGGGTCGCGCCCGTACCCGGTGCCTGCGCGCTGGTGGCGGCGCTGTCTGCGGCGGGGTTGCCGTCGGACCGCTTCATTTTCGAGGGGTTTCTGCCGGCCAAGGCGGCGGGACGCCAGGCGCGCTTGAACCTGCTCAGGGAAGAACCGCGGACTTTGATTTTCTATGAGGCTCCCCACCGGATTCTGGAGTGCCTTCAGGACATGGAGGTTATCTTCGGGGCCGAGCGTCTGGCGGTGCTGGGGCGGGAGTTGACCAAGACCTTCGAGACGCTCAAGGGCTCGCCGCTGAAACAACTGCGCGAGTTCGTGGAGGGTGACAGCAATCAGCAGCGTGGCGAATGCGTGGTTCTGGTGGCGGGATGGACTGCGCCGGAAGACGAGCAGGCCGTCAGTAGCGAAGTGTTGCGCATACTTGATTTGTTGTTGGCCGAGATGCCGCTCAAGCGCGCGGCGGCACTGGCGGCGGAAATTACCGGCGTCCGCAAGAATGTGTTGTATCAAGTGGCATTGGAGAGGCAGAAAAATAAATGATGTCAACATGACATTATTTGCATTGTCACTTGTTCTCCAGGCGCGCTCCCGTTAATCTTTGTCGCGGAGAGTCGATTGGACAGTCGCTGCCTTCTTTTGTTCCGCAAAAGAAGGGGGAGGAAAGTCCGGGCTCCATAGGGCGGAGTGCCAGGTAATGCCTGGGAGGCGCGAGCCTACGGAAAGTGCCACAGAAAACAACCGCCTAAGCACTTCGGTGCCGGTAAGGGTGAAAAGGTGCGGTAAGAGCGCACCGCACGTCTGGTAACAGTTCGTGGCTAGGTAAACCCCACTCGGAGCAAGACCAAATAGGGTTCCATTGGCGCGGCCCGCGTTGGAACCGGGTAGGTTGCTAAAGGCGTCCAGTGATGGCCGCCGTAGAGGAATGACTGTCCTCGACAGAACCCGGCTTACAGATCGACTCTCCACCTCTTTCCCTTCTCTGCTTCATTCGACAGCAGACATCCTTCGGTAATACCAAAAAAGTCTTACTCTTAATAAATCACTTTAACTTTGAACGCTATTCGTTTGAATGAGCTGGCTTTTGTCCGCTGGAAATCCCTCTGAATTACCCCGTTGTCTGCCCTTGTTACGCTAAATCGCCGATCTGTAAGGGTTTTCCTTATAGGCGCGCCTTGACGGTGCGGTGGGCGGATTCCTATAGTGTGCGCAAGTGGCAGAAAGTGGCATGAAGTGGGTTTTCAAGCACAAGAAAGCTAACATTTAGGGAATCGCAGCCGTGTTTCGCGGAGCAAACGCTATCAACCTCGACGCCAAGGGCCGTCTCGCAATGCCGAGCCGGTACCGTGACGAGCTTGATTCGCGCAGCTCGGGACAATTGATCGTGACGATCGATGCAGTCGATCCCTGTTTATGTGTGTATCCGCTCGATGAGTGGGAGTTGATCGAGGCCAAGCTGCGCGCCTTGCCGTCATTACGCGAAGAAAACCGTCGCCTGCAGCGTTTGCTGATCGGCAATGCGGTGGACCTGGAGCTCGATGGCAGCGGGCGTTTTCTGGTTCCGCCGCGTTTGCGTGAGTACGCGAAGCTGGACAAGCGGGCGATGCTGGTAGGCCAGCTCAATAAATTCCAACTGTGGGACGAGGATGCCTGGAACGCTGTTTCCGCAGCTGACCTTGCAGCCATTCAACAACCGGGCGCCATGCCCGACGAACTGCGTGATTTGATCCTGTGACTATAGATAGCGTTTTTAACCACATCACCGTGCTACTGGACGAAGCCGTGGAGGCTCTTTCGGTGCGCGCCGATGGCTGCTATCTGGATGGCACCTTTGGTCGTGGCGGGCACAGTCGGTTGATTCTGAAAAGCCTCGGGCCCGATGGCCGGCTTCTAGGCTTCGACAAGGATCCTCAAGCGATTGCCACGGGGCAAGCGCTGGCGGCCGAAGACGGCCGCTTTGTCATTGTGCAGCGCAGTTTTGCCGAGCTTGGATCCGAAGTGGCCGAGCGCGGCCTGGCGGGCAAGGTCAGCGGCGTGCTGTTCGACCTGGGCGTGTCTTCGCCGCAACTCGACGATCCCCAACGCGGTTTCAGCTTCCTCAATGACGGTCCGCTGGACATGCGAATGGATCCGGATCGCGGTATCAGCGCTGCCGAATTCATCGCTACCGCGCCGGAAGAGGAAATCGCACGCGTCTTCAAAGAGTACGGTGAGGAGCGCTTCGCCAAGCGCATGGCGCGTGCGGTAGTGCTGCGCCGCGAAGAACAGCCGTTCACCCGTACGGCCGATCTGGCCGAAGTGCTCAAGGTCGCCAACCCGGCCTGGGAAAAAGGCAAGAACCCTGCAACCCGCGCCTTCCAGGGGCTGCGCATCCACGTCAACAACGAGCTGGGCGATCTCGAGGTCGGCCTGCAGGCGGCGCTCGATGCGCTGGAAGTCGGTGGTCGTCTGGCTGTGATCAGCTTCCACTCCCTCGAAGACCGTATCGTCAAACTGTTCATGCGCAAGCTGGCCAAGGGCGAAGCGGACAACCTGCCGCGTAACCTGCCGGTTCAACACACCCCGTTCGAACCGAAAATCAGGCTGATCGGCAAGGCCCAGTTTGCTTCCGACGCCGAGCTCAAGGCCAATCCACGGTCGCGCAGTGCGGTCATGCGCGTGGCGGAGAAGCTGCGGTGAGCAGGCTCTATGCCAAACCCCTGCCGGGCGGGAGCTTCCTGATGCTCCTGCTATTCATTGGCGTGCTCGTTTCCTCGGTGGCGGTGTCCTACAGCGCCCACTGGAACCGGCAATTGCTCAATACCCTCTATGGCGAGCTCAACGAGCGCGACAAGGCTCAGGCCGAGTGGGGCCGGCTGATTCTCGAGCAGAGCACCTGGACGGCGCACAGCCGCATCGAAAACCTGGCCAGTGAACAACTGAAAATGCGCATTCCGGCCGCCGATGAAGTGCGGATGGTGGCGCCATGATGAAGCTCGAGGGCGCCCTCTACCCCTGGCGCTTCCGGGTCGTGCTCGGCTTGCTGGCATTGATGGTGGGCGCTATCGCCTGGCAGATCATCGACCTGCAGGTGGTCGATCGCGACTTCCTGAAAAGCCAGGGCGACGCCCGCAGCATGCGGCACATTCCCATTCCCGCGCACCGCGGCCTGATCACGGACCGCAACGGCGAGCCCCTGGCCGTCAGTACGCCAGTGACCACGCTGTGGGCCAACCCCAAGGAAATGCAGGCGTCCAAGGAGCGCTGGCCGGCCCTGGCCGTAGCGCTGGGGCAGAACCCCAAGCAACTGGCCGAGCGGCTCGAGCAGCAGGCAAGCAAAGAGTTCATCTATCTGGTCCGTGGCCTGACCCCGGAACAGGGCCAGGTCGTGCTTGACCTGAAAGTCCCCGGTGTCTATGGCATCGAGGAATTCCGTCGCTTCTATCCCGCGGGAGACGTGGCGGCGCACATGGTCGGATTCACCGACCTCGACGACCACGGTCGCGAGGGGGTCGAGCTCGCCTACGATGAGTGGCTGGCCGGCGTGCCCGGCAAGCGGCAGGTGATCAAGGACCGGCGAGGCCGCTTGATCAAGGATGTCCAGGTTACCAAGAACGCCAAGGCCGGGAAGACCTTGGCGTTGTCGATCGACCTGCGCCTGCAGTATCTCGCCACCCGCGAGTTGCGCAATGCCATCGCCGAGCAGGAGGCCAAGGCTGGCAGTCTGGTCATCATGGACGTCAAGACCGGCGAAGTCCTGGCCATGGTCAACCAGCCGACCTACAACCCCAACAACCGGCGCAGCATGTTCCCGGCTGCGATGCGCAACCGGGCGATCATCGATGTCTTCGAGCCAGGCTCGACGGTCAAGCCGCTGTCCATGAGTGCCGCCTTGCAGAGCGGGCGCTGGAAGCCGACCGACAAGGTCGAGGTCTACCCGGGCACCTTGCAACTGGGGCGTTACACCATTCGTGACGTGTCCAAGACCGAAGGTCCGATCCTCGACCTGACCGGCATTCTGATCAACTCCAGTAACGTGGGGATGTCCAAGATCGCTTTCGATATCGGTGGCGAAGCCATTTATCGCGTGATGGCGCAGTTGGGGCTTGGTCAGTACACCGGCCTGGGCTTCCCGGGCGAGCGCGTGGGCAACCTGCCGAACCATCGTGAATGGCGCAAGGCCGAGACCGCTACCCTTTCCTATGGTTACGGCGTATCGGTTACCGCATTGCAGTTGGTGCATGCCTACGCCGCACTGGCCAACGACGGCAAGATGGTGCCGCTGAGCATTCTCAAGGTGGACAAGGCGCCCGAATCTACCCAGGTGGTGCCAAAGGAAACTGCCGAAACCATCCAGCAGATGTTGCAGCAGGTGATCGAAGCGCCGCGTGGCGTGTTCCGCGCCCAGGTGCCGTCCTACCACGTTGCCGGCAAGTCGGGTACCGCCCGTAAGGCCACCATCGGCTCCAAGGGCTACACCGAGAACGCCTACCGCTCGCTGTTCGCTGGCTTCGGCCCCATGAGCGATCCGCGCTACGCGATCGTCGTGGTGATCGATGAGCCGAGCAAGGGCGGCTACTTTGGCGGCCTCGTTTCCGCGCCTGTCTTCAGCAAGGTCATGTCCGGCACCCTGCGCCTGATGAACGTTCCGCCGGATAACCTGCCGGCACCCGTACCCCAGCAGCAAGCCGACGCTGCGCCCGCCAAAGGAGGGCGTGGTTGATGACGATGCCACTGAGCAAACTGTTCGCCAACGCCAGCAGCGATCCCTTGATTCGCGAGCTGACCCTGGACAGCCGCAACGTACGTGCCGGTGATCTGTTCCTGGCAGTGCCCGGGGCCAGGGTCGACGGACGCGAGCATATCGCCGATGCTCTGAAGCGGGGGGCGGCTGCGGTCGCCTATGAAGTGGAAGGCGCCACCGTGCTGCCCATCACCAACGCTCCGCTGATTCCGGTGAAGGGCCTGATCGGCCAGCTCTCGGAAATCGCTGGCCGGTTCTACGGCGAGCCTAGCCGCCTGCTGGATCTGGTTGGCGTGACGGGGACCAATGGCAAGACCAGTGTCACGCAACTGGTCGCCCAGGCGCTCGACCTGCTGGGTCAACACTGCGGCCTGATCGGAACCCTCGGCACCGGATTCTATGGCGCACTGGAAAGCGGGCGACTGACCACGCCCGATCCGCTCGCCGTGCAGTCGACACTGAACAATCTGCAGAAGTCCGGCGCGCGCGCCGTGGCCATGGAAGTTTCTTCCCATGCGCTGGAGCAGGGTCGGGTGGCTGCGCTGGCGTTCGATATCGTGGTCATGACCAACCTGTCTCGCGATCACCTCGACTATCACGGCAGCATGGAGGCCTACAAGGCCGCCAAGGCGCGCCTGTTCGACTGGCCCAACCTGCGTTGCCGCGTGGTCAATCTGGATGACGACTTCGGTCGTGAACTGGCCGCGCAGGCGGGCGAGTCCCGTGTCATCAGCTACAGCCTGAGCGATCCCGAGGCCACCCTGTACTGCCGCGAGGCCACCTTCGATGACGACGGTGTGCGCGCCGTGCTGGTGACGCCACAAGGCGAACACATGCTGCGCAGCCGTCTGCTGGGTCGCTTCAACCTGAGCAATATGCTGGCGGCGGTCGGCACTTTGCTGGCGATGGAGCACCCGCTCGACGAGATCCTCAAGGTGACCGCGAAGCTGGAAGGCCCGATCGGGCGCATGCAGCGCCTGGGGGGCGGTGACAAGCCGCTGGTGGTGGTCGATTACGCGCACACGCCAGATGCGCTGGAAAAAGTGCTGCAGGCCCTGCGCCCCCACGCGAAGGGGCAACTGGCCTGCCTCTTCGGCTGTGGCGGCGATCGCGACCGTGGCAAGCGTCCGCTGATGGCGGAAATGGCCGAGCGACTGGCCGATCGGGTGATTGTCACCGATGACAACCCACGCACCGAGGATCCACTGGTGATCTTCGAGGATATTCGTCCCGGCTTTGCCGATCCCGATGCCGTGACCTTCATTTCCGGCCGGGGCGATGCGATTGCCCGGGCGATTGCCGATGCCACTGTGGACGACGTGATCGTGCTGGCAGGGAAAGGGCATGAGGACTACCAGGAAATAAACGGTCAGCGGCACGATTTCTCCGATCTCGTCGAAGCCGAAAAGGCGCTTGCAGTCTGGGAGGCTTCTCATGCTTGAACCCCTTTCCCTCAGCCAGCTCACCGGGCCATTGCAAGGTCGCGTGGTGGGGGGCGATGCACGCTTCGATGGCGTCAGCATCGACAGCCGCAAGATTGCGCCCGGCCAGTTGTTCGTGGCGCTGACCGGACCGCGTTTCGATGGGCATGACTACCTCGACGAAGTGGCCGCCAAGGGCGCAGTGGCGGCGTTGGTCGAGCGTGAAGTGCCAGGTGCGAAATTGCCGCAATTGGTAGTGGCCGATACCCGTGTCGCTCTGGGGCAATTGGGCGCGCTGAATCGTCGCGCCTTCACGTCCCCGGTGGCGGCGATCACTGGCTCCAGTGGCAAGACGACGGTCAAGGAGATGCTTGCGAGCATTCTGGCGACCCGCGGGCCGGTCCTGGTCACCCGGGGCAATCTGAACAATGACCTCGGTGCGCCGCTGACCCTGCTGGAACTTGCGCCGCAGCACACTGCGGCGGTCATCGAGCTGGGTGCCAACCATGTCGGCGAAATTCGCTACACCGTCGGCCTGACCAAACCTCAGGTGGCCCTGATCAACAATGCGGGTACCGCTCATGTGGGCGAGTTCGGCGGGCCGGAGAAGATTGTCGAAGCCAAGGGCGAGATCCTCGAAGGTCTGGAAGAGGGCGGCACTGCGGTATTGAATCTGGACGACAAGGCCTTTGGCACATGGAAACGCCGCGCCGGTAATCATGCGCTGCTGACCTTCGCCCTGAGCGATACCGCTGCCGATTTCCACGCCAGCGACCTCCGCCAGGACGAGCGCGGCTGCCCCTCTTTCATCCTGCATTCGCCAAAAGGCAGCGTGCCCATCCAGCTCAACCTGCTGGGCACTCACAACATTGCCAACGCCCTGGCCGCCGCCGCCGCCGCCCATGCCTTCGGTGTGTCGCTGGAAGGCATCGCCGAAGGGCTGAACACCGTGCAGCCGGTCAAGGGGCGCAGTGTGGCGCAGATGACCGACAAGGGTGTGCGCGTCATCGATGACACTTACAACGCAAACCCCACCTCTATGTGCGCGGCCGTTGATATACTCGCCGGCTTTTCCGGTCGCACCGTCCTGGTGCTCGGGGATATCGGCGAGTTGGGCCAGTGGGCCGAGGAAGGTCACCGCCAGGTCGGGGACTACGCCAGAGACAAGGTGTCCGCGCTGTATGCCGTAGGTCCGATGATGGCCCACGCGGTCCAGGCATTTGGCAAGAATGCCCGCCATTTCGCAAATCAAGCTGACCTGATCGACGCCGTTCGCGACGAGCAGGCCACCAACACCACTATTTTGATCAAGGGTTCGCGCAGCGCTGCGATGGAAAACGTCGTGGCGGCTTTGTGTGGTTCCAGCGGGGAGAAACATTAATGCTGCTGCTGTTGGCTGAGTATCTGCAACAGTTCTACAAAGGCTTCGCGGTCTTCCAGTACCTGACCCTGCGCGGGATCCTGGGCGTACTGACCGCGCTGTCGCTGGCCCTGTGGCTGGGGCCCTGGATGATCCGTACCCTGCAGATCCGCCAGATCGGCCAGGCGGTCCGTAACGACGGGCCGCAATCGCACCTGTCCAAGTCCGGCACCCCGACCATGGGCGGCGCACTGATTCTTTCCGCCATCGGCGTGAGCACTTTGCTCTGGGCCGACCTGAGCAATCGCTATGTCTGGGTGGTGTTGATCGTCACCCTGCTGTTCGGCGCCATCGGCTGGGTCGACGACTACCGCAAGGTGATCGAGAAGAACTCCCGCGGCCTGCCGAGCCGCTGGAAGTATTTCTGGCAATCGGTGTTCGGTCTGGGTGCCGCCATCTTCCTGTACATGACCGCACCGACCAGCGTGGAAACCACCCTGATCGTGCCGATGCTCAAGGATGTCACCCTTCCGCTGGGCATCGGCTTCGTGGTGCTGACCTATTTCGTTATCGTCGGCTCGAGCAACGCGGTCAACCTGACCGACGGTCTCGATGGCCTGGCGATCCTGCCGACCGTGCTGGTGGGCGGTGCCCTGGGCATCTTCTGCTACCTGTCGGGCAACGTGAAATTCGCTGAATACCTGTTGATTCCTTATGTGCCGGGCTCGGGCGAGCTGATCGTGTTCTGCGGTGCGCTGATCGGCGCCGGCCTCGGTTTCCTCTGGTTCAACACCTACCCGGCCCAGGTTTTCATGGGTGATGTCGGCGCACTGGCACTGGGTGCAGCGCTGGGCACCATCGCCGTGATCGTCCGCCAGGAAATCGTTCTGTTCATCATGGGCGGCGTGTTCGTCATGGAAACCCTGTCGGTGGTGATCCAGGTCGCCTCCTTCAAGCTGACCGGCAAGCGCGTGTTCCGCATGGCGCCGATCCATCACCACTTTGAACTCAAGGGCTGGCCCGAGCCGCGTGTGATTGTCCGTTTCTGGATCATCACCGTGGTACTGGTGCTGATTGGCCTCGCCACCCTGAAACTGAGGTAGAACGCGTGTCACTGATCGCATCTGACCACTTCCGCATCATTGTCGGCCTCGGCAAGAGCGGCATGTCCCTGGTTCGCTTCCTGGCGAACCGGGGCGTTGCGTTTGCGGTGGCCGATACCCGCGAAAATCCGCCGGAGCTGGAAACCCTGCGCCGTGATTACCCGCAGGTCGAAGTGCGCTGTGGCGAGCTGGATGTGGAATTCCTCTGCCGTGCCGACGAGCTGTATGTCAGCCCCGGCCTGGCGCTGGCCACCCCGGCCTTGCAGCAGGCCGCCGCGCGTGGCGTGAAACTGTCCGGTGATATCGAACTGTTCGCCCGCAACGCCAAGGCGCCGATCGTCGCCATCAGTGGTTCCAACGCCAAGAGCACCGTGACCACCCTGGTGGGCGAGATGGCTGCGGCTGCGGGCAAGCGTGTGGCGGTGGGCGGCAACCTCGGCACGCCAGCGCTGGACCTGCTCAGCGATGACGTCGAGCTGTACGTGCTGGAACTGTCGAGCTTCCAGCTGGAAACCACCGATCAGCTCAACGCTGAGGTCGCGACGGTTCTCAACGTCAGCGAAGACCACATGGACCGCTACAGTGGCCTGCCGGCCTATCACCTGGCCAAGCACCGGATCTTCCGTGGCGCACGCCAGGTGGTGGTGAACCGCCAGGACGCCCTGAGCCGGCCGATGCCGATCGAGGGCCAGCCATGCTGGACTTTCGGTCTGAACAAGCCGGACTTCAAGGCTTTCGGCCTGCGCGAAGAAGACGGCGAGAAATACCTCGCGTTCGAGTTCCAGAACCTCATGCCGGTGCGCGAACTGAAGATTCGCGGCGCCCACAACCAGTCCAACGCCCTGGCGGCATTGGCGCTGGGGCATGCTGTCGGCCTGCCGTTCGACGCCATGCTGGACAGCCTGCGCAGCTTCGGCGGCCTCGCCCATCGTTGCCAATGGGTACGCGAGCGCAACGAAGTGAACTGGTACGACGACTCCAAGGCCACCAACGTCGGTGCGGCCCTGGCTGCCATCGAAGGCCTGGGTGCGGATATCGACGGCAAGCTGGTGCTGATCGCCGGCGGTGATGGCAAGGGCGCCGATTTCTCGGCGCTGCGCGCCCCGATCGCGGCCCATTGCCGTGCCGTCGTATTGCTCGGCCGTGACGCCGAACTGATTGCCCAGGTTCTGGGGGACAGCGTGCCGCTGGTGCGCGTGCAGACCCTCGACGAAGCCGTGCAGCGCTGTGCCGAACTGGCCCAGCCTGGCGACGCAGTGTTGCTGTCCCCGGCCTGCGCCAGCCTCGACATGTTCAAGAACTTCGAAGAGCGTGGGCGCCTGTTCGCCCAGGCCGTGGGAGGGCTGGCATGATCTTCGGCGCCATCAAGCCCTACCCGTCGCCGCTGATCAGTGGCCGTGGCATCGACCTGGACTTCCCGTTCCTGGTCGGCTGCCTGGCGTTGCTCGGGCTGGGCCTGGTGATGATCACCTCGGCGTCCTCGGAAGTGGCCGCAGCGCAGTCGGGCAACCCGCTCTACCACATGATCCGCCACCTCATTTATGTGGGGCTTGGCGTAGGTGCGTGCATCGTCACCATGATGGTGCCGATCTCCACCTGGCAGCGCATGGGCTTCCTCATGCTGATCGGTGCGTTCGGCCTGTTGGTCGCGGTACTGATCCCCGGCATCGGCCGTGAAGTGAACGGTTCGATGCGCTGGATCGGCTTCAGCTTCTTCAACGTCCAGCCGTCGGAAATCGCCAAGGTCTTCGTGGTGGTCTACCTCGCCGGTTACCTGGTGCGGCGCCAGCAGGAAGTGCGCGAGAGCTGGATGGGCTTCTTCAAGCCATTCATCGTCCTGCTGCCCATGGCCGGCCTGCTGCTGATGGAGCCGGACTTCGGTGCCACCGTGGTCATGATGGGGTCGGCGGCAGCGATGCTGTTCCTCGGCGGGGTGGGGCTGTTCCGCTTCGGCCTGATGGTGGTGCTGGCCGTGGGCGCGGTGTTCGTGCTGGTGCAGGCACAACCGTACCGGATGGCCCGACTGATCACCTTTACCGACCCCTGGTCCGACCAGTTCGGTTCCGGCTACCAGTTGACCCAGGCGCTGATCGCCTTCGGGCGCGGCGAATGGTTCGGCGTTGGCCTGGGCAACAGCGTGCAGAAACAGTTCTACCTGCCGGAAGCGCACACCGACTTCGTGTTCTCGGTACTTGCCGAAGAGCTGGGCGTGGTCGGTTCGCTGCTGACCCTTGCGCTGTTCGTGTTCGTCACCGTGCGGGCTCTGTACATCGGTCTGTGGGCCGAGAAAGCCAAGCAGTTCTTCGCCGCCTATGTGGCTTTCGGCCTGGCGTTCCTGTGGATCGGCCAGTTCCTCATCAATATCGGGGTGAACGTCGGCCTGTTGCCGACCAAGGGTTTGACCCTGCCATTCCTCAGCTATGGCGGCAGTTCCCTGGTGATCTGCTGTGCCTGCGTGGGGCTATTGCTGCGCATCGAATGGGAGAGCCGCACGCACCTGGGCAGCGAAGAGCACGAATTCGACGAAAACGATTTTGCCGAGGAGCCGAATCATCATGGCCGCTGACGGCAAGAACGTATTGATCATGGCCGGCGGAACCGGCGGCCATGTGTTCCCGGCACTGGCCTGTGCCCGGGAATTCCAGGCGCGCGGCTACACCGTGCACTGGCTGGGAACGCCCCGCGGCATCGAGAACGAACTGGTGCCCCAGGCGGGTCTGCAACTGCACCTGATCAACGTCACCGGCCTGCGCGGCAAGAGCAAGCTGTCGTTGCTCAAGGCGCCGTTCACCCTGGTCAAGGCGGTGCTGCAGGCGCGCCGGATCATTCGTCAGCTCAAGCCGGTCTGCGTGATCGGTTTCGGTGGCTACGTGACCGGTCCTGGCGGCGTGGCCGCGAAGCTGTCCGGTGTGCCGGTGGTGATCCACGAGCAGAACGCTCGCGCCGGTACCGCCAACCGAATGCTGGTACCGCTGGCCGGTCGTGTCTGTGAAGCGTTCCCGGACACCTTCGGCAGCAGTGACAAGCGTCGCACCACCGGCAATCCGGTGCGCAGCGAACTGTTCCTGGAGCCTGCACGCGAATCCCTTGCCGGGCGCCGTGCACGGCTGCTGGTGCTGGGCGGAAGCCTGGGGGCCGAGCCGCTGAACAAGCTGTTGCCACAGGCGCTGGCACTGGTGCCGGAAGCGATCCGGCCCGAGGTGTTCCACCAGGCCGGCAGGAATCACGACCAGATCACCGCCCAGCGTTATCGCGAAGCGGGGATCGAGGCTCAGGTAGAGCCCTTTATCAAGGATATGGCCCAGGCCTATGGCTGGGCCGACCTGGTGGTGTGCCGCGCAGGCGCGCTGACCGTCAGCGAACTGGCGGCGGCTGGCTTGCCCTCGATGCTGGTGCCCTTGCCCCATGCGATCGACGACCACCAGACCCACAACGCCCATTATCTGGCTCGCGAAGGCGCCGCCTTCCTGATGCCGCAAGCGACAACTGGCGCAGCGCAGCTCGCTGAACGCCTGAACGAGGTGCTGATGCAACCGGAAAAACTCGACACCATGGCCGCCACCGCACGGCGGCTGGCCAAACCTGCTGCAACCCGCACCGTGGTCGATATCTGCCTGGAGGTGGCCCGTGGTTGAGAACCAGAAAGCCATTCCCCAACCCGAAATGCGCCGTATCCGCCGCATCCACTTCGTCGGTATCGGCGGCGTGGGCATGTGCGGTATCGCCGAAGTGCTGCTGAACCTGGGCTACCAGGTCTCCGGTTCAGACCTCAAGGACTCGCCCGTGACCGAGCGGCTGAAGTCCTTTGGCGCCGAGATCTTCATCGGCCACCGTGCCGAGAACGCTGCCAGTGCCGATGTACTGGTGGTGTCCAGTGCCATCAATACTGCCAACCCGGAAGTGGCCACAGCACTGGAGCGTCGTATTCCCGTGGTGCCGCGTGCCGAGATGCTCGCCGAGCTGATGCGCTACCGTCACGGCATTGCCGTCGCCGGTACCCATGGCAAGACCACCACCACCAGCCTGCTGGCCTCGGTGTTCGCCGCGGGTGGCCTGGACCCGACGTTCGTCATCGGCGGCCGCCTGAATGCCGCGGGCACCAATGCCCAGCTCGGCACCAGCCGCTACCTGATTGCCGAAGCCGACGAAAGCGATGCCAGCTTCCTGCACCTGCAGCCGCTGGTGGCGGTCGTTACCAACATCGACGCCGACCACATGGCGACCTACGAAGGCGACTTCAACAAGCTGAAGAAGACCTTCGTCGAGTTTCTCCACAACCTGCCGTTCTACGGGCTGGCCGTGGTCTGCCTGGACGATCCGGTGGTGCGCGAGATCCTGCCGCTGGTCAAGCGTCCGGCCGTGACCTACGGCTTCAGCGAAGAAGCCGACGTGCGTGCCATCAACGCGCGCCAGTCGGGCATGCAGACCCACTTCACCGTGCTGCGCCGCGACCGCGAGCCGCTGGACGTGTCGGTGAACATGCCGGGCAACCACAACGTGCTCAACGCGCTGGCGACCATCGCCATCGCTACCGATGAGGGCATCAGCGATGACGCCATCGTCCAGGGGCTGTCCGGCTTCCAGGGCGTCGGTCGACGCTTCCAGGTGTACGGCGAGCTGCCGGTGGAAGGCGGCAATGTGATGCTGGTGGACGACTACGGACATCACCCGACCGAAGTCGCGGCGGTGATCAAGGCCGTTCGCGGTGGCTGGCCTGAGCGCCGACTGGTGATGGTCTACCAGCCGCACCGTTACAGCCGCACCCGCGACCTGTACGACGATTTCGTCCAGGTATTGGCCGATGCCAACGTGCTGCTGCTGATGGAGGTCTACCCGGCCGGCGAAGAGCCGATCCCGGGCGCCGACAGTCGCCAGCTCTGCCACAGCATTCGTCAGCGCGGCCAGCTCGACCCGATCTACATCGAGCGTGGCATCGAATTGGCGCCGCTGGTCAAGCCGCTGCTGCGCGCCGGTGACATTCTGCTTTGCCAGGGCGCCGGTGATATCGGCGGGCTGGCGCCACAACTGTTGAAAAGTCCGTTGTTCGCTGGTGCGGTCGCCAGTCAGGGGAAATCGAAATGACTGCTGAAGCCTACGCCAAGCTGCATTCAACCCTCGCGCCGAAAGACTTCGGTCGCGTTGCCGTGCTCTACGGCGGCAAGAGCGCCGAGCGGGAAGTCTCGCTCAAGTCCGGCGCCGCGGTGATCGAGGCGCTGCAGAGCGCCGGCGTCGACGTGGTCGCCATCGACGTTGGCGATGATCTGCTGACCCGCCTGCAGAGCGAAAAGATCGACCGCGCCTTCATCATCCTCCACGGCCGTGGCGGTGAAGACGGCAGCATGCAGGGCCTGCTGGAGTGCCTGGGCATTCCCTACACCGGCAGCGGCATCCTCGCCTCGGCCCTGGCGATGGACAAGCTGCGCACCAAGCAAGTCTGGCAAAGCCTGGGCATTTCCACGCCGCGTCACGCCGTGCTGGCCAGTGAAGCCGACTGTATTTCTGCGGGCGCGGAACTGGGCTTCCCGTTGATCGTCAAACCGGCCCATGAAGGTTCCAGTATCGGTATGGCGAAAGTGAACAGCGTCGACGAGTTGGTCGCCGCGTGGAAGGACGCCGCCACCTACGATTCGCAAGTGTTGGTCGAGCAATGGATCCGGGGTCCCGAGTTCACCGTCGCGGTGCTGCGTGACCAGGTCCTGCCGC
Organism: Pseudomonas sp. TUM25319; assembly: GCF_056388475.1. Lineage (NCBI taxonomy): Bacteria > Pseudomonadati > Pseudomonadota > Gammaproteobacteria > Pseudomonadales > Pseudomonadaceae > Pseudomonas > Pseudomonas sp. TUM25319. The sequence goes on along the minus strand of NZ_CM150751.1, from coordinate 5,871,798 downwards.
CCATTGCGCTGGGCACCCCGCATGCGTTCTACGACTACGACGCCAAGTACCTGGCTTCCGATACCCAGTACCGGATTCCATGCGGCCTGGACGCGGCCAAGGAACAGGAACTGATCGACCTCACCGCCCGCGCCTGCGAAGCCATCGGCATCGCCGGCTGGGGCCGGGTGGATGTGATGCAGGACGAGCAGGGCCGGTTCTGGCTGCTCGAAGTCAATACCGCACCAGGCATGACCGACCATAGCCTGGTGCCCATGGCGGCACGTGCGGCCGGCCTCGATTTCCAGCAGTTGGTGCTGGCGATCCTGGCGGCCAGTGTCGAGGCGCGAGGTTAAGCCCATGCAAGGCGCGATGTTACGTCATCAGCAACCCGCCACCGGCCGCAACAAGCCGGTGCCGCGTGGTGCCAGCCGGATGGTGGCCAAGGAGCCACTGTCGGCGCGCCTGCCCAAGCCGAGCTTCAGCGTCTTCAAGCGACTGTTGTGGCCGGTCCTGCTGGTCGCGGCGGGTTTCGGCGCCTACGAAGGTGCGCAGCGGCTGATGCCGTACGCCGACCGGCCGATCACCAAGATCGCCGTACAGGGCGACCTCAGCTACATCAGCCAGCAGGCGGTGCAGCAGCGAATCGCGCCCTATGTGGCAGCGAGCTTCTTCACCGTCGACCTGGCGAGCATGCGGACCGAGCTGGAGCAGATGCCCTGGATCGCCCACGCCGAAGTGCGCCGGGTGTGGCCGGACGAGGTGGTGATCCGCCTCGAGGAACAACTGCCGGTGGCGCGCTGGGGAGAGGATGCCTTGCTCAACAACCAGGGCCAGGCCTTCACCCCGCGCGAGCTGGCGAACTACGAGCACCTGCCGCAGCTGTTCGGGCCGCAGCGGGCTCAGCAACAAGTGATGCAGCAATACCAGGTACTGAACCAGATGCTGCGTCCCCTGGGCTTTTCGATCGCCCGTCTGGAACTGCGCGAGCGTGGCAGCTGGTTCCTGACTACTGGCGCCGGCAGTGCCGGGCCAGGCATCGAATTGCTGTTGGGGCGTGACCATCTGGTGGAAAAGATGCGCCGCTTCATTGCCATTTATAACAAGACGCTCAAAGAACAGATCACGAACATCGCCCGCATCGATCTGCGCTATGCCAATGGCCTTGCCGTTGGCTGGCGGGAACCGATTGCAACGCCTGCGGCCCAACCCGCCGTAGCGAAGAATTAGAGAGAGGCAGGACCCATGGCAAACGCGCATAGCGGCAAAATGATCGTCGGGCTGGATATCGGCACGTCCAAGGTGGTTGCACTGGTGGGCGAAGTCGCCGCCGACGGCACGCTGGAAATCGTCGGTATCGGCACGCACCCATCGCGCGGGTTGAAAAAAGGCGTGGTGGTGAACATCGAATCCACCGTGCAGTCGATCCAGCGCGCTGTCGAAGAGGCGCAGCTGATGGCCGGCTGCCGCATCCACTCGGCCTTCGTCGGGGTGGCCGGCAATCACATCCGCAGCCTGAACTCCCACGGCATCGTCGCGATCCGTGATCGCGAAGTCAGCACCGCCGACCTCGAGCGGGTTCTGGACGCGGCGCAGGCCGTGGCCATTCCCGCCGACCAGCGCGTGCTGCACACCCTGCCGCAGGACTACGTGATCGACAACCAGGAAGGCGTGCGCGAGCCCCTGGGCATGTCTGGCGTGCGTCTGGAAGCCAAGGTGCACGTAGTGACCTGCGCGGTGAACGCGGCGCAGAACATCGAGAAGTGCGTGCGTCGCTGTGGCCTGGAAATCGACGACATCATTCTCGAACAACTGGCCTCGGCGTATTCCGTGCTGACCGACGACGAGAAAGAGCTGGGCGTGTGCCTGGTGGACATCGGTGGCGGCACCACCGACATCGCGATCTTCACCGAGGGCGCGATCCGTCACACCGCAGTGATCCCGATCGCTGGCGACCAGGTCACCAACGACATTGCCATGGCCCTGCGCACGCCGACCCAGTACGCCGAGGAAATCAAGATCCGCTACGCCTGCGCCCTGGCCAAGCTGGCCGGTGCCGGCGAGACCATCAAGGTGCCGAGTGTCGGCGACCGTCCACCGCGCGAACTGTCGCGCCAGGCCCTGGCCGAGGTGGTCGAGCCGCGTTACGACGAACTCTTCACCCTGATCCAGGCCGAGCTGCGTCGCAGCGGTTACGAGGATCTGGTTCCAGCCGGCATCGTTCTCACCGGCGGTACCTCGAAGATGGAAGGTGCGGTGGAGCTTGCCGAGGAAATCTTCCACATGCCGGTACGCCTGGGCGTGCCGCACAGCGTTCGCGGCCTGAGCGATGTGGTCCGCAACCCGATTTATTCCACTGGCGTGGGTCTGCTGACCTACGGCCTGCAGAAGCAGTCCGACGGCGTGCCTGTGCCAGGTATCAGAAACGACAGCTATGGCGATGAACCAAAGGCCCCTGTGCTTGAGCGTTTCAAGCGTTGGGTCCAGGGCAACTTTTAAGTTTCAAAGCAGTAGTGGTAGGCGCAAAAACTAGAGAAATGAAAGGAGAGGGAAAATGTTCGAGCTCGTAGACAACGTCCCGCAAAGCCCGGTCATCAAAGTGATCGGCGTCGGTGGCGGCGGTGGCAACGCCGTCAACCACATGGTCAAGAGCAACATCGAAGGCGTCGAATTCATCTGCGCCAACACCGATGCTCAGGCCCTGAAAAACATCGGTGCGCGCACCATCCTGCAACTGGGTACCGGCGTGACCAAGGGCCTGGGTGCGGGTGCCAATCCGGAAGTCGGCCGCCAGGCTGCCCTGGAAGACCGCGAGCGTATCGCCGAAGTGCTGCAGGGCACCAACATGGTCTTCATCACCACCGGCATGGGCGGTGGTACCGGTACCGGTGCCGCGCCGATCATCGCCGAAGTGGCCAAGGAACTGGGTATCCTCACCGTTGCGGTGGTGACCCGTCCGTTCCCGTTCGAAGGCCGCAAGCGCATGCAGATCGCCGATGAAGGCATCCGCGCGCTGGCTGACAGCGTCGACTCGCTGATCACCATTCCGAACGAAAAACTGCTGACCATCCTCGGTAAAGACGCCAGCCTGCTGTCGGCCTTCGCCAAGGCGGACGACGTTCTGGCCGGGGCCGTTCGCGGTATCTCCGACATCATCAAGCGTCCGGGCATGATCAACGTCGACTTCGCCGACGTGCGCACCGTGATGAGCGAAATGGGCATGGCGATGATGGGTACCGGCTGCGCCAGCGGTCCTAACCGTGCTCGCGAAGCCACCGAGGCGGCGATCCGCAACCCGTTGCTGGAAGACGTCAACCTGCAGGGCGCCCGCGGCATCCTGGTGAACATCACCGCAGGTCCTGACCTGTCGCTGGGTGAATACTCCGACGTGGGTAGCATCATCGAAGCGTTCGCCTCCGACCACGCAATGGTCAAGGTCGGTACCGTGATCGATCCGGACATGCGCGACGAGCTGCACGTCACCGTGGTCGCCACCGGTCTGGGCGCGAAAATCGAGAAGCCTGTGAAGGTCATCGACAACACCCTGCAGGCCGCCGCTGCACAGGCTGCTTCGACGCCGGCGCCTGCGCCTGTGCGCAACGAGCAACCTGCCGTCAACTACCGTGACCTGGAGCGCCCGACTGTCATGCGCAACCAGACTCACGCGGGTGCGGCAGCGGCTGCCAAGCTCAATCCGCAGGATGACCTGGACTACCTGGATATCCCGGCGTTCCTGCGTCGCCAGGCCGATTGATGAAATTTATCAGGGGTATAAGGGTGATTGGTGTTCAGCAAAGGCCGGGTCTGCTATTATCCCCAGCCTTTGTTGATACCAGTTCGCAATCTGTGCTGAAGCGGCCAATGCCATGATTAAACAACGCACCCTGAAGAATATTATCCGTGCCACAGGTGTCGGCCTGCACTCCGGGGAAAAGGTTTATCTGACCCTGAAACCCGCTCCTGTGGATACCGGCATCGTATTTTGCCGCGCCGACCTCGACCCCGTGGTGCAGATCCCTGCCCGCGCGGAAAACGTCGGTGAGACCACCATGTCCACCACGCTGGTCAATGGCGATACCAAGGTCGATACGGTAGAGCACCTGCTCTCGGCCATGGCTGGCCTGGGCATCGATAACGCCTACGTCGAGCTCTCCGCATCGGAAGTTCCGATCATGGACGGCAGCGCTGGCCCCTTTGTATTCCTGATTCAATCTGCCGGCCTGGAAGAACAGGACGCGCCGAAGAAATTCATCCGTATCCTGCGTGAAGTGACAGTCGAGGACGGCGACAAGCGCGCCACCTTCCTGCCCTTCGACGGGTTCAAGGTGAGTTTCGAGATCGATTTCGACCACCCGGTGTTCCGCAACCGGACCCAAAGCGCCAGCGTGGACTTTTCCAGCACCTCGTTCGTGAAGGAAGTCAGCCGCGCCCGTACCTTCGGGTTCATGAGCGACATCGAGTACCTGCGCAAGCACAACCTCGCCCTCGGCGGCAGCGTGGAAAACGCCATCGTGGTGGACAAGGACGGTGTGCTGAACGAAGACGGTCTTCGTTATGAAGACGAATTCGTCAAACACAAGATCCTCGACGCCATCGGCGACCTCTACCTGCTGGGCAACAGCCTGATCGGCGAATTCCGTGGCTTCAAGTCCGGACACGCGCTGAACAATCAGCTGCTGCGCAAGCTGATCGAGGAGAAAGATGCCTGGGAAGTGGTGATCTTCGAAGATGCCAGCACCGCACCGATCTCGTACATGCGTCCGGTTGCAGCGGTATAAGTTTCGAACTCTCTCTCTAGTTTGAAGGCCACCCTCGGGTGGCCTTTTTTATTTTTCTGAGCTGCAAGCTATAAGCTGCAAGAAAAAGCGGGCATGGCGCCGGCTTGCTTTTATCTTGCAGCTTGCAGCTTGCAGCTGCTTTCCGGGCTGTTTATTCGGAGCCGGCAGACGGTCCCTTGTTGCCCTTGCCGTGGCTGGCCAGGCGTTCCAGTGCGGCCCGCAGGTTCGGGTCGGTGATGCCTTCAGCGGTGGCCTGGATGTTTTCGGCCGACTTCTCGGAAATGTCCAGTACATGGCTGCCCTTGGGGGCGACCTGTGCAGTGGGGCGAACGCTGAAAAGGATGCGGGTCAGGCTGGCGAAGGCATCGAGTTGCTGCAATTGACGCTGCAGGCGTTTTTGCTGGTAGCGCAGGCGGGTCGCCCAGTGTCCGTCGGTCACCACCAGCTTGAGCGTGCCTTCGCGCCACGAGGCAATGTGGCAATGCTCCCGAGCAGCGGGTTGCAACTGGCTTTCCAGCAGGCGCTGCAGATGCGCCAGACGCTGGGCCTGGTTGAACAATGCCTTGAGCGGGCGGGCCTCGCGCAGCAGGGTGCCGGGAGCGCGGGCGGGTGAGGGGCGGTAAGCCATGGCGATACCTGAGGGGACGATGCCGGCAATCTTAACAGATCCCCGCGGCCGGCCTGATGACGGCTGCAGCCAGTAATCTTCCGGCCCACGGGTTGAAGTTGACGAAAAAGCCCTTATTGTAAAAAAGCCCCGTCAAAGCGCTGTGCCAGCATCGTGGAACTCCACCACTTTCCTCACCATCGTTTCCGGGTAGAATGCTCGTTCGCATGCGGCCAATAAGGGCTGCACGGGCGACTCACGGGGCCGCCCTCCATCCCTATGTGTGGAAGATCCTGCCGATATGTTTGCGCCTTTGTTAAAGAAACTTTTTGGAAGCAAGAACGAGCGTGAAGTCAAACGCATGCTCAAGACGGTACAGATCGTCAATGCCTTCGAAGAGCAGATGGTGGCCCTCTCCGATGAACAGTTGCGGGCCAAGACCGCCGAGTTCAAAGAGCGCCTGGCCAAAGGCGAGACCCTCGACCAGCTCCTGCCGGAAGCCTTCGCCGTCGCGCGCGAGGCCGGCAAGCGGATCATGGGCATGCGCCACTTCGACGTCCAGCTGATCGGCGGCATGACCTTGCACGAAGGCATGATCGCGGAAATGCGAACCGGTGAAGGCAAGACGCTGGTGGCAACCCTGGGCGTGTACCTCAACGCGCTGTCCGGCAAGGGCGTGCATGTGGTGACGGTCAACGACTACCTGGCCCGCCGCGACGCCAACTGGATGCGTCCGCTGTATGAGTTCCTCGGCCTGACCGTCGGTGTCGTCACGCCGTTCCAGCCGCCGGAAGAGAAGCGTGCGGCCTACGCTGCCGACATTACCTACGGCACCAACAACGAATTCGGTTTCGATTACCTGCGCGACAACATGGCCTTCAGCATGGAAGAGAAATTCCAGCGCGAGCTGAATTTCGCCGTGATCGACGAAGTCGACTCCATCCTGATCGACGAGGCGCGTACCCCGCTGATCATTTCCGGCCAGGCCGAAGACAGCTCCAAGCTGTACATCGAGATCAACAAGCTGATCCCGCGCCTGACGCAGCACATCGAGGAAGTGGAAGGCCAGGTTACCCAGGAAGGCCACTACAAGATCGACGAGAAGGCTCGCCAGGTCGAGCTCAATGAGGCCGGTCACCAGTTCATCGAGGAAATGCTCACCCAGGTCGGCCTGCTGGCCGAGGGCGAGAGCCTGTACTCCGCGCACAACCTGGGCCTGCTGACCCACGTCTACGCCGGTCTGCGTGCGCACAAGCTGTTCCATCGCAACGTCGAGTACATCGTCCAGGACGGCCAGGTCCTGCTGATCGACGAGCACACCGGCCGTACCATGCCGGGCCGTCGTCTCTCCGAGGGCCTGCACCAGGCCATCGAAGCCAAGGAAAACCTGAACATCCAGGCCGAGAGCCAGACCCTCGCCTCGACCACCTTCCAGAACTACTTCCGTCTCTACACCAAGCTGTCCGGCATGACCGGTACGGCGGACACCGAAGCGTTCGAGTTCGCCCAGATCTACAACCTCAACGTCATGGTCATTCCGCCGAACAAGCCGCTGGCGCGGAAGGACTTCAACGACCTGGTGTACCTGACCGCCGACGAGAAATACGCCGCGATCATCGCCGACATCAAGGAAAGCATGGCCTCCGGTCGTCCTGTCCTGGTGGGTACCGCGACCATCGAAACCTCCGAGCACATGTCCAACCTGCTCAAGAAGGAAGGTATCGACCACAAGGTCCTGAACGCCAAGTACCACGAGAAGGAAGCCGAGATCATCGCCCAGGCCGGTCGTCCGGGCGCGCTGACCATCGCCACCAACATGGCCGGTCGCGGTACCGACATCCTGCTGGGCGGCAACTGGGAAGTCGAAGTGGCTTCCATGGACAACCCGACCCCCGAGCAGATCGCCCAGATCAAGGCCGACTGGCAGAAGCGTCACCAGCAGGTGATCGAGTCCGGTGGCCTGCATGTGATCGCCTCCGAGCGTCACGAGTCCCGCCGTATCGACAACCAGTTGCGTGGTCGTTCCGGTCGTCAGGGCGACCCGGGTTCCAGCCGCTTCTACCTGTCGCTGGAAGACAGCCTGATGCGTATCTTCGCCTCTGACCGGGTGAAGAACTTCATGAAGGCCCTGGGCATGCAGTCCGGCGAGGCCATCGAGCACCGCATGGTGACCAACGCCATCGAGAAGGCGCAGCGCAAGGTCGAAGGCCGCAACTTCGATATCCGCAAGCAACTGCTCGAGTTCGACGACGTGGCCAACGAACAGCGCAAGGTGATCTACCACATGCGCAACAGCCTGCTGGCCGCAGACAACATCGGCGACACCATTGCCGAATTCCGTCAGGAAACCCTCGACGCCACCATCAGCCAGCACATTCCGCCGCAGTCGCTGCCCGAGCAGTGGGACGTCACCGGCCTGGAAGCGGCCCTGGCCAGTGATTTCGGTGTGAAACTGCCAATCCAGCAGTGGCTGGACGAAGACGATCACCTGTACGAAGAGACCCTGCGCGAGAAGCTGCTGAACGAACTGCTCACCGCGTACAACGAGAAGGAAGACAGCGCCGGCGCCGAGGCCCTGCGTACCTTCGAGAAGCAGATCCTGCTGCGCGTCCTGGACGACCTGTGGAAAGACCACCTGTCGACCATGGACCACCTGCGTCACGGTATCCACCTGCGCGGTTACGCCCAGAAGAACCCGAAGCAGGAGTACAAGCGCGAGTCGTTCACCCTGTTCCAGGAACTGCTGGATTCCATCAAGCGCGACACCATTCGCGTGCTGTCCCATGTCCAGGTTCGCCGCGAAGACCCGGCCGAGGAAGAAGCCCGTCTGCGTCGCGAGGCCGAGGAACTGGCCCAGCGCATGCAGTTCCAGCATGCCGCAGCGCCAGGCCTGGAAGCCGGTGAACTGCAGGAAGAGGGCGCCGAAGTCGCCGTGGCTGCAGCACCTGCACGCAACGATCTGAAACTGGGCCGCAACGAGCTGTGCTGGTGCGGTTCGGGCAAGAAGTTCAAGCACTGCCACGGCCAGATCAACTGATCTGAATCCACTGTGTCACGCTGAAACATGAACACCGCGCCGCGACAGGTTTGCACCGTCGCGGCGTTGTTCCATCTCAAGCACCGTCGAATCGAAGACGGCATCTCTATTTTCTAGGAGCGCTTTCATGGCTGTTGGTCTTGGTCCTTTGCCAACGTTGCACCCGGTCCCCGGTTTCGAACTCGGTATCGCCTCTGCGGGCATCAAGCGCCCTGGGCGCAAGGATGTGGTGGTGATGCGCTGTGCCGAAGGCTCCAGCGTCGCTGGCGTATTCACCCTGAACGCCTTCTGCGCCGCGCCGGTGATCCTGGCCAAGCAGCGTGTGCAAGGCACCGTGCGCTACCTGCTGACCAACACCGGTAACGCCAACGCCGGTACCGGCGCCCCGGGCCTGGCCGCCGCCGAGCGCACCTGCGCCAAGCTGGCCGAGCTGACCGGCGTCGACGCCAGTGCCGTGCTGCCGTTCTCCACCGGTGTGATCGGCGAGCCGCTGCCCGTCGAGAAGATCGAAGGCGCGCTGCAGGCCGCCCTCGACAACCTGTCCGAAAACAACTGGGCTGAAGCCGCCACCGGCATCATGACCACCGACACCCTGCCCAAGGGCGCGAGCCGCCAGTTCCAGCACGAGGGTGTGACCATCACTGTGACCGGCATCAGCAAGGGCGCCGGCATGATCCGGCCGAACATGGCCACCATGCTCGGCTATATCGCCACCGACGCCAAGGTCGCCCCGGCGGTGCTCAAGGACCTGATGCTGGACGGCGCCAACAAGTCGTTCAACCGTATCACCATCGACGGTGATACCTCGACCAACGACTGCTGCATGCTGATCGCCACCGGCAAGGCCGATGTCGCCGAGATCACCGAAGCCAGCGGTCCGCTGTTCGACGCGCTGAAAAAGGCCGTGTTCGAGGTCTGCATGGAAGTGGCCCAGGCCATCGTCCGTGACGGTGAAGGCGCGACCAAGTTCGTCACCGTGCAGGTCAACGGCGGCGGTAACCATCAGGAATGCCTGGACGTCGGCTATGCCGTTGCCCACTCGCCGCTGATCAAGACCGCGCTGTTCGCCTCCGACCCGAACTGGGGCCGCATCCTCGCCGCTGTAGGTCGTGCCGGCGTGCCGAACCTGGATGTCAGCCTGATCGACGTGTACCTGGACAGCGTCTGCATCGCCAGCAAGGGCGGTCGCAGCGCCACCTACACCGAAGACCAGGGCGCCAAGGTCATGGCCCAGGAAGAAATCACCATCCGTATCGAACTGGGTCGCGGTCAGTGCAACGAAACCATCTGGACCACTGACCTCTCCCATGAGTACGTGAAGATCAACGCCGAATACCGGACCTGATCGAGACACCGGCAGGCCCGCCCACCGCAGGCGGGCTTGCCGGATCGGGTCGCAGACCCAACCGTGGATTGAAGGCGGAGACTGAACGTTGAAACGAATTCATGTAGCGGCTGCCGTCATTCGTGGCGCCGATGGCCGTATTCTCATCGCCCGGCGTGGCGAGTCCCAGCATCAGGGTGGCCTCTGGGAGTTTCCCGGCGGCAAGGTCGAAGACGGCGAAGCCGTCGAGAGCGCCCTGGCCCGTGAACTGCGCGAAGAGTTGGGCATCGAGGTGACCGCTGCGCGGCCACTGATCAAGATCAAGCACGACTACTCCGACAAGCAGATCCTCCTGGACGTCTGGGACGTCAGCGCCTTTACCGGCGAGCCCCACGGCGCCGAAGGCCAGCCGCTGGCCTGGGTGTCGCAGCGGGACCTGTCGCAGTACGAATTCCCTGAGGCCAACCGGCCCATCGTCGCCGCAGCGCGTCTACCGGGTGAGTACCTGATCACCCCTGACGAGCTGGAGACCCCGCAGATGCTGCGCGGTATCCAGAAAGCGATTGCCGGTGGGATCAAGCTGGTGCAACTGCGCGCGCCGAACATGTACGACCCCAAATACCGTGATGTGGCAGTGGACGCGGTCGGATTGTGTGCCGGCAAGGCGCAGTTGATGCTCAAGGGGCCGCTGGAGTGGCTGGGCGACTTTCCGTCGGCCGGCTGGCACCTGACCTCGGAGCAACTGCGCAAGTACGCCGCCAATGGCCGTCCGTTCCCCAAGGACCGCTGGCTGGCGGCCTCATGCCACAGCGCCGAGGAACTGGCACTGGCCGAGCAGATGGGCGTGGATTTCGTCACCCTGTCGCCGGTGCAGGCGACCCAGACCCATCCCGAGGCCCAGCCGCTGGGTTGGGATGCGGTGCAGCAGATGATCGACGGCTTCAACAAGCCGGTGTTCCTGCTCGGGGGCGTAGGCCCGAATGAGCGCGAGCGGGCCTGGCAGATCGGGGCGCAGGGCGTTGCGGGAATCCGGGCGTTCTGGCCGCAAAGCTGATGTGTATGACTTTGTGGGAGCTGGCTTGCCAGCGATGAGGCCGACAAGGACAAAGATGTTGTCTGACCGGGCCCTATCGCTGGCAAGCCAGCTCCCACATAAGCCTCAGGACCTGGCGGCAGCCTGCCAGAGGATTTCGCCAATGCCTTGCCGCCGTGCGATCAAGCGCGCCGCCACGAACAGCAGATCCGATAGCCGGTTGATATACGCCAGCCCCACACCCGCCAGCGGCTCCAGCGCATTCAACTGCTGGCAACGCCGTTCGGCACTGCGGGCCAGGCTACGGCAGACATGGGCCTGGGCCACCAGCGCCGAACCTCCCGGCAGGATGAAGTTCTCCAGCGGGCCCAGTTCTTCATTCCAGCGGTCGATGGCCGCTTCCAGCCGTTCCACTTCGATCAGGTTCAGCGCCTGATAGCTGGGCATCGCCAACTCGCCGCCAAGGTCGAACAACCGATGCTGGCAGGGCGCGAGCACTTCGATGACTTCCTCCAGACCCTGTTCAGCCAGACCGGCGAGCAGCAGGCCCAATTGGCTGTTGAGGGTGTCGACTTCCCCGATGGCGTCGATGCGGGGGTGGTCCTTGGGAACCCGGCGACCGTCGCCCAGGCCGGTCTCGCCCTTGTCGCCGGTGCGGGTATAGATCTTCGACAGGCGAAAGCCCATGGCTCATGACTCCAGTTTGCGTGGGACCGGCGATGGCGCTGGTGGCGCGGTCAGCGGCAGGCGCAGGGTGAAACAGGTACCCTGGCCCGGCGCCGACTGCACTTCCATCTGGCCCTTGTGGTTGTTGGTGATGATGAAATAAGACACGGACAGGCCCAGCCCGGTGCCCTGGCCGATTTCCTTGGTGGTGAAGAACGGCTCGAAGGTGCGCTTGCGCACGGCCTCGGGCATGCCGATGCCGTTGTCCTCGACCTGGATTTCCGCCCAGGGCGGGTTGAGCCGGGTGCGCAGGGTTATGCGGCCTGGCTCGCTGTCATCTTCGCGCAGGTGGATCGCCTGGGCGGCATTCTTCAGCAGGTTGAGCAGAACCTGTTCCAGTTCGTTGGCGGTACCTGGCACGGGGCCGAGGGCCGGATCGAACTGGCGGACGATGGCCTGGCCCTTGAAGTCGAAACCGATGGTCAGGTCGAAGTCGTTGCCGGCGATCTCCACGGCCTGGTCGATCAGCGCTGGCAAGTCGCACGGCGCCATCTGCCGGTTGCTGCGGCGGCTGAAACTGAGCATGTGGGTGACGATCTTCGCGGCGCGGGCGCCGGCCTGCTGGATGCCATCGAGCAGTTGCGGCACCTGGCGGCTTTCCAGGTACTGATTGACGGTGGCGAGATCCACGCCGGTTTCGCTGGCCTGCTCGAGGTTCTTCGGCAGCTCCGGGGACAGTCGCCGGCGGATGTTCTGCACGTTGTGCAGGATCGCCCCGAGCGGGTTGTTGATTTCGTGGGCCATGCCGGCGGCAAGACCACCCACCGACAGCATCTTTTCCGACTGGACCATCATTTCTTCCAGCGACAGGCGCTGGGTGATGTCGTCGATACGGATCACCACGCCACGGCCGCCGCCGCCCATCAGCGGGTAAAAGGTCAGGGCGTAGTGGCGGGCGTCTTCGCCGCGGGTCCAGGTCACGCGCTCGATCTTCGCCACACGGTGCTTTTCGACGCTTTCCTTGAGCTGCGGCAAGAACGGCTTGAGCGGTTCGAACGCGAGGAAGATCGGCTGGTTCAGGGCTTCGTCCAGCGGTGTGCCGGAAAGGGCGCTGGCTTCCTGGTTCCACTGGGTGACGTAGAGCTGCTCGTCGAGGGCGATCAGCGCCGAGGGCATGGAGTCGATGATGCTGTTGAGGTAGTTCTGGAAGCCCGTGAGCTTGCGTTCGATCTTGCCTCTGACCTGCACCTCCAGCTCCAGCTTGCGGTTGGTGTGGCGGGTTTCCTCGGCCAGGCCCTGGGCCTGGTCGTAGGCGTGCTGGAACTCGTCGCGGGCGCGTTTGAGTTGCTGCTCGCGGGCCTCGATACGTGACAGCATGGTATTGAAGGCTTCGGCCAGGCTGCCGATTTCGTCGTGGTTGCCGGGGCGGGCGCGCAGCGCGTAGTTCTCTTCGCGGGTCACCTGGCGTGAAAGCTGTTCGAGCTGGTAGATCGGCTGGGTGATCAGGCGCTTGATCTGGCGGGCGATGACCATCCACAGCAACACGCTGAACACCAGGATGCCGAGGCTGGCGGTGAGGGTGCCGGTGTAGAACGCCACTGGCAGTTCACTGCTGGCCACCAGCAGCAGATGGCCGGGCGGGCTGCCGGGGCGGGGCAGGCTGACCAGCTGGGTGCTGCGAAATTCCGTCAGGCGCCAGCCTTCGATATTGCGGTAGCGCTTGGGCAGGGCGATGGGCTCGCCGTGCTGCAACTGCGCGATCAGCTTGCCGTCCGAGCCATACAGCGCTGCCGCGCGCAGCGGGCTGTAGCTGTCGAGTTCGCGGAGCAGCCTGTCGGCGGCCTCAGGAGAGTCGGTGGCCTGTATTGCCAGTTGCGGGCTCGACACCAGCCGGCCAATGGTCTGCAGCGCCTGGGGCGCCATGGCTTCCTGGGAGATCCAGTAGGCGGCGCTGATAAAGGTCAGGTTGGCCACCAGCAGGATGGTGATCAGCAGCACCAGCAGGGCGGCCAGCAGTTTCTGGCCGACCGGCAGGTTTTCCAGGCGTTCGCGCAAGGGCATGTGAAGGCATGGTCCTGTGGGTGGAGGGGCAGGGTAACGCTGCCCTCAGTCGCTGGGCAATCCGTGGCTGTTCAGGTATTCGACCAGGCGCCGGTAGAGCCGTTCCAGATGGGGCAGCGCCTGCCCGTGGCGGGTCGCGACGCGGCAGGCGTGACCGAGCAGGTAGTGGATCTCGGTACGGCGGCGGTGGCGAACATCCTGGTACATCGAAGAATAGTTGGCGGCGGTGGCCTGGATCACTCGTTCCACTTCGCTGGCCAGTCCTTCGGCGGCCTGTGGCTGGCCGGAGGCTTCCAGCAGTTGCGCCAGTTCGGCGCACAGCGTGGCGACTTCGCAGTGATGCTCGGCGAGGCCGCCATTGCGGCAGTCGTGCAGAACCGTCAGCGGGTTGATGGCGCAATTGAGCGCCAGCTTGCGCCACAGGCGGGTCAGGATGTCCGGGGTCCATTGATGGGGAATGCCGGCATCGTCCAGGTCATCGAGCCAGTTCGGTGCCAGTGGCCTGGCGGGGTCGCCCAGCCAGTTGAAGCCGTGGCCGGCGAAGTTCACCTGCCAGTCGCCTTCGCGGAAGGCGCCTTCGGTGCTGGAGGCGAAGATACAGCGGGCGCGCGGAACACGGGTCGCCACTTCGTCCTGGCTGCCAAGACCGTTCTGCAACAGGATCAGTTCGGCATCGGGGCTCAGGCGGTGGGCGATGCTGGCGACGGCCTTTTCCGCGTCATAGGCCTTGCAGGCCACCAGCAGGCGCTGGATCGGGCCGTCTGCCGCGACGGTTTGCGCTTCGATGGGAAAATGACGGGCGGTGCCGTGTTCGACCAGGGTCAGCCCCCCGGCGGTTTCATAATCGCGCAGGCGCTGCTCGCTGCGAAGGAGTAGCCGGACCGGTTTGCCCGCCCGCGCCAGGCGGCAGGCCCACAGGCTGCCGAGGCTGCCGGCGCCGAGAATATGCCAGGTGCTGCTCATCAGCGTTTCCCAAGCGTTTATAATGAGCCCGCATTTTAACCGTCAAACCCGGTGCGCTCCATCGCGTTGCCCTTACAGCAGCGCCAGCGCGCCTTTTATTTTTGGGAGAAAGATATGCCGTCGTTCGACGTGGTATCGGAACTGGACAAGCACGAAGTCACCAACGCCGTGGAAAACGCCATCAAGGAACTGGACCGCCGCTACGACCTCAAGGGCAAGGGCAGCTTCGAGTTCAAGGAAAAGGACCAGACCGTGCTCCTGACCGCCGAAGCCGAATTCCAGCTGGAGGCCATGGTTGAAATCCTGCGTCTGGCCCTGGTCAAGCGCAAGATCGACGTCCAGTGCCTCGAGGTGAAGGACGCCTACGCTTCCGGCAAGGAAATGAAGCAGGAAGCCGTGTTCAAGGAAGGTATCGATAAAGAACTGGCGAAGAAAATCGTTGCCCATATCAAGGACGCCAAGCTTAAGGTCCAGGCGGCCATCCAGGGCGAGCAGATCCGCGTGACCGGCAAGAAGCGCGACGACCTGCAGGAATGCATCGCCGCCCTGCGCGCCAAGGAATTCGGCATGCCGCTGCAGTTCAACAATTTCCGCGACTGAAAGCCGGCTCCGGAACCTTGGCCATTTGATGGCGTCCGAGGCTTCTGGAGCCGCTGAATCGTTTGCGGCACCTTTTTTCACTGCTTTTGCCGCACGGCGAGGAGAATACAACGATGGATTTGAATGCCGAGGTTGATCAGTTGGTCAGGACGTCACAGACCTGGATCCCGCTGATCATGGAATACGGCAGCCGTCTGCTGCTGGCGCTGATTACCCTGGCGGTCGGCTGGTGGGTCATCAACAAGCTCACCCACAAGCTGGGCCAACTGGTCGCGATCCGCAACTCCGACAAGGCGTTGCAAGGGTTCATCAGCACCCTGGCCAACATCGTGCTCAAGGTGCTGCTGTTCATCAGCGTCGCGTCGATGATCGGTGTGGAAACCACGTCCTTCGTGGCTGCCATCGGTGCGGCCGGCCTGGCCATCGGCCTGGCGTTGCAAGGCAGCCTGGCGAACTTCGCCGGCGGCGTGCTGATCCTGCTGTTCCGTCCCTTCCGGATCGGTGACTGGATCGAAGCCCAGGGTGTGAGCGGTACGGTCGACAACATCCAGATCTTCCATACCGTGCTGCGCACTGGCGACAACAAGACGGTGATCGTGCCCAACGGCAACCTGTCCAACGGCATTATCACCAACTACAACCGCCAGCCCACCCGCAAGGTGGTGTTCGATGTCGGCGTCGACTACGAAGCGGACCTGCAGAAGGCCCGCAATGTCCTGCTCGACCTGGCCACCAACGACCCGCGGGTGCACAAGGAGCCGGCGCCGCAGGCCGTGGTCGCGACCTTGGGCGACAGCGCCATCACCGTGTCGCTGCGGGTCTGGGTCAACACGGCGGATTACTGGGACGTGATGTTCATGCTCAACGAGCAGGCGCGTGACCGTCTCAAGAACGAGGGCATCGACATTCCCTTTCCGCAACGGGTGATCCGCGTGGTACAGGAAACCGCCGCCCAGTAAGCCGGGCAGGTTTCAGCCATCGCCGGCAAGTCCCAGGTCCTGGGGCTTGCCGGCGATGTCGTTTGTGCCCCGGCATTACACTTCTTCACCTCTTCTCGCTACCGGCTCCCGGGCTTTTCTGGCATACAGGCCGGTCTGACCTCCAATGCTGGCCGAATCATGACACCCCTTATCAAGATCACACCGTTCAGGGCTTTGTGCTTTGCCCTGACCCTGGCGCTGTTCGAACTACTTACCTACCTCGGCAGTGACGTGGTGATGCCGGCCATGCCGCAGGTCGTGGCGGACCTCGATGCCAGCCCCGAATACATTCCCCATGCCCTCAATCTGTACCTGCTCGGTGGCGTAGTGCTGCAGTGGCTGATCGGCCCGCTGGCCGACCGCTACGGTCGTCGCCCGTTGCTGCTGGGCGGTTGCGCGTTTTTCTGCCTGGTTTGCCTGGCGACCTTCTGGGTCGATGGCATTGAAGTATTCAACCTGCTGCGTCTGTTGCAGGGCATCGGCCTGGGCTTTGTCGTCACGGTCAGCTACCCGGCGCTCAACGAGGCGTTCAGCGAGGCGGATGCGGTGCGGATGCGGTGCGGATGATGGCCTTGCTGGCGAACATCGCCCTGCTTTCGCCGCTGCTCGGGCCGCTGGTGGGCACCTTGTTGCTGGAGTGGGTGTCGTGGCGTTGGCTGTTCGTGTCGCTGGGGGGCGCTGCGGTGCTGGCCTGGTTCGCGTTGTACCGCTTCATGCCGGAAACCCTCGGGGTCGATCGACGGGACGGTACGCGCCTGGAGTTTCAGCCCATCCACCTGCTGCCGCTATTGGCCGGGTATGCGCAGTTGCTGGGTAACCGTCGCTTCGTTGCTGGCAGTGCCGCCCTGGGGCTGATCGGCCTGCCGCTGATTGGCTGGATCGGCCTGTCGCCGGTGCTGCTGATCCACGACGAGGGTCTCAGCACGATGGAATACGCCCTTTGGCAATTGCCGGTGTTCGGCGGGCTGATTCTCGGCAACCTGATCATCAACCGCATCGCCGACCGTTACCCGCTTACCCGTCTTGTGCAAGGGGCGCTGTGGCCATTCCTGAGCGGGCTGTTGCTGGCGATGCTGGCCACCTGGTTGTTCCCGAGTGTCATCAGCCTGGTGAGCGGACTGTCGCTCTATGCGTTGGGCCTGGGCGTCGCCAACGCCGTGCTGTACCGCATGACCCTGTTCAGCAGTGAACAGAGCAAGGGCCTGGTATCGGCGATGCTGGGGATGATCACCATCGCCTTGCTGGGCTTCGGTGGCGCGGTGATGGCGATGGTCGGTGCGGGGGCGGGCTTGCTGGAATTCGCGCTGGCTGCCGGGCTGGCGGGATTGCTGGCTCTCTGGCCGCTGTGGTTGGTACTCAGGGACAGTCGTGCGGCGCTGGCGGTGCAGCCCTGATTCAGGGCTGCTGTTGTTCGCTAACCTGGCTGTTGCCGGGCTGCTGCGGTTGTTCAGGCTGTTCCGGCTGTTTGCCGCGACGCAACTCCTGATGCCAGTGCAGGGCGATCAGGATCAGGGTCGGAACACCGAGCAGCGCGGTGATCAGGAAGAAGTCGTGGTAGCCGAATTTCTCCACCATCACCCCTGAGTAGCCGCCGATCAGCCGCGGCAGCAGCAGCATGATCGAGCTGAGCAGGGCGTACTGGGTGGCAGAGAACTTCAGGTTGGTCAGGCTCGACAGGTAGGCGACGAAGGCCGAGGTGGCCAGGCCCGAACTGAAGTTGTCGAGGGAGATGGTGACCACCAGCATTTCCAGGTTGGGGCCCATGTCGGCCAGCATCAGGAACAGGATATTGGTGGCCGCCGATGCGGCGCCGCCGATGAACAGGATCGGCAGAATCCCGAAGCGCACGATCAGCAGGCCGCCGGCACCGGCACCCACCAGCGTCATGATCAGGCCGAAGATCTTGCTGACACTGGCGATCTGGTCCTTGGTGAAACCCTGGTCGATGTAGAAAACGTTGGCCATCACGCCCATTACCGTGTCGGACATGCGGTAGGTGGCGATCAGCCCAAGCAGCAGCAGGGCCTGCCAGCGGTAGCGATGGATGAAGTCGTTCACCGGCGTCAGTACCGGTGCGAGGCCGCGACGGCCCATGGACGACAGGCACAGGCAGGTCAGTGTGATGTAGAGGATGGCGCGCAGGAACGCACGGTCTTCCAGCAGCAGGTCGAGCAGGCTCACGCCTTCGAACAGCACGCTGGCGAAATCGGTGTTGTAGAGCTGGGTGAACATCGCCGGTACCGACACCAGCAGCACGATCAGCACGAACACCGAGATCAACTGGTGGCTGAAGCCGTAACGGGCAGCCTGCAACTGGGTGCGCAGCGATACCGGCGGTTCGCGCATCAGCAGGGAGGTGATCAGCGCCGGCAGCATCATCACGCCGAACAGCACGTAGGTGCCGGTCCAGGCCTTGTGCATGTAGCTGAAGCCCGTGGAGCCGAACCACTCGGCGAAGAACAGTGCGCCCGCAGTGGCGAGCAGGGCGGCGACCCGGTAGCCGGCCATGTAGCTGGCGGCGAGGGCAGCCTGGCGCTGGTCGTCGGCGATTTCCAGGCGGTAGGCATCGACGGCGATGTCCTGGGTGGCGGACGCGAACGCGACCAGTACGGCAAGGGCGATCAACCAGGACAGGTGTTTCTGCGGATCGCAGAAGCCCATGCCGATCAGGCCGATAAGCACCAGTACCTGCGACAGCACCAGCCACGAGCGGCGCCGGCCAAGCTTGCCGAGCAGCGGCAGGCGCCACTGGTCGAGCAACGGCGACCACACCCACTTGAACGCGTAGGCCAGCCCGATGAGGCTCGCATAACCGATGGTTTCACGGGCAACCCCGGCCTCGCGCAGCCACACCGACAGCGTCGAGAACACCAGCATGTAAGGCAGGCCGGCAGCAAAGCCGAGCAGCAACAGCACCAGGGTCGACGGGCTGGCATAGGCAGCGAGCGCAGCGCGCCAGGTTTTACGGTGCATGGGCCAACATCTGCCTCAAGAATACGAACACAAAGCGCGCACTCTAACTGTTGTGATCCATCGGACGCCAGCCATGGCGCGACATATCGACGCGATTGTTGCGCAGGCTGACCCCTTCGGCGCGCAGGCGCGCCCGTTGTTCATCGCCCGAGGGCGTTCCCTGTTGCAGGCTCAGCCGACCACCGGCGCCAAGCACCCGGTGCCAGGGCAGGCGAGTGTCGCCGGGCAACTGGCTCAGGGTACGCCCGACCCAGCGGGCGGCACGGCCGAGGCCGGCAAGGTCGGCCAGCTCGCCGTAGCTCACCACCTTGCCGGGCGGGATCTGGCCGAGCACGAGATAGAGCGCCGTTCGTCGGTCTTCGGCGCGTTGTTGCGTGAGGTCATCGGGCGTTTTCATTCGTGTAGTCCGCAGCCTACGGGGTGGCTTTCGCAATACACGGTAATTGAACTCATTGGCATTGCCCCGGTCTTTCCTTGTTCTGGTGCTGGGCATCTGGATAATGCCCGACTTTTTTCGCGAACCTGAAGCTCAGTATTGCCTATGTATTCTAGAACCCTGTTGTGCCTTGCATTGGTCGGCGCGAGCGCCCCGGCCCTCGCCGATACCGTCTGGATGAAAAACGGTGACCGCCTGAGTGGCAAGATCACGGTGTTCGACGGCGGCAAACTGCTGCTGCAGACCCCGTACGGTGGCTCCATTGCGCTGGACTGGAAGCAGGTCAAGACGCTGGAAAGCGACCAGGAACTGCTGGTCAAGCAGGACGCCTACAGCGGCGAGCGGGCCAAGTCGCTGAGCGCGGCGGACGAGGGCAAAGTGACGCTGGCCAATGGCGAGGCGCCGAAGACCGTCGAGCTGGCCAGTATCCAGCAGATCATGAAGCCCAAGCCGGTGGTCGAGGACCTGGTGTGGAAGGGCAATGTCGACCTCGCCCTGGACTACAAACGCGCCGAGACCAATACCGATGACTACGACGTCGACTTCAAGACCACTGCCCGTCACGGCCGCTGGCGGCACAACGCCGAAGGCGAGTACAACCGCGACAGCAAGGACGACGTCACCACCACCAACAACTGGAGTGCCGAGTACGCCCTGGACCGCTTCATCACCGACAAGTGGTTCTGGCAGGGGCGCCTGAACTACAAGCGCGACCATATCGAAGACCTGTCGCGCCAGCGCACCGTCGGTACGGGTCCGGGTTATCAGTTCTGGGATGACGAGCTGGGCGCCTTCTCCCTCGGCTCGCTGCTCAACCGCACCGACTACGAATACGCCGACGGCGGCAAGGACAACTTCTATTCCATCGGTGTGAAGTGGGACTACAACCGTTTCCTGATCGGAAAGTCCGTCGAGCTGTTCACCAACGGCGAAGTGGGCAAGCCCTTGGGCAACGTTGCCGACTACAGCCTGGATGCCGAAGTGGGCCTGCGCTACAAGGTCACCGAGTGGGCATCGCTCAACCTCAAGGCCGAGAAAGACATCATCAGCGGTACCCGCGACAGCGACCTGGACAAGACCCGCTACACCGCAGGCTTCGGCGTCACCTGGTAAAGCCGCCTGGCGAGCCCCTTGGCATTGCGCAGTGATAATGATTAGCTTGTCGCTATCACCGCCCATGCCGGGCGGCCGGTTTTTTCCAGGAGTCCCCACGTGAGCGCCAACGCTGCCAGGCAAGCCCGAGAACTGCTGCTCAAGGAGTACCGTGGCGTACTCTCGACCCATTCCAAGTCGATGCCCGGCTTCCCGTTCGGTTCCGTGGTGCCCTATTGCCTGGATGCCGAGGGCAATCCGCTGATCCTCATCAGCCGCATCGCCCAGCACACTCACAACCTGCAGAAAGACCCCAAGTGCTCGCTGCTGGTGGGTGAGCGCGGTGCCGAAGACGTGCAGGCCGTAGGGCGCCTGACCGTGCTGGCCGAAGCGCGCAAGCTGGAATCGCCGGAGGCCGTCGAGGCGGCCGCCGAACGCTACTACCGCTATTTCCCCGACTCGCGCAATTACCACAGCGCCCACGATTTCGACTTCTGGGTGCTGCAGCCGGTGCGTCATCGCTACATCGGTGGCTTCGGTGCGATCCACTGGATCGATCAGGTCACGCTCGCCAATCCTTTCGCCGGCAAGGCAGAACTGAGCATGGTCGAGCACATGAACAGCGACCATGCCAAGGCGATCGCTCACTATGTTGCCCTGAGCGGCCTGCCGGGCACCGAGCCTGCGCAGATGGCCGGTATCGACAGTGAGGGCATGCACCTGCGGATCGGCCAGGGCCTTCACTGGCTGGCGTTTCCGGAGCCTTGCAACAATCCGACACAAGTGCGCGAGGCCTTGGTTTCCCTGGCTCACGCTGCGCAGTGGCCGCGCCGGGAGCAGGCCGAGGCTTGAAATTTCGAGCACTCGTGACCATCTGAGGTCTTACTGGAAGGATGTCTTCCGCAGAGGAACCCTCGATGCGTGCTTTTCTACTGCTTTTCCTGATTTTCCCGATTCTGGAGCTGTACGTCTTTTTCAAGGTGAGCAGCTCCATCGGCTTCTTCGCCGCGCTGCTGCTGATCTTCGCCGGCTCCGCCCTCGGCGTGCTGGTGCTGCGCGTCGCCGGCCTGGCCACCGCGCTGCGTGCCCGTGAAAGCCTCCAGCGTGGCGAACTGCCCGCCGAGGACATGTTTCATGGCCTGATGCTGGCGGTCGGCGGTGGCCTGCTGTTGATTCCGGGCTTTATCTCCGACGTCGTGGGCCTGGTGTTCCTGCTACCGTTCGTCCGTCGCCTGTTCGCCCGCAAGCTGCGCGAGCGTGCCGAGGCCCAGGCCATGCGCCAGCGTGCGTTCGCCGATGACCTGCAAGGCGGCGCGCCTCATCCGGGGGCGGGCCAGCAAGGCCGGGTTCCCCGCCAGCCGAACGTGATCGAAGGCGAGTACGAGCACCGCGACTCCTGATCGATGCGTCTGCACAAAAAACGGCCCCCAGGGGCCGTTTCTCGTTGCGTTCAACGCATTGTAAAAAAATTCCCATGCGAGCCTTGTAATCGCTTCGGTCGCCCCTATGTATGGGTCACCGCAAGGTTTCTGGGCATCCGCACCAGACAAGACAACCGTGGTTCGCCCCGCGAGTCACGACCGGCAACGCCGGAAGTATCAACCCGCCGGTATCGTACCGGCCGATGAAAACAACTATCAGGAGAGATCGACAATGAAGCTTCGTCCTCTGCATGACCGCGTCGTAATCCGCCGCAGCGAAGAAGAATCGAAAACCGCCGGCGGTATCGTTCTGCCAGGCTCGGCCGCTGAAAAGCCAAACCGTGGCGAAGTGGTTGCCGTGGGCACCGGTCGCATCCTGGACAGCGGTGAAGTGCGTGCACTGGCCGTCAAAGTGGGTGACAAAGTCGTTTTCGGCCCTTACTCGGGCAGCAACACTGTGAAAGTTGACGGCGAAGACCTGCTGGTAATGAGCGAGAACGAAATCCTCGCCGTTGTCGAAGCTTGATTCCGCTGGTTTCCCGTTACTCCAAAGTATTCAAGGATTAAACGATCATGGCTGCTAAAGACGTAAAATTCGGCGATTCCGCCCGCAAGAAAATGCTCGTTGGTGTCAACGTTCTGGCTGACGCGGTAAAAGCGACCCTGGGCCCGAAAGGCCGCAACGTAGTTCTGGCCAAGAGCTTCGGCGCTCCGACCATCACCAAGGACGGCGTTTCCGTCGCCAAAGAAATCGAGCTGAAAGACGCCTTCGAAAACATGGGCGCGCAACTGGTCAAGGAAGTGGCTTCCAAGGCCAACGATGCCGCCGGTGACGGCACCACCACCGCTACCGTCCTGGCTCAGGCCATCGTCAACGAAGGCCTGAAGGCCGTCGCTGCCGGCATGAACCCGATGGACCTGAAGCGCGGCATCGACAAGGCCACCGCCGCTGTCGTCACCGAGCTGAAGAACCTGTCCAAGCCATGCGCCGATTCCAAGGCCATCGCCCAGGTAGGCACCATCTCCGCCAACTCCGACAACTCCATCGGTGACATCATCGCCGAAGCCATGGAAAAGGTCGGTAAAGAAGGCGTCATCACCGTTGAAGAAGGCTCGGGCCTGGAAAACGAACTGTCGGTCGTCGAAGGTATGCAGTTCGACCGCGGCTACCTGTCCCCTTACTTCGTCAACAAGCCGGAAACCATGGTTGCCGAGCTGGAAGGCCCGCTGCTGCTGCTGGTCGACAAGAAGATCTCCAACATCCGCGAACTGCTGCCAGTCCTGGAAGCCGTTGCCAAGTCCGGCCGTCCTCTGCTGATCGTGGCTGAAGACGTCGAAGGCGAAGCGCTGGCGACCCTGGTCGTCAACAACATGCGCGGCATCGTCAAGGTTGCTGCCGTCAAGGCGCCTGGCTTCGGCGACCGCCGCAAGGCCATGCTGCAGGACATCGCCGTCCTGACCGGCGGTACCGTGATCTCCGAAGAAATCGGCCTGAGCCTGGAATCCGCCACCCTGGAGCACCTGGGCAACGCCAAGCGCGTCACCCTGTCCAAGGAAAACACCACCATCATCGATGGTGCTGGCGTTGAAGACGACATCCAGGCTCGCGTCAAGCAGATCCGCGCCCAGATCGAAGAGACTTCGTCGGACTACGACCGTGAGAAGCTGCAAGAGCGTCTGGCCAAACTGGCTGGCGGTGTTGCCGTGATCAAGGTCGGTGCTGGCACCGAAGTTGAAATGAAAGAGAAGAAAGCCCGCGTTGAAGACGCCCTGCACGCTACCCGTGCAGCCGTTGAAGAAGGCGTGGTACCTGGCGGTGGTGTTGCCCTGGTTCGTGCACTGTCTGCCATTGCCGACCTGAAAGGCGACAACGAAGACCAGAACGTCGGTATCGCTCTGCTGCGTCGTGCTGTCGAAGCGCCTCTGCGCCAGATCGTTGCCAACGCCGGCGACGAGCCAAGCGTCGTGGCCGACAAGGTCAAGCAAGGTTCGGGCAACTTCGGTTACAACGCTGCTACCGGCGAGTACGGCGACATGATCGACATGGGCATCCTGGACCCAGCCAAGGTTACCCGTTCGGCGCTGCAAGCAGCTGCTTCGATCGGCGGCCTGATGATCACCACCGAAGCCATGATTGCCGACGCTCCAGTAGAAGCTTCTGCTGCTGGCGGCATGCCTGACATGGGCGGCATGGGTGGTATGGGTGGCATGGGCGGCATGATGTAAGCCAGCCTCACCCTACTGCTGTGGAAAGAGCCCCGCTTGATGCGGGGCTTTTTTTTAGCTGCAAGTTGCAAGCGGCAAGCTACAAGACAAGTTGCGGTGACGCAGACTGCTCTTTCTTGCAGCTTGCAGCTTGCAGCTTGCAGCTTGCAGCTTGCAGCTTGCAGCTTATGGCTTGCTCAGTTCGTGCTGGCGACAGCTCCAGTGCTGCGCAAGGCCGGCGCCTGGCGTCGATACAGGACCAGGTAATAGCAGCCCAGCGCAATCAACCAGCAGAACACCGCGGTCCAGACGTTGTGCGAGAAGAAGTGCGCGCCCTGCAGCATGCGCCCGACGGAAAAGATCGTACCCAGGGCGAACGCCACACCCAGGGCGACCTTGGCCATCCGCGGCCGACGGTCACGCAGGGCGAAGAACAACGCGAAGAGGGTGAACCCGGTGGCCGCGTGTCCGCCTGGCCAGCAACGACCGGGCTTGTCGGTCTGTGGGCGGGCTTCGAGCAGTTTGCTGTAGGTCTCCTGGCCGCCGAACTGGCTCAGGCTCCAGGGGCATTGCACTGCAGTCACCGCCTTGAGGGGCGTGACGAATGCCGTCGAGAGTCCCAGTGCCAGCACCAGGCAACCCAGTTCGCGGCGAATCGGTTTCAGCCGGGCGAGCAGGAACGAACCGGCGAACCCGACAATGGCCAACAGGCCGAAGACGATGACCACCTGCTTGGCGCGGTCGTGGAGAATGTTTTCCAGGAAGTAGCTGTGCCGGCCGATGAACTGGCCGGCTGCCGGGTCGAACGCCAGGCGCGCCAGGTCCATGTCGAGGTCGGTCAGTTCGAGCAGCACCAGGATGACGGCGGTAACGAGCGGGACTCCAAGGACAAGCCAGGGGTTGAGCGGGCGCGAGGGGCGCAGGTCGATGTCTGCAGGCATGGGCGATCCGTAAGGTCAGGGGAGACGACCCTCGATTTTCCATGCTTCGGTATGGACCGTTCGTGAATCAGTGGTGAAAAAAACGTCAGGTGACAATATCGTTCGTTTGGCCTAGCGGCTTGTCTACTATGACCGTAAGCTGCGCCCGCCAGACAGGCACAGCAGCAGAACGAGAGGACGCCATGCGCATACTACTGGTTGAAGATAACCGCGATATCCTGGCCAACCTGGCCGATTACCTGGGGCTCAAGGGCTACACCGTCGACTGTGCACAGGATGGCCTGTCCGGTCTGCACCTGGCCGCCACCGAGCATTACGACCTGATCGTGCTCGACATCATGCTGCCCGGCATCGACGGCTACACCTTGTGCAAGCGCCTGCGTGAGGATGCCCGCCGTGATACGCCGGTGATCATGCTCACCGCGCGCGACCAGTTGGACGACCGCCTGCAGGGCTTCCGTTCCGGCGCCGACGATTACCTGCTCAAGCCGTTCGCCCTGTCCGAACTGGCTGCGCGTATCGAAGCGGTCCTGCGCCGGGCCCAGGGCGGCGGGCGTCGCAGCCTGCAAGTAGGCGACCTCAGTTACGACCTCGACACCCTGGAAGTGACCCGCCAGGGCAAACTGCTCAAACTCAACCCGGTGGGCCTGAAGCTGCTGGCGGTGCTGATGCAGAAGAGCCCTCATGTGTTGCGCCGCGAAGTCCTGGAAGATGCCCTGTGGGGCGACGATTGTCCCGACAGCGACAGCCTGCGCAGCCACGTTCACCAACTGCGCCAGGTGATCGACAAACCGTTCGAAAAGCCGCTGTTGCACACCGTTCATGGCGTTGGCTACCGTCTGGCCGAGGGCCGTGATGGAGTTTAAGCAGAGCCTTGCCCAGCGGATCATCATCGCCTTTGCGCTGATGAGCGCGCTGGTGGCCGGGGCGTTCGCGTTCGGCATCGTTGCCACGGTGCACCTGGTCGAAGAGCGTTTGATCTCCACTGTGCTCGGCGGCGACCTGCAGCGCCTGCTGCTGATGGACAGCGTGAGTGAGTGGAGCCACCGGCCGCGCCCGGACCAACTGTTCTATTACAGCGGCGGTCGCGACGACTTTGCCTTGCCGTCGGACCTGAAGCACCTGAACCCCGGTTTCCACGAGGTCTTCCGCGAGCACCTGTCGTACCACGCCATGGTCGAGGTGGTGGATGGCCGGCGCTACGTGCTGCTGCAGGACCAGAGTGATTTCGAAGAGCGCGAGCGGGTGCTGTTCGCCGTCGTGGTGGTCGGCTTCGTGCTCAGCCTGGCACTGGCGGTGTTCCTTGGCTGGGTCCTGGCGCGCCGGGTGATGGCACCGGTCATTCGTCTGGCGCGGCAGGTTCGCCATCGCGATCAGTTGCTGGGCCTGGCGCCGCCGCTGGCCCCTGATTACGCCGCAGACGAGGTGGGGCAGTTGGCGGTGGCCTTTGACGCCACCCTGGGGCGGTTGCGTGACGCACTGACGCGCGAGCGTCTGTTCACCAGTGATGTCAGCCACGAACTGCGCACGCCCTTGATGGTACTTGCCAGCTCGTGCGAGCTGTTGATGGAGTACCCGGGGCTGAACGACCGCGCGCGTTCGCAAGTGGAGCGTATTGCCCGGGCTACTGAAGAGATGCAGGAGCTGGTCAAGACCTTCCTCATGCTCGCCCGTGCCCAGCGCGATGAAGGGGCCGTGGCATCGAGGACGACCATCCGGGAAGTGGGCGATGAGCTGATTGGCGTATGGCGCGACACCATCGAGCAGAAGGGCTTGAAGCTCAAGTACGTGGTCAATGCGACCTCGTCACAGTTGTACAACGCCACCTTCCTGCAATCGGTAATGGGCAATCTGCTTCGCAATGCCGCCCACTATACCGATGAGGGGTTCATCCGCCTGACGCTCGAAGCGGACGGTTTCATGGTCGAGGACAGTGGCGTGGGGATTCCCGAAGAACAACGCGAAGCGATGTTCCAGCCATTCGTGCGCGGCGGCGAGAAGCGTGGCGAAGGATTGGGGCTTGGTTTGTCGCTGGTGCAGCGGATCTGCGACGACCAGGGCTGGGTGGTCAGCCTGACTGAAAATCAGCCCAACGGCTGCCGTTTCCATGTCAGCCTGGGAGACCGGGGCGTGGCGCAGGATGCCTGAGGAGCAGATTGGATCCCGTAATACTTTGTAATTGCTGGGGTTTTCGCTGACGCTTTTTTCACATGCGCATGACCTGACGGCAACGTTCGTCCACGTAACGTGGCGTTCATTGCCGTCTAGGAGATGCGTCATGTCCAGCCCCATCAAGCTCGAGTTTTCCGACAAGTACGACCAGCAGCACGCCCAGCAGTATTACGAGAAGCATCAGGCCAGCCTGGCGCGTCGCCTGTCTCACCAGCGCGACGAGCAGTTGGCCCGGCGGGCGTTGACGCTGGCGGGCGAGCCAGGCCTGGTTCTGGACCTGCCGTGTGGTGCCGGCCGTTTCTGGCCGTTGCTGGCGGAAAAACCCAACCGCGTGATCATCGGTGCCGACAACTCGGCCGCCATGCTGGAGACTGCCTGCCGCTCGCAGCCCGCTGATATCGTCAAACGGGTACGTCCCTTGCAGACTTCTGCTTTCGATATCGACCTCCCCGACAACGCGGTCGACAGCATTTTCTGCATGCGCTTGTTCCACCACATTGGTGAAGCGCCTCACAGGATGAAGATTCTCAAGGAATTTCAAAGAGTTAGCCGTGATAGCGTGATTCTTTCCCTATGGGTGGACGGCAATTTCAAGGCATGGCGCCGGAGGAAACTCGAAGCCCGTCGTGGCGCCGAAGGTGAAACCGGAGGTTACCAGAATCGCTTTGTGTTACCGGCGGCCACGGTCGAAGAGGAATTCAAGGCGGCAGGTTTCCGGATTCAGGAACGAATGGACTTTCTGCCGTTCTACGCCATGTGGCGTGTCTATGTATTGCGCAAGGGTTGAAAACTATGGATGTGACAGACGCGGGTCGGAACTCCGGTTCTGACCGATTCGATTATTTCT
Source organism: Pseudomonas sp. TUM25319 (assembly GCF_056388475.1). Classification (NCBI taxonomy): domain Bacteria; kingdom Pseudomonadati; phylum Pseudomonadota; class Gammaproteobacteria; order Pseudomonadales; family Pseudomonadaceae; genus Pseudomonas; species Pseudomonas sp. TUM25319. Next base: position 5,843,683 of record NZ_CM150751.1, on the reverse strand, counting down.
GGCAACGACAAGGCGAGTGGGTCGAAGCGCCCAACCAGCGCCGTGGCGGCGAAAGCGGCGTACAGCGTGTGTGCGACGAAACCGGCCAGATGCTCTACGCCAAGCGGCAGGTGGGGCATATCTATCGCAGTCTGTTGCATCCTTTCGGACGCCCCACGGTGTTGCGTGAGTACGAGGCGCTGCACAGTTTCGAGCAACTGGGCGTGCGAGTACCCAATATTGTGTATTGCGGCGTAGAGCGCGATGCCGACCGCCAGTGGCGTGCCTTGCTCATCAGTGAAGCCCTGGACGGCTTTGTGGAAATCGACAACTGGTATGCGGGCGGCGGGCGCGAACGCTACGACGAAGTCCTCCACGATCGATTGCTCGAAGACCTGGCGCGCAACCTGGCGCGGATGCACCTGGGCTACTGGCAGCACGGCTGTCTGTACGCCAAGCACATTTTCGTCAAGGTGGTGGGCGAGGGCGCCGATGCACGGCCCGAAGTGGCATTGCTCGACCTGGAAAAGTGCCGTCGGCGGATCAGCCGGCACAAGGCGGCTGCCAATGATCTGCGCCAGTTGCGCCGCCATTCGTCGTGGAACGACGCGGACTGGCAAAAGCTGCTCTACTTTTACCAGGTGGCGTTTGGCAGCGCTGTCAAAGGTTTAGAGTGATGAAACTAGAAATAGCTCGAAGTTTGTTTCTGGTGGGTGCCCTGGCGACCGCTACCGTTGCGGTGGCGGCCTGGGAGCAACCACGCCCCGGCGTGATCAGCGGCTCCGCATTGTCGGAACGTTGCCCATTGCCGCGGGTGGCGAAACCGCAGGTCGAGGCAAAACCCGACCACGACCTGCTGCTGTTTCTGTTTGGCATGAGCCAAGGGTTGCGCGCCCAGGGTTGACCCTGGGACGCTTGGGGCTGCTGCGCAGCCCTTCGCGAGCAAGCTCGCACACAGGGCCGCATAGCGGCCCCAGTTTATTTCAGGCAGTCCTTGTCACCTCGGGTACTTCATCCTTTCGCGCCAGCAGCGTGTACACGCAGGGCAGCACGAACAGGGTGAACAGCGTTCCCACCGACATCCCCGTCGCGATCACCGTCCCGATATCGAAGCGGCTCACCGCACCCGCGCCGCTGGCGAGGATCAACGGCACCATGCCGAACACCATCGCCGCCGTGGTCATCAGCACCGGCCGCAGGCGAATCGCCGCTGCTTCTTCGATCGCCTCGCGAGCGGTCAGGCCCTTCTGCTCGCGTAACTGGTTGGCGAATTCGACGATCAGGATGCCGTGCTTGCTGATCAACCCGATCAGTGTCACCAATCCCACCTGGGTATAGATGTTCAGGCTCGACAGGCCCAGGAACAGCGGAATCAGTGCGCCGCAGATCGACATCGGAACGGTTACCAGAATCACCAGCGGGTCGCGGAAGCTTTCGAACTGCGCCGCCAGCACCAGGAAGATGATCGCCAGCGCGAGGCCGAAGGTGATCCACAGCGCACTGCCTTCCTGCACGTACTGGCGCGCGGCACCGCCGTAGTCGAAGGCGAAACCGGCCGGAGCTTCTTCCTGGGCGATGCTGCGCACCGTCTCCAGCGCCTCGCCCATGCTGACGATCGGGAAGCCCTGGATGATCGCCGAGTTCAACTGCTGGAACTGGTTGAGCTGGCGCGGGCGGGCACGGTCGCTGACGGTGATCAGGGTCGACAGCGGCAGCATCTGGCCGGCCTGGTTCTTCACGTAGTAGTTGTTCAGCCAGTCGGGATTGTCGCGGTAGGCCCGCTCGACCTGGGCGATGACCTTGTAGCTGCGCCCGTCGATGGTGAAGCGGTTGATCTCGGCCTCGCCCAGCAGGGTTGCCAGGGTGCTGCCGAGCACGTCCATGGACACGCCCATCTGCGCCGCCTTGGCCCGATCGATATCCACCACCACTTCTGGCTTGTCGAAGGCCAAATCGATATCGAGGAAGGCGAACTTGCCGGATTTCTCGGCCCGCTCCTTGACCCGTTGCGCCACGTCCAGCAGCGACTCGTAGTCGTTCGGTGTGTTGATCACGAAGGCGAACGGCAGGCCCTCACCGGTGCCCGGCAGCGACGGCAGGTTGAAGCCGAAAATCTGCAGCCCGGCGATACCGTTGAGCCTGGCCTGCACCTCCGGCAACAGTTTCATCTGGGTGCGTTCGCGGTCGCTCCAGGGCTTGAGCAGGAAGCCGCCGATCCCCGACTGCACGCCATTGAACCCGTTGATCTGGAACGACGAGTAGTACTCCGGGAACTCCTTGAAGATTTTGGTGAATTCGTCGGTGTAGGCGTTCAGGTAATCGAGGTTGGCCGGCTGGGGCGCGGTGGCCATCATGAAGATCACACCCTGGTCTTCGTCCGGCGCCAGTTCCGAGGTGCTGAACTTGAGAAACACCGGGATCAGGCACAGCACGATGATACCGAACACGATCACCACCGGACGGGTGTCGAGGGTGGTGTGCAGCAGTGTCTGGTAACGCTGCTTGAGCCGGTCGAAGATCCGGTCCAGGCGGTGGGCCAGCCCCGTGGGGTTTTCTTCGTGGCGCAGCAGCATGGCGCACATCATCGGTGACAGGGTCAACGCGACGATGCCGGAAATGATCACCGCGCCGGCCAGGGTCAGGGCAAACTCCTTGAACAAGGCCCCGGTGAGCCCTTCGAGGAAGCCGATCGGTGCGTACACCGCGGCCAGGGTGATGGTCATGGAGACCACCGGCATGGCGATCTCCCGTGCACCCTCCAGCGCCGCCTCGAACGGCGTCTTGCCCTCTTCGATATGGCGGTGGATGTTCTCCACCACGACGATGGCATCGTCCACCACCAGGCCGATGGCCAGGACCATCGCCAGCAGCGTCAGCAGGTTCAGCGAATAACCCATCAACTGCATGAAGAACAGCACACCGATCATCGACAGCGGAATGGTCACCACCGGGATCAGCACCGAGCGGAAGGCGCCGAGGAACAGGAACACCACGACGATGACGATCAACACGGCCTCGACCAGGGTCTTCACCACTTCGTCGATGGAGGCCTGGATGAACAGCGTGGCGTCGTAGGCAATGGAGGCCTTGAGGTTGGGCGGCAGCTGGCTTTCCAGCTCGGGCATCAGCTTGCGCACTTCCTTGATCACGTCCAGCGGGTTGGCGCCCGGCGTGGCCTTGATGCCGATGTACACCGAGGGCGTGCCGTCGAAGGAACTGACCGTATCGTAGTTCTCCGCGCCCATTTCCACCCGGGCTACGTCACCGAGCAGGACGCGGCTGTCGCCGCTGGTCTTGAGCGGGATGGCGGCGAAGGCTTCGGCGGACTTGAGTTCGGTGGTCGCATTGATGCTGGTGACCACGTACTCGCCCTTCACCTCGCCGGCGGCCGAGAGGAAGTTGTAGCGGCGCACGGCGTCGGTCACGTCGCTGGCGCTGAGGCCGTAGCCGGCCAGGCGTACCGGGTCGATCCACAGGCGCATGGCGAACAGCTGGTTACCGAGGATCTCCGCTTCGGCCATGCCCGGCAGGGTCGCCAGCTTGGGCTGGATGACCCGCGACAGGTAGTCGGTGATCTGCGGGTTGCTCAATTCGCTGCTGTAGAAGCTCACATACATCAGCGCCGAGGCGTCGGCTGCCTCCTTGCTCAGCACCGGGTCTTCGGCATCTTGCGGGAGCTTGTTCTTCACCTCGTTGGCCTTGGCGAGCAACTCGGTGAACAAGCGGTCGCTGTCGGCGCCGATGCGCGCGTAGATCGAGATCACCGAGAAATTCTGCCGGCTCACCGAGGTCATGTAGTCAATGCCCTCGGCGCTCGCCAGGCTCTGCTGCATGGGCTGGGTGATGTAGCCCTGGATGGTCTCGGCGTTGGCCCCGGGGTAGGCGGTGGTCACCGTGATGAGGGCGTTTTCCATCTGCGGGTACTGGCGGATGGGCAGCTTGCTCCAGGCCTGGAAACCCAGCAGCACAATGAGCAGGCTGACCACCGTGGCCAGCACCGGACGACGGATGAACGGGTCGGTAAAAGCCATGACGCCTCCTTGTTCAGTCGGTGCCAGGCTGGCTGTGCGGATCGGTTTTGAGGGTCTTGTCCGGGCTGACGGCGATATCCGCGCCCTGGGTCAGCTTGAGCTGCCCGGCAGTGACCACCTGCTCGCCGGCCTTGAGGCCCTTGCTGATGACCACCAGACCGTCGCGGTGCTCGCCGGTGGTGACGAAACGGCGTTCGGCGATCAGTGCCGGCTTGCCCTGGGCATCGTTCTGCGCCTCGCCGTTCTCGGCTTTCTTCGGCGCCGCGACGTAGACCGAGTTGCCGTACAGGGTGTAGGTCACCGCGCTTTGCGGCACCACCACCTCGTTGCGCGGGTTGGGCAGCAGCACCTGGACACTGGCGAACATGCCCGGCAGCAGCTTGCCGTCGGGATTGGTAAGGGTGGCGCGGATCAGCACGTTGCGGGTGGCGTCATCGACCTTGGGGTTGGTGGCGCTGATGCTGGCCTTGAACGTCTCGCCGGGGAAGGCGGCGACACTGATCAGCACCTCTTGGCCGAGGCTGATCTTCGGCAGGCTCTGCTCGGGAATGGAGAAGTCGACGTAGAGGCTGCTGATGTCCTGCAGGGTGGCGATCACCGTGCCGCTGGGCAGGTATTCGCCGATATCCACCTGGCGGATGCCGATGGTGCCGCTGAAGGGCGCGGCGATGCTTTTCTTGGCCAGAGACGCTTGCAGTTGTTCGACCACCGCCTTGTTGCGGCGGAACTGCGACGTCAGGCGATCGTATTCGCCCTTGGAGATGGCCTGGCTGCCCACCAGCTGGCCGCCGCGTCCGTAGTCGACCTCTGCCAGTCGCAGGTCGGCCTGGGCGGTGCCGAGCAGGGCGGTCTCGACTTTCTGGTCGAGCTCCAGCAGCGGCTGGCCTTGCTTGACCTTCTGGCCGGACTCGAACAGCAGTTTGGTCACCGTACCGTCGGTCTCCAGGCTCAGGTCCACGCCCTGCAGCGCCTTGAGGCTGCCCACGGCGGGCAGGCGACTTTGCCATTCGAGCTCCCGCGCCTCGGTCGCCGCCACGCTGACGGCGGGCTTGGGAGCGGAGAACACCTGGATCTGCCGGTAGATGGAGAAGGCCTTGTAGCCCCCCAGTACCAGCACGATCAACAGCACGATGCCCAACATGATCAGCATGCGACGACGCAGCATAGTTCCAATTCCCTGGATGCGATGTTGCCGAGTCTACTCGTTTGCCCTACGCCGGGCGACCAGCCTTCAGACCAGATGCAAGTGGTTGTCCCACAGGCCTGACGGCAGTTGCAGTGGTTGTCCGACCAACTCGTCCTTGCGGCAGTCGTACAGGCGGCACCGGCCTTGCCCGGACGTGACCACGAAACCGTCGGCCACCGCGCCCACGCCGGCGCAATCGGGCATTGGCGCGTCGAGGCGCACGCTGGCGTCGTCGAGGTTCCAGATGAACAGGCGGTTGGCCCGTGGCGCGGTCATCGCCACCAGGCGCAGCTCGCTGTGCACGGCAACGCTGGCGGTGTACTGGGCCATGGATTGCAACTGATGCTCCGGTACCGGGAACGCCTCGAACGGCTGGCCGGGACGCTTGATAGCCAGCAGCTCGGCAGTTTCGTGGGCATCGCCCATGAACTGCTGGCAGGCGACCACGGTGCCGTCGCTGCCGATCGCCAGGTGGCGCACGCTGTTCATCTGCTGGCCGAGGGTTTCCTTACTGATCAGGCTGCCGTCGCGACGCATCAGCACCAGGCTTGGCTCCATGGCATCGAGGTTCATTTCGACCCGGCTTTCGGCCTCGGTGCGGATACCGCCGTTGGCCACCACCAGGGTTTCGCCGTCGGGCAGCCAGGAGACCTGGTGCGGACCAATGCCGTGGGTGGAGATCTCGCCGCTATGCACCAGGCGCTCGCCTTCGAAGCGGTACACGCCGAGCACGCCACGGCCCGGATCGGTGGTGTCGTTCTCGGTGGCGTACAGCCATTCGCCGCTTTTGTGGATCACCGCATGGCCGTAGAAGTGCCGGTTCGGCTGCGACACGAGGGTCTGCAACAGACGCCCGTCGCGCAGGTCGACCAGATAGCTTTCGGTTCCCGGACGGCGGGCGACAAACAAGGCGATGGGCAGTTCGGGGTGATTGATGATGTCGTGGCAACGCTGGGCTACCCGGGTGGCGAACACCTGGGTGCCGTCCAGTCGATAGCCGACCGCATAATGCTGGCCGTCCGCGTCGTCGCGGGCGGACAGCAGCAAGGGCGGCTGCTCCTTCTGCCGCAGCAGGGTCCAGCCGCCCAGGGTGATGGCGCTGAGCAGAACACTACCGAGTTTCAGGGCCTGGCGTCGCAACATGATCAGTCACCGTCGTTGGCGTTGAAGCCCAGTTGGATGTTGAGTGCCTTGGCCAGCTCGCCTTCGTGCAGGCGGTGCACCACGTTCAGGCTGTCGTAGATGGCGTTGAGCTGCTGGCGCCCGGCCTCGTCCTGGAGCAGTTCGTCGAGGGTGTGCTGGTTGCCTTCCAGCAGCTTGGCCGAGGCAGCGTAGGCGGCGTCGATCTTGTCGGCGAGGGCCTTCTGGTCCTTGCCCAGCAGACCGCGCAGGCCCTGGTTGTCGACACCGGTCCAGACGGTCTGTGCCGCGGCCAGGCTGGCGGCGATGCTCTTGAGCGACGACTGGCTGCGCCAGGCTTCGGCTTGCAGCGGCTGCGGGATGCCCTTGCTCATGCGGCCCATCGGTGTGCCGAGTTTTTTCTTCAGGGTATCCAGGGCAGTAACCTGGGCCCGCAGCAGATCGGCGATGGCCTCATGGGAGTCGGCGTAGCGATCGTTGGGGAACTTGGTCATCTGGGCGAGCATGCCTTTGCTGCTGTTCCAGTTTTTCAGGATGTCTTCGGCGAAGGTCTTCTGGTAGTCGGCGATGATCACCAGCAACGGGCAGTAGCGTGCCTTCTGCTCGGGGTTGGCCGCATCCGGCTTGCTGTCGAAGAGGATGTACTCGTAGGCGGACAGGCCGCGTACCACCACGCTGGAGTTGGCCACGGTGGCGGCGTTCACCGGCTTGTCGCCGCTGACCAGGGCTTCGACCTGGCGACCGACCAGGTTCTTCTTGTCCGGCCAGAACTGTACCTGCCAGGCACGGTTGCCCTCGGCCAGCGGGCCGATCAGCAGGGGTTGCAGCTCGGCCCAGGCTTTCTGTGCGTGAAAGAAGTCGGCACGGGCGGTTTCCAGGCTGGCCACGCCTTCGCAGTAGGCCAGGGCGCTGACGGCCAACTGGCGGTCGGCTTCGACCCAGCGGCTGTAGGTCGGCATGATCACCTGCTTGGCGATGGCGGCGGAGGTCACGGCCTGCGGGTCTTGCGGCGAGCAGGCGCCCAGCGCGAGGGCGGCGAGGCTGGTGAACAACAGCTTGGGACGGAACATGTCCGGCTCCTTCTCTTAGAGTGAGTTCAGAAACGCCAGCAACGCGCTGCGTTGCCCGGCATCGAAGGTCAAGACGTGTTGCCGGGCGGCTTCGGCTTCGCCGCCGTGCCAGAGCACGGCTTCGAGCAGGTCGCGTGCCCGGCCATCGTGGAGAAACTGGGTGTGGCCGCTGACGGTCTTGTTCAGACCGATGCCCCACAGCGGCGCGGTGCGCCAGTCCTGGCCGCCGGCGGCGAATTCGCTGCGCTGGTCGGCGAGGCCCGGGCCCATGTCGTGCAGCAGCAGGTCGCTGTACGGACGAATGACCTGGTTGGCCAGTTCCGGCTCGGCGGCGTTGGCCGAGGTGGTGAACTGCGGGGAGTGACAGCCCTGGCAACCGGCCTGGAAGAACAGGTTCTTGCCCGCCAGCACCTGGGGCGAATCGACGTCCTTGCGCGCCGGTACGGCCAGGTTGCGGGTGTAGTAGAGGATCAGGCGCAGGATGTTGTCGCTGACTTCCTGTTCGCCGTTGGCGCCGTTGCCGTTGGGCGCTTCCTTGCAGGCGGTCTGGGCCGCGGTGCAATCGTCGAACGGGCGCAGGGTGGTGGTCAGGCCCATGTCGCCGGACAGGGCGTGGACATTCTGCTGGTTGAGGTTCGGTTGTCCGGCTTTCCAGCCGAAGCGGCCGAGCACGGTCTCGCCCTTGGCGTCGTCCCATACCCGGTTCGCGCGGCCACGGATGCCATCGCCGTTGCGGTCGTCCGGATCGGCGTTGGCGAGGATGGCTTCCTCGGGAATGGCTTCGAGCAGACCCAGGCCGATCATGGGCGGCGCGATGCGGGCGGAGAACAGCGTGTCGGGGTGCATCGGGCCGTAGCCGAGCTGGGTGATGTCCAGCTTCGGCTTGCGCAACTCGACGGCGGTGCCGTCCTTGAAGGTCACGGTCACCGGGGTGTACTCGACCCGCACCTTGCCTTCCGGGACTACACCGGGGATCGCCATGTCCTGCAACTGGCCACCATAGACTGGCTCAGGAACGATGCCCATGCGCTCGATGACCTTGGCGTACTCGGGCTGGTCGGGAATCGACAGGCGCACCAGCATCGACACCGCGTTGCTGTCGCCGGGTTCCGGCGGATGCCCGCGGCCGTCGCGGATATGGCAGTTCTGACAGGCGTTGGTGTTGAACAGCGGGCCGAGGCCGTCACGGGCGGTGGTGGTGGACGGCGCGATCACCCAGGGATTGCGGAAGAAGCTGTTGCCGACGTGAAAATCCAGGCGCCGCGCGGCGCTCAGGTTGGCCGAGGGCATCGCATAGGCGTTCTGGTCGCCGCGGTTCACCGTGGTATCGCCGCCGGCACGGGCTTCGCCCGGCTCGGCCTTCGTGAAGCGCGGGGCTTCGTCGCAGGCGGCCAGGGGCAGGGCCAGCAGCAGGGGCAGACACAGGCGAAGCGGTGAGGGCATCCAAAAATCCCGGGCGGTGTAGGAAAAATCAGCCCGCAAGCTTAACAGGACGAGACGGCGTGAATAAGAGGAGTTTGCGTTTGCTGGATGAAATTGGTGTCAGCTACAAGCTTCAAGCTGCAAGCTGCAAGAAGAAGCAGGCGGCGGTGCACCCGCTTTTTTCTTATGGCTTGCAGCTTGCCGCTTGTAGCTCAGGTGTCAGCCTCAAGCCTCAAGCTGCAAGAAGAAGCAGGTGGCGGTGCAGCCGCTTTTTCTTGTGGCTTGCAGCTTGCCGCTCAAACAAAAAAGGCGACCCGAAGGCCGCCTCTCTCGTCCGTTACCGGCGCTGATCAGAATTCGTGATCGGCAGTGTCCGGGTTCAGGTCGGTGATGCCCAGCTTGCTGGCAGCCTGTTCGATGGCGCCCGTCTGCTTGACCAGGGACGCGATGGCGTCACGCACGATCTGGTTGCCGGCGGCGTTGTCGGCGGCGATCAGCTGGTCGTAGTGCTCACCCTTCAGGGCGTGGTCAACGATGATCTGGATCTTCGCTTCGGTGGCGGCCAGGTCGTCCTGCAGGGTCTTGTCGGTGGCCGGGTCAACCTTGGCGACCAGCGAGGACAGGCTCGGGCCGGTCACTTTGCTGCCGTCAGGACGGGTGTACTCGCCCAGGTAGACGTTGCGGATGCCCTTGGCGTCGTAGAAGTGCGAGTAGTGGGTGTTGTCGCTGAAGCAGTCGTGCTCGTCTTCAGGGGAGTTGGCTTCCAGGGAAACCTTCATGCGCTCGCCAGCCAGTTCGCCCAGCGACAGGCTGCCCATGCCGAACAGCATCTTGCGCAGGCCGTTGGCCACAGGCTCGGCTTCCAGGGACGCGCGGTAGTTGTCGGAAACGCCCGGTGCCCAGTTCTTGACCATTTCTTCCAGGTCGCTCACCAGCAGGTCGGTGACCGCTTTCAGGTAGGCACGACGACGGTCGTTGTGGCCGCCGGTGGCGCCGTTGCCTTCCAGGTAGTCCGAGGCCGGACGGTTGCCGGCACCCGGGCCGGTGCCGTTCAGGTCCTGGCCCCAGAGCAGGAATTCGATGGCGTGGTAGCCGGTGGCGACGTTGGCCTCGGAACCGCCCAGCTCGTTCAGGCTGGCCAGTTTCTCAGGGGTGATGTCCTTGACGTCGATCTTGTCTTCGCCAACCTGGATCTCGGTGTTGGCAATGATGTTGGCGTTGGCAGCCGGGTTGCCCAGGGCGTGCTCGTAGCTCTTGTCGACGTAGTCGATCAGGCCTTCGTCCAGCGGCCAGGCGTTAACCTGTCCTTCCCAGTCGTCAATGATGGTGTTGCCGAAGCGGAACGCCTCACTTTGCAGATAGGGTACGCGGGAAGCGAACCAGGCTTCCTTGGCGGCCTTCAGGGTGTCGTCGTTCGGGTTGGCGAGGAAGGCATCGACGGCGGTTTGCAGGGTTTTCGCGGTGCTCAGCGAGTCGCTGTAGACGGCGTAGACGATCTCGGCGTAGTGCTTGACCACGGCCTGGGCAGCAGCTTCGTCCACTGCGCCGGCGGCGGCCGGGGCGGCTGGCGTGGCGGCAGCGGCCGGTGCCTGCGCTTGCGGCGCGGCAGCCTTGTCCTTGTCATCGCCGCAGCCGGCGAGGGAGATGGCAATGGCCAGCAGACTGGCGGTGGCCAGAGGCATACGAATCATGGCGAATTCCTGCGTCGAAGGGTTGAACAGGCGTGCTGGGCACGCGAAGTGGGCGACATAATGCGAAAGATTTGCATTTTGTGTAAAGAGGGGAATGCGTAAATTGTTGGTGTGCTGTCGTCCATGGACAACCGGGGTGTCGCCTCAGAGTATCGACACCTGATTGCGTTGTGCCTGCTTGAGGAAGGCCGTCAACTCACGGGCCGGCAGCGGCTTGCTGTAGAGGTAACCCTGACCTTCGTGACAGCCCTGGGCGATGATGTAGGCTTCCTGCTCGGCGGTTTCCACGCCTTCGGCGATCACCTGCATGCCCAGGCTCTTGCCCAGCTGGATGATGGCCCGGACGATGGTGGCATCGTCGTCGTCATCGAGCAGGTCCTGGACGAAGCTCTTGTCGATCTTGATCTTGTCCAGGGGCAGCGACTTCAGGTAGCTCAGGGAGGAATACCCGGTGCCGAAATCGTCGATGGCGATCAGCGCGCCGGAGCGGCGCAGGCTCAGCAGGTGCTGGGCGGCGGTGCTGATGTCTTCCATCAGGCCGGTCTCGGTGACCTCCAGTTCCAGGCTGCGAGGTGGCAGGCGGTAGACCTGCAGCAGGTTGTTGACCACCCGCGGCAGTTCGCTGTGGTGCAGTTGCACGGTAGACAGGTTGACCGCCATGCGCAGCTCGCTGAAGCCCTGGTCGTGCCATTCGCGCAGTTGTCGGCAGGCCTGGTCGAGCACCCATTCGCCGATGGCGATGATATTGCCGTTCTGCTCTGCCAACGGGATGAACTGGTCCGGGGGAACCATGCCCAGCTCGGGATGCTGCCAGCGGATCAAGGCTTCGACGCCGACCACCCGCTGGTCGCGGTAACTGATCTGCGGCTGGTAGACGAGGTACAGCTGGTTGCGCGGCAGGGCCTCGCGCAGGTCTTTTTCCAGCTCACGGCGCCGGCGCATCTCGCTGTCGACGCTGGCGATGTAGAACTGGTAGCGGTTGCGCGAGCGGGACTTGGCCAGGGTCATGGTCTGTTCGGCTTTCTGCAGCAGCTTCTCGGTGCTGTCGCCGTCTTCCGGGAACAGGGTGATGCCGATGGTGGCGCGCAGGCGGATTTCCTGGTGGTCGAGGGCGAAGGGGGCCTCGAGGTCGTCGAGAATGCTTTGCGCCAGTTCTGCGGCTTCGTAGGGTTGTTCGATGTCGGCCTGGACCAGGGCGAACTGGTCGCCGCCCAATCGCGCCAGGGCGCCAAGACGGCCGCTGTGGGCCCGCAGGCGATCGGCCAGGGCCAGCAGCAACTGGTCGCCGGCCTGGTAGCTGAACTGTTCGTTGATGCCCTTGAAGTCGTCGAGGCCGACGCAGATCACCGCGACGCGGCGTTGCAGGCGGCCGGCGTCCACCAGAATCTTGTCCAGTTGCTGCTGCAACTGCTGGCGGTTCGGCAGGCCGGTGAGGAAGTCGTACTGGGCCATGCGCAACAGGCTGTTTTCCGCCTCGTGGCGCAGGTGGGTGTTGCGCTCGATGGAGGCCAGCAACTGGTTGGCGGTGTTGACCCACAGGCCCAGTTCGTTTTTCTCGTGACCCTTGAGCAGCGGCAACTGGTGCTGGCTGGGGCGGTCGGGGTTGATCTGGGTGAGGTGCTCGATGATCCGCGACAGCGGCTTGGTCAGCAGCCAGTGATAGACCAGATACAGCACCAGGCCCATGGCCAGGGCGCGCAAAACCCCGGACACGAAGATGATCACCGAATTGAAGAGGAAACTCTCGCCATAGGAAGCGGTGTCGAGGGTGATGTTGAGGTCGCCGTAGTACTCGCTGTACGGACCACGCCCGACCAGTTGGGTGCTGAACGAGCGCTCCTGGCCGAGGATGAGGTCGGTCAGCCAGCGGGTGCGGGTGTCCTGCAGCGGGCGGGATTTCTCCGCGAGCATGGTTTCATTGGGGTGGCCGATGGAGGCCATGCGCACCGATTTGTCCTGGAACAGGCCTTCGATGACCTGCATGCCCATTTCCCGGTCGAGGCTGTAGACCGCCTGGGTGGACGGGTCGCGGAACATGTCGAGGATGCGTGCGGCGTCGTTGGCTACGGCCTGCTGGCTCTTGTACGCATCGAACACGATCTGCGCACAGCTGAGCACCACTCCGACGATCAATGCCGACAACAGGACAACCCGGAGCAACTTGACCGACAAGCTGTTTTTGAGTTCCAGCTTCAATGGGGTTTCCTTAATCCATGCGCATGGCATCATTTTGCCATCAAAAATGGCAATCCACTATCGGCCTGTGAGCAGGAGAGGGGGCGGCCTTGTGTCTTCCTGCTACAGGGGCCCGGATGTTCCGATGGGCATTCAGGCACTGTATCGGTTGTCCTGCCTCGCGACTTGAGTACGGACGATGAAAGTTTCCCAAGGGTTTGATGTTAGCGCGCTCTGCGAAGGCGGCAAGAGGATGGCACCTGCGGCCAGACGAAAAAAAACCCGGCAAGGCCGGGTTTTTTCAGGAGTGCGCGACTCAGGCAGTGAAGGTCTTGCCTTCGAACTGCTCGGCGACGAACTTCCAGTTGACCAGGTTCCAGAACGCCTCGACGTATTTCGGACGGACGTTGCGGTAGTCGATGTAGTAGGCGTGTTCCCAGACGTCGCAGGTCAGCAGCGGGGTGTCGCCGTTGGTCAGCGGGTTGCCGGCGCCGATGGTGCTGGCCAGGGCCAGGGAACCGTCAGCTTTCTTCACCAGCCAGCCCCAGCCGGAGCCGAAGGTGCCGACGGAAGTCTTGGTGAACTCTTCCTTGAACTTGTCGAAGGAACCGAACGCAGCGTTGATGGCTTCAGCCAGGGCGCCGGTTGGCTGGCCGCCGGCGTTTGGCGCCAGGCAGTTCCAGTAGAAGGTGTGGTTCCACACCTGAGCGGCGTTGTTGAAGATGCCGCCCGAAGAGGTCTTGACGATCTCTTCCAGGGTCTTGCCTTCGAATTCGGTGCCTGGAACCAGGTTGTTCAGGTTCACGACATAGGTGTTGTGGTGCTTGTCGTGGTGGTATTCCAGGGTTTCCTTGGAAATGTGCGGCTGCAGGGCGTCATGGGCGTAAGGCAGCGGCGGCAATTCAAAAGCCATGGTGAATCTCCTAATCAGGTCTGGTGCGGTGAACGCAAGGCCGATCACGGGCGGCCGGAAGAGCGTCGGCGAGTTTGTACTCTTTGCGACGCAGACCCGGGATCATAGCACCGGGCCCACGTCTAAACCACGCAACAAGTGTATGGACAAGAGGTTCCAGAGCGGTTGCCGTCGGCGGATGAATGGCCGTCTCAGGTGAAGATCAGTTGTGCGGCCACCGCGAACATCATCACCGCCACCATCAGGTCGAGCAGGCGCCAGGTGCTGGGCCGTGCGAGCCACGGGGCCAGCCAGGCTGCGCCCAGGGCCAGGGTGAAGAACCACAGCAGCGAGGCGCTGGCGGCGCCCGCCACGTAGGCGCCGGGAACGGTCTGCTGGGCGCCGAGTGAGCCGATCAGCAGCACGGTGTCGAGGTAGACGTGAGGGTTGAGGAGTGTCACGGCCAAGGCACTGAGCAGTACGGCGCGGCGGGAGCGCAGGCCCTGGTTTTCACCCTGTTCCAGGCTCTGCTTCGAGCAGGCGCGCATCAATGCCTTGGTGCCGTACCAGACCAGGAACACCGCGCCGCCCCAGCGCGCGACCGCAAGCAGGGTCGGGTTCTGTGCCAGCACGGTCGCCAGGCCGAACACGCCCAGCGCCACCAGGATCGCATCGCACAGCACGCACAGTGCGGCCACCGGCAAGTGGTGTTCGCGGCGCAGACTCTGGGCGAGGACGAAGGCGTTCTGGGTGCCGATGGCCATGATCAGGCCGAAGGCGACGAGCAGGCCGTTGAGGTAGCTTTGCCACATGGGGGATGACTCCGGAGTTTCAGTGCGTTCCGGACCTTGTCGCTGGCAAGCCAGCGCCCACGAAATCCTGTGGGAGCTGGCTTGCCAGCGATAAGGCCCTCAATGACTGTCATTCTCTCGGCTCAAGCGCTATAAGAAAAACCAATAAACCTCATCCCGCATTAGGAAAAATGATGTTCGACTACAAGCTGCTTTCGGCCCTCGCCGCGGTCATCGAGCAGGCCGGCTTCGAGCGCGCCGCGCAGATGCTCGGTCTGTCGCAGTCGGCCATTTCCCAGCGCATCAAACTGCTCGAAGCGCGGGTCGGCCAGCCGGTGCTGGTCCGGGCCACGCCGCCGACACCCACCGAGATCGGCCGGCGCCTGCTCAACCATGTGCAGCAGGTGCGCTTGCTCGAACGTGATCTGCAGGGGCAGGTCCCGGCGCTGGACGAAGAGGGCCTGCCCGAGCGCCTGCGGGTGGCGCTCAACGCCGACAGCCTGGCGACCTGGTGGCCGCAGGCGGCCGGTGAATTCTGTGCTCGCACTCAAGTGCTGCTGGACCTGGTGGTGGAAGACCAGGAGGTCGGCCTCAAGCGCATGCGCGCCGGTGAAGTGGCCGGCTGCCTGTGCGCCAGCGAACGCCCGGTGGCCGGCGCCCGCAGCGTGCTGCTCGGCGCCATGCGCTACCGGGCGCTGGCCAGCCCTGCATTCATGGCCCGACATTTCCCCGAAGGCCTCGAGCCCCGTCGGCTGGCCCGCACGCCGGCGATCGTGTTCGGGCCGGATGATTTCCTGCAGCATCGCTATCTGGCTTCATTGGGCATCAGCGACGGATTCCTGCATCATCTGTGTCCGTCGTCCGAAGGCTTCCTGCGCCTGACCGAGGCGGGACTGGGCTGGGGGCTGGTGCCGGAGTTGCAGGCGCGCGAGCAACTGGCCAGTGGCCGGCTGGTGGAAATTCTCCCGGACCGGCCCATCGATGTGCCACTGTACTGGCATCATTGGCGCAATGGCGGGCAACTGCTTGGCCAGCTCACCGATCACCTGCTGCGCAGCGCCAGCCATTGGCTGGTGCCGTGGGATGGGCGGGCGGCGTCTGCAACATCTGAAAAGCAATAGTCAGCGGAGTGCTTCATGGGAATTCTGGTCACCGGCGCGAGCGGCTTCATCGGCGGACGCTTTGCGCGTTTCGCCCTGGAGCAGGGCCTGGAGGTTCGGGTCAACGGGCGACGTGCCGAGGGGGTCGAGCACCTGGTACGGCGCGGCGCGCAGTTCATTCCCGGCGACCTGTCCGATCCGGAAGTGGCGCGGCGCCTGTGCCAGGGCATCGACACCGTGGTGCATTGCGCGGGCGCGGTGGGCAACTGGGGGCGCTATCAGGATTTCTACCAGGGCAACGTGGTGCTGACCGAGAACGTGGTCGAAGCCTGCCTGAAGGAGCATGTTCGCCGGCTGGTGCACCTGTCGTCGCCGTCGATCTATTTCACCGGCCGTTCGCGGGTCGGCATCACCGAGGACCAGGTTCCACGGCGTTTCTACGACCACTATGGCAGCACCAAGCACCTGGCCGAGCAAAAGGTCTTCGGCGCCCAGGAGTTCGGCCTGGAGGTCCTGGCCCTGCGCCCTCGCTTCGTCACCGGTGCCGGTGACATGAGCATTTTCCCGCGCTTGATGCAGATGCAGGTCAAGCGGCGGCTGTCGATCATCGGCAACGGCTTGAACAAGGTGGATTTCACCAGCGTGCAGAACCTCAACGAGGCCCTGCTCAGTGCGATCAATGCCGGCCCCGAGGCCCTGGGCCAGGCCTACAACATCAGTAACGGCCAGCCGGTGCCGGTGTGGGATGTGGTCAACTACGTGATGCGGCGCATGTCGCTGCCCCAGGTCACCCGCTACCGCTCCGTCGGTCTGGCCTACACCGCCGCTGCCCTGAACGAAGGCGCCTGCATGCTGTGGTCGGGACGCCCGCAACCGACCCTGAGCCGCCTCGGCGTACAGGTGATGAGCAAGGATTTCAGCCTCGATATCAGTCGTGCCCGGCATTACCTGGATTACCGCCCGCACGTCAGCATCTGGGCCGCGCTGGATGAATTCTGCGCCTGGTGGCAGGCGCAACAGGGCGGCCAATGAACCTGACCCGGTACTTATGGTCGATGAGGGCGCCGCGCTAGCGGTTTATACTAGCGCCCATTTTGCTATCACCGTGGTTGAAAACTGCCCATGCGCAATGATGCTCGAGACGATTTTGATGACGTGCCCACGCTGAAAGCCGTGGAGCGCGACGATGATGATTTCGCACCGGCCGCTCACCCGCGGGCGGTGCGCAAGGCCGCGCCGAAGGCGCCGATGGTCGGGCCGCTGTGGGCGTTGCTTGGGGCTTCGTTCATCGCCCTGGGCGGTGTGGCCTGGTGGAGCTTCCAGCAGATTTCCCTGATGGAGCAGCAACTGGTGGCGACCCAGGAAAGCTTCGCCCGTATCAGCGAAGAAGCGGCGGGGCGCCTGCAGGCGATTTCCGGCAAGGTCACGGCCACCGAAACCTCGACCACCACCGAGAACGAAGCGCTGAAGTTGCAAGTGCGTCAGTTGCAGGCCAGCCTCGCCGAGCAGGGCAAGCAGCAGCAAGGCGTTGCCGGTCAGACGGGTGACTTGAGCAAGCGCCTGGAAGTGGCCATGGCCCAGGTCAGCCAGCAGCAGGCGGCCAATGCGCAGTTGCAGACCGAATTGCAGACTCAGTTGAAGACCGTGGCGGCTGAGCTGGCGGCGCTCAAGGCAGCGCAACTGGACGGCGGCAAGATCGATGCGCAGATCAAGAGCGTCGAGCAGGAGGTGGCTGGCCTGAAGGCGGCGCGGGTCGATGGCGGCAAGATCGATACGCAACTGAAGAACCAGGCGGCGGCGACCCAGCGTCTGGAACAGGACCTGCTGGTGCTCAAGAGCGAGCAGGAAAACCGTCCGGCCCCTGCTGCAGGTGCAGGGGCCGGTGCGGCGTCGACGGCAGAGTTCGATGCCTTCCGCGGGCAGATCACCCGCAACATCAACACCCTTCAGAGCCAGGTGCAGAATCTGCAGCAGCAGATCAATGCGCGGAACTGAAATGATCTGAAACCTGATGGCCTCATCACCCCTGTGGGAGCCGGCCTTGCCGGCGATGAGGCCATCAGCGTCTACACCTGACCCGGATCACATCCGCGGATAATCGATGTAACCCACCGCCCCGCCGCCATGGAAACTCTCCGGACGCGGTTCGTTCAACGGCGCATCCGCCGCCAGCCGCGCCGGCAGGTCCGGGTTGGCGATGAATGGCACGCCGAAGGCCACTGCATCCGCCCAGCCATCAGCCAGTGCAGCATTGGCGCTCTGCTTGTCGAATTTCTCGTTGGCAATGTACGGCCCGCCAAAGGCGTCCTTGATCTGCCGGCCGATGCTGTCGTCGGCTTCCTTCTCCCGCGAGCAGATGAAGGCGATGCCGCGCTTGCCCAGCTCCCGGGCGACATAGGTGAAGGTCTCGACCGGGTTGGCATCGCCCATGTCATGGGCATCCATGCGCGGCGCCAGGTGCACGCCGACGCGCCCCGCGCCCCACACCTCGATCACCGCATCGGTGACTTCCAGCAGCAGCCGGGCACGGTTTTCCAGGGAACCGCCGTAGAGGTCGGTGCGCTGGTTGGTGCTGCTTTGCAGGAACTGATCGATCAGGTAACCGTTCGCCGCGTGCACTTCCACGCCGTCGAAACCGGCAGCCTTGGCGTTCTCCGCCGCGGTGCGGTAGGCGTCGACGATATCTTCCAGCTCCGCGGTTTCCAGGGCACGCGGGGTCGGGAATTCGGTGATCGGGCGCACCAGGCTGACATGGCCCTTGGGCTGGATCGCACTCGGTGCCACTGGCAGTTCGCCGTCCAGGTAGCTGGGGTGGGAGATGCGGCCTACATGCCACAACTGGGCGAAGATGCGTCCGCCGGCGGCGTGCACTGCACGGGTGACGTTGGTCCAGCCACGGACCTGGTCGTTGGACCAGATGCCTGGAGTGTCCGGGTAGCCTACGCCGCTTGGCATCACCGAGGTGGCTTCGCTGAGAATCAGGCCGGCGCTGGCGCGCTGCACGTAGTACTCCGCCATCAGCGCGTTGGGAACCCGGCCGGCGTCCGCCCGGCAGCGGGTCAGCGGGGCCATGATGATGCGGTTCGGCAGTTCGAGATCGCCGAGGGTGACCGGTTCAAACAGAGTCGTCATTGCACAGACCTCGCAGTGATCAATGGGCAGCAGGGGCCAGTTCGGCATTGGCGCCGCCCTGGCGGAAAGTGATGAGGGTGACGATCAGCGCCAGCACCGCCAGGGCGGCTGCGGCCAGTGGCACGCGGGTCAGTCCCAGGCCTTGTTCGATGACCAGGCCGCCGGTCCAGGCGCCCAGGGCGTTACCCAGGTTGAAGGCGCCGATATTCAGGGTCGAGACCAGGTTCGGCGCGGCCTTGCCGAAGGTCACCACGTTGACCTGCAGCGCCGGCACGGCGGCGAAGGCGGCGGTGGCCCAGAGGAACAGGGTGATCTCGGCCGGGATCAGCGCCGTGCTGGTCCAGGTCAGCACGGTGGAGACGATCGCCATGGCGGCGAACACGCCCACCAGGGTGGCGCCGAGACGACGGTCGGCCAGCTTGCCGCCGAGGATATTGCCCAGGGTCAGGCCCAGGCCGATCAGCAGCAGGGTCCAGGTCACGCCACGGGGCGAGACGCCGGTCACGTCACCGAGCAGCGGCGCGATGTAGGTGAACAGGGCGAACATCGAGGCCGAGAACAATACGGTCATCGACAGCGACAGCCAGATGCCGGCGCCCTTGAGCGCGCCCAGTTCGGCGCGCATGTCGAGTTTTTCCTCGTCGTGGCGCAGCGGCAGTACGCGGATCAGGCCGATCAGTGCGATCACGCCGATCACCGTCACCGCCCAGAACGTCGAGCGCCAACCGGCGACCTGACCCAGCGCCGTGCCCAGTGGCACGCCGAGGACGTTGGCCAGGGTCAGGCCGGTGAACATCAGTGCGACCGCCGAAGCACGACGGTTGGCCGGCACCAGGCTGGCGGCGACCACCGAGCCGATGCCGAAGAAGGCCCCGTGGCAGAGGGCGGTGACCACCCGGGCGAACATCAGCAGGTTGTAGTCGCTGGCCACGGCGCAAAGCAGGTTGCCGATGATGAACACGCCCATCAGCGACACCAGCGCCAGCTTGCGTGGCAGGCGCGAGGTGGCCATGGCCATGAACGGTGCGCCGATGGCCACGCCCAGGG
Organism: Pseudomonas sp. TUM25319; assembly: GCF_056388475.1. NCBI lineage: Bacteria > Pseudomonadati > Pseudomonadota > Gammaproteobacteria > Pseudomonadales > Pseudomonadaceae > Pseudomonas > Pseudomonas sp. TUM25319. The sequence goes on along the minus strand of NZ_CM150751.1, from coordinate 5,824,027 downwards.
CGTAGCCGGTCACCAGCCAGCCGGCGCCGGGGATCGACACGCCGAGGTCCTGGGCCACGTCGGGCAGCAGGCCCATGATGACGAACTCGGTGGTGCCGATGGCGAAGGCGCTGAGCGCCAGGATCATCAGGGAAAGGGGCATGGGGGATTCCTTGTCAGAGCTCGTCGCTCAGTTGCGCGAGGAACGCCTGGATGGTGTCCTCGTTGCGTTTGAAGAAATGCCACTGCCCGACCTTCTGGCTGCTGATCAGGCCCGCCCGTTGCAGCGTCGCCAGGTGTGCCGAGACCGTCGACTGCGACAGGCCGCAGCGTTGGTCGATCTGGCCGGCGCAAACGCCGTTTTCCAGGCTGTGGTGCTGGTCGGGGAAGCAGGTCTGGGGGTCTTTCAGCCATCCGAGGATTTCGCGCCGTACCGGGTGGGCGAGGGCTTTTATTATGTCGTCGAGATCAAGAGGCATGGTCGGGCTCGTGGTGTGTGTAGCGGTATATCGCGATGGGGCGAAATATAAATCGGTATTTCGCGATATACAAATATGAAAAGGTTTGGCGAATAGTGTGAATCGGTATATCGGGTTATATCGATATACGCAGCGGCCAGGCGCCAGCGACGACATTTCGCCTTACACTCCCAGCCATGAATTACCTCGCACACCTGCACCTCGGCGGCGACCAGCCGGACCAATTGCTTGGCAGTCTCTACGGCGATTTCGTCAAGGGACCGCTGGAAGGCCGCTTTTCCCGCACCCTCGAAGCGGCGATCCGCCTGCACCGGCACATCGACAGCTTCACCGACAGCCACCCGCTGGTGCTGGCCTCCCTGGCGCGCTTTCCCGCCGAGCGGCGGCGTTTCGCCGGAATCATCCTCGATGTGTTCTTCGATCACTGCCTGGCGTTGCACTGGCATGACTATGCTGCGCAGCCGCTGCAGCAGTTCACCGCGCGGGTGTATCGGGTGCTGGGGGAGCAGCGCGAGTTGCCCGGCCGGCTGGCGGGGATCGCGCCGCTGATGGCGGCCGATGACTGGCTGGGCTCCTACCGTGAGTTCGCCGTGCTGGAACAGGTGTTCCGCGGTATCGCCCGGCGCCTGTCACGCCCTGAAGGCATGGCCGGGGCGATGGCGGAAGTGGAAGCCCTGTATCCCTTGCTGCTGGAGGACTTCCGCCAGTTCTATCCGCAGTTGCAGGCGTTCGCCCGGCAGGCACTGGAGCGTGATCAGGCAGCCTTGGCGCGGCGTTGAGGCAGGGCGTCGGCCTGGCTGCCGAACAGCGCTTCGCTGATCGCTTGCTGGGCCTTGAAGGCCAGGGCGGCGCGTTCTTCTCCATGGCTGGCGATGGGGGCCAGCAACTGGATCTCCACATCGGCGCAAGGCTGGCCGAACAAGCGCATCAGGTGCGAGAGCAGGTCGTCATCGCCGATGAAGGGGGCGATCGCATCCGGTTGGCCGTCGCGCAGGTAGCGCAGGGCGATGGGCTGCAGGGCGATCTCGCAGTCGATGGCGCTGGCCAGCAGGCGGCCATGGAAGGTACGCAGGCCGCGACCGTCGGTGGTGGTGCCTTCCGGGAAGATCAGCAGCGCGCAGTCCTGCTGCAGGTGCTGGCTGATCTGCCGGCGCAGCAGCTGGCTGTCGCCGCCGCCGCGGCGGATGAACAGGGTCCCGGCCTTGTGCGCCAGCCAGCCGGCGATGGGCCAGGTGCGCACTTCGGCCTTGGACAGGAACGACAGCGGCGCGAGCATGCCCAGCAGCGGAATGTCGGTCCAGGACACATGGTTGCTGACCCACAGCATCGGTTGCTCGGGCAACTGGCCGGTAACCTTGACCCGGAAGGGCAGGGCCGCGGTCAGGCGCTTCATGAAGATCCGCGACCAGCGCTGCCGGCGCTGCGCCGAGGCATTGATGCCCAGGCGTTCGAACAGGCCGAACAGGCTGGCCATGCCCAATCCCAGCATTACCACGGCGAGCAAGCGGGCGATGCGCGCGAACACGCGCAGTCGCTGCATCACACTGCCGCCTTGAAGTGGCGGGCATAGCGCGGGCAGAGCTCATCGCGCTTGAGCAGGATGAACACGTCGGCAACCTGGAAGTCTTCGTCCCAGCACGGCTCGCCGCAGATCTTCGCGCCCAGGCGCATGTAGGCCTTGAGCAATGGCGGCATCTGCGCGATGACGTTGGTGGGCAGCGACAGATTGGGCAGCGGGTTCTTCGGCTCGGCGCGCAGGTGCTCGGTGCACAGGTGCTGTTCGCGCAGGCGCTGCATGATTGCGTGGGCCTGCACGCCGCCGTCCTGCATCGGGATGCTCGCGCAGCCCATCAGGTAGCTGTAGCGGCCTTCGTTGAGAATCTCGGCCAGCTCGCTCCACAGCACGGCGATGGTGCCTCCGTTGCGGTAGGCGGCATCGACGCAGGTGCGGCCCAGTTCGAGGATCGGGCCCTGCAGATGGCCGAGACCATGCAGGCTGAATTCTTCTTCGCTGTAGAAGCGTCCCAGGCTGCTGGCGGCGCGATGGTCGAGCAGGCGGGTGGTGGCCACCAGTCGGCCGCTGTTGAGGTCGCGCACGCCGATGTGCAGGCAGTGCTCGTCATAGTCGTCCATGTCCAGGCCCAGCTCGGCGCCTTTGAGCTTGGCCTTGAATTCACCACTGAAGACACTGAAACGCAGGGCCTGGGCCTCGCGCAAGGCGGCCGGGCCAACCAGGCGTTCGGCTTGCAGACGGCGTTCAGTGCTGTTGTCGCCAGAGCGAGCGATCTGAGTCATTGCGAGTCTCCATAAGCCAGCCATGGGGTTGCGGCCGGTCGACTTTGTTGTGCAAGCTCAGACTAGGTAGACGGGGTGTCACCCCCGTGAATGTTTGGTGATGCTTGTATGACAGCCCCCAAGGAGTGTTTTCGATGGCCTGGCTGCAACGACTCGATCAACCGCTGAAGCAACCGTTGCTGGACGATCTCGGCGATACCTGGGCCGCGCTGCTGGAGCAACTGGGCCCGGTGTCGGCGTTCGAGCTGGCGGTGCTCGGCGGCCAGGCCATGCCGACCCCGGGACTGGCCTTTCTCACCGGTTACCAGGCCGCGCTGCGGGTGCTCTGGCCCAGCGCGCCGCCCAGTCTTGGCGCGCTGTGCGCCAGCGAGAAACGCAGCGTGCGCCCGGCCGACATGCACATGCGCCTGGACATGGAGGCGTTGCGCCTGAGCGGCAGCAAAGACTTCGTCACCGGCGGGATGGATGCCGACTGGCTGCTGGTGGCGGCGCGCAGCGAAACGATTTCCGAACCGCCGCGACTGAGCCTGGCAGTGGTTTATCCCGGCGAGCCGGGCGTGCGCCTGGAGCCGTTGCCGGCCTTGCCGCTGATGCCGGAAGTGGGCCATGCCCGCCTGCACCTGGACCAGGCCCTGTGCGAGCGGCTGGCCGGTGATGGCTGGGATGCCTACGTCAAACCCTTCCGCTCCCTCGAAGACCTCTATGTGCTCAGCGCCCTCTGTGCCTGGCTGTACGGCATTGGCCGGGCCAATGGCTGGTCGCAGGGCTTGATGTTGCGGCTGATGGCGCTGTTGGCCGGCTGCGCCGAAGGCACCCGTCAGAGCGCCGAGGCGCCGGCCAGTCATCTGTTGCTTGGCGGCTTGTTCGCCCAGTTCAGCGGGTTGCGTGACGAGATCAACAAGGCCTTGGCCGACACCGAAGGCGAGTGGGCCGACCTGTGGATGCGCGACCAGGGCATTCTCGACATCGCCAGTGCGGCGCGGGCCAAGCGACTGGAGAAGGCCTGGAGGCTATCGACAGCGTTCCTGTCATGAACCACTGCTAGCCTTGCCCGATCACGCTCTCGGGTCATGGTCATGCGCGCAGTGCTTCTTGCTTTTTCGTTCTGCACGGCTTTTTGCGCTACCGCAAACGAGCCGCCGGCGGTGGCCGCCCTGCAGGCTTACGCCTTCCCTCCACGCAACGACCAGACCCGCGAGGGCGTGCGCACCGACGCCTTGCTGGTGATCCGCGACGGTCAGGTGGTGTTCGAGCAGTACGCCGCCCCGACCACGGCAGACACCCCGCACCTGACCTGGTCGATCAGCAAGAGTGTGCTGGCCACCGTGCTCGGCGTGGCCTTTGCCGAGCAGCGTTTCAGGCTGGACGACCCGGTCGCCCGTTTTTATCCGCCGATGCAGGCCCACCCGAACGTGCGTATTGGCGATCTGTTGCACTGGGCCAGCGGCCTCGACTGGCAGGAAGACTACGAATACGCGCCGCTGAAATCCTCGGTGGTGGCGATGCTCTACACCCGTGGCCGCAGCGATATGGCCGGCTTTACCGCGGCGCACGGTGTCGCTGCGGCGCCGGGCGAGCGCTTTCTCTATTCCAGCGGGGACAGCAACCTGCTGGCGGCAGCGTTGCGGCAAATGGTCGGCGCAGAGCACTACGCCGACTATCCATGGACGGCGCTGTTCGAACCCCTCGGCATCGACCGGGTCGTCTGGGAACGAGACGCCCAGGGCACACTGGTGGGGTCCTCTTATCTCTACATGACTGCCCGGGACCTGGCGCGCATCGGCCAGTTGATGCTTGACGAGGGACGTTGGCAGGGCCGACAACTGCTGCCGGCGCAATGGGTGACCTTCAACCGCAAGCCGTTCGACAAGGCTGTCGCCGAACCGAACGAGCCGTTGCCGGGCGGTCATTGGTGGCTGAACAGCGCAGCGGCCTGGCCGGACGCCCCGGCCGATACCTTCGCCGCCCTCGGCCACTGGGGCCAGGCACTCTATGTGCTGCCAAAAGAGCGGCTGGTGGTGGTGCGCTACGCCGATGACCGCGACGGCAGTTTCCGGCACAACACCTTGCTGCGCCATGTACGCGCCGCCTTCGCCGGAGCGCGACCATGAAGCGCTTGTTGCTGGTGATCCTGCTGGGCCTCGTGGTCTGGGGATGGTCCGAGCGGGAGGCGCTGTCGGCGTTTCCCGGCATCCTGAGTGCCTACTCTTCCAAGGAATATTGTTCCTGCCGCTACGTGATGGGATTCGAGGCCGCTTATTGCAACGGCTATGTGAAGCAGTACCTGCCGCTGAGCGAGCTGCGTGACGACCCGCAAAGTCGCCGTGTCGACGCCCGCGGCCTGGGCCGGCAGAGCAGCGCAATCTGGCTCGGTCCGCAGGAGGGCTGTCGCTTGCTGCCATGAAGGCGGGCGGGTAAGGTTGACGGCCAAAGTGTTTCAGGATTTCGCATGTTCAGCCCGCTCCGTCTCGTGTTCGCCCTGCTGGCGATCATCTCCCTTCCCGCCCAGGCCAATTGGTACCTGGATAACGAGTCATCCCGGCTTTCCTTCATTACCAGCAAGAATGGTGATGTGTCCGAAGTGCACCGCTTCCTGGTCCTGCACGGCAAGGTCGACCGCAAGGGCGTGGCCGAACTCGAGATCGAGATGGACTCTGTCAGCAGCGGCATCCCCCTGCGCGACGAGCGCATGCGCAAGGACCTGTTCGCGGTCGAGACCTTTCCCGACGCGACCGTCCGCGCCCGGCTCGATCTGCGTCCGATCAACGACCTGGCCAACGGCGCCCAGCTGGAACTGCGCCTGCCGCTGGCGGTGACCCTGCATGGCAAGACCCACAGCTACAACGCCCAGTTGCTGGCGACCCGCCTGGACGAGCGGCGTTTCCAGGTCGTGACCCTCGAACCCCTGGTACTGCGGGCCGAGCATTTCGATCTTGCACCGGGCCTGGAAACCCTGCGCAAGGCTGCCGGCCTCAAGTCGATCAACCTGTCGGTGCCGGTGGGTGCGGTGCTGATCTTCACGGCCCGCTGACATGGCCGGGCCGGTCTTTCCCTGGCGTTCCGGCAACCAGTTCGAGTTGTTGATCGACGGGCCGGCCTTTTTTCCGGACATGCTCACCGCCATCGCCCGCGCCGGGTTCCAGGTCGACCTGGAGCTTTACCTGGTGGAGGCGGGTGCCTGCGCCGAGGCGATGGTCCAGGCACTGGTCAGCGCCGCCGAGCGCGGCGTGCAGGTGCGCTGCCTGTTCGACGACTACGGCTCGCTGGCCTTTACCCTCGGTTTGCGCCAGCGTTTGCAGGCGGCGGGCGTCGAGTTGCGCTGGTACAACCGCCTGCGCTGGCGTCGGGGCGTGCGCAACCTGTACCGTGACCATCGCAAGATACTGCTGGTGGACCAGAGCGTTGCCTGGGTAGGTGGCACGGGCGTCACCGACGAGTTCTGGCATCCCGGCGAGGATGTCAGCCAGTGGCATGAAGTGATGGTGCAGATACAGGGCCCGCTGGTTGCGGACTGGCAGATGCTGTTCGACCGCCAGTGGCGCGCCAACCTGCGCCGGGTGGCCTGGCGGCCGCCGACCCACTTCGGCCTGCCGCGCCTGCCACGGGTGCCGGTGAGCGGCGAAGGGCTGGGGCGGGTGGCCTACGCCGACGCCCGCCAGCACCGCGACATCCTGCAGTCGCTGGTGCGTGCGCTGAACAGCGGCCAGCGGCGGATCTGGCTGGCGACACCGTACTTCCTGCCCACCTGGAAAGTCCGCCGTTCCCTGCGCCGGGCAGCGGCCCGTGGCGTGGATGTGCGCTTGCTGCTCACCGGGCCACGCACCGATCACCCTTCTGTGCGTTATGCCGGGCATCGCTATTACCCGCGGCTGTTGCGTGCCGGAGTGAACATCTTCGAATTCCAGCCGTGTTTCCTGCACCTGAAAATGGTGCTGGTGGACGACTGGGTCAGCATCGGCTCATGCAACTTCGATCACTGGAACCTGCGCTTCAACCTGGAGGCCAATGTCGAAGCCATCGACCCGGCATTGACGCTTGCGGTGGCCGAGAGCTTCGTCCGTGACTTCAGCCAGAGCGTGCAGATCGACCTCGACGACTGGCGCGCCCGGCCCCTGTGGCGCCGCGTGCAGCAACGGATCTGGGGCTGGCTGGACCGGGTGGTGGTCAATCTGCTGGATCGTCGGGATTGAGGATGTAGTAGTTGCCTATTACCCGCGCCGGTGAATCTGCGACTACCGTGTCTGAACCTTTCCACAGCACGCGAAGGAGATCGTGAAATGGCGGCCAAGAAGATTCTTATGCTGGTGGGCGATTACGTCGAAGACTACGAAGTGATGGTGCCGTTCCAGGCCCTGCAAATGGTCGGTCATACCGTCCATGCGGTGTGCCCGGGCAAGCAGGCGGGGCAGTCGGTCCGCACCGCGATCCATGATTTCGAAGGCGACCAGACCTACAGCGAAAAGCCGGGGCACAATTTCGGCCTCAATTTCGACTTCGCCAAGGTGAAGGCCGAGGACTACGACGCCCTGGTGATTCCCGGCGGCCGTGCCCCGGAGTACCTGCGGCTCAATGACGAAGTGCTGGCGCTGGTAAAGGCTATCGACCAGGCCGGCAAGCCGATTGCCGCAGTCTGTCATGGTGCGCAACTGCTGGCGGCGGCGGGCGTGCTGGAGGGCCGTGAGTGCAGCGCCTATCCGGCCTGTGCCCCGGAAGTGAAACTGGCGGGCGGGCACTACGTCGATATTGAGGTTAGCCAGGCCCACGTTCAGGGCAACCTCGCCACGGCACCTGCCTGGCCTGCGCATCCAGCCTGGCTGGCGGGCTTTCTCGGATTGTTGGGCACCCGCATCACCCTGTAACGGAGGCGCCCATGTGCGAGCTCTACGTCAAGGCCGACCCGATCCTCTACGAATCGCGCAGCCGCTCGTTGCGCATTCGTGGCGTGGTTACCACCCTGCGCCTGGAAAACCAGTTCTGGGATGTGTTGCGGGAAATCGCCGAGGTCGACGGCATGACCACCAACCAGCTGATCAGCAAGCTGTATGACGAGGTAATGGAGTATCGCGGCGAGGTGGTCAACTTCGCCTCGTTCCTGCGGGTCAGTTGCATCCGCTACCTGAGCCAGCGCCGTGGTGTCGAACCGCTGCCACTCAAGGCCGTGGCTCGCTGACATCCGGGCAAAAAAAAGCGGTGGGGAAACCCCCACCGCTTTTGCTTTCCACTTGCAGCTTATAGCTAGCAGCTTTACTTAACTTCCACCGCCAGACTCTCGGCGATCTTGCTCTGCCAGATCGCAGGGCCGGTGATGTGTACCGATTCACCGTTGCTGTCCACCGCGACGGTGACCGGCATGTCCTTGACCTCGAACTCGTAGATCGCTTCCATGCCCAGTTCGGCGAAGGCCAGGACCTGGGATTTCTTGATCGCCTGAGCCACCAGATAGGCGGCGCCGCCGACGGCCATCAGGTACACGGCCTTGTTGTCCTTGATCGCGTCGATGGCGGTCGGGCCGCGCTCGGACTTGCCGATCATGCCCAGCAGACCGGTCTGTTCGAGGATCTGGCGGGTGAACTTGTCCATGCGGGTCGCGGTGGTCGGACCGGCAGGGCCGACGACTTCTTCACGTACCGGATCGACCGGGCCGACGTAGTAGATGAAGCGACCTTTCAGGTCCACCGGCAGCTCTTCGCCACGGTTGAGCATCTCGACCATGCGCTTGTGCGCAGCGTCGCGACCGGTAAGCATCTTGCCGTTGAGCAGGATGGTCTCGCCCGGTTTCCAGCTCTGTACCTCTTCCGGGGTCAGGGTGTCGAGGTTGACGCGACGAGCCGACGGACCGGCTTCCCAGACGATTTCCGGGTAGGCGTCCAGCGACGGCGCTTCCAGTTCGGCCGGGCCGGAGCCATCCAGCACGAAGTGGGCGTGACGGGTGGCGGCGCAGTTCGGGATCATGCACACCGGCAGCGAAGCGGCGTGGGTCGGGTAGTCCATGATCTTGACGTCGAGCACGGTAGTCAGACCGCCGAGGCCCTGGGCACCGATACCCAGCTGGTTGACCTTGTCGAACAGCTCCAGGCGCAGTTCTTCGATGCGGTTCTGCGGGCCACGGGCTTTCAGCTCGTGGATGTCGATGGACTCCATCAACACTTCCTTGGCCATGACCGCGGCTTTCTCGGCGGTGCCGCCGATGCCGATGCCGAGCATGCCAGGTGGGCACCAGCCGGCACCCATGGTCGGAACGGTCTTCAGAACCCAGTCGACGATGGAGTCGGACGGGTTGAGCATGGCCATCTTCGACTTGTTCTCGGAGCCGCCGCCCTTGGCTGCGACGTCCACTTCCACGGTGTTACCCGGAACGATGGAGTAGTGGATGACGGCCGGGGTGTTGTCCTTGGTGTTCTTGCGGGCACCGGCCGGGTCGGCCAGGATCGAGGCGCGCAGGACGTTGTCCGGCAGGTTGTAGGCGCGGCGCACGCCTTCGTTGATCATGTCGTCGACGCTCATGGTCGCGCCGTCCCAGCTCACGTCCATGCCGACGCGGACGAACACGGTAACGATACCGGTGTCCTGGCAGATCGGGCGGTGGCCGGTGGCGCACATGCGCGAGTTGATCAGGATCTGGGCAATGGAGTCGCGCGCGGCGGGCGACTCTTCACGCAGATAGGCTTCGTGCATCGCCTGGATGAAATCGACGGGGTGGTAGTACGAAATGAATTGCAGGGCATCGGCGACGCTCTGAATCAGGTCGTCTTGCTTGATCACGGTCATGCAGCGCGCTCCTCTTAAACACGGGAACATTCAATAGGTATTCCGACGCGGACAGGCCGAGGTGTCGAAACGACCTTTCAGAAGCGCCGCGACAATATGTCCGACGCAAAAAAGGCGCGGCAGTATAGCGCGCCTCTGCGTTTGGTTCACGCACCAGCGGTCCAACCATGGTCGGTGATCGCAAGGCATCGATTTTGCTGGTCGCTCTGGCTTGTGCCGAGTTACACGCCTAGATTGGCGAGTGAATGTTCCCAGGAGATGAATAGCAATGCCTGAGCTGCATGTGGGCGAGCGCCACTGGTCGGTGGCGAGCGGCAGCAACCTGCTCGACGCCCTCAACGATGCCGGCTGCAACGTGCCCTACAGCTGCCGCGCTGGCAGTTGCCACGCCTGTCTGGTGCGCTGTGTCGAGGGCGAGCCCCTGGATGCCAGTCCTTCGGCGCTCAGCCTGGTGCAGCGGGACGCAGGCTGGCGCTTGTCGTGCCAGTGCCGGGTGGCGACGGACCTGCGGATCGAGCTGTTCGACCCGCGCCGCGACGGCCAGCCGGCCCGGGTGCTGGCGGCGGACTGGTTGGGCGGCGACGTTCTGCGTTTACGCCTGCAACCGTTGAACGGCCTGCGCTATCAGGTGGGGCAGCATGTGCTGCTGTGGAATGCCGAGGGCGTGGCCCGGCCGTACTCGCTGGCGAGCGTGCCGGGCGAGGATCCGTGGCTGGAGTTTCATATCGATTGCCGACAGCCGGGAGCGTTCTGTTCTTCGCTGCGCGGGTTGCTGGTGGGGGACGAATTGCGCCTGGGTGACCTGCGTGCCGGCGCGCTGCACTACGATCCGGACTGGCAGGAGCGGCCGCTCTGGCTGCTGGCGGCCGGCACCGGGCTTGCGCCGTTGTGGGGCATCCTGCGCGAGGCGTTGCGCCAGGAACATCGCGGGCCGATCCGGGTTCTGCATCTGGCACGGGACGGCGAGGGGCATTACCTGGCTGAAGCATTGAGGAAGAAGGCGGCGCTGCATCCGCAGTTGCAGGTGGAACTGCTGACGCCGACCGAGTTGCCGATGGCGTTGTCGGCGCTGCGGGTGCAGTCACGACAGACGGTGGCACTGGTGTGTGGGGCGCCGGGGAGTGTGGAGGAATTCTCGCGCCGGCTGTTCCTGGCGGGGGTGCCGCGCAACCAGGTGTTCTCCGATCTGTTTGTGGGGCACGCCTGACGAATCAGGGTGGGAGCGGCTTCAGCCGCGATCGGCCACAAACCGGTACTCCCACAAAGATCTGAACTGCTCAGGCAGTGACCGATGCCTCAAGGCAAACAAAAACGCCCGGCTCAAAGCCGGGCGTTTTCATTGACAGCAGCAGGGTCAGACCAGTGGATCGCCCACGTGCAGGATCTTCATGCCATTGGTGCCACCGATGGTGTGGTAGCTGTCACCCTTGGTCAGGATCACCCAGTCACCCTGCTCGACGACGCCGCGTTTGAGCAACTCGTCCACCGCAGCCTGGCTGACTTTTTCCGGCGGCAGTGCGGCCGGGTCGAACGGCACGGTGTAGACGCCGCGGAACATGGCCACGCGGGCCTGGGTTTCGCGGTGCGGGGAGAAGGCGAAAATCGGGATCGAGGAACGGATCCGCGACATGATCAGCGGGGTGTAGCCGCTTTCGGTCAGGGCGATGATCGCCTTGACACCCGGGAAGTGGTTGGCGGTGTACATGGCGGCCAGCGCGATGCTTTCGTCGCAGCGGCTGAACTGGGTGCCCATGCGGTGGCTGGAAGTCTTGCTGGTCGGGTGCTTTTCAGCGCCGAGGCAGATCCGCGCCATGGCCTGGACCGCTTCGAGCGGGTAGGCACCAGCGGCACTTTCGGCCGACAGCATGACGGCGTCGGTGTAGTCCAGTACGGCGTTGGACACGTCGGACACTTCCGCGCGGGTCGGCATCGGGTTCTGGATCATCGACTCCATCATCTGGGTCGCAACGATCACCGCCTTGTTGTGACGACGTGCGTGCAGAATGATCTTCTTCTGGATGCCCACCAGCTCGGCATCGCCGATTTCCACGCCAAGGTCGCCACGGGCCACCATCACCGCGTCACTGGCACGGATCAGGCCATCGAGGGTCTCGTCGTCGGCCACGGCTTCGGCGCGTTCGATCTTGGCCACCAGCCAGGCGGTGCCGCCGGCTTCATCGCGCAGGCGACGGGCGTATTCCATGTCGGAAGCGTCGCGAGGGAAGGACACGGCCAGGTAGTCCAGGTCCATCTCCGCAGCCAGCTTGATGTCGGCCTTGTCTTTCTCGGTCAGGGCCGGTGCGGTCAGGCCGCCACCCTTGCGGTTGATGCCCTTGTGGTCGGACAGCGGACCGCCGATCAGTACCACGCAGTGCAGGGAGTCTTCGGTGGCCGTCTCGACGCGCATGACCACGCGGCCGTCATCGAGCAGCAGTTCGTCACCGACACCGCAATCCTTGACCAGGTCCGGGTAGTCGATACCGACGATTTCCTGAGTGCCGGAGGTCAGCGGGTGCGCGGTGGAGAAGGTGAAGCGGTCGCCCACTTTGAGTTCGATACGCTTGTTGGCGAACTTGGCGATACGGATTTTCGGACCTTGCAGGTCGCCCAGCAGCGCCACATGGCGGCCGTGGCGAGCAGCGGTCTCACGGATCAGCCGGGCACGGGCCTTGTGCTCGTCCGGGGTGCCGTGGGAGAAGTTCAGGCGGGCGACATCCAGGCCGGCGAGGATCAGCTGTTCGATTACTTCCGGTGAATTGCTGGCGGGGCCGAGGGTGGCGACGATTTTGGTACGGCGGATGGTCATGCACAGACTCCTGTAGTGAAGCGCAGCGAAAGGCTACTCCGGAAAAACGCTGTAGTCATTGTTCCTTTGCACTACCTTGGGAGGGGGCAGGGAGGCGTTTGAACGGGCTGCGCAGCTGCAAGCTACAAGCGGCAAGTTACAAGAAAGAGCGAAGCGGTTTTTCACATGGCGCTTGAGGCCCGACGCCGAAGACTGAAGAATTGCTTCCAGTGGCCGATACAGTGCCTGTCAAAGGAGATCCCCCCATGCGAGCCCTTATTGTCCTGGCGCTGGCGACCAGTGTCGTCGGCTGCACCCGCTGGTCCATGGACCACCATCTGAACAATGCCTACCGCGCCTACGACCGGGGCAATTGCGAGCGCGTGATGCTCGAGCTGTCCCAGGTCGATCGCACCAGCCGCGCGCGCCCGTTCATCCGGCCGGAAGCCTCGCTGTTGCGCGGGCAATGCCTGGAGCGGCAGAAGCTGTTCGTCGATGCGGCGCAGACCTATCAGTTCATCATCCAGCAGTACCCGGGGAACGAGTACGCCTACCGTGCCAGGGCCCGCCTGCAGACGCTGGAGCAACTGGGGCACTACCGCGCCGGTGATCCTGCGCTGACCAGCCCGGTGGTGGCGGCGCCTCTGCGCTGATCCGGCAACCGGACATTTTGCTGTGGAACCTTTGTACCAGTCTGCGCTACTCTCAATGAAACAGACTGTGTACAAAGAGCGTGCACCTGTACAAGAGCGGCACTAGCGCGACCCTGCTCTAAGGGTTATCCATTGCGATCCTTGCCATGTATACCGAGCGCCGAATAGAGCGTCACCTGCTCCCTTGTTTCCTCAAGGTATTCAACCGTTTCACCGACCAGCCCATCGGTTATCTGGGCAATGCGTCGGAGGACGGCCTGATGCTGATCAGCACCTTGCCCCTGCTGGTCGGGCCTGATTTCGAATTGCAGCTCAGGATTCCCGGTCGTGCCGGTACGTGGCAGCGGGTCAACCTGACAGCCAGTTGCCTGTGGTGTCACGAAGACGAAAGCCCGGGCTTCTACGACTCCGGTTTCATGCTGTTGCAGGCGCCGCGGGAGTACGACCAGCTGGTTGCGGCCTTGCGCGCCTATTTCAGTTTCCGGCCGTTGGGCGCGTCGGCATAAGGTAGACTCCGGCGACTTCCCCGTTCAGGACGACGCCGCTTTGAGCTCCATTTTCTGGCACGACTACGAAACCACCGGCATCAACACACGCTGCGACCGGCCGTTGCAGGTCGCGGGCGTGCGCACGGATCTGGACCTCAACGAGATCGAGGCGCCGGTGAACCTGTTTTGCCAGCCCAGCGACGATATCCTGCCGCATCCGGCCGCCTGCCTGATCACGGGCATCACTCCGGCGCAACTGGCCCGGGACGGCCTGGCAGAGGCTGACTTCATGACCCGGGTGCATGCCGAGCTGTCCCGTCCCGGTACCTGTGGCGCGGGCTACAACACACTGCGTTTCGACGATGAGGTGACCCGCTACAGCCTCTACCGCAATTTCTTCGACCCCTATGCCCGGGAGTGGCAAGGCGGAAACAGCCGCTGGGACCTGATCGATACCGTGCGGACTGCCTATGCGCTGCGGCCCGAGGGGATCCAGTGGCCGGAGGTGGAGGGCAAGGTCAGCCTGCGCCTGGAACTGCTCAGTGCAGCCAACGGCATCGATCATGGCCAGGCTCACGAGGCGCTGTCGGATGTACGCGCGACCATTGCCCTGGCCCGCCTGATCCGGCAGAAACAACCGAAGCTGTATGACTGGCTGTTCGCACTGCGCAGCAAGCATAAAGTGCTGGAGCAGATCCGCCTGTTTCAGCCGCTGGTACATATCTCAGGACGTTTTTCGGCTGCACGCAATTACCTGGGTGTGGTGCTGCCGCTGGGCTGGCATCCGGTCAATCGCAACGCCCTGATTGTTTGCGATCTTCAGCAGGACATTGCGCCATTGTTGACGGAGGATTCCGAAGTATTACGAGCGCGTTTATACACGCGGCGTGAGGAAATGCCTGACGGACAGTTGCCAGTTCCACTCAAGTTGGTCCATATCAACCGTTGCCCGGTTGTCGCGCCAATGTCGGTATTGCGCGAGGAAGATCGGCAGCGACTGGGCCTGGATATGTCACTCCTGCGACAGCGAAGTGAAGCGCTGATTGCGTCGAAAGCCGAGTGGGAAAATAAATTGGCGTCAATTTATTCTTCGGGGGAGTTCGAGCCGAGCGAAGACCCTGAACAACAGCTATATGACGGATTCTTCGGTGAGCGTGATCGTCGTCTGTGCGAGCAGGTACGCACTGTCGACCCGGCTCAATTGGCCAATGGACGCTGGATGTTCGACGATCCGAGGTTGTCCGAGTTGTTGTTCCGATATAGAGCGCGAAACTTTCCTACAACCCTGAGTGAAGAAGAGAAGTCGCAGTGGCGAGCGTTCTGCCAGCAGCGCCTGACTCAGGAATCGATGGGGGCGCCGCATACGCTGGCGGCGTTCGAAGCGGCTCTGGCGGAGGCGCTGGCGCACAGCGATGGTGCACAGAAGGGGCTGTTGCTGGAATGGCGACAGCACGCGCAGGGCGTCAGGCAGCGCCTGGGTCTGTAATCTTTGTAAAGAATTGGTAAATAAAAAAACGCCAGCGAATGCTGGCGTTTTTTATGAAGGCAACCGACTGCGAGGAATTAGTCCAGCAGGGTGGCCCAGCCTTCAACTACATCACCGCCCCACTTGGCTTTCCACTCTTTGAGGGTCTTGTGGTTGCCGCCTTTGGTTTCGATGATTTCACCGTTGTGCGGGTTCTTGTATTGCTTGACCTTGCGGGCACGTTTGGTGCCGGCAGGTTTGGCTGCTGCGCCGCGAACTGGCTTGTTCAGTTTGGCATCCGGGTCCAGCAGGGCAATGATGTCACGCAGGGATTTGCTGTAGGTCCCCATCAGCTCGCGCAGCTTCTTTTCGAACTCCAGCTCTTTCTGCAGCTTTTCGTCATCGGCCAGGTTCTTGAGGCGTGCTTGCAGTTCTTTGATGGCTTCTTCGGTGGCGCGATATTCGTTGATCAGGGACATGCGGCGTTCCTTGGATTAGGTAGTTCGAGATAAACAGTGAGGCAATAATAGTCAGACTATTTGCTCAAGTAAACCGGCAAGTGTGAACGTTGCAAATGTTTAATCGGCGGGCAGATTGTCGAGATAGACATTTACAAAAAGCCACGGGGAATTGCGGAGAACTTATTTAATGCGCAAAGCGATCGCCCGCAGGAGTGTCCGTCAGGCCCTGGCGCCGGCCGGCGTGAGGCCGGGCATCACATCGATACTGTAGTTTTGCCGGGCAATCGTTAGAATGTGCGCCTTTGCGAAGTTCTGGAGTCTCCCTGCATGCGTACCTATCGGTTGGTGATCGCTTGTCCCGACGGTGTCGGCATCGTCGCCAAAGTCAGTAATTTCCTGGCGTCCCATAATGGCTGGATCACCGAAGCGAGCCATCACTCCGATGACTTGAGCGGCTGGTTCTTCATGCGTCACGAAATTCGTGCCGATAGCCTGCCGTTCGATCTGGAAGGATTCCGCGAGGCGTTCGCGCCCATCGCCGAAGAGTTTTCGATGACCTGGCGCATCACCGACACCGATCAGAAAAAGCGTGTGGTCCTGATGGCCAGTCGCGAGTCCCATTGCCTGGCCGACCTGTTGCACCGCTGGCACAGCAATGAACTGGACTGCGACATTCCCTGCGTGATCTCCAACCACGACGACCTGCGCAGCATGGTCGAGTGGCATGGCATTCCGTTCTACCATGTGCCGGTCGATCCGAAAGACAAGCAGCCGGCCTTCACCGAAGTGTCGCGCCTGGTCAGCCAGCACAGCGCCGATGTCGTGGTGCTCGCCCGCTATATGCAGATCCTGCCGCCACAGTTGTGCCAGGAATATGCCCAGCAGGTCATCAACATCCATCACAGCTTCCTGCCATCCTTCGTCGGCGCCAAGCCGTATCACCAGGCCTCCCTGCGTGGGGTGAAGCTGATCGGCGCGACCTGCCACTATGTCACCGAAGAGCTGGATGCCGGTCCGATCATCGAGCAGGACGTGGTGCGCGTCAGCCACAGTGACAGCATCGAAGACATGGTGCGTTTCGGCCGTGACGTCGAGAAGATGGTGCTGGCCCGCGGCCTGCGTTATCACCTCGAAGACCGCGTGCTGGTGCACGGCAACAAGACCGTCGTGTTCAACTGATCCTGCGAGGGCGCAGCGATGACCGATCCCCTGGACAAAGCCGCCGCCCATGCCCCGCCCACGTTGGGTGAGGGCTGCCTGAGCCGTTATGACCCCGAAGCGCTGAGCAGCGAGGACGGCACCGAGTTTCCCGGTGCCGCCGAGCTGTGGCAGGCGCAGTCAGCGGGAGATCTTTTCCAGCAAGGGCCTGCCGAGCAGACACAGGAACACCGGTCCGCCAGCGACCAGGTAGAAGTAGTAGGTGACCACCCGCCATACCAGCACGGCCGCCGCAGCGGTTGATTTGCCCACCATCGGCGTGAGCAGCGTCGCCGACGTCAGTTCCGCCGCGCCGGCGCCGCCTGGCAACAGGCTGAACTGACCCGCACTCAACGAGAGCACCTGCACCAGGAAGCTCGATACCCACTGCAGATTCCCGCCCAGCCCGATCAACACCAGGTACAGTACGCTGTAGCGCAGCGCCCAGTGCAGGCAGGTCAGGCCGAAGACCAGGATGAGCGTGCGCCGCGGCAGGTGCAACGTGGCGCTGAAGGCACGGAAGAAGTTCAGCAGGCGACGTGCCCAGCGCCGTCGCACCTGCGGGCGCACGCGCAGGCGTTTCAGCAGGCGGCCATTGAAACGCATCAATGGACGCCGCCAGCGCACCAGCATCAGGCTCAGTCCGAGCGCGCCCAGCATCAGCGCCGCGCTACCCACCAGCATCCCCTCGACGCTGCTGCCGAGACGGTGGAACAGGGTGTAGACGACGATGCCCAGCACCGCGCAGAGAAAGAACAGCAGGTCATTCAACTGGTCCATGGCGAACACCGCGCCGCTGTGGGCCGGGCGTACACGGTCTCGGGACAGCAGTGCCATCAGCGTCAGCGGGCCGCCGCTGCCGCCTGGTGTGGTGCAGATGGCGAACTCGGTGGCCATGACCACCCCGACACTGCGCAGGCGGCCGATCCGTTCGCCCTGGCTGCCCAGCAGCAAGCGCAGGCGCAGGGCATTGAGGGTCCAGCACAGTACGATCATCGCGAACAGCGCCAGCAACAGGACCGGAGGGAAGCGCTCGAGCCGCGTCAGCATCTCGCTGCCGCCGAGCAGGACCGGCACCAGCGCCGCCATCACCAGCGCCGCCAGCAGCCAGCCGATCCGGCTCACGGGCCGGGCCTGCTGGCCAGCCAGGCCATTTTGGTCATCGGGGCGCGCCCGTCTTCCAGCAGCCGCTGCAGTGTGTCCAGCCAGTAGCGCCGGGAAAACCCGTGGCGCATGTCCACCGGGTGCAAGCCCAGGCGCAGGGTGCTGGCCTGGCGCTGGCGGTGTTCCTGAACCGAACACACCAGTCTCGACAGGCCGCGGCGCCAGCTGCTGCGGGCACTCCAGACCAGCCCGGGGGCGTTGATACGGGTAAAGTCCGGCAGGCGATACAGGTGCTGCGGATCGCTGGTGTAGCGCAACGGCAACTGGCGCAGCGCCTGGCGGGTACCGTCGCTCATCAGCCAGGCGGGGGCAACGAAGCCGGTGACAGGCCAGTTCATCCGCTCGAAGACCTCAAGACCGGCGCTCAGTCGTCGCAGCGCACGCTCCTGGCTCAGGGCGTGGAACTCGCCCTCCCAGGTGTAGATGCGGCGCATGAAGTACTCGCGGGGCGAGCGTGGTGGCGGGCCGTCGTCGGCGTGGAAGTAACCGTGCAGGGCCAGTTCGTCGCCCCGCAGCAGACGCTGTTCCATGTGCTGGCGAAAGCCGGGTGCGTGCTCCACGGCGTTGCGTTTGTGGAAGTCGGGGACCACCAGCAGCGTCATGGGAATCCGGCCCAGGGCGTCCACCGCCTCGACGAAGGGCTGGTAGTCCGGCCAGGTTTCCGGGGCGACGTCGTGCAGTACCAGCAGCACGCTGCGTTCGGTGTCGTGCAGGGTGTGTGGCTCAGGCATGGGCGCGTACCGGCAGGTCGCTGTAGCCCAGCACGGCGCGGTAGTGCTCCAGCAGGCCGCTGACCACGCTGTCCCAACTGTAGTGCTGTTCCACATGACGCCGTGCGGCCAGGCCGAGTGGTGTCACTCCGCGCTCGAAGACCTGGTGCACGGCGCTGGCCATCGCCAGGCCGTCACCCGGCGCACAGAGCTGGCCGCAGGCAGGGTCGACGATCTCGCGGAAGGCTCCGGCGGCAACGGCGACCACCGGCGTGCCGCTGGCCATCGCCTCGAGGATCACCAGACCGAAGGTTTCCTGGTCGCCGGCGTGCACCAGCAGGTCGGCGCTGGCCAGCAGGCGAGCGACTTCGACTGCCGGGCGGAAGCGGTCGAATACCGTGACATTCTCCGGCACGCTGGCCGGCATGTGCGAGCCCACCAGCAGCAGGTGGTACGGCTTGCCCAGGCGTTGCATACAGTCCAGCAGTACCGGCAGGTTCTTTTCCCGCGAGCCGCGTCCGGCGAAGACCAGCAGGCGAGTGTCGTCGGCCAGGCCGAGTTCGGCGCGCAGGCCGGGATCACGATGCTCGGGGTGGAAGGTGACGAGATCGACACCCAGGCGCTGCACATGGACGTTGTCGATACCCAGCCGGCGCAGTTTGTGCGCCATCACCTGACTGGGCGCCAGGACCCGGTCGAAGTTGCCGTACAGCTTGCTGACATAGGCTTCGACATTCGGCGTGAACCAGTTGCCCATGCGGTTGCTCACCAGCAGCGGCAGGTCGGAGTGGTAGAAGCCGATCACCGGCACGTCCAGGCGCCGGCGCGCGCCCAGGGCGGCCCAGGCGGTCAGGTAGGGATCGCCGACCTCGATCAGGTCCGGCTGGAGTTCATGCAGGACGTTGCACCAGGGCGTCAGGCGCAGGGGAAAGCGGTAGCCGTTGCCGAAGGGCAGCGGCGGGGCAGGGACTTCGTGGATACCGTTGGCATGGCGGGCACTGGGGCCGGGGATCAGCAGGCTGTGACGGACATTCGGGATCAGACCCAGGCGGCGGTGTTTGGCATCAAGGTAGGTACGCACTCCGCCGCTGGCGGGGGCGTAGAACATGGTGATGTCGGCGATATGCACGATCAGCATCCCTCCGGGATCGTCTTGTGGACAGTCGCGCGGCGGACGGGCGGCCGCGATGACGCGCCTTAAAGTTGACCTTCTGGAAGAATAGTTTGTTCGATTTGTTACAGAGGTGTCCGGCGGCATTGCGCCGCCGGACGGGGAGGGGGTCAGATGCGGAAGCTGCCGACCAGATGCTTCAGGCGTCCGGCCTGTTCTTCCAGGTCGGCGCAGGCGCGCAGGGTCGACTGCAGGTTCTCGACGCCTTCCTGGTTGAGCATGTTGATTTCATTGATGTCCATGTTGATCGAATCGACCACGGCGGTCTGTTCCTCGGTGGCGGTAGCCACCGACTGGTTCATGCCGTCGATCTCGCCGATACGCTGGGTCACGCTGTTCAGGCGCTCGCCGGCCTGGTTGGCGATGCTTACGCTGTCGTGACTATGGCGCTGGCTCTGGCCCATGGTTTCCACCGATTCGCGGGCTCCGACCTGCAGCTCTTCGATCATGTTCTGCACCTGCTGCGCCGACTCCTGGGTGCGGTGTGCCAGGTTGCGCACCTCGTCGGCCACCACGGCGAAGCCGCGACCGGCCTCGCCGGCACGGGCGGCCTCGATGGCGGCGTTCAGCGCCAGCAGGTTGGTCTGCTGGGAAATGCTGGTGATCACTTCGAGAATCTGACCGATGTTGACGGTCTTGCTGTTGAGCGTCTCGATGTGGGTGCTGGAGGTCGAGATCATGTCCGACAGCCGGTTCATCGCTTGGATGCTGCGGTCCACCACTTGCTGGCCTTCTTCGGCCAGGTGACGGGCTGAACTGGCCTGTTGCGACGCCTGGGCCGCGTTATGGGCGATTTCCTGGGCGGCGGCGCCGAGCTGGTTGATTGCCGCGGCGACGCTGTTGGTGCGGTTGCTCTGCTCATCGGAGTTGACCATCGACGAGTTGGAGGCACTGACCACCCGCAATGCGACTTCGTTGACGTGCTCGGTGGCCGAGGCCACTTCGCGGATCGACTCGTGGATGCGGCCGACGAAGTGGTTGAAGGCTTTGCCGAGCATGCCGAATTCGTCGTGGTTGTGGATGTTCAGCCGGCGGGTCAGGTCGCCTTCGCCCTGGGCGATACCTTCCATGGCCTTGATCATGGTGTGCAGCGGTCGCATCAGTACGCTGATCAGCAGGCCCAGCAGGCCGATGATGAAGCCCACGGCAATAATCGTGGCAACTACCGCCGAAGTGCGGAACTTGCTCAGCATTGCGTAGGCTTTGTCTTTATCAACGGACAGGCCGATGTACCAGTTGGCCGAAGGCAGGCCCTTGACCTGGGTGAAGCTGAGGATGCGGGTCTTGCCGTCCAGTTCGACTTCCACCGGGTCCTTGGTCAGGCGCGGGGTGTTCTGCGGGAACACGTCGGTCATGGATTTCATGGTCAGGTCTTTGTTCGGGTGTACCAGGATCTTGCCCTGGTCGTTGACCAGGAAGGCGTAGCCCATGCCACCGAAGTTCAGCGAGTTGATGATTTCCACCAGGCCGTCCAGCGACAGGTCGCCGCCCACCACACCGACTTCGCTCGATACCGGCGAAACGATGGAGATCACCATCTTGCCGGTGCTCATGTCGATATAGGGTTCGGTCAGGATGGTCTTGCCGGCGGCCAGGCCGTCCTTGTACCAGGGGCGCACGCGTGGATCGTAGCCGTCAGGCATCTTCATCGGCGGACGAATGGTGAAGTCACCGTTGGGGTGACCCAGATAAATAGTGAGGAAACTTGAAGTCAGGGCTTTCTGGCCGAGCAGATTGCCAACGTTCTGCGGGTCGGCGGCAATATTCTGTACAGCGTTTTCCACCAGCAGGATGCGGCCATCGAACAGGTTCTTGATATTGGTCGCGGTGGTGTCGCCCATTTCCTGAAGATAGTTCTCCAGGTTTTCGCGAATCGCATTACGCTGCAAGTAGTCGTTGTATAGCGTGAACAGGCTGAACGCGATCATGACGATCAGCGAGGCGGCCAACAAAATCTTGTGGCTGAAACGGAGGTTTTTATTCATGGCGTGTTGGGTCCGCTAAGGTCTTGATATCCGGGTCGTTCGCACGAAAGAGCAGCGTGAAAGCAGCGTATGTCCCATTTCCTTGTCGGGCTTTTCCTCACTTTCAGGTAATCAATCACACTTCGGTATCGGCTGATTCACACCAAAGCTTTATATGGAGGATGAAAAAACATGGCGGATTCTTCGCAGTTCGTTCTCGGCGGCGACCTTGCCGGCAAACCGGTCTCCCAGGCCCTGCGCCTGGCCAATCGCCATGGTCTGGTGGCGGGTGCGACAGGTACCGGCAAGACCGTGACGCTGCAGCATCTGGCCGAAGCCTTCAGCGATGCCGGAGTGGCGGTTTTCGCCGCCGATGTCAAAGGTGATCTGTGCGGCCTGGGCGCCGCGGGCAACCCTCAGGGCAAGGTCGCCGAACGGATCGCCGGCATGCCCTGGCTGAACCATCGGCCGCAGGCGTATCCGGTCACCTTGTGGGATATCCATGGCCAGTCGGGTCATCCGTTGCGCACCACCTTGAGTGAAATGGGCCCGCTGTTGCTGGGCAACCTGCTGGAACTGAACGACAGCCAGCAGGCCGCGCTGTACGCCGCGTTCAAGGTGGCGGACCGTGAGGGCCTGCTGTTGCTGGATATCAAGGACCTCAAGGCGCTGCTCGGACACCTCAAGGACAACCCCCAGGTGCTCGGCGAAGATGCCGCGTTGATGACCAGCGGTTCGACCCAGGCCCTGTTGCGGCGCCTGGCGACCCTGGAGCAGCAGGGCGCCGAGGCGTTGTTCGGCGAGCCGGCCTTGCAACTGGAGGACTTGCTGCACCCCGCTGCCGATGGCCGTGGGCGTATCCATCTGCTCGATGCCAGCCGTCTGGTCCACGAGGCGCCGAAGGTCTACGCCACCTTCCTGCTGTGGCTGCTGGCCGAACTGTTCGAGCAACTGCCCGAACGCGGTGATGCCGACAAGCCGCTGCTGGCACTGTTCTTCGATGAGGCACACCTGTTGTTCAGCGGCACGCCGAAGGCGCTGCAGGACCGTCTGGAGCAGGTGGTGCGACTGATTCGCTCCAAGGGCGTCGGGGTGTATTTCGTCACCCAGTCGCCGGGCGACCTGCCAGACGACGTGCTGGCGCAACTGGGCCTGCGCATCCAGCATGGCCTGCGTGCGTTCACTGCCAAGGAACAGAAGTCGCTGCGGGCGGTGGCGGACGGTTTTCGTCCGAACCCGGTGTTCGACACCCTGGCGGTGCTGACCGAACTGGGCATTGGCGAAGCGCTGGTGGGCACGCTGGAAGAGAAGGGCACGCCGGCCATGGTCGAACGGGTGCTGATCGCGCCGCCGCAATCGCGGATCGGCCCGCTGAACGAGACGGAGCGGGCCGCGCTGATTGCGGTGTCGCCGTTGGTGGGGCGCTATGACAAACCCATCGATCGCGAGTCGGCCTATGAAATGCTGATGGCCCGCAAAGGCGAGGCCGCTGAACCTCCAGCGGCCGCCCAGAAAGAAGAAGAGAGCCTGGCCGACAAGGCGGGGGAGTTCCTGCAAAGCGCAGCGGGGCAGGCGATCAAGTCGGCGGTGCGGCAGGCGGCCAACCAGTTTGGCCGGCAGTTGGTGCGGGGGCTGATGGGGTCGTTGCTGAGCAGCAAGCGCCGTTGACCTTCCTGCAGACATGAAAAAGGCGCCCCGCAGGGCGCCTTTCTTTTGTGCGTTGATGCGTCAGCTCATGGCTTTGGTCGCGATCCAGAACAGCGCCGCTGCCAGGCCCATCGACGCCGGCAGGGTCAGGACCCAGGCCAGCAGGATGGTCTTGACGGTGCCGCCTTGCAGGCCGCTCTTGTTGGCCACCATGGTACCGGCCACACCCGAGGACAACACATGGGTGGTCGAAACCGGCAGGCTGAAGATGTTGGCCGCGCCAATGGCGCAGGCAGCGGTGATCTGCGCCGACATGCCTTGTGCGTAGGTCATGCCTTGCTTGCCTATCTTCTCGCCGATGGTCAGTACCACGCGCTTCCAGCCGACCATGGTGCCCAGGCCCAGGGCCAGGGCGACAGCCAGAATCACCCAGAACGGGGCGTATTCGGTGGTGGCGGTCAGGTCCTTGCGCAGTTTTTCCAGGTCGGCTTTCTCGCGAGCCTGCAGGCCCGGCAGCTTGCCGACTTTCTTCGCGGTGTCATCCAGGCAGAGCAGGTAGCGGCGGACTTCGACGCGCTGCTCGGCGCCGAGGGCGCGGTAGTCGGTGACGCCCGCCAGCGATTGCTGCAGTGCGGCGATGGTCGGTTCGGTCTGGTGCGGGTTGCAACTGAACTGCTCCGGCAGATCGCCCTTGGCAGCCTTGCCCAGCGCGAGGAACTCGCCGAGGGTGTCGTGGTTGCGCTCGTAGAACTGGCTCAGGTGCAGGGTGGCGTCGCGGGTCCGCTCGATCTGGTAGGTGGTGCTGCTCAGGTCGAGTACGAACTGGGACGGCACGATACCGATCAATACCAGCATGATCAGGCCGATGCCTTTCTGACCGTCGTTGGAGCCGTGGACGAAGCTCACGCCCATGGCCGACATGATCAGTACCAGGCGGTTCCAGAATGGCGGGTGCTTCTTGTCGTCGAGCATGCGGCGCTGTTCCGGCGTCTTGTGCATCTTCGACAGCGGGCGCCACCATTTCAGGCCGAGCAATACCAGCGCGGCCACGGCGAAGCCGGCCATGGGCGAGAGCACCAGCGACATGCCGATGTCGATCGCTTTCTGCCAGTTCACGCCGTCACCCAGCGGAATGTCGTTGAGCAGGGCGTTGGCCAGGCCCACGCCGAGGATCGAGCCGATCAGGGTGTGCGAACTGGACGCCGGAATGCCGAAATACCAGGTGCCCAGGTTCCAGGCGATGGCTGCGGCCAGCAGCGAGAAGACCATGGCCAGGCCGTGTCCGGTGTTGACGTTGATCAGCAGTTCCACCGGCAACAGGTGAACGATTGCGTAGGCGACACCGACGCCGCCCAGCAACACGCCGAGGAAGTTGAAGACACCGGAAGCGAACACCGCCAGTTGGGGCGGCATGGCTTTGGTATAGATGACTGTCGCGACCGCGTTTGCGGTGTCATGAAAGCCATTGATGAACTCGAAGGCGAGTACGAAGGTCAAGGCGAGGATGAGGCTCACCAGTACCCACGCATCAAGTCCGCTGAATAATTCGATCATGAAGGTTTTCTGACCCGGTCATAAGGGGGCGCGATTATGCCAGAAATCCCCGGTAATCAATGCACTGGCTGCCGACCGGTTGAGCGCTTCAGCTAAAGTTCCGTTCCGGCGGGCGGACAGACGGTAGCCGGAAAATCTCGCGAAAAAGCGCTGAAAATGTGGATTTATGATGGCAACGAGATGAATACGGGATGTCAGAAAGGTTTCAAACGAACGTATGAAATTTGTGAGAATCCGTTACGGTTTCATCTTCTGACGCGCAATGATGGACCCGCGGCACCTGTTCAAGGTGCCGGGACGGTCGTGCATCAACTGAGGACTGCCGTCAAGGCTCGTCGGGTTTGCGCTCCTGCTCGATCTTGCGCAGTTCTTCGGCGAACACCTGATCCATGACCGTGGCACGTTTGCGCCAGGGCTTGCGTTCCGGGTCGGGCTGAGCGGCATAAGTGGTGACTTCACCGCCGTAAACTTCCTTGTAACGTTGTTCCTGGCGCTCAAGTTCCGCGCGCAGTTCGTCTTTCGTCACAGTGCTACCTGTTGATCAAAGTTTGACGCTGGCTTTTTCGCGAGGCTGTTAGTGCAGTTTGCATAACGCGCACGCGGCTACGTTGCCAGTGTGTTAACGGCTGTCGCAGCAACAGTCTTTCAGAGGGTGTCAACGCCTGCGGGCGTCTGGCACCGGGATCCGACATATGTAAATGAGGATCCAATCACGATTTGGCCCGGGCGGGCGGCGTCGGTTGCCGGATTATAGCAAGCGAGTTGCGCAATCGTATCGGTCAAACAAGTCCTGCAAGTATAGACATTGCAACAAGGGGCAATGGTTCCAACGATTATGCATGAAGGATATATCCGCCGGTAAGTGCAGAAAAACCATCCGCCGGGGATTGAATGAAAAACGGCCTCGCTGGTGAGCGAGGCCGTGCCTGGGACTTCTACGGTGGGTACCTGACCAGTCTCTCCAAGAAGCCACATGTGGCCGGGGAAAGGTATAAGCAATTGAGGTCAGCGGTCAATTGCGATTATCGGTCGATGGTTCGATAATCGCCCTCGTGAGTGTGTGACCGAGGTGAGTCATGAGCGATGAAGTAACACCCAAGGGACCTGGCCTGAACGACAACGTGCGCAGTTCCTTCGCGTCCCTGGCGCCGCCGATCGTGGCGTCGCCGGCCCGGCGCATCCAGGCGTTTACCGGTGACCCGGATTTCATGACCTCTCTGGCCCGGGGGCTGGCGGTGGTGCAGGCGTTCCAGGAGCGCAAGCGGCACCTGACCATCGCCCAGATCAGCCACCGCACCGAGATCCCGCGGGCGGCGGTGCGCCGCTGCCTGCATACGCTGATCAAGCTGGGTTATGCCACCACCGACGGGCGCACCTATTCGCTGCTGCCCAAAGTGCTGACCCTCGGCCACGCCTACCTGTCTTCCACGCCACTGGCCGTATCGGCGCAGCCGTACCTCGACCGCATGAGCGACCAGCTCCACGAGGCCTGCAACATGGCCACCCTGGAGGGCGACGACATTCTCTATATCGCCCGTTCGGCGACCGTGCAGCGGCTCATCTCGGTGGACCTGTCCGTGGGCGGGCGGTTACCGGCCTATTGCACCTCCATGGGACGCATCCTGCTGGCGGCGCTGGACGATGCGACCCTGCACGAATACCTCGAGCACGCCGACCTGCAGGCCAAGACCAGCCGCACCATCCACGATCCGCAGGCGCTGCTGGAGTGCCTGCAGGTCGTGCGTCAGCAGGGCTGGTGCATCGTCGATCAGGAACTGGAGCAAGGCCTGCGCTCCATTGCCGTGCCGGTCTACGATGCTTCCGGCCAGGTGCTGGCAGCGCTGAACGTCAGCACCCACGCCGGCCGGGTCAGCCGCAGCGAGCTGGAGCAGCGTTTCCTGCCGATCATGCTCGCTGCCAGTCGCGACCTCAGCGCGCAGCTTTTTGCCTGAGCCGCTGAATCCTGTTCGATAAACGCACACTGTTGCGTTTATCGAATTGCGCGGTGTCGGGCGCCTTATTAATGTCCCTCGCAAGGTTGGTCCGCCCCGACTGTCAATAATAATGAGCGAGAGACATCCCTTATGACCCGCACGCCTTCCTCCTGCTGCCCGTCTCCCTGCCGACGATGCGCACGTCCCTGATTCACCCCTGACTACACTGATCCGCTTTCGCTACTCACGCGCACGCCTGCACGGTGCTCGCGCGCGCTTCTCTGGATAAAAAAATAATGAACAGTCCGCACGCCCCAATCGGAACGCCCCTGGATGTCCAGTCGTTCATCAATGCCCAGCCCCTGTCGCGCTACCAATGGCGCGTGGTGATCCTGTGTTTCCTGATCGTTTTCCTTGACGGCCTCGACACGGCTGCCATGGGTTTCATCGCTCCGGCGCTGTCCCAGGACTGGGGCATCGACCGCGCCAGCCTGGGCCCGGTGATGAGCGCCGCACTGATCGGCATGGTCTTCGGTGCCCTGGGTTCCGGCCCGCTGGCTGACCGCTTCGGCCGCAAGGTGGTGCTGGTGGGCGCAGTGGTGCTGTTCGGTGCCTTCAGTCTGGCGTCGGCCTACAGCACCAACGTCGATCAGTTGCTGGTGCTGCGCTTCCTGACCGGCCTGGGTCTCGGCGCCGGCATGCCCAACGCCACCACGCTGCTGTCGGAGTACACCCCCGAGCGTCTGAAGTCGCTGCTGGTGACCAGCATGTTCTGCGGCTTCAACCTGGGCATGGCCGGCGGCGGTTTCATCTCCGCCAAGCTGATCCCGGCCTACGGCTGGCACAGCCTGCTGCTGATCGGCGGCCTGCTGCCGTTGCTGCTGGCGGTGGTGCTGGTGTTCTGGCTGCCGGAGTCGGCGCGTTTCCTGGTGGTGCGCAACCGCGGCATCGAGAAGATCCGCAAGACCCTGGCGCCCATCGAGCCAGCGACCGTGGCCCAGGCCAGTGCCTTCACCGTGCCGGAGCAGAAAATCGTCAAGAGCCGCAATGTGCTGGCGGTGATCTTCTCCGGCACCTACAGCGTCGGCACGCTGCTGCTGTGGCTGACCTACTTCATGGGCCTGGTGATCGTCTACCTGCTGACCAGCTGGCTGCCGACCCTGATGCGTGACAGCGGTGCGAGCATGGAGCAGGCCGCCTTCATCGGCGCGCTGTTCCAGTTCGGCGGCGTGCTCAGCGCCGTCGGTGTGGGTTGGGCCATGGACCGCTTCAATCCGCACAAGGTCATTGGCACCTTCTACCTGCTGGCGGGTGTGTTCGCCTACGCCGTGGGCCAGAGCCTGGGCAACATCACGCTGTTGGCGACCCTGGTGCTGATCGCCGGGATGTGCGTGAACGGCGCGCAATCGGCCATGCCGTCGCTGGCGGCGCGTTTCTACCCGACCCAGGGCCGTGCCACCGGTGTGTCGTGGATGCTCGGTATCGGCCGCTTCGGCGCGATTCTCGGTGCCTGGATGGGCGCGACCCTTCTGGGGTTGGGCTGGAACTTCGAGCAGGTGCTGACGGCGCTGGTGATCCCGGCCGGTCTGGCGACCGTGGCGGTGATCGTGAAGGGCGTGGTGAGCCACGCCGATGCGACCTGATATCTGATCCTTTGACTCTCTGAAGGGCCCATCGCTGGCAAGGCCAGCTCCGACAGGACTCGTGTCCGGCGCAGATTCTGCGAATGCCCGGAGAGCCTTGTGGGAGCTGGCCTTGCCAGTGATAGGGCCCTGAAGAACCCCACAAATATCCCCTTGTTAACGCTTTAACAATCCGTTCGATAATCGAACGTTAAGCCGATTATCGGATTGAACGGCACTCAGCCCCGCCTTAATCTGGATTCATACCGGCGCCGCCCCATGCGCCTTGAAACCGACCCCCGACTCAGCACATCCAGGAGTCTTCCATGGCTGAAATCCTCTCGCTCCACGACGCCGTGAAGCAGTTCGTCCACGACGGTGACAGCGTTGCCCTTGAAGGCTTCACACACCTGATTCCGACCGCCGCCGGGCATGAAATCATTCGTCAGGGCAAGAAGGATCTGACGCTGGTACGCATGACCCCCGACCTGATCTATGACCAGTTGATCGGTGCCGGCTGCGCGAAGAAGCTGATCTTCTCCTGGGGCGGCAACCCGGGTGTCGGTTCCCTGCACCGTCTGCGCGACGCCGTCGAGAAACAATGGCCGCACGCCATCGAGATCGAAGAGCACAGCCACGCCGACCTGGCCAACGCCTACGTCGCCGGTGCCTCCGGCCTGCCGTTCGCCGTGCTGCGTGCCTACGCCGGTTCCGATCTGCCGAAGGTCAACCCGCTGATCAAGAGCGTCACCTGCCCGTTCACCGGTGAAGTGCTGGCCGCGGTGCCGTCGGTTCGTCCGGACGTTACCGTGATCCACGCCCAGAAAGCCGACCGCAAGGGCAACGTGCTGCTGTGGGGCATCCTCGGCGTGCAGAAGGAAGCGGCCCTGGCGGCCAAGCGTTGCATCGTCACTGTCGAAGAGATCGTCGACGACCTGCAGGCACCGATGAACGCCTGCGTCCTGCCGACCTGGGCCCTGTCCGCAGTGTGCCTGGTACCGGGTGGCGCCCACCCGTCCTACGCCCACGGCTACTACGAGCGTGACAACCGCTTCTACCAGGCCTGGGACCCGATCGCGCGCAGTCGCGAGACCTTCACCGCCTGGATCGATCACTACATCCGCGGCACCGCCGACTTCAACGACTTCAAGGCAAAACTGGCCAGCGCTTCGGAGGCTGCACAATGAGCTACTCCACCAATGAAATGATGACCGTCGCCGCCGCTCGTCGCCTGCGCAACGGCGCCGTCTGCTTCGTCGGTATCGGCCTGCCGTCCAAGGCCGCCAACCTGGCCCGCCTGACTTCCTCGCCGGACGTGGTGCTGATCTACGAATCCGGTCCGATCGGCGCCAAGCCGAGCGTGCTGCCGCTGTCCATCGGTGACGGCGAACTGGCCGAAACCGCCGACACCGTGGTGCCGACCGGCGAAATCTTCCGCTACTGGCTGCAAGGCGGCCGTATCGACGTCGGTTTCCTCGGCGCTGCCCAGGTCGACCGCTTCGGCAACATCAACACCACCGTGGTCGGTGACTACTTCGCACCCAAGACCCGCCTGCCGGGTGCCGGTGGCGCGCCAGAGATCGCCGGTTCCGCCAAGCAAGTGCTGATCATCCTCAAGCAGTCGCCGCGTGCCTTCGTCGACAAGCTGGACTTCATCACCTCCGTCGGTCATGGCGAAGGCGGCGATTCGCGCAAGCGCCTCGGTCTGCCGGGCGAAGGGCCGGTGGGCATCATCACCGACCTGTGCATCATGGAGCCGGAAGCCGGCACCAATGAGTTCGTCGTCACCTCGATCCACCCGGGCGTGACCCGCGAGCAGATCGTCGCCGCCACCGGCTGGGCGATCCGTTTTGCCGATGACGTGCAAACCACCGTCGCCCCGACCGAGGTCGAGCTGGGTGCCCTGCGCGACCTCGAAGCCCGCACCGCCAAGGCCCACGGCCAGGCACCAGGAGAAGCGTGATGCGTGACGTATTCATCTGCGACGCGATTCGTACCCCTATCGGCCGCTTCGGCGGTGGCCTGGCCGGCGTGCGCGCCGACGACCTGGCCGCCGTGCCGCTGAAGGCGCTGATCGAGCGCAACCCGACCGTGCAGTGGGACCAGATCGACGAAGTGTTCCTCGGCTGCGCCAACCAGGCCGGTGAAGACAACCGCAACGTGGCGCGCATGGCGCTGCTGCTGGCCGGTCTGCCGGAAAGCGTGCCGGGGGTGACCCTCAACCGTCTGTGCGCTTCGGGCATGGATGCGGTGGGCACGGCCTTCCGCGCCATCGCCAGCGGCGAGATGGAGCTGGCAATTGCTGGCGGCGTCGAGTCGATGTCCCGTGCGCCGTTCGTCATGGGCAAGGCCGACAGCGCCTACTCGCGCAACATGAAACTGGAAGACACCACCATCGGCTGGCGTTTCATCAACCCGCTGATGAAAGCCCAGTACGGCGTCGATGCCATGCCGCAGACCGCCGACAACGTGGCCGATGACTACAACGTCTCCCGCGCCGACCAGGACGCCTTCGCCCTGCGCAGCCAGCAGCGCACCGCCGCGGCCCAGGCTGCCGGTTTCTTCGCCGAAGAGATCGTGCCGGTGCGTATTGCCCACAAGAAGGGCGAGACCGTCGTCGAGCAGGATGAACATCCTCGCGCCGAGACCACCCTGGAGGCCCTGACCAGGCTCAAGCCGGTCAACGGCCCGGACAAGACCGTCACCGCCGGCAACGCCTCGGGCGTCAACGACGGCGCGGCGGCGATGATCCTCGCCTCGGCCGAAGCGGTGAAAAAACACGGCCTGACTCCGCGCGCCCGCGTGCTCGGCATGGCCAGCGCCGGTGTGGCGCCACGGGTGATGGGTATCGGCCCGGTGCCGGCGGTGCTCAAGCTCACCGAGCGCCTGGGTGTGGCGGTTTCCGATTTCGACGTGATCGAACTCAACGAAGCCTTCGCCAGCCAGGGTCTGGCAGTGCTGCGCGGCCTCGGTCTGGCTGACGATGCTCCGCAGGTCAACCCCAACGGAGGCGCCATCGCCCTCGGCCATCCGCTGGGCATGAGCGGTGCGCGACTGATCCTCACCGCCTTGCACCACCTGGAAAAAACCGGTGGCCGCAAGGGGCTGGCGACCATGTGCGTCGGCGTCGGACAGGGCCTGGC
Source organism: Pseudomonas sp. TUM25319 (assembly GCF_056388475.1). Taxonomy (NCBI): domain Bacteria; kingdom Pseudomonadati; phylum Pseudomonadota; class Gammaproteobacteria; order Pseudomonadales; family Pseudomonadaceae; genus Pseudomonas; species Pseudomonas sp. TUM25319. The sequence goes on along the minus strand of NZ_CM150751.1, from coordinate 5,792,548 downwards.
CCTGGCTATCGAGCGCGTGTAAAACCAATGACCCCGGACGGGCGGCCTCCACGCAAGGCCGGTTGTCCGGGGTGATTGCCCGCGGAACGAGAGTGTTACCGAGTGTGTCTAGACTCAGTGATACCCTCCAGGAGTAAGCAGTCATGACCTCAAGCTATTACACCGGCGAAGAACGCAGCAAACGCATCTTCGCCATCGTCGGTGCGTCCTCGGGCAACCTGGTCGAGTGGTTCGACTTCTACGTCTACGCCTTCTGTGCCATCTATTTTGCCCCGGCGTTTTTCCCTTCCGACGATCCCACGGTGCAATTGCTCAACACCGCCGGCGTGTTCGCTGCGGGCTTTCTGATGCGCCCGATCGGTGGCTGGCTGTTCGGCCGTATCGCCGACCGTCATGGCCGCAAGAATTCGATGATGATTTCCGTGCTGATGATGTGCGCGGGTTCGCTGGTGATCGCCTGCCTGCCGACCTACGCCAGCATCGGTGCCCTGGCGCCGGCGCTGCTGCTGTTGGCGCGGCTGTTCCAGGGGCTGTCGGTGGGCGGCGAGTACGGCACCACCGCCACCTACATGAGCGAAGTGGCGCTGCGCGGCCAGCGCGGGTTCTTCGCCTCGTTCCAGTATGTGACCCTGATCGGCGGCCAGTTGCTCGCCGTGCTGGTGGTGGTGATCCTGCAGCAGGTTCTGACCGAGGACGAACTGCGTGCCTGGGGCTGGCGCATTCCGTTCGTGGTGGGGGCGATTGCGGCGGTGATCTCGCTGTTCCTGCGCCGCTCGCTGGAAGAAACCAGCAGCGCCGAAACCCGCAACGACAAGGAAGCCGGCAGCATCGCCGGGCTGTTCCGCAACCACACCGCAGCCTTCATCACCGTGCTCGGCTACACCGCCGGCGGCTCGCTGATCTTCTACACCTTCACCACCTACATGCAGAAATACCTGGTGAACACTGCCGGGATGAGCGCCAAGACCGCCAGCTTCATCATGACCGGTGCGCTGTTCCTGTACATGTGCATGCAGCCGCTGTTCGGCATGCTCTCGGACCGTATCGGCCGGCGTAACTCGATGCTGCTGTTCGGTGCCCTGGGCACGATCTTCACCGTGCCGATCCTGCTGGCGTTGAAGACCGTCACCAGCCCGTTCCTGGCCTTCGTGCTGATTACCCTGGCGCTGTGCATTGTCAGTTTCTACACCTCCATCAGCGGCCTGGTGAAGGCCGAGATGTTCCCGCCACAGGTGCGGGCGCTGGGTGTGGGCCTGGCCTACGCGGTGGCCAACGCGGTGTTCGGCGGCTCGGCTGAATACGTGGCCCTGGGCCTGAAATCCATGGGCATGGAAAACACCTTTTACTGGTACGTTACCGCGATGATGGCGATCGCCTTCCTGTTCAGCCTGCGCCTGCCGAAACAGGCGGCCTACCTGCACCACGATCATTGACCTGCCGGCGCGCCCTAGACGGGCGCGCCTTCTTGAAGGACCTGTCATGACTCCACGACCGGGCAACCAGTTGTTCGATGCCTACTTCACTGCGCCCGATATGCGCGAGATCTTTTCCGACCGGGGTCGCATCCAGGGCATGCTCGATTTCGAAGCCGGCCTTGCCCGCGCCGAAGCGGCTGTCGGGGTGATTCCGGCTGTGGTGGTCGCGCCCATCGAACTGGCCTGCCAGGCCGAGCGCTATGATTACGCGGCTCTGGCCGAAGCCATCGGCATCGCCGGCAACTCGGCGATCCCGCTGGTCAAGGCGCTGGGCAAGGTAATCGCCAGCGGCGTCGCCGAGGCCGAACGCTACGTGCACCTGGGCGCCACCAGCCAGGACGCCATGGATACCGGCCTGGTCCTGCAACTGCGCGATGCCCTGGCCCTGATCGACGGCGAGGTCGCACACCTGGCCGACACCCTCGCCAGACAGGCCAGCGCGCACGCCGACACACCGCTGGCCGGCCGCACCTGGCTGCAACACGCGACGCCGGTGACCCTGGGCATGAAGCTCGCCGGCACCCTCGGCGCCTTGACCCGGCACCGCCAGCGCCTGCAGGAGCTCAAGCCGCGCCTGCTGACCCTGCAGTTCGGCGGCGCGTCCGGCACCCTCGCGGCCCTGGGCGACAAGGCCCTCCCGGTGGCCGAAGCGCTCGCCGAGCAACTGAACCTCAGCCTGCCGGAGCAGCCCTGGCACACCCAGCGTGACCGCCTGGTGGAGTTCGCCGCGGTGCTCGGCCTGATCGCCGGCACCCTTGGCAAGCTCGGCCGTGACGTCAGCCTGCTGATGCAGACCGAGGCCGGTGAAGTCTTCGAGCCCTCGGCGCCGGGCAAGGGCGGCTCCTCGACCATGCCGCACAAGCGCAACCCGGTAGGCGCTGCCGTGCTGATCGGCGCGGCGACCCGGGTGCCGGGCCTGCTGGCCACACTGTATTCGGCCATGCCGCAAGAGCACGAGCGCAGCCTCGGCCTGTGGCACGCCGAATGGGAAACCCTGCCGGACATCTGCTGCCTGGTGTCCGGTGCGCTGCGCCAGGCGCGGATCATCGCCGAGGGGCTGGAAGTGGACGCCGCGCGCATGCGCCGCAACCTCGACCTGACCCAGGGCCTGGTGCTGGCCGAGGCGGTCAGCATCGTCCTGGCCCAACGCCTGGGCCGCGATGCCGCCCACCATCTGCTGGAGACCTGCTGCAAGCGCGCGGTCGCCGAGCAACGCCACCTGCGCGCCGTCCTGGGCGACGACCCGCAGGTGACTGCCGAACTGTCGGCGGACGAACTCGACCGTCTGCTGGACCCGGCCCACTACCTCGGTCAGGCCCGTGCCTGGGTCGAGCGTGCGGTGGCTGAACATCAACGATTCAAAGCCTGAAGGAGGCTGCTGTGGGAAGCGTACAACTCGCCGATGGCGTTCTGAATTACCAGCTCGAAGGCCCTGAAGGCGCGCCGGTGCTGGTGCTGTCCAACTCCCTGGGCACCAACCTGCACATGTGGGACACCCAGATCCCGGCCTTCACCGCGCATTTCCGCGTGCTGCGCTATGACACCCGTGGCCACGGCGATTCGCTGGTGACCGAAGGTCCGTACAGCATCGAGCAACTGGGCCGCGACGTGCTGGCACTGCTGGACGCGCTGAAGCTGGACAAGGTGCATTTCTGCGGCCTGTCCATGGGCGGCCTGATCGGTCAGTGGCTGGGCATCAACGCCTCCGAGCGGCTGAACCGCCTGATCGTCTGCAACACGGCGGCCAAGATCGGCTCGCCGGAGGTGTGGAACCCGCGTATCGAAACCGTGCTGCGTGACCGCGAGGCAGCCATGGTCGGCCTGCGCGATGCGTCCATCGCCCGTTGGTTCACCCCGGCGTACTCCGAGGCCAACCCCGAGTCGGCCAAGCGCATCACCGACATGCTTGCCGCCACCTCGCCGGAAGGCTACGCGGCCAACTGCGCCGCCGTGCGCGATGCCGATTTCCGCGACCAACTGGGCGAGATCAAGGTACCGCTGCTGGCCATCGCCGGCAGTGCTGACGCCGTGACCCCACCGTCGGGCAGCCTGTTCATCCAAGAGCATGTCGCCGGTGCCGAATACGCCGAGTTCCAGGCGGCGCACCTGTCCAACGTCGAAGTGGGCGAGCCGTTCAGCCGCCGCGTCATCGACTTTCTGCTGGCCCGTTGAGGAGCTGCTTTCGTGGATGAGAAACAACGTTACGACGCCGGCATGCAAGTGCGTCGCGCGGTACTGGGCGATGCCCACGTGGACCGCAGCCTGACCAACCTGACCGAGTTCAACAGCGAGTTCCAGGAAATGATCACCCGGCATGCCTGGGGTGATATCTGGACCCGTCCGGGCCTGCCGCGGCATACCCGCAGCCTGATCACCATCGCCATGCTGATCGGCATGAACCGCAACGACGAGCTGAAACTGCACCTGCGCGCTGCCGCCAACAACGGCGTGACCCGCGACGAGATCAAGGAAGTGCTGATGCAGAGCGCAATCTACTGCGGCATTCCGGCGGCCAATGCCACCTTCCACCTGGCGGAGTCGGTGTGGGATGAGCTGGGGGTCGAGTCCCGGGCCTGACCTCAAGGGCCCTATCGCCGGCAAGCCGGCTCCCACACACAACCTTGTGGGAGCCGGCTTGCCGGCGATGAGGCCATCAGCTCAGACGACAGCCTTCTTCTCGCGAATCGCCACAGGCCCCGCATTGCGCTCCACCGCCGCCTTCAGCTCAGGCCGCAGCCCCAGCATGAACGCCAGTTCCGCCACCACGAACAACGGCCCGACGATCAGCCCGCTGATATCGTCGACGAACGCCGGTTTGCGCCCCTCGTAGTAATGCCCGACGAACTGGATCACCCAGCCGACGAAAAACAGTCCCAGACCGGCCACCAGCCACACTGACGTGCTCTGCACCGCCAGCGCCTGCCCGGCCCACAGGCAGGCCCCGAGCAGCGCGCTCATCACTACGCCGAAACGCAGGTCCAGGCGCAGGTAGAACCACACCGAGGCCAGCGCCGCAGCGAAGGCCGGCGACAGCCACAGGCCGCCCAGTTCCACGCCCGGTCGCGACAACAGCACGGTCACGGCCACCACGATCATCGGGATGCCGACGAAGTGGGTGGCGATGTTGCGGGGATCACGGTGGTAGCTGGCGTATTGACTCAAATGTTCAACGAGGTTTTTCATTGTTATTCCTCTTGTTGGGGTGACTTGAGCTTGCTCCGTGTAACGGCGCCAGTCTGTCGCCTGCCCGACAGAGTCCTTTATTCGAGGCGGCAATGAACGATCTCTCCACCTGGCGCGAACAACTCCTGCACGGCCACTGGTTCCGCCAGCTCTCGCCTGCCTTGCAGGATAGCCTGCTGGCCGCTGCCCGGCTGCGGACCCTGGCCGCCGGGGAGCGCCTGTTCCAGCGGGGTGATGCGCCCTGCGGGTTGTACGCGGTGCTTGGCGGGGCGATCCGCATCGGTGCGGTGAGTGCCGAGGGCAAGGAGGCGCTGTTGACGTTGATCGAGGCGCCGCACTGGTTTGGCGAGATCTGCCTGTTCGATGGGCAACCGCGGACCCACGATGCGTTTGCCGAAGGGCCGACCACCTTGTTGCGAGTGCCCCACGGGATGTTGCTGGAGCTACTGGAGCGCGAGCCGGGCTACTGGCGCGAGTTCGCCCTGCTGATGAGCCACAAGCTGCGCCTGGCCTTCGTCGCCCTGGAACAGCAGAGCCTCAAGGGCGCGGCGCCGCGCCTGGCGTTCCGTTTGCTGCAGATGGCGGCGGGCTACGGCGATGTGGACGGCGAGCGGCGGGTGCTGCAGTTGTCCCAGGAGCAACTGGCGCTGATGCTGTCGCTGTCGCGGCAGACCACCAACCAGATTCTCAAGGGACTCGAGCAGGACGGCGCGGTGCGCTTGAGTTATGGCGAGATCGAGATTCTCGATCTGGCGCGGCTGGAGCAGTTGGCGGGGAGATAGGGGGCTCAAGCAAACCTTGTAGGAGCGGCTTCAGCCGCGATTGGCCGCGTAGCGGCCATAAAACCTGAGTCCCGGGTATCCCGCATGAATCGCGGATTCAGGTTTTACGACGGCTGCGCCGTCGATCGCGGCTGAAGCCGCTCCCTCAGAGATGGCCAGTGACCTGATAGAACAACCCATCAATCGGGCTGGAACGGAGACTGGCTCAGGATCACGCCCGTCTCTTCCACGTACTTCTGCCATTCCCGCAGCAACGCCTCCAGCCTCGCCGGCTGCGCTTGTGCCAGGTCATTAATCTCCCCCGGATCACGACTCAGGTCATACAGTTGCCAGGTCGCCGGCCCCACGGGCCCGGGAATGTACACCGCCTTCCAGTGCCCCTGGCGAATCGCCCGGCGGCCGAACAGCTCCCAGCCGGTGACGGTGTGTTCGTCATGCACCTGCTCGGTCTCGCCCGACAGATAGCCCAGCCACGATTTGCCCCGCAACGGCGCCACCTCGCGACCGCGCCAGCGCGTGCCGGGATGGCGCACGCCAGCCAGGTCGAGCAGCGTCGGGGTGATATCCATGACGGTGCTGAATTCGTGGCTGATCTGCTTCTGCCGGCTCAGTGCCGGGTAATGCACCAGCGCCGGCACACGGATACCACCTTCGGTGGTGAACGCCTTGAACAGCCGCGACGGCGCGGTGGCCGCCTGGGCCCAGTGCGGGCCATACCAGACGTAGGAGTTGGCCCGGCCGATGTTCTCCAGGCTGTTGTCGTAGTGCTGGTCCAGGTAGCTGGCCAGGTGCGGACCGAATTTGGGGAAGGCTTCCAGCAGCGCACCCTCGGCGCCGTTATCGGACATGAACAGGATCAGGGTGTTGTCCAGTTGCCCCTGGTTGCGCAGGTAATCCAGTACCCGGCCGATGTTCCAGTCCATGCGCTCGACCATCGCCGCGTAGACCTCCATCGACCGTGCCGAACGCTGGCGCTGTTCTTCGCTCAGCGCCTGCCACTGGCCGTCCACCGGATGGGCCTGGGTGTCGGCGGCGATCAGGCCGAGCGCGCGGAGTTTTTCCAGGCGCTCCTGGCGCAGCACTTCGGGGCCGGCGTCGTAGCGGCCCTTGTAGCGTTCGACCACCTCGGCCGGCGCCTGCAAGGGCCAGTGCGGCGCCGAGAACGGCAGATAGGCGAAGAACGGTCGGCTCTGGTCGCGTTCCTTGAGGTACTGCAGCAGTTTGTCGCCAAAGGCGTCGGAGGAATAGAAATCCTCCGGTAGTGCGTCGATGAAGCGGTCGTCTTCGATATACAGCGCCGGCGTGGACTTGAGCAGCCCCGGGGTGCTTTCGTCGTAGGTCGGCTCGAAACCGTAATGGTTGGCGGCGCCAGGGAGCAGGGCGAAGGAACGCTCGAAACCACGGGCATGAGGCGCCAGCTCAGCGGTCAGGCCCAGGTGCCACTTGCCGCTCATCAGCGTCTGGTAGCCGGCGTCGCGCAGCAGTTCCGGCAAGGCCACCACGCGGTCGTTCAGGTAGCCCTCGTAGCCCGGCTTGCCGATCAGTTCCGGGGTCAGCGCTTCGGCCATGGTGCCGATGCCGGCGATATGGTGGTCGGTGCCGGTGAGCAGCATCGAACGGGTCGGCGAGCAGGTCGGTGCAGTGTGGAAGTCGGTCAGGCGCAGGCCGGCAGTGGCCAGGGCGTCAAGGTTGGGCGTGGCGATCTCGCCGCCGAAGGCGCCGATGTCGGAGAAACCCAGGTCGTCGGCAACGATGACCAGGAAGTTGGGGCGTTGGCTCATGGTCGCTCCTCAGCAGGCTAGGTAGGTCAGGGGCAGGTCGTGGATGCGCGGGGCCGGGGTCGGCAGGTAGCGCTCGTCACGGGTGAGTTCGTGCAGCAGGGTTTCGCGCAATTGATGGAAATCGAGGCTGGCCCGCTGGCGCGGGTGCGGCAGGTCGATTTCCACCACGCGCTTGATGCGGCCCGGGCGCGGTTCCAGCACCACCACGCGGTCGGCGAGGAAAATCGCTTCCTCGACGTCGTGGGTCACCAGCAAGGTGGTGATGCGCGCGCGTGCGCGGATGGCCAGCAGTTCGTCCTGCATCTGCTGGCGGGTCAGGGCGTCGAGGGCGCCGAAGGGCTCGTCCAGCAGCAGGATGCGCGGGCTCGCCACCAGGCCGCGGGCGATGGCCACGCGCTGGGCCATGCCACCGGAAAGCTGGTGCGGATAGGCGGCGCTGAAGTCTTCGAGGCCGACCAGGGCGATAAATGCCTTCACCCGTTGCTGTCGGGTCGCGGCGTCCAGCGCCTCGTTGACCAGTCCCAGTTCGATGTTCTGCGCCACGGTCAGCCAGGGAAACAGGCGGTGCTCCTGGAACACGATGCCGCGTTCGCTGCCGATACCTTCTACCTTCTGGCCGTCGATCAGAATCTGGCCCTGATAGTCCTTGTCCAGGCCGATCAGCAGGCGCAGCAGGGTGGATTTGCCGCAGCCGCTGGCGCCGACGATGGCGACGAACTCGCCTTCGCGGATGTCGAGGTTGAAGTCGCGCAGTGCCTCGACCTCGCCCTCGCTGACGGTGAAGCGCTTGCTGACCTGTTGAAAGCTGACCAGAGAAGAAACCTGTGCGTTCATGCGCGTCTCCAGCGCGTGGCTCGCGCTTCGATATGTTGTCCGAGGGCGCCGAGCAGGGCGCCGGTGAGGCCGACCAGGAGCATCCCGGCCATGATCTGGTCCATGCGCAGCAGTTGCTGGGCGCTGATCATCAGGCTGCCGATACCGCCGCCCGAAGGCATGAAGTATTCGGCGCCGATGGTGCCGAGCCAGGCGTAGATCAGGCCGATGCGCAGGCCGGCGAAGATCCCCGGCGCGGCGTTGGGCAAGACCAGCCGGCGCAGGCGCTGGCCGGCGTTCAGGCGCAGTACCCGGGCGGCTTCGTCCAGTTGCGGCGACAGGCTAGCGACGGCGCGCTGGGTGGCGATGAACAGCGGGAAGAACGCGGCGAGGGCGACGAACACCCATTTCGCCAGCTCACCGAGGCCGAACCAGGCGGTGAGCAGCGGTACCCAGGCGAAGATCGCGATCTGGCGCAGGCCGGACAGGCTCGGGCCGAGCAGGGATTCGGCGCGGGGCGACAGGCCCAGCAGCAGGCCGAGGAAGAAGCCCAGGCCGCCGCCCAGCAACAGGCCGCCGAGGGTACGGCCGACGCTGGTGGCCAATGAGCCACTGAGGCTGCCATCGCCAAGGCCGTTGACCAGCGTATCGAGCACCGTCAGCGGCGCGACCAGGATATTGGCATCGACCCAGCCCAGGCTGCTCGCCAGTTGCCACAAAGCCAGCAGCGCCAGCGGCAGGATCAGCGCCTGCAGACGCTGGCTGCCATGCAACCGTTGCACCCGCAGCTCGGCGGTGGCCGGGTGCGGCCAGTGCAGCAGGCGGCGGTCGAGCCAGCCGAGGCTGCGGTCCATCACCAGGCCGAGCACGCCGATCACCGCGATGCACACGAAGACGATATCCAGCATGAACAACTGCCGGGCCCAGACCATGAGGTAGCCGAGGCCTTCGCTGGAGGCCAGCAGTTCCACCGCCAGCAGCGAGGTCCAGCCGGTGGCCAGGGCCAGGCGCAGGCCGGCGAAGAACGAGGGCAGGGCGGCGGGCAGGATCAGTCGGGTAAGCAACAGCCGCGGCGGCAGGCGCAGCACCGCGGCCGCTTCGCGCAGACGGGGCTGGGCATCACGCACGCCAACCAGGGTGTGCAGGGTCACCGGCACCACGATCGCCTTGACCAGCACCACCAGCTTCAGCGCTTCGCCGATGCCGAACAGCACCATGAACAGGGGAATCCAGGCGAGTGTCGGGATTTGCGCGAGCGCGTTGAAGGTCGGCAGCACCAGGCGCTCGCTGCGCCGGCTGAAACCCAGCCAGGCGCCCAGCGCGGCACCGACGGCGACCCCGAGCACCAGACCCAGGGCCAGTCGCCACAGGCTGATGCCCAGGTGCAGCCACAGTTCGCCGTGGGCCAGCTCGACGGCGCTGCTCCACACCAGCGAAGGCGGCGGCAGGATCTGTTCGCTCATCCAGTCGTTGCGGCTGGCCAGCCACCACAAGGCGGCGAGGGCCAGCGGCAGGTACCAGGCGTTCAGGCGTTGCCACGGCAGGCGGTTGATAGCGCGTGGGGCGGGCGTGGCGGCCAGCGGCAAGGCTGAGCGGGAAGCGTGGGCCATGTAGACCTCCGTGGTCGGCTGTACAGGCGGTTCTTTGCTTATTTCTTATGGGTCTAATTCGAATTGATTACATTCGATCGGGTAATAAGAACGTGCATTTAAAGCCCATGGCCAAACACGCGGCCAATGCATTCGAAGCATATTTTCCGTGCGTCTCATGCATGTCCCGGTGAGACGCCGTGTCCAAGGCTTATATGTTTTATGGTTATTAAAATGTAATTTCTTAGTATTTAACTTGCGGTCCGGAATGTCGTTAGCGTGGCGTCACCATTACAAGGAGCCGCGTGCCATGAACCTGTCCCTCAACCGTGTTTTCAGCCTGTTCGCCGTCCCCGCCCTGGCCGCTGTCGTTGGCTGGCTGCCTGCCGAGGCACTGGGGGCCGAGCTCAGGCAGATCCGCATCGCCGTGCCCGACCTGAGCGCCGGCACCCAGCATTCCGGTGGTGGCATCACCGATGTGCTGCAGGAACAGCAACTGCTGGAAAAAGCCTTCGCCGCCGATGGCATCAGCATTCAGTGGAACTACTTCAAGGGCGCGGGGCCGGTGATCAACGAAGCCTTCGCCAACGGCCAGGTGGACTTCGCCTACCTGGGCGATCTGGCGGCGATCATCGGCAAGGCCAACGGCGTCGATACCCGCCTGCTGGCGGCGACCGCACGGGGCGTCAAGCACTACCTGGGCGTGACGCCGGGCAGCGGTATCAAGACCCTGCAGGACCTCAAGGGCAAGCGTGTGGCGGTGTTCCGTGGCACCGCCACGCAACTGTCGTTCGACGCCGCGCTGGCCAGCCAGGGCCTGAGCGAGAAAGACCTGAAAGTCATCAACCTCGATTTCAACGCCGCCATCGCCGCCCTGGCGGCGAAGCAGATCGACGCCACCTGGGGCTCCACCGGCATCACCGCGCTGAAGGAACGCGGCCTTGCCGAACTGCCGCTGAGCACCCGCGACCTTGGCGGCGCCGGCAACGTGCAGGCGGTGCTGGTGGCGTCCGGCGCCTTTGTCGATGCGCATCCCGAGGTGGTGGCCAAGTTCCTCGCCGCGCAGCAGCCGGCGGTGCAGTGGCTGACCACCGACGCCAACAAGGACGCCTACGTGCAACTGGTGTCGTCCCGCGCCAGCTACCCGCCGGCGATCCTCACCCACGACCTGAAGGATGAGCACCTGAGCCAGATCTTCCCGGCCACCCTCGATGAGCCCTTCCTCACGCGTCTGCAGGCTTCGGTGGACCTGGCGGCCAAGGAACGGCTGATCCGCAAGCCGTTCCAGGTCAGCCAATGGCTGGCGCCCCAGGCTATCCGGCCAGTTCCTGTGGCACAGGCTGGCGGTCAAGAGTGACCAGTGTTTCGATCATCGCCCGTGCCGCCGGTGACAGGCGGTAACCGCTGCGGCTGACGATGCCGCAGCGGGCGCTGAGGCTGTCGAGGTGAGTGGGCAGGTTGCGCCAGTGCAACTGCACCAGTTCGCCTCGGCGGATATGCCCGGAAAACGCTTCTTCGGTGCCGATACCGATGGCGTTGCTGTCCAGCACCACCCGCACCAGCGTCGGCAGATGCTCGGTCTGCACCTGGGGCGAGAAGTCGGTCTTGCCGCTCAGGTTGGCCAGCAGCTTGCGCACCCCGGGCGGGATCAGCGAGGTGGCCAGCGGGTAGTCGAACATATCGTTGGTGGAGAGGCTGTCCTTGCCCAGCAGCGGGTGTCCCGGACGGCAGAAGAACAGCCCGCGACGGGGCGTCAGGGGCTGGGTCTGGAAATTCGGATCGGCTTCGAAATGTCGGATATCGGCGACGAAAAACTCCACCTCTTCACGGTTCAGCGCGCGGCTGAGCTTTTCCCAGTTGTCCACCTGCAAGCGGGTGCGCACCTTCGGGTGGGCATTGACGAACTGCGCCAGCGCTCTCGGCACCAGTTCCGCCGCCGGCGCCGGCCCGCAGCCGAAGCGCAGTTCGCCGGCGTCCAGTTTGGTCATCTGCAGCACTTCGCTGCTCAGTTGCGCCGCGCCCTGCACCAGGCGCAGGGCGTGCTGCAGCACCACCTGGCCCTCGGGGGTGGGGCGCAGGTCCTTGTTGCCCCGGTCTACCAGCACGCAACCGAACTCCTGCTCCAGGCCCTGGATACTGCGGCTGAAGGCCGGCTGGGTGATGCCCATGGCCTCGGCGGCGCGGACGAAGCTGCGGTGTTCGTTGAGCGCGATGAAGTAGCGCAATTGACGGAGATCCATATGCATTCCCGGCATTTGAAAAATAGGGCGAAGGTATTTGCCGCCACAGGAGACTGGGGTTTTAAATGCAAGCTCTTATTCCGTCAATGAAGCAGTTATTTATCTGTTAGAGCTTATTTGCATAACGATAGAGCGCCGCTTCAACGACCACTTCCCGTGTCGCCAGCCAATGAGGGTTTGAACCATGAGCAATGCCGCACTCGCCGCAACTCCAGTCATCCAGGCACTGGACATTCACCCGGTCGCCGGTCGTATCGGCGCCGAAGTCCGTGGCGTGCAACTGAGCGCCGACCTCGACTCCGCCGTGATCGAGGCCATCCAGGCTGCACTGGTGGAGCACAAGGTGCTGTTCTTCCGTGCCCAGCATCACCTCGACGACCAGGGCCAGGAAGCCTTTGCCCACCTGCTCGGCGAGCCGATCGCCCACCCCACGGTGCCGGTGCGCGACGGCACACGCTACCTGCTGGAACTGGACGGCGGGGAAGGGCGCCGCGCCAACTCCTGGCACACCGACGTGACCTTCGTCGACGCCTATCCCAAGGCGTCGATCCTGCGCTCGGTGGTAGCACCGGCTTCCGGTGGCGACACTGTCTGGGCCAACACCGCCAGCGCCTACCAGGACCTGTCGCCGGCGCTCAAGGCGCTGGCCGAGGAACTCTGGGCGGTGCACAGCAACGAATACGACTACGCCGGGGCCAAGCCCAACGTCACCCTGGAGCAACTGGAAAGCTACCGGAAGGTATTCACCTCCACGGTGTACGAAACCGAGCATCCGGTGGTCCGTGTGCACCCGGTGAGCGGCGAGAAACACCTGCTGCTGGGACACTTCGTCAAGCGTCTGAAGGGGTATTCGCAGAACGACTCGCAGCACCTGTTCAGCCTGCTGCAAGGCTATGTGACGCGCCTGGAGAACACCGTGCGCTGGCGCTGGCAGGCGGGGGACGTGGCGATCTGGGACAACCGCGCGACGCAGCACTACGCGGTGGATGACTACGGCACCCAGGGGCGCGTGGTGCGCCGGGTGACGTTGCAGGGGGATGTGCCGGTGAGTGTGCGCGGGGAGCGCAGCCGGACGGTAAAAGGGGCCTGACGGTCAGACAGCATCGCTGGCAAGCCAGCTCCTACTGTGGGAGCCGGCTTGCCGGCGATGGCGCATTTGAAGCCTTAGAGAATGCTGATCGGATAGCTGATGATCAGGCGGTTCTCATCGAACGAGTTGGTGCTGTAGTCCCGGCGCATGGTCGAGTTGCGCCATTTCATCGACAGGTTCTTCAGCGCACCGGACTGGATCACGTAGGCCAGTTCCGATTCCCGCGCCCATTCCTTGCCGTCGTCCACGGTCGCGGTGTGCACGTTGTCACCCTTGATGTAGCGGTTCATCAGGGTCAGGCCAGGAACGCCGAGGGCGGCGAAGTTGTAGTCATGACGCACCTGCCAGGAACGTTCCTGGGCATTGTCGAAGCTGGAGTTGTAGCTGTCGTTGGCCAGGGTGCCGCCGCTGGTGCCATTGACCCGCATCCAGGCATCGTCGCCGCTGACTTTCTGCAGACCGACCCAGAAGGTGTTGCCGCCGTAGCGGGCCGAGAGCATGGCCGATGCGGTGCGGTTGTCGAGGTCGCCGGCCCGTGCCGAGCCATCTTCCTTGCCGATGAAGTAGCCGAGGTTGGCGCCCAGGGTCCAGTCACCCAGCGGCTGGCTGTGGACCAGGTTGATGTACTGCTGCTGATAGATGTCTTTCAGCTCGGCGTTCCACAGGCCGATCAGGGTGCGCTTCTCGTTGAAGGTAAATTCACCCCCGGCGAAGTTGAAGCGGTCGGAGGTAATCCCGGCGCGGCCATTCATGAACATGTCTTCCATGCTCGCGTCGTTGCGCGGGCTGTTGCCGCGGAACTGGCCGGCGTACAGGGTCAGGCCGTCGATTTCCTGGGACGTGACCTGGCCACCGCGGAAGGTCTGCGGCAGCGAACGACCGTCGTCGGAGCGCAGGATCGGCAGCACCGGCATCCATTCGCCCACTTTCAGTTCGGTCTTCGAGACCTTGGCCTTGAGCGCCACGCCCAGACGGCCGAAGTCATCGGCCGGGCGGCCATCGTCGTGCACCGGCAGCAGGTGGGTGCCCGCAGTGCCTTTGCCGCCGTCGAGCTTGACCGAATACAGGCCGAGCACGTCGACACCGAAGCCGACGGTGCCTTGGGTGAAGCCCGACTTGGCGTCGAGGATGAAGCTCTGGGTCCATTCCTCGCCCTTGCCCTGGGCGTTGGCCGGATCGACGAAGTTACGGTTGATGTAGAAATTGCGCAGGTTCAGCGTGGCCTTGGCGTCTTCCAGGAAACCGCTTTCGGCGGCGAGGGCGGGGAAGGCGCAAGTCATGGCGAGAACGCCGGGAAGCAGGTGTCGTGCGGAGTGCGGAGTGTTCATCGTCAGTGTGTCTCTTGTTTTTATGTAAGCCGAAACCGTCCGCTGCGACTGAAAAGGGTCACAGGCAGGATTGCGTCTTTGGGGGTGTGCTTTGCAAAAGCGGCAGGAGGATGGTGCTGCGGCGGGCGGGGGTGAATCAATTCGTTACAGCGGGAAATGGGCGATTATCGAACACTAACTGAATGGTTACTTTTGTTTGAGCTGCAAGCGGCAAGAAAAAGCGGATCGGAGTTGTTTGAGGGGACGGTGGGCGGAAAAAGAAAAAGCAGCCCTGATGTGGACTGCTTTTTCTTGCGGCTTATGGCTTACAGCTTGCAGCTCGCTCCGGTCAGTTCGCTGAAGCCTGCTGTCGTTGCGCGTCGCCGGTGCGCTCGTACCAGCCGCCACCGAGGGCCTTGTAGAGGTTGACCTCGCTGACCAGTTGCGACAGCCGGTCGGTGATCAGCGACTGCTGCGCGCTGAACAGGTTGCGCTGGGCGTCGAGGAACACCAGGTTGCTGTCCACGCCGATCCGGTAGCGACGCTCGGCCAGGCGGTAGTAGTCCTGGTTGGCGGCGACCAGGTCGCGCTGGGCCTGCAACTGATCGTTGAAGGTCTGCCGCGCCGCCAGGCCATCGGAGACTTCCTGGAAGGCGGTCTGGATGGTCTTCTCGTACTTGGCGACGTTGATGTCCTTCTGGATCTTCGAGTAGTCCAGGCTGGCCTTGAGGCTGCCGGCGTTGAAGATCGGCAGGTTGATCTGCGGCTGGAACAGCCAGGTGCCGGAACCGCCCTTGAACAGGCCGTCGAGGTCCGGGCTCAGGGTGCCGGCGTTGGCGGTCAGGCTGATGCTCGGGAAGAACGCCGCCCGCGCTGCGCCGATATTGGCGTTGGCCGCCTTGAGCAGGTGCTCGGCTTCCATGATGTCCGGACGCCGGGTCAGCAGGTCCGATGGCAGGCCGGCCGGCATTTCGGCCAGCAGGTCGCCGTCCAGCGGCAGTGCTGCCGGCAGGTTGCCCGGCAGGCCGGCACCGACCAGCAGGGTCAGGCTGTTGAGGTCCTGGGCGACCAGGCGCTGGTACTGCGCCAGTTTGACCCGGGCGCCTTCGACGGCGGTCCGGGCCTGGCTCAGGTCCAGCGCCGAGGCCACGCCAACGTCGCTGCTGCGCTGGGTCAGCTTGAAGCTTTCCTCGTAGGTCTTGAGGGTCTCGCCGGTCAGCTTGAGCAGGGCCTGGTCGGCCTGCCAGGTGTAATAGGCGTTGGCGACGCTGGCCACCAGGGCGATCTGCGTCGAACGGCGCGCCTGCTCGCTGGACAGGTAGGTTTCCAGGGCCTGTTGGGACAGGCTGCGAACCCGGCCGAACAGGTCCAGCTCATAGGCGCTGACGCCGACGGTCGCCGAGTACTGGCTGCTGATGGTCGACTCGCCGGTCTGCGACATGTCCGCTGGCGTGCGCTGGCGCGAGCCGCTGGCCGTGGCAGAGACTGCCGGGAACAGGTCGGCGCGCTGGATACGGTACTGGGCGCGGTAGGCGTCGATGTTCAGTGCCGCGACCCGCAGGTCGCGGTTGTTTTCCAGCGAGCTCTGGATCAGTTGCTGCAGTGCCGGGTCGTGGAAGAACTGGCGCCAGCCTTGCTCGGCCGCAGCCACCTGCGCCGACTCGGTCGGCGAGTACGCAGGGCCCGCCGGCCACTGGGCCGCCACCGGCGACTCAGGGGTCTTGTACTCGGGGATCAGCGAGCATCCGCCCAGGATGAACGCGGTGACCGCCAGGGATATCAGGGACTTGGTCATTGCCCAGCCTCATAGCGTGGAGTTTCAGGTGTGGCGTCCTCTTTCGGCGCTTTGCTGCCGAACCACGACGACACGCTTACGAAGAACAGCGGTACCCAGAAGATGGCCAGGATGGTCGCGGTCAGCATGCCCCCGATCACGCCCGTACCGATAGCGTGCTGGCTGCCCGAACCTGCGCCGCTGGCGATAGCCAAGGGTACTACGCCGAGGATGAAGGCCAGCGAGGTCATGATGATCGGGCGCAGACGCATGCGGCAGGCTTCGATCGCCGCGTCGATCAGGCTGCGGCCCTGCTCGTGCAGTTCCTTGGCGAACTCGACGATGAGGATCGCGTTCTTCGCCGCCAGACCGATGGTGGTCAACAGGCCCACCTGGAAGTACACGTCGTTGGACAACCCGCGCAGGCTGGTGGCCAGCAGCGCACCGATGATCCCCAGTGGCACCACCAGCATGACCGCGATCGGGATCGACCAGCTTTCATACAGTGCGGCCAGGCAGAGGAACACCATCAGCAGCGACAGGGCATACAGTGCCGGCGCCTGGGAGCCCGACAGGCGCTCCTCGTAGGACAGGCCGGTCCAGGAGTAGCCGATACCGTCCGGCAGTTGCGCGATCAGGCGTTCGACTTCGGCCATGGCTTCACCGGTACTGTAGCCGGGCGCCGGTGCACCGAGGATTTCCACCGCTTCGACGCCGTTGTAGCGCGACAGCTTGGGCGAACCGTAGATCCATTCGCCCTTGGCGAAGGACGAGAACGGCACCATCTCGCCGGCTGCGTTGCGTACGTACCACTTCTGCAGGTCTTCCGGGCTCATCCGCGACGAGGCTTCGCCCTGGATGTACACCTTCTTGACCCGGCCGCGGTCGATGAAGTCGTTGACGTAGCTGGCACCGAGAGCGATCGACAGGGTGTTGTTGATATCGGAGATGGTCACGCCCAGGGCACTGGCGCGCTCGTCATCGACGGTCAACTGGTACTGCGGTTCGTCGTTCAGGCCGTTCGGGCGCACTGCCGAGAGGATCTTGCTCTGCGCGGCCAGGCCGAGGAACTGGTTGCGCGCTTCCATCAGCTTGTTGTGGCCGACGCCGGCACGGTCCTGCAGGAACACGTCGAAACCGGTGGCGTTACCCAGCTCCAGTACTGCAGGCGGGGCGAAGGCGAACACCATGGCGTCGCGGAAGCTGAAGAAGTGCTGTTGGGCGCGGGCCGCCAGGTTGAACACGTTGTTCTCGGCGGAGCGCTCGCCCCACGGCTTGAGCATGATGAAGGCCATACCCGAGCTCTGACCACGGCCGGCGAAGTTGAAGCCGGTCACGGTGAACACCGAAGCCACGGTATCGGCTTCCTTGTCCAGCAGGTATTCGCGCATCTGGTCGACCACCACCTGGGTCCGCTCGGCGCTTGAGCCGGCCGGGGTCTGCACCTGGGCGAACAGTACGCCCTGGTCTTCTTCGGGCAGGAACGCGGTCGGGATACGGGTGAACAGCCAGACCATGCCCACCACGATCAGCAGGTAGGCCAGCAGATACGGCGCCTTGCGGCGCAGCATGTTGCCTACGCCACGCTCGTAGCTGCGTACGCTGCGGTCGAAGTTGCGGTTGAACCAGCCGAAGAAGCCGCCCTTGGCGGTGTGGTGCTCGCCCTTTTTCAGCGGTTTGAGCATGGTGGCGCACAGCGCCGGGGTGAAGATCAGCGCCACCAGTACCGACAGGGCCATGGCCGAGACGATGGTGATGGAGAACTGCTTGTAGATCACCCCGGTGGAGCCGCCGAAGAATGCCATTGGCAGCAGTACCGCCGAGAGCACGAGGGCGATACCCACCAGTGCGCCCTGGATCTGGCCCATGGACTTCTTGGTGGCTTCCTTGGGTGACAGTCCCTCTTCGGACATCACCCGCTCGACGTTTTCCACCACGACGATGGCGTCGTCCACCAGCAAGCCGATGGCCAGCACCATGCCGAACATGGTCAGGGTGTTGATGCTGAAACCGGCCGCCGCGAGGATGCCGAAGGTACCCAGCAAGACCACCGGCACCGTCATGGTGGTGATCACCGTGGCGCGGAAGTTCTGCAGGAACAGGTACATCACCAGGAACACCAGCACGATCGCTTCGATCAGGGTGTGGATCACACCGCTGATGGATTCGGTCACCACCGGCGTGGTGTCGTACGGGAACACGGCCTTCATGCCTGGCGGGAAGAAGGGCTCGAGGTCGGAAATGGTCTTGCGCAGCGCCTTGGCGGTATCCAGGGCGTTGGCGCCAGTGGCCAGTTTCACCGCCAGACCGGACGCCGGCTTGCCGTTGAACTGGGCGCTGACCGCGTAGTTTTCACCCCCCAGGCCGACGCGGGCAACGTCGCCCAGGCGCACTTGCGAACCGTCGCGGTTGACCTTGAGCAGGATCTTCTCGAACTGCTCGGCGGTCTGCAGGCGGGTCTTGCCGATGATGGTGGCGTTCAGTTGCTGGCCGGGCAGGGCGGGCAGGCCGCCGAGCTGACCGGAAGACACCTGGACGTTCTGCGCGGCGACCGCGGTTTTCACGTCAACCGGGGTCAGCTGGTACTTGTTCAGCTTGGCCGGATCGAGCCAGATACGCATGGCGTACTGGGCACCGAACACCTGGAAGTCACCGACGCCCGCGGTCCGCGAGATCGGGTCCTGCATGTTGGAGACGATGTAGTTGGCCAGGTCGTCCTTGGTCATGCTGCCGTCTTCGGACACCAGACCGATCACCAGCAGGAAGTTCTTCACAGCCTTGGTCACACGGATACCCTGTTGCTGCACTTCTTGCGGCAGCAGCGGGGTGGCCAGGTTCAGCTTGTTCTGGACCTGGACCTGTGCGGTGTCAGGGTTGGTGCCCTGCTCGAAGGTGGCGGTGATGGTCATGCTGCCGTCGGAGTTACTTTCCGACGAGACATAACGCAGGTTGTCGATACCGTTGAGCTGCTGCTCGATCACCTGGACCACGGTGTCCTGCACGGTCTGCGCGGAGGCGCCCGGGTAGGTCACGGCGATGGCGATCGCAGGTGGCGCGATGCTCGGGTACTGGTTGATCGGCAATTTGAGGATCGACAGCGCGCCGACCAGCATGATCACCAGGGCGATCACCCAGGCGAAGATCGGGCGATCGATAAAGAATCTCGACATGGTTTACTCCCCTTTGGCCCCTGCGGTCGCGGCACTGGCCTGGGTTGGCTGGGCAGGCTTGACGTTGGTCGCTTCGCTGACCTTCACCTCGGCGCCTGGCTTGACGTACTGCAGGCCTTCGGTGATCAGGCGGTCGCCTGGATTCAGGCCTTCCTCGATCAGCCAGTCGTTGCCGACGGTGCGGCTGGCCTTGAGCTGGCGCAGCTCGACCTTGTTCTCCTGGTTGACCACCAGCGCGGTCGGGGTGCCCTTGAGGTCACGGGTCACGCCTTGTTGCGGGGCGAGAATGGCGGTTTCGTTGACGCCGGCAGCGAGGCGGGCGTGGACGAACATGCCCGGCAGCAGGTTGTGCTCGGGGTTGGGGAACACGGCGCGCAGGGTCACGGAACCGGTGGTTTCGTCCACCGACACTTCGGAGAACTCGAGGCGACCTTCCTGGGCGTAGTTGCTGCCGTCTTCCAGCTTCAGGGTGACCTTGGCGGCGTTGTCGCCGACCTTCTGCAGCTTGCCGGTTTCCAGTTCGCGACGCAGTTTCAGCAGCTCGGCCGAGGACTGGGTGACGTCGACGTAGATCGGGTCCAGTTGCTGGATGGTCGCCATGGCGGTGGTCTGGCCGTTGCTGACCAGTGCGCCTTCGGTGACCGCCGAACGGCCGATGCGGCCGCTGATCGGGGCCAGTACCTTGGTGTAGCGCAGGTCGATCTCGGCGCTCTTCAGCGTGGCCTCGGCTTGCAAACGTTTGGCCTGGGCATCGTCGTATTCCTGGCGGCTGACCGCCTGCTCGCTGACCAGTTGCTTGTAGCGATCGGACAGGGACTTGGTCGATTGCAGGTTGGCCTTGGCGCTGGCCAGGGTTGCTTCATACACCGACGGGTCGATCTGATAGAGCTGCTGGCCTTCCTTCACCTCGCTGCCTTCCTTGAACAGGCGCTTGAGGATGATGCCGTTGACCTGCGGACGCACCTCCGCCACCCGGAACGCGATGGTGCGGCCTGGCAGATCGGAGACGAGGGTATAGGGTTGGGCCTGGAGGGTGACGACGCCGACCTGAGGAATCTGCGCCACGGGCGCCGCTTCTTCCTTTTTACAGCCGCTGAGCAGTGTTGCCAGGGCGACGGCGGAAACCAGAGCGGTAACAGCTGGCTTGAATTGCATGAAGATCCTCGGGTCAGAAAGAGCTGAAGACGCTCAAGAGTAATGGAAAACTGGGTGTCGGAAAAAACACTTCCGGCTGGATAAGTAGCATGCTAAGGAATATACTTACATTCATGCTTGTTTGTAAACACCCGTTACCTTGTCCTCCCCATGGTGCAAGGCGCGAAAATAGAACATCCGGAAGGCGGCTCCACCCAGGTCGCACCGGCTCTGAAACCGGCCGCCCAACGCAGGCGCCCGGCCTTTTGATGAGGTTGTACTGCCATGGTCCGTCGAACCAAAGAGGAAGCACAGGAAACCCGTAACCAGATCCTCGAAGCTGCGGAAAAAGCCTTTTACAAACGCGGTATCGCGCGTACCACCCTTGCCGACATCGCTGAACTGGCCGGTGTGACGCGGGGTGCCATCTATTGGCATTTCGACAACAAGGCCGAACTGGTCCAGGCCCTGCTCGACAGCCTGCAAGAGCCGCTGGATGCGCTGTCCCAGGCCAGCGAAAGCGAGGATGAGCCCGACCCGCTCGGCTGCATGCGCCAATTGCTGGTGCAGTTGATGCACCACATGGCGAGCGACCCGAAGACGCGGCGTATCAATGAAATCCTTCATCACAAATGCGAATTCACCGATGAGATGTGCGAGATCCGCGTCCAGCGCCAGAACGCGGTGATCGATTGCCACGAACGCATCACCCGCTCGCTGGGCAACGCCATCAAACGCGGGCAGTTGCCGGCCGATACCAACCCGGAGCACGCGGCGCTGGCCATCTTCGCCTACATCGACGGGCTGATCCGGCGCTGGCTGCTGCTGCCGGACAGTTTCGACCTGTTGAACGATGCCGAGCGCTGGGCCGATGCAGGGCTGGACATGCTGCGCTTGAGCCCTGCACTGCGCAATTGAGGTTTTGTGAGCATTTGTGAATCTTTGTATTTCCAGTTGCGTTGAGTTGTTTCCGACACCGGGCTGAGCAAGAATCAGCCCGGCGTTCTTATTATGTGCGCTGGCGAACGCGTAGATACTTAGCTGGCTAATTAAATATTTTTCATCGAGTCCGGACATGACCGCGCAGACCCCCAGCTTCAAAGGTGCCGATCAACCGCTGCGGGGGATCGCCCTGATCTGTCTGGCGGTACTGCTGTTTGCCAGTCACGATGCGTTGTCCAAGTACTTGTCCGGTTTCTATCCGATCGTGATGGTGGTGTGGGCGCGCTATGTGGTGCACACGCTGCTGATGCTGGTGGTGTTCGTGCCCCGTACCGGGCTGTCGGCGGTGGTGCGTACCCGCCGGCCGCTGCTGCAACTGGCCCGGGCCTTGTGCCTGATCGGCACCAGCCTGCTGTTCACCACGGGCCTGCGCTATATCCCGTTGGCCGAAGCCACGGCGGTCAACTTCCTCGCGCCGCTGATGGTCACCGCGCTGTCGGTGCCGCTGCTGGGCGAGCGGGTCAGTCGCGGCCAGTGGATCGCGGTGCTGGCCGGCTTCGTCGGGGTGCTGATCGTGATCCGTCCGGGCGGTGCGCTGTTCACCCCGGCGATCCTGCTGCCGCTGGGCTCGGCCTTCTGCTTCGGCTGCTATCAGTTGCTCACTCGCAAGCTCAGCACCACCGACAGCCCGACCACCAGCAACTTCCTCACCGGCATCTTCAACAGCCTGATCATGACCGCCCTGGTGCCGTTCTTCTGGACCGTGCCGAGCTTCGGTCATGCGCTGTTCATGCTGGGCCTCGGCACCTGCGGGATGCTCGGCCACATGCTCCTGACCCAGGCCTTCAAGCACGCCGCCCCGGCGATGCTGGCGCCGTTCAGCTATGGGCAGATCCTGTTCGCCGGGATGTTCGGCTATCTGATCTTCGACCACAGCCCCGATGCCTATGGCGTGGTCGGTATCACCGTCATCTGTCTCAGCGGCCTGGCCGTGGCCTGGGTGCAGCGCCGTCGCTGACTCAGTGCCCGCGCAACTCACGGTTGGGTAGCGCCAGCGCTGCCGCCAGGCCCAGCAGCGAGATAGCCGCGCTGCCCAGCAGCAGGTTGCGGAAGGTGATGGAAAGCTCCGCCTGTACCGCCAGCGTCGCTTCGCCTGTGCGCAGGCTGCCCAGCAAGGCTTCGCCGGCCAGGGCGTAGCCACCGTCCTGCAGCATTGCCAGCAACAGCGCCGACATCAGCGCCACGCCCACCGCGCCACCGAGGGAGCGGAACAGGTTGGTGGTGCTGGTGGCGACGCCGATATCCTGTGGCTGCACCGCGCTTTGCGCCGCCACCAGCGAGGTGGGGAACTGCGCGCCGCCGGCAATCCCGGTGAGGAGCATGAACAGGCCGCTGAGCAGGCCGGAGGAGGGCGGGCTGAAGGCCATGCCGGCGATGGCCAGCGGCATCAGCACGCTGCCGAAGAGGATCTGCGGCTTGAAACGTCCGGTGAGGTTGGTCAGGCGGCCGGCGCAATAGGCTCCGATCGGCAATCCCATGGCCAGCGGCAACAGATGCAGCGCGGCGCTGTCCGCTCCGGCGCCGGTGATGCTCTGGTAACGCAGCGGCATCAGCATGGTCAGGGAAATGGACTGGAAACTGGTGAAGAAGATGGCGCACCAGCACAGCACCGCGACCCGGTTGCCGAACAGTTTCAGTGGCAGCAGTGGCTCCGGTGCCCGGCGTTCGTAGAACACGAACAGAACGAGCCCGAAGACGCCGGTTGCGAACAAGGCCAGCACCGCCTCGCCGTGCCACGCATAGCCCTGGCCGACCAGGGTGATGGCCAGCAGCAGGGCGGTGAGCCCAAGAATCAACAGCAGTGCGCCGGGATAATCCACCCGGGCCTCGCGTTGCGGCGTCGCCAGGCCGCGCAGGCTGTTGCGGGTCACCCACCAGGCGGTCAGGCCCAGCGGCAGGTTCAGCCAGAACACCCAGCGCCACGACAGGTACTCGGTCAGCAGCCCGCCCAGCACCGGACCGGCAACGCTGGCGGCGGCGTACATGCTGCTGAAATAACCCTGGTAGCGCCCGCGTTCCCGTGGCGGCACCAGGTCGCCGAGGATCGCCTGGCTGACCGACACCATGCCGCCGGCACCGATACCCTGCAGCACCCGCGCCAGCACCAGTTGCTCCATGTTCTGGGCGGCGGCGCAGAACACCGAGGCGAGGGTGAAGATCGCGGTGCCGGAGAGAATCATCCGTCGCCGGCCATACAGGTCACCGAGCTTGCCGTAGATCGGCGTGGCGACGGTCATCGCCACCATATAGCCGGAGATCACCCAGGCCAGCAGGCCGACATCATTGAACTGTGCGGAAATCGCCGGCATCGACACGGCGATGATGGTCTGGTCGAGGGCGCCGAGGAAAATCGCCAGCATCAGGGCGACCAGAACGGTACGAATGGCGGGTTGCGGGGTGTTCGGCTGGTTCACGGACGGCTCGGTTCAGTGGGCTTCAGCGCTGACTTGCCAGCGATGAAGCCAGAATGATGTAACCGAGTCTATCCGATAGCTTGCTAAGCGTCTGCTACCTCAAGGCACTCAAGGTCGCCGTATGCGGCACGCAGTGATCGAGGCTGCAACTGGCGGCCGACCAGGGTTGATTGCGTGCCTGCTCCACCCGCCACGCGGCCGTGGCGTACAGCCCCATGACGGCGGCGATGGTCATGACAATGGCGCATTTTCTTGTTTTCACGCCCATGATGCGGACCTCCTGCATCAACACATGCGGTTACTCGCATGCTGTTACAAGGATAGTCCAGCATCCCGAAGCCCGCTCAGGGCAGGGCCTGGTCCCACTCCGGGTGGTCGGTGAAACGTTCGGCGAGGAAGTCCAGCATGCTGCGCAGCGTGGCCGGCATGTGCTTGCGCGAGGTGTACACGGCGTTGAGGTCGAGGGTCATGGGTCTGGCTTCGGGCAGCAGGCGGATCAGTTCGCCGCTGCGCAGTTTTTCCGCCGCCAGGTAGGTCGGCAGCATGGCGATACCGGCGCCGGCCAGGGTTGCCTGTTGCAGCGTCAGGGCCTCGTTGGCGCTGATATTGCCGTGCACCGGCACGGCGATGCTTTCACCCGCCACTTCGAAATGCCACAGGCTGCGGCCGAAATAGGAGTGGGTCAGACAGTTATGCCCGCTCAGGTCTTCTACCCGGCTAGGCGTCGGGTGGCGGCGCAGGTAGTCCGGTGACGCGCAGATCACCGAATGACAGACACTCAGGCGCCGGGCAATCAGGTTGGGATCGATGTCGTTGCTGGTGCGGATGGCCAGGTCGATGCGCTCGTCCACCAGGTTGACGGTGCGGTCGAGCATCTGCAGATCGACCTTTACCAACGGATAACGCCGGACGTACTCGGTCACCGCATCCACCAGTTGTGCCTGGCCGAACGAGGTACTTACGCTGATGCGCAATTCGCCTCGCGGCGCTTCGTCCGGAGCACTGACCACCGCTTGCAGGTCGCCAGCCAGCTCCAGCATCTGCCGACAGCGTGGCAGCACCTCGTTACCAGCGGCGGTCAGGCTCAGCTTGCGCGTGGTGCGCTGCATCAGCCGGGCGCCGACCCAGTTTTCCAGGTCGGCCAGATAGCGCGAGATGACAGGGCGCGACATGTCCAGATGGTCGGCGGCGGCGGACTGGCTGCCCAGATCCACCACCGTGACGAACACCCGCATTGCAGTGAGGCGGTCCATGATGTGCACGATTTCCGAAACAAACTATGTCCAAGCATCGCATTTTTTGCGTCGAATCGCGCAACTAAGCTGTGAGCCATTGTCCCTCACAGGAATTGCCCGATGCTCCGTTTTCTGTCCTTGCGCCGTCTGTTGCCGGCCCTGTTCACGCTGTTTTGGGTCGCCCGTGCCGCTGCCGCGCCGGCGCCGCTGGAACTGACCGTCTACAACCCCGGCACCGCTGCGCTGTTCCCGGTCAGCTCGGTGATCGTCAGCGGTCAGCACGATGCCATTCTGGTCGACGCCCAGTTCGGCAAGGCCCAGGCCCAGCAGGTGGTGGAGAAACTCCGCGCCAGCGGCAAGCAGCTCACCACCATCTATATCAGTCACGGTGACCCGGACTACTACTTCGGCCTCGACACCCTGGTCAGCGCCTTCCCCAAGGCTCGCGTAGTCGCCACGGCACCGACGGTGGAGCACATCAGGAAGACCATGGATGCCAAGCTGGCCTACTGGGGCCCGCAGATGGGGGCCGACAAACCGCAACGGCTGATCATTCCCGAGGTCTTGAAAGGTGACCGGCTGACCCTGGAAGGCCAGGCCCTGCAGGTGATCGGCCTCGATGGCCCGCAACCGGACCGCAGCGTGGTGTGGATTCCGTCGATCAAGGCGGTGGTGGGCGGCATCCTGGTGACCGAGGGGCTGCATGTGTGGATGACCGACACCCAGACCGCGCAATCCCACGCCGACTGGCTCATCGGCCTGAAACGTATCGAAGACCTGCAGCCGGTCACCGTGGTGCCGGGACACTATCTGGGCAAGAACAGCGGCTCCCTGGACGCCGTGCGCTTTACTGCCAGCTACATCCGCGCCTTCGATGAAGAAAGCGCCCGCACCGCCAACGCCGCCGAGCTGATCGCGGCGATGAAGAAACGTTACCCGGACCTGGCCGAGGAAAGCTCTCTGGAGCTGGGGGCCAAGGTCGCCAAGGGCGAAATGAAGTGGTAAGTCGTTCAATCCTGATCGGAGGTTTTTCATGAGCAAGATCGCAATCATCGGCGCGACCGGCCGTGCTGGCAGTGAACTGCTGGAAGAGGCCCTGCGCCGTGGTCACAGCGTCACCGCCATCGCCCGTGATCCGGCCAAGCTGCAAGGCCGCGCCGGGGTCACCCCGGTGGCACTGGACATCAAGGATGCCGCGGCGCTGGAAAAAGCCCTGGCGGGCAACGACGTGGTGCTGAGCGCGGCGCGCTTCGACGGCATCCCGGCGCAGACGCTGCTGGGCCCGGCGAAAAAGGCCGGCGTGAAGCGGGTTCTGGTGGTCGGTGGTGCGGGCAGCCTGCTGTTGCCGGATGACTCGCGGGTTATCGACAGCCCGGACTTCCCCGAAGCCTACAAGGCAGAAGCCAACGCTGGCGCGGTGTACCTGCAGACGCTGAAGCAGGAGCAGGATCTGGACTGGACCTTCCTCTCGCCGTCGGCGGAGTTCGTTGAAGGACCGCGCACTGGCAGCTACAAGCTGGGCAAGGATCACCTGCTGATCGGTGCCGATGGCAAGAGCTGGATCACCTTTGCCGACTACGCCATCGCCTTGCTGGATGAGGTCGAGAAGCCGGCGCATTCGCGGCAGCGTTTCACTGTCGGGTACTGATCGCTCGTCAGCACAGATCCAGGTAGGAGCGGCTTCAGCCGCGATTGGCCGCGCAGCGGCCATAAAACCTGAGTTCCGGGTATTCCAGATGAGTCGCGGATTCAGGTTTTACGACGGCTGCGCCGCCGATCGCGGCTCAAGCCGCTCCTACGGGGTCGCAAGTGATCGGTAGTAAGCTAGCGATTGTCCGCCTGTTCTCCCAGCCATTCGAACAGTTCCAGCAATCCCTGGCCCGCCGCTCTCTCCGGCCGAACCAGGTAATATGCCTTCCCTGTCCCGACCCGCAACCCGAACGGCGTCACCAGCCGTCCACTCGCCAGATCCTCGCCAATCAACGCCCAGTCGCCGATTGCCACGCCGGTGCCCTGCGAAGCCATGGCCATCGCCATGTCCAGGGTCTCGAAGTGTTGGCGCTTGCCCTGGACCTGCGGGTTGGCGCCTGCCGCTTCCAGCCAGGTCTGCCAGTCCCGCTCGTCACGCGCCGGGTGCAGCAGCATGTGCCGGGACAGGTCCGCTACCTCCTTGAGCGGCACGCTCCCCGCCAGCACCTGCGGCGAACACACGGGCGTCAGTTGTTCATCGAACAGCTTCAGCGTCAGCACGCCCTCGGGCTCGCCGCCATAGACCACCGCCGCGTCGAAGCCTTCACGACGAAAGTCCACGCCGTGCAGCAGGGTGGTGGTCAGCTCTACCGGGACATCCGGGCGCAAGGTCTGCCATTCCATCAGCCGTGGCAGCAACCAGCGCATCACGCAGCTCGGCGCCTTGAGCTGCAGGGTTTTCCCCGGTTCGCCGATGCTCTGCATGCCTTCCTCGACCAGGGCGAACATCTGCTCTACCCGTGGCAGCCACGCCTGCCCTTCGCGGGTCAGGCTCAGGCCACGGGCCTGACGGACGAACAGCGGGTAGCCGAGGTGTTCTTCCAGCCCGGCGATCTGCCGGCTCACCGCGCCTTGGGTCAGGTGCAACTGCTGCGCCGCATGGGTGAAGTTGCAGCACTGGGCGGTGACCAGGAAGGTGTGCAGGGCGGGGAGGGGAGGAAGTCGTTTCATTGGAGATAAGCCATGATCTGGGCGCATGGCTAGTATGAGGAAGTTTGCATTGTGCCGGTAGCGGCCCGGCGGTCCAATTGAGCCCTGTTCCAACAACAAACGACAGGCGAACGAAAATGGCGACGTGCGGCGAAGTGCTGGTGAAACTCCTTGAAAACTATGGCGTGGATCATGTCTTCGGCATCCCGGGCGTGCATACCGTGGAGCTTTACCGTGGCCTGGCCGCCTCGACGATCCGCCACATCACCCCGCGCCACGAGCAGGGCGCCGGCTTCATGGCCGACGGCTACTCGCGCACCCGTGGCAAGCCGGGGGTGTGCTTCATCATCACCGGCCCCGGCATGACCAACATCACCACCGCCATGGGCCAGGCCTACGCCGACTCGATCCCGATGCTGGTGATTTCCAGCGTGCAGTCGCGCAATGCCCTGGGCGGCGGTCGCGGCAAGCTGCACGAGCTGCCGGCGCAGAGTGACCTGGTGGCGGGCGTCGCTGCGTTCTCTCATACCCTGATGAGCGCCGACGATCTGCCTGCGGTACTGGCCCGGGCCTTCGCGGTGTTCGAAGGTGCACGGCCGCGCCCGGTGCATATCGAGATTCCGCTGGATGTGATCGTCGAAGACGCCGATCACCTGCTCGCCAGCGAGCCGGTGCGCGTGGCCCGTGCGGGCGCGGCGCCGTCCACCGTGGCGAAGATGGCCGGATTGCTGGCCGGTGCGCGTCGTCCGCTGATTCTCGCCGGTGGCGGCGCCATCGATGCCGCCACCTCGCTGACCCGCCTCGCCGAATACCTGCAGGCCCCCACCGCGCTGACCATCAACGCCAAGGGCATGCTGCCGTCGGGCCACCCCCTGTTGATCGGCTCGACCCAGTCGCTGGTGGCGACCCGGGAGCTGGTGCGCGAGGCCGACGTGGTGCTGGCCATCGGCACTGAGCTTGCCGAGACCGATTACGACGTGACCTTCAAGGGCGGTTTCGAGATTCCGGGCACCTTGCTGCGCATCGACATCGACCCTGACCAGACCGTGCGCAACTACCCGCCGAAGCTGGCCCTGGTGGCCGACGCCCGCGAAGCCAGCGATGCACTGTTGCTGGCGCTGGCCGAACACCCTGCGCCCGTGCGTGGCAATGACTGGGGCCCGGCCCGTGCTGCGCGGCTGCGTGAAACCCTGGCGGGGCAGTGGGATGCGGCGACGCAGGCACAGACCCTGTTCCTGCGTACCATTCTTGGCGCACTGCCGGATGCGGTACTGGTGGGCGACTCGACCCAGCCGGTGTACACCGGCAACCTCACGCTCGACCTGGATCATCCGCGCCGCTGGTTCAACGCCTCCACCGGTT
Source organism: Pseudomonas sp. TUM25319 (assembly GCF_056388475.1). Lineage (NCBI taxonomy): Bacteria > Pseudomonadati > Pseudomonadota > Gammaproteobacteria > Pseudomonadales > Pseudomonadaceae > Pseudomonas > Pseudomonas sp. TUM25319. Next base: position 5,763,518 of record NZ_CM150751.1, on the reverse strand, counting down.
ACGGCACCCTCGGCTATGCCTTGCCGGCGGCCACGGGTGCGTGGCTGGGCAGCGCCGAGGATCCGCAACAGCGGCTGCCGGCGGTGTGCCTGATCGGTGACGGCGGCATCCAGTTCACCCTGCCGGAACTGGCCAGCGCGGTGGAGGCGCAGGTACCGCTGATCGTGCTGCTGTGGAACAACCAGGGCTACGAAGAGATCAAGCGCTACATGGTCAACCGCGACATCGAACCGGTGGGTGTGGATATCCACACGCCGGACTTCCTCACCATTGCCAAGGGTTTCGGCTGTGCCACCGAAGCGGTCAGCGATGTGGAACCGCTGCGCCAGGCGCTGCTCAAGGCTCGCGAGCGCAAGGGGCCGACGGTGATCGAGATCGATCAGCGGCAGTGGACGGAGACGGTGCTGGGCTGATTCCGCTGGCAGCGCGCGCAGTTACAGCGCGCTGCGCAACCGTGCCATATCCCGCAGCGGCGGCGCGCCGTACAGCCGGCTGTATTCCCGGCTGAATTGCGACGGGCTTTCATAACCCACCCGATAGCCCGCCACCGCCGCCTCCAGCCCGTCGTTGAACATCAGCCGACGGGCTTCCTGCAGGCGTAACTGCTTCTGGTACTGCAGCGGGCTCATGGACGTCACCGCCTTGAAGCGGTGGTGCAGGGCCGAGACGCTGAGGTTCACTTCCCGCGCCAGATCCTCGATGCGCAGCGGCTTGTCGTAATGATCGTTGAGCCACTGGATCGCCTGGCAGACCCGATGGGTCTGGCTGTTGGACATGGCGATTTCGTACAAGCGGTGCCCCTGTTGCCCGCGTAGCAGGCGGTAGAGAATCTCCCGGCGGATCAGCGGTGCCAGCACCGGGATGTCCTTCGGTGTCTCCAGCAGGCGAATCAGGCGCAGCAGCGCATCCAGCAACGCCAGGTCCAGACGCTCCACGTACAGGCCACGCCCCGAGGCGGCGGGCACGCCCATGGGGCCGGCACCGCCGATCAGGTTGTTGATTTCCGCCGGATCGATATCCAGGCGAATCCCCAGGCTCGGGCTTTCCGGGCTGGCATCGAGGTAGACGCCGCTGATCGGCATCGCCACCGACACCACCATGTAGTGCAGCGGGTCATAGACATAGCGCTCATCGCCCAGATGCACCGCCTTGCTGCCCTGGGCGAGGATGCACAGGGCCGGTTGCGCGAGGGTGGGCATCGAACGGATGTTTTCCTCGTGACGCACGAGAAACAGGCCATTGATTGCCGATGATTGCAGGGCGTCCGTGCCGGCGTGCTTGCAGACCAGGTCGGCCAGGGCCTGGCGCAGGGATTCGAGAGCGGGATCGAGCGGTGTGGGGGATGACATGGTCGGATTTCCTCGGCGGACGGATGCAGCATAGGTTTGTGCAAGTACGTCCGCTAGCCGAAAGCTGTCGTCTTCTTGCCCGATCCTGCCGGATGGCCGGTATTGTCACCAAAATGAAGCGTTTGCCTTTGCCTGATGGGCTCGCGACCAAGCCCGTGTGCACTCGGGTGATGCGTGAGGGTAAACGGGTGGTCGTGCAGGATCAGGCAATTTGCCGACAGCATTCGCCTAACGCCGTCGCGGCCGGAGCAGTAGCCTTGGCAGCCTGGCAGTTTCCCTCTGGCCGTCTACAGGAGCATCGCACATGACGTCATCTCAACCGGTCAGCCATCTGTCCTTCGTGCGCGCCAGCGCGGGACGTTCCGCCGAGCTGGGCGAACGGCTCCGGCAGTTGCTCGAACCCAGCCGGCGAACCCCGGGCTGCCTGGGGTTCAGCCTGCAACGCTCCACCTGTGACGCCGACCTGTGGCTGCTCAGCAGCCAGTGGTGCGATCAGGCGGCCATGAGTGGCTACTTCAACTCGCCGGATCTGCAATTGTTCGGCGAACTGGTGCAGGCGCGGGTGCTGGCCAGCCTTGATCTGCACACCTTCAGCGAGCCGAACGCGGGTTAGAATGGCCGCCTCTTTCGCAACGGTGTGGATGTAACGGTCATGGCACGCAGAGTATTCGTGGGTTTTGAGGCGGTATCGGCGGTGGTGCCCGGCGAGGGCGGTTACAGTGCTGCCATTGCTGTGAAGGGCCTGGGTGCCACGGGCGCTCCGCGCTTTCACAAAGTGCTGCCAGAGCAGACCTTCAAGACCGCCCTGGCCGCCGACGAAGCAGCCTGCGCGGAGCTTGAGCGCCTGAGCGGCGTCAACGCTGACGCCGAACTGGTCTGGTAAGCGTGGTTCAGAGCTGCGGGCGGCGCATCTGGAACAGGTTGCCCAGCTCGAAATAATCCGCCGGGCCACCGCCACGCAGGATGGGTTCGGCGGCGGCGGTGTCGTAGATGCCGTCCTTCAGCAGATGCTCGGCGATATGCACCGCCACCACTTCTCCAAGAATCAGCCAGCTCGGCACCAGAGCCTGGTCGGCCCGCTGCAGTTGCACGATCTGGCTGACCTTGCATTCGAACGACACCGGGCTTTCCTGCACCCGCGGCACGGCAATTACCCGTGAGGCGGCCGGGGTCAGTTGGCTCAGGGCAAATTCGTCGACCTCCGGTGGTACTGCCGCGCAGCTCTGGTTCATCGCCTCGGCCAAGGGGCGGGTGGCGAGGTTCCAGGCGAATTCGCCGGTCTGCTCGATATTGTTCAGGCTGTCTTTGCGCCCGACGCTGCAGAAACCGATGATCGGCGGGATGTAGTTGAAGGCGTTGAAGAAGCTGTAGGGCGCCAGGTTCAGGCGGCCTTGAGGGTCCTGGGTCGAGATCCAGCCGATCGGGCGCGGGCCGACGATGGCATTGAAAGGATCGTGGGGCAGGCCGTGGCCTTTTGCGGGTTCGTAGTAGTACATCGGTCGGGCCTTGTGGGCGGATACACGGAAGAAAGGCTCCCAGTGTGCCAATTGCCGCGGTCCCTGAAAACGATTAAGCCCGGCCGAAGCCGGGCTGTGAGGAGAAGGCTTCAGCCATTAGCTGAAGCGATGGCCTTGGGTACGGTCATAGCCGTCTTCGGCGAATTTGGCACCGCCAGTGCGGTCGTAACCGTCTTCGGCGAATTTGGCACCGCCAGTGCGGTCGTAACCGTCTTCGGCGAATTTGGCACCGCCAGTGCGGTCGTAACCGTCTTCGGCGAATTTGGCACCGGCAGTGCGGTCGTAACCGTCTTCTGCGAATTTGGCGCCGCCGGTGCGGTCGTAGCCGTCTTCGGCGAATTTGGCGCCGCCGGTGCGGTCGTAGCCGTCTTCGGCGAATTTGGCGCCGCCGGTGCGGTCGTAGCCGTCTTCGGCGAATTTGGCACTGCCGGTGTGATCGTAACCGTCAGCGGCGACTGCGGCCGACTGCGCCTGGGGCTGGGCGAAGCTGTTGCTGTGGGTGCGATCAAAGCCGTCGGCGGCGAAAGCGTTGGCAGTCAGAACCGAGAAGGCCAGGGTCAGGATCAGTTTGCTTTTCATGGTCGTTGCTCCGGGGTAGTGAGGGGTTGCTTGTTTCTATGGGTTTGATGCTACGCCGATTAATTTGATTAAAAAGCGCAAAAATCAGGCTATAAAAATCGATTTATTCGATTTGATAGCCCGCAGCCAACCCATTTCCACATCACGGACCGCTCTGCGTCAGGGCTTTTGTGCCGCGTGGCTATCCGTTACCCATAGCCTGTGCTCGCCGGGTTATGTCGCGATTAACGAGGCTGTACAGACGCTGAACGCTTTTTTCATTTTGCGCCGACCTCTTTTTCATCGCCGTTTGAGCAGTCTCTGCCGCACTTGCCCTCCGGAGCCTCGAACCGATGAACAAACTCCCCCAGATCACCCTGGCGTTCTGGATCATGAAGATCTGCGCCACCACCCTCGGCGAGACAGCGGGCGACCTGCTGTCCATGACCCTCGGTGTCGGTTATGCGCTGAGCTCGGTCATCCTGATCAGTCTGTTCCTGGTCACGCTGGTGACTCAGTTGTTTTCCCGGCGTTATCACCCGGTGCTGTACTGGCTGGTGATCCTGTCTACCAGCACTGCCGGTACCACCATGTCGGACTTCATGGACCGCACCCTGGGCCTCGGCTACGCCACCGGCTCGGCGGTCCTGATTGCGATCCTGGCGTTGACCTTCGCCCTCTGGCGCCTGAGCGGCGACCCGCTCAACGTCAACGCCATCAGCACGCGTCGTACCGAGTTGTTCTATTGGGTGGCGATCCTGTTCTCCAACACCCTGGGCACCGCGCTGGGCGACTACCTGGCCGACGATTCGGGCCTGGGCTTCGCCGGTGGTGCCCTGCTGATTGGCGCGGCTATCGGCCTGGTGGTGGTGGCGCGTTACTGGACGCGGATTTCCGGCGTGCTGCTGTTCTGGATCGCCTTCGTTCTGACCCGCCCGTTCGGTGCGACACTGGGGGATTTCCTGACCAAGCCTCATGAAAAGGGCGGCCTGGACTTTGGCACCGTGGGCTCATCGGCGGTGCTGGGCGCGATCTTGCTGGGGTTCGTTCTGATGGCTTATCACTTCAATCGGCGGGAGCAGCAGGTGCGGGTGGGCGAACTCACCTGACGCTTGTAGCGCTTGCAGTTTCGTTTCGCGCAAACAAAAGCCCCCGGTCTTTCGGCCGGGGGCTTTGTCTTTTCACGGTCTGATGCGTTGCGCTATCAGTCGGTGACGATCCGCGAGTGCTTCTGAGTGTCCTTCATGAACACGTAGACCAGCAGCGAGCAGGCGATACAGGCGGTGACGTACCAGTAGTAGCCGGTTTCCATGCCCATGTCCTTGAACTTCAGGGCGACGTATTCGGCGGTGCCGCCGAAGATCGAGACGGTCAGGGCGTATGGCAGGCCGACGCCCAGGGCGCGGATTTCGGTGGGGAAGAGTTCGGCTTTGACCACGGCGTTGATCGAGGTGTAGCCGCTGACGATGATCAGCGCCCCCATGATCAGGAAGAACGCACCCCAGAAGCTGTCGATGGTGTGCAGGGTGGTCAGGATCGGTACGGTGAAGATGGTGCCCAGAACACCGAAGGCGATCAGGATCGGGCGCCGGCCGATCTTGTCGGAGAGGCCGCCGATCACCGGCTGCAGGCACATGAACAGGAACAGCGTGCCTGCCGAGATCATGGTCGAGTCAACGATTTCCATGCCCACCGTGTTGACCAGGTATTTCTGCATGTAGGTGGTGTAGGTGTAGAAGGCCAGGGTGCCGCCCATGGTCAGGCCGACCACGGTGGCGAGTTCCTTGGGGTGGCGCAGCAGGGTGCGCATCGTGCTCTCTTTGGCTTTCGGCTTTTCCTTCTGGGTGAAGGAGGCGGTTTCTTCCATGCCGCGGCGCAGGTACAGGGCGACCACCGCACACAGTGCGCCGATCACGAAGGGTACGCGCCAGCCCCAGTCGTAGAGCTGTTCGGGGGACAGGTTCCGCTGCAGGATGATCAGCACGGCGAGGGCGATGAGCTGGCCGGAGATCAGGGTCACGTACTGGAAGCTGGAGAAGAACCCGCGACGTTCCTTGGTCGCCATCTCGCTGAGGTAGGTGGCCGAGGTGCCGTATTCGCCACCCACCGACAGGCCCTGCATCAGGCGGGCGATGACCAGCAGGATCGGCGCGGCGACGCCGATGGTCTCGTAGCTCGGGGTCAGGGCGATGACCAGCGAGCCGAAGCACATCAGCAGGACCGAGGCCATCAGCGCGGCCTTGCGGCCCTTGCGGTCGGCATAGAGGCCCATCAGCCAGCCGCCGATCGGACGCATCAGGAAGCCCACGGCGAAGATCGCGGCAGTGTTGAGCAGTTGTGCAGTGGTGTCGCCGGCCGGGAAGAAGGCCTTGGAGAAGTACAGGGAGAATGCGGCGTAGACGTACCAGTCGTACCACTCGACCATGTTGCCGACCGATCCGCTGAAGATCGACTTGAGACGGCTGGAGGTGGTCTTTGCCGCTGCGGGCGCGGCGGCCGCCCCAGCAGGCAGGGAGGAGGAGTTATCCATCTGACGTAACCTTCAATGTTGTTTTTGTGAAGCGCGTCGAAACGCAGCCTGGCGTGGCTATAGCAGGAGCTGTGCCAGCCACCGCGCAGCTGACTGGCCAGCTCCCGCAAGCGCCTTGGGAAGCCCGGAAACAGAGGCCTTCCGCGAACCTGTGGGAGCTGGCTTGCCAGCGATAGCGCCAGAGCAAACAACAAGGATGAACAGTCTGATGAGCGGAAATCCGCTTATCTGGAAATCGGTCTGAGCAGGAATTCGCCGAGTCCTACAAGCGATCGATAAAGTCTTCGCGGACCAGTCCGTGGCGCTGCATTTTCTCGTTGAGGGTACGCCGCGGCAGTTGCAGTTCTTCCATGACGGCCTTGATTTCGCCCCTGTGCCGGCGTAGTGCGCTGCGCAGGCAATTGGCTTCGAAGGCTTCGGTCTGCGCGGCGAGGGACTGGCCCGGCTCCACCTGCACCGCCTGCGGTTCGGCCAGGCCGAGGGCATGGCGCTCGGCGGCGTTGGCCAGTTCGCGAACGTTGCCGGGCCAGTCGTGGCCGAGCAACTGGCCCAGTTGCGCGACGCTCACGGGCGGCGCAGTGCGGCCGAGGTTCTGCGCAGCGCGGCGGGCGAAGTGTTCGAACAGCAGCGGGATGTCCTCGCGCCGTTCGCGCAGCGGCGCCAGGTGCAGCTCGGCGATGTTCAGGCGGTAGGCGAGGTCTTCGCGAAAGCGTCCGGCGCGAGCCTCTTCGAGCAGGTCAGGCTTGGTTGCGGCGACGATGCGCAGGTCCACGGTGATGCTCTGGTTGGCGCCCAGGCGCTCCAGCTTGCGCTCCTGGATCACCCGCAGCAGCTTGGCCTGCTGGGCCAGGGGCATGCTTTCGATTTCGTCGAGAAAGACCGTACCGCCATTGGCGTATTCCAGCTTGCCGACGCGCTTGCCCTGGGCGCCGGTGAAGGCGCCGCTTTCATGGCCGAAGAGCTCGGTCTCGAACAATTGCTCGGGGATCGCCGCGCAGTTGAGCGCGACAAAGGGCCTGGCCGCACGCGGGCCGAAGTCGTGCAGGCAGCGCGCGACCTGTTCCTTGCCGCTGCCGGTTTCCCCGCGGATCAGCACGTTGACCGGCAGTGCCGCCAGCTCCAGCACCTGGCGCCGCAGTCGCTGCATGCCCTGGGTCATGCCCAGCAGGGTGGCTTCGAGACGGGTCTTGAGATCGGCCTGTTCGTGCAGGCGGCGGTTTTCCAGCACCAGCCGGCGTTTTTCCAGGGCCCGGTGCAGGCTGCCCATCAGGGCTTCCGGGCTGAAAGGCTTTTCGAGGAAGTCGTAGGCGCCGTTGCGCATGGCGTCCACAGCCATGGGCACGTCGCCGTGGCCGGTTAGCATGATCACCGGCAGGTCGGCATCACGGCGCTGCAGCTCGGCCAGCAGTTGCAGACCGTCCATGCCGGGCATGCGCACATCGCTGAGGATCACCCCTGGAAAGTGCGTCGGCAGACTGGCCAGGCATTCATCGGCGCGGCTGAACAGCTGCACCTCGAAGCCCGAGAGGCTCAGCCATTGCTCAACGGCACTACGGATACTGGCTTCATCGTCGACGACAATCACCGAATTCAACATACAGGCTCCGGATCGCGGGGAAGGGTGAAGCTGAAGCGGGCACCACCTGGCTGGTTGTCCACCCGCAGGCGACTGCCGGCCTCGTGGATGATGCCATAGGAGATCGCCAGGCCCAGGCCCAGTCCTTCACCCACCGGCTTGGTGGTGAAGAACGGGTCGAAGACGTTGCCCAGGTGTTCCTCGGCAATACCGCCGCCGCTGTCCAGCACACTCAGGCGCCAGCCTTCGTCTTCGCATTCGATGCGGATCTCCAGGCGACGGAAACTCTTGCCGGTCATGGCATCGAGGGCATTGTGCAGCAGGTTGATCAGCACCTGTTCCAGGCGAATCGCATCGCCACGGACCCAGGCCGGGCGAGCCAGGTACAGGGCGGTGCTGACGCCCTCGGCGCGAATCCGCGCATCGAGCAACTGCAAGGCATGATCGACCACGGTGGCCAGGTCGAGACGTTCGCGCAGGCCGCTGGGGCTGTTGCGGGCGAAGGTCTTTAGGTGGCCGGTGAGCGAGGCCATGCGCGTGAGCATCTGCTCCAGCGGTTGCAGGGCCTGCCTGGCGTCATCGATGCGGTCGTGGTCGAGCAGCAGGCGCAGCGAGGCCAGTTGCATGCGTTGGGTGGTCAGCGGTTGATTGAGCTCATGGGCCAGGGCCGCAGACATCTGTCCCAGCGCCGCCAGCTTGGTGGATTGCACCAGGCCTTCCTGGGCGGTGCGCAGGTCGCGGGTGCGCTCTTCCACCAGGCGTTCCAGCTCTTCGCGGCTGCGTTGACGCAGGCGGGCCAGACGCAGGCGCTGGCTGACGAACAGGGCGGCGAACACCAGGGTCAACCAGATCGCGGCTGCCGCCAGTGCCGCATTGCGTCCGCCGTCACCGGCCTGTGGCTGGCGCAGCAGATGCAGGGTCCAGCCTTCGCTTTCCAGCGGCAGGCTCTCCCACAGGTAATCGACATTGCCTGTCGGTCCCTGGACGCGCACCAGATGGCTGTTGTCGGCGAAGCGGTCGAGCACCTGGCGCTTCAGTGGAACGAGGGCCTGTTTGTCGTACTGGCGGGTCTGTTCCAGCTCATTGAAGTCGTGGGCCGACAGGCTGTTCAGCTCGCGGTAGCGCCAGCCGTCCTGGTTGGCGATGAAGATGATGCCCCGTGAGTCGCTGACCAGCAGGATGTCGTTGCCTTGGCGCCACTCCCGTTCCAGCTCGGGAAACTCCAGCTTGACTACCATGGCGCCGAGGAAGCGCTGGTCGTCATCCTTCACGGCGCTGGACAGGAAATAGCCGGGTATGCCGCTGGTCACGCCCACCGCATAGAAGCGACCGGTGCCCTGGCTGCGGGTCTGCTTGAAGTAGGGACGAAAACTGTAGTTGTTGCCGACATACGTGCTGGGCAGGCGCCAGTTGCTGGCGGCCACCGCCAGGCCGGTCTGGTCGAGCAGTTCCAGGGTCGAACAATTGGCCGCGCCATTGATGCGTTCCAGCTTGCGGTTGAGCTGGTCCTGGGTGGTGGCATCCACCGGGCCGCGCAGCGCGGCGATCAGTTCAGGGTCAAGGGCAAGCACCGCAGGCAGAGCGCGGTAGCGTTCGATCAGGGTATGCAGCGAGGTGGCGTACAGGCCCAGTTGCTGCCGGGCACGTTCGGCGTCATCGGCCAGCCCCTGGCGCTGGGCATGCTGCATGGCCAGGGCGGCGGCGATGACGGTGCCGGCGGTGATCAGCAAGAGGATCAGGCCGAGACGCAGGGTGCGAAAGGAGAGAACCATGGGAATCCATCCGGGCAATGGGGAAGGCCGGATGGCGCTTCCCCTCGGGCTGGGTCGCGCTTACAGCAGTTCGAAACTCTGCTGTTGCACCGTTGCGGAATCCAGGCCGACCTGCACGTTGAACTCGCCCGGTTCAGCGGCGAACTGCAACTGGCTGTTGTAGAACTTCAGGTCGTCCTCGCTGATCCGGAAGGTCACCGTGCGTTCTTCACCGGCCTTGAGCAGGATCTTCTGGAAGTTCTTCAACTCCTTGACCGGGCGGCTCATGGAGGCGGCAACGTCCCGCAGGTAAAGCTGGACCACGGTTTCGCCGTCGCGCTTGCCGGTGTTCTTCACCTTGACGCTGGCTTGCAGGCTATCGCCTTTCTTCAGCGTGCTGGCCGACAGGGTCAGCGGCGACAGCGAGAAATCGCTGTAGCTCAGGCCGTAGCCGAAGGGATACAGCGGGCCGTTGGGTTCCTCGAAGTACTGCGAGGTGTAGTTGCCCGGCTTGCCGGGGGTGAACGGACGGCCGATGCGCATGTGGTTGTAGTACATCGGGATCTGGCCGACCGAACGCGGGAAGGTGATGGCCAGCTTGCCGGACGGGTTGTAGTCGCCAAACAGAACGTCGGCGATGGCGTTGCCGCCTTCTGTGCCGGAGAACCAGGTTTCGAGCATGGCGTCGGCTTGCTCGCGCTCCCAGGCCAGCGACAGCGGACGGCCGTTCATCAGCACCAGCACCAGCGGCTTGCCGGTGGCTTTCAGGGCCTTGATCAGGTCGCGCTGCACGGCGGGGATTTCCAGGCTGGTGCGGCTGGACGACTCGTGGGACATGCCACGGGATTCGCCGACCACCGCCACCACCACGTCGGATTGCCGGGCGGCCTTGACCGCTTCGTCGATCAGCACGGCGGCCGGACGCGGATCGTTGATGATTTCCGGGGCGTCGAAGTTGAGGAAGTTCAGGTAGTCGAAGATCGCCTGGTCACCGGTGATGTTGGAGCCCTTGGCGTAGACCACCTTGGCCTTGCCCTCCAGGGCGCGGCGCAGGCCTTCGCGGACGGTGACCGAGTGCACCGGTTTACCGTCGGCCGCCCAGCTGCCCATCATGTCGATCGGTGCATCGGCCAGCGGGCCGACCAGGGCGACGGTGCCGGCTTTCTTCAGTGGCAGGGTCTGGTTGCGGTTTTCCAGCAGGACCAGGCTGCGGCGCGCCACGTCGCGGGCGGCCTCGCGGTGCAGGCGGGAGTCGGCGTAGTAGTCCGGCACGTCGTTCTCCGGCTTGCCGATACGCACGTACGGGTCCTTGAACAGGCCCATGTCGTACTTGGCCCCGAGCACTTCGCGCACTGCCTGGTCCAGCTCGCCCTGGCTGACTTCGCCGGACTTGAGCAGGCCGGGCAGTTCTTCGCCGTAGAGGGTGTCGTTCATGCTCATGTCGATGCCGGCCTTGATCGCCAGCCTAGCGGCTTCGCGACCGTCGCGGGCGACGCCGTGACGGATCAGTTCCTGGATGGCGCCGTGGTCGCTGATGGTCACGCCGTTGAAGCCCCACTCCTTGCGCAGCAGGTCGTTCATCAGCCAGGTGTTGGAGGTGGCCGGCACGCCGTTGATCGAGTTCAGCGCCACCATCACCCCGCCGGCACCGGCGTCGATGGCCGCACGGTAGGGCGGCAGGTAGTCGTTGTACATCTTCGGCAGGCTCATATCGACCGTGTTGTAGTCGCGTCCGCCTTCCACCGCGCCGTACAGGGCGAAGTGCTTGACGATGGCCATGATGCTGTCGTGGTCGGCCGGGCTCTTGCCCTGGAACGAGCGGACCATCACTTCGCCAATCCGCGAAGTCAGCCAGGTGTCTTCGCCGAAGCCCTCGCTGGTACGACCCCAGCGCGGGTCGCGGGCGATGTCCACCATCGGCGCGAAGGTCATGTCGAGGGAGTCGGCGGACGCTTCGATGGCCGAGGTGCGGCCGACGGTGGCGATGGCGTTCATGTCCCAGCTCGAGGCCAGGCCCAGGCCGATGGGGAAGATGGTGCGGTTGCCATGGATGGTGTCGTAGGCGAAGAACATCGGGATCTTCAGCCGGCTGCGCATGGCGGCATCCTGCATCGGCCGGTTTTCCGGTGCGGTGCGCGAGTTGAAGGTACCGCCGATGCGGCCTGCGGCGATTTCCTCGCGGATCTTTTCCCGCGGCATTTCCGGGCCGATAGAGATCAGGCGCAACTGGCCGATCTTCTCGTCCTGGGTCATCTGGCCCAGCAGGTTGTCGACGAACGCCTTCTTCTCCTGGAGGCGGGCGGCGGCAGCGGAGGTGTCGGCCAGGGCCGTCTGACTGGCCAGGCTGACGAGCAGACCCAGCAAACACAGCTTCTTCATGAATTCAGTTCTCGAGGCCTGCGCCGGTGATCACGGGTCCACCGACCTGCCGAAATTGGGGGAGCGGCTATTGTTGTTGTGTGCTGGGGCACGTTTTTAGCCGATTGGGGCTGCACTATCCAGCGGCGGTCACGGATTATGCCTCAAGTCCGGTGTTTTACGGGTAATCAAGGAGCGTTGCGAGCATGCAGGTCATCAACACGATCAAACCCTGGCTGCTGGTGCTGGTCGCCAGCCTGCTGGCGGGCTGTGGCATCAACAATATTCCCACCTACGACGAACAGGTGAAGGCCGCCTGGGGCCAGGTGCAGAACCAGTACCAACGCCGCGCCGACCTGATTCCCAATCTGGTTGAGACGGTCAAGGGCTACGCGAAACATGAGCAGGACACCCTCACCGCGGTGATCGAGGCACGGGCCAAGGCCACCTCGATCCAGGTCGACGCCAACACCCTTAATGATCCGGAGAAGATCCGTCAGTTCCAGGCTGCCCAGGCACAACTGACCGGCGCCCTGAGCCGGTTGATGGTGGTCGCCGAGCAATACCCGGACCTCAAGGCCAACCAGAACTTCCTCGCCCTGCAATCCCAGCTCGAAGGCACGGAGAACCGCATCGCCGTGGCGCGCAAGGACTTCATCGCCGCCGTGCAGAAATACAACACCGAGATCCGCACTTTCCCCGGCCTGCTCTGGCACAAGGTGATGTACAGCAACCTGCCGCTGCGGGAGAGCTTCGAGGCCACCAGTGCCGATGCCGACAAAGCGCCTGAAGTGAAATTCTGATGCGTCCGCTCAGGGCGGTGATGCTGCTGGCGCTGCTGTGTGCAGCGCTGGTGGCACGTGCCGAGGTGGCGTTTCCGGCGTTGAGCGGGCGGGTGGTGGATGGCGCCAACCTGCTGGACGCTCACACCCGTACCCAGCTTGGGCAGATGCTGCTGGCCCACGAACAGGCCAGCAGCGAGCAGGTGGTGGTGGCCACGGTGGCGGACCTGCAAGGGCTGGCCATCGAGGACTATGGTTATCAGCTCGGCCGGCATTGGGGCATCGGTCAGAAGGGCAAGGACAACGGCGCCCTGCTGATCGTCGCGCCGAACGAGCGCAAGGTGCGCATCGAGGTTGGCTATGGCCTGGAAGAGCGCCTGACCGATGCGCAATCGTCGGTCATCATCAATCGCATCATCCTGCCGGCGTTCAAGCGTGGGGAGTTCAGCCAGGGTATCGTGCAGGGGGCTGCGGCCATGCTCCAGGTGCTCGGCGGCAACCCGCTGGCGCAGCCATCGCGGGCCAGTGCGGCGGAAGGTGAAGGCGAGCCGCCGTCGCTGTGGGCCATTGGCCTGTTCATCCTGCTGGTGGTGGTCGTGCTGTATCTTCAGGGGCTCGGTGGCGGTGGCCGGCGAGGTGGTCCGGGCGGTGGTTTTGGCGGCGGCTTCGGCGGGCTGGGCGGTGGCGGGTTTGGCGGCGGTCGCGGAGGGGGTGGTTTTGGTGGGGGCGGCGGCAGTTTCGGTGGTGGCGGTTCGTCCGGGAGTTGGTGAGTCGCTGCCGATGGCCTCATCGGCAGCAACAAAGGGTTAAAAGGACATCCATGGCATTACTCAACGAATTCCAGCAACGCCAGGTCGCCGAGGCGATCGCCGAGGTCGAACGCCACACCGACGCCGAGCTGGTCACGGTGCTGGCCCGCAGCGCTGACGACTACGCCTATGTACCGCTGATCTGGGCCAGCCTGCTGGCACTGCTGATACCGGGGTTGCTGTACTACCTCACCGGCTGGTTCAGCGCCCATGGCCTGTTGCTCACCCAGTGGCTGACCTTCATCGTGCTCTGCCTGGTGCTGCGCCTGCCGCTGTTCACCAGCCGCCTGGTGCCGCGCCGGGTCCGTCACTGGCGTGCCTCCAACCTGGCGCGGCGGCAGTTCCTCGAGCAGAACCTGCACCGCACCGAAGGCCGCACCGGGGTGTTGATCTTCGTCAGCGAGGCCGAGCGCTACGTGGAAATCCTGGTGGACGATGGCATTGCCGAGCGCCTGGGCGACGAAGCCTGGGAAGCGATCGTCGCCGGTTTCACCGCCCAGGTGCGGGCGGGCCAGACGCTGCAGGGCTTCCTCACCTGTATCGAGGCCAGCGGTGCCTTGCTGCAAAGCCATGTGCCGTTGACCCAGACCCGCAACGAATTGCCCAACCGCCTGGTGATCCTCGACTGACGCGCCGATCGACAAACGCTGGGCGCTGGCCGGGCATCGACGTAAAATGCCCGGCATTGCGCGCCGCTGGCGCCCCCGCAACCCCCGAGGCACCCAATCTCCATGTCCGTTACCTCCACCGTCCAGGCCGCGCCGGATGCGCGTGCGCAGTTTCTCGCCCTGCTGGCCGAGAGCCTGCAACAGCAATCCTTCGTCAAGCTGGTCCTGGCCCGGCATGTCGGCACCGAAGCCGATCTGCAACGCATCACCGCCAAGCCGCTGACGGTCAAGGGGCAGGCCAGCCTGTCGTTCACCCTGCGCTACAAGACCCGCGACATCACCCGCAATCTGCCGCTGGACGACGCCCTGGCGCAGGTCGGCGAGTGGCTGCCAGGTTCGTTCCGCAATGCCCACCTGCTGAGCCTGGCCGACGAGGTGCAACTGGAGTTCAGCAAGAAAGGCAAGCCGATGCTCCACCGCAACGCCGCGCAGCAGGTGCGTCAGGCAGCGGCTGGCGAGCACGACCGGGAGAAGAAACGCTACCTGGAGCTGAGCCGTCCGTTCCTGCAGGACCTCGGCGTGACCGACAGGCAGCACGCGCTGATTCCGGCGATGTCGCGCAAGTGGAAGCAGATCAACAAGTTCATCGAGGTGTTTTCCCACGCCTTCGCCAGTGTCTCGCTGCCGACCGAACAGGCGGTACGTGTGGCTGATTTTGGTTCCGGCAAGGGCTACCTGACCTTCGCCATCCACGATTACCTGAGCAATACCGTGCAGCGTCAGGCGCAGGTCACCGGTGTCGAGTTGCGCGCCGACATGGTCGAGCTGTGCAATGCCGCCGCCAGCCGCCTGGAACATCCGGGGCTGGTGTTCGAGCAAGGTGACGTGCGCAGCGTGGTGCCGGCCGAGATCGACGTGATGATCGCCCTGCATGCCTGCGACATTGCCACCGACTATGCCATCCACACCGGCATCCGTACCGGCGCGTCGATCATCATGTGCTCGCCGTGCTGCCACAAGCAGATCCGGCCGCAACTGCACAGCCCGGGCCTGCTCAAACCGATGCTGCAATACGGCCTGCACCTGGGCCAGCAGGCCGAGATGCTCACCGACAGCCTGCGGGCGCTGTACCTGGAAGCCTGCGGCTACGACACCAAGGTGTTCGAGTTCATTTCGCTGGAGCACACCAACAAGAACAAGATGATCCTGGCCACCAGGCGCAAGGAGGCGGGAGATCCTGCGGCCTTGCTGGAGAAGATCGCGGAGTTGAAGGCGTTCTACGGGGTTTCGGAGCACTGCCTGGAGACGTTGCTGCGGGCGGACGGGTTGATCCCGGCCTGAATGAATCGGGGCCGCTCTGCGGCCCTTCGCGACGGTTCGGCGCCCCGACACGCTCGCTCCCACCGGGACGGGTGGGAGCAAGCAGCCCGGGATTCACTCAGAAGAACCGGGTAATGCTCACCTTGGCGTTGCGTCCGGTGCTGTAGACGTTGTCGTCGCTGAGCATCGGCGCGTAATCGCGGTTGAACATATTGTCGAGAGTGAAGTTGACCTCGGTGCCCTTCAGGTAGGGCTGCTGCGGTTTCCAGCTGGCGAACAGGCCTTGCACGTTGTAGGCGTCGTTGGCGCGATGGTCCCAGGCGCTGTCACCCAGTGCACTGCCCATGAAGCCCGGTGGGTACTTGTCGCTCGGCAGGCGGTCGGTCTGACGCACCCACAGGCCTTTCCAGCCCACCACCGCGTCCCACTGCGGAATCTTCACGCCCAGGCGCGCCACCCACTTCGGTGCCGGTACGTCACGCGCCCAGACATTCGGGCCCCACGGATTGTTATAGGCGCCGTCGTGCTTGCCGGTCATCCAGGTGTAGGAAAGGGTGCCGAACAGGTAGGTGGAGTCGTAGAAGCTTTCCACCTCGAAGCCCTTGTAGGTGACGCCGTCGAGGTTGCGGTAGTTGCCGATCAGGTATTTCCCGCAGGTATCGCCGATGCTGCCGCCGTTCACGGCCTGCGCCTGGCACTCGATACCGAGGTTCTTGAAGATTTCGTCCTTGATCCGGTTGTGGAACAGGGTGGTACGGACCTGCAGGTTGTCGTCCTTGAAGAGCACGCCGGAGAAGTCGGTGACATTACCGACGCGCAGCGCGGTGACCCGTTCAGGATCGAGGTTGCGGCTCGTTGAACTGCGGGTGCTGGCCGCACTCTGGACTTCGTACTGCTCGTCGATCACCGGCGCGCGCCAGGTTTTCGAGTAGTCGGCGAAGAACGCGACATCGTCGGTGGCGCGCCAGAACACCGCCAGGCGCGGCGACCAGCCGGTGTAGGTCTTGGCGCTGTAGTCGTGTCCGGCGGGCGCGACGTTGTAGAACGGTGCATCGTTTTCTTCGCCACGGTTGCGCACATGGTCGTAGCGCAGCGACGGGGTGATGGTCACCTGGCCCAGGGTGATGGCGTCCTGTACGTAGGCGCTATTGGTATCCACCTTGCCGTGGGGCATGAAGCCCGGCTGGAAATGGCCGTAGTTGTAGTTCGCGGTGTTGTACGTGGTGCCGGGCATCCACATCTCGGTTTCACGGGTGTGGCGATGCAGTTCGAAGCCGGTGGTCAGCGAGTGGTCCAGCACGCCGGTGCTGAACTGGGCGGTGTTGCGCACTTCGAAGTTGCGGTCCTTGTAGTCGGTCTCCATGCGCCGCCCGCCGGTGGCAAGCTGGAAGAACGCGTTGGGCCCGCGGTCGTCGGTCTGGTCGACATCGGATTCGGAATAGCTCACTTCCAGGTTGACCAGGGGATTGTCCACCGGCTGGAAGCGATACTTGGCCGACCAGGTGGTGTCGATGGTTTCGCGGTGGGCCAGGAAGCGGCGAATGGCCTGGTCGTAGCCATAGCGGTCGATGTTGGCCTGGGTCGGCGGGGTCGAGTAGTTGGTCGACGAATAGCGTGTCATGCGCTGGTTGTTCGAGCGCGAATAGGACAGCCCGAGGGATTGCTCCTCGGTGAGCTGAACGTTCAGCTTGAACAGGGCGCCTTCGAGGTCCTGGGCGCTGTCGGGCAGGCGCTTGGGATTGATCGGGTATTGGTTGCGCGGGTCGGGCAGCGACGAGGCCAGCTTGAAGTCGTCGCCGTCGCGCTTGGTCAGGTAGACCAGGCCGTCGATGCGGCGGTCTTCGGTGCGGCCGAACAGTGCCGTGCTGTAGACCTGCTGATGATCGTTGCTGGAGTAGCCGTACTTGACCATCGCGCCGGTGTCGCGGCCTTCCTGCAGCAGGTCAGGGGCGTCCTTGGTGGTCATGTTCACGCTGCCGGCGAGACCGGCGTTGCCGACGAAGGGCGAGTGCGGGCCTTTCTCCACCTCGATGCTCTTGATCAGTTCCGGCTCGATGAACATCGTCCCTTGCTGGTAACGCTCGAAGCCGGTCTTGGTGGCGCCGTCGACGGTCAGTTGCACGTCTTCGGCATCGCCCATGCCCCAGATATTGATCTTCTGCCCGCCGGGCATCATGGAGCCGGCCATTTCCACGCCGGGCAGGGTGCTCAGCAGGGACGGCACATTGTTGGCCTGCTCGCGGTCGATGTCGCGCTGGGTCAGGGTCGAGCGGCCGACGGTGGCCGGGGTCACCTGCTGGCCGTCGCCGACGATGCTGGTGGCACCTAGCTGGAGGCTGGCGTTGTTGTTGCCGGGCGGGGTGGATTCGGTTTCCCTGGGCCGCACCACGTAGGTGCTGCGGACCTTGACCAGGGCAAAACGGCTGTTGGCGAGCAGGCGGGCGATGGCGTCTTCGGCTTCGTACTGGCCGTTGAGGGCGGGCGCGGCGACATTGCGCAGCAGAGACTCGTCGAACAGCAATTGCACCTTGGCCTGTTGGGCCACCTGGCTCAGCGAGGTCGCCAGTGGCTGGGCCGGCAGGTGCAGCTCCACCGGCGCGGCCTGGGCCTGCAGGCTCAGGGCCAGGCAGGCGGCCAGCAGTGATGGTCGGGCAGACAACGGCTTGGTAGGTCGAAACGCGCGAAACATGAAATCCCCCAGTGCGGCCAAAGGCCAGAAAAAGTCAGTGCGCAGGGCGCGGACGGGGAGGAAGACGCGGAGGCGAGAAAAACCCTCACCTGCAAATGAAAAATATTCTCAGGATTTTTTTCGGCGCTGAATGAACCTGTTGTCGCGTTGCTGGCCCCATCGCCGGCATGGCACATAACCCGTGGGAGCTGGCGGTGCCAGCGATGAGGCCATCACTGGCGCCCTGAGCGTCGCAGCCTACTTGCGCTCGATGCGCATCCGCCCGTCCGCGAGCACGGCGGTCTTGACCGGCAACAGCGCGGGCAGTGCGTTGAGCAGGGCATCCGGATCATTCACGTCGAGGTTGCCCGACACCCGGTATTTCGCCAGCGTCGGATCGGCCAGCAACACCGCTGCCGGACGGTACAGCGACAGTTCGTCCACCAGGCTGGCCAGCTCGCGGTTGCGGAACGACACATGGCCGCTGCGCCAGTCGGCCACTTCACCGTCGCCCAGGGTCTGGCGGCTGAGGTCGCCACGGGCGAGGTTATAGACCGCGCGTTCACGGGCACCCAGCAGCATCGGCTCACGGCGCTCGCCTGGCGCTTCGAACGCTACCAGGCCATGTTCGACACTCAGTACCAGCTCCTGCTGGCCCCGCCGCAGGTCGAACGCGGTGCCCACTACCCGAACCCGGGCGGTGCCGGCATCGACGAACAGTGGGCGTTCCTTGTTCGGGGCGACGTCGAGGAACACCTGGCCCTGGTCCAGATGCACGATGCGCCGCTCGGCATCGAACTCGACGCGCACGCGGGTGTTGGCGTTGAGGTCCAGGCGGCTGCCGTCGGGCAGGGTGACACTGCGTGGTTGACCTTCCTGGCTGGCCACCTGCTGCTGGTAATAGACCGCTGGCGTGCCGAGATTGCTCGCCAGCAAGGCGCAGACCAGCGCCGCGGCGGCGGCCAGTGCCGGTCGCCAGTACGCGGTGCGACGCGGACGCAGTTCCACCGGTTTGTTCAGTTGCTTGAGGGCGGCGAGGTCGTCCCAGAGCTGTTCGAACTGCTGGTAGGCCTGGGCGTGGCCGGGCTGCTCCAGCCACTGGGCGAACGCCTTGCGTGAGGCGCGCGAGCGGTTGTTGCGGTTGTGGGTGAACCAGCTCGCCGCCTGCGCGTCCAGCGGACGGCTGTCCATGTCAGGAAGGGTCATTCTGGTTGCTCCGCAACGTTGTCGCTGTCCAGTCGTTGCTTGAGGTACAGCAGCGCCGCGGCGATATGTTTCTCCACCATGCTGATGGAAATGCCCATGCGTTCACTGATCTGTGCCTGACTCAAGCCTTCGAAGCGGTGCAGCATAAGGGCTTCGCAGCGTCGCGGCGAGAGCTCGGCAAGCACAATTTTCAGGTGTTCCAGGCGTTGCAGACGCTGTGCGCTGGCCATCGGGTCGCTGGCGAGTGCTTCGCTGGCCTGGGTTTCGGGCGCCGATTCGGCCTGTTCGTCAAGCACGGTATGGCGCACTTTCTGCCGCCGCCAGTGATCGCGCAGCAGGTTGCGCGCCACCTGGAACAGAAAGGCCCGAGGCTGCTCCACCCGTGCCTTGTCGCGGTATCCCAGCCACTGGGTGAAGACATCCTGGGTCATGTCTGCAGCGTCGCTGGCATTGTCCGTGCGCTTGCGCAGGAAATGCAGGATGTCGGCATAGAACCCGTGGCAGGTTTCTTGCGCGAGAGGGTCGGGCTTGGAGCGACGCATGCGAGCTTTCCCAGAAAGGGCCGGCGAGAAAAGTCGCAAATGTTATCGAGAATTATTGTTATTTGAAATGCCCTGTTTCAGCTTTCCCGAATCCCGTGCCTGCTTCAGCGACGTTTCCGGGTGATCGCGGCGGGTGCGGGCACGTTGAGTTCCGCTCGACCCAGTGGGTGGCTGCTGGAGTCGAAGAAGTGCAGCTCGATATCCGCTGATTCGCCGAAGATGCGTGCGTAATGCTGCTTCTGGCCAACGATGGCCGCCTCATTGGTCGGCAGGATCGAGATGGCGAGGTGAGCCGGTTTCGCTTGCCGGATGGCCTGCAGCAAATGGTTGTCGGCGCGGTCGAGGTGATGGCCGAAGATGCACAGGCCTTCGTTGTGGCTGGCCAGGGCCGCGTAGCTCCAGGTCAGGTAATCGGAGGAGCGGATTGCCCGCAGCTTCTGCGCGCTGCTGTCCTCGTTGACGAACAGCGGCACGTCGCCCGGGGTGTTGATGGCAAAGCCGTCGAGCAACTGGCTGCCGCTGGCTGCGCGTTGTCGGGTCCCGCCGTCCTGGGTCTTGAGCAGGTGCAGGCCGCCGTGGAGGTAGTGCAGGCGAGTGCCCTGGCCATGGGCCCGGCTGACGTCGAAATCGCCTTCTTCATCGAACAGCGCGAGAAAGCCTCGCGGCTCGTGGCTCACCGCCCAGTGACAGAGCAGGTCGTAGTTGCTGGTGAATACGCTGCGGTAGTTGCGCAACTCGGTATTCAGCGCAGCCAGCGTAGTGTCCGGCAGCAGCTTGCGGGGAATGTGCACGCTGCGCACGGCGTGGATCAGCGCTTCCTTGATCGCGTAATAGCGGTTCAACGGTGCCGAGGAACTGATCGCCAGCGCCGCGTTGACTCGGACTGTGGTGTTGAGGGCACTGAGGACCGGCTCGAAGAGCTCGCTGCCGAGGGATTTGAACAGTGCCTGGTCGCTGACGCCGAGGGGTTTGTTGCGCACCCGCTGGGCGATCTCGAATAACGAGAAGTAGCTGAATGGCCGCCAGATCGTCCGGCTGGCGCCGTTGCCCAGCAGCAGGCCGGTGCTCGGGTGGCGGGCGTTGAGGTCCGGCCAGTAGGCGAGGGAAGCGTCGAAGTCGAGGGGCATGAAAAGGCTGTCTCGTAGGAATCTGTTGCAAATCGGCAGGGCGGGACTGTAGCACGCACGGCTTGTCATCCGCCCCGACGACTATGCTCTTGAGCATTTTCGACGAGGAGGACGTTGCATGCCGTTCAAGCGATTGCGGGTGGGCCTGGGTCTGATAATGGCGGCGCTCGGCGTACCGGTGCTCGCCGCCGATGGCGCAACGCTGGCGAGGGGCCAGGGCATTCCCGACCTGGCGGTGATCGCCCATCGCGGCGCCTCCTTCGATGCGCCCGAGTCCACTGTCCCGGCCTATGAACTGGCCCGTGAACTGGGCGCCGATTACCTGGAAATGGACCTCCAGCGTTCCCGCGACGGCGTGCTGGTGGTGGTCCACGATGATGATCTGCAACGCACCAGCGATGTTGCCGAGCGCTTTCCCGAGCGCAAGGACAGCCCGGTCAGTGCCTTCACCCTGGCCGAACTGAAGTCGCTGGACGCTGGCAGCTGGTTCAACCGCCAGCACCCGGAGCGGGCTCGGGCCTCCTTCGCCGGTCTGAAGCTGCTGACCCTCGATGAAGTGATGGACATCGCCGAAGCCGACCCGGCCCGCCGCCCAGGCCTGTACATCGAAACCAAGAAGCCGAGCCTGTTTCCCGGGATCGAAAGCGATCTGCAGCGGGCGCTTCAGGCCCGGGGCTGGCTGGACCGGCCAGGGCGAGTGGTGTTGCAGAGTTTTGATCGCGGCAGCCTGGCGTTGTTGCAGCAGGCCATGCCCCAGGTGCCGAAAGTGCTGCTGTTGTGGCTGGGCCAGGGCGCGATCGAGCCAGCTTCGGCGCAGACCTTCGCCGAGTCCGGCGAGCAGGACAGGGCCGCGTTCCTCGCCCGCCAGCAACCGAAGGACCGCGCCGAGTTCGAGCGCTGGCTCGGTTACGCCAAGGCTGCGGGCGCCATCGGCACCGGGCCGTCTGCCGCGCTCGTCGGTGGCGGCGAGCAGAGCTACGCCGACCTGGCGCAACCGTGGATGAATCGCATGGCCCACGACAAGGGCTTGCTGGTCCATGTCTACACCGTCGATGAGGCCGTGGATTTCAAGCGTGTCAGCGAGGCCGGGGTCGATGGCATCTTTACCAATCGCCCCGGATCGCTGCTGCGGTTCTACGGTCGTCCGGTGCCAGGGGGTGAGGCGAGCCTGCTGCAGGCCAGGGGCTGGTGAGGCCCGAGGTGTTTGTCGATAGATCTTCAGTGCTCTTGAGATCGAGCGCCGCCCGCGCGGCGCATCGCCGGCAACGCCGGCTCCCACATTTGTTGCAACGCGCCATGGCCTGTGAGATTTGAGTTGCCAGCTTTTGGTGTTTGGCGATTTATTGCGAGGAGGCTATTGGGCTCGACTCGATATCGTGTCGTACACACAAGGCGATCAACCATGGCTTTACAGGCATAGGCACGTTGCAACAAATGTGGGAGTCGGCGTTGCCGGCGATGCGCCGCGCGGGCGGCGCTCGATACGGAGGGCGCTGAGAATCCAGAGGCATGCGCTCGGCGCTCCGCTTGCCAGCGATGGGGGCCTCATGAACTAAGGCAAATTCGGCACCGGTGCCGCAGCCCCTGCATCCGCTTCATCCCGCCGCACCTTGTTGCGCCACAGCCGGTAGGCGCGAATGCCCGCCCGCACCGAGCCATACAGCAGGTGATTGCCCATTTCGCGCGCGAGCCCCGAGCGCACCAGCATCCGCAGGAAATTCCCCCGCGCCCGGGCGATGCCCAGTTCGATGCCTTGCGCCTTCAAGGTGTCGCGCACCTCGCGCAGTGCGGCGATGCCGCTGACATCGATGGTGCTCACGGCCTCGGCGTCAAACAGTACCGCCTTCGGCTCAGGCTCGCGCTGCACGGCGTCGAGCAGGCGCATCTTGAAGTAGTCGGCGTTGAAGAACAGGATCGCGTCGTCGAAGCGGTACACCACCAGGCCCGGTACGGTACGGGC
This sequence comes from Pseudomonas sp. TUM25319, assembly GCF_056388475.1. Classification (NCBI taxonomy): domain Bacteria; kingdom Pseudomonadati; phylum Pseudomonadota; class Gammaproteobacteria; order Pseudomonadales; family Pseudomonadaceae; genus Pseudomonas; species Pseudomonas sp. TUM25319. The sequence continues at coordinate 5,740,857 of NZ_CM150751.1, read as the reverse complement.
GTCTTTGTGGCGGCTGATGTCCACCTGGCCTTCGATCCCAGGCGCCCAGCCCAGTACGGCGTCGGTGGGCTGGTAGATGCTGTAGAGCAGGCGCAGGATCGCCAGGGTCACGGCAATGATGATCCCCGGCAGCACACCGACGCCGAGTACGCCGATGGTGGTGAACACGCAGAGGAAGAACTCGAAGCGGCTCAGTGCCCAGATCTTGCGCAGCGACTGCACATCGATCAGGCCCCAGCCGGCCATCAGCAGCACCGCGCCCAGCGCCGCCTGGGGAATCCAGGCCATGGGCGCAGTGAAGAACATCAGGATCACGGCGATCACCAGGGCGGCGACGATGCCCACCAACTGGCTTTTGCCGCCGACCATGTCATTGACGGCGGTGCGCGAGTCGGCACCGCTGATGGCGAAGCCCTGGGACACGCCAGCCGCCAGGTTGGACACGCCGAGGGCGACGAATTCGTGGTTGGCGTTGATCGCATAGCCGTGCCGCGCGGCGAAGCTGCGGGCGGTGAGCATGGCGCTGCAGAAACTCACCGTGGCGATACCCAGAGCGTCGCGCAACAGGCTTTTCATTTCTTCCAGCGAGGTCTGCGGCCAGGCCAGTTCCGGCATGCCGCCCGGTACATGGCCGAGCACCGCGACACCGTACTGGTCGAGTCCGAAGACACCGGCGATCAGGGTGAACACCGCCACCGTGACCAGCGCCGACGGCAGCTTGGGGTAGCGCCGCGGCAGCCAGATCAGCATCGCCAGGCCGGCCAGGCCGATGGTCAGGGTCAGCCAGTGGATCTCGCCGACCCGCTCGAAGAAGTTGATCATGCTGAGGATGAAGCCGTTGCCCTCGATCTTGAAACCGACCACCTTGCCCAGTTGGCCGGCCAGCAGGCTCAGGCCGATACCGTTGAGGTAGCCGATCAGGATCGGCCGCGAGAAGAAGCTGGCGATGAAGCCGGCCCGTGCCACGCCAGCGGCGATCAGCATCACTCCCACCAGCACCGTGACCACCACCGACAGTTGCAGCAGCCGCTGCGGGTCGCCCATCGCCAGCGGGGCGATGGCGCCGGCGACCATGGCGCAGGTGGCGGCATCCGGGCCCACCATCAACTGCCGCGAACTGCCCACCAGCGCGTAGACCATCATCGGCAGGATGCACGCATACAGGCCCACCTGCGGCGGCAGGCCGGCGATCTGGGCGTAGGCGATGGCGATGGGAATCTGGATGGCGGCTACCGACAGGCCAGCCTGCACGTCCGGGCGGAACCACTCGCGACGGTAATGTAGCAGGTTGGCCAGGCCCGGAAGCCAGCGGGAAAGAAACATGTTCAGGTCCTTTTGATGTATCTGACAGACGCTAGCGCAATACCCCGGCGCCCGGCCATCCGCAGAGGGAAGGTCGGGATGCTGGACGGCATTTGGCCAGCATCCTATACCCTGAACAGTTGTGTGGCCAATCGGAAGCTCGGGTCAGCCTTCCGCCCACTCCAGATCCCCAGTGAACAGCACCGTCAGCCAGCGATCCGGGCCTTCGCCGCCGATGGCGTTGCCGATCTCGTCGCGCCAGGCGTCCCACTCGGCGATGGTCCGGGCGGGCATCTCGGCCGGGACGATGAAGAACAGTTCGATCTCCCGCGAGCGCCCGACTCTCGCGACGTACGCCCGGTAGCCAAGCATGCCGTGGCGTTCGACGAACGCCTGGGCCACTTCATCGACGTGTTGCTTGAGGTCCGCCGGGGTGACCAGGAACATGTCTGCCAGGGCCTGGCGCACCACCGAGATCGGGATCGGGATGATCGCCAGGCACACCAGTGCCAGTACCGCCGGGTCGATGTAGGGCGATAGCCACTCCCAGCGGGTGCCTTGCACGGCGATACCGAAGCAGAAGGCGATAAGCAGGGCGGCGGTGATGCTGGCCGACATGACCCAGCCCTTGACGTCCATGCGCACGAAGTCCGAACCGATCTTGCGGTTGGCGCGGGCTTCGAGGATGGCGATGGTCAGGCAGGCGATCACCGTAACGACCGCATAGACCAGGGCCACGCCGAACTCCAGGTCGCGGCCGCCTTCGAGCAGGCTGCTGACGGCGTTGATCAGGGCGTAGACGGCCACGCCGGTGAGCAGGATGCCATTGAGTGCCAACACCATCGGTTCCAGGTGCCAGAAGCCCATGGTGAAGCGTTCGCGCAGCTTGCGTGACATGCGTGCCGAGCGGGTGTGGGCGGTGATCAGCTTGACCACCACCAGCGACAGCCCGCTCATGCTGGCATCGACCATCGAATAGACGCCGTCGAAGATGATCGAGAACGAGCCCGAGGCGAGGCCGAAGCCGATGCCGATCGCGGCGATGAACAGGGTGACGGCGATGGAGGTGCGCAGCACGCCCTGTTCGCTCGTCATGTTGAAGAAACGCGTACCCATCGAGGGGCTCCCATGATTGCCGGGCATCCGGAACGGCACGCCCTTTTCTATGCTGGTCAATCCTAGACCCGGAATTGCTCCATCAAGGCTTGTTGCTGGTTGGCCAGGCGGTTGAGTGACTGGCTGATGCGCGCCGACTCGTCGGCCTGCCCGGACAGCGACTCGGTGACATCGCGGATACCGGCGACGTTGCGGTTGACCTCTTCGGCCACCGCGCTCTGTTCCTCGGCGGCGGAGGCGATCTGCAGGTTCATGTCGCTGATCACCGTCACCGCCTCGCCGACCCGCTGCAGCGCGGGCAGGGCCTGTTCCATGCGCGTGGCGCTGTCCTTGGCCTGGCGCTGGCCGTCCTGCATGGCCTCGACCACGTCCTGGGTGCCTTGCTGCAGCGCTTCGATGACCTGGCGGATTTCCTCCACCGAGACCTGGGTGCGCTGAGCCAGGTTGCGTACCTCGTCAGCGACCACGGCAAAGCCGCGACCTGCTTCGCCGGCGCGGGCGGCTTCGATGGCGGCGTTGAGAGCGAGCAGGTTGGTTTGCTCGGCGATGGCGCGAATCACTTCCAGCACCGAGCCGATCTCGCCACTGCGCCCGGCCAGGGCACGTACCCGCTCCATGCCCAGGTCCATGTCGCGGGCCAGCTGGTCGATGCTCTGGCGGGTGACTGATACCAGATCGAGTCCCTCGCGGGTCGCCTGGTCGGCGCCGCGTGCGGCGTGGGCGGCCTGGGAGGCGTTGCTGGCAACGTCATGGGCGGTGGCGCTCATTTCGTTGGCCGCGGTGGCCACCTGTTCGATTTCCCGCTGTTGCTGCTGCATGCCGCTGCTGGTCTGGCTGGCGATGGCGGCCGACTGGTCGGCCGTGCCACGGGCTTCAAGCAGCGAGCCCTTGACCTGGGTGATGACGGGCTGGAGCTTGTCGAGGAAGCGGTTGAACCCGCCGCTCAACTGGCCCAGTTCGTCGTCGCGGTGGTAGTTGAGTCGTTGGGTCAGGTCGCCGTCGCCGCTGGCGATTTCCTTCAGGCGGTCAGCGACGTCGAGGATCGGCCGGGTGACGCCGCGGGCGGTCAGCCAGACCAGTATCAGGCCGACTATGGCGGCGGCGAGGGCGATCAGCAGGCTGGTCAGGTTGGCCGACTGATTGTGCGCGTCGAGGCGCTGGTTGAGGGCCACCGCTGGCGCCTGGAGTACCGCTTCCGGCAGTTCCAGCAAGACTTGCCAGGGCGCTGCGTCCGGGATCGGCGTGAATGGATGGGCGATCTGCATCAGGCCGTTGTCCAGGCGTTCCACCGGCTTGCCCGAGTGCAACAGGGCCGCCATGGCCGGATCCAGCGGCTTGCTCAGTTGCGCGGCGTCACGGCTGTGGCCGGCGAGCAGGCCAGCAGGGCTGACGATGCTGACCTGACCTTCGCCGTCGAACAGTTGCCGACGACCCTCGAGGCTGAGTTGCTGCAGGTTGTCGAGGCCGATATCGAGACCGATCACGCCGATCACTTTGCCGTTGTCCAGCAGCGGCAGGGCGATGCTGGTCATCAGCACCTGACGGCCGTTGACCTCGTCGAAATACGGGTCGAGTACACAGGCGCGGGCGGTTTCCTGCGGGCAGGTCAGCCAGCGGTTGTAGGGCGTGCCGTTGGCGGCAGGGGTGGTGTCGGCGAGCATCGACTCGGGCATGGCTTCCGATTCCAGCGTTCCCGGCTCAGGCCGCGACCAGTACAGCGAGAAGCGTCCGCTGTCGTTGCTGCCCAATGCGGCCTGCCCGGCGAAGCGGGCGTCCTGACGGTCCAGGCCGTCGGGCTGGAATACCAGGTACAGGCCGATCAGGTCCGCGTTGCCCGCCAGGGCGGCCTGGGTCTGCTTCACCAGTTCGGCACGCAGGTCGGCATCGCCTTTCATCCTGAGCACTTGCACCAGCCGCGACAGTCCGTTGCCGTACTGCCAGGCATCCATGAAGTAACGCTGGACCCGCAGCGCCTGGTTTTCTGCCTGCGCCTGCAATTGCCGGCGAGCACTGTGGTCCAGCAGCTCGCTGTTGGCCCGGAACACCTCGGCGGCGCCGCGACGGGCCTGGGTCAGCGAGGTGGCCGCAAGAATCGCGACGATGGCCAGCATGCACAGGCCGGCGAGGAGAATGATCTTCCACTTGATGGACAGGCGGCGCGGGAGCATGGGATTTCCTTCTCGTTCATGAACGACGCCCGCGGGGTGGCGCGGGCGTCGGAGGCGGGTCAGGTCATTCGGCGAGGTAGCTTGGCGGTGCGACCCGGAACGACTTGGTCAGCCAGGCGAGGTACAGCACGCCGGCCAGCGCCCAGACGCCGCCGAACATCAGCGAGTGCTCGTCCAGGTCGAGCCAGAGCATGGCGATGGTGCAGAAGCCGATGGTGGGCAACACCAGGTACTTGAACTTGTTGGCCAGGCCCTGGTTCTGCTTCTCGCGCAGGTAGCAGTGGTTGATCACCGACAGGTTGACGAAGCTGAACGCCACCAGCGCACCGAAGTTGATGATCGAGGTGGCGGTCACCAGGTCGAAGAAAATCGCCGACAGGGAAATGAACCCGACTACCACGATGTTCACCACCGGGGTCTTGAAGCGAGGGTGCAGGCGGGCGAACACACCGGCCGGGATGACTTTGTCGCGACCCATCACGAACAGCAGGCGCGAGACGCTGGTCTGGGATGCCAGCCCCGAGGCGATGGTGTTGATCACCGTGGCAGCGATGAAGAACGACTGGAACAGCTTGCCGCCGACGTACAGGGCGATCTCCGGCAGGGCCGCTTCATGGTCCTGGAAGCGCGCCATGGTCGGGAAGTAGGCCTGGATGAAGTACGACATGACGATGAACAGCAGGCCGCCGAACAGGGCTACCATGAAGATCGCCCTGGGAATGGTCTTCTCCGGCTGATGGGTTTCTTCCGAAAGCGTGGTGACCGCGTCGAAACCCAGGAACGAGAAGCACAGGATCGTGGCGCCGGCCACCAGGGCGTTGAACTGCGTCTTGTCGTCGGCGAACGGGATCAGGCTCCAGGCCGTGCCCAGGCCTTCGCCCTGGTCCAGGCCGCGCAGGCACAGGTAGACGAACAGCGTCATGATCAGCAATTGCACGCCGACGAACAGTGCGTTGAAGCTCGCCACCAGGTTGACGCTGCGGATGTTGATCAGGCTGATCAGGGTGACGAAACCGACGACCCAGAGCCATTCCGGAACTTCCGGGAACATCGCCGACAGGTACAGCTTGGCCAGCAGGGCGTTGACCATCGGCAGCAGCAGGTAATCCAGCAGCGATGACCAGCCCACCAGGAAACCGATGTGCGGGTTGATCGCCCGTTGAGTGTAGGTGTAGGCCGAACCCGACTGCGGGAAACGCCGCACCAGGGTGCCATAGCTCAGGGCGGTGAACAGGATGCCCAGCAGGGCCAGGATGTAGGCGCTGGGCACATGGCCGGCGGTCAGGCCGGAGACGATGCCGAAGGTGTCGAACACCGTCATGGGCGTGAGGTACGCAAGGCCGATGATCACCACCTGCCAGAGTCGCAGGGTTTTGCGCAGATTGACGTCGCCGTGGGTGTGCTCAGGCTGCATGCGGGCGCTGCTCCTGGGGCGGGACGACGGGGTGGACGGACGACGGGCACGGCAAGGACGAGCAGGTGGGCTCCATTGTTGTTTACCTTTTATGTTGGAGCTGGAATGGGCGCGGGCGAGGCGCCGGTGTCAGGGCTGGCCGTGCCGTAACCGCGAAGGCGGCGCGTGGGGGCTCTCCTGGAGGGCAAGAGGGCGGCGCTGTTCTTCTTGGTTTATGGGGCGCAGGGCAAGGTGGGAAAAATAAGAAACGAGATGGGGGTAGCGTGTCAAGTAAAACGCTACATTATTTTTATTTCATGAATATTTATCGAGGAATTTTGTATTTTTGCGGGGTTTTTTTGAGTTTTTGGCCTGAATGTCGATTTTGATGTTCGTAAAAATTGACGAATGAGTAGGGGATGCCTGGCAGGAGAAACTGCTGGCCCAGATGGTCTCTGCCGGGGCATCGCCAGAATCAGTGCCGCAGAGCCGCGAGCACATGTTCAGGGTCATTGTGAATGGCCCGTAGCAGTGCACGTGCCGGGCCTTCTGGCTCCCTTCGCCCTTGTTCCCAGTTGCGCAGGGTTCCGACGGCAACCGATATGGTTTTGGCGAAGTCCACTTGAGACAAGCCCGTTGCCTTGCGAATGTTTCTGACCTGCATGGCATCCACATGGAATTCACGAGAAGGTTTGCGCTCGCCTCGGTCAATCTCATCCATCTGGTTCATGCTTTCGACCAGGCGGTTGAAAAGATTCTTGTCCATCATGTCCACCCTTCGTTGATCTTGCGTAGAACGGCCTTTTCCTGAGCAGTCAGGTCGTCCTTGATCCCTTTCCTGTAAATCAGTAGCAAGCGGATCTGGGCATCACTGCAAACGTAGTAGTAGATAACCCGGACGCCACTTCTCTTTCCCTTGCCATTTGCGCTCCAGCGAATTTTCCGCAATCCGCCGGTTCCCTGAATGACGTCTCCCGCTTCGGGGGCCTCGGCCAGGAAAATCTGGAAGCGTCGATAGTCGGCATCATCCAGCAGCTCGAAAAGATCCGCGGTAAAGATGGGCGTCTCAATGAAGATCATTCATTCCCTGCTAGGTACGTCATTGGCGTACCTTGAACTCTAGAGGCTATGCAGCGCTTGGGCAATGCCCATTTGGCGGCGAAAAAACTGGAGTACAGAGGGCGGCGCAAGTGAAGCGGAAGAGGGTTGACGCGGGTGAGCAGATTTTTGGCTGGCGCTCTAACGAACTGAAATTCAAAGAAAATCTGGAGCGGGTGAAGGGAATCGAACCCTCGTTATCAGCTTGGGAAGCTGGAGTAATGCCATTATACGACACCCGCGCAAGGCGACTTTTTACCAGAACCTTGAAACGATTTGAAGCTTTTATCGTGAACGGTGCGTGCGGCCTGTAGCGACAGGGCGGTGATCTTCCTTCTGCCCGGTGGGCTATCGATACCGCTGGCTGCGCTACAGGCGCCCGTCCCTCTCAAATGGCCAATGCATGCTGGCCCTGCACATGCGGGTAGCGAGTGCGTTGTTCGCGTTGCGCAGGTTTCAGGAAACTCAGCAGCGCGTCGCGGGTGTCGCGGCAGGCCGACTTGTTTTCCATGTCGAGGAAGTGCCCGGCGCTGCCGATCTCGCTGAAGTGCGAGTTGCGCACATGCCGGCTGAACTGCCGCGCATCGGCGATGGTGGTGTACTCATCCCACTCGCCGTTGATGAACAGCACCGGGATGTCGATCGCCTTGGCCGCGTTCAACGCCTTTTCCAGGTCGTGGTTGAGCACCTGGTGGATGTGGTAGTGCATCTGCGCGTATTCGTGGTTGTCCAGGCTGCTTACGTGCCGGTAGTTGAAGCGCTTGAACAGCGGCGGCAGGTACTTGCCGATGGTGTCGTTGACCAGGTTGCCGACCTGGTAGCGATCGCACTCGCTGAGAAACTTCGAACCGCGCTCCAGATAGTCGCGCATCGGTTCGTTGATGATCGGCGAGAACGAACTGACGACTGCCCGCTCGATGCGCCGTGGCTTCTGCGCCAGGGCCATGAGGGTGCAGGCGCCGCCCCAGGAGAACGACATCACCTGATCGGCGCCGAAGTGGTCGATCAGCTCCAGCAGGATCTGGCCTTCGGTTTCCTTGGTCAGCAGGCGTTCGTTGTGGTTGTGCGGCTTGGATTTGCCGGCATACGGCTGGTCGTAGAGCACGACGTTGAATTGCGGATGCAGATTGCGCACGGCCTGGGCAAACGAGGCCGTGGTGGCGAGCGAGCCGTTGATCAGGATGATCGTCTTTTCGGCTTCTTGCGAACGATAGAACTCCGTGTAAACCCGGTATTGCCCCTGTATATCCAGCACAGCAATTTCTGGCCTCATGTCATCGACTCCTGGCGCAAAAAAAGGGTATCCGTCCAAGCAAGCTTGCACGTTCTTTATGACAGGTAGGCATACGCCTTGAAGTGAATCGAGGGGCCCTTGTCGATCCGTTACAGGCGTGGTCGACGGGTGTTGTTCTAGGCGGGCGATTCTGCCGATCCCCCAGGCATCAAGGCGCGGGTGGCCGGCAAAAAGGTGTCTTGGACTACGAACGTGACTTGGCAGTCACATGAAGACCGACGATTCGATTCAAGCAGTGGATGGGCGAAGTCGCAAGTGCCGTTCGGGCAATTGAGTCACTTTTTTGGGTGACCGTTCGTCGGGTCAGATGGCTGCGATTTCTGCTGCGGACAATTCCCGGTACTGCCCGGGGGCCAGCTCCGGGTCCAGAACCAGCGGGCCCATGCGTTCGCGGTGCAGCCGTACCACCTTGTTGTCGTAGTGGCCGAACATGCGCTTCACCTGATGGTAGCGGCCCTCGACGATGCTCAGCCGGGCGCTGTGGCTGCCCAGCAGGACCAGCTCGGCGGGCAGGGTGGTGAGGTCTTCGAAGGCGAAGTAGAAACCCTCGCGAAAGCGCTCGACATAGTGCGCCTCGATCACCTGCTCGGTTTCCACGTAGTAGACCTTGGGCAGCTTGGTCTGCGGCTGGGTCAGGCGGCGTGACCATTGGCCGTCGTTGGTCAGCAGCATGAGACCGGTGGTGTTGAAGTCCAGGCGCCCGGCGATATGCAGGTCGTCCTTGTCCGGCTCGTCGAGCAGGTCGAGCACCGTGCGGTGCTGCGGATCGCGGGTGGCGCTGACGCAGCCTTCGGGCTTGTGCAGCATGAAGTAGCGCGCTGGATAGCCGGCCTGCAGTACCTGCTCGTCCACTTCGACGCGGCTGAATACCCGCACCTCGTGCCGGGGATCGCTCACGGCCAGGCCATCGACACGCACCCGGCGTTCTACCAGCAGCAGGCGCACTTGCTGGCGGTTGAAACAGGGCAGGTTGGCGAGGAAACGATCAAGGCGCATGACGGGCAACAGGACGGGAAAAAGGGCGCGCAGTTTAGCCGTTTGGCGGCGTCTCGGCAGCCTTGAGCCGGGCGTCGGCCTGGGTGCAGGACGGACACAGGCAGGCGGCGTTGCGCAGTTCGTCCGGCAGCGCTTCGAGCACGGCGGGATCGATGTGCACGCTGTAGCACCAGCAGGCGCGGTCCGCAGTGCGCGGGTCGGCCAGGCTGCACTGGTTGCTGGCGCCACAGGCGGGGCAGCGTTGCGGGTCAGGCATGGTCGGTCGCCGAAGGTTCGCGGCAGACGCGGTTGCGTCCGCCCTGTTTGGCACGGTACAGCGCCCGGTCGGCGCGGGCGATGAGGCTGTGCAGGGTATCGTTGGCGTGCAGGCTGCTCAAGCCGATGCTGGCGGTCAGGGCGATGGCGGTCTCGCCGAACATGAACGTGCGTTCCTCGGTGCGCTGGCGGATCTTCTCGGCCACGCTCTGGCCCTTGTCCGCATCGGTGTCCTTGAGCAGCACCACGAATTCCTCGCCGCCCCAGCGGCAGAGAATGTCGGCCTGGCGCAGGCTGCTTTCCAGCACACGGGCGAACTGGCGCAGCACTTCGTCGCCGGCCAGGTGCCCGTGGGTATCGTTGAGCTGCTTGAAGTGGTCGAGGTCGATCAGCAGCGTGGTCAGTGGCTCCGGGCCGCGCTCGGCTTCGACCAGCGCCTGGGCCGCCAGCAGGTCGAAGGCGCGGCGGTTGTGCAGGTGGGTCAGGCTGTCGAGGGTGGCCATTTCCTGCAGGCTGTCCTGGTGGCGGCGGATCATGCCGTTGATCATCGCCAGGACGATCAGCGAAATGATCCCGCAGATCGCCAGGTTCAGGTACAGCGACTGCTTCACGCTCTCCAGACTGTCACCGGTGGGTTTGTCGACGAACAGGTACCAGTTCAGCTCCGGGATGAAGCGCACGTTGAGAAAGTGGCTCTGGCCATTGCGCTCGTATTCGCGACTACCGCTGACCGGGGTCGGCATGCGCGCCAGCAATCCACCGAGGGCCGGAATGTCGGCCAGCGACGTGCCTGCCCGGACGCCTTCCGGTCCGCCGGACGAGCCGGTCAGGACAATCCGGCTATTGGCGTCGACGAAGTACACCGAGCGCTGGTAGCGCAACTGGTAGGCATCGATCAGCCTGACCACCGCATCCACGGTCAGGCCCACGCCAGCGGCGCCGATGAAATTGCGCTGGTAGTCGAACACCTTGTAGTTGATGAACACGGTCAGGCGGTCGCGGTTGGCCATGTCCAGGTCGACGTTGATCTCGTAGGGGGTCTGCATCTGCTTCACCCGCGGGTACCAGCGGTCGCGCTCGGTGCCGGGGTCGATCTTCTTGAGAATGCCCTTGGCCTGGTAATAGATGCCACTGGCCTCGGAGACGAAAAAGGCGGTGTAGGCGCGCTGCTCGCGGGTGACTTCGCCGAGGTAGCGGGTGATCTGCTCCGGGTCCTGCTCGCCGGCCAGGGTCCAGTCACGCAGGAAGGTGTTCTGCGCCATCATCGAGGACACCACGATGGGGCGGATCAGGTCTTTCTGGATTTCCGAATAGACGGTGTCCGAGGTCAGTGGCAGCTCGGTGTTGACGATGCTGTCGCGGATCGAACTGCGCGAGGCGTAGTAGCTGACCAGCGATGTCGAGATGAAACCGCAGCCGAGCAACAGGAGTAATGCCAGCAGGAGTGACCGTTGCGAAAACAGGGCGGAACGAAGAGGCATGGCAATCCCGGGGCGGCAACCAAGGGCTCCTATTCTAGAGGTGTAACAAAAAAATAACTGGATGATTTTTGCGGGTATCAACCTGTTGCAAATTGTTGCCGAAATCGCACCGCACGCCCTTTTCGATGTCTGATTCAGTGTCGATGAACGCTTGCCGATCGACGCCCGCCAGCGCCGCTGGGTCGGGGCAGTTCCGCGGTCCGGGAGGCCGCCATGTATCGCCGACTTTCACTGCTTGCCGTATTGGGTTTGTTGCTCACCGCCTGTGTCCCTTATGGAGGTGGAGGCTACTATCGGACCGATGTCTATTCCGTGGACCGCTACGACTATCCCGGCTACTACCGGCCGGCTTATCCCTACAACCGTGGTTATTACGTCGTACCCCAGAGACCCCGTTACTACGCACCGGCGCCACGGTATTACCAGCCGCCGCCGGTCCCGGCCTACCGGCCGCATCCCGGCCCGGGTCGCCCCAATGGCGGCTGGAACCGGGGGCCTGACCGCAATGACCATGGCTGGAGCCGTGGTCCCGACCGCAATGACCGCAACTGGAGCCGTGGCCCCGGCCGTGATGACCGGGGTGGTGGCTGGCGCGGCAATCGTGGTGATGGCCGAGGCGACGGACGCCACGGTGACCGCGATCACTGACCGCTGAACCGCGACACCCCCTGGCGCCTGGCCTCAAGCCAGATCCGCCAGGGGGTGTCGTCCTTCCCAGGCCTTGTGAAAATGCGCTTCGACCACCGCGTCGGGCACGTGCGCCACATCCGGCCAGTGCCAATGGGGGGGGTTGTCCTTGTCCAGCAGCCGCGCCCGCACACCCTCGCTGAATTCCGGATGGCGGCAGCAATTGAGGCTTATGGCGTATTCCATCTGCAACACCTGACCCAGTGACAGATACCGTGCCCGGGCAATCTGCTGCCAGACCAGATGTGCCGTCAGCGGACAGCCCTTGAGCAGGGTGTTCGCCGCCTTGGCCAGCACGTCGTCGTCCTGCTGCGCCAACTGGCCGATGGCGCGCCACGCGCAAGCCGGGTCGCTGACATCCAGCAGTTGGTCGATCTTTTCCCGTCGTGGCAACCACTGCGCTGTTGGCAAGGCTTCGCGGGCTTCCAGTTCCAGCGCCTTGAGCAGGCTGTTGAGTTGCATGGCGGTCTGTTCCTGCCAGTTCAGTTGCAACAGACCGTCGATCAGTTCGTCCTGCTGGGCCTCGCCCATGAAGCGATCGGCCAGGCCCAGGTCGAGGGCATCGCGGGCATTGATCGGTGCGCCGGTGAGGCCGAGGAACAGGCCAAGCCGCCCGGGAAGGCGGGCAAGGAACCAACTGGCACCGACATCCGGATACAGGCCGATGCTGATCTCCGGCATCGCCAGGCGACTGGACGGGGTGACGATCCGCACCCCGGCGCCCTGTAGCAGGCCCATGCCGCCACCGAGCACATGGCCGTGGCCCCAGCACAGCAAGGGCTTGGGATAGTGATGCAGCGCGTGGTCGAGCCGGTACTCGGCGGCGAAGAAGCTGGCCGCCAGCGGCGGCACCTCGCCGGGATGGGCGCGGCAAGCCTCGACCAGGCTGCGCACGTCGCCACCGGCGCAGAACGCCTTGGCACCGTTGCCGCGCAGGAGCACGCAGACGATCGCCGGATCCTGGGCCCAGGCGTGCAGGTGCAGGCTCAACTGCTCGATCATCGGCAGCGACAACGCATTGAGGCTCGAAGGAGCATCGAGCGTGGCGATGCCGAGGCGCGCGCCATCGACACCGGTGAGAACTTCGAACTGCACAGCCATGGGCGACCTCGCACGGGTTGAACCGACAAGTATGGTCGCTGGCGCCGATCGTGCCGCCCGCCGGTCGCGCCGATTGACAAGCGGGGGCAGCTTTCCTAGTGTCCGCCCCACTGTGCAACGGATAACCCCATGACCGACGACGACCGTATCAAGCTCGAACCCAGCTGGAAGGAAGCGCTGCGCGCTGAATTCGACCAGCCCTACATGCATGACCTGCGCGAGTTCCTGCGTCAGGAAAAAGCCGCCGGCAAGGAGATCTACCCGCCCGGCCCGCTGATCTTCAATGCCCTGAACTCCACGCCGCTGGAGCAGGTGAAAGTGGTGATCCTCGGCCAGGATCCGTACCACGGCCCGGGCCAGGCCCATGGCCTGTGCTTCTCGGTGCAGCCCGGTGTGGCGACGCCGCCTTCGCTGGTCAACATCTACAAGGAGTTGCACCGCGACCTCAATATCGAGATTCCCCGCCACGGCTACCTGCAACACTGGGCCGACCAGGGCGTGCTGCTGCTCAACACCACCATGACGGTCGAGCGGGCCAACGCGGCTTCGCACGCCAACAAGGGCTGGCAGTTCTTTACCGACCGCATCATCCAGGTGGTCAGCGAGCAGCGCTCCGACGTGGTGTTCCTGTTGTGGGGCTCCCACGCCCAGAGCAAGAGCAAGCTGATCGATGGCACTCGTCACCTGATTCTCAAGTCGGTGCACCCCTCGCCGCTGTCCGCGTACCGTGGCTTCCTCGGTTGCGGGCATTTCGGTCGCACCAACAAGTTCCTCGAGGAGCGAGGATTGACCCCCATCGACTGGCAGATTCCTGCGCTGTAAATCGTGCGGTACCTGATATTTTTGTCAGTTTCGCGCTACCAGTCATGAGTATTAAATAACCCAAGTCGTTTCATTCCTGCGCCCTTGAGCCTGATTACAAGGGCCGCAGGTGAACTTGGGAGAATACGCTCATGTCCGGAAAAACCTGTTGTGAAAGCTGCGCGCAGACGCTTTCCTTCCCTGCCCCGACCGTTCCCGATGCCTTGGCGCCACTTCCGGGTGACGATGCCTGGCTGGTACCGGTCGAGTTCCAGGGGCAGCCCCTGCGTGTGGAAATCGCCGAGGCCTGGGGTGGCTACGAGGAAGAAAACGGCTCCACCTTTTGGGTCGATGTGCAACTGATCCTCAATGAGAATCAGGTGGTTGACACGCTCCGTCTTGAGCCGCCCTTCGATGCAGACGCCGACTTCCCGTTGTTCTTCAGCGTGCCCGAGGAACAGTTCAACATTCCCCGTTACGTGTCGTTGCATTATCAATTGCACACTGACTCGGGCAACTCCGTCGATTCCGACCCGATCCGCATCGAGATCGACCACCGTGCGCCCAATAGCAACAACCCCGGCGAGGCGCTGATCTTTCCGGATGAGGTGATTCGCGACGGCGTGACCGAAGCGTGGCTGGCGCGCAATGGCGATCAGTTGGCGGTGGAGGTGCCTCGCTGGTCTGATCTGGAGGTCGGCGATACGGTGTATTTCTACTGGGGAACGCCGTTCGACACCGAGCCGGTGGGTTCGCTGGTCATCACCGAGCCTCATGCCGCGCCGGGTACGCCCATCGCGTTCGCCTATTCGGGCGACACCTTGCGTGAAAAGGGCAATGGCGAGCTGAACGGCTATTACGTGTTGTCCGATCGCGCAGGCAACCGCAACCCGCCTTCGCGCATCGTGCCCATCGATGTCATCGACCTGCCGGCGGTGCCCGATGAGTTCCCGGCGCCGGTGGTGCCTCTGGCTACCGTCGACAAGCTGATCGACCTGGGTGATGCCCGGACGGGCGTGGTGGTTGAAATAGGCCCGATCATCGATGCGGCGGGCGGGGACACCTTGCAGACCTGGTGGAACGGCAGGCAGTTGCCGACGATCACCCTGCCGCCCGCGCCGACCTGGCCGCAAACCGTGCCGGTGGCGTGGGCCATCCTCTCGGCGGACGGCTTCGCTGCACCGGTGCCGGGTAATGTGCAGTACCGTTGGCAGCGCGGCACAGGATCCGGCAAGGACTCACCGCTGACCTCCTTTACCGTCGATCTCACGGTCGCCGGGCCGGATCCGGTAGGGCCGGATCCGATCAACCCGAACCTCGATCTGCTGGTGGTCAAGGGGCTGACAGGCGACAACGTGCTGATCGGTCCCGACATGGGCAATGATGCGCGGGTAGCGCTCGAACTCTATGGCAATCCTCGTGCCGGCGAAGTGCTCGAGCTGCACTGGGGCGATCATCCCCAGGTCGCGGCGACTTATCGCGTGCAAGCCACCGATCTGCCGGGTCAGCAGGTCTGGTTCGAAGTGCCCTGGGACATCATCGATTCCGTGGGCAACAATCCGCAGTTGCCGGTCTTTTATTGGGTCTCCAACGGCGTCAATCGTCAGCGCTCCGGGAACACGCTGGTGCGCGTGGCGGTACGTCCGGTGGAAGGCCTCGAGCCGCCTTCATTGCCGGATGCGTCGCTGTGGAACTGGATCAATTGCGAGAACGAGCCCTGGAACGGCATCCGCGTGAAAATTCCGGGCAATGCCGCGTTGCTGCAGGCCGGTGACCTGATCGAGATGAGCTGGCAATTGTGCAGGGCAACCACGGGGGAAGACCCCATCACCGAAACCGTGTTCTTTGCGCCCCACACACTGACCGCCGCCGAAGCCGTGGACGGCGTGATCCTGGTGATGGACCGTTTCACCGAACTGGTGCTGCCACTGCAGATGGCAGACGGTTCGGCCAATGTCGGCTATCGCCTGACCAAACTGGACGGCACCCCCGGTATCGCGCCGCTCAAGGTCGTGCGGATTTCCCTGGTAGTTCCCGGCAATACGAAGCCCTGCGACGGGACGAACGGATCGAAAAAATGACGGTACCTGATATTTTTGTCAGGTGCGCATTCCTGAAAATTGGAATTTACTGAACACAACAGTTCACCGCATCGGGATCAGCAATAACGTCACCCGGATTATTCAAGGAGCGATAGGGATGAATAGTATCGATGACCTGTTCCGACAATAACTGACCAGCACATCCGGCCATTCATCGTGCTTTCGAGAGATGGCCCGCTTTAAAAAATCTGGGTTGTAGATTCGCAAGTAACACGACGGGATGAATTTTTTCCCGGGACGGTCTTCGGCCAGAAGAAGGCCAAACATCAATATTGGAAACAAGGAGTCTCGATCATGAACGATATCGAGAAACTGTCCCCGGACATGAAAAAAATGCTCGCACTGCGTAGCCTGCAAGAGAGCACTGACAGGATCAAGGAGCGCATGAACGCCAGCCGGGCACTCATGCAGGGCGTCCCCTTGTCGGAGGTGAGCCAGCAGGATCCGCTGGTACCGGTCAATACATTGCCCGACGTTGGCGATGGGCAGGACAATCTGCTCCCCCTAAGCGAGCTGCCCACCGGAATTACCTTCACGCTCTCGCCCTGGGAGCCGATGGATGAACCGGGCTACGACATTTATTTTGCGTTGGACGACAATCTTTTTCCGACACTCCCGCAACTTACCGTCCGGCCTGGCTTCGATCCCGAAAATGTAACGCTAGCGCTCGGGGATTTGCGGCTCGATCACGGTCAGCATAAGGTCAAATGGGAGGTACAAGGCCACGACACCGGTAATCCACTGCCAGGCCCAGACCTGCCCTTCTTCGTCGATATCCTCGCGCCCAACCTGCACCTACAGCCGAACAGGCCGCTATTGCCCGAAGACCTGCCAAACGGTGAGATCACCCAGGAATACCTGGACCAGAACGGCGGCGTCACGTTCACCTTGCCTGCCTGGCAAGATCCGCGGATCGGAGACACGTTCAGCTTCTATATCAATTCCCTGCCGTTCATCACCGAGCAGGATGCGCCCGCCGACAATCAGGTCACCATCCCCGCCGCTGACTTCGCCCGGTTACCGGAAGGCACGCTTAGACTGGACTATTACCTTTACGATCGTGCGGGCAATCGCACGGTCAAGTCGCTGGATACCTTGGTTTATTTCGCCAAATCCGCTGCGCCGGTACTCAGAGCGCCGATCATCCCGCAAGGTCCGGATATCACCCTGGGGGATGCTCGTGATGGTGTGATTGTGCAGCATGATTTTGACTCTCACACGAGCGGTGACTATGTCGCGGTGAAATGGGAGGGCGTGGACACGGACGTCATCCTCTATCCCACGCCGGCGGTCAAGGTGCCGCTGAGCATCATCAAAGTCCCCGGTGAAACCTACACCGCCACGGTGTTATATCAGGTCCGCCGCAACGGAAGAGAATATGACTCACCGTCAGTGACTGTAACGGTGGATCTGGAAAGGGTAGGACCAGATCCGGACGTGCCGGATGAAATCGTCAATCCGAAGCTCGATCCACTGGTGCTGGTCAGTTTCACGGGCGTGGACAACATCATCGCGCCGGCCGACAAAAACCAGGATGCCACCATCACGGTGCCGCTCTACACACCGGTGAATGTCGGGGAGATGATCGAAACCTTCTATGGCGGTCTCGCCAACTCCCTCGGGGCCAGAAGTCTTGTCCAGGCCGATATCGATAAGGGTGAGATTACGGTGGATGTGCCCTGGGACCTCATCCAGACCGTGGGCAACGGGACCATTAATGCGTTCTATCGCATCTTCCCGGACGGCAAGCCGGAAAACGTCCAGCAATCGCCGGACACGCCAGTCCTGGTGACGGTGCATAACCTGGAGGCCTTGCCCGTTGCGGTGTTCCCTGACCGCAACGTGAACCTCAACATCATCAACTGCGTCAATGAACCGTGGCTCAACGGTGTCAATGTCAGGCTGGCCTATCCCGACTTCGAGGCAGGTGATCTGGTCGAACTGAACTGGGTGCTTGACCCTACCGTGGTGCCACCGACCCACCCGACCGTGCCAACCGATCCACTCGAATCCACCCGCATGAAATTCCCGCACGAGGTTACGGCGATTGAAGCGGCAGCGGGCGCTGCGGTGATCAAAGTGTGGTGGGGCCCACATATCTCTGACCTCACCGAGGGTTGCATTGTTGTCGAGTGGACATTGCAGCGAGGCGATGTGCACGGAAGTTCAGACCAGTCGTTCGTGCGCTACAGCCGTCACAGACCGGGAACTGGCCGTCCGGTATGTCCGGACGACGATCCGGCCTGAGTGGCCCGAGCGCGATAAAAGCCCGGAACTTCGGTTCCGGGCTACTTCACACGTGTTGCTTGTCTAGATAGCCAGATGATTTTTCTTATCGGTGCTGTGGAATATTCCTACATACGATCTGTAGGACGTTCACTAGTCTACGTTTTCCAAAAAATCAGGTTCTCGGAGAGTTTTTCTGTGGTTGCTGAGACTTCAAGATAACCAACGTAGGTGATTATTTTATGGCTACTCAGATTGGAATGAACGGGCAGCGTATCCTTCGTGTTGCGCCCTGGGCTTTATTGGTCCCTCTTTTCCTGCACAGTCACCCAGTTGCTGCAGCGTTACTTGACGGTGTGACTCTGGACATTGATTCGACGACCCCGGTCGATAGTTATGAGTTGACCAATGCCGCGGTATTGAATGCACAGGGTGCCACTACTGATACTATTAATGCCAGGAACGGTTCTACCGTAAACTTCACGGGTGGTTCTGTGGTGAGTTCGGCCCCCGGCGTCGCGACGGTCAATATTGCCGGTTCCACGCTAAACCTGTCGGGATCCCAAATCACTGGCATCAACAACCGAGGCCTGGCGCTTACTACCCTCAGCACGGGTGAAGGCGCCGTGGGACGGGTCACCGACAGCAGTATTAGCGGTAGCCCCGCCGGAGCATCCGTGACGAGCGAAAGTACGCTGATCATGGTCAACTCCACACTGACCGGAACAGCCGCCAATAGCGTGGGGCTGATTTCGTTCTCCGGTACCATTCACGCCCAGGGCGGCAGCATCACCGGCGGGGACAAGGGCATCAGCATTCGTCGCGGGGCGAACAGCGGCGATCTGGTCCTGGATGGCACACAGGTCACTGGCCAGACGGGCTCGGCCATTGAGCTGATCAACGGCGGTGTCTCCGATATCGACATCCTCAACGGCACCACCCTCACCGGCGGCAACGGCACCCTCATCGACGTGCTGAGTGGCTCGACGGCCAATGTGCGTGTCTCGCAAAGCGACCTCACCGGCAACCTCAACGTCTCGGACACCAGCACCGGTGACTTTACCTTCGACAACGGCCGGATGACCGGCGACCTGATCGTTGCCCAGGGCGGTACCGCATCGCTTGCGCTGAACAACAGCTCGCTCTTCACCGGGCGCCTGGAAAACGTCCAGGACGCGAGCATCGACAGCACCTCGCACTGGATGATGACCGGCGACAGCAGCGTGACCAACCTCAGCATGAACGGTGGCCGCGTGACCCTGGGTGATACCGACTCGTTCTACACCCTCAACCTCGAGACGCTGTCGGGCAACGGCACCTTCGTCATGGGGTCGAACTTTGCCACCAACGAAACCGACTTCCTAAACATCACCGGCGAGGCCACCGGCAACCATGAGCTGCTGATCAGCGCCAGCGGTACCGACCCGGCGGCCGGCGTCCCGTTACAGGTGGTGCACACCGGCGGCGGTGACGCGTTGTTCAGCCTGGTGGGCGGTTCGGTGGATCAGGGCGCCTATTCCTATGGCCTGAAGAAAGAAGGCGACGACTGGTTCCTCGATCCGGAAACCCGCACCATCAGCCCCGGCACCAAGACGGTGATGGCGCTGTTCGGTGTTGCCCCGACCGTGTTCTACGGCGAGCTCACCACCCTGCGTACCCGCATGGGCGAACTGCGCTACAGCGAAGGCCGCAGCAGCGGCGTCTGGATGCGGGCCCACGGCAGCCAGCACAACGTCGCCGACGCGGCCTCCGGCGTGGGCTACACCCAGAACCAGCAAGGCATGTCGTTCGGCGCCGACGCGCCGCTGCCCTACGGCGATGGTCAGTGGCTGATCGGTGCGCTGGCCGGCTACAGCAAATCCGACCTGAACCTGAACTACGGCAGCTCCGGTACCATCGACAGCTACTACCTCGGTGGCTATGCCACCTGGCTGGATGCCAAGACCGGTTACTACGTTGACACCGTGATCAAGTACAACCGCTACCAGACCACCGCCAAGGTCGGCCTGAGCGACGGCGAGCGGGCCAAGGGCGACTACAACAACCATGGTATCGGCGGCTCGGTGGAAGTGGGGCGGCACATCAAACTGAACGACGGGTTCTTCGTCGAGCCCTATGTGCAGATCGCCGGCACCGTGATCCAGTCCAAGGACTACAGCCTCGATAACGGGATGCGCGCCGAAGGCGATGCCACCCGCTCGCTGCTGGGCAAGGTCGGCACCACGGTCGGCAAGACCTTCGATCTCGGCGAGGGTCGCATCATCCAGCCGTACCTGAAGGCTGCGCTGGCCCACGAGTTCGTCAAGAACAACGAAGTCCAGGTGAACGACAACAGCTTCAACAACGACCTCTCCGGCTCTCGTGGCGAGCTGGGCGCGGGTGTCGCGTTGTCGCTGTCGAAGGACTTCCAGGTTCACGCCGACTTCGAGTACAGCCATGGCGAAAGCATCGAGATGCCTTACAGCATGAACGTCGGGCTGCGCTACTTCTGGTAAGCGTTTCAGGGGCGGGGACCTGGCCCGGGCATTGCCCGGGCTTTTTTCATGGCTCGGAGGAAGGGCGTTCCGCGTCCGGGTTCCAGTGCCGGAACAACGGCTCGGCCAGAAACAGCACGAACAGCAGCCGCATCATCTGCAATGCCGTTACCAGCGGTACCGACAGTTGCAGGGTTTCTGCGGTCAGGCTCATTTCGGCGATACCGCCGGGCATCATGCCCAGGGTCAGGGAGCGCAGGTCCAGGTGAGTGGCAGCGCTCAGCGCCAGTGCGGCCACGGCGGCGATCACCATGGTCAGCACCGTCGCCGCCAGGGTGCGGGCCAGGAATGACGGCGCACGGCGGAAGAAGGCGCGGTTGAAGTGGCAGCCCAGGCCCGCGCCGATCAGCCATTGACCGATCTGGCTGGCGCCATCGGGCATGCCCAGGTGCAGGTTCCAGCCGATGCTGGCGACACCCGCCACCAGCAGCGGGCCGAACAGCCAGGGATTGGGCTGCCTGAGGCGTTGCCAGAGCCACGCCACCAGCGCACCGACCGGGAACAGCACCGCCAGCCAGCCCCAGTTCACCGCACCCGCATGGGAAATCGGTACGCCGTCACCGAGCAGGTACTTGAACGCTGCCGGCACGCACAGCACCACCACCAGCACCCGCAGACTCTGCCCGGCCGCCACGCGACTGAGGTTGGCGCCGTTGCGTGCGCCGAGGTTGACCATTTCGCCGGAACCGCCCGGCATGCTGGAGAAGAATGCGGTGGCGCGGTCTTCACCGGTACGCCGCAACAGCCAGACGCCGACCACACTGGAAAAGCTGGTGATCAGCGCGCCGAAGAAGATCAGGCCGAAATGGCTGGCGACCTGCTCGGCCACATGGGGTGTGAAGTGCAGGCCGATGCCGATGCCGACGATCCATTGCCCGCACTTGCGCCCGCCGGGGATTTCCGCCAGTTGCCAGGGCGTCAGGCAGCGCACCAGGATGATCGCCAGCAATGAACCGACCATGAACGGCAACGGCCAGCCGACGGCGCTGGCCGCGAACCCGCCGGCCAGGCCGACCAGCGGGGTTGCCCACCATTGTCTGAACGACGACTCAGACATCGGCCAGGGCGCGACGCTGCAGGGCCCGGCGACGCCAGATGCGGATCAGCGGCAGGGTCAGCATCAGCACGGTCAGGGTCCACACCGCGACACTGATCGGGCTCGACCAGAGAATGTCCAGCGCACCGTTGGAGATCGACAGCGCGCGGCGCAGGTTCTGTTCCATCAGGCCGCCGAGGATGAAGCCCAGCAGGATCGGCGACAGCGGGAAGTCCAGCTTGCGCAGGATGTAGCCCATGATGCCGATGCCGACCATCAGGAACAGGTCGAAGGTGGTGGCATGCACGGCGTAGACGCCGATCGCGGTGATGATCGCGATCACCGGCACCAGCGCCCAGTTCGGCACGGCGAGGATGCGGGTGAAGATGCGGATCATCGGGATGTTCAGGATCACCAGCATGATGTTGGCGATGAACAGCGAAGCGATCAGGCCCCAGACGATGTCCGGCTGCTGTTCGAACAGCATCGGGCCAGGGGTGATGTTGTACAGCGTCAGGGCGCCGATCATCACCGCGGTGGTGCCCGAGCCCGGTACGCCGAGGGTCAGCATCGGCACCAGGGCGCCGCAGCAGGACGCGCCGATGGCGGTTTCCGGTGCGGCGAGGCCGCGGGCGTCACCCTTGCCGAACTTGCCGCTGGTACCGGCGAGGCGTTTTTCGGTCATGTAGGCCACGGCGCTGGCCAGGGTTGCGCCGGCACCCGGCAGCACGCCCATGAAGAAGCCGAGCAGGCCGCAACGGATGTTGACCACGAACACCGAGGCCGCTTCCTTGATGTTGAACAGCATGCGTCCGGTGGCTTTCACCGCGACGTGACCGTGGTGGGTCTTTTCCAGCAGCAGGAGGATTTCGCTGATGGAGAACAGGCCCAATACCAGCACGACGAACTGGATGCCGTCGGCCAGATGCACGCTGTCACCGGTGAAACGGTACACACCGCTGTTGGCGTCGATGCCGACGGCCGACAGGAACAGACCGATCAGTGCAGCGATGAAGGTCTTCAGCGGCTTGTCGCCGGCCATGCCGCCGAGCGCGACGATGGCGAACACCATCAACACGAAATACTCGGCCGGCCCGAAGGCAATCGCCCATTTCGCCAGCAGCGGGGCAAACAGCACCATGCCGCAGGTGGCGATGAAGGCACCGATGAACGAACTCCAGGCCGACAGCGACAGAGCGACGCCGGCCAGGCCCTGGCGGGCCATCGGGTAGCCGTCGAGGGTGGTCATCACGGTGGAGGCTTCGCCAGGGATGTTCAGCAGGATCGAGCTGATCCGCCCGCCGTATTCGCAGCCCAGGTAGACCGCCGCCAGCAGGATCAGCGCCGACTCTGGTGGCAGTCCGAGGGCGAAGGCGATGGGGATCAGCAGGGCCACGCCGTTGATTGGGCCGAGGCCCGGCAGCAGGCCGACCACGGTGCCGATCAGCGTGCCGGTGAGGGCGGTGACCAGGTTGTACGGGCTGAGGGCCACGCCGAAGCCCTGGCCCAGATAACTCAAGGTATCCATGTCAATTCTCCAGAACGTCGAGCAGGCCAAGGGGCAGTGGAACGTCCATCACCCGGTCGAACAGCACGTACAGGGCGATGCTCATGAAGCCGACGATGACCGCGCTGTGCAGCCAGCGACCGCCGTACAGCCGCGCCATCGGCACGCCGATGAGGATGCTGCTGACGATGAAACCGAGGGTTTCGAAAGTGGCGGCGAACACCAGCAGCAAGCCGACGCAGACGCCGATCTTGTTCAGGGTTTCGCGGTCCAGTTCGGGCTCGTCCTCACCGCGCACGATGGGCGTGGGACGCAGGGCCAGATAGAGCAGGGCCAGGCTCAGCAGGCCCAGCATCAACAGCGGGTAGGCGCGGGGGCCGACCGGTTCGTAGGAAAAGGCGGCCTGGTAGGGCCATGCCATCACGGCCAGGGCGGCACAGACCGCCAGCAGGGTCAGGGCGAAGAGGCGTTGCAGGATCATCAGGAAATCCTCTTGGGAAGGGTGATTTCAGTGAGGGCCTCATCGCTGGCAAGCCAGCTCCCACACAGCCTGTGGGAGCTGGCTTGCCAGCGATGGCGGTTACTGGATCAACCCGAATTCCCGGGCCAGTGCCTTGTAGTCGGCGACCTGTTTCTTGACGTAGGTGTCCAGCTCGTCGCCGGTCATGGCGAACGGGAACAGCTCGCGCTGGTCACGCAGCTTGGCGAACTCCTCGGAGGCCAGCAGCTTGTCGAAGGAGGCCTTCCACCAGGCGTAGTCTTCGTCGCTCACCTTCGGCCCGACGTAGAAGCCGCGCACCACCGGCCAGACGATGTCGTAGCCCTGTTCCTTGGCGGTGGGGATGTTCTTCATTTCCGGCTCGTCCAGGCGCTGCTCGGAGAACACCGCCAGCAGGCGCATGTCGCCGCTCTGGATATGCGGCATGGAGTCGGAGATGTCGGTACTGCCCACCTGGATGTGGCCACCCAGCAGCGCGGTGGCGATCTCGCCGCCGCCTTCCAGGGCGACGTAGCGCAGGTCGCGCGGGTTGATGCCGGCGGCCTTGGCGATCAGTGCGGTCTGCATCCAGTCCTGGCTGCCGACGGTGCCGCCGGAGCCGATCACCACTTTGCTCGGGTCTTTCTTCAAGGCCGCGACCAGGTCGTCGAGGGTCTTGTAGGGCGAGTCGTTTTTCACTGCGATGGCACCGTAGCTGGTGCCCACCGCCGCCAGCCAGCGCACGGCGTTTTCGTCGAAGCGGCCGAACTTGCCCTGGGCCAGGTTCAGCAGCGAGCCGCTGGACCAGGCTACCAGCGTCCCGGCGTCGCCCGGACGCTGGGCGACCACCGCGTTGTAGGCCACGGCGCCAACGCCGCCGGGCATATAGGTGACGCGCATCGGCTTGGTCAGGATCTTCTCGTTGACCAGGGCGCTTTGCACCAGCTTGCAGGTCAGGTCGAAACCACCGCCCGGCGAGGCCGGGGCGATGCATTCAGGGCGTTTCGGTTCGGCAGCGAGTACCTGGCCGGCCAGCAGCAGGCAGCCGGTAGCGATTGCGATTTGGCGTAGTGAAAAAGACATCGTCAGTCTCCGTAGCTTTAGTTGTTATAGGCGGATTACCACAAGGCAACGCTGTAGCTCACCAGCACCCGCACCTCGTCCGCGTCGCGGGCGAAGTTCGAGCGGTAGGTGGCGTTGCGCAAGCGGACAGCGACGTTTTTCAACGCACCGCTCTGCACCACGTACTTGAGCTCGGTGTTGCGTTCCCATTCCTTGCCTTCGCTGCCGTTCGCCAGGCTGACGTTGTCCCCGTTGACGTAACGGGTCATGAAGCTCAGCCCTGGAATGCCGAGTTTGGCGAAGTCGTAGTCGTAACGCACTTGCCAGGAGCGCTCGTCGGCCCCGGCGAAGTCGTTGATCTGGACGAAGTTGACCAGGTACGGGTCGGAGCCATCCACGTAGGGGAAGGCGCTGTCGCCGGACATGCTCTGGTAGGCGGCGCTGAACTTGTGGCCATTGAGGCCGTAGCTGAGCATGCCGTTGAGGGAGGTGTTGTCGATCTTGCCGCCGCGGGCCTGGCCCTGGTCGTCACTGATCGCCAGGCGCAGGTCGGCGCCGAAGGTGCCCGGACCGAACGGCTGGGTCGCCACCAGGCCGGCGAAGTGCTGGCGGTAGACGTCGTCGAGCTGGGCGAAGTGGTAGCTGCCGGTGATGCGGTCGGTGAACTTGTAGTCCAGGCCGGCCAGGTCGAAGTGGTTGCCGGCAACGGTGCCGAGGAAGCGACTGTTCTTGTTGTTCAGCGCGATGTCTTCCTTGTTGGTGTCATCGCGGTCCTTGGCTTTCTCCAGACGGCCGCCGGTGAAGGTCAGGTTTTTCAGTTCTTTCGAGGTCAGCAGGCCGCCCTCGAAGGTCTGCGGCAGGATACGGCCGTCGTTGGGCTTGAGGGTTGGCAGCTCCGGAATCAGGGTGCCGATCTTCAGCTCGGTGGCGGAGATCTTCACCTTGCCGGTCAGGCCCAGCTTGGAATATTCATCGGCGGCGCGGCCGTCGTCGTGGGTCGGCAGCAGGCCGGTGCCGGTGCGGTCCGGGCTGGAGTCGAGCTTGACCCCGAGCATGCCCAGGGCATCGACGCCAAAGCCCACGGTGCCTTCGGTGTAGCCGGATTCCAGGTTGAGCATGAAGCCCTGGGCCCATTCGTCGCGCTTGGACTGCTGCGCGCTGGTGCCGTCGCGGAAATCGCGGTTGAAGTACATGTTGCGGGTTTCGAAGGTGGCGCTGCTGTCTTTGATGAAGTCAGCCTGGCTGAGCGGTGCAACGCTGCAAAGGGCGATGGCGCTGGCCAGAGAGGTCGGGCGGGAGAAAGTACGACGGATAGGCGCGTACGCCTGCGGCTGGGCTGGCAGCATCTGTGGAGTAACCCCGTTTATTGTTCTTATCGGATCGAACGCTTCGGTTCGTTTCTACGGCTCCCGGAAAGGGCCGTGAACGGATGCTAGGGGCTCAACCTTTCGCTAACCTTTCAATTCACTTTCATTCGCCGCGCGGCTTCACAGGGGGCGCTTCCTCTGTAAACTCCGCGCCACTGAACGCGATGCGACCGGGAGAAACCGATGCGAGTGCTGCTCGTCGAAGACCATCTGCAGTTGGCCGAAAGCGTGGCCCAGGCCCTGAAAAGCACGGGTCTTACGGTGGACGTGCTGCATGACGGCGTGGCCGCCGACCTCGCCCTGGCCAGTGAAGACTACGCCGTGGCGGTGCTGGACGTGGGGCTGCCGCGCATGGACGGTTTCGAGGTGCTGGCGCGCCTGCGGGCACGGGGCAAGAACCTGCCGGTACTGATGCTGACGGCCCGCAGCGACGTCAAGGACCGGGTCCATGGCCTCAACCTCGGTGCCGACGACTACCTGGCCAAGCCCTTCGAACTCACCGAGCTGGAAGCCCGGGTCAAGGCCCTGCTGCGACGCAGCGTGCTCGGCGGCGAGCGCCAGCAGCGCTGCGGCCCGCTGGTCTACGATCTCGACACCCGGCGTTTCACCCTCGGCGATGAGCTGCTGACGCTGACGTCTCGGGAGCAGGCGGTGCTCGAGGCCCTGATCGCCCGTCCCGGCCGGGTGATGAGCAAGGAGCAACTGGCTTCCCAGGTGTTCGGCCTGGACGAAGAGGCCAGCCCCGACGCTATCGAGATCTACGTCCACCGTCTGCGCAAGAAACTCGATGGTCATGCCGTGGCCATCGTCACGTTCCGCGGCCTGGGCTACCTGCTCGAGCATCGTGATGCGTGACGCCGGCAGCCTGCGTGGGCGACTGTTATGGAACCTGGCGCTGCTGCTGGTGGTGCTGATGATCGCCAGCGGCCTGAGTGCCTACTGGAACGGTCGCGAAGCCGCCGACACCGCCTACGACCGCACGCTCCTGGCTTCGGCGCGGACTATTGCCGCCGGCCTGTCCCAGCGCGATGGCACCCTGAGCGCGGATGTACCCTACGTGGCCCTGGACACCTTCGCCTACGACAGTGCCGGACGTATCTATTACCAGGTCAACGACATTCACCGTCGGCTGATCTCAGGCTACGAGAACCTGCCACCGCCGCCGCCGGGGACGCCGCGCACTGATGACTACCCGGCGCTCGCCCGGTTCTACGACGCCCGTTACCTGGGCCAGGACGTACGGGTGGTGAGCCTGCTCAAGGCGGTCAGCGAGCCGAACATGAACGGCATGGCCGAAATTCGCGTTGCCGAGACCGAAGAGGCGCGGGTGCGCATGGCGCGCAGCCTGATGGCCGACACCCTGTTGCGTCTGGGCATGCTGGCGCTGGGGGCGCTGCTGCTGGTGTGGTTCGCCGTCAGTGCCGCGTTGCGTCCGCTCGAGCGCCTGCGCGGCGCGGTGGAAGAGCGCCAGCCCGACGACTTGCGGCCCTTGCCTTCCGTGGAGGTGCAGCGCGAGCTGACGCCTCTGGTCGGGGCGTTGAACCACTTCACGGAACGTTTGCGCGGTCAGTTCGAGCGTCAGGCGCAGTTCATCGCCGACGCCGCCCACGAACTGCGCACGCCGCTGGCGGCGCTCAAGGCGCGGGTGGAGCTGGGCCTGCGGGCGAAGGAGCCGCAGGTCTGGCGTGAAACCCTGGAAGCCACGGCGCAGAGCACCGACAAGCTGACGCATCTGGCCAACCAGTTGCTGTCCATGGCCAGGGTCGAGAACGGTGCCCGGGCCATCGCCGAGGGCGGTGCGCAATTGCTCGACCTCAGCCAGCTGGCGCGGGAACTGGGCATGGCGATGGCGCCGCTGGCCCATGCCCGTGGCGTCTCCCTGGCGCTCGAGGCCGAGGCGCCGGTATGGGTCAAGGGCGAGCCGACGCTGCTCAACGAATTGCTCAGCAATCTGGTGGACAACGCGCTGGCCCATACGCCCAAGGGCGGCAACGTGATTTTGCGGGTGAATGCGCCAGGGGAACTGGAAGTCGAGGACGACGGGCCGGGCATTCCGCCGCAAGAGCGTGAGAAGGTGTTCGAACGCTTCTACCGGCGCGGGGCGCAAGGCACCGGGCTGGGGCTGGCGATCGTGGGCGAGATCTGTCGGGCGCATCTGGCAGCCATCAGCCTGCACGATGGCGAAGGTGGCGGGCTGAAGGTCCGGGTCAGTTTCAATCCGGTGCAATGACCCAAGACTGGGCGGCTTGGCCGCCCCCGGGATTCACCTGAACATCCGCCGTGCATCCAGCAGTTCTTCGGCCAGCACCGGGCTTCCCGTCGGCACGTTCAGGTGGCGGAAGGCCGGCAGTGCCGCCAGCGGCCGCTCCCGTCCGCTGGTATCGCAGAGCACGCGGGCGATCTGCACGATATCGATGTAATCCACTTTCTGCGACTCGCGGTCCAGGTTCTGCACCTCGCCCGGCAGGCCGGCCAGTTGCTCCGGAAACTCCCAGACACTGAGAATCTTGTCTCCCAGCACCGGATGGATCTGTTCGATCACATGGTTCAGGCAGACCGGGTCCGACAGCAGTTCGTTGTGCTCCTCGGCGTAGGTCAGGATCGGCAGCACGCCGATCTGATGGACCAGCCCCGCGAGGGCGCCCTGGTCGGGCTTGAGTTCCGTGTAGCGCGAGCAAAGCTCATAGCTGATCCCGGCCACTTCCAGGCTTTTGGCCCAGATTTCCCGCATTTTCTGCTCGACCACTTCCGATCGGGCATGAAAGATCTGTTCGATCACCAGGCCGATGGCGAGGTTGCAACTGTAGTTGACCCCAAGGCGGGTGATGGCGGTCTGCAGGTCGGTGACTTCAGTGATGGCCCGCAGCAGCGGGCTGTTGACCACCTTGATGAGGCGTGCGGCAAGGGCGGCGTCACGGCCGATCACTTTGCTCAGGGTGCTGACGCTGATTTCGCTGTCTTCCGCAGCTTCGCGGATACTCAGGGCGACCTCTGGCAAGGTCGGCAAGACCAGGTCGTCGTTGTCGATGGCGGCCAGCAACTGCGTTTGCACCATCTTGGCCAGCGTGTTCATCGTGATTCTCTCCCGCGTTCAGGGATGGCCCCGAGGTCATGCGCAACGGGGCAGGGCGGGCTCAGCGCTGGATTTCGCGATCGCGATCCAGTTCGTAAGGCAAGGTCAACAGGCTCAGGCGGGGGCCTTCGAGGCTGCCCAGGTGCAGGTTGTCGTCTTCCACGGCATCGGCTGTCAGTACGGCCAGCAGCTCGCCGCGGGCGGCGAGCACCACTTCTCCGACCGACGAGGCGTGGGTCGGCGAGAAGATTTCACTGCCGGGTGCCGGCATTTGCGCCTGATCGAGGGCCAGCCGGTAGAGGCGGCGTTTCAGTTTTCCCAGGTACTGCATGCGGGCAACGATTTCCTGGCCGGTGTAGCAGCCTTTCTTGAAGCTCACACCGCCAACGGCCTGCAGATTGATCATCTGCGGAATGAACAGCTCGCGGGTCGGCTCCATGACCTGGCCGATGCCGGCGCGGATCTGGCCGAGCAACCAGTCGTCCAGTTCGCCTTGCGGCAGATGGGCGGCCAGTTGCTCGCGAACGGCGTCGGCCTGGGCGGCCGGAGCCCACAGTTCGACCCGGTCGGCGGAAACGTTGATGGCAATCAGGCCGTCATGGCGAACGGTAGCGCCGGGCTGCTGCGGCACGTCCAGGCCCAGGGCGGCAAGGGCGGCGGTGCCGTGGTCCACGCCGAAACGGACCCAGGCAGCGCTTTCGTCAGTCAGCCTGGCCTTGGAGAACACCGCGTACTTTTTCAGGTCGGCCAGTTGTGGCTCCAGCAGTTCGCGGGTCATGGCCAGCAGGAAGCCGTCGCCTTCGGGCAGGATGCGGAAACTCGATTGCATCCGGCCCTTCTGCATGCAGCGCGAGCCGAGGCTGGAGGTGTGTTCGTCGAGATAACCGATATGGCAGGTCAGTTGCCCTTGCAGGAACTTGCCAGCGTCCGAACCGCGCACAGCGAGGACGCCTTCGTGGGACAGGGTGCAGAAAAAAGCGGAGTCGGCCATGGTTCATCGCAGGTAAATAAGACTGGGGGCCATCATAGAGTGCCATTCGGAAAATAGGTAGCGACGCTAGACCAACGCCGTGTGCTCATCGGTAAGCGTGTCTGTATACTGGCGGCCTATTCGAGGAGGGCCCCATGGTCGAACAAACTGAACTGAACCGGCTGTTCTGGCATAGCCGCCGCGGTATGCTGGAGCTGGACGTACTGCTGGTACCTTTCACCCAGGAGGTCTACCCGACCCTGAACGAGACGGACCGCGAGCTGTATGTACGTCTGCTGAGCTGCGAAGACCAGGACATGTTCGGCTGGTTCATGGAACGCACCGAGTCCGAAGACCCGGAGCTGCAACGCATGGTTCGCATCATCCTGGACCGTGTCCAGCCCAAGTGATCGCTTCGAGTGCTGCTGGCAGGGCTCCAGGCTTCTGCTGGCGGCTTATCTCGCCTGTCTGCTGCTGGCCCTGATGGCGTTTGCGCTGCTGGCGCTGCCGCCGGTGCTCTGTGTGTCCGGCGTTGTTCTTTGTCTGGGACACGCCGCCTGGGTCATTCCCCGGCAACTCTTGCTCAATCATCCCTGCGCCATCACCCGCCTGCGCCGCGATGCCCATGGCTGGCAGCTGTGGAGTGCCGCCCGCGGCTGGCACGGGGTGCAGCTGCGGCGCGACAGCATGGCGCTGCCGGGCCTGGTGATTCTGCGTTATCGACTGCCGGGGCAATGGTTCACTCGCAGCCAGTGCATCGGTCACGATGCGCTGGAGCCGGTGCAGCACCGGCGCCTGCGCTTGCGCCTGAAGTTCAGCCGCAGAAGGTGGGCGGCTGCAGAATAGTGTCGCGGGCGTCCGGCAGCAGGTCCGGATAGTCGAGGGTGTAGTGCAGGCCGCGGGATTCCTTGCGCTGCATGGCGGACTTGATCATCAGTTCGGCGACCTGGGCCAGGTTGCGCAACTCGATCAGGTCACGGCTGACCTTGTAGTTGCTGTAGAACTCGTCGATCTCGTCCAGCAGCAGGCGCACCCGGTGTTCGGCCCGTTGCAGGCGCTTGCTGGTACGCACGATCCCCACGTAGTCCCACATGAATCGCCGCAGTTCGTCCCAGTTGTGCGCGATGATCACGTCTTCGTCCGAATCGGTGACCTGGCTGGCATCCCAGCAAGGCAGGGCCTGGGGCATGTTCACCTGATCCAGCTGGGCGACGATGTCGGCGGCGGCCGAGCGACCGTAGACGAAACATTCCAGCAGCGAGTTGCTGGCCATGCGGTTGGCGCCGTGCAGGCCGGTGAAGCTGGTTTCGCCGATGGCATAGAGGCCCGGTACGTCGGTACGGCCGTCCTGATCGATCATCACCCCGCCACAGGTGTAGTGGGCCGCCGGAACCACGGGGATCGGCTGGCGGGTAATGTCGATGCCGAAGGTCAGGCAGCGTTCGTAGACGGTGGGGAAGTGGCTTTTGATGAAGTCCGCCGGCTCGTGGCTGATGTCCAGGTAGACGCAGTCCACCCCCAGGCGTTTCATTTCATGGTCGATGGCCCGGGCCACGATGTCCCGTGGCGCCAGTTCGGCCCGCGGGTCGAAGCGTGGCATGAAGCGCTCACCGTTGGGCAGCTTGAGCAGTCCGCCTTCGCCGCGCAGGGCCTCGGTGATCAGGAAACTCTTGGCCTGCGGGTGATACAGGCAGGTAGGGTGGAACTGGTTGAACTCCAGGTTGGCCACCCGGCAGCCGGCTCGCCAGGCCATGGCGATGCCGTCGCCGCAAGCCCCGTCGGGGTTGCTGGTATAGAGGTAGACCTTGGCTGCGCCGCCAGTGGCCAGCACCGTGAAGCGGGCGCCGAAGGTGTCGACTTCGCCGGTGGCGCGGTCCAGCACGTAGGCGCCGAGGCAGCGGTCGCCCTGCTGGCCGAGACGCCGCTCGGTGATCAGGTCCACGGCCACGCGCTGTTCCAGCAACTCGATGTTCGGCCGCTGGCGGGCCTGGTCCAGCAGGGTCTTGAAGATGGCGGCGCCGGTGGCATCGGCGGCGTGGATGATGCGGCGGTGGCTGTGGCCGCCTTCGCGGGTCAGGTGGAACTCGAAACCGCCGTCATCGACACTGGCGTGCTCGTCGCGGGTGAACGGTACGCCCTGGTCGATCAGCCACTGGATCGACTCGCGGCTGTGCTCCACGGTGAAACGCACGGCGTCTTCATGGCACAGGCCGCCACCGGCATTGAGGGTGTCCTCGACGTGGGACTGCACGGTGTCGGCGTCGTCCAGCACCGCGGCGACGCCGCCCTGGGCCCAGAAGGTCGAGCCATTGGCGAGGTCGCCCTTGCTGAGAACGGCGATGCGCAGGTGTGACGGCAGGTTCAGCGCGAGGCTCAGGCCCGCGGCACCGCTGCCGATCACGAGGACGTCATGTTGTAGTTGTTGGCTCATGTCTGGAATTTCCGCGCGGGGCGACCACGTAGGACACTGGTATAAGGGCAGTGGTATCGGCACAATGGTCAAGCGTTCATGGCATTGTGAAACTATCGTGAATCAGGGTGGGGTGCCTTTATAGCAGTCCCGAGGCCCGGATTTCCATTTCACTGACGCGGTTGCGATGGCCATGCGTGGGAACTTTCCTGGAATCATGCATATCCATAGAGGGTTGCCTGCACGCCAGCAGCCATAGTGGCGCAGGGTAGCGGTCGTTTTTCGCCGTTGCCGAAGGAAGAAAACTGATTTGTCGACGCAGCCGGCCGTGACCGCGCTGCGTCTTTCGTGCGAGCCGATCATGGGTCGCCGGAAACTTCTCTGGAGGGGGAGAACTTTTGCAAAAAGCCCGAGTCTATGGATGCAAGCCTGAACGATGGCCAATGCAGCACCCCTCCAGGTTCACCGAGGAGTGTTCATGCTAACCCAGGAAGAGGATCAGCAGCTTGTCGAGCGCGTGCAGCGCGGTGACAGGCGAGCGTTCGATCTGTTGGTGCTGAAGTATCAGCACAAGATTCTCGGGTTGATCGTGCGATTCGTGCACGACACCCATGAGGCCCAGGATGTTGCGCAGGAAGCGTTCATCAAGGCCTACCGTGCTCTTGGCAATTTTCGTGGTGACAGCGCTTTCTATACCTGGCTGTACCGCATTGCCATCAACACGGCGAAAAACTATCTGGTGTCCCGCGGTCGGCGGCCACCGGACAGCGATGTAAGTTCCGAGGATGCTGAGTTTTACGATGGCGATCATGGCCTCAAGGACCTCGAATCCCCTGAACGCTCGCTGTTGCGTGATGAGATCGAAGGCACTGTCCATCGAACCATCCAGCAACTGCCAGAAGATTTGCGTACGGCGTTAACTTTACGTGAATTCGATGGTCTGAGTTACGAGGACATTGCGAGCGTCATGCAGTGTCCGGTGGGTACCGTGCGCTCTCGGATTTTCCGCGCTCGGGAGGCCATAGACAAAGCCCTGCAGCCGTTGTTGCAGGAAACCTGAGACAGCGGCGACAGCCAAGAGAGGAACCGCCATGAGTCGTGAAGCTTTGCAGGAATCGCTGTCCGCGGTGATGGATAACGAAGCGGACGAACTGGAGTTGCGTCGGGTATTGAATGCCGTCGACGATGCCGAAACCCGTGCCACCTGGTCGCGTTACCAGGTCGCTCGTGCAGCGATGCACAAGGAACTGCTGATGCCCAAGCTGGACATCGCCTCGGCCGTTTCGGCCGCGCTGGCCGACGAGGCCACGCCGGTCAAGGTCGCTCGCGGCCCATGGCGCAGCGTGGGTCGCCTGGCGGTAGCCGCCTCCGTCACCCTGGCCGTGCTGGCAGGTGTGCGGCTGTACAACCAGGACGAGATCACCGGTGCCCAGCTGGCTGCCCAGCAACCGGTCCAGCAAGGGCTGGCGGCACCGCAGGTTCAGGGTCCGGCTGTTCTGGCAGGCTATAGTGAAAGTTCCGAGCAGCCTACCGGCCCTATGGCCAACGGTGTTCTGCAGGGCCAAAGCGGCTGGCAGGACCAGCGTCTGCCGGGCTACCTGCGTCAGCATGCCCAGGAAGCTGCCGTGAAGGGGACTGAAAGCGCATTGCCTTACGCACGTGCCGCCAGCCTGGAAAACCGCTAGGAACACCCAAGGAGGATCATGCGCGCGCTACCTCTCATACCGCTCCTGTTCAGCGGCTGCCTGACGATTCCGGCCATTTCGATGGCCGCCAACTCGTCCACCGAGGCTGCCGACTGGCTCAACCGCCTGGCGAAGGCCGAGCAGGAGCAGAGTTATCAGGGCACTTTCGTTTACGAACGCAACGGTAGTTTCTCTACTCACGACATCTGGCATCGCGTCCAGGACGGCAAGCTCAGCGAGCGGTTGTACCAGCTCGACGGCCCGGCCCAGGAAGTGGTGCGTGTCGATGGGCAGACCCGCTGCGTCAGTGGCGCGCTGATTCCGGGCGTGGGCAACGCGGCGCGCTCTTCGGCGCGGGTGCTCGATCCCCTGAAACTCATGAGCTGGTACGATCTGAGCGTCGCAGGCACCTCCCGGGTAGCCGATCGCAAGGTGGTGATCCTGACCCTGCGTCCTCGCGACCAGCACCGTTATGCCTTCGAGCTGCACCTGGACAGCCAGACCGCCCTGCCGCTGAAATCCCTGTTGATCAACGACAAGGAGCAGTTGCTGGAGCGCTTCCAGTTCACCCGTCTGGATACCCGCGACACGCCTGACGATGCCGAACTCAAGCCCAGTGCCAATTGCCACCCGGTCGCCGAGGCGGCGGGGCAGGTCAATGAGGCGGTTGCCGGCTGGCGCTCGGACTGGCTGCCGCCGGGCTTCGAGCTGGTCAACAGCAGCGTGCGCAAGGATGCCGACGGCAAGCACAGCGTCAGCAGCCTGATGTATGACGATGGCCTGGCCCGCTTCTCGGTGTTCCTCGAGGCCATGGACCAGAATGCCGGCTCCGATGCTCGGCTGCAGTTTGGTCCGACCGTTGCCGTCTCGCGGCAGTTGACGACGCCCAAGGGTGAGGTAATGGTCACGGTGGTGGGTGAAATCCCCATCGGGACGGCCGAACGGGTGGCCTTGTCGATGCGCCCGCAGGACGCCCAGGCCAGCCAGTAAAGACTTCAAGGATCGTTTAGGTACATGGATGACAAGGACGACAGGCATGTCCCAGAGTTGCTGACATGATTGGTAAGCCTTCAAGTTTGCAAAATCATCCGGATTTGTTCATAGGTCAGACCTTCGCAGGTCTGGCCTTTTCTGCTGTTGCAGCATCAAGAATGCCAATGTTTCAGGCCTGGTCGCAGCCCTCGGGGTTGTTGCCGGGCCTTTTTCGTTGGCAGGTCCCTACTGCTTAACCACGCTCGTTGTGACGGGAGCCGTATGTCAATACCACGCTTGAAATCCTACCTATCGCTGTTTGCGGCCGTGCTCATGCTCGGTCAGATGGCCACTGCCCAGGCTGAAGCCCTGCCGGACTTCACTACCCTGGTCGAGCAGGCTTCGCCGGCCGTCGTAAACATCAGTACCAAGCAGAAACTGCCGGACCGTCGTGTCGCGGGTGGGCAGATGCCTGACCTGGAAGGCCTGCCGCCGATGTTCCGCGAGTTCTTCGAGCGCAGCATTCCCCAGCAGCCTCGGGGTGGCGACCGCCAGCGCGAAGCGCAGTCGCTGGGTTCGGGGTTCATCATTTCCGATGACGGCTACGTGCTGACCAACAACCACGTGGTCGCCGACGCCGACGAGATCATCGTTCGCCTGTCCGACCGCAGCGAGCTGCAAGCCAAGCTGGTCGGCACCGACCCGCGTACCGATGTGGCGCTGCTCAAGGTCGAGGGCAAGAACCTGCCGACCGTGAAGCTGGGCGACTCGTCCAAGCTGAAGGTGGGTGAATGGGTACTGGCCATCGGTTCGCCGTTCGGCTTCGACCACTCGGTGACCAAGGGTATCGTCAGTGCCAAGGGCCGCACCCTGCCGAACGACACCTATGTGCCGTTCATCCAGACCGACGTGGCCATCAACCCGGGTAACTCCGGCGGCCCGCTGTTCAACATGAACGGCGAAGTGGTGGGTATCAACTCGCAGATCTTCACCCGTTCCGGCGGCTTCATGGGCCTGTCGTTCGCCATCCCGATCGACGTGGCACTGGACGTTTCCAACCAGTTGAAGAAAGACGGCAAGGTCAGTCGCGGCTGGCTGGGCGTGGTCATCCAGGAAGTGAACAAGGACCTGGCTGAATCCTTCGGTCTCGACAAGCCGGCCGGTGCCCTGGTAGCCCAGGTGCTGGAAGACGGTCCGGCCGCCAAGGGCGGCCTGCAGGTGGGCGACGTGATCCTCAGCCTGAATGGCCAGCCGATCGTCATGTCGGCCGACCTTCCGCACCTGGTCGGTGGCCTCAAGGACGGCGCCAAGGCCAAGCTGGAGATCATCCGCAACGGCAAGCGCCAGAACCTGGACGTAACCATCGGCGCACTGCCGGATGACGATTCGGAAGTCACCACCACCCCTGGCGGTACCGCCGAGCGCAACAGCAATCGCCTGGGCGTGACCGTGTCCGACCTGACCGCCGAGCAGAAGAAGACCCTCGAGCTGAAAGGCGGCGTGGTCATCAAGGAAGTCCAGGATGGTCCGGCCGCCATGATCGGCCTGCGTCCGGGCGACGTGATCAGCCACCTGAACAACCAGGCGATCACCTCGGCCAAGGAGTTCACCGAAATCGCCAAGGAGCTGCCGAAGAACCGTTCGGTGTCCATGCGCGTGCTGCGCCAGGGGCGTGCCAGCTTCATCACCTTCAAGCTGGCTGAGTAAGCCGCTACGAAGAGAGAGGGCAGCCTTCGGGCTGCCCTTTTTTTTGGCTGAATTTTCGTCGCGAAATTTTTATCGTCGTGCCGGCCGCGCCAACGCCCTGAATTGCGTGAGCTTTTTCGAAGGTGCTGGAGCGACCTGATATTTTTGTCAGTTGTGGGCCTGTTCCCCTTGGCTTTTCAATCATCTCAGCCCCGTAGGTGCCAACGCCTATCCACGGGTTTGACCTGATCAGGAGAGCACTCATGACTATCGATGAGAAGATTGCCAATCAAGCCCTAGCCGGGCAGCCACTGCCGTTCAACGCGCCGCAGCCGAAGGCCCTCGCCCCGCTCTCCATCCCGGGTCTGATCGGCCCCCTGGAAACCCCGGGGGTCGATGGTGGCGTCAACTACAGCATGATCGACTCTGATGCCTCCGGGTTGCTGGTGGTGGTGTACCAGTACGTCAACATGCGCGAGGGCGACTGGATCGAGATTTTCTGGGGGGACTCAACCACCTCCGTAGCGTCCACGCCCGTGCGTGAGGCGGACATCGGCAACAACGTCTATCTGAACATTTCTCGTAATGCGATCAAGGACGGCATCAGCGAGGTGACCTATCGCATCACCCGCGTCAGCGGCAACAAGGAAAACTCCGATCGCTTGAACGTGCTGGTACGCACGGTGTTTCCCGGAGGGGCCGACCCACAGCCCGATACGCCGAACCACGAGGGGCTTGCGGCGCCTGAACTCGATCTGCCTCCGGGAACGATCATCGACGAGGACATTGCCCGCGAAGGCGTCACCGTCACGATCGGCCGCTATGAAAACATGCGTGAGTACGATCTGATCTCCCTCAGTTGGGGCGGCGAGATCGTCAAGCACCTGGTCACCCAGGCAGAGGTGGATGCGGGGTTCGTGGAGATTCTGGTTACCGAAGACATCATCCTCGATGCAGGCGACGCCGATGGCCTGGTGGTGGTCTATCAGGTGATGGATGAAGTGGAGAACGTTCAGCGCGTCTGGTCCATGCGCACCACCGTGGACGTGGAAGTCGGCACTGGCATGTTCGATTCGCCGCTGATCGACAACCCGGACCCGGATGCCGATCCCTGGGACGTCATCGATCTCGACAAGCTCGGAGAAGCGGATCTGCTGGTCGAGGTGATTGTCGACCCGAGCAACGGCCTGCTGGTCGGCGACGAGGTGGCGCTCACCTGGGTAGGCACCACCTCGCAAGGCCAGGCGATCACCGTGGAACTGCCGGCTCAAACCGTGCGCAGGTCCCGTGAAGTGCTGGACTTTTTTGTTCCCAACGCCGATCTGCGGCAGTTGGGGCTCGGTCGGGGTTCGGCCTCGTATTCGGTCGTGCGAAACGGCGCCGCCGAGGGGGCTTCGAAGCGGGCAGCGGTCACTTTCCACGGTGTCGAGCGCGGGTTGCCCAAGCCGACCGTGCTCGAAGCACAGGGCGGTGTCCTCGACCCGGATCTGGCCCAGGCAACGGTAAACATTCCCATCGAATTCCTGCGAGCTAACGATTCAGTGATGCTGACCTGGCGGGGCACCCGTTCTGATGGCAACCCCCTGCTTTACGAGGACAGGCAACAGCTCAGCGCCGGATGGAATGGCCGGCCTGTCACGTTCCCCATCCCGGGTGCCAGCAACATCCTCCCGCTCAAGGGCGGGCGAGTCAGTGTCTATTACACCATCGGTCGTTCCGGCGGCGTGGCGATCGAGTCTGAACGCGAGCTGCTGATGGTGGGCGAGGCTCAGTTCCAGTTGCCTGCACCCTACACCCGGCCCGCTGCGCAGAATGGCATGCTCGACCCCGACGAGCTGCCCGAGTGGCTGGAGCTGGTGATCGATCCGTATCCCAACATGGCCGACGGGCAGCGGGTTCACGTGTTCTGGAGTGCCACGGTGGGCGAGCACTTCGAGGACCACATGGAGATCAATCCGTTCTCGGTTGGCCGCGAGGTGGTGTTCGAGCTGGACCGCGAGCATATCCGGCAGAACCTCGGCGGTGAGGTCGAACTCTGGTACGAAGTTCGCGAAGACGGCGAGGCTACCCGCCCATCCGCTCGGACGACGTTGAAGATCGGGGCCCAGCAAGGGCAACTGCCCCTGCCAGAAGTGCCGGAGTCGAACGATGGCATTCTGAATCCGGTGGATGCCATTCGCGGGGCTACGGTGCGCATCCCTGTCGAGGCGGATCTCAAGTTTGGTGACGAGGTCGATGTGCACTGGATCGGCAGCAAACCGAACGGCACCACGACCGTAACGCGCCCAGTGTTCCAGGAAGACGTCGGGAAACCCTTTGAACTGACGGTTGGCTACGAGTTCGTGGCTGCCAACGCGGACGGCAACGTGGTGGTGTCCTATGAGGTGTTCGGTGCCGATGGTACCAGGCGCACTTCGGAAACCCTGAACCTGCGGGTGCAAAGCGCCGAGTTGCCGTTGCCAGTGATCGACGAGGCCGGGGAGGGTAATCAGCTC
The DNA here is from genome assembly GCF_056388475.1 of Pseudomonas sp. TUM25319. NCBI lineage: Bacteria > Pseudomonadati > Pseudomonadota > Gammaproteobacteria > Pseudomonadales > Pseudomonadaceae > Pseudomonas > Pseudomonas sp. TUM25319. Next base: position 5,701,562 of record NZ_CM150751.1, on the reverse strand, counting down.
AATCCCGATGATGTGCTCAACGGTGCCACCGTGGTGATCGATGCGTCGGCACAGTTCAAGGAGGGTGACGAGGGCGAGGTGACGATCACCAGCTCGGCCCAGGGCGGCAGCACCACCATTTCTTACCGGGTTCCGGTCGGCGGCACAGGGCAACCGGTACGCGTGAAAGTGCCTTACGAGGTGATCAACGCCAGTACCGGTACCAGCTTCAAGCTTGAGTACGACATTATCCGGAGCGGGGGCGGCACGCCGGAAAAATCGAACTTCAACACCTATACCGTGAGTCGTGAGGTCGGTGCCGGGCCATTGCTGGTGATGGGTGCGCGCTTCAATGCCAGTACCTATCGGGCGTCCAGTGCGCCGCGGATGCTCAGCGCGTTCCATCGCACCACCCTGAGGCCGTTGCTGGCCGAATGGCGCTATGAAGGCAGCACGGTCTGGACGGCCAAGGAACGCTGGTTCGATAACAAACCGTGGCTCAAGTTGCATGTTCGCAGCAAGGACGAAGGTGTGGTCCTGAACCCGGCCAATATCGTGGGTAATGGTATTGATACCAGCGCCAACGGGTTGGCGGCGTTCGTCGCCATGCGCGACGAGGGCGCCACCGGCAGCCCGGGTGAGGTGGACATGGTGGCATGGGGTAAGGAAGGCTACGGTGGCAAGCTTTCTCCCGATCTCATCGCCATCCGCGACATTGCCGAGGTGTCGTGCACCAGTAACGCCTACGCGGCGCGTCGACGCGATGGCTATGTCGTGACCTGGGGCACAGGGGACAGTGGTGGCAATCCCCCCACTGACAATGGCAGTTACGTGCAGGTCAAAAGCAATGCCCACGCCTTTGTCGGGTTGAAGCAGGACGGCAGCCTGTTCGCGTGGGGCAAGGCAACGCACGGGGTGCCCGTCGCGGGCGACGCCGTCAATCACAACGACTATGTGGATGTGTGCGGCGCATCGATGGCGTTCGCGGCACGTCGGGCAAACGGACAGGTGGTGGCATGGGGAGATGCCACCAACGGCGGCAAGCTCAAGCCCGGCCAGGAAGGTTTCAGCGACATTATCCAGGTCACCGGGAACTACGCGGCCTTCGCAGCGCTGCGGGATCCGGGTAATGGTGCTTCGACCAGCGTGATCGCCTGGGGGGCGGCCGCTTACGGTGGCGATGTCACCGAGGAAATCGCCCGGCTCACCAACGTCAAGGCGTTGGGCGCCGCCACGGCCCAGGCGTTCTCCGTGCTGCTGGACACCAATCAGGTGCGTGCCTGGGGCCCCAAAAGCCATGGCGGCGTTGTTCCCGACAACATCCAGAACCTGACGAATGTGGTGGAGATTACCAGCACCTGGCATGCCTTCTGCGCCCGTCTGAGCAGTGGCAACGTGGTGGCGTGGGGCAATGACACCAATGGCGGCCTGCTGCCGGAAGATATCGCTCGCCGTTCCGACATCGTCCAGGTGGTCGGCAGTTCCTGGAGCTTCGCGGGGCTGTGCCGTGACGGGTCCGTGGTCGCCTGGGGCGCGCCGGCAACCGGAGGCGACACCTCCAAGGTCGCGGCCAAGCTGGTCAATGTCCGGGCGATCTACGCCAATACCCATGGCTTTACCGCGCTGACCGCAGATGGTGCCGTGGTCACTTGGGGTGTACCCGACGGGGGCGGTGACAGCGACTCCCAGCAGCAGTACCTGACTAACAAGGTCACCACCGGTCGCGCCATGACGGTCGAGGAGGTGCAAGCCGAATCAGCCGCGGCGCTGCAGGCCACCGAGGGCGTCTGAGGTTCGACGCGAAACCCGAGCCACGCACCTGCGGCCTGCAAGGCGTCAGGTGCGTGCACCCAGGAGCTTGACCATGAGTTTCGTCAGAGAGGATTTACCGGCGCCCGCGGTGGATGGCGTCGTTGATGGCACGCTGGACCCGGACAAAGTCCCGGAGACCGGCACCATGGCTAATATCACCAATGTGCCCACGCAGTGGGGCGGCTCGGACCTCACGCTGTATCTGGAGGACACCTTCGGAGCGGTTCTTTACTGGATAACCTGGCCGGTGGGACCCCATGGCCGGGATATCAGGCTTCCGCTTCCCAAGGCCACCCTGGTCGCCAACCTCGGCAAGGACGTCCGGGTGCGATACACGGTCAGTGATATCGGCTCATCGAGATCGCTCGACTTCAAACTGGAACAGGGCTTTGCCGGTACCGTCGAATTTGACCTTTCCCCGCAGAACTACCTGGTGCTCTATACCCATTCCGAGGCGCGCCCGCCCGAGAAAATCCCGGACTTCGCGCGGATACAGCGGGTCATGCCGGGAGCGACCCGCTACAGCAGCGGCGATGAAAAGCTGGCCAGGGTCGATGATTACGGCATCGTCACCGTTTTGGGCAACGGCAAGGTCACCATCCATGCCGAGGGCAGCCCCTCGGGGCCCGGTAGCTACGAGCTGGTGATCAAGGGCATCAAGGAGTTTCACGTCCTGAGTCCTGCGGCGGACTGGGACGGTGCACGGAAACTGTGCGACGAGACGGCACTCCTGCTGCCCACCAGCGGGGACTTCAATCGACTGCTGACATTCTATCCCCCGCCGGTTCGCGATGATCTGCCCGATGTCCCGGTGTGGGGCGATGTCCTGGGGGCTGGCACCGCCTTTACCCTCGACCTCTATTCCGGCGTCATTGGCGCCGAGGACATGGCGACCTTGCTGCAGGTGGCAGGCATCAAGCCCTGAAGCCCGACCAATACCTTCCTTGATTTCGCGACCGGCCGCACCTCCCAGAGGTGCGTGCTGCGGGAGAACCGAGATGCCTGGATTCATGCTGCAACTCTGCGGTGCGCTGTCGCTTTGTCTGTCACTTGGCCTGGGCGCCTTGCCGGCCCAGGCGATCAGTGGGCCTGAAACGGCGCAGCGGTTCAATCAGGCCTACGTCAGCACGCCTGAACATTGTGTCGATCATTACCCGGCCTATTACTGCAGCGGGGTGATGGTCAAGCAGGTGCTGGCCAGCGACCCGTCGCCGTTCTGGTCCCATGGGCCTGATGCGGTGGCTCGCGGCGCCGAGCGATTCGATTACCTCAGGCTCGATGTGGCGACTGCGCCGTTGCTGCAAGCCAGTGGCTATCTGTTTTCGGATCGTTTCACGGCCAGCGGCCAGGGCAAGGACTATCAACTGGTGGGGGACGACGGCATGAACCGTCCTCCGGAGTTGCTGGTACGCAACTGGGGGGCGGTTGCGCCAGCACAATTGCCGGTCGAGGCCATCTACCATCGCCGGACACCCGAAGGCCTGCGTGCGGCGTTGAGCGATCAATACGCCTGGTTCAAGGCGACGGGCAACTGGCTGCCGGTGCTGCGACTCGATGCCACCGACAGCAACGCCCAACCGTTGGGCTTCGACTCTCGTGAACAGCTTTACAGTGGCTACCAGATCGCCGACCGCATCAATCGGCGTTATGCCGATACCAAAAGCACCTGCCTCGACAATAAATCGGCGCTCCACTGCAATGGGGTCTTCATTCGTGGTACCGGTTTCGGCGCAAATTTTCACTCCTGGAACCCCAGCCCGAACTCGGTCGGCCGTGACGGCGTGTCGTTTGCCTGGGTGCGAGCGGACAATGGCGTGAGAAACGTTGGCAGCCCGGGTCTGATTTTCCACGAGCTGGGCAAGAAGTCGGATCATCAAGTGCGGTTTCGCTGCGCCTATCCCGCTAACGCAGCGACTTCCCAGACGTCCAACAGTTGCCGGGGGGCCTGCACGGCGCAGAACATCACCACCGTCGCAGGCTGGCGAGCGTCGTACGGCGGTGCGCCAGGGGCGAGCTGTACCTTTGGTGATACCCCAGCCGAAATTCAGCTCAACACCGATGTGCGGGTGGGGCAGAGCTGGGCTACGGGCCATACCGAGCTGATCATTGGGGCCTGGGACCAGAATATTCCCACGGAGCTGCCCATCGAGGCCTTTTTCTATGTGCCGGCTGCCAACAGTCTCCCGGGCGCTCGCTACATCCAGAACGATTACTTCAAGGTCACCGGCAGGTTCATGCCGATTCTGCGGGTCGATCTGAATGCGCCAATGGGCTCCAAGTTCATGTTCATTCCAGAGGACCAGTCCTTCTCGGTCGAGGCCATGGAGCAATTGCGGACGATCGAGTTCCCGCCGGCCGGAATCCTGAATTCCGATGATGCCGATTGTGTCGGCTGTGGCAGCCCGCTCCCTTGAGCTGTTCGAACGCCTTCCCTGATTCAGCGTTCTCTCCATCGCCGGCCAGGCCTATCCAACCGGATGGCCGGCGAATGGAATCTCCCACAACCCATCGGCATCAGGTACAATTCCCGGCTATTTTTCGGCGGGCGTCCGGCCCGCGGCCTTTTTGAGTGTTGATCCGTGAGTGATTTGAGTCATATCCGCAATTTCTCCATCATCGCCCACATTGACCATGGCAAGTCGACGCTGGCCGACCGCTTCATCCAGATGTGCGGCGGTCTGAGCGACCGCGAGATGGAAGCCCAGGTCCTCGACTCCATGGACCTGGAGCGTGAGCGCGGCATCACCATCAAGGCCCACAGCGTTACCCTGCATTACAAGGCTGGCGACGGCAAAACCTACCAGCTGAACTTCATCGATACCCCCGGCCACGTCGACTTCACCTACGAAGTCAGCCGCTCGCTGGCGGCCTGCGAAGGTGCACTGCTGGTGGTCGACGCCGGCCAGGGCGTCGAGGCGCAATCGGTCGCCAACTGCTACACCGCCATCGAGCAGGGCCTGGAAGTCATGCCGGTCCTGAACAAGATGGACCTGCCCCAGGCCGACCCGGACCGGGTGAAGGACGAGATCGAGAAGATCATCGGCATCGACGCCACCGACGCCGTGGCCTGCTCGGCCAAGAGCGGCATGGGCGTGAACGAGGTGCTGGAGCGCCTGGTGCAGACCATCCCGGCGCCGGAAGGCGAGATCGACGCACCGCTGCAGGCGCTGATCATCGACTCGTGGTTCGACAACTACCTGGGCGTCGTCTCCCTGGTGCGCGTGCGTCATGGCCGCGTGAAGAAGGGCGACAAGATCCTGGTCAAGTCCACCGGCAAGATCCACCTGGTGGACAGCGTCGGTGTCTTCACCCCGAAACACACCCAGACCACCGACCTCAAGGCCGGTGAAGTGGGCTTCATCATCGCCAGCATCAAGGACATCCACGGCGCCCCGGTGGGCGACACCCTGACCCTGTCCTCGACCCCTGAAGTCGAAGTGCTGTCCGGTTTCAAGAAGATCCAGCCGCAGGTTTATGCCGGCCTGTTCCCGGTCAGTTCCGACGATTTCGAAGATTTTCGTGATGCGTTGCAGAAACTGACCCTGAACGACTCGTCGCTGCAGTACACCCCGGAAAGCTCCGACGCCCTGGGCTTCGGTTTCCGTTGCGGCTTCCTCGGCATGCTGCACATGGAGATCATCCAGGAGCGCCTGGAGCGCGAATACGACCTGGACCTGATCACCACCGCGCCCAGCGTAATCTTCGAGGTCAAGCTCAAGACCGGCGAAACCATCTACGTCGACAACCCGTCGAAGCTGCCGGACATCTCGTCGGTCGAAGACTTCCGCGAGCCGATCGTCGCCGCGACCATCCTGGTGCCGCAGGAGCACCTGGGCAACGTCATCACCCTGTGCATCGAGAAGCGTGGCGTGCAGCGCGACATGCAGTTCCTCGGTTCGCAAGTGCAGGTGCGCTACGACCTGCCGATGAACGAGGTGGTGCTGGACTTCTTCGACCGCCTGAAATCCACCAGCCGCGGCTATGCGTCCCTGGACTACCATTTCGATCGTTATCAGTCGGCCAACCTGGTCAAGCTCGACGTACTGATCAACGGCGACAAGGTCGATGCCCTGGCATTGATCGTGCACCGCGACAACGCGCACTACAAAGGTCGTGCGTTGACCGAGAAGATGAAGGAACTGATCCCTCGGCAGATGTTCGACGTGGCGATCCAGGCGGCCATCGGTGGCCAGATCGTTGCCCGGACCACGGTCAAGGCACTCAGAAAGAACGTACTGGCCAAATGTTACGGTGGCGACGTGAGCCGTAAGCGCAAGCTGCTCGAGAAACAGAAGGCCGGTAAGAAACGCATGAAACAGGTGGGCAACGTGGAAATTCCACAGGAAGCCTTCCTCGCCGTGCTCAGGTTGGATAGCTAGGTCCTATGTCATTAAATTTCCCGCTGTTGCTAGTCATTGCAGTCTTTGTCTGTGGGCTGTTGGCGCTGATCGATCTGCTCTTCCTAGCGCCGCGCCGGCGTGCGGCGATCGCCACCTACCAGGGCAGCGTCAGCCAGCCTGAAGTGGCGGTACTGGAGCAGTTGAACAAGGAGCCGTTGCTGGTCGAGTACGGCAAGTCGTTCTTCCCGGTGCTGTTCATCGTGCTGGTGCTGCGGTCGTTCCTGGTGGAGCCGTTCCAGATCCCGTCGGGCTCGATGAAGCCGACCCTGGAAGTGGGCGACTTCATCCTGGTGAACAAGTTCTCCTACGGCATCCGCCTGCCGGTGATCGACAAGAAGGTCATCGAGATCGGTGACCCGCAACGCGGCGATGTCATGGTGTTCCGCTACCCGAGCGACCCGAACGTCAACTACATCAAGCGTGTGGTCGGCCTGCCGGGTGATGTGGTGCGCTACACCAGCGACAAGCGGCTGTACGTCAATGGCCAGCAGGTCGCCGAGCAATTGGTCGGCGCCGAGCCGGGCACCCTGGGCAGCGCCGAGCTGTACAAGGAAAAACTCGGTGAAGCCGAGCACCTGATCCGCAAGGAAATGAACCGCTACAACATGCCGCCCAACCAGCAATGGACCGTGCCCGCCGGGCACTACTTCATGGTCGGCGACAACCGCGACAACTCCAACGACAGCCGCTACTGGGATGACCCGGCCATTCCCAAGGAGCTGCTGGGCATGGTTCCCGACCAGAATATCGTCGGCAAGGCATTCGCCGTGTGGATGAGCTGGCCGGGGCCGAAACTCAGTCACTTCCCGACCCTGTCGCGGGTAGGGCTGATCAAGTAGCACCTTCACGGCGCTGTCCTTCGGGACGGCGCCGAGTGCTTTTCTGGCATAGGCTGTATCGAGGGGCCCTGGCGGGGCTCCCAGCCCTGCAGGCCAGCAGGCATGAATCCACACCGTCTTTCAGGATCTGCATTTGAACAACGCTTTATTTTCGACGGCCGCCGGCCGGACTGAACCGTGCGGGACCGGCGCCCTGGCGTCGCCGCTGAACATCGACCACGAACGTCGCGTGGGTACACTGTGAACGCTTCCCTGAGTCGCCTCGAGCGCAAGCTCGGCTACACCTTCAAGAACCAGGAGCTGATGCTGCTGGCCCTGACGCACCGCAGCTACGCCGGCCGCAACAACGAGCGCCTGGAGTTCCTCGGTGACGCCATCCTCAACTTCGTTGCCGGCGAAGCGCTGTTCGAACGTTTTCCCCAGGCCCGCGAAGGCCAGTTGTCGCGCCTGCGCGCCCGCCTGGTGAAAGGCGAGACCCTGGCCCTGCTGGCCCGCGGCTTCGACCTCGGCGACTACCTGCGCCTGGGTTCGGGTGAGCTGAAGAGCGGCGGTTTTCGCCGTGAGTCGATCCTGGCCGATGCCCTTGAAGCACTGATTGGCGCCATCTACCTGGATGCCGACATGCAGACCGCTCGCGAACGGGTACTGTCGTGGCTGGCCGGCGAGTTCGACAGCCTGACCCTGGTCGACACCAACAAAGACCCGAAAACCCGCCTGCAGGAGTTCCTGCAGTCCCGGGCCTGCGAACTGCCCCGCTATGAAGTGGTGGATATCCAGGGCGAGCCGCATTGCCGGACCTTCTTTGTCGAATGCGAAGTGACCCTGTTGACCGAAAAAAGCCGGGGGCAGGGTGTCAGCCGGCGTATTGCCGAGCAGGTTGCTGCCGCTGCGGCATTGATCGCCCTTGGCGTGGAGAATGGCAATGACTGATACGAACACCACCCGTTGCGGCTATGTGGCCATCGTCGGCCGCCCGAACGTGGGCAAGTCGACGCTGCTCAACCATATCCTCGGGCAGAAGCTGGCGATCACCTCGCGCAAGCCGCAGACCACCCGTCACAACATGCTCGGGATCAAGACCGAAGGCGATGTCCAGGCGATCTACGTCGACACCCCCGGCATGCACAAGAGCAACGAAAAGGCGCTCAACCGCTACATGAACAAGACTGCCTCGGCGGCGTTGAAAGACGTCGACGTGGTGATCTTCGTGGTCGACCGTACCCGCTGGACCGACGAAGACCAACTGGTCCTGGAGCGCATCCAGTACGTGCAGGGCCCGGTGATCCTGGCGATCAACAAGACCGACCGCCTGGAAGAGAAAGCCGAGCTGATCCCGCACCTGCAATGGTTGCAGGAGCAACTGCCGAACGCCGAGATCGTGCCGATCTCCGCCCAGCAGGGGCACAACCTCGACGCGCTGGAAAGCCTGATCGCCAAGCACCTGCCGGAAAACGAGCACTTCTTCCCGGAAGATCAGATCACCGACCGCAGCAGCCGCTTCCTTGCCGCTGAACTGGTGCGCGAGAAGATCATGCGCCAGCTCGGTGCCGAGCTGCCTTACCAGATCACCGTGGAAATCGAAGAGTTCAAGCAGCAGGGCGCTGTCCTGCACATCCACGCCCTGATCCTGGTAGAGCGCGACGGCCAGAAGAAAATCATCATTGGCGACAAGGGCGAGCGCATCAAGCGCATCGGTTCCGAGGCGCGCAAGGACATGGAAGTGCTGTTCGACGCCAAGGTCATGCTCAACCTCTGGGTCAAAGTGAAGGGTGGCTGGTCCGATGACGAACGCGCCCTGCGTTCCCTGGGCTACGGCGACCTGTAATCCCTCCAGGCCCGACACCGACCGGTGTCGGGCCGCTCTTTCCTGAAGCCGATCATGGACCAGCCCGAAGCCCGACCGGCCTACGTTCTGCACAACCGTGCCTACCGCGAAACCAGTGCGCTGGTGGACTTCCTCACCCCGCAAGGGCGCTTTCGCGCTGTGTTGCGCCGCGCCCGCGGCAAGGGTGGCAGCCTGGCGCGGCCGTTCGTGCCGCTGGAAATCGAGCTGCATGGGCGCGGCGAGCTGAAGAATGTCGGGCGCATGGACAGTGTCGGCGTTGCTGCCTGGCTGAACGGCGATGCCTTGTTCAGCGGGCTCTATCTCAATGAACTGTTGATCCGCCTGCTGCCGGCGGAAGATCCCCACCCGGTGCTGTTCGAGCACTACGCAGCGACCCTTCAGGCGCTGGCGGCCGGTCGTCCGCTGGAACCGCTGCTGCGGGCGTTCGAATGGCGGCTGCTGGATGAACTCGGCTACGCCTTCGCCCTGGACCAGGACGTCAACGGCGAACCGCTGGCGCCGGACGGCTGGTACCGCCTGCAGGTGGATGCCGGGCTGGAGCGGGTGTACCTGGTGCAGCCCGGACTGTTCACCGGTGCCGACCTCGCCGCCATGGCCGAGGCCGACTGGACTGCGCCTGGCGCCCTGAGTGCGGCCAAGCGCCTGATGCGCCAGGCACTGGCCGTTCATCTGGGCGGCCGTCCGCTGGTCAGCCGCGAACTGTTTCGCAAGCGTTGAGCTCGTCGTATGCTGTCGGGCTCAACATTCAGGAGAGTTTCTTCGTGACCCACAGCAACCGCATCCTTCTCGGCGTCAACATCGACCACGTGGCGACCCTGCGCCAGGCCCGTGGCACCCGATACCCCGACCCGGTCAAGGCCGCGCTGGACGCCGAAGAGGCCGGTGCCGACGGCATCACCGTGCACCTGCGCGAGGATCGCCGGCATATCCAGGAACGCGACGTGCTGGTGCTCAAGGACGTGCTGCAGACCCGCATGAACTTCGAGATGGGCGTCACCGAGGAAATGATGGCGTTCGCCGAGCGCATCCGTCCAGCGCACATCTGCCTGGTACCGGAAACCCGTCAGGAACTGACTACCGAAGGCGGCCTCGACGTTGCTGGCCAGGAAGCGCGGATCAAGGCGGCGGTAGAGCGCCTGTCGAAGCTGGGTTCGGAAGTGTCGCTGTTCATCGACGCCGACGAGCGGCAGATCGAAGCCTCGCGTCGCGTGGGTGCGCCAGCCATTGAACTGCACACCGGCCGCTACGCCGATGCCCACACCCCGGGCGAGGAAGCCGATGAACTGAAACGCATCGCCGACGGCGTGGCCTTTGGCCTGAGCCAGGGGTTGATCGTCAACGCCGGCCATGGCCTGCATTACCACAACGTCGAGGCCGTGGCGGCGATCAAGGGCATCAATGAGCTGAACATCGGTCACGCGCTGGTGGCCCATGCCCTGTTCGTGGGCTTCAAGGGCGCGGTGGCGGAAATGAAGGCACTGATCCTGGCGGCCAGCCGCTGATACAAGACCTCGTGGGAGCGGCTTCAGCCGCGATTGGCCGCGCAGCGGCCACAAAATCGGTACCCCGGTTGTATCCGTCTGATCGGGGACTCAGGTTTTACGACGGCTTTGCCGCCGTTCGCGGCTGAAGCCGCTCCCACAGGGGCCAGCGGCGCCCCTATTCCCTTCAGTCCGGAAACACCAGGCTGAACCGCGTCGGCCCGTTCAGCACGCTGCTCACCTCGACCCGCCCACCGTGCACCTGCATGATCGAGCGCACGATCGACAAGCCCAGCCCCGTTCCGCCATCCATCCGCGAACGCCCGCATCCCACCCGGTAGAACCGCTCGAACAGGTGCGGGATATGCTCCTGGGCAATCCCTGACCCGCCGTTCTCGACCCAGCAGTGCAGCCCGTCGCTGCGCGCCTCGATACCGATCTCCACTGTCCGCCCGGCCGGGCTGTGGCGAATGGCATTGCTCAGCAGGTTCGACAGCGCCCGCTGCAGCATCAACCGGTCGGCCTGCACCGTGCCCCAACCGCGTACCTTCAGGGTGATGTCCTTGCTTTCGGCACTGAGGTCGAACAGTTCGGCCACTCGCCGTGCCTCTTCACCCAGTGCCACCGGTGTCAGTTGCAGGCGCGCCGTGGGCTGGTCCACCTGGGCCAGGAACAGCATGTCGGTGATGATCCGGTTCAGGCGGGTCAGTTCCTCGATGCTGTCTTCCAGCGCGACCTTGTAGTCGTCGGCGGGGCGTTCGCGGCTCAGGGTCACCTGGGCCTTGCCCATCAGATTGCTGATGGGGGTGCGCAGTTCGTGGGCGAGGTCATCCGAGAATTGCGACAGTTGCTGCACGCCGTGGTCCAGACGGTCGAGCATCACGTTGATGCTGTGGGCCAGCTCGCGCAACTCCTGGGGCAGCCCGGTTTCCGGCAGGCGATGACTGAGTTCCTGGGCCGAGACCTGCGCGGCGATCCGGCGGAAGCGGCGCAAGGGCGCCAGACCACCCTGCACCAGCTTCCAGGCACAGACGCCGATCAGCAGCAACAGCAGGGGCAACGCCAGCAGGGTAGAGCGCAGATAGGCATGGAGCAGATCGAGGTCTTCGCCACGGTTGACCGTCAGCTCCACCTGCACGGCGGTACCGTCCTGCAGGTGCATGGTGCGGGACGCGGTCAGCAGTTGAACGCCGCGGCTGTCGTTCCACTCGTCGAACCCCAGCCTCGGGCCGGCGATGATGGGCAGCGGCGGTGCTTCCAGCGCCGTCCCGAGGCTGAGCCGCGCCGGATGGCGGGCGTTGCGCTGGATCACGCTGAGGCTCAGGTTGTCGTGGCCCATCACCACGTCCAGCAACGGGTGGGCGCGTGCGGCGAGGTCGCCGACCTTCAGGTCGACATTCAGGCTGTGTTCGATCTGCTCCATCTTGCGCTGCAGATGCTCGCGGGCACGGTCGTCCAGTTCGCGGTCCAGTGCCACCACGGCCAGTGTCGCCAGCAGCAGCACCAGGGCCGCGCCCATGAGGATCACGCTCAGGCCCAGGCGCAGGGACAGCCGCGTCGACCTCATTCGCGGGCTTCCAGGACGTAGCCGACGCCCCGCAGGGTGTGGATCAGCTTGTGCTCGAACGGGTCGTCGATCTTCGCTCGCAAGCGGCGGATGGAGACTTCGACGACGTTGGTGTCGCAGTCGAAGTTCATGTCCCAGACCAGCGAGATGATCTGAGTACGCGACAGCACATCGCCGCTCTGGCGCATCAGCAGGTGCAGCAGGGAGAACTCTTTGGCGGTCAGGTCGATGCGTTTGCCGTTGCGCCAGGCGCGGTGGCGGATTGGGTCCAGTTCCAGGTCGGCGACTTTCAGGGTGGACGACTGCAGCGACTGTTCGCTTCGCCGCAGCAGGGTTCGCACCCGCGCCAGCAGTTCGGGGAATTCGAAGGGCTTGAGCAGGTAGTCGTCCGCCCCCAGGTCGAGGCCCTTGACCCGGTCGGACAGACGGCCATGGGCGGTGAGCATCATGATCCGCGTGGTGGACTCGGCGCGCAGGGTCTGCAGGACAGTCCAGCCGTCCATCTCCGGCAGATTCACGTCGAGAATGATCAGGTCATAGGCCTGTTGCCGGGCCAGGTGCAGGCCGTCCGGGCCGGTGCGGGCGCAGTCGACCACGTAGCCGTTCTCGGTCAGGCCCTGCTGCAGGTAGTCGGCGGTGCGGACTTCGTCCTCGATGATGAGCAGGCGCATGAGGTACTCGCGTAGGTGGAAAGGAAGCGATTCTCAACCCTTGAGTAGCTTCAGGGTCAAGTGTGGGTCAGGCATGGTAAGCCACGCGGTACGGGGGAGGTAGGCAGATAACAGATTTGTAACGCTTTAGTCACCCTGGCGATAAAACCGGCTCCCTAGAGTGGCTGGCTTCAAAAACAGCGGCCCTGTCACTGGCAGGCGGGGTGCAGGGGGACAGCCATGGGGTGCACAGCAACGATCATTCATGGGCGCGCGAAGTCGTGCCGCAGACGGTACGGGGCGATCTGGCTCTGCCTGGCGTTGTGGGTGATGGCGCCGGGCGTCGGCGCTGCCACATTGACGCTCGATGACGCCCTGCGCACGGCGCGCGAGCACAACCCGGAACGCGCTGCGGTGCGCTGGGGCACCGAGATTGCCGCGGGCGAGCGTATCCAGGCCGGCGTGCTACCCAATCCCGAGCTGAGCTGGGAAGTGGAAGACACCCGTCGTGATACCCGGACCACCACCGTGACCCTCAGCCAGCCCATCGAGCTGGGCGGCAAGCGCGCTGCGCGGATCGCGCTGGCCGAACGTGGGCAGGGGCTGGCGGCACTTGAACTGGAGCGCCAGGACAATGCGCTGCGGGCCGATGTCACTGCTGCCTTCCATGATGCTGCCCGCGTCCAGGAGCAACTGGCGCTGGCGGGCCAGTCACTGCGCCTGAGCGAGCGCGGGCTGCAGGTGGTGCAGGGCCGGGTCAAGGCCGGCACTGCCTCGCCGATCGAGGCGACCCGCGCCCAGGTGCAGGTATCGCAGATGCGCCTGGAGCAGCAGCGTGCCGAGCAGGCGGTGGTGGTGGCCCACCGGCAACTGGCGACCGCCATGGGTATCGCACAGGTCGATTTCGAACGTGTCGAGCCGGCAATCCGCAGTCTGCCACCGGTGCCATCCACCGAGCGCCTGCTGGCGCGCCTGGAGCAGACCGTCGAGTTGCGCCTGGCCAGCCAGCAGATCGAGCAGAGCGAGGCGGCCCTCGGTGTGGCGCGCAGCCAGCGGATTCCCGATCTGACGCTGAGTGTCGGCAGCCAGTACAACCGCGCCGAACGCGACCGGGTCAATGTGCTGGGCGTGTCGATGCCGTTGCCGCTGTTCGACCGCAACCAGGGCAACGTGCTGGCGGCTGCCCGGCGCTCCGATCAGGCCCGCGACCTGCGCAACGGCACCGAGGTGCGGGTGCGCGGCGAAGTGATCCAGGCCCTGGCCCAATGGCGCAGCGCCGAGCATGAAGTGCGTTCGTTCGAGCGCTCGATCCTGCCGTCCGCCCAGCAAGCGGTAGAGGCCGCCACCCGCGGTTTCGAGCGCGGCAAGTTCGGCTTCATCGATGTCCTCGACGCCCAGCGCACCCTGGTCGAGGCCCGTACCCAGTACCTCGCGGCCCAGGCGTCGGGCACCGAAGCCCAGGCCCGCATCCAGCGGATCTTCGGCGAGCTGGCGAGTACCGGCCGCTGACCCCCGATCACCGAATCTGATTGCGCGCAGCGACCCGGGTCGCTGCGCCTTTGCCGAGGAATATGCATGAACGGAAAAACCATCACGCTGCTGTCCCTGACGCTGCTGCTCGGGCTTGGCCTGGGCACTGTGCTGGGCCAGCGCGGCACTGACACGCATCCCGAACCGGCCGCTGCCGCGTCCAGCCATGAGGAGCACGGTGAAGCCGGGCACGACGAAAGCGAGGAGGGTGAAGACGGCCATGGTCATGACGAAGCGCAAGCCGAAGAAGGCCAGGTCCACCTGAATGACGAGCAGATCGCCGTGGCCGGCATCGAACTGGCCACGGTGCAGACCCGCACGCTGAACCGCAGTCTGAACCTGCCGGGCGAAATCCGCTTCGACGAAGACCGCACGGCGCATCTGGTGCCGAGGGCCGCAGGCGTGGTGGAGTCGGTGGCGGTCAGCCTCGGTCAGCACGTCAAGGCCGGTGAACTGCTGGCGGTGATCGCCAGTCCGCAGGTTTCGGAGCAGCGCAGCGAACTGGCGGCCAGCCAGCGTCGGCTGGCGCTGGCCCGCAGCACCCTGGCACGGGAAAAGGACCTCTGGCAGGAGGGCATTTCCGCCGAGCAGGATTACCTGCAGGCGCGGCAGGCGCTGCAGGAAGCCGAGATCGCCGAGGCCAATGCCCGGCAGAAAATCAGCGCCCTGAGTGGCAGCGTGGTACTCGCGGGTGGCAATCGCTACGAACTGCGTGCGCCGTTCGCCGGGCAAGTGGTGGAGAAACACCTGGTGCCCGGCGAGGTGGTCAGCGAAAGCAGTGCGGCGTTCACCTTGTCGGACCTGTCGAAAGTCTGGGCCACCTTCGGCGTTGCGCCACGGGACCTGGCCTCGGTACGGGCCGGCATGCCGGTGCAGGTGGTGGCCAGTGACCTGGGCGAGCAGGTCGGCGGAACCATCACCCACGTCGGCAGCCTGCTGGGCGAGCAGACCCGTACCGCCACCGTCCGGGTGACCCTGGACAACCCGCGTGGCGCCTGGCGTCCGGGCCTGTTCGTGGCGGTGCAGGTGCCCACCGAGCGCCTGGCCGAAGCCCTGGCGGTACCGGAGCAGGCGCTGCAGACCCTCGAAGACAAACCCGTGGTGTTCGTGCGTACCGCCGACGGTTTTCTGGCCCAGCCGGTGCAGACCGGGGTGTCCGCCGACGGTTTCGTTCAGGTGAGCGGCCTGCAGGCCGGCCAGCAGGTCGCCGCGCAGGGCAGCTTCATCCTCAAGTCGGAACTGGGCAAGGCCAGCGCCGAGCACTCCCATTGAGCCGCCACAGGTAATCGACATGTTCGAACGCATCATTCAATTCGCCATCGAGCAGCGCCTGATCGTGCTGCTCGGTGTGCTGCTGATGGCCGGCCTCGGGCTGGCCAGCTACCAGAAACTGCCGATCGACGCGGTGCCGGACATTACCAATGTTCAGGTGCAGATCAACACCGCGGCCGATGGCTTTTCGCCGCTGGAAACCGAGCAGCGCGTGACCTTCGCCATCGAAACCGCCATGGCCGGTTTGCCCGGCTTGCAGCAGACCCGTTCGCTGTCGCGCTCGGGCCTGTCCCAGGTGACGGTGATCTTCGAGGACGGCACCGACCTGTTCTTCGCCCGGCAACTGGTCAACGAACGCCTGCAACTGGCGCGGGAGCAATTGCCAGAAGGTGTGGAAACGGCCATGGGGCCGATCTCCACCGGCCTCGGTGAAATCTTCCTGTGGACGGTGGAAGCCGACGACGATGCACGCAAGCCCGATGGCAGCCCGTACACGCCCACCGACCTGCGGGAAATCCAGGACTGGATCATCAAGCCGCAGTTGCGCAACGTCCGTGGCGTAGCCGAGATCAACAGCATCGGCGGTTTTGCCAAGGAGTACCAGATCGCCCCGGACCTCAAGCGGCTGGCGGCCTACAAGCTGACCCTGAACGATCTGCTCACTGCCCTGGAGCGCAACAACGCCAACGTCGGCGCCGGCTACATCGAGCGCCAGGGCGAGCAGTTGCTGATTCGCGCACCGGGCCAGCTCGGCGGCATCGACGACATCGCCAACACCGTACTGGCCAATGTCGATGGCACGCCGATCCGCATCCGCTCGGTGGCGGAGGTGGGTATCGGCCGCGAGCTGCGCAGCGGTGCCGCGACCGAGAATGGTCGCGAGGTGGTGCTCGGCACCGTCTTCATGCTGATCGGCGAGAACAGCCGCAGTGTGTCCCTGGCGGTGGCGCAGAAGCTTGAACAGATCAACAAGACCCTTCCGGCAGGGGTCAAGGCGGTGACGGTGTACGACCGTACCGACCTGGTGGACAAGGCCATCGCCACGGTGAAGAAAAACCTGGTGGAGGGGGCGATCCTGGTGATCGCGGTGCTGTTCCTGTTCCTCGGCAATATCCGCGCGGCACTGATCACCGCCATGGTGATCCCGCTGTCGATGCTGTTCACCTTCACCGGGATGTTCAGCAACAAGGTCAGCGCCAACCTGATGAGCCTGGGGGCGCTGGACTTCGGCATCATCGTCGATGGCGCCGTGGTGATCGTCGAGAACGCCATCCGCCGTCTGGCCCATGCGCAGCAGCACCATGGCCGGCTGCTGACCCGTGCCGAGCGCTTGCGGGAAGTCTTCGCCGCTGCCCGTGAGGCGCGGCGGCCGCTGATCTACGGGCAGTTGATCATCATGGTGGTGTACCTGCCGATCTTTGCCCTGAGCGGGGTCGAGGGCAAGATGTTCCACCCCATGGCCTTCACCGTGGTGATCGCCCTGCTGGGCGCGATGCTGCTGTCGGTCACCTTCGTACCGGCCGCCATTGCCCTGTTCGTCACCGGCAAGGTCAAGGAAGAAGAAAACGCTTTGATGCGCGGCGCCAAGCGCGGTTATGCGCCGCTGCTGCGCTGGGTGATGGGCCATCGCAACCTGGCCTTCGGTCTGGCCGCGGCCATGGTGGTGCTGTCCGGCGTGCTGGCGTCGCGCATGGGCAGCGAGTTCGTGCCCAGCCTCAGCGAAGGTGACTTCGCCCTGCAGGCCCTGAGGGTGCCGGGCACCAGCCTGAGCCAGTCGGTGCAGATGCAGCAGCAACTGGAGAAAAGCGTGATGGAGCAGGTGCCGGAAGTGCTGCGGGTATTCGCCCGTACCGGCACTGCCGAGATCGCCGCCGACCCGATGCCGCCGAACATTTCCGACAGCTACGTGATGCTCAAGCCGAAGTCGCAGTGGCCGGATCCGGGCAAGTCCCGCGAGCAGTTGATCGCCGATATCCAGCGCGCTGCCGCGCGGGTGCCAGGCAGCAACTACGAGCTGTCGCAGCCGATCCAGTTGCGTTTCAATGAGCTGATTTCCGGGGTGCGCAGCGATGTCGCAGTGAAGCTGTTCGGCGATGACATGGCGGTGCTCAACCGCACGGCCACGGAGGTTGCCGCTGCCCTGCAGAGCGTGACGGGGGCGTCCGAGGTGAAGGTGGAGCAGACCAGCGGGCTGCCGGTGCTGACCATCGATGTCGACCGCGAACGGGCGGCGCGCTACGGGCTCAACGTGGGTGACGTGCAGGACAGCATCGCGGTGGCGGTGGGCGGGCGCAAGGCCGGCATTCTTTATGAAGGCGACCGTCGTTTCGACCTGGTGGTGCGCCTGCCGGACGAGCTGCGTACGGACATCCAGGGCATCTCGCGCATGCTGATCCCGGTGCCGGCCGGCGGTGGCGCCGAGCAGATCGGCTTCATCAGCTTGGGCGATGTGGCGCAGGTATCGCTGGTGCAGGGACCGAACCAGATCAGCCGCGAGGACGGCAAGCGCCTGGTGGTGGTCAGCGCCAACGTGCGCGGTCGTGATATTGGCTCGTTCGTGGCCGAGGCCCAGGAGCGCCTCGATACCCGGGTGACGATTCCTGCGGGTTACTGGGCCAATTGGGGCGGCCAGTTCGAACAACTGCAATCGGCGGCTCAGCGCCTGAAGGTGGTGGTGCCGGTGGCCTTGCTGCTGGTGTTCGCCTTGCTGTTCATGATGTTCAACAACCTCAAGGACGGCTTGCTGGTGTTCACCGGCATTCCCTTCGCCCTGACCGGTGGCGTGGTCGCACTGTGGTTGCGGGATATCCCGCTGTCGATTTCCGCCGGTGTCGGCTTTATCGCCCTGTCAGGGGTGGCGGTGCTCAACGGCCTGGTAATGATCGCCTTCATCCGCAGCCTGCGCGAGCAAGGGCTGGGCTTGCGCCAGGCCATCGACGAAGGCGCATTGACGCGCCTGCGCCCGGTGCTGATGACCGCGCTGGTGGCGTCTCTGGGCTTTATTCCGATGGCCCTGGCCACGGGGACCGGCGCCGAGGTGCAGCGGCCGCTGGCGACGGTGGTGATTGGCGGGATCCTCTCGTCCACGGCCCTGACCCTGCTGGTGTTGCCGGCGCTGTACTACCGGGCTCACCGCCGCGACGAGGAGGGCGCGGCTGCATGATTGGCGCCGCCTTGCAGCACTGTAATGTGCGGCTCACCTTGTTGTTAGGCGGGCGTTCTTATGATCACTGTGAATTCATTCACGAGGTCAGCACCATGAACATCAGCAAATACGCCCTGATTGCCCTCCTTGCCTTGGGCAGCACCAGCGCCATGGCCGAAGGCGGCGCCGAGCGCTCCCGGTTGTTCGTCCAGCAGTTCAAGGAAAGCCAGGAGCAACTGTGGGGCGACAAGGGCAGCAAGGCGCAGAAGGCCGAACAGGTTGCCCAGAGCGATCAGCGCAAACCGCAAGGCGGCAGCAAGTAACACCCATTCACCGATCTGCTCCACAACTCCTTTGCAAGGTGAATGTTTTGGGCGCCCATTGAGGGCGCCCTTTTTTGTGGCGGTGCCTGAGGCCCTGATTGCCGAAAGCAATCCTTACTTGCGCGCCACCAGCACAGCCCGTCTCGGCGCTGGCAGGCCTTCGATGGTCAGGCTGTGGTCGTTGGGGTCGAGGAAGTCGCTGAGCGACTGGTAGCGCATCCATTCGGTGCTGCGCTGTTCTTCGACGCTGGTGGTGCTCACGTCCACGCAGCGTACATCCCGGAATCCGGCACGACGCAGCCAGCGCTCCAGCGCCGGAACCGAGGGCAGGAACCAGACGTTGCGCATCTGCGCGTAGCGGTCTTCCGGTACCAGCACCTGGTTTTCGTCGCCTTCGATCACCAGGGTTTCCAGCACCAGCTCCCCGCCCTTGACCAGGCAGTCCTTGAGCGCCAGCAGGTGCTCGATGGGGGAGCGACGGTGATAGAACACGCCCATGGAGAACACGGTGTCGAAACCTTCCAGGGCGGGCGGCAAGTCTTCGAGGGCGAACGGCAGGTGCCAGGCCGGCAGCTCCGGCAGGTAGCGCTGCACCGCCTGGAACTGGCAGAAGAACAGCCAGTTGGGATCGACCCCGATCACGCTGTCGGCACCGGCACCGAGCATGCGCCACTGGTAGTAGCCGTTGCCGCAGCCCACATCCAGCACGCGTTTGCCGCGCAGGTCCAGGTGGGGGGCGACCCGCGTCCATTTCCAGTCCGAGCGCCATTCGGTATCGACGTGCACGCCGAACAGGTCGAACGGCCCCTTGCGCCAGGGCGACAGGCCCATCAGCGCCGTGCGGGCCTGCTCGCGGGTAGCGGGGTCGCAGTCGAAGTCCAGGCGCAGGCCGTTGACCAGATCGACCGCACTTGGCGTCAGTGCCGGCAGGCCATCCAGCGCGCTTTGCCAGCGTTCAAGGTCGCCATGGCCCTTTTCCAGCTTGGCGTCGAGTTGTGCTTGCAGGCCTTGCGACCAGTGCGCCAGAGGCGTGCCCGCCAGACGGCGGACCAGGGGAGACAGATCGATCATGGCAGGGCAATCAGGGAGGCGAAGTTGAGACACTGGAACCACGGCACCACCTTGCTGAAGCCCGCGGCCAGCAGGCGTTCGCGGTGTTCTTCGAGGCTGTCGGGTTTCATCACGTTTTCGATGGCACTGCGTTTCTGGGCGATTTCCAGTTCGCTGTAGCCGTTGGCGCGTTTGAAGGCGATGTGCAGGTCGGTAAGCAGGGCATGCTCCTCGGCATCGCCGAAGCGCAGCTTCTCCGAGAGGATCAGCGCACCGCCGGGTACCAGCGCCTGGCGGATCTTGCCCAGCAAGGCCAGGCGTGCGCCCGGCTCGATGAACTGCAGGGTGAAGTTCATCGCCACCACCGACGCCGCTTGCAGGCGCAGGGCGGTGATATCGGCTTCGATCACCTCGACCGGCAGCAGCTCCTGGTACATCGCGTCCTGAGCCTTGAGGTACTCGGCGCAGCGCTCGACCATCGCGGCCGAATTGTCCACCGCCAGCACCCGGCAGCCATCGGTGCGCACATGCCGGCGCAGGGCCTGGGTTACCGCGCCGAGGGAACTGCCCAGGTCGTAGAGCAGGGTGTCGGGGCGGGCGAACTGCGCCGCGAGCACGCCGATGTTCTCGACGATGGTCGGGTAGCCCGGTACCGAGCGCTTGATCATGTCGGGGAACACGCGCACCACGTCTTCGTTGAAGGCGAAGTCGGGTACCCGCTCCAGCGGGGCGGAGAATAGACGGTCGGGTTCTTGGCTCACGGTCAGTACACGGGGTGATCGAAACGGGGCGACATTCTAGCCAAGCAGGGAAGCGATGCCTATGCCTTGCCGGACGAGGGGCCGGCTTCAGCGGGTTTAACCGGATGTTTCCGGCTGCTGGCGGTGGAATCCGGCGACTCCGCGGCTTCTGCCAGGGGCTTAGGGTGGTGCTCTGTCATGCCAGCCATGACGGCAATGGTCCAGGACGGATCTTTTCACGAGGGCATCAAGATGAACGCAGTTGAGCAAAATCCGTCGTTGCGGGACATGAGTGTCCAGCAGCGGGCGGAGTTCGCACCGAAACAGTATTTCGGTGTGATCGCTAATGACGATGTCAGCAGCACGATGCAGCCGGGGCTGATTTTCACCGCCGATAACCTCCGGGTCATCAAGCGCTACGTCGAATATGTCTATCGCTTGCCGAAAGATATCGACGAGATCACCCGGGGCCACGACTACAGCCTGGTGGGAATCGACCCGGCCCAGTTGCAGAATCACTACAAGAGTCTGCGCAGGCATGCCGACGCCTGGGTTGTTCTGGAACGGGAAACCAAGAAACTGGGCGCCCAGTTGGAGAGTTTCGCCGACCAGTTCATCGAGCAAGGCAATCAGTTGGTCGACGGCCTGAAGAAACTTGCCGGCTACGGCCAGCTCAGCCAACGCCTGAGTGGTGTTGTGGACGAGGTCACGCTGACCCATACGAGGTTCCAGCCGCTGGGTAGCGAGGATCGCCAGCAGATTGTCACGCTCGGCGCCCATCTGGAGCTCATCCGCGAGGATATTGCCGAGGTCAAGCAGGAGATCGCGTTGATCAGGGGGCGAGCCTCCTGGTTCGCCGAGGCCGTGGTGAAGCAATTGAGGCCGGAAGTCGATGCCTTGATGCTACGTATCAACAGCGTGGATGTGGCGAAGAGAATCAACGAGCTGCGCCAGCAGATTGCCTTGCTGGACGTAGACATCGAGCAAAGGAATGGCGAATACCAGGCACTGGTGGGCTATGCCTTTACTGGTTTGCTGTTCGGCCCGATCGGTGTCGCGATCACCGGTGGCGTGTTCGGCTCCAAGGCGGAAGAAGTGCGCCGAGCCAAGAATGAGCTCATCACTCGCCGCAGTGGCTTTGCCGAGGCCGTCGCCTCCATCAATCCCATGATTGGCGACCTGGAGCGCACCGCTTCGCAGATTGCCGACCTCAAGTTCCGCCTGACGGATGTGCAGACCGCTGCACAGAACCTCGAAGACGTGTGGGGCCTGCTCCAGGTGTATGTGCAAGAGTCGGAAGAGGAGATGGGTCGGATCCGGACGGATATCGAACTGGCGCGGTTCATCCAGCGCTTCGACCGGGTGGTCCGCCCCTGGGTGCGTATCCGCGGCCTCTCCATGCAACTGTCGCGGATCTTCAACACCGCTATTGATGAAATTCGCAAGGAAGGAGTTTCACGATGAGTCATTCGATCCCCCCGCTGTCCGATTACCCGATGCCTTCCGTGGTGCGTATGAACGCGTTGCGTGAGGACTTTCTTGACCTGCTCTATTCCGGCACTGGCGACCTGTTGCCAGCGGTGGTCGAGGCGCTGCAGAACCTGCTCGCGAGCCTGCGCGACAGCGAGCGGCTGCTGGCCGATCAGGTCCGCGCCGGCCTGGTGTCTCTCGACAATCACCGCTGGGACGAGCCCGCAGCCGCAGGGCTGGACGATCTGGAACAGGATGCACAACGCGATGTGCAGCGTCTGGCCAGCCGGGGCAAGGCCATCGCTGACAATCTGCTTGCCCTGGAAAAGATACGGCTGCCGGCGGTGGCCCAGCGCATCGCGATGCTCACCGAGCAGCGCAGCACGCTGGAGGCGGCGATGCAGACGCAGCAGGCCCGGATCGAGCGCCTCGACGCCCAGGTGGTGGAGATGAACGTGGTCATCAATGCGTTCGACACCCCGGGGCTGATCAAGCTCTTCAACGGTCTGATCCCCCTGGAGCAGGATATCGACCTTGTGACGAAAACCCTGGCGACCGGCGTCGTGAGTCCCGCGCTGCTGAAAGCCGCGTCGGCTCGCTTTGTCGAGAACCTTTCCGGCATCGTCGAGGGGCGCAAGCTGACGGACGTGATCAAGGCACGTAACCGCCTGGTCGATGAACGCAACGCGATGGGCCTGGAGCGTCAGGCATGGCAGACGACCCTGGAAGGTTACTCCAGGGAGCTGGCGCAGTTGCCGAATGTGGCCGCGCTGGATGCCTTGCGCAGCCAGTGGCTGGAGCAGGCGCAGCTCCTGTCGCGCACCTGGACGGCGCAGGTGGATGACATGAAGCGCCAGACCAGCCTCGACGAGTTGGCCAGTCGGCTGTCATCGATGACGCATTATCTGCTGGCGGTACGTCGTTTGTATGAGGCGGCCTAGTGGACGGACACTTGGCAGTCGAACGTCCTGGCAGGCGCCGCCTGTGTATCCCAGGGCTGCTGATAGACCAGCACCAGATGGCCTTCGCCGGCTTGCCGGGCCCTGAAGCGCCAGGTTGATTGACCGGCGCTGCCGACCATGCCACCGGCCTCGGGGTTGCTGTAGACCTCAGGGCCGAGCGGCGTCAGCACTTCGGTACCGGCGCTCTCTACTCGCCAGCGGTAGCCGGTGCTGGGGTTGCTGGGCAGGGTCAGGGTCAACGGCTGGCCGACACTCAGTTGCAGCGGGCACTCGCGTTGGCTTTCGACGATCAGGGTTTCGGTGTGCACGGCATCGCGCGAACAGGCGGCCAGCAGGCCCAGGCCCAGCAGCAGGGCGGTACGGCGGAAGGTCATGGTCACTCCGGAGCGCGGGGGATGGCCGGAGCTTAAACCGGATGTGCTGCCAGGGGCTACAGGCATGAACCTGTGGCAGCGAGCGGGCTCGCTGCCACAGGGGTGTCATCAGCCTGATGTAATCAGGCGAACAGCACCTTCGCCACGTCGCCGAAGCGCTTGGCGAAATGCACGGTCAGGCCCTCTTTCAGATACTCCGGCAACTCCAGGAAGTCGCCGCGGTTGGCCTCCGGCAGGATCAGTTCGAAGATCTTCTGCCGCCGCGCCGCGATGACTTTTTCCCGTACGCCGCCGATGGGCAGCACATGCCCGGTGAGGGTCATCTCGCCGGTCATGGCCACGCCTTTTTTCGGCGCCTGGTCGCGGGCCAGGGACAGCAGGGCGCTGGCCATGGTGATACCGGCGCTCGGGCCGTCCTTGGGCGTGGCGCCTTCCGGCACGTGCAGGTGAACGAAGGCTTCGTTGAAGAAGCCCGGATCGCCGCCAAACTGCTTCAGGTGCGAACTGACGTAGCTATAGGCGATCTCGGCGGACTCCTTCATCACGTCACCCAGTTGCCCGGTCAGCTTGAAGCCGCGGTTGAGGGTGTGGATGCGCGTCGCTTCGATCGGCAGGGTGGCGCCTCCCATGCTGGTCCAGGCCAGGCCGGTGATCACGCCTTTGCCGGCCAGGACCTGTTCGCTGCGGAACACTGGCATGCCCAGCGCTGCTTCGAGGTCTTTCGGGCCGATCCTGATCTTCGCGTCCGGCTCGTCCAGCAGGCGGACCACGGCCTTGCGCACCAGCTTGCCCAGTTGCTTCTCCAGTTGCCGCACACCGGCTTCGCGGGCATAACCCTCGATCACCGCGCGCAGGGCGGCGTCACTGATGCTCAGGCTGGTTTTCGCCACGCCGGCCTTTTCCAGTTGCTTGGGCCACAGGTGACGCTTGGCGATGGCCAGCTTTTCCTCGGTGATGTAGCCGGACAGGCGGATCACTTCCATGCGGTCGAGCAGCGGGCCGGGAATGGAGTCGAGGGTGTTGGCGGTGCAGACGAACAGCACTTTGGACAGGTCCAGGCGCAGGTCGAGGTAGTGGTCGAGAAAGTCGACGTTCTGCTCCGGGTCGAGGGTCTCCAGCAGCGCCGAGGCGGGGTCGCCCTGGTAGCTCTGGCCCATCTTGTCGATCTCGTCGAGCATGATCACCGGGTTCATCACTTCGACGTCCTTCAGCGCCTGCACCAGCTTGCCCGGCTGGGCGCCGATGTAGGTACGGCGGTGGCCCTTGATCTCGGCCTCGTCGCGCATGCCGCCGACGCTGAAACGGTAGAACGGCCGGCCGAGGGATTCGGCGATGGATTTGCCGATGCTGGTCTTGCCCACGCCGGGCGGGCCCACCAGCAGCACGATGGAGCCGCTGATCTCGCCCTTGTAGGCGCCGACGGCGAGGAATTCGAGGATGCGGTCCTTGATGTCGTCGAGCCCGGCGTGATGCTGGTCGAGGACTTTACGGGCGTGCGCGAGGCTGAGCTTGTCGGTGCCGTAGACGCCCCAGGGCAGCGCGGTGGCCCATTCCAGGTAGTTGCGGGTGACGGCGTATTCCGGCGAGCCGGTTTCAAGGATCGCCAGCTTGCCCATTTCCTCGTCGATGCGTTTCTGCGCGGCCGCGGGGAGGGTCTTGCCTTCGAGACGCTGCTTGAACTGCTCCAGGTCGGCGCTGCGGTCGTCCTTGGTCAGCCCCAGTTCCTGCTGGATGACCTTGAGCTGCTCCTTGAGGAAGAACTCACGCTGGTGCTCGCCGATCTGCCGGTTCACTTCGGCGGAGATCTCGTTCTGCAGGCGCGCGACTTCCACTTCCTTGCGCAGCATCGGCAGGACTTTCTCCATGCGCTTGAGCATCGGCACGCAGTCGAGGACTTCCTGCAACTGGGTGCCGGTGGCGGAGGTCAGGGCGGCGGCGAAGTCGGTCAGCGGCGACGGGTCGTTGGGGCTGAAGCGGTTGAGGTAGTTCTTCAGCTCTTCGCTGTACAGCGGGTTGAGCGGCAGCAGTTCCTTGATCGCGTTGATCAGGGCCATGCCGTAGGCCTTCACCTCGTCGGTGGGTTCGGCGGGCTGGTGCGGGTATTCGACTTCCACCAGGTAAGGCGGGCGATGGTGCTTGAGCCAGGTACGGATGCGCACCCGGGTCAGGCCCTGGGCGACGAACTGCAGCTTGCCGTTTTCCCGGCTGGCGTGGTGCACCTTGACCAGCGTGCCGTACAGCGGCAGGACCGAGGTATCGAAATGACGGTGGTCTTCCACCGGCGTGTCCATGAAGAACAGCGCCAGGCTGTGGTGTGGCGTCTTGGCCACCAGGTCCAGGGTTTCTGCCCAGGGTTCTTCGTTGACGATCACCGGCAGGACCTGCGCGGGGAAGAACGGGCGGTTGTGGATCGGGATCACGTAGACCTTGTCCGGCAATTGCTGGCCGGGCAGGGCGAGGGTGCGACCGGTCGGGTCGTGGTCTTCGAGGTGTTCGACTTCGGCGTATTCGTCTGGGTGTTCCGGTAGATCCTGCTGGTCGCTCATGGGGCACCTGCGTGAATGACTATGGTGCTTAGATGGGGCGGTCGGGAGGTGGTTTCAATGCCTGAGGGCTTTTGTCGGGAAGCCCGGATGAAAGATTCATTCTAGTGCAGGTGCAGGAAGATGATTGCCAAATGCTACTGTGTCGGGATCGCCGGTCAATCGAGCTGAAGGGAGAAAAGCATGGACAGTGCACTGAAGCGTATCCACCGGGAGTTGCAGGACATCAGCAAGGACCCGCCGGCCAATTGCAGCGCCGGACCGCTCGGTGATGATCTGTTTCACTGGCAGGCGACGGTGATGGGGCCTTTGGGCAGTGCGTACGAAGGCGGGGTGTTTTTCCTGGATGTGCTGTTTCCGAAGGACTATCCCTTCAAGCCTTTGCAACTGAGGTTCAAGACACCGATCTGGCATCCCAATATCGGCGAAGACGGCGAGGTGGGGCTGGATATCCTCGACGAGAACTGGACCCCGGCGTTGACGCTGGCGAAGATGCTGTTGAGCGTCATGGCCTTGCTGGCCGATCCGGACCCGCGTGGGGCCTTGCGTCTGGAGGCGGTGCTGGAGTTCCAGCGGGCGCGGGCGGAGTTCGACAGGAAGGCGCGGGAGTGGACGCGCAGGTTCGCCCTGTAGCGTTGTTGTGAACTCAAGGGCCCTATCGCCGGCAAGCCGGCTCCCACAGGGGCTGTGGGAGATGGCTGGCGACAAGGCCCTCGGTATCACTCAGTTCGGCAGTTTATAGGCGATGATGTAGTCGCCCATTTTGGTACCCAGCGAACCGTGGCCGCCGGCGGTCACCAGCACGTACTGCTTGCCGTCCTTGCCGGTGTAGGTCATCGGCGTCGCCTGGCCGCCAGCCGGCAGGCGGGCTTTCCACAGCACTTCGCCGGTGTTCACGTCATAGGCCCGCAGGTATTGGTCCAGGGTGCCGCTGAGGAAGCCCAGGCCGCTGGCGGTGACGATGGAGCCGCCCATGCTCGGCACGCCGATCGGCAGGCCAATCGGGATCGGCGAGCTGTCGCGGCTGGTGCCGTTCTTGTGTTTCCACACCACTTTGTTGCTGAGCAGGTCGATACCGGCCACGTAGCCCCAGGCCGGTGCCTGGCACGGCACGCCCAGTGGCGACATGAACGGGTGCATGATCACTGCGTACGGCGCGCCAGTGTTGGGCTGCACACCGCTGGTCTCGCTTTCGCGCTTGCTGCCTTCGGCCACCTCGGCACGCGGCACCATCTTCGATACGAAGGCCATGTAGTTGGGGCTGGTGAACAGCAACTGACGCACCGGATCCACCGAGACGCTGCCCCAGTTGAATACGCCGACGTTGCCCGGGTAGACCAGCGAGCCCTGCACCGACGGCGGGGTGTACTGGCCTTCGTAGCGCAGCTCGCGGAACTGGATGCGGCAGAGCATCTGGTCGAACGGCGTCGCGCCCCACATGGCTTGCTCGGTGAGGTCCGGCGCCAGCAGGTTGAGGTCGGAGCGGGCCTGGGTCGGTGCGGTGTGGTCGCCTTCGACCGCGCCCTGGGGCACCGGGATCTCGTTGATCGGCACGATCGGCGTGCCGTCGCGGCGGTCCAGTACGTACAGGCTGCCCTGCTTGGTCGGTGCGATCAGCGCGGGTTTCACGCCGTCGGCGGTCTTCAGGCTGAGCAGGGTCGGCTGGCTGCCGACGTCCATGTCCCACAGGTCGTGGTGGGTGAACTGGTAGTTCCAGCGCACCTTGCCGGTGGCGAGATCAAGGGCGACGATGCCGGCGCTGAATTTCTCCGCGCCCGGGGTGCGGTCGGCGCCCCACTGGTCCGGGGTCTGGTTGCCCAGGGGCAGGTAGATCATGCCGAGGTTTTCGTCGACGCTGGCCAGCGACCACATGTTCGCCGAGTTGCGGCTGTAGGTCTTGCCCGGCGCCAGTGGCGCGGTTTCGGTCGGGTTGTTGCTGTCCCAGTTCCACACCAGGCGGCCGTCATGAACGTCGTAGGCGCGGATCACGCCGGACGGTTCGTTGGTCGATTCGTTGTCGGTGACGTGGCCGCCGATGATCACCAGGCTGCGGGTGATGGCTGCCGGCGAGGTGGAGTAGTAGCCGCCGGCGGTGAACGGGCCGATGCCTTGGGTCAGGTCGATCACGCCCTGGTTGCCGAAGCCTTCGCAGACTTTGCCGTTGTCGGCGTTGAGCGCGATCAGGCGGGCGTCGGCGGTGGGCAGGTAGAGACGGCGCGGGCAGGCGCGGGCCACGGCCTGGCCGGCTTCGGAGACTTTCGGTGCCGGGCTGCCGTCGGCGTTGACGTAGCTGTTTTCGTCGTAATAGGAGACGCCGCGGCAGGTCATGTGGGCGAAGCCCTTGAAGCCCGACGGGCTCTTGATCTGCGGGTCGAAGCGCCAGATCTCGGCGCCGGTGTCCGGGTCCAGGGCCAGCACCTTGCTGTGGGCGGTGCAGGCGTAGAGCTTGCCGTTGACCTTCAGCGGGGTGTTCTGGTTGGTCAGCTCGACCGGGTCGTTCTCGGTGGGCATGTCGCCGGTGCGGATGCGCCAGGCTTCTTCAAGCTGATAGATGTTGGTCGGGGTGATCTGCCGCAGCGGCGAGTAGCGATCGCCGAACTCGGTGCGGCCGTAGGCTTGCCATTCGCCGTCGGGCATGTCCGGCGCGGTGCTGAACAGGGTGGTGGTATCGCGGCCCAGTTCGCCCTTGATTTCACCCGGATGGGTGAACTGGCTGGCGATGGCGGTGGCGCCGGAGGCCACCACGGCGAGGCTGAGCACGGCGATGTTGGTCTTGGCCGGCTGGCCGGTCAGGCCACGCAGCGGACGGCGCGCCCACGGCAGCAGCAGGACTACGCCGATGGCGAACCACAGCGACAGCCGCGGCACCAGTTGCCACCAGTCCAGGCCGACTTCCCACAGCGCCCAGGCGGTGCTGCCCAGCAGCACCAGGCCGTAGAAGCCGAGGGCGTGCTTGCGCAGGGCCAGCAGCATCACGCCGGACACGGCGAAGCCGATCCCGGCGATCAGGTAATACAGCGAACCGCCCAGTTGCATCAGCTTGATGCCGCCGGCCACCAGGGCCATGCCCATCAGCAACAGCAGCACGCCGAGCAGCCTCGGCAGCCAGCGGTGTTTAGTCGGGGCACCCACAGTGCTCATCGTCCGTTCTCCATCAGGTTGAAATCTTCAGGCCCTCGGGCCGCTCAAAAGTTGCTCTGGATCTTCAGGCCGCCAATCAATGCGTCGTCCACCTCGCCGACTCCGCCCGGATGGCGGATGTATTGCAGGTTGGGACGCACGGTGAGCCAGTCGGCCAGGTGAATGCCGTAGTACAGCTCGGCGCTGTATTCGGTGTCCTGGACCGGCACGAAGGCGGGATCGTTGTAGTCATCGAGGCCGCTGGCGGCGTTGCGCGCTTCGGCGTTCTTGCGGTAGGCGGGGTTGACGTGCACGCGGGCGAGGGCGAATCCGATATCGTCCTGGCTCCGAGCGTCGAACGGCCCCCTGTACACCACACCTGCCTGCACATAGTTGTCGATGGCATTGGTCTTCTTGTCGTGCAACGTGGCGTTGGCGAAAACGCTCAGGCCACGCGAATGGTCGGTCGCCAGCGACGTCACCTGCTGCTGCGCCCCCAGCCAGAACCCGTGCTTGCCCCCGTGGCGGGCATAGTCCTGGCCGCTCAGTGCGGCGGGTTGATCGTCGCGGTCGCGGTAAACATCGTTTGCCCTGGCATTACTGTAGTAGTAGCCGGCGCGATATTCCCCCTTCAGGCCCCCGATCGACGGGCTCCAGACCAGTTCGAGCGGAAACAGGGCGCCCTGGGTGCCGCTGCCGCTGAGCTTGAAGCCGTTCTGGCGCTCCAGGTTCGACGGGTTCTGTTCGAAGGCGCCGACCTGGGCATACAGCTCGGGACTGATGGTGTAGCGGATCCGCGCCGCCCATTGGCTGACCGGCCAGTTGTACCAACTGTCGCCGACCCAGTTGCCCACCTGCGAGCCGCAGAACGCCAGGTTCTGGAAGTCGCAGGGGAAGCTGTTGAAGTCCTCGCCTTCGCCGAAGCGGCCGACCTTGAGGTCCAGCGCGCCGTCGAAGTACTTCTGCTTGATCCACAACTGCGTCAGCCGCCAGGTCTGGCCGCGGCCCCAGACTTCCTGGGCCGAGGTGAAGCCGCCGACCCGCGGGTCGTTGAGGCGGTCGTTGCTGATGTTGTTGCCGTGGCGCTCGGTGACGGTCAACTGGAACTCGGTGGCGTCCCAGCCGAGGATCTTCTGCAGGTCCAGGTGGCTGCCGAAGGCGAACTGGTCGCTGTAGCGCGCAGTGCGATCGTGGTCGTGGCCGCCGTGCAGGTTGCTGCCCATTTCCCCGGTGTAGGTGAGGCTGAAGTCGTAGCCACGGGCAGCGAGGTCGCTGCGGTTGCCGTTCCAGTCGCCGAACATCCACGGCGAGTCGGTTTCGAACGGCGAGGCGCCGTGCGCAGTGCTGGCGAACGCACACAGCAGAGGCGTGGCAAGGAGGCGGGAAAGCGGGAAGCGAGGCATGAGATAGCGCTATCTTTTGATTGTTGAAAAAACGACGAATGTCCCGGCGGATGAAATATCGCCGGGATTCTGTAGTGAATAGGTTGGGTTAAGCGTTTCAGCTCGGGGCGGGAGGATATAGAGGAACTGCAGGGTTGGGAAGGTCGGGTGAGGCGATGGAGTGTTGTGGCATTGGTAATAATCGGTGTGCCTCATCGCTGGCAAGGCCAGCGGTGAGGCACACCGCGGATCAGAAGGTGGTACGCAACCCGACCTCGACACTGCGCCCTGCCGCCGGCGCGATATCCCGCAGGATCGAGCTGGCATAGCGCACGGTCTGGTCCGTCAGGTTCTCGCCGCGCACGAATGCCAGCCACTCGCTTTCGCCGACATTGAAGCGATAGCCCAGGCTCGCACCGAGGGTGGTGTAGCCGTCGGTGCTGGTTTCGTTGGCGGGCTTGCGGTGCTGGGACGCGGCGTGTTGCACGTCGACTCGCGCCTGCCAGCGATCCAGATTCCACACCAGTCCGCTGTTTAGGCGCAGTGGCGCGATGCGCGGCAGGTCTTCGCCGGTGTCGAGGTTCTTGGCCCGGGTGTAGTCGCCGGACAGCTCCAGGGCGAAGCTGCCGTAGCGGTTTTCCAGCAACTGCCAGCGATCCTGTGCCTCGATGCCGTAGAAGCGTGCGCGCACGCCGCTGTAGAGGTATTCCGGGATGTCACCGTCATGATCGTGGTCATGGTCGTGATCATCATGATCGTCGTCGCCGTGATCGTGGCCTTCACGCATCTCGCCGCTGGCCAGCAGGCCGATGTAGTTGCGGAAGTGGCTGTAGAACACACCGACGCTGCCCTTGTGGGTGCCGTTGTCGAAACGCAGCGCCAGGTCGGCGGCGATGGCTTTCTCCTTCGACAGGTTCGGGTCGCCCACTTCATAGCTGCCGGTGGCAACGTGGGCGCCGTTGGCGTACAGCTCGTAGAAGGTCGGGGCGCGCTCGGTGTAGCCGAGGCTCGCGGCCAGCGACCAGATCGGGGTCAACTGGTACACCGCGCCGGACGACAGGCTGGCGGCGGTGAAGCTGCTGGAGCTGTCGGCCTCGGCGAAGCGTTCGTTGCCATTGGCGTCCGGGTCGATACGGGTATGTTCCAGGCGCCCGCCGAGGCTCAGGGCCAGACGGTCGGTGGCTTGCCACTGCTCCAGCACGAACAGGGCGACGCTGTCGGTGTCGGTCTGCGGAACGAAGGCTTCCTCGCCCAGGGCCGAGAACTCGTTGCGGCTGACCTGCGCGCCGATCACGCCTTCGACGGGGCCGAGCGGTTGGTGCCGGGCTTCGACACGGGCTTCGTAGCCCTTGTTCTTGAAGGTGGTGTGGACCTCGCCTTCTTCCAGTTCGCGGTGCTGGTAATCGGTGTAGCCGAGGTCGAACTTCAGCGAGCTGAACGGGCCTTCAAGGTCGCGGATCTCGGAGGCGAAGCCGTAGTGGTCCTGTTCCATCGCCAGGCGCACGCCGGGTTCGGCCACCGAGCCGTAGTTGCTGTCGTAGCGGCTGTAGGACACGCCGGTGTAGCCGTGCTCCCAGGTGTAGGAGCCGCCGATGGCACCGCCGTCCTGGCGACCGTCGCTGTTTTCCAGACGATGGCGGCTGCCGGGTTCGTCGGCATCGCGGACTTTCGAGCTTTGTGCGTAGCCGGGAATGCGCAGGTCATTGAACTGCCGGCTGTTGGCGTCCAGGTGCAGGGCGAAACGGCCGTCGCCCGCTTCCAGTTTGCCCGCCGCGCTGCGGGTGGTGTCGGCGCCGCCGTAGCGCAGTTCGCCGGCACCGTGGATGCCTTCGATGGCCTCGGTGGGGATGCGGTTGTCGAAGGTATTTACCACGCCGCCAATGGCGCTGCCACCGTAGAGCAGGGCGGCGGGACCACGAACGATTTCCACGCGATCGACGTTTACCGGATCCAGCGGCACGGCATGGTCATAGGAGAGTGACGAGGCATCCAGCGCGCCGACGCCGTTGCGCAGCAGGCGGATGCGGTCACCGTCCAGGCCGCGAATGATCGGCCGGCTGGCGCCAGGGCCGAACCAGGTGGACGAAACGCCCGGCTGGTTGTTGAGGGTTTCACCGAGGCTGCCTTTCTGTTGCAGCAGCAGTTGATCGCCTTCGAGCACGCTGCTTGGGGTGGCCAGTTGCGCGTTGCCCAGCGGGTTGCCGGTGACCACCTGGGTCTGCAGTTCCACGGCGTGGCTCGGCGCAGATGCGAGCCACAGCGCGGCGGCGAGGGGAGAAAGGGGAAGGGAGAGGTAACGCATGCGGGGTCCTTGGCAGAGGTCATTTATCGTTACACTATAACATTGCCGTGAAATCAAAATGCAATCCCTCTCATTGCGCAGGACGCCAGCTAGACTGCGGGAAGCATTTGCCCCGGCGCCGAAAGGGGCCTAAGGTGCGCACCTTCGTTTGGCTGGAGCCCTGGCATGACTGCCACTGACAAGAATCCGCTGCATGGCGTGACCCTGGAACAGATCCTCAATGCCCTGGTGGCCCGCTACGAGTGGCCGGGGCTGGCGCAGCGCATCGACCTGCGCTGCTTCAAGAGCGACCCGAGCATCAAGTCGAGCCTGACCTTCCTGCGCAAGACGCCCTGGGCGCGGGAGAAAGTCGAAAGCCTCTACCTGAAGATGCTGCGTGACATCAAGCGCGAACAGTGAGCCGCTGATGCTGCGATTGTGGACCGGCGCGGCAGCCTGCCTGGGCTGGTTTGCCCTGGCGGTGCAGATGTACCTGGTGCTCTGGTCGCGCTGGCAGGAGCAGGCCAGCCTGCTGGGCGGGCTGGTGAACTTTTTCGGGTTCTTCACCGTGCTCAGCAATATCCTGGTGGCGACCGTCTTTACGTACTCGGCTTTCGGCCGCCAGTCGCCGGCGCGGCGCTTCTGGCTGTCGCCGGCAGTCGGTGGCGGGGTGCTCGTCAGCATTCTGTTCGTGGCCATCGCCTACAGCCTGTTGCTGCGCCATCTCTGGCAACCGCAGGGCTGGCAGTGGCTGGCGGACGGCTTGCTGCACGATGTGATGCCGCTGCTGTTCGCGCTGTACTGGTGGTGGCGGGTGAAAAAAGGGGAATTGCGGATCAGCCACCTGTGGGCCTGGATGCTCTATCCGCTGGGGTATTTCGGCTACGCGCTGCTGCGCGGTCATCTGGTGGGGTTCTACCCGTACCCGTTCATCGACGTTGCCGCGCTGGGCTATGTCCGGGTATTGCTCAATGCACTGGCGATGCTCGCCGCGTTCATCATCCTCGGTGCAGGTGTCATCGCGCTGGATCGCTGGCGAGGCCGGCGTCCGGGCTAAGCCGGAACGCAGCCCCGAACGACGGGATCACTCGTCCGCAGTGCCATCTGCTCGCCAGTAGGCAGCTGCTTTCAAGCAGTCTTCCGACACGCCTTTTTGCTCCAGCAGCAACGCCTTGGCCTGGCGTGTCAGGGCTTTTTCCAGCGCCACCCAGGCGTACAGCTTGCCTTCGGGCAGTTGCAGGCCGGCCAGCACCTCCAGCACCGACTGCCGGTGCCGCTCGACCCAGATCACGTTGACGTCGGCCTTGCTTGGCAATGGCTGGCGTTCCTGCGCGTCCTCGATCTCGACTACGGCGATCACCTTGCGCCCGGCCGGGAGTTCTTCCAGGCGGCGGCCGATGGCCGGAATGGCGGTCTCATCGCCTACCAGCAGGTAACTGTCGAAGATATCCGGCACCACCAGCGAGCCTCGTGGCCCGGCGATGTTGAGCCGGTGGCCGGGCGCCGCCTGGGCGGCCCAGGTCGAGGCAGGGCCGTCGCCATGCAGGACGAAGTCCAGGTCCAGTTCGTTGTTGACCAGGTCGATGCGCCGCGGGGTGTACTCGCGCATCGTCGGTTTCACGCCTTCACGGGGCAGGTCGACGGCGTCCATGGCCGCCTGCTCTTCGGCATTGTTGGCGAACAGCAGTTTGATGTGGTCATCGCTGCCGAGGCTGATGAAACCTTGCAACTGGGCCCCACCCAGCGTGATACGACGCATGCGCGGGGTCAGGTCGGTGACGCGCAGCACGGTCAGCTGGCGGTGTTTGATCTCGTGCATCACGCGGTGAATGGTGTTTTCGCTAGCAGTCATTCGGAAGGCTCCTGAACAGGGGAGGTTGTAGGTCCGGCAACAATGGCTTTCGCGGTTTCGTTGAGCAGGGTGCGTACCCGCTCGATTTCTTGTGGGTTCCAGCGTCCGCTGTGCATCTGCAGGGCGTGACGCAGGTTGTGAACGGCTTCGTGGATTTCCGGTGGGCGGTCATGGCCACGCAGCGAACGCTTGCTGACTTCGATGCGCATGCGCACGCCGTCCAGCGCCACGGCCTGCTCTTTCAGGGACTCGCGGCCGGCGTCGGTGGCCTGGTAAAGCTTCTTGCTGCCGTGGATCTGGCCGGTGATGAGTTCGCTTTCTTCAAGGAACGTCAGGGTCGGATAGATGACACCGGGGCTCGGGCTGTAGTTGCCATCGAACAGCGATTCGATCTGGCGGATCAGGTCGTAGCCATGGCAGGGCTGCTCGGCGAGCATCGACAGCAGAAGCAGCTTCAGGTCGCCGGGTGCGAACACCCGCGGGCCCCGGTCACCGCGTTCGCGGCGGCGTTCGAAGCCTTCGGATTGGGGGAAATCGCGCATGAGGAGTCTCCTGTGTGCTGTCGATATGTCTCAAGATATTACTCAAGATATATCTTAATGCAAGTCGGAGAGCTGACTGACCGGGGTGATGGGGTGGTTGAAGTGGCCTCATCGCTGGCAAGGCCAGCTCCCACAGGATCCCCTGCAAAGCCTGAAATAGAGGCCAGCAGGGAGCCCCGTGAGAGCTGGCCTTGCCAGCGATGAGGCCCTGAAGGGCGACAAAAAATCAGTGCGCCTGCGTCACGCTGGACCCAGGCTCGGCCATCACCGGCGGCGCACACAGGGTGTTGCCGCCCGGCTGCAGATACGGCAGCAGGATCGGCGCCATGCCCTTGAGCACCTGCACCGGCAGCGCCGAGGTGAATTTGAACGACTCCGCTGCACGCCCCGGCACGAACGCGGTGAGGGTGCCGAAGTGGTTGTCGCCCAGATAGAACACGAAGGTCGCGGTACGGTTCAGCGAGCGCGAACCGATCAACCGACCGCCGGCGCCGAAGCTTTCGATACGGTTGTCGCCGGTCCCGGTCTTGCCGCCCATGGTCAGGATGGTGCCGTCGTTGAGCTTGAACGCCCCGGACACGCGCCGCGCCGTACCGGCATCCACCACCTGCGACATGGCCCCACGCAGCGCCCTCGCCACCTCCACCGAGAGCACCCGCTCGCCACGGTCCGGGTCACCGGCCAGACGCACCTCATAGGGCGTGCCAGCGGCGAAGTGCAGGGTGTCGATGCGCAGCACCGGCAGGCGCACGCCGTCGTTCTGGATGATCCCCACCAGCTCGGCCAGCGCTGCCGGACGGTCGCCGGAACTGCCGATGGCGGTGGCCAGCGACGGCACCAGGTGATCGAAGGGATAGCCGACCCGCTTCCAGCGCGCGTGAATATCGAGGAACGCCTCCACTTCCACCAGCGTGCGGATGCGGCTGTCGCGGGCCCCCTTGTGCTTGCTCTTGAACAGCCAGCCATAGACTTCCTGACGCTCGAAGTGGCTGGCCAGCACCGCCTCCTGGAAGCTGGCGCTCGGGTGCTTGAGCAGGTAGCCCAGCAGCCACAGGTCCAACGGGTGGGCCTTGGCGATAAACCCTTGGTCAGGCAGGTCGTACTTGCCGGGACCGTAGGCGATGTACAGGTCTTCCAGGCGGCCGTCGCTGAGCGGGTCTTTCTTGCCGGCTGCCGGCTTGGACACCAGCCCCTCTTTTTTCATGTGGGCGCGGACGAAGGCCTTGAAGGTGTCTTCGTTCGCCTCGGGGAACAGGTAACGGTGCACGGCGGCCAGGCGGATCGGGGTGACCCGCAGACCGTCGAGGAAGGTATCGAGGCGTTCCTGGGAGGTCTTGCGCTGGTACTTTTTCCAGAACCGGCGCAGGAAATCGGTGCCTTCGCGGTCGGCGAAACGTGCCAGGTATTCCTGACGACGCGGCTCGGCATCGTCCTTGAGCAGTGCCGAACTGTTGCCCGGCGCCTGATAGGTGCTGTAGCGCACCAGGTCGCGCATCAGGCGAATGAACGGCAGGTTGATGGACTCGCGCAACGAGTCCTTCAGGCTTGGAATGCGGCCGTTGTCTTCCTTGCGGAAGTTGTTGAACACATGCAGCCCGCCACCGGTGAAGAACGCCTCGCCGGGACTGGCGGAATACTTGCGCTCCAGCGCCGCGTCGAGCATTGCGGTGATGTTGCGGTCCTTGTTCTGGATCAGCCAGTCGATGGCCCAGCGGGTGATGAAGTCCAGCTCGGCCACTTCGACTTTCTTCAGCTCCGGCACGCTCAGGTTGCCGTAGCGATCATGCAGCTCGGAGATGATTTCCAGATAGCTGGTCAGCACCCGCAGCTTGGCGGTGGAGCCCAGTTCCAGCTTGCTGCCTTCGTTGATGTCGAACGGCTGGTCGGTGCTGTCGGTCTGTACCCGTACCCGCGAGCCGTCGGCAGTGCGCTCCATCAGGGTGAAGCTGTAGCGCACCTGGGTGGTACTGGTGGGGGTCAGCAGGCGCTCGCCCATCAAGCCCATTTTGGCCGCGAATTCCGGGTCGGCGAGGTGTTTGAGGTAATCGCTGATCTGGGTCTGCAGCCCCGATTGCAAGGTGCTGGTGGCCGACAGGTCGAGGCGGTCGAGGTCGTACAGCGGCCGGTTGAGCATGGTCGACAGCCGGCTGCGGGCGACGCTGATGCCCTTGTTGGTGACGATCGGCACGATGGTCGGCTGCGCCACCCAGTCGCGGTAGATGGCCTTGCTGGCCAGGGCAGCGTCGGCCAGCGGCTGGTCGATGATGTTGTTGGCCGCCAGCAGGCGCACATGGCTGTCGGTCAGGGTCGCCAGTTCGTTGCGGCCCTTGGCGAGGAAGTGCGAAGGGCGTCGCTGGGCGATCATCAGCGACAGCACCTGGCGCAAGGCCAACCCACGGGCGGCGAGGGTTTGCGGATCGGTGGCGTCCGACGCCAGCAAGCGGTTGACCTCGGCGAAGTCGGCGCCGTACCAGACCCGCAGGCCCTCGGCCATGCCGTGCACTTCGCCGTGGCCGGGCACCGCCGACAGCGGCACGCTGTTGAGGTAGTCGCGCACGATGCGCTGGCGGGCCTCCAAGGTTTGCGGGCCGTCCTGGTAGGCGCGCACGCTGGCGGAAATCATCTGGCGGATCTTCTCCGAGCCAGACACGGTCAGGCCGTCCGGGGAGTGCCGGTATTTTTCCAGTTGCGTGGCCAGGGTGCTGCCGCCCGCCGACTGACCGGGCAGCGCCAGGTACTTGGCGATCTGGGTGTAGGCCGCCTTGGCGAAGCGCGGCCAGTCCACCGCCGGGTTGCCATTGGGGTCGTTGGGATCGAGCAGGTCGCGGTTCTCGATGAACAGCAGGCTGTGCACCATCACTGGCGGGATCGAGGCAAAGTCCGGGTACAGGTGCTGCGGATAGTTGTACTGGTAGAGCACGTCGCCGCTGCAATCGGTGATGCTCAGGCCAGCCTGGATCTTCTCGGTATAGGGTACGAAGAAGCCGTGATCGACGTAGTTCATCAGCGCGGGCGAGAAACGGGTCTGTTCCACGATCACGTAGTCGCGCTTGAGCAGGCGCGGAATGAATTCTCCGAGGGCGCTGTAGCCCAGGCGTTTGTCGAACGGCCCCTCGCCGGGGTAGACCATGGCGTCGGTAGGGCCCTTGTGCATGGAATAGGCAAGGGTCGCGGCGAACTTGCTGAACTCCCGCGACTGCAGGCGCGAGGTCTGCATTTCCTTGTAGGCGGCATACCCAAGCAGCGCCAGGGTGACCAGCACGATCAACGCGATGAACCACCACAGGTAGCGCAGGCTGGAGCGGCGGGGCGACGGCGGTACTTCCTTTTCCTCAGAGGTGGCTAGGGTGTTTTCATGATCCGAGTGCCACTGTGCGCCCATAGTCTTACGCCTGGTGTCATATTTTCCTATTGCTTGCCTGAAGCTTAGACGCTGGTCGGGGGTGGTGAAAAAATTGTTGGCAGATGTTGGCTGTTTCGCAGGACAGGGCGGGAAAGGGCTGATTTGACTGGAGTAAATGATTCTCCAGATACAAGAAGGGCCGCATTCGCGGCCCTGTTTGTTACCTCACACCGGCTGAGCGGCCGTGATCCGGGTCAAGCGCTTGTTCCAGTCCAGCCACATGGCCAGGCCCATCATCAGGCCCAACCCGGCCAGTGCGGTCAGTACCTGCACCGCCCAGTGGTCGTCGCTCAGCGCGTTGGCCATGTCCGCCAGTGGTGCCAGCAGCACGCCGAAGCAGAACACTTCCAGTGAATAGCGGCCCATGCGGCAACTTTGCCGGGCCAGCCAGCTTTGCACCCAGGGCCCGGTCGGCAGCAGTTTTGCAGTGCAGTAGGCCAGTGCCAGGAAGTGCAACAGGCGAGCCGGCGACAGATTGGTTTTGCTGATGGGGTACAACCATTCCGCCAACACCTTCGGCATCAAGGCGTCATGCACCTCTGGCCAGCGCCACGACAGGGCGATCGCCGCGCACACCAGGCAATAGGCCGCCGCCACCATGAACAGCGGCTGGCGCCGCAGCGGGCGGGTTTGCGCGGGCTGCTCGCGCCGGGAATGGATCGCCACCGCGCCGCCCAAAATGAACAGCAACTGCCAGGCCAGCGGGTTGAAGAACCACACCCCGCCTTCCTGCGCCGCAAGGTTCCACTGGAACATCGGCGCCATCAGGTACAGCGCTGCGGAAAAGCCCACCACATACTCGGCCTTGCGCAGCAGCAACGGCAGCACCAGCGGCAGGCCGAGCAGCAACAGGATGTACAGCGGCAGCGGGTCCATCAGGTTCGGCTTGAAGCGCAGCAGCAACTCGTCCACCAGCGCCTGCTGCGGGTTGCCGAGGAAATAGTAGAGGCCCATTTCCTGGATCATGTCGCGGGTTTCGACGTGGTTGTTGGCGACGAAGACGATGCCCATCAACAGCACCAGCAGGAAGATGTGCACCACATACAGCACCCAGGCGCGGCGCAGGATGCGCACGCAGGCCACCACCCAGCCGTCGCGCAGCGCGATCTTGCCGTAGGCCAGCACCGCCGCGTAGCCAGCGAGGAAGACGAAGATTTCCGCCGCATCGCTGAAACCGAAATTGCGCACCGTGAGGTTGGCCAGCGGGTTGCCGGGGATGTGGTCCCAGAAAATGAAGACCAGCGCCAGCCCCCGGAAAAAGTCGATTCGATGATCGCGCCCGTTAGTCATGATGAAGGCTCTTGGCGAAGGGTGTTTCAGTAGAGGAGCGGTACTGCCGGCCCTCGGTTCCGCGCCGTCGGTGTTTGCCGATCAGCGGCGCGGAGGGTGGGGAGTTTTGCCTGATATTGCAACGGAGGGGTGTTACTGAATGTCTCTCACGCCGCTTCCGCCTGCGCTTCGAAGCTGTCGGCCCGGGCCATGGCCCACATGCGCTGGTAGAACTCGCCGCTCACCTCGCCGTTGAGCAGCTCGCCCGGCTTGAGGAACACGTGCAACTGCGAGAACAGCTTGATCTCGGTCGCCGACATGCGCCGCACCAGGTGCTTGGCCTGCAGTTGCGACGGATGATCGAGGCCGGCGGCGGCGAGCATCTCGGCCAGCGCCTTGAGGGTGTTGCGGTGGAAGTTGAACACCCGCTCGGCCTTGTCCGGCACCACCAGGGCACGCTGGCGCAGGCCGTCCTGGGTGGCGACGCCGGTCGGGCACTTGTTGGTGTGGCAGCTCTGCGACTGGATGCAGCCGATGGCGAACATGAAGCCCCGCGCCGCGTTGGCCCAGTCGGCACCGATGGCCAGCACGCTGGCGATATCGAAGGCGCTGACGATCTTGCCGCTGGCACCGAGCTTGATCTTGTCCCGCAGGTTCAGCCCGACCAAGGTGTTGTGGACGAACAGCAGGCCCTCGCGCAGCGGCACGCCGATATGGTCGGTGAATTCCACAGGCGCTGCGCCGGTGCCGCCTTCCTTGCCGTCGACGACGATGAAGTCGGGCAGGATGCCGGTCTCCAGCATGGCCTTGGCGATGCCCATGAACTCCCACGGATGCCCCAGGCAGAATTTGAAGCCTACCGGCTTGCCGCCGGACAGCTCACGCAACCGGGCGATGAAATGCATCATTTCGATCGGCGTGGAGAAGGCGGTGTGCCGCGACGGCGAAATGCAGTCTTCACCCATCATCACGCCACGGGTCTCGGCAATCTCGCGGGTCACCTTGTGCTTGGGCAGGATGCCCCCGTGGCCGGGCTTGGCGCCCTGGCTCATCTTGATCTCGATCATCCGCACCTGCGGATTGCGCGCCTGCTCGGCAAAGCGCTCGGGATCGAAGCGGCCATCGCTGGTGCGGCACCCGAAATAGCCGCTGCCCAGCTCCCAGGTCAGGTCGCCGCCGTGTTCGCGGTGGTAGGGGCTGATGCTGCCTTCGCCGGTGTCATGGGCGAAATTGCCCAGCTTGGCGCCCAGGTTGAGGGCGCGGATGGCGTTGGCGCTCAGCGAGCCGAAGCTCATTGCCGAAATGTTGAACACCGAGGCCGAATACGGCTGGGTGCACTGCGGCCCGCCAACGATCACACGGAACGCCGTCGGATCGGTCAGCG
This sequence comes from Pseudomonas sp. TUM25319, assembly GCF_056388475.1. Lineage (NCBI taxonomy): Bacteria > Pseudomonadati > Pseudomonadota > Gammaproteobacteria > Pseudomonadales > Pseudomonadaceae > Pseudomonas > Pseudomonas sp. TUM25319. Next base: position 5,660,346 of record NZ_CM150751.1, on the reverse strand, counting down.
GCGCCGGGCGCATGGAGTGGCCGATGAACTCGAAACCGGACTGGTACACGTCGATCAGCGTACCGAAGGGCTTGTCCGACTGCTCGTTCTTGGCCCGGGCATAGACCAGCGAACGCTGGGCGCGGGAGAAGGGCAGGGCGTCGCTGTCGGATTCCAGCAGGTACTGGCGGATCTCCGGGCGGATGCCCTCCACCAGGTAACGGATATTGCCGAGGATCGGGTAGTTGCGGCGCACCGCGTGACGCTTCTGCAGCAGGTCGAACACCCCGATCAGGCTCAGCACCCCAGTGGTCAGGGCGAAGGGCCAGAGCCAGTCATGGCGCAGGAAGGGCAGGCAGGCGAGGGTGAACAAAATGCAGGCGACGAAAAAGGCGTAGCGGCTCAGGAGTGACAGGCTCATACGGTTTCCTTTGTATTGGCACGGTCAGGCTGAGAAGCCTGGGCAAGCCCTAAACCATATAGCCGATAGGGAAATGAAGCCAGTCAGGCGCCGCGAATCAACCGCTCCCGCAGCACGCTTTCATCTTCGTCCGCCACCTGCGGCCAGAACTGCACCGCCCCGGCCACCAGCGCCGCTGTCGGCAAGCCATCCCGATACAACAGGCGATTACCCGCCAGGGCCGGCACCTTGGCGCCGGGCAGCAGGCTGCCGCTGAGGTTGAGCGGGTCGCTGCCGCTGACGATCACCAGGCTGCCGTCCAATGGACGGCGGCGCACGTTGCGCAATACGGCGATGGCTTCGGGCAGGGCGAACTGTTCGCCGGCCAGGCCGCTGACGAAGCGCCCCCCACGGATCTCGCCCCGGGCTTCGAGGCGGTGGAAGGTGCGCAGCAGTTCGCGCCAACTGGGCAGCCAGTCGGCCTCGCGCTCCAGCAGGCGCCAGAACACCACGCCGTAGCGGCGCAACAGGGTGCGGGCAATATGTTCGTGGATGGCCTGCGGGTCGTCGTCCGCAGTGGCGCGGCGCAGCAGGCCCCAGCGACCGGCATCGTCCATGCCGCCGAACAGCGGCCCGCGACCGCGCCGGCTGCTGTGGGCCTGACGTTTGCTGGCCGGGGTGATCAGGGCGCGCAGACCGGCGAAGCTGTCGGCGCTGACGAGGCCCGCCGCCACCAGTTCCTGTAGCGCGGTTTCCAGTTCGGTGGGCAACAGGTGGGCATCGTGGCGCAGTTCGTCGAAGAACAGCGCGCCCTGCTGGCTGAGCACACCGTGGACTTTCTGCGCCCTGGGCGACAGCGCATCGAGGATGAAGGGCTCGCCCAGGCCCTGCCATAAGCCCAGGCGACTGCGGGGCAAGAGCACCAGCGGCGTGCTGCGCAGGGTGTTGCTGGCGGCCTTGCCGTTGGGCGCCAGACGCGCCCAGGCGAAGCGCCCGGCGCGACAGGCCTGGTCCAGCCAGCGCGGGCTGTAGTCCTTGAGCCGCGCCGGCAACAGGTCGCTTTCCCAGGCGCCGGCCGCGGCGGCGTAGCCTTCGAACTGCTCCAGCACTTCGCCCAGGGCGGCCTCGCCTTGCAGGCGGCTGTCGCCGGCCAGGTGCTGCCAGTCGAACAGGAAACGCATGAAGTCCTGCAGGCTGACCGGCTCGATTTCCCGGCGCAGGCGCTTGAGGGTGTAGCGGTGGATGCGCGCCAGCAGGTGGCGCTCGCACCATTGCTCGTGGGGCTGGTCGGGATGGAACTGGCCGCGCATCACGTAGCCTTCGCCTTCCAGGCGGGCGAGGGCCTGGAGCACAGTGGCCGGCGACAGGCGCAGCGGTGCGGCGATCTGTTCCGGTGTCAGCGGACCGAAGCCGGAAAGGCGGGCGCGGATCAGTTCCAGCGTGGCGCTGTCCTGGTCCGGCGTTTCGGCAAAGCCCGGCAATGGCAATAGCGCGGGCCGCGGCAGGGCGAGCGGATACACCGCCAGCAGCCCGTTCAGGCGTTCCCGCGCCAGCCACAGGCCGGCATCATCGGCCACCGGCAGTCGGCAGGCGCGACCGCCCTCGGCCAGTTCGGCCAGCCAAAGCGCCCAGCCCGGATTGACGGCGACTTCGTCATCGCTGATCGCCGCCAGGGTCATCAGCGCTTCGTGCATCTCGTCGCGATTGCCCGGTGCAGGCCAGGCTTCTGCGACCACGGCGGCGATGGCATCGCGGTCCAGCGCGCCCAGTTCATCGCCGCTTTGCGGTTCGCTCCAGCGCCGGTTGAGCACCGCCTGGGTGCGCCGCTCTTCCAGCGGGGCGTCGTCGAGGAAGGTGTAGGGCCGGGCGTTGAGGATCGCCGCTGCCAGGGGCGACGGTGCGGGCAGGTCACGGCAGATCAGGCGGATGTCACCGGTTTCGATGCGCCGCAGCAGGGTCAGCCAGCCTTCGGCGTCCATGGCGTCGTGCAGGCAGTCGTCGAGGGTCTGCTCCACCAGCGGGTGATTGGGGACTTCGCGCTCGCCGACGATGTTTTCCAGGCACGCCAGTTGATCGGGGAACACCGCGGCGGTCAGGTCTTCGCTGCGCATGCGCTGGATCTGCGGGGCGATGCGCTTGCCCCCGGCAAAGCGCGGCAGGGCCAGGGCGACGCCGGCGTTCCAGCGCCAGCGCACGCCGAACAGCGGCGCGTCGAGCACTGCCTGGATCAGCACCTGCTCGGCATTGGCCGTGGAGAGGAAGCGCCAGACGTCCTCCAGCGGAAAACTGTGTCCCGCCGACAGCGACAGGATGATCGCGTCTTCGCTGGCTGCTGCCTGCAACTCGAAGTTGAAGGTGCGGCAGAAACGCTTGCGCAGGGCCAGGCCCCAGGCACGGTTGATGCGGCTGCCGAAGGGCGAGTGGATGATCAGCTGGGTACCGCCGGACTCATCGAAGAAGCGCTCCATCACCAGGGTGTCCTGGGACGGCAGCGCGCCCAGCACCTGGCGCGTGCGGCCAAGATAATCCAGCAGTTGCCCGGCGCTGTCGGCCGCGATGCCCAGGGGGCTGGCGAACCAGTCCAGCAGCGGTTGCTCGCGGCCCTGGCTGGCACTCAGGCGCTGGTCGATTTCACCTTGCAGGCGGGCCACGGCGCGGGACAGTTCGTCGCTGCGCCCCGGCGCCTCGCCGAGCCAGAACGGGATGTTCGGCGGCAGGCCCTGGGCGTCCTCGACCCGCACCTTGCCTGGCTCGACCCGCAGGATACGGTAGGAGGCGTTGCCGAGCTGGAAGATGTCGCCGGCGATGCTTTCCACGGCGAAGTCCTCGTTGACGCTGCCGATATTCAGCGCCTGGGGTTCGAGCATCACCGCGTAGTCGGCATTATCGGGAATGGTGCCGCCGCTGGTGAGGGCGGTCAGCTGGCTGCCACGGCGGCCACGCAATTCTCCGCTCACCGCATCGCGGTGCAGGTATGCACCACGTACGCCCTGGCGACCGCTGTAGCCCTCGGCGAGCATGCGCAGCAGCGCCTGGTAGTGGCGTTCGTCCAGCTCTGCATAGGGCTGGGCGCGGCGGAAACAGTCCAGCAAACCCTGCTCCGGCCAGGGCTGGCAACTGACCTCGGCGATGATCTGCTGGGCCAGCACGTCCAGAGGTGCCCGGGGCACCTTCACTTCGTCCAGTTCGCCACGCCGCACGCAGTCGAGCAGGGCGACGCATTCGATCAGGTCGTCGCGGGTGGTGGCGAACAGGCGGCCCTTGGGCGTGCCTTCGACCTGGTGCCCGGAGCGTCCGACCCGTTGCAGGAAGGCGGCGATGGAGCCCGGAGAGCCGACCTGGCAGACCAACTCCACCTCGCCGATATCGATGCCCAGTTCCAGCGAGGCGGTGGCGACCAGCACTTGCAGTTCGCCGCGCTTGAGCCGCTGTTCGGCGTCCAGTCGGGCTTCCTTGGCCAGGCTGCCATGGTGTGCCGCCACCGCCTCGCGTCCCAGGCGTTCGCTCAGGTGCCGGGCCAGGCGTTCGGCCAGGCGCCGGGTATTGACGAACACCAGCGTAGTGCGGTGCTCGCGGGCCAGTTCGGCGAGGCGGTTGTACACCTGTTCCCAGACATCATTGGCCATGACCGCGCCAAGCGGTTGCGGCGGCACCTCGATGGCCAGGTCCCGTTGGCGGGCGTGGCCGATATCGACGATTGCGCAGGGGCGGCCGCTGCCGACCAGAAACTGCGCCACCCGTTCCACGGGGCGCTGGGTGGCGGACAGGCCGATACGTCGCAGGGGACGGCCGCACAGGGCTTCGAGGCGTTCCAGGGTCAGGCTCAGGTGGCTGCCGCGCTTGTTGCCGGCGATGGCGTGGATCTCGTCGACGATCACCGTGTGCACCGTCGCCAGCCCCTTGCGCCCGGACTCCGAGCCGAGCAGCACGTACAGCGATTCCGGTGTGGTCACCAGAATGTGCGGGGCCTGCTTGCGCATCGCCGACCGTTCTTTCTGCGGTGTGTCGCCGGTGCGTACGGCGGTGCGGATGACCGGGGCGGGCAGGCCCGCTTGCACAAGCTCGGCGCTGATGCCCGCCAGCGGATTCTGCAGGTTGATCTGGATATCGTTGGACAGCGCCTTGAGCGGCGAAACGTAGACCACCAGGGTTTCGTCGGGCAACTGGCCGTCGTTGGCCAGGCCCTGCCCGAACAGTTCATCGAGCACGGCGAGAAAGGCAGTGAGGGTCTTGCCCGAGCCGGTGGGGGCGGCCACCAGTAAAGACTGGCCGTCGCGGATCAGCGGCCAGGCCTGCGCCTGCGCGGCGGTCACCGTCGGGAAGCGGCGGCGAAACCAGTGGCGGACGGCCGGGTGGAAGAGCTCCAGAACCGGGTGATCGTGGGCGGGCAGATTCATGCTTCGTTTATGCGTCCTGGGTCGCGTGCTTGCAAGGTGCCACTGGTCAGTTGCCGGGTGGCCGTGGGATCCTTGGCGGCCTTTTTTCGCTGTGAGCTGTCGTCATGAGCAAGACCATCCGCATTGCCGCCGCCCTGTTGATCGACCCGCGCGGCCAGACCCTGCTGGTGCGCAAGCGCGGCACCCGGGCGTTCATGCAGCCGGGTGGCAAGATCGAGGCGGATGAAGCACCGGTAGCCGCGCTGGCGCGGGAGCTGTTCGAGGAACTGGGCCTGCGCATCGATCCGGAGCAGGCAGGTTATCTCGGCAACTTCAGCGCGCCGGCAGCCAATGAGCCGGGCTTCGAGGTGGTGTGCGAGCTATTCCGGGTGCACACCGATGCGGCGGTGCTGCCGGCGGCGGAGATCGAGGAGGCCGTGTGGGTGGATGCCGAGGCAGCGCAGAAGCTGGAGCTGGCGCCGCTGACCCGGGATCTGATCCTGCCGCTGTACCGGGGGGATTGATTGGCACAACACCCGTAGGAGCGGCTTCAGCCGCGATTGGGCGCGTAGCGGCCATAAAACCGGTATCCGGGGTGTATCAGGCTGATCGGGGATTCAGGTTTCACGCCGGCTTCGCCGCCGATCGCGGCTGAAGCCGCTCCCACGAGGTTTCGCCAGGCAATAGTGCTTAGCGTACTGCGCTGACGCCATCGAGGGTCGAGAACGAGGTGTCCTTGGCCGTCAGCAGAAAGTCACGCATGTACGGTGCATCGAGCATGTCGGTGCGCACGGCGGCGTAAAGGGTGGCAAACAAGCCTTTCTCGCCCAGGCGCTTGGCCTTCACGTAGCCCCGCGAGCTGTACTCGTGCAGCGCCCAGTGAGGCATGCCGCAGACGCCGCGGCCGCTGGCCACCAGTTGCATCATCATCACCGTCAGTTCCGCCGTGCGCACTTGCGCAGGCTCGACGTCGGCCGGCTCCAGGAAGCGGGTGAAGATGTCCAGGCGGTCGCGCTCCACCGGGTAGGTGATCAGGGTTTCCGTGGCCAGGTCTTCGGGCACCACGTAGGGCCGGCTTGCCAGCGCGTGCTGGTTGGCCACCGCGAGCATGGCTTCGTAGGTGAACAGCGGCACATAGGTGATGCCGGCGAGGTCAATCGGGTCGGAGGTCACCACCAGATCGAGGTCGCCGCGGGCCAGGGCGGGCAGCGGGGCGAAGGCGAAGCCGGAGGCCAGGTCCAGCTCCACTTCCGGCCAGGCATCGCGGAACTGGTCGATGGTCGGCATCAGCCACTGGAAGCAACTGTGGCATTCGATAGCCATGTGCAGGCGTCCAGCTGTGCCACCGGCCAGGCGGGCGATGTCCCGTTCGGCGCCACGCAGCAGCGGCAGGGTGGCGTCGGCCAGTTGCAGCAGGCGCAAGCCGGCGCTGGTGAAGCGGATCGGCTTGGTCTTGCGCACGAACAGTTGCATGCCCAGCCGTTCTTCCAGTTCCTTGAACTGATGGGACAGCGCCGACTGGGTCAGGTGCAGACGTTCGGCCGCTTCGACCAGGCTGTCGGCCTCGCGCAGGGCGTGCAGGGTTTTCAGGTGGCGGATTTCGAGCACCCGGAACCTCCATGAAGAATTTTTGATAAAGACGGGAATTGGGTGAGTTTGTCTCATGTTGCGCGAAGTGTCGACCTCCGCCATGAGCAGGCCCCGTCCCCTGCCAGGGGACGGGGCCTTGTTTCAGGACTCGAACAGCACCTGGAAGTGCTTGCGGGCCAGCGGCTTGCCGATGTCTCCGCGCCAGATCCGTTCGGCGTTGTCGCCCTGGGTCTGTTGCCATTGCAGGCCCAGGCGGCGTTGCGCGGCCGTCTTCAGGTGTGCCTTGACGAAGTTGTCGAACACCGGTTGGGCGTTGCCATAGTGGAAGTGCGCATACCACAGCGGACGGGCGATGCCTTGGGTGAGGTCGCGAATTTCGTATTCCTGAAGGAAGTCGCTGCGCCCGTCGGGCCGTTTCGGCAGTTCGACCGGCCGCCCGAGACGGATGACTTCGACCGCTTCGACCTGCAGCAGGTAGTCGAGCATCGCCTCACTGGGCGTGTCGCTGGCCAGGGTCTGCCGGATGCGCAACTGGCGTCCGCTTTCCACCAGCATTGCCGCTTTTTCCCGCAGGCGTGTCACAAGCGAAGACTGCGGTTGCCCTTCGGCGATGCGATCGGCACGGATGCGCAACTCGCTGGCTTCGCTGAGCATCAGGTGTTCGAGGTCGACCGGCAGCATGTTCTGCCGGGCGTAGCCCTGAACCTTCTCGCTATAGGCGGCCACTGAATCGAGCCTGGCCTCGGCCTCGGCGGCCAGGCGTGGGTAATCCACGGCAGGCGCTGGCGCGACGGGGTCGGAGCCGGCCTGCAATCGCCAGCGTCCGTTCTCGCCCGGGACGTAGATGTCGGCGCGGTCGTCGAGGCCGTCGACGGTACTGCTGCGCCTCATTTCGCCGCGTTCGCCCTCGGTGCCGGTCAGCAACTGGTTGTCTTCGGTTTCGAACAAGCGTCGGGTCTGCGGTGTGTTTCGCCTGTTGCGGCGCAGGAGCGGGGCTTCGGTGGGCAGCCTGTGTTGCCATTGCTCGGCCAGGTCGCTCAGGCGCTGGAGGGTGTCGAGCAGGGGCTGGACATAGTTCTGGTCAAGGTAGTCGGGGTAGCTGGCATTCCAGGCCAACAGGTTGCGCCGGTAGTTCTGATAGGCCTGAACGCAGGCTTCCAGCACTCGCCGGCGCTGGGCCGGGTTGGCCTGGATCTCGGGGAGGTGTGTCTGGTCGCACATGGCCTGGTTCACGTTGGCGCGTTCCTGGACGATCTGTCGTTGCAGGTAGAACCACGGCAGATCGTCAGCCGTGTCGTAGCGGTTGATGATCTCCAGGTACTGGCCAGCCTTGAGCACGTCCCGGGTCCCGGGCGGGAAGCTGCCCCGGGCGTGTTCTACCCGCTGCCGTGCCTGGGAACGCTGGCTTTGTGCGGTGATGCGCGCATTCCAGGTATCGATGTCGTCGGTAAGGCGGCCCACGCTTTCCAGATGATCCACCAGGCGAATCCGCGCCAGTTTGCGGGCCTGCATCAACTGCACATGCCGGCTGACTTCGGTAGCAGGGGTGCTTCTCGTCTGGGCAACCAGTGCCTCGATGCTGTCCAGCTGATCCACGGCGATGAGTCGGGTGTACTGCAACTCGTTGCACAGGCGATCCACCTGCAGCCAGGCCAGGCGGCTCTGCAGATCCCGGAGACGGGTGCGGTTGTTGCCGCTGCTCAGTTGACCGAGTTCCTGGGCGTCGCTGTAGAGCCGGCCGGCCAGTTCCCGTTCCCTGGCGAAGCGCGGAGTGAGTTCAGACCACAACGTGCGGCGCCGGGCTTCATCGGTCAGGCCATTGAAGCGTTGTTGCAGGTCGTTGGTCTGGCTATTGATCTGCGCCAGTACCGCTGTTTGCTGGTCGACACTACTGCGCAGTGCCAGTTGCCGGCGCAGGGCTCGGTTGGTCCACCAGTTCGGCAGGCGCTGGCGGATGGCTGCCGGCCAGAGCGGGTCGGCGATATCGGCCAGATGGCCAAGTACATTGCCTCCGCCACCGAGCGGACCGAGCACGTTGACGCCGTACAAGGCGCCATGGGTGTCCCAGTTGCCTGCAGCGTCCAGTGCGATCGGTTGCCGATAGGCGTCGCGTCCCTTGCCGATCAGACGCCAGGTGTGGCGGGCGCTGTCGAATTCGACGCGATAGAGCTGGCCGTGGTTGAGAATGAGGTCGCCGCTGGCGTGACGGTAGACGTTCTGGTAGATGCCTTGTGCGGCGGGCGTGAGGCCACCCAGATCGATAGCCTCGAGGCACTCGTAGCCCTCGAAGCGGTCGAGCGCGGTTCGCCCCGGCCTGCCGAGGCTAGGTGTGGGCAGGCGATCGCCCATGAGTCTGGACTGGCGCTGCCGGGTGAGCTGGCGCGCCGACAGTGGCGCGCCTCCCAGGCCGGGCAGCAGATCCATGCCCGCATCGATCAGGCACTGGAAGAGCGTTTCAAGATGGTCCACGCCTTGTCCCGGCGTGCCTTGCAGAAACGCTGCCGTCGCCGCGTTGGCACTGACCCAGGCGTCGTAGAGCGCGATGGCCGTCCCGACCACAGGCACAAGCCCCAGGGCCATCTTGATGTGATTGAAGACCATGCCGCTGGCCAATGCGGCGTTTTCCAGATGCAAGTCCCGTTTTGACAGAGAGGTCGAGCGATGAGCCTCGATCAAGCGGCCCATGTGCGCATTGCGCAGGTGCATGGCCAGCGAGGTGGTGACGGGCCAGGCCGGGCCGACGCCGATGATGCGGTCGTGGTGGGCGACGCAGGCCGCCCTGATGCGACTGCGATGAGCCTCCGGATCACCCGTCAGCGCGCGGTTTGCCAGCCATTTCTCCATGGGTTCGTTGAACGCCAGTCGATACAGCGCCATGCGCGCCTGTTCCAGGTTCTCGTACTGGCGCAGGCATTTGCCATCGGGGCTGTCCGGCAGGTAGAGCAGGGTGATGCCGCTGAGGGCGTCCTGCACGAAGGTCACGCCACTCAGGGTGGTGCCGCGGTCGTGGGTGTCGGGCCCGCCGGCGGTGAGATCGGCCGGCAGCAGCCTGATGTCGTGCCCTTCTGCGCGGAAGGCCTCGGCCGACCGGGCGTCGAGGGCGATGCGCAACAGCGTGTCCCCCGCCGGCGTGAAAAACGTCTGCCGGGCGACCATGGCGTGGATCTGCAGCATCAGCCTTATGGGTTCCAGAACGCATTCATCACGCTGTTCCAGCTCGAACGTGGCGGCGTCGGGCGTGCCGAGCAGGGCCTCGCGGATGCGCGTTTCGTAGCGCCCCGCCAGATCCAGATCGGTCACGAAGCGCTGGATGGCCTTGCTGTCCAGCGCAGCGCGGAGCGTTTCCCGGTCGGCCGCTTCGCCTCCCGAGTACGCCGCTTGCATGAAATGCAGGCGGGTGCGCATATCGTCGGTGATGTTGTCGAGCGCCACCCGGGACAGTTTCACCTGGCTGCGTGCCGCACTGGGCTTGATCACCAGCTTGCTCGGCGTGCCCGGGGCTCCGGAGCCGGCGATCAGCTCTTTCTCGTAGCTGAACGTGTCGGGCAGGTCGAGTGTCACGGTCACATCACTGGTCAGGGCGAACTGTTCACGCAGACGGCTGTTGACCTGACGCTCGGCGTAGCGCTCCCGTGCCGGCAGGTCCTTGTCCATCAGCGCCTGAAAACTGCGTGCCGCCTTGATGTAGGCCGTGAGCAGATCACTCAGGCGCAGGCGCTCTTCGGTGGTCAGCCGGCCCAGCCACTCAGGGCGACCGGTGAGCTGGGCCAGGGTCTCGTGTTGCTCGAGCAGTTGCGACCACGCCAGTTCCCGGGAAGGCGGCACCACGATCTGCAGGGCCAGCAGGGTCTGGCGACGCAGTTCGTCCAGTGCATGGCGGCGTTGTGGTGCCTGGCTGGCGTCCGGGTATTGCTGTTGCAGCTTGAGTGCCGCTTGCTCGCAGTCGAGGAGTTGGCGTTGAAGGCCGAAGGCGAACGGGTCACCTTCGATGGGCGCCAGCAGCACCCGTAGCGCTGTGTCGGCATCGCTCACTTTGAAGAAGCGTCGCTGCAGCGCGTCGACCGACGCGAACCGCATGAGGCCGCCACCGGTACCCGGCAGGTACAGCAAGACCGGGCGTTGCTGGTCAAGCTCGCCCGATTGTCCGGCATGGCAGAACACCACGGCGCCGCTCAGCCCGTGTTCCTGCTGCGGACGATCGGTTTCGCAGCGCTGCAGGGTGATGCTGGCGGCGACCACGTTGCCGTTGCGATCGGCGGCGCGCGGTGCATCGAGAACGGCCTGGAGCAGCGCCTGATCATCGTCATCCAGTTGATCCAGCAGGCGCTGGATCTTCACCTCCGCTTGCAAGGCGGCCATTCGTGCCTGCAACAGCGCGTCCTGCCCGGCCTGGCTTTGCGTGCGCAGCTCGTACAAGTGCTCCCGGTCGAACAGAACCGCTGCGGCCTCATCACTTTTCCGGCTGGCGGCCCTGAGTGCTTCGAGCAACCCGTGGACCGGACTGCCATCGGGCGTGTTCAGTTCGCCCACCAGGGCCTCGAGGGCTTCCCGCTGGCGTTTGACATCGTCCAGGCGAATGCCCGGCGGCACATCCTCGTGCAGGCTGTCGAAACTGTCGCAGGGCGGCGCGGGGGTGGGTTCGGTCAGGTCTGGCTCATCGGAGGGTGGCGCCAGCGAGAAAAACGCGCCGATCTGGCGCCAGGTGTCGAGCTGGTCCGCGACCGCCAAGGGCACTGCATGCTCTATCGCGGGAGCGGGCTGCGGGGCCGACAGTGCGGCCTGGAACAGTTTGCTGCGCAGTGCCTCCATCATGTGCTGGAACGCCACGTCGATGCTGGCGATGGCGTGGGTCACGAGGGAATAGGCGGGGCGCAGCTCATTCCCCAGCCAAGGCCAGAACTGGTGCTGACGCGCCGATACCCAGCGCTTGAGTTCCTCTTCCGAGGCAAAGACTTGCAGCGCCGGCTGGTGAGCGGGCAGATACAGCATCTGTTCGCCTGCCACCTCGCTGTCGCGGGCGATCACCATGGCGCCCTCCAGTCGTGGTTGCAGGGCGGCCGATTGCACCAGTGTCAGGCTTCGCGCCCTGGTCTGCGCTACGCCGGGCTGTGCGGGTTCGAGCAAGGCCAGCAGGACGCCCAGCCGTGTCGCAGTCAGCGAGCCTTGCGCGAAGGCGTATTCGCAGGCTGCGCGGAAATGCAGCCGGTATTGTTCCTGGGCATGGTCGTAGCGGCTGATGCGGGTACCTGGCGCGCGCGCGTGCCAGTAGCCCATCCAGCCGTTCATGAGGTGGTCCTGCAGCCGCAGTTCTTTCAGCGCCTCCAGCAGTTGCAGCGGGCTCAGGCCATGCAGCGCATGGCTCGACGGTACGCCGTAGACCGTGCTGGTGTCGTCGAGATCCGCAGGCAACCCGGGCTGCTGGACCACCTGGGCGCACGCTTGGGTCAGGCTCATGCTCCCGCCGCTGCTGAACAGCAGGCCGGCATTCTCGCTTTCCAGTGCCCATCGTTGCCTGAAGCGTTCGCGGATCAACTGGCGAACGCCTGGCGCGTCGCTCAACAGGCGTTGCATCGTTTGCTGGCTTTCACGCCACCGGACCCGGGCGCGCTGTTGAATGTTCTGGTTGCGTTGAGTGATGTCGAGAGTGCCGATTCCGAAATCGGTTTCGATCAGATCGATGGGCTCTTCGCTCATGGGGGTTCCTCGCTGGAGTCTGGGCTACGGGAGGGCAGCCGTTGTGGACGGACCATTGCAGGTCAGGCGAGGGCGCGAAGGGCGGTAGATAGATATCCGTCTGGCGGGGTTCATGAAACTGTCACGGTTTTGTGGCAGCGCGACGGCATGAACATCATCACACTCGCGCTCTACTGGGGATTTCGTTTTCGGTGTTTCTTCCATGCGGGTTTATCTATTTCTTCTGGCGCTGCTATGCGCCACTTCGTCGTTCGCCGCGCCGCGCTGCGACGTGCATGCGCCTGTGCAGACGGCCGGACTCAAGCAGGTCAGCCTGGCGTACCAGAGTGTCGGTCGAGACACCGATCCGGCGCTGCTGCTGGTGATGGGGCTGGGCGGGCAGTTGATCCACTGGCCTGATGAAGTGGTCGAAGCCCTGTGCAAGCAAGGCTTTCGGGTGATCCGCTACGACAACCGCGACGTCGGGCTGTCGCGCTGGAACCAGCCGCCGGCCGATGCCAGCCTGACCTTCGAACTGCTGCGCTATCGCCTGGGGTTGTCGGTGAGCGCGCCCTACAGCCTGGAAGACATGGCCGAGGATGGCCTTGAACTGATGCAGTTTCTCGGCGAGAGCCGCTACCACGTACTGGGTGTGAGCATGGGCGGCATGATTGCCCAGCACATCGCCGACATGGCCCCGGAGCGGGTCGAAAGCCTGACCCTGATCATGTCCAGTTCAGGGGCCCAGGGGCTGCCGGCGCCCAGTGCCGCGCTGATCCAGCAACTGGCGCGGCGCAGCGCGCCGAACCGGGAGGTGGCCATTGAGCAACAGGCTGACCTGCTCGCCGCGTTGGGCAGCCCGCAGGTCAAGGACGATCGTCAGGTGCTGTTGCAGCAGGCGGCGGTTTCCTATGACCGGGCCTTCAATCCCGAAGGCGTGAAGCGGCAGATCATGGCGATCCTCGCCGAACCCAGTCGGGTCGAACTGCTCAACCGTCTGCGTGTGCCGACCCTGGTGGTGCATGGCACCGCCGATCCGCTGTTGCCGGTGATGCACGGCGTGCACCTGGCGGCGCATATCCAGGGCAGCCAGTTGGCGTTGATTCCAGGGCTGGCCCATCGTTTCCAGGAGCCGTTCAAGGCGCCGCTACTGGCGGCGGTGCTGCCGTACCTGCAGGCGCACCGCAATGACTTCAGCCACTTGGCCCAGCGTTAGTGCAGGCGTATCCAGACACTGACGAGAATGGTCGCCGCCACCAGCCAGGCCACTGCGGCCAGCGCCAGTGATGCTTCCAGGCGCAGGCGGTCCACCAGGAAATACAGCGCTGCCAGGTAGACGAAATAGGGAATGATCGACCACATGCCGAAGACGATGGTGGTCTTCAGGTCGTCCAGCGAGCGGCCTTTGCCGACGATGTAGTGGGCGATCAGGGCGAAGGTGGGGAACAGCGGCACCAGCCCGGCGATGTAGTAGTTGCGGGTCTTGGCCAGCATGGCGAGGATCACCACCACGCCGGCACCGAGACAGGCTTTGAGTATCAGGTCCACGTTGTCCGCCTTATCAGCCGAGGCCGTATTTCTTCACTTTGTCGAACAGGGTGGTCTTGGCCATGCCCAGCTCCTGGCTGGCCTGGCTGAGGTTGCCACCGGTGCGCTGCAGGGCGTCGCTGAGCAGGTTGCGCTCGAAGGCTTCCACGGCCTCGGAGAAGCCCACGCCCTGGGACGGGCTGGCGCCGGCCTTCTTGAACGCCGGCAAGCCGAGGGCGAAGCGTTCGGCGACATTGCGCAGCTCGCGGACATTGCCCGGCCAGTCATGGCTCATCAGCCGCGACAGGGTCTGGCTGTCCAGTTGCGGTGCCTCGCGGTCGAAGCGCAGCGACGATTGCTGCAGGAAATGCTCGAACAGTTGCAGGATGTCTTCGCGGCGCTCGCGCAGCGGTGGCAGTTCCAGGGTCACCACGTTGAGCCGGTAGTACAGGTCGCTGCGGAACTGGCCGCTCTGGCCGAGGGCTTCGAGGTCGGATTTGGTCGCCGCGATCACCCGGCAATCCACCGGCACGCTCTGGTTCGAACCAAGGCGCTCCAGGGTGCGCTCCTGCAGCACCCGCAGCAGCTTGATCTGCAGGTTGATCGGCATGGTCTCGATCTCGTCGAGGAACAGCGTGCCGCCGTTGGCGTGTTCGATCTTGCCGATGCGGCGCTTGCCGGCGCCGGTGAAGGCGTTGGCCTCATGGCCGAAGATCTCGCTCTCGAACAGGTTTTCCGGCAGGCCACCGCAGTTCAGCGCGACGAAGGGCTGGGCCTGACGTCGGCTGAAGTCGTGCAGGCAGCGGGCGACCAGCTCCTTGCCGGTGCCGGTCTCGCCTTCGATCAACACGTTGGCCGAGGTGTCGGCGACATTGGCAATCAGCTCGCGCAGGTTCTGCATCGCTGGCGAGCGGCCGATGATGCGGCCCTCCAGGGTGCTGCGCTCGGCCAGTTGCCGGCGCAGGGCGAATACCTCGCGGGCCAGCCCGCGCTGCTCCAGGGCGCGACGCACCACATCCACCAGGCGCTCGGGGGAGAAGGGTTTCTCCATGAAGTCGTAGGCGCCGTTGCGCATGGCGCCGACGGCCATGTCGATATCGCCGTGGCCGGTGATCAATACCACGGGCAGGCTGCTGTCGCGGGCCTTGAGGCGGCTGAGCAGTTCCAGGCCATCGATGCCGGGCAGGCGGATATCGCTGACGACGATACCGGCGAAGTCATCGCCGATCCGCTCCAGTGCCTGTTCGGCGCTGCCCACGCCTTCGCTGGCGATGTCTTCCAGGGCCAGGGCCTGCTGGCAGCCTAGCAACACATGCGGGTCGTCTTCGACAATCAGGACGGTAAGAGGCGATGGGTTCATAGGGACTCGGCGGATTCAGTGGGGGCTTTGACCAGCGGCAGGCCGAGGACGAACGCGGTGCCGCCACTGGCGGGGTGTTCGACGCTCAGGCTGCCGCCGGCGGCGGCGGCCAGGCTGGCGGACAGGGTCAGACCAAGGCCCAGGCCATGCTCGCCCGGCTTGGTGGTGAAGAAGGGCTCGAACAGGTGCTTGCGGGCTTCGTCGTCGATGCCGTGGCCGTTGTCGCGTACCCGCAGGCGGTACTTGTCGTCCTGCTGCTCGCCTTCCAGCCACAGTTGCGGCAGCGGCGCGGTGGCCATGGCGTCCAGGGCGTTGCCGATCAGGTTGACCAGGATCTGTTCCAGGCGGGTCTGATCGATGGCCAGAAGCGGGTCGCTGTAGTTGCTGTGCAGCTTCAGGTGGCAGCCTTCGATGCGTGCGGCCAGCACTTGCAAGGTGGCGTCCACCGCCTTGGCCAGCGAGGCCTGGCCGCGGTCGTCGCCGCGCCGGGCAAAGGAGCGCAGGCTGGCGGTGATGCGGCCCATGCGGTCGATCAGGTCGTTCATGGTCAGCAGGTTGGCACTGGCGATTTCCAGCGAGCCGCGTTCGAGGAAGCGCACGGTATTGCCGGAGAGCGTGCGCAGCGCCGCCAGCGGCTGGTTCAGTTCATGGGCGATGCTGGTGGACATCTGGCCGATGGCGGCGAGCTTGCCGGCCTGGACCAGTTCGTCCTGGGCGTGGCGCAGGGTCTGTTCGGCCTGACGCCGCTCGCGGATCTGTGCCTTGAGGCGGTCGTTGCTGGCACGCAGGTCGGCGGTGCGCTCGGCGATCTTGCGTTCCAGCTGGTTGTTGGCTTCTTCCAGCGCTTCGCGGGCAGCGAGGCGGGTGGCGATCACCTTGCGTCGCTCGTTCCAGGCAATGCCGAGAATCGCCAGCAGAGCGAAGGCGATCGCCACCAGCACGCCCTGGATGATGGACTCGCGGCGCAGGTCCTGCAGTGGGGTCAGCAGGGTGAAATGCCAGGGCGTGTCGGCGAGGCGGCGGGTCTGCGCCAGGTAGGCGACTTCGTGGGTGCCGTCGTCGAGCCGGGCGTTGGCGGGGAAGGTCAGTTTTTCCAGGCCGTCACCGAGTTTTTCCCGGCCCAGCGGTTGCAGCTCGTTGAGCGAGAACCAGTAATACTGCAGGCTGCGGGCCAGGCGTTCCTTGACCTCCGGGGTCAGCGGCCGCACCGACTTCAGACGCCGAGCCGGATCGCTGGACAGGATGATGATGCCATTCTCGTCGCTCACGAAGGCTTCCAGGCGGGCGCGCTGCCAGCGCTCCTCGAGGGCTTCCAGGCGCACCTTGATCACTGCGACGCCAATGATCTTGCCATGCTCTTCCAGGCCATGGGCCAGGTAATAGCCGGGCTCGCCGGTGGTGCTGCCGATGCCGTAGAAACGACCGGGCTGGCCGCGCACGGCGTCCTGGAAATAGGCGCGGAACGACAGGTCTTCACCCAGGAAACTGTCGACGTCGCGCCAGTTGCTGGTGGCCTGGACCCGGCCGCTGGTGTCGAGGACGAAGATCGCCCGGCTGCGGCTGCGGCGATTCAGGCCCTCGAGGTATTCGTTGACCACCTGGCGATGCTCGCCGTCCGGCTCGGTCAACAGCATTGATACGCTGTCTTCGAGTTCCAGCAGGCTGGGCAGGTAGGTGTACTTGCTGATTTCGCTTTCGACGGTGCGCGCGTGCAGTTCGAGCTGACGCTCGCCGTTATCGCTCAAGGTGCGGATGCCGTTGTGCTCGCTGACCATGAAACCGGCGACACCCAGGCCGATCGTCAGCAGGAGGATCAGCGGCAGAACGAGCAGTTGGCGGATCAGACGGGGTTTCACGGCAAGGGCAGGCTTGGCTGGGCGAAAGAGCGTGGGATCGCATTTCATCACAGTGGCCTTGTTACAACCAGCGCCCCCGGCCCGGCGTACCGAACCGAGGGCGCCTGTCGCTTAGTGCTGCAGGATTTTGCTGAGGAAGTGCTGGGTGCGTTCGTGACGGGCGGTCGGGTCGCCGAAGAAGTCTTCCTTCTTGCAATCCTCGATGATGCTGCCCTTGTCCATGAAGATCACCCGGTTGGCGACCTTGCGGGCGAAGCCCATTTCGTGGGTCACGCACATCATGGTCATGCCTTCGTGAGCCAGCTCGACCATCACGTCCAGCACTTCGTTGACCATTTCCGGGTCCAGCGCCGAGGTCGGCTCGTCGAACAGCATGACGATCGGGTCCATCGACAGCGCGCGGGCGATGGCCACGCGCTGCTGCTGGCCGCCGGAGAGCTGGCCGGGATGTTTCTTGGCATGGGCGGAAAGGCCGACGCGGTCGAGCAGGGCCAGGCCTTTCTTGGTGGCTTCGGCTTCGCTGCGGCCAAGTACCTTGCGCTGGGCGATGGTCAGGTTCTCGGTGATGCTCAGGTGCGGGAACAATTCGAAGTGCTGGAACACCATGCCGACGCGCGAGCGCAGTTTCGGCAGGTTGGTCTTCGGATCGGCGATGGAGGTGCCGTCGACGATGATGTCGCCCTTCTGGAAAGGTTCCAGGGCGTTGACGCACTTGATCAGGGTCGATTTGCCCGAGCCGGACGGCCCGCAGACCACCACCACTTCACCTTTCTTGACCTCGGTATTGCAGTCGGTCAGCACCTGGAAGTCGCCGTACCACTTGTTGACGTTCTTGATGGAAATCATACGGTTATCCTTTTTTGCAGGCGCTTGACCAGCCACGAAGCGGAGAAGCTGATGAGGAAGTACACGACACCGGCGAAGATCAGGAACTCATGGGAACGGCCGATGATGTCGCCATTGGAGCGTGCCGAGTTGAGGAAGTCCACCAGGCCCACGGTGTAGACCAGCGAAGTGTCCTGGAACAGGATGATGCTCTGCTGCAGCAGCAGCGGGGTCATCTTGCGGAACGCCTGGGGCAGGATGATCAGACGCATGGTCTGGCCATAGGTCATGCCCAGTGCCTGTGCCGCGCCCATCTGGCCCTTGGAGATCGACTGCACGCCGGCCCGGACGATTTCGCAGAAGTAGGCCGCCTCGAACATCATGAAGGCCACGACGCAGGAGGTGAAGGCGCCGATCGGGGTGTCTTCGCCGGTGATCCAGCGCAGCACGAACGGCACCGCCAGGTAGAACCAGGTGATGACCAGCAGCAGCGGGATCGAGCGGAAGTAGTTGACGTAGGCCCCGGCGAGGTTGGCCAGCAGCTTGTTCGACGACAGGCGCATCAATGCCAGCACGGTGCCCAGCGCGATACCGCCAACCACGCCCATGACCATCAATTTGAGGGTCATGATCATGCCTTCCCAGAGGGCCGGCAGGGCGGGGATGATTTCGCTGAAATCCATTTCCATCACTTACCTCCCACGGAGATCAGGCCAGGGACCGAGACCTTCTTCTCGACCATGCGCATGAGCAGCATCAGGCCCATGTTCAGGGTGAAGTAGATCAGCGTCGCCAGGGTAAAGGCTTCGAACAGGTTGGCGGAGAACTCGGCGGTCTGCTTGGTCTGCGCCAGCAACTCCATCAGGCCGATCAGCGAGGCGACCGAGGAGTTCTTGAACACGTTCAGGAATTCGGAGGTGAGCGGCGGAATGATGATCCGGTAGGCCTGGGGCAGCAGCACGTTGCTGTAGATCTGCGGCAGGCTGAAACCCATGGCGCGGGCGGCGGATTCCTGGCCGCGGGGCAGGGCCTGGATACCGGTGCGGACCTGTTCGCAGACCCGTGCGGCGGTGAACAGGCCAAGGCAGATGACCACGCTGATCAGTGCCGAGGTCGTCGGGTTGAGGTCTTGCTTGAACCACTCCTGCAGGCCCTCGGGCAGCAGGTCGGGGACCAGGAAGTACCAGATGAACAGCTGCACCAGCAGCGGCACGTTGCGGAACAGTTCCACATAGCAGGTGGCGATACCCGATACCAGGCGGTTCGGCACGGTACGCATGACACCGAGCACCGAGCCCAGCAGCAAGGCAATGATCCAGGCGCTGACGGCAATGGCGATGGTCCAGCCCAGTCCGGTGATGTACCAGTCCAGATAGGTTTCGCTGCCTACGCCGGTGGACTTGAAGAACACACTCCAGTCCCAGTTGTAATTCATCGGGATTTCCCCTCAGACGGTCGTTTCACGGGCACCTTCGAGCCTCCGGGGGCGCACGCGCCCTCGGAGGAAAGGTTAGACACTATCGGCTGGCCCGCACGCTTGAATCAGATGGCGGGCCATTTCGGGTGGGTCAGGACTTCTTCTCGTCCGCGGCCTTGTCGGTCGGCTCGGCGATCAGTTTCTTCAGTTCGTCGCTCATCGGGAACTGCAGGTTCAGGCCTTTAGGCGGGATGGGCTGCTGGAACCACTTGTCGTAGCTCTTGTTGACCTCGCCCGACTTGAAGTAGCCGACGATGGCTTCGTCGACGGCCTTCTTGAACGCCGGGTCGTCCTTGCGAACCATGCAGCCATAGATTTCGTAGGATTGCGGCGTGCCGGTGATGACCCAGTCCGACGGCTTGCGTGCCTTGGCCATTTCACCGGCCAGCAGGGCATCGTCCATCATGAAGGCCACGGCGCGGCCGCTTTCGAGCATGTTGAAGGCTTCACCGTGGTCCTTGGCGGAAATCACGTTCATCTTCATCTGCTTGTCGGCGTTCATCGCCTTGAGCAGGCGCTCGGAGGTGGTGCCGGCGGTGGTCACGACGTTCTTGCCGGCCAGGTCAGGGAAGTCCTTGTAGGAAGGTTGACCGTCCTTGACCTTGGTCAGCAGACGGGTACCGACTTCGAAGATGCCCACGGAAAAGCCGACTTGCTGCTGGCGTTCGACGTTATTGGTGGTGGAGCCGCATTCCAGGTCGACGGTGCCGTTCTGCACCAGCGGAATGCGGGTCTGGGAGGTGACCAGGTTGTAGCGGACCTTGATGTCCGTACCCAGTTGCTTTTTCAGGGCTTCGACGACAGCCAGCTGGATGTCGTGAGAGTAGCCCACGGGTTCCGGCTTGCCCGCCAGGTAGGAAAATGGAATGGAGGAGTCGCGGTGCCCCAGGGTGATGGTGCCCGAGTCCTTGATCTTCTTCAGGGTGCCGGTGAGTTCTTCGGCCATAACGGGGGAAGAGATCACGACTGCCGCGATTGCGGCGCCCAACAGATGACGAACGATACGCATCAAACTTTCCTCGACGTTGTTTTTCTTATGAGGCCGTTGGCCGGCCCTTTCGTTCAGCGAACGCTGCAACAAAGCGTTTGCGCATTCGGGTACTGAGTGTAGAGCATGACTCGTGCCAGGCTCTGACTTCGGTCACGAAGCCCCGTATTTACTGGGTAACAGCTTTGTTTGACGGGGGTTTTACAGGCGGGGAAGTACGGCAGTCCGAATCTTGCGTCGAGAGGCGTTCGGAAAACCGAATGTTTATCTGCGAGCCCCCCAGGATTTCGGCCAGCCGCGTTATTCCAGACAGGACTCGATATCTGTGGGAGTCCGCCTTGCCGACGATGGCGTCATTGCAGGCAAGGCTCTCCTACCCGGGTCAGGCAGCCTCGACGCGCCCGCGCTTGAGCTCGACCTGCTGCAGGTATTCGCGCAGCGTCTGCTGCTCGGCTGCGCTCAGGAACAGCCCCAGCTTGGTCCGGCGCCACAGGATGTCGTCGGCGTTCACTGCCCACTCTTCCCGGCACAGGTAATCCACTTCCCGGGCGAACAGCCCGCCGCCCAGGGCTTGACCGAGGTCTTCCGGCCCTTGCACGCCTTCCAGCATTTTCCAGATGCGGCTGCCGTAGGTCAGTGCCCAGCGCCTGGCCAGGGCGGTCGGCAGCCAGCCGTGGCTGGCGAGTACCTGGTCGCACAATGCCTGCGGCGTGCCCAGGCCTTCGCCACCGGGAAGTGGTGCGTTGGCGGTCCAGCTACCGGTCATCTGCGGGAACCACGGCGCCAGCTCCGACATGGCCGATTCGGCCAGCTTGCGGTAGGTCGTGAGTTTGCCGCCGAATACCGACAGCAGCGGCGCCTGACCGTCTTCCGAGGACAGCGCCAGGGTGTAGTCACGGGTCACCGCCGAGGGGTTGTCGGATTCGTCATTGCACAGCGGCCGGACACCCGAATAAGTGTGCAGGATATCGGTACGGCTCAGCTGGTGGTTGAAATGCTGGTTGACCACGTTCAGCAGGTAGTCGGTTTCGGTCTCGGTGATCGCCACCTGGGCCGGGTCGCCGCTGTATTCGCGGTCGGTGGTGCCGATGAGGGTGAAACGCTCCAGATAAGGAATGCAGAACACGATGCGCTGGTCTTCGTTCTGCAGGATGTAGGCGTGTTCGCCTTCGTACAGCTTCGGCACGATCAGGTGGCTGCCCTGGATCAGGCGGATACCGTAGGGCGCGGTGAGCTTCAGGTCGTCCTTGATGAACCGGGCGACCCAAGGACCGGCGGCGTTCACCAGCGAGCGTGCCTGGAGGGTCTGCTGGCTGCCGTCGGCGCGTTCGATTCGCACGTTCCACAGCTTGCCGACGCGCTGAGCCTCGATGCAGCGGGTGCGGGTGAGGATATCGGCACTGCGCTCGCGGGCGGCCATGGCGTTGAGTACCACCAGGCGAGCGTCGTCCACTGCGCAGTCGGCATATTCGAAACCGCGGCTGATGGCCGGCTTGAGCGGGTTGCCCGGGCCGAAGCGCAGGCTGCGGGAGGCGCCGAGCTGCTTGCGCTTGCCCAGGTTGTCATAGAGGAACAGGCCGGCACGGATCATCCAGGCCGGACGCAGGTGAGGACGGTGCGGCAGAACGAAGCGCATCGGCTTGACGATATGCGGTGCCTTGGCCAGCAGTACCTCGCGCTCGGCCAGTGCCTCGCGTACCAGACGGAATTCATAGTGTTCGAGATAGCGCAGGCCGCCGTGGATCAGTTTGCTGCTGGCCGAAGAGGTGTGGCTGGCCAGATCGTCCTTTTCGCAAAGGAACACCGAGAGACCGCGCCCGGCTGCATCGGCGGCGATGCCGACGCCATTGATGCCGCCACCGATGACGGCCACATCATAGATTTCAGCAAGATTGGGAGCGCTGGATTGGGACACGGCACGGCCTCTCGAATGTCGGTTTCTATCTTTTATGAACATTAATGTTCGCATTCGAAAATGTTAGCCGAACAAAAAGGCGCCGACCAGTGACTTTCCATAGAAAATACTGATCTTGTTACAACTAAGTGAAAAAAACCGAACATGACCACCGCCACCCTTGCGGTGGCGGTCGGAGGGCAGGGATCAGACGACTTCCAGGCGAACCTTGTGCTGGTTGAGCAACTGGCTCAGGGCGGCTACCGGCGCCTGGTCGGTCACCAGGCAATCGATCAGGCCGATGGACCCCAGCCGCACCATGGCATTGCGTCCGAACTTGCTGGAGTCGGCGGCGAGGATCACCTGCCGGGCGTTGGCGATGATCGCCTGGGATACCCGTACTTCCTGGTAGTCGAAGTCCAGCAGGCTGCCGTCTTCGTCGATGCCGCTAATGCCCACCAGGGCGAAGTCGACCTTGAACTGATTGATGAAGTCGACACTGGCCTGGCCCACCACGCCGCCATCGCGCCGCACGTTACCGCCGGCCAGTTGCACCTCGAAGTCATCCTTGGCGCTGAGGATCGAGGCCACATGCAGGTTGTTGGTGATGATCTTCAGGTGGTTGTGGTTGAGCAGGGCGCGGGCGATGGACTCGGTGGTGGTGCCGATATTGATGAACAGCGAGGCGTGATCGGGGATCTGCCGGGCCACGGCTTCGGCGATGCGCTGCTTCTCGTCGCGCATCTGGTCGGCGCGCATGGCGTAGGCGGTGTTTTCGATACTGGAGTCGTAGGCTGCGCCACCGTGGTAACGGCGCAACAGGTTGACCTCCGCCAGCTGGTTGATATCGCGGCGGATGGTTTGCGGGGTGACGACGAACAACTGCGCCATTTCCTCGATACTGACGTAGCCGCGTTCGCGGACCAGTTCGAGAATTTGTTGTTGGCGGGGAGGCAGATTCATGGGCGTCCTTCAGGGGCGGCCGAAAAATTCTGCAATGATGCCGTAGGAAATAGCTGGGGACCAGTCTGAGCGCGGCGTCGGTGTATTGCAGGGCGCATCCATGGCGGATGTGCCCTGCCGTCACGCCTTACTCGTCGTGGGGTTCCCAGTCGCGGGTGCGATCGACCGCCTTGAGCCAGCCGCGGTAGAGCGTTTCCTTCTCTGCTTCTGGCAGTTGCGGAGTGAATTCGCGCTCGATCAGCGCCTTGCCGCGCAACTCGTCCAGGCCGCTCCAGAAACCGCAGGCCAGGCCCGCCAGGTAGGCGGCGCCGAGGGCGGTGGTTTCACGCATCTGCGGACGTTCGACGCAGGTGCCGAGGATGTCGGCCTGGAACTGCATCAGGAAGTTGTTGGCGACCGCGCCACCGTCCACCCGCAGAGCGCTGAGGCGCTGGCCGCAGTCCTGTTGCATGGCATCGAGCACGTCGCGGGTCTGGTAGGCGATGGACTCCAGTGCGGCGCGGATGATGTGGTCCACCTTGACCCCACGGGTCAGGCCGAACAGCGCGCCACGGGCATACGGGTCCCAGTAGGGAGCGCCGAGGCCGGTGAACGCCGGCACCAGATAGACACCGTTGCTGTCCTTGACCTTGCTGGCGAAGTACTCGGTGTCGTGGGCGTCGTTGACGATCTTCAGTTCGTCACGCAGCCACTGCACGGTGGAGCCGCCGTTGAACACGGCACCTTCCAGGGCATAGGCCACTTCGCCGCGGGGGCCGCAGGCGATGGTGGTGAGCAGGCCGTGGGAGGATTGCACGGCTTTGTCGCCGGTGTTCATCAGCAGGAAGCAACCGGTGCCGTAGGTGTTCTTGGCCTGGCCCGGCTCCACGCACATCTGCCCGAACAGCGCGGCCTGCTGGTCGCCGGCGATACCGGCAATGTCGATGCCGCTCTTGGTCTTGCCGTAGATCTGCGAGGACGGGCGGACCTCCGGCAGCATCTGCCGCGGAATGCCCAGCACTTCCAGCATCTTCTCGTCCCACTGCAGGGTGTGGATGTTGAACAGCAGGGTGCGGGAGGCGTTGGTGTAGTCGGTGACGTGGACCTTGCCGCCGGAGAATTTCCAGATCAGCCAGCTGTCGACGGTGCCGAACAGCAGTTCGCCACGCTCGGCGCGTTCGCGGGCACCTTCGACATTGTCGAGGATCCATTTCAGCTTGGTGCCGGAGAAATAGGGGTCGGTGACCAGGCCGGTGGTTTCGCAGATGTAGTCCTGCAGGCCGTCGCGCTTGAGCTGCTCGCAGATTTCCGTGCTGCGGCGGCATTGCCAGACGATGGCGTTGTACACCGGGCGACCGGTTTCCTTGTCCCAGACGACGGTGGTCTCGCGCTGGTTGGTGATGCCGATGGCCGCGACCTGATCGTGGCTGATACCGGCCTGTGCCAGGGCCTCGACCATGGTCGCGCTCTGGGTGGCGAAGATTTCCATCGGGTCGTGCTCGACCCAGCCGGCTTGCGGATAGTGCTGGGCGAACTCGCGTTGGGAGGTGCCGACAACGTTTGCGTCGCGGTCGAAGATGATGGCCCGCGAACTGGTCGTGCCCTGGTCCAGGGCGATGATGTAGTTCTTGTTCTGACGGTCTGTCATGTCGTTGGCCTTGCAGTGAAATAGGTTGGAGTCAGGGCAGTTCGATCCGCGTGCGGATCAGGACGTCTGGGTCTTGCCCTGGGGCTTTTCGTCGGTCGCGGCGGCAGCGGCATTCGGCAGGCTGCGGGCGAACACGCCGCGGTACAGGGCGGCGCCGATGCCAGCTCCCATGATCGGCGCGAAAACCGGAACGAGGAAGTAGGGAATGTCGCGGCCGCCGGTGAAGGCGATTTCTCCCCAGCCGGCCAGGAAGGTCATCAGCTTTGGCCCGAAATCGCGGGCGGGGTTCATCGCGAAGCCGGTGAGCGGGCCCATGGCGCTGCCGATTACCGCGATCAGCAGGCCGATCAGCAGCGGGGCGAGGGGGCCGCGGGGCAGGCCGTTGTTGTCATCGGTCAGAGCCATGATCACGGCCATGAGAATGGCGGTGATGATCACTTCGACCAGAAACGCCTGGCCGGTGGACAGGGCCGGATGCGGATAGGTGGAGAACACCGAGGCCAGTTCGAGGCTGGCCTGACTGCCGCGAACCATGGCATGGGCCTGTTCGTAATCGAAGAACAGACTGCTGTAGAGGGTGTAGACCAGCGCCGCGCCGCAGAAGGCGCCGGCGATCTGCGCGACGATGTAGAACGGCAGTTTGCCCTTCTCGAAACCGGCGAACAGGCACAGGGCGATACTGACGGCGGGGTTCAGGTGTGCGCCGGAAATACCCGCGGTGAGATAGATCGCCATGCTGACGCCTACCCCCCAGATGATACTGATTTCCCAGAGCCCGAAGCTGGCGCCCGCGACCTTGAGCGCGGCGACGCAACCGGTCCCGAAAAAGATCAGCAGGGCGGTGCCGAAGAATTCGGCCAGGCATTGGCTGGACAACGTCGGTTGTTGTAGAGCAGTCGTCATTCGTTACCTCGGTTCTTGTTGTTGTGAGGCGCAGTGAGCGCTCGACGGAAACCCGAGCGAAATCCCCATTTCGGTCGGGTGGGTGGTGCGAATGCACTTTATGAGTGCATTTCGAATATTCAGATTCGAAAAAATATAGACAAGAAACGCTGATGTCAAAGGTCGAAAGCGAACCGTCGTCCACAATCTGACTGCCGGCCCACGGGGCGTCATGGCGCTGTGCTAACGGCTGATGGTTGCGACCGGGGATTTGTCCTACAGTAGCCGCCGAATGGAAACTGAATATTCCTGTTGGAGCCCCGCATGACCCCTGCTCTGGACCTGTTGAAAAAGGTGCGCGCCGAACACCGCATCCACAGTTACGAACACGATCCCAAGGCTGCCTCCTATGGCCTGGAGGCGGCGGAAAAGCTCAATCTGGACCCCAAGCGAGTGTTCAAGACGCTGCTGGCCAGCAGTGAAAAGGGCGAATTGCTTGTAGCCGTGGTCCCGGTTGTGGGGACGCTCGATCTGAAAGCCCTGGCCAGCGCCGCCAAGGTTAAAAAGTGCGAAATGGCTGACGTTGCGGTGGCGCAGCGCTCAACGGGCTACCTGGTGGGGGGGATCAGCCCGCTGGGGCAGAAGAAGCGCTTGCGGACGTTCATCGACCAGTCTGCCACTGCGCACGAGACCATTCATGTCAGCGCCGGGCGGCGTGGCCTGGAAGTGGAACTGGCGGCCGCCGTGCTCGCTGAGCATACCCAGGGCACGTTTGCCGATATCGGGCGGGAGTGAAGCAGCTGCAAGCTTCGAGCTACAAGCTGCGGTGGCGCTGCTGTTTCTTGTCGCTTGCAGCTTGAAGCTCAGGTCGAACTGTAGCGGCGTACTCCGTTGTCGCCATCCGGCAACCTGGCTTCGACACTGCCCGACGCGGCGAACAGCACCAGGTGATCCGCCGACACCGAGATACCGACATCCTGGCCGATCTGGTAGTCGATATGGCTGGGGAAGATGGCTTCGAGCTGGGTGCCGGTGCCCAGTTGCAGGCGGTAGAGCGTCGAGGCGCCCTGGAAGCTCTTGCCGTTGATGCGCGCGCTGAGGGCGCTGTCGCGGGCGTGGACGATGTCATCGGGACGCAGCAGCACATCCACCGCGCTGCCGATGGGCAGCGTATAGGCACGGTTGCCGCGCAGGGTGCCCAGCTCCGTCTGTACGGTCTCCGGGTCGAGCAGTTGTCCGCGAATGAAATAGCCCTGGCCGATGAAACTGGCTACGAAGGGCGTGGCCGGTTCATGGTAGAGGTTGTAGGGGGTATCCCACTGCTCCAGACGGCCTTCCTTGAACACGCCGACATGGTCGCTCACGGCAAAGGCTTCTTCCTGGTCGTGTGTCACCAGGATCGCACTGGTGCCCCGGCTCTTGAGGATGTCGCGGACTTCGTGGCTGAGACGTCGGCGCAGTTCCACATCGAGGTTGGAGAAGGGTTCGTCCAGCAGTAGCAGTTGGGGTTCCGGTGCCAGCGCGCGGGCCAGGGCAACACGTTGTTGCTGGCCACCGGAAAGTTCGTGAGGGTAACGCCCGCCCAGTCCGTCCAGCTTGACCAGTTCCAGCATCTCCTTGACCACCTGCGCCTTGCGCGGGTGCTTGCCGATGCCGAAGGCGACGTTGTCGGCGACGGTCAGGTGCGGGAACAGGGCGTAGTCCTGGAACACCATGCCGATCCGGCGTTTTTCCGGAGCGAGGGTGAACCCCGCTCGGGAAATGACCTCGTCAGCCAACTGGATTTCGCCGTCGTGGATCGGTTCGAAACCGGCGATGGCGCGCAGGGTGGTGGTTTTGCCACAACCTGACGAGCCCAGCAGGCAACCGATGTCGCCGGCGTTCAGGTGCAGGTTGAGATTCTGGACGATGCGCGCCTCGCCGTAACCGCAGGCGAGGTTGCGCAGGTTGAGCAACAGGGGACGACTCATGCGTGGTGATAGGCCGGTTCTACAAGGTATTCAAGAAGTGCCTTCTGTGCATGCAGGCGGTTTTCCGCCTGGTCCCACGCGACGGACCGAGGGTCGTCGAGCAGGTCGATACTGATTTCCTCGCCACGGTGGGCGGGCAGGCAGTGCATGAACAGGACATCCGGGGCTGCCAGGTCGAGCAGTGCGCGATTCACCTGATAAGGGGCGAAGCGCTCCAGGCGCCGTGCAGTTTCCTCTTCCTGGCCCATCGACGTCCAGACATCGGTGCTCACCAGGTGGGCATCGCGCACGGCGTCCTTCGGATCACGGACGATCTGCACGCGGTCGCCGGCCTGGGCGACGAACTTCGGATTCGGCTCATAGCCTTCCGGGCAGGCGATGCGCAACTGGAAGTCGAACTGGATGGCCGCTTCTATATAGCTGTTGCACATGTTGTTGCCGTCGCCAATCCAGGCCACGGTCTTGCCCTGGATCGAGCCGCGGTGTTCGAGGAAGGTCTGCATGTCAGCCAGCAACTGGCAAGGGTGCAGGTCGTCGGACAGGCCGTTGATCACCGGCACCCGCGAATTGGCGGCGAATTCGGTCAGGTTGCTGTGGGCGAAGGTACGGATCATCACGGCATCGAGCATGCGCGACATGACGATGGCGCAGTCACCGATCGGCTCGCCGCGGCCCAGCTGGGTGTCGCGCGGGGACAGGAAAATCGCCTGGCCGCCGAGCTGGATCATGCCGGCTTCGAACGACAGCCGGGTACGGGTCGAGGACTTCTCGAAGATCATGCCCAGAACGCGGTTTTTCAGGGGCTCGAAGAGTACGCCGCGGTTACGCAGGTCTTTCAGCTCGATCCCTCGGCGGATCACACTGACCAGTTCTTCGGCGGTGAAATCCATCAGGGAGAGAAAGTGCCTAGCGCTCATCATTGACTACCTTTTTGCAACAGACCGCAGATCAGGAAAACCGGTTTTTCGGAAACACGGATGAGACCTGCGGCGTAAGCCGCACGGGGCGACGAAATAGGGGAAGGCGCAATACTATAATTAAATGTCGCGTCTTACCAAGTGGGGGTTGCCTCGACGGTCTTGGTCGAACAGAAACGCTGCCGTCTGTCTGCTCCTTTTTTCGGAGCAAGGGAGCTTTTTACACTGCCCCGGAAGGACTTTGCAATGAACGGGCGGGCCGTTGTCGGCCTGTTGGGACCATCGTCCAACCTGATGCCGAAGGATTCACAGGGTGAAGCTCGCTGGCGGGCCGCCTGAGTGAAGGCCATATTCGGGGGCGGCATTCCCCCGATTCCAGAACAAGAGGCGGCCATGACCAAGACCGTGCACCACCGAGCCTGTCACCTGTGCGAGGCCATTTGCGGCCTGACCTTCGAACTCGAGACCGAAGAGGGCAGTGCACCGCGCATCACCTCCATCAAGGGTGATGCCCAGGACAGCTTCAGCCGCGGCCATATCTGCCCGAAGGCGGTGGCCCTGCAGGACATCCAGAACGACCCGAACCGCCTGCGCGGACCCGTGGTGCGGGTAGGGGACCAGTGGCTGCCGATTGCCTGGGATGAAGCCTTCGAACTGGCCGCTCGCAAGTTGCACGAGGTACAGCAGCGCCACGGCCAGAACGCGGTGGCGGTCTACCAGGGCAACCCCAGCGTGCACAACTACGGGTTGATGACCCACAGCAATTACTTCCTCGGCCTGCTCAAGACCCGCAATCGCTTCTCTGCCACTTCGGTGGACCAACTGCCGCATCACCTGACCAGCTACCTGATGTACGGCCACGGTCTGTTGCTGCCGATTCCGGACATCGACCACACCGACTTCATGCTGATTCTGGGCGGCAACCCACTGGCCTCCAACGGCAGCATCATGACCGTGCCCGATGTCGAGAAACGCTTGAAGGCGCTTCAGGCCCGGGGTGGCAAGCTGGTGGTGGTTGATCCGCGACGCGGCGAGACGGCGGCGATGGCCGACCAGCATCTGTTCGTGCGCCCTGGTGGCGACGCTGCGCTGCTCTGTGGCCTGTTGAACACGTTGTTCGAGGAAAACCTTACCCGTGCCACGCCATTGCCGGTCAACGGCCTGGAGGAGGTGCGCGAGGCCCTGCGGCCCTTTACCGCCGAAGTGATGAGCCTGCTCTGTGGCATCGAGGCCGGGCTGATCCGTCAGTTGGCCAGAGACTTCGCTGCCGCTGACAAAGCGGTGTGCTACGGGCGCATGGGCGTCTCCACCCAGGCCTTCGGCACGCTGTGCCACTGGCTGGTGCAGTTGATCAACCTGGTCACCGGCAACCTCGACCGGGTCGGCGGCGCCTTGTGCACCGAACCTGCGGTGGATTTGGTGGCGACCACCAGTGGTGGTCATTTCAATGTCTGGCAAAGCCGGGTTTCCGGACTGCCCGAATATGGCGGCGAGCTGCCGGTGGCGGCGCTGGCCGAGGAAATGCTCACCGAAGGCGAAGGCCAGGTACGGGCGCTGGTCACCGTGGCCGGCAACCCGGTGCTGTCGACGCCCAATGGCCGGCAAGTGGAGCAGGCGCTGGACGGCCTGGAGTTCATGCTCAGCGTGGACCTCTACGTCAACGAGACGACCCGCTATGCCGACCTGATCCTGCCCTCCACCTCGGCGCTGGAGAACGATCACTACGACACGACCTTCAACCTCTTTGCGGTACGCAATGTCAGCCGCTTCAACCGTGCGCTGTTGCCCAAGCCGGAAGGCGCACTTCACGACTGGGAGATTTTCGTCGGTCTGGCCAAGGCGTTCGCCGAGGTCAGCGGCAGGGCGCTCAAGCCGACCATGGCGCCTGCGCAGATGATCGATTTCGGTTTGCGTGGCGGGCGTTACGGTGAAGGCTCGCCGTTCAACCTGTCGCTGCAGACGCTCGATCAGCACCCGCACGGCATCGACCTTGGCCCGTTGCAGCCGAACCTGGCGGCGCGACTGAAAACCGAAAGCGGCAGCATCGAGGCTGCGCCGGTACAGATCCTTGCCGATCTGCAGCGTTTCGCCGCGCAGCAGCCGCCGAGTGCGGCGCAGTTGCTGCTGATCGGCCGGCGGCATGTGCGCAGCAACAATTCCTGGATGCACAACTTCCATCGCCTGGTCAAAGGCAAGCCCCGTCATCAGTTGCTGATGCACCCGCAGGATCTGGAAGGCCGGCAGTTGCACGACGGTCAGCGAGTGAGGGTCACGTCACGGGTCGGCAGCATCGAAGTGGACGTGCAGGCCAGCACCGACATGATGCCCGGCGTGGTCAGCCTGCCCCACGGCTTCGGCCATGCGCGGCCGGGCGTGCTGCTGGATACCGCGCGGGCCCAGCCGGGTGCCAGCGCCAACGACCTTACCGACGAACGCCTTGTCGATGCGCTGTCGGGCAATGCGGTACTCAACGGCGTACCGGTGGAAGTAGTGGCCGCATGATTGTCGGCAAGGCCGAGCGTCGCGCTCGGCTTTCCGATACAATGCGTCACCGTGCCGACAACCAGGTCGGAAAGTTCAGCCGAGGTGCTTCATGGATATCATCGAAACAATCAAAGAGCAGATCGCCAACAACACCATTCTGCTTTACATGAAAGGCTCGCCGAATGCCCCGCAGTGTGGCTTTTCGGCAAAAGCGGCCCAGGCCGTGATGGGTTGCGGCGAGAAGTTCGCTTACGTCGACATCCTGCAGAACCCGGAAATCCGCGCCAACCTGCCAAAATACGCCAACTGGCCAACCTTCCCGCAACTGTGGGTGGCCGGTGAACTGGTCGGCGGCAGCGATATCATGACCGAGATGTTCGCCAACGGTGAGCTGCAGAGCCTGATCAAGGACGCAGCCGCCAAGGCCAAGGCTTCCGAGGCCTGATTGAGCTTCAAGCTACAAGCTACAAGCTACAAGCTGAGCGGTGGTGAGGCGGAGTTCTGCTTCACCCTGCAGGTTGCTCAAATGAAAACGCCGCGCTCCTCTGGAAGCGCGGCGTTTTCAGTTTCAAGCTGCGGGTTTGACTGAAAGAGGCGTTGGCAGCGACTGCGAGCCGCTCTTTCTTGCCGCTTGCAGCTTAAAGCTTGCAGCTTAAAGCTTGCAGCTGTTACTCGCCCATCTGCGACTGCAGGTAGTTCTCCAGGCCGACCTTGTCGATCAGGCCCAGCTGGGTTTCCAGCCAGTCGATGTGTTCTTCCTCGGATTCGAGGATGTCTTCCAGCAGCTCACGGCTGCCGAAGTCGCCGACGGTTTCGCAGTGCGCGATGGCGGCTTTCAGGTCGATCAGGCCTTTCTGCTCGATCTTCAGGTCGCATTCCAGCATTTCGCGGGTGTGCTCGCCGATCAGCAGCTTGCCCAGGTCCTGGACGTTGGGAATGCCTTCAAGGAAGAGAATGCGCTTGATCAGTTTGTCAGCGTGCTTCATCTCGTCGATGGATTCTTTGTATTCGTGCTTGCCGAGCTTTTCCAGACCCCAGTCCTCGTACATGCGCGCATGCAGGAAGTATTGGTTGATCGCGACCAGCTCGTTTCCGAGGATCTTGTTGAGATGCTGGATGACGCTTACGTCGCCTTTCATGTTGGGGTCCTGCCCTTGAAGTGTGTCAATAAGCGGGAGTTTGAGCCTGACAACTTTCTCTGTCAAACCTAAGTTATTGAATAATAAGTGAAAATTAATCGTAATAAGAATGTTTTCATTCCGCGTTTTACACCTAACTACTTGAATTATGGGAATAAAAAAACCGGACACTGGGTCCGGTTCTTTATAAATGCGGAAGAAGAAATTTCAGGCGGCGTTGAATTCCACCGGGTAGGGCAGGGCAGCGGCCTGGCTGATCTGAATTTCCGCAAGGGTATCGCGGACGACCTGCTTGGCAACACATGCACATTTGCCACACTGGCTGGCCACGTTGGTGGCGGCGCGGACTTCCTTGTAGCTACAGCATCCTTCATAGATCGCATCGCGAATCTGTCCGTCGGTAACACCAACACAAAGACACACATACATAAGAAGAAGACCATCTGGGTGGCTGGCTCAATGACTCGAAGCTTAATGTTAATGAGAATGCTTGTCAAAGCACTTGATGAAGGTGGCGTGGTAGAGCGACCGACGGTAGGAATCAGTGTCTGAAAGCCATGACTCGGCGTCCCGGCCGGGGCGGTGTATGATGCTCAACCCGTGTCAGGCGGCTCGCCCGCCTGCGTAGTCAGTTTCAAAACACCATCAGGAGATATCGAATGAGCGTGCTCGTTGGCAAAAAAGCCCCGGACTTCACCGTCGCTGCAGTACTGGGCAATGGCGAAATCGTCGAGAGCTTCAACCTGGCTACGGCCATCAAGGGCAAGTACGGCCTGGTGTTCTTCTACCCGCTGGACTTCACCTTCGTCTGCCCGTCCGAGCTGATCGCCCTGGACCACCGCATTCCTGAGTTCCAGGCGCGCAACGTCGAAGTCATCGGCGTTTCGATCGACTCGCACTTCACCCACAACGCCTGGCGTAACACCCCGGTCAACAATGGCGGCATCGGCCCGGTCAAGTACACCCTGGCTGCTGACATTTCCCACGAAATCTGCAAGGCCTACGACGTCGAGTCCGAAGGCGGCGTGGCCTTCCGTGGCGCTTTCCTGATCGACACCAACGGCGTTGTCCGTTCGCAGATCGTCAACGACCTGCCGCTGGGCCGTAACATGGACGAGCTGCTGCGTCTGGTCGACGCCCTGCAGTTCCACGAAGAGCACGGCGAAGTCTGCCCTGCCAACTGGAAAAAAGGCGACAAGGGCATGACCGCTTCGCCAGAAGGCGTGGCTGCTTACCTGAGCGAGAACGCTGGCAAGCTGTAATTCGCCATGCATAAAAAAACCGGCCTTCTTCAGGCCGGTTTTTTTTGGCTGCAAGCTGCAAGCTGCCTCAGTCGTCGAAGTCGCGCCAGCCGCCCATTTCCTTCCAGCGGTTGACGATGCCGCAGAACAGCTCGGCAGTCTTCTCCGTGTCGTAGCGGGCCGAGTGGGCCTCGCGTCCGTCGAAGTCGATGTCGGCGCTCTGGCAGGCCCGCGCCAGCACGGTCTGGCCATAGGCGAGGCCGGCGAGGGTGGCGGTGTCGAAGCTGGAGAAGGGGTGGAACGGGTTGCGCTTGATATCGTTGCGCGCCACGGCGGCATTTAGGAAGCCCAGGTCGAAGCTGCTGTTGTGGCCGACCAGGATCGCCCGCTTGCAGCCATTGGCTTTCAGTGCCTTGCGCACACCGCGGAAGATGTCGGTCAGCGCCGCTTCCTCGCTCACCGCCATGCGCAGCGGATGATCGAGCTTGATCCCGGTGAACTCCAGTGCCGCCTGTTCGATATTGGCGCCTTCGAAGGGCTCCACGCGGAAGAAATACGTGTGGTCCGGGAACAGGAAGCCCTTTTCGTCCATGCCGATGGTAACGGCGGCGATTTCCAGCAGCGCGTCAGTGGCACTGTTGAAACCACCGGTCTCGACATCCACCACGACCGGCAGATAGCCGCGGAAGCGCTCGGCCATCGGATGGCGCGAACCGCCGCCGCCTTGACCTTCCTGGTCGTCGTCGAACTGATCGTCACTCACGCATTGTCCTCCAGCAGGCGCCAGCGCAGTTGCTCACCGGCGCGCAGCGGAACGACGGTCTGCTCGCCGAACGGCAGGCTTTCCGGGGCGGTCCAGCTTTCGCGGACCAGGGTGATGGTGTCGGTATTCGCCGGCAGGCCATAGAACGCCGGGCCGTGCAGGCTGGCAAAGCCTTCCAGCTTGTCCAGGGCGTTGCGTTGCTCGAAGGCCTCGGCGTACAGCTCGATCGCGGCGTAGGCGGTGTAGCAGCCGGCGCAGCCGCAGGCCGCTTCCTTGGCGTGACGGGCGTGCGGTGCCGAATCGGTGCCGAGGAAGAACTTGCCGTTACCGCTGGTGGCGGCGTCGAGCAGGGCGATCTGGTGGGTATTGCGCTTGAGGATCGGCAGGCAATAGAAGTGCGGGCGAATGCCGCCGACCAGCATGTGGTTGCGGTTGTACAGCAGGTGCTGGGCGGTGATGGTCGCGCCGACGTTGGCCGGGGCTTCCTTGACGAACTGTGCGGCATCGGCGGTGGTGATGTGCTCGAACACCACTTTCAGCGTCGGGAAACGCTCGACGACGCGGCGCAGGTGCTCGTCGATGAACAGCTTCTCGCGGTCGAACACGTCGACTTCGCCGCGGGTCACTTCACCGTGGACCAGCAGGAGCATGCCGACTTCGGCCATGGCTTCCAGGGCCGGGAAGATGTTGTCGATGCTGGTGACGCCGGAATCCGAGTTGGTGGTCGCGCCGGCCGGATACAGCTTGGCGGCATAGACGAAGCCACTGGCCTTGGCGGCGCGGATGTCTTCCGGCTGGGTGCGATCGGTGAGGTACAGCACCATCAGCGGTTCGAAGCGGCTGCCGGCCGGGCGGGCATCGAGGATGCGCTGGCGATAGGCACCGGCTTCGGCGGCGTTGCGCACCGGCGGAACCAGGTTGGGCATGATGATGGCGCGGGCGAAGGTGCGCGCCACGTCGCCAACGGTGTGGGGCAGGACGACACCATCGCGAAGATGGATATGCCAGTCGTCGGGACGCAGGAGGGTCAGGCGGTCGGACATTGGGGATTCCAGGCGGTTCGAACTCTTGGCGAATGCTACCGGAAAAGCCTGGGCCGAGCACTCGCTATCAAGTTTTGCCGACAGCGCCCGATAGCCTGCAGGTAAGTCGTGAGAATTTTGTGGAGCCGCCCGTGCGCCAGTGTTATCTAGCCCTGCTCAGTCTGTTCGCCAGCCTTCCGGCCGCCGCCCTCACGTTCCAGACGCGTGTGGAAAATATCGAGTGGAAGGTCGAGGGCGATCAGTTCGAGTGTCGTCTGATCCAGCCGATCGCCGATTTCGGCAGTGGTGAGTTCGTGCGGCGCGCTGGCGAGCAGGCGACTTTCCGCCTGCGCTCGACCAGCAACGTGCTGGGTGCCGGCTCGGCGACCCTGTTGGCGGCCGCAGCGCCCTGGCAGCCGGGCCGTGGCGACATCAACCTGGGCTCGATCCGCATGGGCAGCAGTGGCGTGCTCTTCAACAGCTCCCAGGGTCAGGCCAGCCGCTTGATCAACGGCCTGATGGATGGCCGCAGCACGGTGGTGCGCAACTACGCAGGCGAGGCCGGGCGGCCCATGGAGGTGCGCCTGCTGCCAGTGAAATTCAGCAAGGCCTACGCCGACTACCAGCTCTGCACCACCAAGCTGTTGCCGATGAACTTCGACCAGATTCGCCAGGCGCGCATCGGGTTTCCCGGCAACGGTATCGACCTGGATGCCGATGCCCGGGCCCGGCTGGATGTGATCCTCGATTTCCTCAAGGCCGATCCGACGGTCAACCAGATCGAACTGGATGGCCACTCCGACAACAGCGGCAACCGCCTGACCAACCGTGACCTGTCGCGCCGTCGCGCACTGGCGGTGATGGAATACCTCAAGGCCCATGGTGTACCGGAGGAGAACATCCAGGTGCGCTTCCATGGCGAGCGCTATCCGCTGGCGGCCAACAATTCCGCCGCCAACCGCGCCCGCAACCGCCGGGTGAATATCCAGCTCGACCGCGTCACGCCGGTCGAGAAGCCTGCGCCGGCGACCCCCGTGGAGCCGGCAGCGCCTGCGGTTCCGGCTACAGCACCAGCCGCTGGCGCACCGGCCTCTGCCGCGCCGAAGGCCCCGGCCACTCCAGGCGCGCCGGCAGCACAAGTGCCAGCGGCCAGGACGTCGCTCAAGTCCTGAGTGCGACCGCCCGTCGCGCCCACGACAGTTCCTGTCGCTTTGTCGTCACAAGCTGTCGCCCCACTGTAAATTCGGCGGTAAGGGCGGTAGAATCCGGGGTTTTCCGTACAACCCCGTGGAGTGATGGCATGGCGGACGTAAAAAAGGTCGTACTGGCGTATTCCGGCGGCCTTGATACTTCGGTGATTCTCAAGTGGCTGCAGGATACCTACAACTGTGAAGTGGTGACGTTCACCGCCGATCTGGGTCAGGGCGAAGAGGTCGAGCCGGCCCGCGCCAAGGCTCAGGCCATGGGTGTCAAAGAGATCTACATCGATGACCTGCGCGAAGAGTTCGTCCGAGACTTCGTGTTCCCGATGTTCCGCGCCAACACCGTCTACGAAGGCGAGTACCTGCTGGGTACTTCCATCGCTCGTCCGCTGATCGCCAAGCGCCTGATCGAAATCGCCAACGAAACCGGCGCCGATGCCATTTCCCATGGCGCCACCGGCAAGGGCAACGACCAGGTGCGTTTCGAGCTGGGCGCCTACGCGCTGAAGCCGGGCGTCAAGGTCATTGCGCCATGGCGCGAGTGGGACCTGCTGTCCCGCGAGAAGCTGATGGACTACGCCGAGAAACACGGCATCCCGATCGAGCGTCACGGCAAGAAGAAGTCGCCGTACTCGATGGACGCCAACCTGCTGCACATCTCCTACGAAGGCGGTGTCCTGGAAGATACCTGGACCGAGCACGAAGAAGACATGTGGCGCTGGAGCGTCTCCCCGGAGAACGCCCCTGACCAGGCAACCTACCTGGAACTGACCTACCGCGCCGGTGACATCGTCGCCATCGACGGCGTCGAGATGACTCCGGCCACCGTCCTGGCCGAACTGAACCGCATCGGCGGCGCCAATGGCATCGGTCGTCTGGACATCGTCGAGAACCGTTATGTCGGCATGAAGTCTCGCGGCTGCTACGAGACCCCTGGCGGCACCATCATGCTCAAGGCTCACCGCGCCATCGAGTCGATCACCCTGGACCGCGAAGTCGCTCACCTGAAAGACGAGCTGATGCCGAAGTACGCCAGCCTGATCTACACCGGCTACTGGTGGAGCCCTGAGCGTCTGATGCTGCAGCAGATGATCGACGCTTCCCAGGTCAACGTGAACGGGGTCGTCCGCCTGAAGCTGTACAAGGGCAACGTGATCGTCACCGGCCGCAAGTCTGACGACTCGCTGTTCGATGCCAACATCGCCACCTTCGAAGAAGACGGCGGTGCTTACAACCAGGCCGACGCTGCGGGCTTCATCAAGCTCAATGCACTGCGCATGCGCATTGCTGCCAGCAAAGGCCGTTCGCCGCTCTGATCGCGGCGTTGCGGAAAAAACCCGGCACTAGTGCCGGGTTTTTTTTGCCTCGTCAAAAGGTGTGGATTGGCGGGGCGGCGATTCGGTGATGATGGTGGTGCGGGTCCCGGCCTCGAGATTGTGCAAGACCAGGCCGTTCGCGGCCGTGGCGCGCACGGCGTGACGTGCCAGCACATCCAGCAGTGTCTGGCTGTCCGGGCCGGAGATCACCACAGTGGAGTTGGTACTGTCGTTAATGACGGGGCCGGAGTGGGAAAGTTGTAAGGGAGTTGTCGGAAATAACGAGTCCTGAAGGGCGCGCGATGTTTCCTCATTTGTTCCCGAACAATCTTCCGGGACATAAAGGCTTTTGCTGTTGAAGTTCAGGGTCAGAAAGAAGAGCAATGTCAGGAACGGTGGAAAGCCGACAAGGAACCAGGTGTAGATACTCTGGCTGCTCTCGTCGAGGAACGGTAGTGAGGCCAGCGCGGACGCTTCGATAATGCCGGCGAAGATGGCGATTATGGTCAGCGGGCTTTTTGGTTCCGGATTGTTCATAGGGCGTGTTCTCTGCCTGTCGCGATCGGTGGGCCCGCTGCTCGCCTCGGGTGCAAGCAGTGTGTAGCAAGCCGGGGGCGCAAATCATGGGGTTACAGCTCTTGCAGGAGAATCTCTTCACCCTGCACACCCGGACGAGGGATGCTCTACGGTCGCGTTAGGAGATGTTTGGCAAGTATTGAGGATATTTCCTTCAGGCCGCTATCCCTTATTCGTAGCGATATTTTTAAAGCTTGTCGCTAGCATTCTGAAATGCCTTTTTTGATCTTCCGGGAAAAGGCTTGAAGTAGCACTAAAACACACCGCTTGTAGGAATCTTCCGTAAGGGGTTTCTTTTGATTTTGTAGTCCTCGTCTGTATGTGCAAGTGTCGAGAACAGATGCACTGCACTGCACAGGCCGACTGGGCTATTGTGCGGGCCTCTAATAAGTCGAATAGTTTGAGAATGGATCTTGCCCATGAATAAAGTGCTGATCGTCGATGACCACCCGGTCATTCGCTTGGCCGTGCGCATGCTGATGGACCGGCATGGTTATGAAGTGATTGGGGAAACGGATAACGGAGTCGATGCACTGCAATTGGCCAGGGAGCACCTGCCCGATATTGTCATACTGGATATCGGGATTCCGAAGCTCGATGGTCTCGAAGTCATTGGCAGGCTCACGGCCAACGGCATCGTTATCAAGGTTCTCGTTCTCACATCTCAGGCGCCTGGGCATTTTTCGATGCGTTGCATGCAGGCAGGCGCGGCCGGATATGTCTGCAAGCAGCAAGATCTGACTGAACTGTTGAGTGCCATCAAGGCGGTGCTTTCCGGTTACAGCTACTTCCCCAACCAGGCACTGCACTCGGTGCGTTCCAACCTGGGCGGTTCCAGCGAAGCGGATATGGTAGGGCGCTTGTCGGGACGGGAAATGATGGTATTGCAGCAACTGGCAAGGGGGAAGTCCAACAAGGAAATCGCCGATGGCATGTTCCTCAGCAACAAGACCGTCAGTACCTACAAGACTCGTCTGCTACTGAAACTCAATGCCCGTTCCCTTGTCGATCTGATCGAACTCGCTCAACGCAACGGTCTCGTCTGACCGCTACGCCGAAAAAGGCCTCCGCAACGGAGGCTTTTTTCGGCCTGTCATGTATTCAAAGATCGAAATCGTAGTCGGCGAGCTGTTTTTGCAAACGACGCTCTTCCAGCAGGTTGTCGATCGTGCGGCGCTTGCTCAGATTGATTTTGGCATTTTCTGCCGGAGGCTCGGACCTGAACTCTTCCTGCGAGGCGGATTCATCATCAATTTCAAGGTCTTCTTTATCAGTGCTCATGAGTCACTCCGTTACAAGAGGGCCATTGGCGCCCCTTATAACGATATTCCTGAAGCGGGTAAAAAAGATTTTTTCAATCAGGTAGCAGCGGTTTTCACTATCTGGTCAATCGTCGGATGTCTTGTGCTTGTAGTCGCACAGGTCTTCGATCCGGCAACTTCCGCAGCGGGGTTTACGCGCCTGGCAAACATAGCGTCCGTGGAGGATGAGCCAGTGATGCGCGTCCAGCAGATAAGCCTTGGGCACGAACTTCAACAATGCCTTCTCCACCTCGACCACGTTCTTTCCAGGGGCGATGCCGGTGCGGTTGCTTACCCGGAAAATGTGGGTATCCACGGCCATGGCCAGTTGGCGGAACGCAGTGTTAAGCACTACGTTCGCGGTCTTGCGGCCCACGCCGGGCAAGGCTTCCAGGGCCTCTCGGGTTTCCGGCACCTCACCGTTGTGCTGTTCCACCAGAATCCGGCAAGTCTCGATGACATTCTTGGCCTTGCTGTTGTACAGCCCGATGGTCTTGATGTACTCAGACAACCCGTCCACGCCCAGGGCGTGAATGGCTGCCGGTGTATTGGCGACCGGGAACAATTTCGCCGTGGCCTTGTTCACCCCGACATCCGTCGCTTGCGCCGAAAGGATCACGGCGATCAGCAGTTCGAAGGGCGAGTTGTAGGCCAGTTCGGTTTTCGGCTCCGGGTTGTCTTCGTGTAGCCGGCGAAAAATCTCCAGGCGTTTGGCGGCATTCATGGATCAGTCGATTCCTTCACGGTCTTGGGTGGCCTGTTTCGGACAGGCTCGTTTGATCAGGGCCAGCCACAACCCCAGGAGTATCAGGGCTCCTGGGGCCAGGCTGGCCAGGCGCAGTCCGGAAACATCCGGCGCGGCAAATGAACTGAAGTGCAGGGTGCCGGTGGCCAGTAGTTCGCGGCTGCAGGCAAGCAGCAGGTACAGGGCTGCGAGACTGCCCAGTACGGCTGTGACACGACGCCATTGCCCGGTCTTGCCAAAGCCTTTCTCGACCAGCAGGCATTGCAGGGCGATCAACTCGGGATAAATGCCCAGCGCCCTGCTCGGCTCCAGTGCCCAGGCCTGCAGCGCCAGTGTCTGGCATGTGACCACGGTGGCGGCGAGCAGCATGCTGGCCAAGGTCGCTGCGGGGCCGTCCAGCCAGGCGCGCAGTGGTGTCATGCAGGCACGGTGCACGAGTATCGCCGAGACGCTCAGGCCGGCCATGGCGCACGCTTGTAGCAGTGTCTGGCTCGTCCCCAGCAGCGGCGCGAGGCTGATCACCACCAGCAGGGATCTATTCATCAGGCGTGCCCTCCGTCAGCCACAGGCGTGCATGCTCATCGAAATAGCGCAAGGCGTCCTGAATACCGTGGATCACCGCTCTGGAGGTCACGCTGGCGCCGGCTAGCTGGTCGAACTGGCCGTTATCGCGTTTCAACGCCCAGGCGCTTTCCGGTGTGTTGCCATGGCTACGGCCAACGAATTCGTTTGACCAGCCCGTGCCAGGTTTCGCCACTTGCGCGCCGAGCCCTGGCGTTTCCTGTTGCTGCAAGACACGGCTCGCCATCAGGCGACCGTCGGGAGCGATAGCGATCAGCATCTGAATGGAGCCGGCGTAGCCCTGAAAGCGGGTGTGCAGTACCACCGCGCTGGGCTTTCCGCGGAAGGTGGCCAGGTATCCGGCAAGCAGGGTGCTATGGGCGAGTACCGGTTGGGGCAGGGCGAGTGGATGTTGCAGCGGCTGGTTGTCGTAGCTGCCCTCTGGCAGCACGCTGAGCCAGGTGCGGGCCTGGAGTTGCCTTGCGGCTTCTTCGATCTGCGGCGCTGTGCAGCGCTGCCAGACGATGCTGATTCCGACGCACAGCAACGTCAGCGCCAGCAATAGCGCCACGCTGGCCCGCTTCATGTGGCCTCCGCGTGCCGGCGCTCTGCCCAGCGATCGAGCGCCGGTACACAGAGGTTCATCAGCAGTACCGCGAACGCCGTGCCGTCCGGGTAATTGCCCCAGGTCCGGATGAGGTAGACGAGTACGCCGACCGCTGCGCCGAATGCCAGCCGGCCCCAGGGTGTCTTCGGGCCGCTGACCGGTTCAGTGACGATGAAGAAGGCGCCAAGCATGGTCGAGCCGGCTAGCAGATGCAGCAATGGCGAGCCGTTGGAGTCGGAGCCGGAACCATTCCAGCAGAGCAGGCTGACCACGAAGAGGCTCGCCAGCATCGCGACCGGCGTCTGCCAGGCGATGACCTTGCGTTGCAACAGAAACAGCCCGCCCGCGAGAAACGCCAGATTCGCCCACTCGCTTCCCTGTCCGGCGAATCGGCCAAAGCCGGGGTGGCTGGCGAACAACTCGTCGAGGGTGAGGCTATGGTTCTGGCGCAAGCCATCCAGGACGGTGGCCTGGGCCCAGGCGTCCGGCCGATCGCCCTGGCCGAACAGTGCGGCGAGGCTGTTGCCCAGGTCCAATGCGTGGGGTGCCGGCCAGTGGGTCATCTGTACCGGGAACGACAGCAGCACCACCACATAACCGACCATCGCCGGATTGAAGGGATTGCGCCCGACGCCACCGTAGAGTTGCTTGCCCAGGCCGATGGCGCTGGCCGCGGCGATTGCCGCCAGCCACCAGGGGGCATGAGCAGGCAGCGCGGCGGCCAGCAGAACGGCGCTGACCACTGCACTGCCATCGGTCAATGCCGGCAGTACCGGACGACGGCGCAACCGCAACAGGGCGGCTTCGGTGATCAGCGCGACGGTCGCCATCAGCAACAGGTTGAACAGCACGCCCCAGCCGTAGATCCATAGCAACGCCAGCAGGCCCGGCATGCAGGCGAGCAGCACCAGACGCATGGCCTCGCGCAGCCGGGCATCGGGGAGCGCGATAGACCGGTTCATGATGCGAACAGCCCGCTGAAGCCGAGAAACGCCATCGCCATGATCCCTGCACTGATCAATTCCACAGGCAGCCCGCGAAAGGCCAGGGGAACATCGTCATGCTGACTGCGCTGGCGCAGGTCGTGGAACAGCGCCAGCACCAGCCAGAAACCCAGTCCACTGCCCAGGCCTGCCACCAGACTGAAGGCAATACCCCGTTGTTCGGCGCCCAGTTGCAGGCACAGGCCGAGCAGCGCGGCGTTGCCCGTCAGCAGGGGGGCGAGGCCGTCGAAGGGCAACGCCTTGCAGCAGCGCTGCAAGCCGCGTAGCAGTGGCGCTGCACCCAGCACACAAAGCGGCAGGAAGACGAACAGACGCAGGTAGTCGAGTTGCAGCGGGCGCAGCCCGTAGTGAAGGAGCAACTGGCTCGACGTGCTGACCACCAGCATGGCTACCAGTGTCGCCAGCCCCAGGGCATGAATCCTGGCCCGGTCTGCACCGTCGTCCAGGCGCAACAGCGGATCGACCGCAAGGGTCTGCTGCAAGACGATGTTATTGATCAGGGCGGCGCCGATAAGGGCGAGGATCAGTTCGGTCATGACGATGCCAGCAGCCAGGTGCAGGACGCCATTATCCGGCAATGACGATTCAATGAGAACGCCCCGGCGGATGAGGCCGGGGCGTTGACGGTTACTTGATGCGCTGGCCGGGCTTGGCGCCGCTGTCAGGGCTGAGCAGGTAGATTTCTTCGCCGCCAGGGCCGGCCGCCATGACCATGCCCTCGGAAACGCCGAAGCGCATTTTCCGTGGCTTGAGGTTGGCGATCATCATGGTCAGGCGACCTTCCAGCTTGGCCGGGTCCGGGTAGGCGGACTTGATGCCCGAGAACACGTTGCGCTGTTCGTCTCCGATGTCGAGGGTCAGGCGCAGCAGCTTGTCGGCGCCCTCGACCGCTTCGGCCTTGAGAATCAGGGCGACACGCAGGTCGACTGCGGCAAAGGCATCGAACTCGATTTCCGGCGACAGCGGGTCCTTGGCGAGTTCGCCGTTGCCGGCTGGCGCTGCCGCCTGGCTGGCGGCCAGGTCTTCCTTGGAAGCTTCGACCATGGCTTCGACCTTGGCCGGCTCGATGCGGGTCATCAGCGCCTTGAACGGGTTCAGCTGGTGGTTTTCCAGGCGGCTCTGGTGGTCGTTCCAGGTCAATGGTGCGACGTTCAGGAAGGCCTCGGCCTCGGCGGCCAGCACCGGCAGCACCGGCTTGAGGAAGATCACCAGTTGGCGGAACAGGTTGATGCCCTGGGCGCAGATGGCCTGGACTTCGTCCTGCTTGCCTTCCTGCTTGGCCAGGGACCACGGCGCCTTGTCGGCGATCCAGGCGTTGGCGCGGTCGGCCAGGCCCATGATCTCGCGCATGGCGCGGGAAAAATCACGGGCTTCGTAGGCTTCGGCGATACCCGGGGCGGCAGCGAGGAACGCCTCGGTCAGTTCCGGAGCGGCGTCGCCTGCAACCATCACACCGTCGTTGCCCTTGTGGATGAAGCCGGCGCAGCGGCTGGCGATGTTGACCACCTTGCCCACCAGGTCGGAGTTGACCTTCTGCACGAAGTCCTCGAGGTTCAGGTCGAGGTCATCGACGCCACGGCCCAGCTTGGAGGCGTAGTAGTAGCGCAGGTATTCCGGCGACAGGTGGTCGAGGTAGGTGCGCGCCTTGATGAAGGTGCCGCGGGATTTCGACATCTTCTGGCCGTTGACGGTCAGGTAGCCATGAACGTTGATCGCGGTCGGCTTGCGGTAGCCGGCGCCCTGCAGCATGGCCGGCCAGAACAGGGCGTGGAAGTTGACGATGTCCTTGCCGATGAAGTGATACAGCTCGGCAGTGGAATCCTTGTTCCAGTAGGCATCGAAGTCCAGTTCCGGGCGGCGCGCGCAGAGGTTCTTGAAGCTGGCCATGTAGCCGATCGGCGCATCCAGCCAGACATAGAAGTACTTGCCAGGCTCGCCGGGAATCTCGAAGCCGAAATACGGCGCGTCGCGGGAGATGTCCCACTCCTGGAGGCCGGAGTCCAGCCATTCGGCCAGCTTGTTGGCGACGGCGTCCTGCAGGGTGCCGCTGCGGGTCCACTCCTGCAGCATGGCCTGGAAGTCAGGCAGCTTGAAGAAGAAGTGCTGGGAGTCCTTCAGCACCGGGGTGGCACCGGAGATGGCCGACTTGGGGTTCTTCAGTTCGGTCGGGGCGTAGGTGGCGCCGCATTTCTCGCAGTTGTCGCCGTACTGGTCTTCCGCCGCGCATTTCGGGCAGGTGCCCTTGATGAAACGGTCGGCCAGGA
The DNA here is from genome assembly GCF_056388475.1 of Pseudomonas sp. TUM25319. Taxonomy (NCBI): domain Bacteria; kingdom Pseudomonadati; phylum Pseudomonadota; class Gammaproteobacteria; order Pseudomonadales; family Pseudomonadaceae; genus Pseudomonas; species Pseudomonas sp. TUM25319. Next base: position 5,615,817 of record NZ_CM150751.1, on the reverse strand, counting down.
ACATTTTCTTGTCCGGGTCGAAGTACTGGGTCACCGAACGGGTGGCGATATGGCCGGCGTCGCGCAGCGCCAGGTAGATGCTGTTGGACAGCTCGCGGTTTTCCTCGGCGTGGGTCGAGTGGAAATTGTCGAAGTCGACGAGGAAGTCGGCGAAGTCGCCGGCATGCTCTTTCTGCACGCCGTCGATCAGTTGCTCGGGAGTGATGCCTTCCTTTTCCGCGCGCAGCATGATCGCCGAGCCGTGGGCATCGTCAGCACACACGTAGATGCACTGGTTGCCACGGTGCTTCTGGAAGCGCACCCACATGTCGGTCTGGATGTACTCGAGCATGTGGCCAAGGTGAATGGAACCATTGGCATAGGGCAGGGCACTGGTGACAAGGATCTGGCGTGGCTCGGACATGGGGGCTCGGCTACTTAATTCGGCTAACGGGGTAAAAGATGATCGGCCACTATAAAGCGCCGGGAAATATATTTCACCCTGCCAACGTCCCGGCGGCGACTCGCGGGTTAGCATAGCCACCTGTTTGATTCAGTCTTTTATCGGGAGTCTCCATGAGCGCCGTCACTCGCGCAGCGGTTGAAGCCGTCCTTCGTCAATACACCGACCCTTACCTGAACCAGGATCCCGTCAGCGCAGGCTGCGTGCGTGCCATCGTGATCGAGGACGATCGTGTCGGCGTGCTGCTGCAGCTGGGCTATGCCGCCGGCCTGTTCAAGAACGGCTGGGCCCAGGTGCTGAAGACCGCGATCGAAGGCCTGGACGGCGTCAGTGCGGCGAAAGTGACCATCGACTGCGTGATCGAGCCGCACAAGGCTCAGGCGCAGATCCCGGGCCTGGCCAACGTCAAGAACATCATTGCCGTGGCCTCCGGCAAGGGCGGCGTCGGCAAGTCCACCACCGCCGCCAACCTGGCCCTGGCCCTGGCCCGCGAAGGCGCGCGGGTGGGGATTCTCGATGCGGACATCTACGGCCCCAGCCAGGGCGTGATGTTCGGTATCGCCGAGGGCACCCGGCCGCAGGTGAAGGACCAGAAGTGGTTCGTGCCGTTGCAGGCCCATGGCGTCGAGGTGATGTCCATGGCCTTCCTCACCGATGACAACACGCCGATGGTCTGGCGTGGTCCGATGGTCTCCGGCGCGCTGCTGCAACTGGTGACCCAGACTGCCTGGAACGATCTGGACTACCTGGTGATCGACATGCCGCCGGGCACCGGCGACATCCAGCTGACCCTGGCGCAGAAAGTCCCGGTGGCCGGCTCGGTCATCGTCACCACCCCGCAGGACCTGGCCCTGCTGGACGCGAAGAAAGGCGTCGAGATGTTCCGCAAGGTCAACATCCCGGTGCTGGGCGTGGTGGAAAACATGGCGGTGCACATCTGCTCGAACTGCGGCCACGCCGAGCACCTGTTCGGCGAAGGCGGTGGCGAGAAGCTGGCGGCCCAGTACGGTGTCGAACTGCTGGCCTCGTTGCCCCTGTCGATGCTGATCCGCCAGCAGGCCGACAACGGCAAGCCGACGGCTATCGCCGAGCCGGAAAGCCAGATCGCCATGGTCTACCAGGAGCTGGCCCGCTCGGTGGGCGCGCGTCTGGTGCTCCAGGAAGCGGCGGCACCGACCATGCCGAACATCACCGTCAGCGACGACTGAGAAACGTAGAGCAGTCTCAAGCTGCAAGCTGCAAGCTACAAGGAAAAGCAAGCCAGCGCCGCGACGGCTTTTTCTTGTAGCTTGCAGCTTGAAGCTTGCAGCTCAGGAATAAAAAAACCCGCCATGGAGGCGGGTTTTTTTCAAGCGACGAAGCAGAAGTTAGATAACTTCAACTTCTTCAGCTTGCATGCCTTTCTGACCGCGGGTAGCGATGAAAGAAACCTGTTGGCCTTCTTTCAGGCTCTTGAAGCCGTCAGCCTTGATGGCTTTGAAGTGTACGAACAGGTCGTCACCGGATTGTGGGGTGATGAAGCCGAAGCCTTTCTCATCGTTGAACCACTTAACGGTACCGGTTTGGCGATTGGACATGGTCTGTCTCCTTGGACAAAAGTTTATTCGGCTCAGGAACGCCCTGGCCGAGACTGAGTGCAAAAAGACAGAAAATTCATGGATGGGCGATCGAAATCTTGCATCAAGTAGAGATTCTCAGTGACAACGTGCAGCACAGTGGCGGCACCTTAACCCTTTTTCCGCAAGGTGCCAATGGTCTCGTCCCGCTTTTCCGCAATTCTTGACTGACGGCGCCTCCGGGCAGTTTTTGCCATCGCTCGGCAGGCTAAATGTTTAAAGCGCGCACTCGTCCCGGTAAGATGCCGCTCATATTTTTCACCCCGCTATTTCAGGAACCCCGCCATGAGCATCAAATCGGACAAGTGGATTCGCCGCATGGCGCAGGAACACGGCATGATCGAACCGTTCGTCGAGCGCCAGGTGCGCAACGAAGGCGCCGACCGGCTGATCTCCTTCGGTGTTTCCAGCTACGGCTACGACGTGCGCTGCGCTGACGAATTCAAGGTGTTCACCAACATCAACTCGGCCACCGTCGATCCGAAGAATTTCGACGCCGGCAGCTTCGTCGACGTGAAGAGCGATGTCTGCATCATCCCGCCGAACTCCTTCGCCCTGGCCCGGACCGTCGAATACTTCCGTATTCCGCGCAACGTGCTGACCATCTGCCTGGGCAAGAGCACCTATGCCCGTTGCGGCATCATCGTCAACGTCACTCCGCTGGAACCTGAATGGGAAGGCCACGTGACCCTGGAATTCTCCAACACCACCACCCTGCCGGCGAAGATCTACGCCAACGAAGGCGTGGCGCAGATGCTGTTCCTGGAGTCCGACGAAGAGTGCGAAGTCTCGTACAAGGATCGTGGCGGCAAGTACCAGGGCCAGCGCGGCGTCACCCTGCCACGCACCTGATCCGACGAACCGGGGGGAATTCCTCCGGTCGATGGGACTCCAACCTGATGAACCGTCCCGGCGCGCACGAGGCGTGCCGGGCTTTGTCAGGAGCAGCCCATGAAAATCGACCCCGCAATCAGTGCCAAGCTGGCCCTGCTTCAGCCCAACCAGATCGGGCTGGTGGCATGGTCGCTGCTGGCGCACCCGCATCCGACGATGCACGCAGGCGGCGTTCCCGGCCAGCCCGACCCCGATTCACCTCAGCCACCACAGCCTGGCGAAACGCCACCGATGGAGCCAGGCGAGCCCACGCTTCCCGATGAACCCCCACCGGCCCCGGTCGCCTGATTCAGCGCGCCAGTGGCCAGACCCTGCCTGCGCCGGCTAGGAATATCCGGGCCGGCGCCTGTGGGGTGATCTCCCAGCCGCCAGTGAACTCACCGAAGGCCGGCAGCAAGCTCACCTGCTCGGCGATGACGAAGCACGGTAGCCGCATGCGCTGACGGGCCTTGCCGCGCAACAGGCAAACCGGGTGCACGTGCCCTGCCAGTACCGTATGGCCGGGGTGTGCCAGTGGCTCGTGTCGCAGCGCGAAGGGGCCGACGAGCCAGGGTTCGTCCACCACCTCGATGTCCAAGGCCTGCGGCGGGTCGCCAGCGTGTCGGTCGTGGTTGCCCCGGATCAGGCTGATGCGCAGCCCGGCGTGGCGTTCGCGCCAGTCCTGCAACAGCGCCAGGGTGGCGGGCGCGCGCCCCGAGCGGGCGTGGATGAAGTCACCCAGCACGATCAGAGACTCGCTCGGATAAGTGGTCAGCAGAGCATCCAGACGTGCCAGCGTGGCGGCTGTCGTCCCGCGTGGCACTGGCTGATGCAGGGCGCGGTAGCTGGCGGCCTTGCCGATGTGCACGTCAGCCAGCAGCAAAGCCTTGCGGGCGGGCCAGTAAAGCGCCCGGTCGGCCAGTAGCCAGAGGCGTTCGCCACAGAGTTCGATCTCGCAGTGTTCGCCCACGTCAACGCCCCCGATTCGCGGCTTTTTCCAGATCGGCCACCATCCGCGCAATACGGTCGGCGAGCTTTTCGGTGCTCAGGGTTTCACGCATGCCTTCCACCACCAGGGCGAAGGCCAGCGGCCCGGGGCGCTTGAGGTCATGCAGATCGAGGCGCAGCCTGCCCATCTTCAGCAACTGCCGGTGCAGCCGCTCGATTTCCAGCTCTTCGCGCAGCACCTCGTCGCGGGCCTGGCCCAGTAACAGATTATCGGCGTCATGCCGGCGGAATACCTCGAAGAACAGGCCGCTGGAGGCCTGGATCTGTCGTGTACTTTTCTGTGCGGCGGGATAGCCGCCGAACACCAGGCCGGAAATCTGCGCAATCTCGCGAAAGCGCCGCTGCGCCATTTCCCCGGCGTTGAGGCTGGCCAGCACATCCTCCAGCAGGTGGTCGGCGCTCAAGGCTCGCGGCAGCGCGCTGGCCCAGTCCACCGCCGTAGGTGCCAGCAGTTCGAAACCGTAGTCATTGACCGCGATCGAGACGCTCAGGGGCTGCTCGCGGCTGGCCCGCCAGGCGATCAGGCTGGCCAGCCCGAGGTTGGCCATACGCCCGGCGAAGGGATAGAGAAACAGATGCCAGCCTTGGCGCGAATGCCAGGTCTCGGCCAACAGACTGGTCTCGGTCGGCAGCGCCGACCAGTCGGCCTGCAGTTCCAGCAACGGCCGCACCGCCTGCATTTCCGGGCTGGCGAAGCGTCCTGCGGCGGCGGCATCCAGTTGCGCCACCAAGGCGTCGGCCAGTTCGCTGGAAAGCGGCATGCGCCCGCCATTCCAGCGTGCCAGCGCGGCCTTGCGCGAGGTGCTGCGGCGCACGTAGGCGGTCATGTTCTCGACCCGCACCAGCTCCAGCACGCGACCGGCGAAGACAAAGGCGTCGTCGGGCCGCAGGCGAGCGATGAAGGCTTCCTCGACGCTGCCCAGACTGGCTCCGCCACCGCCCTTGCTCCAGAACTTCAACTGAATGCTGGCGTCGCTGACGATGGTGCCGATGCCCATGCGGTGACGTCGCGCCAGGCGCTCGCTGGCGACCCGCCAGACACCGTCGGCCTGGGCGTCGACGCGTTTATAGTCCGGGTAGGCGGTCAGCGAACTGCCGCCGTGACGGACGAAGTCCAGCGCCCACTGCCACTGGCTGTCACGCAGATCGCGAAAGGCCCAGGTGCTACGGACTTCCGCCAGCAGCGTGTCCGGGCGAAAGCCGGCGCCCAGCGCCATGCTCACCAGATGTTGCACCAGCACGTCCATGCACAACCGTGGCGACTGACGTGCCTCGATCTGCCCGGAGGCCAGGGCCTGGCGTGCGGCGGCGGCTTCGACCAGTTCCAGGCTGTGGGTCGGCACCAGGGTGATGCGCGAGGCCCGCCCTGGCGCGTGCCCGGAGCGCCCGGCGCGTTGCATCAGGCGCGCCACGCCCTTGGCCGAGCCGATCTGCAAGACCCGCTCGACCGGCAGGAAATCCACCCCGAGGTCCAGGCTGGAAGTGCAGACCACCGCCTTCAGCCCGCCTTCCTTGAGACTGCGCTCCACCCAGTCGCGGGTGCTGCGGGCCAGCGAGGCGTGGTGCAGAGCGATCAGACCGGCCCAGTCCGGGCGTGCTTCGAGCAGCGCCTGATACCAGCGTTCGGCCTGAGCGCGGGTGTTGGTGAACACCAGACAACTGTGACAGGCGTCGATCTCCCGGCAGACGGGTTCCACCAGGCTCAGGCCCATGTGCCCGGCCCAGGGAAAGCGCTCGATAGCGGGTGGCAGCAGGCTGTCCACTTGCAGGCGCTTGTCCTGGCGGCCTTCGATCAGCCGTCCCTGCTCCGGCACTAGCACCTCCAGGGCGTGGGGCAGGTTGCCGAGGGTCGCCGACAGCCCCCAGATCACCAGGTCCGGATGCCAGCGGCGCAGCCGGGCCAGGGCCAGCTGCAGTTGCACACCGCGCTTGTTGCCCAGCAGTTCGTGCCATTCATCGACCACCACCATGCGCAGGCTGGCGAAGTCGCTTTCGGCCTGGGCGCGGGTCAGCAGCAGGGTCAGGCTTTCCGGCGTGGTGATCAGCGTGCTGGGCAGGCGTCGGGACTGACGGGCGCGCTCGGCGCTGTTGGTGTCGCCGCTGCGTACGCCCACGGTCCAGTTCAGGTGCAGATCATCCAGCGGCGCTTGCAGGGCGCGGGCGGTGTCGGCGGCGAGGGCGCGCATCGGGGTGATCCACAGCACCTGCAAAGGGGTCGGGGGAGGCGGTTTGGCAGCGGAGATGGGCTTGTCAGCGAAGGCGCGCAGGGCGGCCAGCCAGACGGCGTAGGTCTTGCCGGCGCCGGTGCTGGCGTGGAGCAAGCCGGATTCGCCCCGGCCCACGGCGGCCCAGACCTGGCGCTGGAAAGCGAACGGTTGCCAACCTCGGGCGGTGAACCAGGTGGCGGCGAGGTTGGGTGGAGCTGGCATGGGCGCACTCGGCTCGATGGGGGCTGTGTCTTCACAGACCTCGGGCAGGGGCTCGGGTTTCCTGGATCTTGGGGGGCTTTGATCCCTGGTTAATAGCCGCAGAACGCTTGTCGGGATGCCGCATCAAGGCTGACAGGTGCATGCCTTGATTCTTGCAGCGCTCGATCTTGAGGGCGCTAGACAACCATCGGCATGCGCCTCTCGGCCCTGACCCGATACCGCCCCCCAACAAAACCGCTACTTCAAATTCCCCCGCAAAAACTGCTGCAGCCGCTCACTCCTGGGCTGCCCAAGCACTTCACCAGGCGGTCCCTGTTCCTCCACCAGCCCCTGGTGCAGAAACATCACCTGGCTCGACACCTGCCGGGCGAAGGCCATCTCATGGGTCACCATGATCATGGTCCGGCCCTCTTCGGCCAGGCCCTGAATCACCTTCAGCACTTCACCCACCAGTTCCGGGTCCAGCGCCGAGGTCGGTTCGTCGAACAGCAACACCTCCGGTTCCATCGCCAGGGCCCGGGCGATGGCGACGCGCTGTTGCTGGCCCCCGGAAAGAAACGCCGGGTACTGGTCGGCCACCCGCGGCGCCAGTCCGACCTTGTCGAGGTAACGCCGCGCGCGCTCTTCCGCTTCCTGCTTGCTGACCCCCAGCACCCGTCGCGGCGCCATGCAGATGTTCTCCAGCACGCTGAGGTGGCTCCACAGGTTGAAATGCTGGAACACCATGGCCAGCCGGGTACGCAGCCGTTGCAGTTCGTCGGGGTCGGCGACGTGCATGCCATGGTGGTCGCGGACCATGCGGATGTCCTTGCCGTCCAGGCTCATGCGCCCGTCGTCGGGCTGTTCGAGGAAGTTGATGCAGCGCAGGAAGGTGCTTTTGCCCGAGCCGCTGGCGCCGATCAGGCTGATGACGTCGCCGGTCTTGGCCTTCAGCGAAACGCCCTTGAGCACTTTGTGGTCGCCGTAGCTCTTGTGCAGGTCTTCGATGGTCAGTTTGTACACGCAGGGGCCCTCATGGCGACAACAGATAACCGCTTCGGTAAGCCTCGCGACCGGCGACGTGGGCGATGACCATTCCGGCCGTGGCCATGCGCCGTAGCGAACGGGCGTAGAGCAGGCCGGGCTGGCTATTGCGCACCGGCGTGACACGGTCGCTCAGGGGGTCGATGACCTCCGCGACCAGTTGCCCTGCTTCCAGGTACTGGCCCGGCGTGACATGGAACACCAGCAGCCCGCCAAGGGGGGTGGCCACCGGTTCGACCGCAGCCAGCGGTGTGGCAGGGTAGAGCAGCGGCGGCAGGGCAGGTGCTTCGCCGTCGATGGCGCCGAAATGGGTCAGGTAATTCAGGATCGCCTGGCAGTCGGCCTCGGCCAGCGGGTGGCTGACGTCGCCCTGGCCGCGCAGTTCGACGGTCACCGAGAAACTGCCCATGGGGATCGGGAACTGCTTGCCGAAGCGTTGCTGCAACTGCCACCAGACCAGGGTGAAGCACTCGTCGAACGACTGTCCGCCGGAGTCGGTAGCCAGCAGGCTTGCCTGAACCCCCAGGTAGCGCGACAGTGGCTCGACCTGGGCCCAGGCCTCCGGCGTGGTGTAGAGGTGTTCCACCGCTTCGAAGTCGCAGTGCAGGTCGAGCACCATGTCGGCATCGCAGGCCAGCCGCTGCAAGGTCAGGCGCTGGGACTGCAGCGGCGTGTGCGCCGGGTGCCCGGCCAGCGCCTGGCGCAGGCTTTCGCGGATCAGTTTGACGTTGTGCTGCGGATCCTGGCTGAGGTGGCCCTCGATCTGGTCGCCGATCTGGTCGGTGAGATCGACGAAGCGGCGGTTGAAGTTCTCGCCGCTCTGCAATTCGTAGCGCCCCAGCGGCACATCCATCAGCACCTGTTCCAGGCCCACCGGGTTGGCCACCGGCACCAGCACGATCTCCCGGCGCAGGCGGCCCTGGCGTTCCAGCTCGGCCAGGCGCTGCTTGAGGTGCCAGGCCACCAGCATGCCGGGCAGTTCGTCGGCGTGCAGCGAGGCCTGGATGTAGATCTTGCCGCCGGCCCGCGGGCCGAAGTGGAAACTGTGGATCTGTCGGGCGATGCCGGGGACCGGTGCCAGCAGGTCATGGGTCTTGTGGTGCATGTAAAGTCCTAGTGAGCGGGGCCGAGGAAGGCCAGCCAGCGCCGTTCGGCGAGGCGGAACAGACCGACCAGGGCGAAGGTGACGCACAGGTAGATGATCGCCGCGGTACCGAACGACTGGAACGTCAGGAAGGTGGCCGAGTTGGCATCCCGGGCCACCTTGAGGATGTCGGGCACCGTGGCAGTGAACGCCACGGTGGTCGAGTGCAGCATCAGGATCACCTCGTTGCTGTAGAACGGCAATGAGCGGCGCAGCGCCGACGGCATGATGATGTAAGCATAGAGTTTCCAGCCGTGCAGGCCATAGGCCCGGGCCGCCTCGATCTCGCCGTGGTTCATGGCGCGGATCGCCCCGGCGAAGATTTCCGTGGTGTAGGCGCAGGTATTGAGGGCGAAGGCGAGGATGGTGCAGTTCATCGCGTCGCGGAAGAACGCGTCGAGGATCGGCTGTTCACGCACGGCGGCGAGGCTGTAGATGCCGGTGTAGCAGATCAGCAACTGGATATACAGCGGCGTGCCGCGGAACAGGTAGGTGTAGAACTGCACCGGCCAGCGCACCCAGAAGCGCCGCGACACCCGGGCGATGGACAGCGGGATCGAGACCACGAAACCGATCGCCAGCGAGGCGGTGAGCAGCCACAGGGTCATGGCCAGGCCGGTCATGTGGGTGCCGTCGGTGTAGAGGAAGGCTTGCCAGTATTCCTGCAGCAGTTCGATCATCGCAGCGCCTCCCGGGTGCCGACGTTATAGCGCTGCTCCAGCCAGCGCAGGATCAGGTTCGACGCGCTGGTGATGAGCAGGTAGATGAAGGCCGCCACCATGAGGAAGAAGAACAGCTGGTAAGTGCTCTTGCCGGCGTCCTGCGAAGCCTTGACCAAGTCGGCCAGGCCGATGATCGACACCAGCGCCGTGGCCTTGAGCATCACCATCCAGTTGTTGCCGATGCCCGGCAGGGCGAAGCGCATCATCTGCGGGAAGACCACGAAGCGAAAACGCTGCATGCGCTTGAGGCCGTAGGCGGTGGCAGCCTCGACCTGGCCCCGCGGCACGGCGAGGATGGCGCCGCGAAAGGTCTCGGTGAAATAGGCGCCGTAGATGAAGCCGAGTGTGATGACCCCGGCGGCGAACGGGTCGATCTCGATGTATTCCCATTCCAGATAATCGGTGAGGCCGGTAAGCCAGGTCTGCAGGCTGTAGAAGATCAGCAGCATCAGCACAAGGTCAGGCACACCGCGGATCAGCGTGGTGTAGACCTGCGCCGGGAGACGCAGCAGGCGCAGCGGCGAGAGCTTGGCGCTGGCGCCCAGGAGGCCCAGGCCGACGGCGACCAGCAGCGACATGAAAGACAGTTTCAGGGTCATCCAGGTGCCCTGCCACAACAGCGGGCCGAAGCCTTTCAGGCTGAACGCCGAAAGCCCGAGCAGCGCAAGCAGATCGTCGAACATGGAGCGAATCCCTGGCAGTGAGAAAAGAGTGCCCACCCGGAAGGTGGGCACCGAGGGAGCGGTTACTTGCCGCTGTAGAGGTTCAGGTCACCGAAGTGCTTTTTCTGGATTTCGGCGTAGGTACCGTCGTCGTGTAACGCTTTGATACCTTTGTTCAGGAGGTTCTGCAGCTCAGTGTTACCTTTCTTGATACCGATCGCGGTCTTGGAGGGCAGCAGATCGCTGTTCACCGGTTCGCTGACCTCGTAATCGGCGCCCTGAGGCGACTTCAGGAAGCCCAGTTCGGCCTGCAGCATGTCCTGGATCGAGGCGTCCAGGCGACCGGAAATCAGGTCGGCGTAGACCTGGTCCTGGTTCTGGTAGGCCTGGGTCTTGACCCCGGCCTTGTCCAGCACCGCCTTGGCGTAGGTTTCCTGGATGGTGCCTTGCTCGTAGCCGACGGTCTTGCCTTTGAGCGACGCGGTATCGGCGCTCAGGCCCGAGCCCTTCTTGAACACGAACGATGTCGGACCGGAGAACAGCTCATGGGAGAAGTCGATGGCCTTTTCCCGTGCCGGGGTAACGGTCATGGACGAGATCACGCCATCGAACTTGTTGGCCTTCAGGCCCGGAATCATCCCGTCGAAATCGCTTTCGACCCATTTGCAGGTGACCTTGAGTTCCTTGCAGATCGCGTTGCCCAGGTCGATATCGAAGCCTGTCAGGCTGCCATCGGCGGCCTTGGATTCGAACGGCGCATAGGAAGGATCGACGCCAAAACGCAGCTCCTTGTACTCCTTGGCCAGGGCGTTGCCGGCAGCCAGACACAGAGCAACAGCGGAAAGCGTCAGCCATGCTTTTTTCATCGTGTAGTCCTTGCGAAACGGCGAAAGAGTGGAAGTGGCCGTGCACCGTTACCGGTCGCGGCTCGACATCACAGTGATAGCAAGTTCCGCACCATCGTGCCTGAACGCTTTTTTCCTTGGGATGGCGGGCATTTCCGAGGTGGTCGAGGTGCGGCGTCCCGGGGCATCGCTGCGGGCGTGATGCTCCTTGGCGGTGCACGGAGTCAAACACTGAAACATTTCTACCCGCACGCGCGCATTGCCGGCAGATCGAACGCTGGCTAGCGTCAGCCGCTTGCCCAGGGTCAGGAGCGGGGAAATGCCGATGCATCGCGACATTGACTTCATACCGTGGTATCGGGAGTTGCAGGCAGGCTTCGACGATTGCCGCACGCCCGATGAAATGCTCGGCGAACTGGACCGGCAGGTCCGTGGATTGGGGTTCGATTGCTTTGCCCACGGGCATCGGCGCTGCCTGCCCTTCAGCGAGGCCTCGCTCGTGTTCGACGGTACCTATCCGGGGGAGTGGCTGTCCCGCTGCGGGGGGCAGGAACAGGTCGGGCGCTCGGCCTTGCAGCTTGCGCAGGGTTGCGGGTTTGCGCTGTGGTCGCGCGCCGAGTCGCCTTGCGCCGCTGTACCGGGAGATGTCCGCGAACTGGGAATGGCCTGGGGCGCGGCTGCCGCAGGCTGGGGGCGTGATCGCGGCCTGAGTGTGCTGTGCGTGGCCCGGCGAGCGGGGCGGCCGAGCGCTGGCGACAGGTTGCTGCTCAAAGCGACCTTGCGGGCGCTGGCGGACGTGCTCGACGAGCATTTGTCGCCGCTCCTGCAACCGGAGCCTGGCGCCCGCCTCAGTGAGCGCGAGGTTGAAATCCTCCGCTGGATCGCCGACGGCAAATGTTCGAAAGGCGCGGCGCAAGCGCTGGGGCTTTCGGAAAATACGGTGAACTGGCACATCAAGCGCATCCAGCGCAAGTTCAAGTCGCCCAACCGCGTGTGGGTGGCCGCCCGTGCCGCAGCACTCGGGCTGATATGAGCAGGTCAGCAGCCTTACCGTTCGTCGCCTTCATCTCCCCCTGATCGACGCCGTTTAACGGGTTCATACCGCGAAATAAACGGCAGGCGGCGGCGATTGCTCGGGTGGGAGTTCGTCCCGAGGGCTTGCGTTCTCCATTTTTCCTACAGCGTTTGACCCACCTGTCTGGGTGGTTGCTGCCTTCATCCACGGCTCCTAGTGTCTGCCCACCTGTCACTCGCCATGCGTTGCGCGAGCGCGAGCAGTGGATCCGCGGGGGCTCTGCATCCGTTTTCTCGTCCGGTCACGGTGCGCCGTCGAAGGTCGCTGTTCCTGTGCGCCCCGCCTGCCTGATTCTGGACTTCTGCTGGAGATAAGCATGATCTACGACGTCGTTGTGGTCGGTAGTGGTGCGGTCGGTGGTTCCATCGCCTTCGAACTGGCCAGCCGCGGAATGCGGGTCTGCCGGGTGGGTGAAACCCAGCGTGGCAATGCGGCTTCGCGGGCCGCCGGCGCCATGAACGGGTGTTTTGGCGAAGTGACCCGAGGGTTGCTCGCCAGTGAGCCGGGTCGCTTGAAGCTGGTGATGGATATCCAGGCCAAGGGCCTCTGGGCCCGCTGGCAGGAGCGGCTTGCCCAGGCCAGCGGCAACCCGGCGGGTTTGCTCAGCGCTTGCGGCACTCATGTGATCCTCAACTCGGCGGGCTCGGCGCAGGTGGATAGTGTCAATTACGCGGCGATAGAGCAGACCCTGCGCGATTACCAGACACCTTGGACGCCGGTAGCCACCGACCAGTTGGAGTGGGTCAACGCCTGTGATCTGGTGCGGCCCATGCAAGCGCTGCTGATTCCCGACGAAAACGCCATCGATCCGAACCTGCTGCTGGAAAAACTCGACGCCGCGCTGCTGGAAAGTGGCGGTGAGATCGTTACGGCCAACGCCCGTTCGGTATTGACCGAAGGCCACTGTGTCACGGGTGTGGCCCTGCACAGTGGCCGACATATTGCCGCCACCCACGTGGTGATCGCTGCCGGAGTCGACTCACTGGCCTTGCTCGATGGGCAGCCGGATGTGCAACGGCGTATTCCGCCGCTGTTCGCAGGCTATGGCGTGTCCATGTTGCTTCGGCTCAAACCCGGGCACCCCGGGCCGCGCACGGTGATTCGGACACCGAATCGGGCATTCGCCTGTGGGCTTCACTGTGTGCCCAGAGGGCAAGATTTGCTGTACCTGGGGGCGACCAACATTCTCACGGAACAACCCCGGACCCAGGCCCAGGTTTCCGATGTGCAGTTCCTGCTCGACTGCGCCGTTGACCAGCTCAGCCTTGACTTGCATGACGCCAGCATCGTCGACATCCAGGTCGGCAATCGGCCGATTCCCGCAGACGGCTTCCCGCTACTGGGCGAGTGCGGCTACGACGGTCTGTGGATGGCCACCGGCACCTACCGCGATGGCCTGCATCAATCGCCCTTGCTGGCCGCCTGGATCGCTGACCGCATCGAGGGGGTGGAAAACCGTCTCGACCTGTCCTGCTTCGCCCCGGTACGCGAGCCGCTGCAGGGGCTCGCCCGGGCCGAAACGGTCGCCGAGACGGTGCGGCAGATGTTCGCCACCGGCTACGAGTACCGCTGGAACATCAAGCCTTACTGGATGCCGCTGCTCGACCAGGGCATGAGCGAGAACTACACCCGGCTCATCGACGGGCTGCATCCGCGCTTCACGCCGCCGCCTGAACTGGTGGCATTTTCCTGGCTGTACCGCTCGATGCACGAGCGCCTTGCGCGTTACTACGAGGCCTGGTCGTGAGCCTGCCGTCGCGGTATCGAGTCGCAGCGCTCAACGATCTGGCCGGAGCCGGGGTGTGGGATCCCGACGGAGATCTCCAGGCCCTCATCGATCAGCATTTCGGTGGCAACCGGATGCTGGACGACCCGCGCCTCGCCGCATTCCAGGCCGATGTCGCGGAACGCTGCGCACGGATTCCTCTGGGCCACATTCTCGGCACCGTCCGTTTCGGCCCCTTGGTGCTGCGGGTCGGCAGCGGCACCTTCATTCCGCGCCAGCAGAGCCTGGGGCTGGTGCGCTGGGTCGAGCGCAACCTGGAACTGCCTGAGGGCGCGACGGTGTACGACCTCTGTGCCGGGGTGGGCGCCATTGGCCTGGCCCTGTACCAGGCAACCCGGGCACGGGTGGTGTGCGTCGAGAAGGACGCCACTGCGCAGTCGTATCTGCAACGCAACATTCAGCGCTTCGGTTGCCAGGGCGCGGTCAGTCTGCTGGCGGCGGACATTACCCGGCCTGAAGCGTTCGTCGCCGATCAGGGCGGCGTCGACGTGGTGGTGGCCAACCCGCCCTACGTCCCGCCAGAGGTCGAGCTGCTGCCGGAATGGGCGCTGCATCACCCGCCCGGCGCCATTTACGCGGCAGAACAGGGCGGGCAACTGATAGACGCCAGCGCCCGCCTGGCCAGCCGGCTTCTGCGTCGAGCCGGAGTGCTGCTGATCGAACATGGGCAAAGCCAGGTGGAGCAGGTGGCGGCATTGGTGCGCGCGCACGGCTTTGTCGACGTCAGACACTGCACCGACGATGAATTCAGTGACGCGACAGGACCGTCCGTCTTTACCGTAGGGAGAAAGGCATGAGTCACAGGTATGAGCACGAAATTGCCGAGAACGAAGACTGGATGAGCATTCGTCGGCAGCGCACCAGCGATGCGCAGGACAATGCCGTCGCCGACGGACTGACCAGCTTCGAGGTCGCGTCCCGCCAAGGCAAACGGATCACCTTGCTTGACGGTACGACGTGTACCGAATTCGTTTCCTGTTCCTATCTCGGACTGGAAAGCCATCCCGCCCTGATCCAGGCCGCACAACTGGCCATGGAGCGCATCGGCCTTCATCTGTCGTCCAGCCGCTCGGCAATGGCGCCCGTGTATCTGCAGCAGTTGGAACAGCTGCTGGGCGATCTCTATGGCGGGGCCAGCGTCACGGTGTTCAGTTCCACCAGCAATGCGCATCTGGGGGTGCTACCGCTGCTGGGCAGTGGCGGCATGAGCGGATACCCGTTGCGCGAGCGTGGTGTGATGTGGCTGGTGGACCGTACTGCCCATGCGTCGATGCAGATGCTGCGCGGTTTGCTGGCCCAGTTTGGCCCGGTACGCCGGGTCGATACCCGCGATGAGGACGGCTTGGCGCAAGCGCTGGTGCATTGTGATCGCGAACGACTGACACCGGTGTTGCTGATCGACGGGGTCGGCTCGATGTCCGGCCTGCTGCCAGTGGCCGGCCTGAGCGAGCGTCTGGGTGCCCACGGTGGCTACCTGTACGTGGACGACGCCCATGGCATTTCGATCGCCGGCCGCTACGGCGCGGGCTACGCCTTCGAAAACCTGGAGCACAGGCTGCCGGCCAATACCCTGATCGCCGGTTCGCTGAGCAAAGGGTTCGGCGGTGCGGGCGGTTTCATCGTGCTCAAGCCTGGCTACGACGTCGCGCAACTGCGTGCCCTGGCCAACCCGCTGGTGTTCGGTCACAGCATCCCGGTGCCCCTGCAGGCGGCCAATGTCGCCGCCGCGCAGATTCATCTGTCCTCGCAGATCGATGCCCTGCAGCAGGCGCTCTGGCACAACGTGCGCTACTTCGATGAGCGCACGGGCGCGGGCATGGTCAATGCAGGCTTGCGAGCCCCTGTCCGAGGCGCCCTGTTCGACAGCGAGCGCCAGGCCATGGAGGCGGCCAGCGAGCTGCGCAGTGCTCGGATCGTGGTGTTCCCGGTCTTTTACCCGATCGTCGAAAGCGGCAAGGCCATGCTGCGCTGCGCCCTGTCTGCCTTGCACACGACGGAGCAGCTCGACGCCCTGGCGTTGAAGCTGGACCCGCTGTCGGACCGGACGTCCGACCAACCTTGAGCCACGGAGGTATGCCATGACAGTCGCTTCGAACACCACTGCCGACAACCTGCTGCTCCAGCCGTATCGCGAGGAGCTGGACCGGATCAATCAGCGCCTGGTGGATTTGCTCGCCGAACGTATGCGGATTTGCCGTCATATCGCACGGGTCAAGGCGACCCACGGCATCCCGATGATGCAGCCACAGCGGATCGGCTCGACCCTGAACCAGGTGCGTGCGTTGTCGGGCTCGCGGCAGTTGCGTCCCGAGTACCTGAGCGGGCTGTTCCAGCTGATCATCGAGGAAACCTGCGCGGAAGAGTTGCGGATCATGGCGCCGGGGCCTGACGCATGCGCACGCTGATCGTCGATAACTTCGACTCTTTCACCAACAACATCGCCCAGTACCTGTATGAGGTCTGTGGCGAAATGCCGGTGGTGCTGCCCAACACCAGCAGCCTTGAACAGCTGGGGTTGGAAGGGTTCGATGCGGTCGTATTGTCGCCGGGGCCGGGACATCCCGGCAATGAAGCCGATTTCGGGGTCTGTCGCGAAGTGCTGGAGTGCGCCGGACTGCCGATCCTGGGGGTGTGCCTCGGACACCAGGGCATCAACTGTTTCTTCGGCGGCCAGGTGGCGCGCGCGCCAGCGCCGGTGCATGGCTACCGCACCCGCATCCGTCATGACGGCAGCGGCCTGTTTGCCGGCATCGCCCAGGATTTCGAGGTGGTGCGCTACCACTCGCTGGTGTGTACCCAGGTGCCGGACTGCCTGCTGGTGACCGCCCGTTCTGCCTGTGGCCTGGTCATGGGCATCGCTCACCGCGAACGGCCGATCTGGGGCGTGCAGTTCCATCCGGAATCCATCGACTCGGAGCATGGCCGGCAACTACTGCGCAACTTCGCCCGTCGGGTACAGGAATTGCGGTGCGGCGCCAGGCAGCCAGACCTCGCCGAGGTCCTGCGTGCAGTGGGTGGACCACGCACCCTGGCGCTGGAGGTGCAGCCCCTGGCACCGACGCCGATTCCGCTCGATACCTTTCGCAGCCAGTTCGCCGATCGCCCGGCGGCTTTCTGGCTCGACAGCGAACGGGCTGAAAGCCGCCGGGCGCGCTACTCGCTGATGGGCGCTTGCGACCCCGATTCAGCACTGGTGTTCGCTTATGACGTGGCGCGACATTGCCTTGAGATTCGCGGTCCGGGCGGGCAGCGCCAGGTGCCGGGGGATTTCTTCGAACTGATGGAGGCGGTCCTGCAGCATCTGCGACCCGCCCAGCCATTACGGGGGCCGTTTCCCTTCGGTGCAGGGCTGGTCGGCTACCTGGGCTACGAGCTGAAGGCGCTTACGGGCGGGCGCGAGGTTCATGTATCGGCCTTGCCGGATGCGCTGCTCTACCTGCCGCAGAACCTGGTGGTGTTCGATCACCAGAGCGACCAGGCCTGGCAGTGTCATCTCTGGGGCCCGCGGCAGTCGCCAGCATCGGTATCGGGGGCGGACGCCGAAACGGCGCCCGTGTTTCGTCCCGGGCCGGTAGCCGAGTCGGCCCTGGAGCTGGCGGATGGTGCAAGCACGTATCAGCAGAAAGTGGAGGCCTGCCTGCGGCAGATCATCGACGGCGAGTCTTACGAAATCTGCCTCACCAATCGCGCCCGCCTGCGCTGCCCTGAAGCGCCGCTGCAGGTTTACCAGCGCATGCGGGCCATCAGCCCGGTGCCTTATGGTGCCTTTTTCGAAACAGGCGATTTCGCGATCCTCAGCGCCTCGCCGGAAACCTTCCTCAGGATCGACAGCGACGGACGCATCCTTTCTCGTCCCATCAAGGGCACCCGGTCGCGGGGAAGCACCCCGGAAAGCGACCGCCGCCTGCGCGAGGAGCTGGCCGGTTCACCGAAAGACCGTGCCGAGAACCTGATGATTGTCGATCTGGTTCGTCACGATCTGAATGGTATCTGCGTACCGGGTTCGGTGAAGGTGCCGGAGGCATTCGTCATTGAAAGCTACTCGTCGGTGCACCAGTTGGTCTCTACCGTGGAGGGGCAATTGCGCGCCGATATCGGGCCGTTCGAAGCGATCAAGTCGTGCTTCCCGGGTGGCTCGATGACCGGCGCGCCCAAGCGACGCACCATGGAGATCATCGACCGCCTGGAGTCCTCGGCTCGCGGCGTATATGCCGGCGCCCTGGGCTGGATTGGCGTCGATGGCTACACCGACCTGAGCATCGTCATCCGCACCGCAGTGCTCAAGGACGGTATCGCCAGTTTCGGCATCGGTGGCGCCATCGTCGCCGATTCCGACCCGGTCGCGGAAATGCAGGAAACGCTGGTGAAGGCCAGCGTACCCTTTCACAGCATCAGGAGATGAACCTTGGAAAAGACTCTGATCATCGGTGGTGCCGGGACGGTGGGCCGCTTCATCGCCGACCTGCTGGTGGGCGCCGGACATCGTCCGATCATCATCGACCGGGTGGCCTCGGATGGCGCGCCCGACCAGCGCGTGATGGACGCGCTGTTGTTGCCCGTGCACGCACCGGAGTTGCTGCAGGCAGCGGATACCCTGGTGGTGGCGTTGCCGGAGGATGCGGCAAGGCAGGTACTGGAGCGTTATGCCGGCGCCATGCCCTCGCTGCGCCTGCTGGTCAATACCTGTTCGGTGCAGCAACCCTTCCAGCGGCAAGCGGCCAGGCTGTTTCCCGGTGTGCCTTCGCTGGGAATCAACCCGATGTTCTCACCGGCCCTGGAGTGTCGCGGACGTCCGGTGGCCCTGTGCGAGCGCGGCCAGAGTGCCTCGGCCGAGCACTTTGCTGCGCTGCTGCGCGCCCGTGGCATGCAGGTTACGCGGGTCTCGCCGGACGAACACGACCGCGTCATGGCCGTTTGTCAGGTCCTGCCCCATGCGGCGATCCTTGCTTTCGCGTTCGCGCTGCAACGTAGCGAATGCGACCCGCAGCGCCTCGCGGCACTGGCGCCGCCGCCCATGCAGACCTTGCTTGGCCTGGCGGCGCGAATCCTGGTCAATCCTCCGGAAACCTACTGGGACATCCAGAAGCACAACCCGGCCAGCCAGCAGCAGCGCGGGCAACTGGCCTCGGGCCTGGACACCTTGCATCAGATCTGCCGACAGGACACCCCGGACGCCTTCTTCTGCGAACTGAACGCTGTCCGCGATTACCTGGGGCAAGGCGTCGAGTCGTATGGCGCGGCCTGCGCGCAACTTTTCCAACTGTTGAACACCCTGCAAGGAGAAACACCGGATGCAAGAAGCCGTCAGCCCGCTGTCCAGCCTGATCCGGGACCGCTCGAAGGTGGCAGCGCTGCTGGTCATCATGCTGCCCGTCCTGCTGGTGACCATCGATAACACCATCCTCCATTTCGCCCTGCCGCGCATTGCCGGGGCGCTGAGTCCGTCTGCGGCCGGCCAGCTGTGGATGATCGACGCCTATTCGCTGGTGCTGGCCGGGCTGCTGGTCACCATGGGCAGCAGTGGCGATCGGCTGGGGCACCGTCGTCTGCTGCTGGTGGGATGCGCCGGTTTCACCCTGGTGTCGCTCCTGGTGGCGTGCTCCCAGGAGGCCTGGCAACTGATCGGCGGACGGGCGCTGCTCGGGGTGTTCGGCGCGATGATCCTGCCGGCGACCCTCGCGCTGATCCGCAGCGCTTTCGAGGATCGTGAGGAGCGCCGGATCGCGGTGGCGGTGTGGGCCACTTGCCTGACCCTGGGTTCTGCCCTTGGCCCGCTGCTGGGTGGCGTACTTCTGCAGTTCTTCGACTGGCCGGCAGTATTCCTGGTGGCGCTGCCGTTCCTGTTGCCGGTGTTGCTGCTGGCGCCCTCGATCAACGAAACCGAACGGCAGCCGGGGCGTTCGACCGACTACCCGAGCATTGCCCTGAGCCTTTGCGCGATGACGGGCGTGATGCTGGGGCTGAAAGCGGGGGCGACTGCGGGTTTTGACCTGCAAGCGCTGCTCTGTGTGGCGGGCGGTATTGGTGCCGGTGTGCTGTTCATTCGCCGGCAACTGCGGCTGGAGGAGCCGTTGCTGGATCTGCGGCTGTTTCGTGTGCCGGCGTTCAGCGTGTCGATTGCGGTCAATCTGGTCAGTCTCGGGTTGCTGATCGGTTTTCTGTTCTTCGCCACCCAACTGCTGCAACTGGTGTTCGGGCTGTCACCGTTGCTGGCCTGCCTTGTGCTGGTCCCGGGCCAGGCGCTGGGCATTGCCGCCGGGATGTCGGTGGTCTCGCTGGCGCGACGGGTGGCGCCGAATCGGCTGATCGCGCTGTGTCTGCTGCTGGCGGCCGCAGCCTTTGCGGTCATGGCGCTGGTACCTGCCAGCGTGGCCAGCCTGGGGGTGGCATTCGTGCTGATCAATGTCGCGGTAGCGGCGATCACCAGCGTGTCCAACGACCTGGTGCTGTGTACGGTACCTCCGGAGCGGGCCGGTAGCGCTGCGTCGGTCAGTGAGACGGCCTATGAGGTCGGTGTGGTGCTGGGCACGACGTTGATCGGTGGCGCCGTAGCGGCGTTGTATCGGCTTGCCCTGTCGCTCCCGGACGGCTTGTCGGAGGCGACGCGCAGGGCCGCCGAAACGCTCGGTGGCGCCCATGCCGCCGGTGAGTCGTTGCACGCCGCAGACGCCGCGTTCCGCCTGGCGGTGTCGCAAGCCAGTGCTCTGGTGGCGGTGATGGTGGTGCTCTTTGCCTGGCAGGTATTGCGTGGTCTGCGCGGGGTGAACCCTAGCTGAGCAACGCCTGCAAGGTCGCCAGGTCATCGGCTTCTTCCACCGGTTTGTCCTGGCGCCAGCGTGCCATCCGCGGGAAGCGCACGGCGATGCCGCTCTTGTGGCGGCGGGAGAGGGCGATGCCTTCGAAGGCCAGTTCGAAGACCAGGCTCGGGGTGACGCTGCGCACCGGGCCGAAGGTCTCGATCGTGGTTTTGCGGATGATCGCATCGACGCTGCGCATTTCGGCATCACTCAGGCCCGAATAGGCTTTGGCGAAGGGCACCAGGTTGCGCTCCGGGCTGCCGGGCGGGGCGTCCCAGACGGCGAAGGTGTAGTCGCTGTAGAGGCTGGCGCGGCGGCCATGGCCGCGCTGGGCGTAGATGAGCACGGCATCGACGGTGAAGGGGTCGATCTTCCATTTCCACCAGACGCCCATGTCTTTGGTCCGGCCCACGCCGTAGAGGGCGTCCCTGGCCTTGAGCATCAGGCCTTCGACGCCCAGTCCACGGGATAGCTCGCGCTGGCGGGCGAGGTCGGCCCAGTCGCGGGCTTCCAGCACCTGCGAGAGTTGCAGCACTGGCGCCTGACAGTCTGCGACTACCGCTTCCAGTTGCTGGCGGCGCTCGCGTTGCGGGCGGTTGCGCCAGTCTTCGCCGTGCCATTCGAGCAGGTCGTAGGCCAGCAAGGCCACCGGGGCGTCGGCCAGCAGCTTCTTGCCCAGGGTCTTGCGGCCGATCCGCTGCTGCAAGAGGGCGAAGGGCTGAACGGCGTTGGCGTTGCTGCCTTCATCGGGTTTCCACACTACGATTTCGCCGTCCAGCACCGTGCCGTCGGGCAGGCTGGTGGCCAGGGCGTGCAATTCGGGAAAGCGTTCGGTGACCAGTTCCTCGCCTCGCGACCAGATCCACAACTGACCGTCACGTTTGACCAGTTGTGCGCGGATGCCGTCCCACTTCCATTCCGCTTGCCAGTCAGCAACCGGACCGAGCAGGGCGTCGAACTGTTCCACCGGCTGTTGCAGGGCGTGGGCGAGAAAGAACGGATAGGGCTGGCCGCCGCGCTGGGCATGTTCTTGCGCGGTCGGCGGGGCGACCAGCGCGCGGTAGCCGTCTGCGGTGGGGCGGTGGCTGAGGTCGGTGTAGCCCACCAGGCGCTGGGCCACCTGTTTGGCGTCGATGCCGGAGAGTTGCGCCAGGGCGCGGGTCACCAGCAGTTTCGAAACGCCCACGCGGAAGCTGCCCGTGATCAGCTTCAGGCACACCAGCAGACTGTGACGGTCTAATTGCGCCCAGAGCGACGGCAGGCGCTGTTCGATGATCTCTGCCGGCTGGCCGCGCAGCGGGAGCAGTTCGTCCTCGACCCAGTGGGCCAGGCCGGCGTCACTGCTGTGCTCGGCCTCGGGCAGCAGCAACGAGAAGGTCTCGGCCAGATCGCCCACCGCCTGGTAGCTCTCTTCGAACAACCATTCCGGCAAGGCCGCCAGACGGGTGGCGATGTCCCGCAGGAGGCGGGTGGGCACCAGTTGCCGGGGCCGGCCGCCCGCGAGGAAGTACACGGCCCAGGCAGCGTCCTCGGCTGGCGCCTGGCTGAAATAGTCTTGCAGCGCCTGCAGCTTGGCATTGCTGGAGGTGGTGGCGTCCAGGCGCAGGTACAGCTCGGCGAAGGCTTTCATGCCTCGACCTCGGCGGGGCTGTCATCCTCGTCGCCATATTCGGTGACGAAGGCCCTGGCATCGAGGCCTTTTTCGTTGAGGTAGCGCACCAGAACGTTGACTGACCCGTGGGTGACCATCACCCGCTCGGCGCCGGTCTGTTCGATGGCCCAGAGCAGGCCGGGCCAGTCGGCATGGTCGGAGAGCACGAAGCCGCGGTCCACCCCGCGCCGGCGCCGGGTGCCGCGCAGGCGCATCCAGCCGCTGGCGAAGGCGTCGCTGTAATCGCCGAAGCGGCGCATCCAGGAACTGCCACCGGCCGAGGGCGGGGCGATGATCAACGCCTGGCGCAGCAGTGGGTCGTTGCGCGGAATGTCGCCGGCGTAGCGGGTCTCGGGGATGACCACGCCCGCCTCGCGGTAGACGCGATTCAGTGGCTCGACCGAGCCGTGGGCGAGGATCGGGCCGAGGCTGGCATCGATGCCGTGGAGAATGCGCTGGGCCTTGCCGAAGGCGTAGCAGAACAACACGCTGGCTTTGCCCCGCGCCTGGTTGTTGCGCCACCAGCTGTTGATCTGGTCGAAGATCTCGCGCTGGGGCTCCCAGCGGTAGATCGGCAGGCCGAAGGTGGATTCGGTAATGAAGGTGTGGCAGCGCACCGGCTCGAAAGGCGTACAGGTGCCGTCGGCCTCGACCTTGTAGTCGCCGGACGCGACCCAGACCTCGCCCTGGTATTCCAGGCGCACCTGCGCCGAGCCGAGCACATGGCCTGCGGGGTGGAAGCTAAGGGTGACGCCGTGGTGATCGAGGGGTTCGCCGTAGGGCAGGGTCTGCAGGTCGATGTCGGCGCCGAGGCGGCTGCGCAGGATACCGGCGCCGGGGGCGGCGCAGAGGTAGTGACGGTTGCCGGTGCGGGCGTGGTCGCCATGGCCATGGGTGATGACCGCCCGCTCCACCGGCCGCCAGGGGTCGATGTAGAAGTCGCCGGGTGGGCAGTAGAGGCCTTCGGGGCGGGCGATGACAAGGTCCATGGGCGGGCTGCCGGGTGGGGGCTTGTATCGGTAGAGCGATGATGGGCGGGGGAGTTCGATTTGTGGTCTGTCTTCGAAGTCATTGGTGACTGCGGGGCGCTTGTCGAGGAGACCGCATGATGGCTAACAGGTGCATGCCTTTGGATCTTCAGCGCCCTCCAGATCGAGCGCCGCCCGCGCGGCGCATCGCTGGCAATGCCAGCTCCCACATCTGCTGCAACGCGCCATGGCCTGTGGGATTCGAGTTGTCAGCCTTTGGTGCTTGGCGACCCACTGCGGGGAAGCTGTTTGGTTTGACTCGATACCGTGTCGTACACACAAGGCGTTCAACCATGGCCTCACAGACATAGGTACGTTGCAACAAATGTGGGAGCCGGCGTTGCCGGCGATGCGCCGCGCGGGCGGCGCTCGATCTGGAGGGCTCTGAAGATCCCAAGTCATGCGCCCGGCAGCGCCAACGCGGTCTGTCGGCAAGCACCTCGCCAACGATGGCTTACTTCCCGGGCACCAGCGTCAGACGCTTGCTGCCGTAGGCCCGCTCGAAGTTCTGCGTCTGCAAGGGCACGCTCTGGTACTGGCCGCGGAACCAGGCGTCGAGGCCGTTGGCGAACTGCGGGCTGGCCGGGTTACCCGACTGGCCGCTGCTGGTGAGCAGTTGCAGCGGTTCGATCTGGCCGAAGTCCACCACCATGCGTACCGCAGGTGCCAGCGTCGCCTTGAAGTCCTGGCCCCAGGCGTAGGCCGACGGGTTGAGGGTGCTGTGGTCGCCGCCCGTGGCCTGTGGCCGGCGATTGACGCGGTCACCCAGTCCATGAAGGCTGGCCACCGGCCATTGATACTGATGCAGCCGGCCCCACTGCCAGGCCTTGCGGTCGGCGCCCAGTTGCTGTTCGCCAGCGCTGATGGCCGCCGCCAGGCTGCGGGCGAGGATGGTCGGTTTGTCTTCCACCACCGGTGTGTTGCGGTCATCCCAGAACGGGCTGTCGTCGCGGCCCAGCAGGTGGTCGGCCTGTGCCGAATAGGACAGCCGCGCGTTGGCCACGAACGCCTGCCAGGCTGGCGAAGACTCCGGGCCCAGTTCGTCGAGGAAGGTCAATCGCGTGCTTTGCTGCAGGAACAGCTCATAGACCGCCGCATCGGCAGAGGTCTGGCTGAGGCGGCCATCGAAGGCCATCAGCCGGGTGTAGGCTTCGCGGGCGCGGGCCTTCTGGTCGGCAGGCAGGGCGTCGATGGCCTTTTTCAGCGGCTGGGCCATGCCCGGGGCTTCGAACATGGCCTTGAGTTTGGCGGCGAACACGGTGGTCTGGTCGTTCTGCATGGCGATCAGGCTGCGATTGTCGTGCTTGCCGTTGCCGGCCAGTTGCGCCAGGCGCTCGGCGCGCTCGGGGTACGACCAGCTGTTGGACAACTGCATGCCATAGCCTTTCGGCGCGCTGCGCTGGTTGGCATTGCCCAGCCAGCCTTGCAGCGGGTCCTGGTCGTAGGGGTGGAGCATCGCGTCGGCGTAGCCGTCCCAGTCGTAGCGGCTGTTCCAGCCCGGAGAGGGCAGCAGGCCCTGGCCTTCGCGGCGGTTCGGGTAGCGGCCGGTGACCTGCCAGCCGATGTTGCTGGCATCGGCAAAGACCATGTTCAACGCCGCCGCGCCGATTTCGCGGCTGGCATCGAAGGCGCGCTCGACGTTCTGCGCGCGGGACAGGTCGAAGAAGGCGTCGAGGCTCTTGTCGCCCTTCAGGTCGGGCATGCGCAAGGCCAGGCCGAGGCTGCCCTTGTCGCCGGTGAGCAGGGCGCCGTGGCCGGTCTCGTAGAGGGCTTCACGCTGTGGGCGCTGGCCTTTGACGAAGTAGGTCTCGATACGAGACCGCGCCGGCTGCCAGCGGCCGTCCACTTCGTATTGCACCTGGTTGCCCTGGCGCCGGATCTTTTCCAGGTACAGGTCCTGGTTGTCGCCCATGGCCGCGCTGCCGCTCCAGGCCAGCTTGCCGTTGAAGCCGGCAAGCACGAACGGCAGGCCCGGCAGGCTGAAACCGGCGGCCTGGTACTTGGTGGTGCGGATCTGCACCGGGCTCAGCACCCAGCCGCCCTGGCTGTCGGCAGCGAGCAGGCTCTTGCCGCTGCGGCTGCGTTGCGGGGCAATGGCCCAGTTGGCCGAGTTGGCGTTGCCCAGCACGTCGAATGCCGCCAGTTGCGCACTCGCCGCCGCCACCGATGGC
The DNA here is from genome assembly GCF_056388475.1 of Pseudomonas sp. TUM25319. Taxonomy (NCBI): domain Bacteria; kingdom Pseudomonadati; phylum Pseudomonadota; class Gammaproteobacteria; order Pseudomonadales; family Pseudomonadaceae; genus Pseudomonas; species Pseudomonas sp. TUM25319. Next base: position 5,590,545 of record NZ_CM150751.1, on the reverse strand, counting down.
AGGCCGGTGAGCTGGCTGGCGAGGTTGAGGCCCTTGAGCTTGTCGGCTTCGGCTTCCGGCAGCGGCTCGTCCGGGTAGTTGGGCAGCAGCCAGGCGAGCTTGTCGGCGCCGACCTTCTGCGCAAGCGTCAGGGCCGCCAGTTCTTCCTGCAGGTTCACCGACTGGCTGAAGCTGTACAGGGCGAAGATCAGCGCCGAGTCCTCGGCCTTCCAGTATTCGGGGCGGTAGCCGGCCAGCGGCGACGGCAGCTTTTCGCGGTAGCGGAACAGGTAGGCGTTGACGCCGCGGGCGTACACCTCGAAGAAGCGCTTGAGCCGTGGCGAGGCGTCGGCGTAGAGCTGGCCTGCGCTCTGGCGCAGGTTGGTGGCGCGCATGAAACGGTCGATGTCCAGCGCCTCCGGGCCGGCCATCTCAGCCAGACGCCCCTGGGCCAGCAGGCGCATGCCGAGCATCTGGCCGATGCGGTCGGAAGCATGGACATAGCCGAGGCTGAACAGGGCATCGTGGAAGGAGCTGCTTTCGATCAGCGGCATGCCCTGGGCATTGCGCCGGACCGAAACGTTCTGCGCCAGGCCCTTGAGCGGTTCCACGCCGACGGTCGGCGGTACGCTGTCGCGGACATTGCCCATCTGGCAGCCCCCCAGGCTGAGCAGGCCGAGCGCGGCGGCGGCAACACCGAAGCGAAGACGGGAAAGAGGAAAGGCTGGCGAGGCCATGGCAAGGCTCCTGCAAGGGGGTGGCGTCGGAAAGGCGCTACGTTAGTGAGCGCGCCGGCCCCGTGCAAGCGGGGGCGCGGGCTTTATTTGCAAAGCACCGCGCCGGCCGTGGCAGGTTATTTCTGCGGCGGGTTGATCTTCTCGACCAGGGCGTAGGCGCGCTGAGTGGCCGGACGGGCCTGAATACGCTCGAACCAGCCTTTAAGGGCGGGGAAATCGTCGAGATTCTGCTCTTGCCACTTGTGCGGGACGATCCACGGATAGATCGCCATGTCGGCGATGCTGTATTCCTCGCCGGCGACGAACGGTCGGTCTTCCAGGCGTTTGTTCAGTACGCCGTACAGGCGCGCGGTCTCGTCGACATAGCGCTTGATGGCGTAGGGGATCTTTTCCGGGGCGAAGCGGTTGAAGTGATGGTTCTGGCCGGCCATCGGGCCGAGGCCGCCCATCTGCCAGAACAGCCATTGCAGGGCTTCCTGGCGGCCGCGCAGGTCCTTGGGAATGAAGCGGCCGGTCTTTTCGGCGAGGTAGAGCAGGATGGCCCCGGACTCGAACAGCGACAGCGGCTGGCCGTCGGCGGTGTCGTGGTCGACGATGGCCGGAATGCGGTTGTTGGGGGCGATTTTCAGGAAGTCGGGGGCGAACTGCTCGCCTTTGCCGATGTTGATCGGGTGGATCCGGTACGGAAGGCCGGTCTCCTCAAGAAACAGGCTGACCTTGTGGCCGTTGGGGGTGGTCCAGTAGTACAGGTCGATCATGAGGGGCTCCATCAGGGAACGGCAGCGCGGGAGGCGCTGCCGTTGGTCTGCCGCGCTCTGTCGCGGCGGTCGGCGTTATGGATAACACAAAGCGCGACCGCTGTTACAGGGCGACACACTCAGGCGCCGTGGCACTTCTTGAATTTCTTATCGCTGCCGCATGGGCAGGGATCGTTGCGGCCGACGTCTTTCAATGCGTTGCGCACCGGCTCCTGGGGCGCGTGGTTGCAATGCGGGCCGTGTACGTGACCGTGGTCATGATCGTGGTGGTGATGGTCGTGATCGTGGTTGCAGTCAGGGCCATGAACGTGGGGTTGCTGGGTCATCTGGGGTTACTCCGGGACAAAATCGCCGGGAATTATCTCACCACTGCGCGACAAGTGCAGGTCGCGGGTGAAGAATAATCCGGTGCGCAGCGTGCCTTCGAGCCGGTAGTGCAGCGGTGTGTGCTGGCGCAGCAGCCTGGCCAGCGGTCTGGCGTGCTGCCAGAGGTTGGTGCGCACCTCCACCTCGAAGGTGCGCCGGTCGTGGGGATCGACCCGCAGCCATTGTTCGTGGTCGCCCTGAGCCAGCAGCAACTCATCAAGGCGCACGGAGTAGCTCAGGCCGCGCATCTGCAAAGCACTGTCGTTGGGGTTGTCGAGACGAAAATGCAGGATGAAGCGTTGTTGCATCAACCGCGCCTTCACCGTTTCGACTCTGAGCAGGTGCAGCTCGGGGTCGCGGACATCGCTGTCGAACCAGCTGGCGCAGCCGCCCAGGCTCAGCATCAGGGCGAGCACTGACAGGCGGGTCAGCCGGTTCATGGCGGTCAAGTGCCTACATAGCTCGAACAGCATTTCTTGTACTTCTGCCCGCTGGCGCAGGGGCAGGCGTCGTTGCGACCGGCCTTGAGGCCGACGGTGGGGTCGATGAAATACCATCGACCCTGGTTCTGCACGAAGGCCGAGCGCTCGCGGTGAGCATGCTCGCCCTCGAGGTCGTGCCAGCGCGCGGTGAAGGTGACGAACGCATGCTCCGGCTGGCCGCCGAACACTTCGGCCGATTCCACCTCCAGTCCGAGCCAGGTGCTCTGTGCGCTCCAGGCGGCGATGGCCTGGCGGTCGAGGCTCCCCTGCTGCACCGGCAGCGTGGTTGTCACCAGATAGTCCACCAGGCCGAGCACGTAGGCGCTGTAGCGCGAACGCATCAGCGCCTGGGCGTCCGGCGCGGGATGGCCGGCGTGGTAGTGGCCGCAGCAGGCGTCCAGCAGGTTGCCGCTGCCGCAAGGACAAACCGAAACACTCATCGCGTCACCACCAGTACTTGCCGAAGTTTTGCGGGTTGGCCCAGAACTTGGCGTTGAGCCAGTCCGGTACCTGTTTGTAGTCGCGCAGGTCGTAGCTGAACAGGCCGAGCACCTGGTCGTCGCGCTGGAAACGCTCGTTGGACTGCAGCGCCAGCGAGTAGAAGTCGGTGTCTTCCCAGCCGCTGGCAGCCAGATCGGCCAGCACGGCGACCCGGTTGGCGTTGAGATTGCGGATGCCGCCTACCAGTTCCTGGCCCGTGCGCTTGGGCAGGTGTTCCAGGCAATCGACCAGCAGTGCCAGGTCGTAGCGTTTGCCGGCCAGCTCCGGGGGCAGCAGGCCTGGCTCGGCGACGTCGATGCTGGCCTGCGGGTGCGCCGCGGCAAAGGCATCCAGGGCCGGAAAGCGTGCGCCCACCAGCAACAGGCGTTGCGGGGCATGGTGTTCCAGCAGCGCCGCCAGGGCTTGTTGCGGCGTGCGTGAAGAAAAGCGGTCAGTCATCGAAGATCCTCGTCCAATCCGTCAAGACTAGCGGGCCGGGACGTCGAGGCAAAGGGGATCGGGCCTGCATCATGGCTTATTGCTGGCGGAGATGGTTCGGCCGGTCTTTACTGCCAGAGCAGCGGTTCTGCACCGAATCCTCTGGGAGATGCAACGAAATGAGCATAGTTCGCACAGCTTTACCTCTGGTTCTGCTAACCAGCGTATTGACTGGTTGTGCAGGTTTGCAAAAAACCGACTGGCCGAAGTGTGCAGCCGTCGGAGGTGTGGGTGGCGCCGCGCTGGGCACGATCGAGAGCAGCAGTTGGGCCGGCTGGGGCGCGCTGATAGGCGGCACCATGGCCGCTGCCTATTGCCATGTTCACGGCGATGGCGACGAAGACGGCGATGGCGTGCCGGACAGCCGCGACAAGTGCCCGGGCACTCCGCGCGGGGTCCAGGTCGATGCCAATGGCTGCCCGCCTGAGCCGGTGCCGGCACCCGTGGTCGAGGAAGTGGTGGTGGTGAAAGAAGAAACCATCGTGATTCGTGACGTTCACTTCGAATTCGACTCGGCCAGGCTGACGGCCAACGACAAGCAGCGGCTGAACACCATCGCTTCGCGACTGAAGCAGGAAAAAGCCGATGCCCGCCTTAGCGTCACCGGTCATACCGACAGTGTCGGTTCGGATACCTACAACCAGAAACTGTCTGACCGTCGCGCCCATTCGGTGGTCGAGTACCTGATCGAAAGCGGTGTGCCACGGGCCAGCTTCGTGTCGGTCCAGGGCGCGGGCGAAAGCCAGCCGGTTGCCGACAACAAGACCGCAGACGGCCGCGCCCAGAACCGTCGAACCGAAATACGCATCGAGCGTTGAAGCCACGCGGCCTGTGGCTTGAGAAGTGCCACGGGCCGGTCTTTACTCCTGTGTGACTGGAAATAGCCAGTAACACAGGAGCTTTCCCCATGACCGCACTTATCAAGGCCGCGCTTCCCGTGTTGTTGGCGGCCGGCCTGCTTTCCGGTTGCGCGACCCACAGCGATGGAAGCGCACCCCTCAATCAACGGACCTGGCCACTGTGCAGCCTGCTGGGCGGGCTGGTGGGCGGCGGGCTCGGCGCCATCGAAAGCTCGGCCTGGGCAGGTGGCGGTGCCGCTGCCGGTGCGATCGCCGGCGGCCTGATCTGCTTTGCCCAGGACGGTGACGAAGACGGCGACGGCGTGTTCGATCGCCGCGACCGCTGCCCCGACACGCCGGCCAATACCCCGGTCGGCCACAACGGCTGCCCGTTGCCGCAGTATCCGCCTTCGCAGAAACCTGCCGAGCCTGAGCCGGTACAGGAAGTCATCACCCTCAGCGACCAGGGCAATGTGCTGTTCGCCTTCGATTCGTCCGAGCTGACCCCGGCAGCCCAGCAGCAACTGCAGGCGCTGGTGCCGAAACTCAGCGATCCGTCGGTGACCCGCGTGCGCGTGGTCGGGCACACCGACAGCAAGGGCACCGATGCCTACAATCAGGCGCTGTCCGAGCGTCGTGCCAGCGCGGCGGCCGAATATTTGATCAATCAGGGCGTGACGCCGCAGAAAGTCACCAGCCAGGGTCGCGGAGAGAGCGAGCCGGTGGCCGACAATGAAACCGATGCCGGCCGGGCGCAGAATCGTCGGGTGGAGCTGCACCTCAATTGATCGGCGCCGTGTCAATCGCTATGGTGGCAGTCTGTCTCCGGACAGGCCGCCACGGCTGACCACGACAATCGAGAGGCGAGACCATGAAAGGCTTCCTGGGCCTGTGCAAGGCCCTGACAGTGGTGTTCTGGTGGGTGGCACTGGTGAATCTGCTGATTCCGGCGGAAAAGCCCTTCCACCAATTGATCAACCTGGCCGCGGCCTCGCTGCTCGGGCTTCACTGCCTTGAAGTCCTGTTTTTCAACGGTCGATTGCGCGAGCGCAGTCACCGCTGGTTCGACCGCCTGCAGATCCTGCTGGTGGGTATCTTCCATATCCTGTCCATTCCCGCACCTCGCAAGGAAGCCAAGCATGCGTAAGCTGATGCTGTTGTCCGCGTTGTTCAGCCCGCTGGTAATGGCCGACGCCCTGACCGTTGCACCCCATTCGGTGCTGCGCCTGGCGAACAAGGCCAATGTCGTTCACCTGCAGCGCCTCGATGTGGCGGACTCGGCGACCCTGTTGCTGCCGTCCAGCCTGGTGGAACTGAAGGTCGATCAACTGGTGCTTGGCCGAGATGCGCGCATCGCCATCGTTCCGGCCCAGGACACCTTGCGCATTGAGGCCGGCGAGGCGCAACTGGCCGAAGGCAGCCATATTGCTGCCTATGGTTCGGCGGGTACTTATGAAAAACCGGCGCAGCCAGGGCGCAACCTCGACCTGCGGTTGAACCACCTGCAAGGGCCGTTGTTGTCCATCGATGCCCGCGGCGGTGCCGGTGCGCCGGGTTATGTCGGGCTGGACGGTGCCAACGGCAAGGCCGGTGGCTGTACCTTCGGTCAGGCCAGTCGTGGCGCCAACGGCGACAATGGTGGCAATGGTCATGATGGTGCCGCTGGCGGGCGGGTTCGCCTGGCGTTGCCGGCGGATTACCCGGCGGAGCAGATCAAGGTGCGCCTCGATGGCGGAGCGCCAGGGGCAGCGGGTGCCGCCGGCAAGCCGGGGCAGGGTGGGTCGAGCAAGGGTTGCCTGGTGTATCGCACGGCGGCCGGCGCCAATGGTCGGCCGGGAGCAGAAGGGCAGCCGGGGATGGCAGGCGCGCCGGGTGAGTTGAGCGTCCAGCGCTTGTGATGATGCATGAGTCCAGGTGGGAGCGGCTTCAGCCGCGATTGGCCGCACAGCGGCCATAAAACCAGCCTTCCCGGTCTTCCAGAAGAGTGGCGGATTCAGGTTCTACGACGGCTGCGCCGCCGATCGCGGCTGAAGCCGCTCCCACGGGATCGCAGAAGCCTTGCACGAATTCAGAACGACAACCGCGAAGCCGCCACCACCACCACGGCGATCCCCAGCAGCAGGTTGATCCCCACCATCCTGCGGATCCGTCCCAGCACCGCCGCGCCGGCAGCCCAGTCGCCGGCTTCCACGGCCTTGCGCATCTCCGGCAGCAGCAGGCTCTGGATACGCATGAACAGCGCAAACATGGCGATGCCGCCGCCAGCCATCACCTGCACATGACGTGGCATGCTGTCGAAGCCGTTGTAGTGCATATGCAACATTCCGACACCACTTACCGCCAGTACCAGAATGGCGATCCACACCCAGCTGAAAAACCGCGGAAACACTTCCAGCCACAATTGCAGACGCGCCGGGCCTTCCAGCACCGTGGCGGCCGCCGGGCGCAGGACCATCCAGGCGAAGAACATGCCGCCGACCCAGACCATGGCGGCCAGGACATGCAGGCTATAGGGAAGGGCGAAAGCGGTCATCGGGCACTCCATTCAGCGCAAAGGGCAATAGCCGGGTATGATAGCCGGCTCATCCGAAACACTGAAAATATATCCAGCCCTTTTCGGGCGCCCCGAGACCATGATCAGCAACGAACTCAAGTCCCAGATTCAGGGCGCCTATTCGCGTTTTCTCGAAGCCAAGAGCCTCAAGCCGCGCTATGGCCAGCGCCTGATGATCGCCGAAGTCGCCAAGGTGCTGGGCGATATCGACTGCGATGATGAAGGCCGGCGCAGTGGTGACCCTGCGGTGGTGGCCGTCGAAGCCGGCACCGGTACCGGCAAGACCGTGGCGTACAGCCTGGCATCCATCCCGGCGGCCAAGGCGGCCGGCAAGCGCCTGGTGATCGCCACTGCCACGGTTGCCCTGCAGGAGCAGATCGTCTTCAAGGACCTGCCCGACCTGATGCGCAACAGCGGCCTGAATTTCAGCTTCGCCCTGGCCAAGGGGCGCGGCCGCTACCTGTGCCTGTCCAAGCTCGACCTGCTGCTGCAGGAGGGCCACGCCCAGAGTGCTACCGCCCAATTGTTCGAGGAAGAAGGCTTCAGGATCGAGGTCGACGAGGCCAGCCAGAAGCTGTTCAACAGCATGATCGAGAAGCTGGCCGGCAACCGTTGGGACGGCGACCGCGACAGCTGGCCCACGGCCCTGGAAGACCAGGACTGGTCGCGGGTCACCACCGACCACAGCCAGTGCACCGGTCGTCACTGCCCCAACTTCGGCCAGTGCACCTTCTACAAGGCCCGCGAAGGCATGGGCAAGGTCGACGTCATCGTCACCAACCACGACATGGTCCTCGCCGACCTCGCCCTGGGCGGTGGTGCAGTCCTGCCCGACCCGCGCGACACCATCTACGTGTTCGACGAAGGCCACCACCTGCCGGACAAGGCCATCGGCCACTTCGCCCACTACAGCCGCCTGCGTTCCACCGCCGACTGGCTGGAGCAGACCGCCAAGAACCTCACCAAATTGCTGGCGCAGCATCCGCTGCCGGGCGACCTGGGCAAGTACATCGAGCAGGTGCCGGAGCTGGCCCGCGAGATCAAGAACCACCAGCAATTCATGTTCGCAGCCTGCGAGCAGGTGGCCGATTTCCGTCCCGGCGAAGATGCCGAGGGCCGCGAGCGGCCGCGCTACCGCTTCGTGGGCGGCGTGGTGCCGGAACATATCCGCGAGATCGGCATCGAGCTGAAGAAGGGCTTTGCCCGCCTCAACGACCTGTTCACCCGCCTGGCCGACCTGCTCAAGGAAGGCATGGACGGCGAGGTCAACATCGGCATCGCCAGCCACCAGGCCGAGGAGTGGTATCCGCTGTTCGGCACGCTGCTGACCCGCGCCCAGGGCAACTGGGAGCTGTGGACCGCATTCACCGCTGAAGACCCGGAAGACAGCCCGCCGATGGCGCGCTGGCTGACCCTGGCCGAGAGCGGGGCGCTGTTCGATATCGAAGTCAACGCCAGCCCGATCCTCGCGGCCGAAATGCTGCGTCGCAACCTGTGGAACGTCGCCCACGGTGCCCTGGTGACCTCGGCGACCCTCACCGCCCTGGGCACTTTCGACCGTTTCCGCATGCGTTCCGGGCTGCCGAAAGCCGCAGTCACCGCCGTGGTGCCCAGCCCCTTCCACCATACCGACGCCGGCGTGCTACGGGTTCCGGACCTGCGAGCCGATCCTCGCGATGCCGCCGCCCACACCGCGGCGATCATCCGTGACCTGCCGGAGCTGGTGGAAGGTTCCCGTGGCTCGCTGGTGCTGTTCTCTTCGCGCAAGCAGATGCAGGACGTCTTCGACGGCCTGGACCGCGACTGGCGCAAGCAAGTGTTCATCCAGGGCAACCTGTCCAAGCAGGAGACCCTGAACAAGCACAAGGCGCGGGTCGATGGCGGGGATTCCAGCGTGCTGTTCGGCCTTGCCAGCTTCGCCGAGGGTGTCGACCTGCCGGGTGCCTATTGCGAACACGTGGTCATTGCCAAGATCCCGTTCGCCGTGCCGGACGACCCGGTGGAAGCGGCCCTGGCCGAGTGGATCGAGGCCCGTGGTGGCAACCCGTTCATGGAGATCGCCGTGCCGGATGCCTCGCTCAAGCTGATCCAGGCCTGCGGTCGCCTGCTGCGTACCGAAGAGGACCGGGGCATCATTACCCTGCTTGACCGGCGCGTGGTCACCCAGCGTTACGGGAAGGCTATTCTCAATGCGCTGCCGCCGTTCCGGCGGGAAATTTCCTAAGGAGCGCCGAGAATCCCCGTGGGAACCGGCCTTGCTGGCGATGAGTTCCCACAATCTTTCGCACTTGTTGCTGTCTATCACCGGAACCAAGGCCTCCAGGAGGCCCTCAAGGAGAACCCCGACCCCATGTTGCGCCGTACCCTGCCTGCCATCCTCGCCGTGATGTTCAGCCAGCCGCTGCTGGCTGCACAGCAGACGCTGTTCAACTTCGTGCGCCCGACCTCGGTGGTCAATGTGGTGAACGAAGAAACCAGCCTGCCGCAGTACAACGCGGAGCAGACCGCGGAAGGCGAGGTGCTGCGACGGGTGGTGTTCAATCCGGTGCAGCGTCCGGCGCTGCGCATGAGCCCGCAGACCGGCGTGTGGGACTGGTCGGCGCAGAAGGTCATGACCCTGCGCCTGCAGAGCGGCATGGACTGGGCGCTGACTGTCAACGTCACGGTGCAGAGCGCCGACGGCAAGACCCTCACCAGCCGGATCGACCTGCCGTCCGGTCCGGCGCAGACCGTGCTGGTCCCGCTGCAGGCCAGTTCGCCGCTGAGCCAGGGCATGCGCGCCGGCCCGCCGATGCCGTGGAGCTTCGAGGGCCAGCGTCTGCTGCTGGCCAGCAGCAGCGGCGAAGTGGACCTGAGCCAGGTGACCTCGGTGACCTTGTCGATGAATCAGCCCAACGTTGCACAGAGTCTGTTGATCGAACGCCTCGGCACCCAGGATGACGATCGTCTGCAACAGGCCGTTTACACCCGCCTGATCGACCCCTATGGCCAGTACAGTCGCGGCCGCTGGCCGGAGAAGGTCAGCAGCGACGAGCAACTGAAGAGCGCCGCGGCCAAAGAGCAGCAACAGCTCAAGGCCTGGCTGGCGGAGCGCCAGAAACAGCCGCTGGACCGTTTTGGCGGCTGGACCGGCGGGCAGACCTTCGACGCCAAGGGCTTCTTCCGCACGGTCAAGCGCGATGGGCGCTGGTACCTGGTCACGCCCGAGGGGCATCCCTTCTATTCGCTGGGGATCAACGCCGTGAACGACGAGCCGGGTCGCACCTATGTGACGGGCCGCGAAACGATGTTCGACGGGCTGCCGACGACCGGCTCGCCGCTCGCGGCGTTCTACGGCGAGGGCAACAACAATGACGGCAACGGCTCGTCCAAGGGCCGTGCGTTCAACCAGGGGCGCTGGTTCGACTTCTACGCCGCCAACCTCGAACGCACCTACGGCAAACCCTGCCCGGCACCCGCCGCCGGTGTAGAGGCGACACCCTGCCCGGCGCCGGCTTTCGATGCCGCTCGCTGGCACACCCATACCCTGGACCGTGTCCAGGCCTGGGGCTTCAACACCCTCGGCAACTGGAGCGATCCGGGGCTGGAGCAGGCCCAGCGCGTGCCCTACACCTTGCCGCTGGCGATCGTCGGCGACTACGCCAGCATCAGCACCGGCATGGACTGGTGGGGCGCCATGCCCGACCCGTTCGACCCGCGTTTCGCCATGGCTACCGAACGCGCCGTGGCCATCGCCGCTCGCGACCATCGCGACGATCCCTTCCTGATTGGTTATTTCGCCGACAACGAGCTGGCCTGGGCCGCGCCGGGTGACGATCCCAAGGCCCGCTACGGTCTGGCCTACGGCACCTTGCGTCTGACCACCGATGTGCCGGCCAAGCGCGCCTTCCTCAAGCAATTGCGTGACAAGTACCGCAATCAGGAAGGCTTGTCCAAGGCCTGGGGTATCCAGCTCAGTGCCTGGGAACTGATGGAAGACCCAGGCTTCGAGCCGCCGCTGCCGAACCCCGAGCATCCGGAGATCGAGGAAGACTTCAAGCATTTCCAGCGCGCCTTCGCCGATGCCTATTTCAAGACCATCTCCGACGCCTTGAAGTGGCATGCGCCCAACCACCTGCTGCTGGGTGGCCGTTTCGCGGTCACCACGCCCGAAGCGGTGGCGGCGTGTGCCCAGTACTGCGACGTGCTGAGCTTCAACTTCTACACGCCAAAACCTCAGGACGGCTACGACTTCACCCAGTTACAGGCGCTGGACAAGCCGGTGCTGGTGTCCGAGTTCCACTTCGGTTCCCGCGATCGCGGACCGTTCTGGCCCGGCCCGATGGAAGTTGCCCGCGAGGAGGATCGTGGCCCGGCCTACGCCGCGTTCCTCAAGGCGGCACTCAGCGAGCCGAGCATCGTTGGCGTGCACTGGTTCCAGTTCGGTGACGAGCCGGCCAGCGGCCGCACCCTCGATGGCGAGAACGGCCACTTCGGCCTGGTGGGCATCACCGATGTGCCGTACCAGGGCTTCATCGAGCAGGCACGCAAAGCCAACCTGCAGGTGGAAAAGGAAATCGTCGGCAGTGCGCCACACCGTGAGACCGGGAGCGCCGCGGCCAAGCCCTGAGACCTCCATGAATAGCGGAACCGTCTGACCCCTGTCTGTTCCCAAATCCATCGCGGGCTGAAACAATGCACGCCACTTTTCAGACAGGTCGTTCAGGAGTCGTCGGGTGCAGATCCAGGGTCATTTCGAACTGAAGTTCGAAGCGGTACGCGAGGCCTTCGCGGCCCTCTTCGACGATCCCCAGGAGCGCGGTGCGGCATTGTGCCTCCAGGTGGGTGGCGAGACGGTCCTCGACCTGTGGGCCGGTAGCGCCGACAAGGACGGCCAGGAGGCCTGGCACAGCGATACCATCGCCAATCTGTTCTCCTGTACCAAGACCTTTGCCGCCGTCACCGCCCTGCAACTGGTGGATGAGGGCAAGCTGCAACTGGATGTTCCGGTCGCCCGCTACTGGCCGGAGTTCGCCCAGGCCGGCAAGGCGTCGGTGACCCTGCGCCAGCTTCTGTGCCACCAGGCCGGCTTGCCGGCCATTCGCGAACTGCTTCCCGCCGAGGCGCTCTACGACTGGCAGACCATGGTCGATACCCTGGCCGCCGAGGCGCCCTGGTGGACGCCGGGCACCGCCCACGGCTATGCGGCGATCACCTATGGCTGGCTGGTCGGCGAGCTGATCCGCCGTGCCGATGGTCGTGGTCCGGGCGAGTCGATCGTGGCGCGGACCGCCAAACCGCTGGGGCTGGACTTCCACATTGGCCTGGCCGACGAGGAATTCCACCGTGTCGCCCATATCGCCCGGGGCAAGGGCAACCTCGGCGACGAAGCGGCGCAGCGGCTGCTGCAGGTCACCATGCGTGAGCCGCAGGCACTGTCGACCCGGGCTTTCACCAATCCGCCGGCGATCCTGACCAGCACCAACAAGCCGGAATGGCGACGCATGCAGCAACCCGCGGCCAACGGCCACGGCAATGCCCGCAGCCTCGCGGGGTTCTACGCCGGTCTGCTGGACGGCAGCCTGCTGGAATCGGAACTGCTCGACGAACTGACCCGCGAACACAGCCTGGGCGACGACAAGACCCTGCTGACCCAGACCCGTTTTGGCCTCGGCTGCATGCTCGACCAGCCGACGGTCGCCAACGCCACCTTCGGCCTCGGTGCCCGCGCCTTTGGTCACCCGGGAGCGGGCGGCTCGGTAGGCTTCGCCGACCCGGAGTACGACGTCGCCTTTGGCTTCGTCACCAATACCCTGGGCCCTTACATCCTCATGGACCCGCGTGCGCAGAAGCTGGTGCGGATCCTCAAGGACTGCCTTTGATCGGTTGGCTCTGTACTCACGGAGCCCGTTGGCTATTCTGCTCTCCAAGCGTTTTTTCTTTCATTTTCATGGTGTATCGCTGATGTCTTCACACAAAACCTTAGCTCTCGCCCTGTGCCTGGCCATCACCGGCTGCGCACAGAACCCCCAGAAGGACAGCGCCGATGCCGGTCACGGCTGGTGGCCCTTTGGCTCGGACAAGGTCGCCGACAAGGAAGTGAAGGACGCGGTGAACGAGAAAGTCGCCAAGTCCGAAGCCAAGGCGGAGGCCAAGTCCGAAGGCGGCAGTTGGTGGTGGCCGTTCGGCGGCAGCGATGACAAGGTGGCCGAGAAGGCCGCCGCCGTGCCGAAGATCGACACCAAGGCCACCCAGGCCTGGCTTGACGCCTACGAGCCACGCCTGCGCGAGGCGGTCAAGGACAGCAAGCTGGAACTGGAGCGCCGGGAAGACGTGCTGGTGGTGACCCTGCCAGTGGACAGCGGCTATAACCCGGACCGTCCGGCGATGCTGCTGCCGGTCACCCTCGGCCCGATCACCCGTGTTGCCAAGATCGTCGAAACCGACACCAAGACCGCCGTACTGGTGCTCGGCCACGCCGACAGCAGCGGTGCTGCCGCCGCCAACCAGAAACTGAGCCAGGAGCGCGCCCAGTCGGTGGCCGCCATTTTCCGTCTCAGCGGCCTGCAACGTGATCGCCTGAACCTGCGCGGCATGGGCTCGGTCGCCCCGCGTGCGGCCAACGACAGCCAGCAGGGCCGTTCGCTGAACCGCCGTGTGGAAATGATCCTGACCCCGCAGGCCACCATGGTCGCGCTGCTCGCCAAATACCAGCAGCCAACGCCAAGCCCGGCCGAACTGGTAGCCGTCCAGGACGCTAAGCCCGCTGCCAAGGCCGCTGCTCCGGCCAAGGCTGCCGCCAAGCCGGCGGCGAAAGCCCCGGCCAAGGCCAGCACTGCCAAGAAAGCCGCCCCGGCGAAAACCGCCGCGGCCCCGAAAAAAGCGGCTGCAGCCAAACCGGCTGCGAAAAAAGCCGAGCCCGCGGCCAAGAAGGTCGCGGCCAACAGCCCTGCGAAGACCAACTGATCCTCCAAGGAACGCTGTAGATGACTCAAACACTGGCTGATATGCGCCGTGACTACACCCGTGACGGACTGGCCGAAGCCCAGGCTCCGGCCGAGCCGTTCGCCCTGTTCCACCAGTGGTTCGCCGAAGCGGTGAAAACCGAGCAGGCACCGGTGGAGGCCAACGCCATGACCCTGGCTACCGTGGACGAGCAAGGCCGACCGCATTGCCGCATTCTGCTGCTCAAGGGCCTGGACGAGCACGGCTTTACCTTCTTCACCAACTACGAGAGTGCCAAGGGTCAGCACCTGAAGGCCAATCCCTTCGCGGCCATGACCTTCTTCTGGCCGACCCTGGAGCGTCAGGTGCGGATCGAGGGGAAAGTGGTGAAGGTTTCGTCGCAGGAGTCCGACGCCTACTACCAGGTTCGCCCATTGGGCAGCCGCCTGGGGGCCTGGGCGTCACCGCAGAGTCGGGTGATCGCCGATCGCGCTGAACTGGAGGGGCTGCTCAAGGCCACCGAACAGCGCTTCAGCGACAGCCAGCCACATTGCCCCGAGCATTGGGGCGGTTACCGCCTGCTGCCGGAGCGCATCGAGTTCTGGCAGGGGCGCGCGAGCCGCCTGCATGACCGTCTCAACTATCGCCTGGAACAGGGCGCCTGGCTGCGCGAGCGACTGGCGCCTTAACCGGCGTTGTACCGGGCGGCCTCGCGTTCCAGCCAGGCCGCCAGTTCCTTGCGCTTTACCTTCTGTGTCCGCGCGGTTTCCAGCCGCTGGAGCATGAACTCCCGCTTGCGTTCATCCTTGCCGGCGAACGACAGGGCCAGGTCCCGGTCGGTCCAGCGCCTGATCCGCACATACAGCCAGCCGTGGAAATACAGGCCGGCCACGGTGGTCACGGCGATGATGAAGTAATCCATGTCTATCCTTGTTAGAGCCTTCTGACAGTTCCAGGCCCTTTGCCTGTACCGAAGCTGAATGGAAGCAATTTTATCCGGCGTGTGTCGTGACAGTCGTCAATGCGCGGAGTCTAATGAGCACCTGTCTTAAGGAGATGAATCCTATGCGTAAATCTGTTCTGCTGGTTGCGTCGTTCACCACGATGTCGCTGCTGCTGGGTGGTTGTGCCTCCAACCTGTCCGGTGATTCCTACTCCCGTGACGAGGCGCGCCGCGTGCAGACCGTTCGCATGGGCACCATCGAGTCTCTGCGTCCGGTGAAAATCGAAGGCACCAAGACCCCGATCGGCGGTGGTGCCGGTGCAGTGGTGGGTGGTGTCGCCGGTAGCGCCATCGGTGGCGGTCGCGGCAGTATCGTTGCTGCGGTGATCGGTGCCGTTGCTGGTGGTCTGGCGGGCTCCGCCGCCGAAGAAGGCCTGACCCGTACCCAGGGCGTGGAAATCACCGTCCGCGAGGATGACGGCAGCATGCGCGCCTATGTGCAGCAGGTTCAGGAAAACGAGATTTTCCGGGTTGGCGAGCGCGTGCGCATCATGACCGTCAACGGCACCAGCCGCGTTTCCCACTGAACGACGGCAACCAGAACGAAAAACCCCGACACGGCTTGCGCCGGTCGGGGTTTTTTCTTGTCGCTGGAACGACCGCCGGGTCAGGCGACGTGCGGCTTTTTGCTGGACAGCGCCGTGATGGCATAGCCGATCAGTGCTGCCAACAGCGAGCCGGTGAGAATGCCCATGCGGTCCATCCCGGCGTATTCGCTGGCGCCGGGCACGAAAGCCAGGGAGCCGACGAACAGGCTCATGGTGAAGCCAATACCGCAGAGAATCGCCACACCGAGCACCTGGCCCCAGTTGGCCCCGACGGGCAGGGCGGCCAGGCCCAGCTTCACCGAGATCCAGGTCAGGCCGAACACGCCGATGGCCTTGCCTGCCAGCAGGCCCAGGGTGATGCCCATCGGCACTGCATGGGTGAAGCTTTCCAGGGTGATGCCGCTCAGCGATACGCCGGCATTGGCGAATGCGAACAGGGGCAGGATGCCGTAGGCGACCCAGGGGTGCAGTGCGTGTTCGAGGCTGAGCAGCGGCGAGGTTTCCGCGTTGCGCGTGCGCAGCGGAATGCACAGCGCCAGGGTCACGCCCGCCAGTGTGGCGTGGACGCCGCTTTTCAGCACGCAGACCCAGAGAATCAGGCCCACCACCATGTACGGCCCGAGCTTCACCACACCCGCCCGGTTCATGCCGATCAGCGTCGCCAGGCAGGCGGCCGCCAGCATCAGTGACAGGGTGGACAGGGTGCCGGAGTAGAACAACGCAATGATGATGATCGCGCCGAGGTCATCGATGATCGCCAGGGTCATCAGGAACAGCTTCAGCGAGACGGGCACCCGCTTGCCGAGCAGGGCCAGTACGCCCAGGGCGAAGGCGATGTCGGTCGCGGTGGGAATGGCCCAGCCGGCGATAGCGGCAGGATTGTCACGGTTGAGGAACCAGTAGATCAGCGCCGGCACCAGCATGCCACCGATGGCGGCAGCGGCGGGCAGCACCACCTGGGAGGGCTTGGAGAGCTCTCCCTCGACCACCTCGCGCTTGACCTCCAGGCCGATGAGCAGGAAGAACAGCGCCATCAGGCCATCGTTGATCCATAGCAGCAGCGGCTTGGCGATGTTCAGGGCACCGATCTGCACGGCGACGGGAACCTCCAGCAGGCCGCTGTAAAGCCAGGACAGTGGGGAGTTGTTGATAATCAGGGCCAGGACCGCAGCGGCGATCAACAGCAGGCCACTGGCGGCTTCCAGTTGGAAGAACCGGGTGAAAGTGCTACGTAGAGGCAAGGTTGCTCCTCCATCCAATGGCAAAAAGGCCGGACACCCTAACCGGTTGCGTTATTCATTAAAATAAAAACTATATTCTTTTTTGTTATAACGTGTTTCATGGATTTATCCGGTGCCCGTCGCAGGGCGTTTCATTGCACCTTAGTCGCTCTTGCGAAATACGTTGCCTGAAACCCTGTGCTAGCGTGCAGGCTTTCTTGCTTTCGTTCGTTCGGGAACCTGTCATGAGCCACCACCGTACCTGGGTCCGTGAAGCCATTCGCATCATCGAGGCCGATTTCCAGCGCAGCGCCGATACCCACCTGATTCCGCTGCCGATGGCCGGTTTTCCCGATATCGACCTGTATTTCAAGGACGAGTCGAGCCACCCCACTGGCAGCCTCAAGCATCGCCTGGCCCGTTCGCTGTTTCTCTATGCGTTGTGCAACGGCTGGCTGCGCCCCGGCGCGCCGGTGATCGAAGCCTCAAGTGGTTCGACGGCGATTTCCGAGGCCTATTTTGCGCGGCTTCTCGGCCTTTCCTTCATTGCCGTGATGCCCGCCACCACGTCGAAGGAGAAGATCGCCCAGATCGAGTTCTACGGCGGGCAGCCGCATCTGGTGAAGGATCCGACGCAGATATACGCCGAATCCGAGCGCCTGGCCCAGGAAAGCGGTGGGCACTTCATGGATCAGTTCACCTACGCCGAGCGTGCCACTGACTGGCGGGCGAACAACAATATCGCCGAGTCGATCTTCAGCCAGATGCACTTCGAGCGGCACGCCGAGCCTGCCTGGCTGATTTCCAGCCCGGGAACAGGCGGAACCACGGCGACGCTTGGACGCTACGTGCGCTACCGCCGTCATGCCACGCGGGTGTTGTGCGCCGATGCCGAACGCTCGGTGTTTTTCGATTGCTACCGCAGCGGCGACCGCAGCCTGCGGCTCGATTGCGGGTCACGGATCGAGGGCATTGGCCGGCCGCGGGTGGAGGCCTCGTTCCTGCCGGCAGTGATCGATGCCATGGTCAAGGTGCCGGATGCCCTGTCGCTGGCGGCCATGCATTACCTGGCGCGGCGTCTGGGGCGAAGGGTCGGAGGCTCCAGCGGCACCAACCTGATCGGTGCGCTGCAAGCGGCGCAGCAGATGAAGGCGGACGGCGAGGCGGGGTCGATCGTGGCGATTCTCTGTGACAGTGGCGAGCGCTATGCAACCACGTACTACGATCAGCATTGGCTCAAGGCGCAGGGCTATGAACTGGAGGCTGTGATCGAGGTCGTGGCCGGCTGCGTGGAGCGCGGCGAGGCGTTGCCTGAGGCGGTACTGCGCGAGGGGATCTGAGTTTGGGTATCCAGGCAACCTGTGAGCGGCTTGAGCCGCGATCGGCGGCGCAGCCGTCGTAGAACCTGAGTCCGCGATTTTCCGGAGGACCGGGGCGTTCAGGTTTTATGGCCGCTGCGCGGCCAATCGCGGCTGAAGCCGCTCCCACCTGGATTTGTGCCGGGCAGCGAGGTGTTCAGATACCCATCCCCATCGCTGACATTGCCAGCGATGGGGACCGGAGTTTTTACTCCGTCAGCCCAAGCATGCTCCGCGCCACCGCTTCGGCAATGCGGATACCGTCCACGCCCGCCGACAGAATGCCGCCCGCATAACCCGCACCTTCGCCCGCGGGGAACAGGCCCTTGAGGTTCAGGCTCTGCAGCGTCTCGTCACGGGTGATGCGCAGTGGCGACGAGGTACGGGTCTCGATACCGGTCAGCACGGCGTCCGGCAGGTTGTAGCCTTTGATCTGACGATCGAAGGCCGGCAACGCCTCGCGGATGGCTTCGATGGCGAAGTCCGGAAGGCTCGGCGCCAGGTCGCCTAGGTTGATGCCCGGCTTGTAGGACGGCTCGACGCTGCCCAGCGCCGTGGACGGACGACCGGCAACGAAATCGCCTACCAATTGCGCTGGCGCCTGGTAGTTGCTGCCACCCAGCACATAGGCGTGGGCTTCCAGGCGCTCCTGCAGTTCGATACCGGCCAGCGGGCCGCCCGGATAATCCTGCTCGGGGGTGATGCCGACGACGATGCCGGAGTTGGCATTGCGCTCGTTGCGCGAATACTGGCTCATGCCGTTGGTCACCACGCGGCCCGGCTCGCTGGTGGCTGCGACCACGGTGCCACCTGGGCACATGCAGAAGCTGTAGACCGAGCGGCCGTTCTTGGCGTGGTGCACCAGCTTGTAGTCGGCGGCGCCCAGTTTCGGGTGGCCGGCGTACTTGCCGAGGCGGGCCTTGTCGATCAGCGATTGCGGGTGCTCGATACGGAAGCCGATGGAGAACGGTTTGGCCTCCATGTACACGCCACGGCTGTGGAGCATGCGGAAGGTATCGCGGGCGCTGTGGCCCAGAGCCAGGACCACATGGCGCGAGTGCAGCGTTTCACCGTTGTGCAGGACCACGCCGTTGAGCTGGCCGTCTTCAATCAGCAGGTCGGTGACCTTGTGCTCGAAGCGTACTTCGCCGCCCAGGGCACGGATTTCCTCGCGGATGTTCTCGACCATGCCGGTCAGGCGGAACGTACCGATGTGGGGTTTGTTGACGTAGAGGATCTCTTCCGGCGCACCGGCCTTGACGAACTCGTGCAGGACCTTGCGGCCGTAGTGGTTCGGGTCCTTGATCTGGCTGTACAGCTTGCCGTCGGAGAACGTCCCGGCACCGCCTTCGCCGAACTGCACGTTCGATTCGGGGTTGAGCTCGCTTTTACGCCACAGGCCCCAGGTGTCCTTGGTGCGCTGGCGCACTTCCTTGCCGCGCTCCAGCACGATCGGGCGCAGCCCGGCCTGGGCGAGGATCAGCCCGGCGAAAATGCCACAGGGCCCAAAGCCGACCACGATCGGCCGCTCGGCCAGGCCGCCCTCGGGCGCCACGCCTACCGGCTTGTAGCTCACGTCCGGGGCAATACCGACGTTCTTGTCGTCGGCGAACTTGCTCAGCACGGCGGCTTCGTCACGGACGTTCAGGTCGATGGCGTAGATGAACAGCAGTTCAGTGTTCTTTTTCCGCGCGTCGTAGCTGCGCTTGAAGATAGTGAAGTCCTGCAGCGCGTCGTCACTGATGCCCAGGCGTTGCACGATGGCTTCGCGCAGGGCTTCGTCAGGGTGATCCAGCGGCAGCTTCAGTTCGGTGATTCGTAGCATGACAGGGTCCAGTATCCCGGCCATGGGGGGCCGGCGGCTTTACACAAACCGCCGAGTATAAAGGTTTAGTCGCGCCAGCACTCAGGTTGAATGCGCACCGGCGGTCAGTCGTTGCGTGCACCGCCGTAGTAGCCACAGCCGTTGAGGGTCTGGCCATCCAGGCGCAGTTGTGCACTGAGATGGCTGATGCCGCCGGTGGCCGTGTCGACGCAGCGTTGCGGGGCAAGCCACAGCTCGATTTTCTGGCCGTTGGCCTCGGTGCTCAGGTTGACCCGTCCTTCGGGCAGTTGCTCTTCCAGATACGGCAGGGCCAGCGGCGGTTGCCCTGGACGGTCGAGGACCATGCCCTTGCCGCTGACGTTGAGGTTCCAGTCCGGCTCATGGCCGTAGGCGCGCAGGGTCAGGCGCTTGAAGTTGGGGTCGCTGCAGGCGTTGGGGGCGTGATCGACGCGGTAGAGCTGGTGGACGTTGAACTGGCCGTCGTTGCCGGCGCCCTGGCTCCCGGCGAGGGTGCCGCGAAGATCAGCGAACAGCGGGCCGGGGGTATCGGCCAGCGCGACGGCTTCCTGCAGCAGGCCGGTGTTGCCGGTGTCCTTGACGACGAAGCGGCGGCTTTCGGTGCACGGCTTGAACAGCAACTGGCCGTTGGCGGCGCTGAGCTCGCCTTGCAGGCGGGTCATGCCGGCGGTGGAGACGGTTTCCGGCTGGTCGGCCAGCAACTGGCAGCCGGCGAACAGCGGCAGCAGGGCGGCGACGAACAGGGAAGGAGCGATACGCATCGAGGAAAACTCCGGGATCTCGGCCTGAAAAGTTTTCAACGGTATGCAGGGTGGGAAGGGATTACAAGTGAAGTTATGTCAGGAGAAGCTGCAGCATCTGTGAGATCCATCGCCGGCAACGCCAGCTCCCACAGGTATCGGGTACACCACCCAACCTGTGGGAGCCGGCGTTGCCGGCGATGAGGCCTGAAGGTCAACCGCCGAGGTAGGCGTCGCGAACCTTCGGATCGGTCAGCAGCGCTTCACCGGTGCCCTGCATCACCACCCGGCCGTTTTCCAGCACGTAGGCGCGGTCGGCGATCTTCAGCGCCTGGTTGGCGTTCTGCTCCACCAGGAACACGGTCACGCCGTCACGGCGCAACTGCTCGATGATGTCAAAGATCTGCTGGATGATGATCGGCGCCAGGCCCAGCGACGGCTCGTCCAGCAGCAACAGCTTGGGCTTGCTCATCAGTGCCCGGCCGATGGCGAGCATCTGCTGTTCGCCGCCGGACATGGTGCCGCCTCGCTGGCTGAAGCGCTCCTTCAGACGCGGGAACAGTTGCAGGACCTTGTCCATCTGCTCCTGGTAGTCGCCCTTGTCGGTGAAGAACCCGCCCATGGCCAGGTTTTCCTCGACGGTCAGGCGCGAGAACACCCGACGGCCTTCCGGCACCACGGCGATGCTCTTGCGCATGATCTGCGAGGAGCTCTGGCCGACCAGTTCTTCACCCAGGTAGCGGATGCTGCCGCTGTGAGCCTGCGGCGAGCCGCAGAGGGTCATCAGCAGGGTGGACTTGCCGGCACCGTTGGCGCCGATCAGCGTCACGATCTCGCCCTGGCGGATCTCGACGTTGACGTCGTGCAGCGCCTGGATCTTGCCGTAGAAGGTGGAAACGTTTTCGAACTGCAGCATTTACGCTTCCCCCAGGTAGGCTTTGATCACTTCAGGGTTGTCACGGATCTGTTCCGGCGTGCCATCGGCCAGCGGCGTGCCCTGGTTGATCACGACGATGTGGTCGGAAATGCTCATGACCAGTTTCATGTCGTGTTCGATCAGCAGCACGGTGACGTTGTGCGATTCGCGCAGGTAGGCGATCAGTGCCTTGAGGTCTTCGGTTTCCTTGGGGTTCAGGCCGGCCGCGGGCTCGTCGAGCATGATGATCCGCGGTTGGGTCATCATGCAGCGGGCGATTTCCAGGCGGCGCTGCTGGCCGTAGGCGAGGGTGCCGGCGGTACGGTTGGCGAATTCGGTCAGGTTGACCTTCTCCAGCCAGTACTGGGCCCGCTCCATCGCTTCCTTCTCGCTGCGGCGGAACGCCGGGGTCTTGAACAGACCCGCGAAGAAGTTGGTGTTCAGGTGACGGTGCTGGGCGATCAGCAGGTTTTCCAGTGCGGTCATTTCCTTGAACAGGCGCACGTTCTGGAAGGTCCGCACCACGCCCTTGCGGGCGATCTGGTGACCGGCCAGGCCCTGGATCGGCTGGCCATCGAGCAGGATGGTGCCGCCGCTGGGCTTGTAGAAACCGGTGAGGCAGTTGAACACGGTGGTCTTGCCGGCGCCGTTCGGGCCGATCAGGGCGACCACCTGTTTTTCCTTGACGGTCAGGCCCACGCCGTTGACCGCCAACAAGCCGCCGAAGCGCATGCTCAGGCCGCTGACTTTCAGAATTTCGCGGCTCATCGACGCAGCTCCATGTGTGGACGTTGCATAGGCAGCAGGCCCTGCGGACGCCAGATCATCATCAACACCATCAGGGCGCCGAACATCAGCATGCGGTACTCGCTGAAGTCGCGCATCAGCTCGGGCAGCAGGATCATCACGATGGCCGCGAGGATCACGCCCAGTTGAGAGCCCATGCCGCCGAGCACGACGATGGCGAGGATGATCGCCGATTCGATGAACGTGAAGGATTCCGGTGTCACCAGACCCTGGCGCGCAGCGAAGAAGCTGCCGGCGAAACCGGCGAAGCAGGCACCGAGGGTGAAGGCGGAGAGCTTGATCACGGTCGGGTTCAGACCCAGCGCACGGCAGGCGATCTCGTCTTCACGCAGCGCTTCCCAGGCACGGCCGATCGGCATGCGCAGCAGGCGGTTGATGACGAACAGCGCCAGCAAGGCCAGCAGCAAGGCCACCAGGTAGAGGAAGATCACCTTGTTGATCGAGTTGTATTCCAGTCCGAAGAACTCGTGGAAGGTCTGCATGCCTTCGGCGGCCTTGCGTTCGAAGGTCAGGCCGAAGAAGGTTGGCTTCTCGATGTTGCTGATGCCGTTCGGGCCGCCGGTCCAGTCGGTCAGGTTGCGCAGGAACAGCCGGATGATCTCGCCGAAGCCGAGGGTCACGATGGCCAGGTAGTCACCACGCAGCCGCAGTACCGGGAAGCCCAGCAGGAAGCCGAAGGTGGCCGCCATCAGGCCGGCGATCGGCAGGCAGACCCAGAAGCTCAGGCCGAAGTAGTGAGAGAGCATCGCGTAGCTGTAGGCACCGACGGCGTAGAAGCCGACGTAACCCAGGTCGAGCAGGCCCGCCAGACCGACCACGATGTTCAGGCCCAGGCCCAGCAACACGTAGATCAGGATCAGGGTGGCGATGTCGACCGCGCCGCGCGAGCCGAAGAACGGCCAGACCAGGGCGGCCGCAATCAGGCCGAGGATGATGTAGCGCTGGGTTTTCGGCAGGGTCAGGTAGTTGCTGACCTTCGGCGGAATCAGCGGGCCGCCGTTGCGCGACTTCATCACCGCGCTCCATTGCTTGTCGAACAACACGCGCAGGAACATCAGGACCGAGCACAGGGCGATCACGCCAAGGGTGAAAGGTCCCTGGCCGTGAACTTCCAGATTGATACCGACGATGCTGAGTTTCAGACCGAGAACCGGGAAGGCCACGGCCCAGACCAGCAGGGCGCTGAAGAACGCCGCTTTGAGATGTCTGTTCATACTTTCTCAACCTCCGGACGGCCCAGGATGCCGGTCGGCCGGAACAACAGAACCAGAACCAGCAGGCCGAACGCCACGACGTCCTTGTACTGGTCACCGAAGATGTCTGCGCCGAAGGCTTCGGCTACACCCAGCACCAGGCCACCGAGCATGGCGCCCGGAATGCTGCCGATGCCGCCCAGTACCGCCGCGGTGAAGGCTTTGAGGCCCACCAGGAAGCCGGCGTTGGGGTTGATCACGCCGTACTGCATGCTCAGCAGCACCGCCGCCACGGCCGCCAGTGCGGCACCGATGACGAAGGTCAGGGCGATGATGTTGTTGGTGTTGATCCCCAGCAGGTTGGCCATCTTGATGTCTTCGGCACAGGCCCGGCAGGCACGGCCCAGACGGGAGCGCGAGATGAACAGGGTCAGGCCGGTCATGGCGATCAGGGTGACCACGAAGACGAGGATCTGCATGTAGGAAATCAGGACTTCCTCCGCGCCGCCCGGCCCGAAGGAGATGCTTCCGGGGATCAGGTTGGGAATGGATTTGTCTTTGGAGTCCTGGGACAGCAGTACGGTGTTCTGCAGGAAAATCGACATGCCGATGGCGGAAATCAGCGGGATCAGGCGGTTGCTGTTACGCAACGGCCGGTACGCGACCCGTTCGATACTGTAGCCGTAGGCACTGGTTACAACGATCGTCGCGATGAACGCGGCGGTCATCAGCAGCGGCAGTGAGTGGATCCCCATCATGGCCAGTCCGGCAAGGACGATGAAGGCCACGTAGGAACCAATCATGTACACCTCGCCATGGGCGAAGTTGATCATTCCAATGATGCCGTAAACCATTGTGTAGCCAATGGCTATCAAGGCATAGGTGCTGCCAATGGTCAGGCCATTAACCAGCTGTTGGAAGAAGTGATAGATCTCAGGCATTACAGCGCTCCTAAAAACCTGATACGCATTTCGCTGGCGGGTGGTGCACCCGGCACGGCCTTGTGGTCTGGAGCCACTTCGAGCCGCGCAACGGCCAGTGAACCGCTGGTGACGGTTTTAAGATTTTCAGGTGAACCCGATCCCGGATCGCGGGAAACAGGTCCATGAACCTCGTAAAACAAAGCCCACTGCTCGCACAGTGGGCTTCGGTCATGTATCAAACGGTGTTACTGAGGGGAAACTTCGGTTTTCGGTTTGCCGAAATGCCATTCGTAGACCACGAATTTGAAGTCCTTCAGGTCGCCTTTTTCGTCGTACGACAGGTCGCCGGTCGGGGTCTTGAAGGTGCCGGCGTGGATGGCGGCAGCCACCTTGTCGGTGTCTTCGCTCTTCGCGGCCTTGATGCCTTCGGCGATCAGCTCCACGGCGGAGTAGGCCGGGAACACGAACGGACCGCTAGGATCCTTGCCGTCAGCCTTGATGGCGTCGACGATGGCCTTGTTTGCAGGGTCGGCGTCGAAGGACTTCGGCAGGGTGACCAGCAGGCCTTCGGAAGCGTTCTGGGCGATCTGCGAGATGGAGTCGTTGCCGACGCCTTCCGGACCCATGAACTTGGCGTTCAGGCCTTTTTCCTTGGACTGGCGCAGGATCAGGCCCAGCTCTGGGTGGTAGCCGCCGTAGTAGACGAAGTCGACGTTGTTCTGCTTGAGCTTCTGGATGATGGACGAGAAGTCCTTGTCGCCAGCGTTCAGGCCTTCGAAGACGGCAACCTTGGTGCCCTTGGCTTCCAGGGTCGACTTGACGGCAGTAGCGATGCCTTCGCCGTATTGCTGCTTGTCGTGCAGGACGGCAACGACTTTCGGCTTGACGTGGTCGGCGATGTAGTTGCCGGCAGCCGGGCCCTGAGCGCTGTCCAGGCCGATGGTGCGGAAGATCAGCTTGTAGCCGCGAGCGGTGATTTCCGGGCTGGTGGCAGCCGGGGTGATCATGATCACGCCTTCGTCTTCATAGATGTCGGAGGCTGGCTGGGTGGAGCTGGAGCAGAGGTGACCGATCACGTACTTGACGCCATCGTTGACCACTTTGTTGGCGACTGCCACGGCCTGTTTAGGGTCGCAGGCGTCGTCGTATTCCTTGGCTTCGAGCATCTTGCCATCCACGCCGCCCTTGGCGTTGATGTCCTTGATGGCTTGCTTGGCGCCGATGAACTGCATGTCGCCGTACTGGGTGACCGGGCCGGTTTTCGGGCCGGCGATGCCGATCTTGATGGTATCGGCCGCGAACGAATGACCAGCGACGCCGGCCAGAACCATTGCGGCAAACAGTTTGGAAATCTGCTTGGTAGCCTTACTCATAGTGCTCCACTCATTCTGTTGTAATTTTTATCGTCCTTGGCGCCAGGGCGGGAAGGACCTGACCAGATCCCGGCACGGCCACGCCGTACCGCAGCCTGATCTTCCGGTATCGCCCCCGGTGAATGCCCTGGCAACTGTACCGGTACAGTGTAGAGCGCCGCTTTGTCGCTTGAAAAGCAGCCCCGCCGAAGCAAAAACCGAGGGTGTCGCCTGATCGACATAAAGTTACAAAAAAGCGTCTTAATTCGAACCGGTAATGCCCGGAAACGTTTGGCTTCGTTGAACTTGTCGATCAATTACTTATTTGAAACTGGGTTTTTCTGCAAAAATACCGGCCTTTCTACAGGCCGGATTATTTTTGGTGGAACCCATGACTGAAGAACCAAGCACCCTCTATGCCAAACTGCTCGGCGAGACGGCGGTAATCGAGTGGAAAGCCTTGGAGCGTTTTTGGGCAAAAGGTGACCTGATTTGGGTCGACCCCTCCTTGGACCTGATCGAAGTTGCACAGGCGATGGCCGAGAACCGGAGCGAAACCTTCGCTTCGTGGCGCAATGCTGGCACTGTCGGGCCGGTCACTGCCGAGCAGGCGCTAGACCTGCAAAGCCGCAATCCAGAGATCTGGGCGGTGGTGGTGCAACCATTCATCGTGATTCAAGTGCGGCAGCTTTCCTGATCGGGCTCTGGTTTGGTGCGCAAAAACGCACAGCCAGTCCATTTTGGTGCGCGAGGCCGATCAGGGTGGGGTGACGGTTGGTAACAGTCGTGTCGCGTCGGTAACAGGTGAGCTGCAAGCTTCAAGCTTCAAGCTTCAAGCTGCAAGACAAGCGGGCCGGCATGTACTGGTCGTTCAGCTCCAGGCTTCCTCCCGCAGCTTCCGATACGCCGCCGCTCTGCTTCTACTTGCAGCTTGCAGCTTGCGGCTTGCAGCTCGCCCTCAGTAGTCGACTTTCCCCGTATGGGTATTGAGGGAAATGACCTTGGTCTTGCCGATCCGGTGCCGGTAGATTTCCCGCAGGTATTTCACTGCCTTTTTCACGCACTCCCGCGACAGGCGAATATCGTTGATGGAAACGAATTTGCTCTTGTCGTTGATCAGCTCGCGATACTTCTTCTCGTACATCGGTTTGATCGCGTACCAGTTGGTATCGAGGATCTTCGCCGGGTTTTCGAATTCGTTGAGCAGTTCGTCGATGCGCTCCTCCTCGAATGCCTCGTGGGTGATGAAGTCGAGGATGGCGTTGTCCAGGGTCTCGTCGAAGCGGTACGGCGCCCGGGCGAAGCAGCGCTTGATGAAGGCCACGATCAGGGTCAGGAAATCGTCCGAAAGGCACGGGCTCTTGGCGATCAGGGTGGTCAGCGACAGGTTGGCCGAGGCGCCGATCACCAGTGCATAGCGCTTGAGGGTGGTGTTGGGGAACAGGCTGTTGAGGTGGGTCTTCAGCCGGTTCAGGTCCATGTAGGACAGCTTGTAGTCCTTGGGCAGCGAGACGATTGACACCACTGACGAGCAGTTCTTGAAGAAGTGCAGGTCATGCAGCGCGGCGGCATCGCAGCCGGAGCTGCGGTATTGCTCCAGGGCCGCACGGTAGCGTTTGGACTCGATCGGCAGCAGGCTGATGCCTTCGATGGCCTGGGTATCCTTGTTGAAGTGCGGCAGGTCGATGGAGCGGAAGAACAGGTCGTCGATATCCAGCCGCGGCTGTTCTTTCTCGAACACCTTGAAGCCTTTATCCGAGCTCTGGCCCGGGGTTTCCGGCACCACCGACTCGGCGTAGGCGATGGCCACCGGGCCGGCCAGGCTCATGAACAGGTCGTTGGCATCCAGGCGGATGGTCTCGCCGATGTCGATGCCGGCGCGGCGGAAGTAGTTCTGGTCGTAGTCGGTGGTCACCGCCTGGGCGGTGAGGATGTTGAAGATCTGCTGGGAGATGTACTGGTTGGCGTGCTTCTCCATCGCGTTGACGTCGATGTTCTGGATGTTGCCGTCATCATTCTCCTCGGCGTAGCGCATGATGTCGTTGGAGATCAGCATCATCGCGTTCCAGGGGCGAATGCGGCCCATGACGCTGGCCTCGCTATTGTCTTCGTTGTCGAAGTTGTACGAGAAGTCCCACTCTTCCGAGAGATACTTGCACAGTAGACGTCCGGCGTTGATGTGCAGTGCCTCGGACATTTCGCTGCGGTGATCGGAGATATTCGGCAGCACGCAGATTCCGCTGGTGAAGATCGGTTCGAACACGAACGAGTGCCCGGCCTCGCCTTCCTGTTCGTCCATCGGCTTGGTGTCGAAGGTCTTGTTCATGTACGAGAACTGCTGGGCCAGGCCGAATTCCGAGGCCATGCCCGAGCCGGTGCCGCCGCCAGCGCTGAAAATGTAGAAGTACAGCCGCGACTGGTTGGCCTTGATCCCGCAGGAGTCGATCAGGTAGGAGTGGATCAGTTTCCAGTCGGCGCTGGAAAAACGGTGGGTTTCCTTGTTGAGGATGATCTTGGCCAGGTACTGGCCCAGAATCGGTGCATTACCGGCGCCGCCGGCATGGACCTCGGACAGGTCCATGATCTTCATCTTGCTGTAGTCCCGCAAAAAGCCGCTTTTTTCACCCTTGCGCGAGAAGCGGATGCGCCCGGCGATGTCCTTGTCCAGGTCGCCGAGCATCACCAGCGGCTCCACCAGGAATACCGGCTTGGGGCTCTTGGCCTGGACCAGGCGCAGGTTGTTGCGGATCCAGCGTGCCGGGTTGTAGGACGTATCGCTGCTGGCGCGATCGTCGTTGTTGAACTCGTTGAGGTAGAACGTGCGGGCGTTGTAGACCAGTTCGGCGACATCGAGGGCGATGTTCGAGCCGCAACGGCCCAGGCCGATCAGGCACACCGAGGGAAACTGCTGGTCGAGGCGCAACTGGGCGTCGTCTTCGACATGCAGGCTCGGGGGAAACACCAGGTCGCGCAGGCCGTCGAGGTTGTCGAGGATGCGCTGGGTGTCGGGTTCGGTGAAATACAGGTATTGCTGCGGGCTCAGGGTTGGCTGGGTGTAGTACGCGCGAGTCCCGTAGTGGGTGGGCGCGGTGGCTGCAAGCAGCTCGGAAATCACGTTGGCAGGAGTATTCTTAGAGGTCATTTTGCGCCATTTGCCTGGGAGGGTGGCATTGAAACAGTCGATATCATTGAGCCATCCCTGGATAAGTTTCGCGACTGTATCAGCGCGTCTCTGGCGTACGCGATCAGGTTTTACCCTATAAACCCTAGGGGTTTTTCCGACGTACCGTTTCTGAATCGTCCGATCCGTCAACTTCTTTAACTGTCTGGAGCTGTAGATGAGCCATTCACTGCCCTTGTCCCTTGGTTTCGCCGGTATCGGTCTGATGGGGCTGCCCATGTGCCGGCGGTTGCTGGCTGCGGGGCATTCGCTGACGGTGTGGAACCGTTCCCCGGACAAATGCGCGCCGCTGGTGGCTGCCGGAGCCCGTCAGGTGGAAACCCCGGCCCAACTCTGCGAGGCCGCCGACGTGGTGATGCTGTGCCTGGCTGATACCTCGGTGGTCAGCGAGGTGGTCTTCGGCGCCGAGGGTATTGCCAGCAAGGCGAAAGCGGGGCAACTGCTGGTGGATTTCTCCAGCCTCGAGCCGGCCGCGACCCGCGAGATGGCCGCCCGTCTGAAGGCGCAGACTGGCATGGGCTGGCTCGATACGCCGGTCTCCGGCGGTACGCCGGGCGCTGAAGCCGGCACCCTGGCGATCATGGTCGGTGGCGAGGCCCAGGAGCTGGAGCGGGTGCGCCCCGCGCTGCTGGCGCTCGGGCAACGGGTCACCCACATGGGCGCGGTCGGGGCCGGGCAGGTGACCAAGGTCTGCAACCAGATGATCGTGGCCTGCAACGCGCTGGTCATTGCCGAGGTGGTGGCGCTGGCCGAACAGTCCGGGGTCGATGCCACGCTGATCGCCGAGGCGCTGGCCGGTGGCTTCGCCGATTCGAAGCCGTTGCAGATCCTCGCGCCGCAAATGGCGCAAAGTCGCTTCGAGCCGGTGAAGTGGCATGTGCGGACCTTGCTCAAGGACCTTGATACAGCGGTGAAGCTGTCCCGTGAACAGGGCTCGGCAACCCCGGTCAGTGGCCTTGCCGCACAGTTGATGCGCCTGCACGGCAGTCAGGGCTATCTGGAAAAAGATCCAGCGACCCTGATTGATCTGTATCGCAGCAGGCCATGAGCCTCTCTTCGCGGCGATTCAGCTCGGCGAGCACGTCGTGCAACGATTCCAGCGGCACCGGGCGGCTGAGCAGGTAGCCCTGCAGCGCATCGCAGCCCAGTTGCTGGAGGAAGGCGTACTGTTCTTCGGTTTCCACACCCTCGGTGATCACTTTCAGGTGCAGGGTGTGGGCCATGACGATGATGGCCTGGACGATGTCCTTGTCGGCCCGGGAGCGCGGTACGTCCTGGATGAACGATCGGTCGATCTTGAGGGTGTCGAGCGGCAGGCGCTTGAGGTAGGCCAGGGACGAATAGCCGGTACCGAAGTCGTCGATCGACAGGGATACGCCCTGTTCGCGAATGCGCTTGAGCAGGGCGATGGTGCTGTGGATGTTGGCCATCAGTGCGTTCTCGGTGACTTCCAGCTCCAGCCGCCATGCGGCGAGGCCAGCAGCGCGCAAGGCGTCTTCGACTTCATCGGCCAGTTCATCGCGGCCCAGGGTCAGGGCCGAACAGTTCACGGTCACTTTCAACTCGCCGAATCCCTGCAGGCTCAGCTCGGCCAGGTCATGGCAGGCGCGGCGCAACACCCACAAGTCCAGTTCGGCGATCAGGCCATTGGTTTCCGCGATGCCGATGAAACGGTCGGGACTGAGCAGTCCGTGTTGCGGGTGCTGCCAGCGAATCAGCGCTTCGAGCTTGGTGACGCGGCCGCTGGCCAGTTCGAAGATCGGCTGGTAATGCAGGCGCAGCCCCAGATCTTCATGCAAGGCGATGCGCAGTTCCTCTTCCAGTTGCAGTTCCAGGGTGGCGCGGGTCTTGAGGTTGTCGCTGAAGAAGTTCGACTTGTTGCGGCCACTGCCCTTGGATTGGTAAAGCGCCAGGTCGGCATGCTTGAGCAACTCTTCACAGGTGCTGCCGTCGTCGGGAAACAGGCTGATGCCGATGCTGGTGGTCATGACCATGCGCCGGCCGGCCAGATCGATGGGCTCGCGGACTTTCTGCAGGATGCGCTGGGCCAGGCCGCGCGCTTCTTCCGGGCTTTTCAGGTTGAACAGGATGCAGAACTCGTCGCCGCCCAGTCTGGCCACCACGTCCTGGTTGCGGGTGGCGGCCTTGATCAGGTTGGCGATGGCCTTGAGCAACTGGTCACCGGCGTCGTGGCCGAGGCTGTCGTTGATGCGCTTGAAATGATCGATATCGAGAAACATCACCCCAAGCATGCCGCCGCGGTGAGTCTGTTCGGCTAGGCGCTCGGCGAAGAGCTGATTGAAGCCACGCCGGTTCACCAGGTTGGTCAGCGCATCGTAGTGCGCGGCCTGCTGCAGTGACACCCGCGCCTGATCGAGCTGGCTGAGCAGGGTGTTGACCCGGCGCAGGTCCTGTTCCTTGCTTTGCAGTTTCTTGTCGGAGAATGCCGCGCTGATGCAACTGGCGCTGATCAGCAGCGTGATGACGGCGATGGTCAGGCTCAGTTGCAGGCTGTTGTCGGTGACCGCGATCGGTGTGCTGGCGCCGCCGGGCAGGCTCAGGGTGAGGGCACACATGCCGACGTAATGGGTGGCGATGATGCCGCCGGCCATGATGAATGCGGCGCTGTACTTGAGCCATTGCGGATGGCCGCTGTTGCCTTGGCGCAGATGGCGCGCGATGAGCAGCGGCAGCAGGGCAGCGACCAGCGCGACGGCGATCGAGGCCAGCACCAATGTCGCGTTGTAATGCTGCACGGCATTGATGCGCATGGCTGCCATGCCGGTGTAATGCATGACGCCCACGCCTGCCGCAATGAACAATGCCGCCATGCTGTAGTGCCGGATGTGGGGCAGTGGCTGGCCCAGGAAACTCATGGCACAGAGGGCGGCGAACAGCATGATCAGCAGCGAGACGCCGGTGAGGAACATGTCGTAGTGGACGTCGAGGGTGGTTTCGAAGGCGAGCATGCCAATGTAGTGCATGGCCCAGACACTGCACGCCAGACAGCAGGCGCCGAGCACTTTCCAGCGTCGTCGGGCGCTGGCCTGCTCGCTGTCGCCGATGCGTTCGATGATATCGAGGGTGGCAAAACTTCCCGCGCACATCACCAGGTAGGCGAGCAGGATCAGATAGGGATTGTGCCGGACAGCCAGAGCGAAATGGCCCACCGGGTGATCGGCAAGCAGCGTGTGCAGCCATTCCATAGCGCGCCTCTCAGTTCAGCCGAGTTTGCACTCGTCCCCCAAACCGCCTGGAGACCCTTTTTTCCGAGTATAGAAAGACCGCGCCGGATCATCGGGATTAATGGCAGATTGATTTCAATTATTTGCGAAGTCCGTCATAGCGGGCGGTTCTAATGGCGCAAATGGTTACAATTACCCGCCATCAAGCAGATGGATGATGGCAGACAGCTTTGGCAATGCCTTCTAGATTTTGTCCGGCGTGCTGGCGCGCACCGACAAATACAAGAGGGATCGACGTATGCACAGCCCCACCCAAGCGGCCAATGCCTGGCGCATTCTGTTCCTGCTGTTCCTGGCCAATCTGTTCAATTTCTTCGACCGCACCATTCCCGCCATTGTCATCGAACCGATCCGGCTGGAATGGCATCTCAGCGACCTGCAGATCGGTCTGATCGGCACCGCTTTCACGCTGGTCTACGCCATCGCCGGCTTGCCGTTGGGGCGTCTGGCCGATACCGGCTCGCGCAGCAAACTGATGGGCTGGGGGCTGACGGTATGGAGCGGGCTGACCGCCGTGAATGGCATGGTTGGCAGTTTCTGGACCTTCCTTCTGGTGCGCATGGGGGTTGGCGTGGGTGAGGCCAGCTACGCGCCGGCGGCCAACTCGCTGATCGGCGACCTGTTCCCGGCCGAAAAGCGGGCGCGGGCGATGGGCATTTTCATGCTTGGTCTGCCGTTGGGGCTGCTGTTGGCATTCTTCACCATCGGTGCGATGGTCCAGGCGTTCGGTAGCTGGCGGGCGCCGTTCTTTATCGCCGCCGTACCGGGGCTGTTGCTGGCGATCTTCATGTTCATGATCCGCGAACCGGCGCGGGGCGCGGCCGAAGTCGTGGCATCGTCGCAAACGCCGCTGGACCGTCCGTTACGCCGAGTGCTGAGCATCCCCACCTTCGGCTGGCTGGTGCTGGCCGGCCTGAGCTACAACTTCGCCACTTATGCCTGCAACTCGTTCATGGTGCCGATGCTGCAACGGTATTTCCTGCTGTCGCTGCAACAGGCGGCAGTCGCCACCGGGGTAATCGTCGGGGTGACCGGGCTGATCGGCCTGACCCTGGGCGGCTGGGTGGCCGACAAGATCCACCAGCGCATGCCCGCCGGGCGCTTGCTGTTCGGCGCCTTCAGCATGCTGGTGGCAACCCTCGGCACCGGCTGGGCGCTGTACGCCGGACGGGTGGAAATCGGCGTGTTCGTGGCCATGTTCGGGATCGGCTGGCTGTTCGCCTACAACTTCTATACCTGCGTCTACACCGCCATTCAGGACGTTGTCCAGCCGCGGCTGCGGGCAACGGCCATGGCGCTGTTCTTTGCCGGGTTGTATCTGCTGGGAGGCGGCCTGGGACCGGTGGTGGTGGGCTTCCTGTCGGATCATTACGCCCAGGTGGCGATGCTGGAGGCCGGGAGTGGCGAGATGACCGAAGCGTTCAAGGCGATAGGCCTGCATAACGCCATGGGGCTGATTCCGGTGGCGTTGCTGATGACCCTGGTGTTTCTGCTGCTGGCGGCGCGGACCTTCGCCCGGGATGCGCAGAAGATGAAGGCGGGGATGCTGGAGGAGGCTGGCGTGGAGGCGGGCAAGGCGGCCGAAGCCGTGTAGCGGGATCGCTGTGGACCCCGTGGGAGCTGGCAAGCCAGCTTCCACAGGGTTTTGTGTTGGCTACCGGGCCAGGTTATCAGCCGGCTACCAGCACCCGGATCGCCTCAAGCCGCAGCGCTGCCTTGTCCAGCATCGCCAGGCCATCTTCACGCTGCTTGCGCAGCGCTTGGATCTCGCTGTCGCGAACGGTCGGGTTGACGGCTTGCAGGGCTGTCAGGCGGGCCAGCTCCTCATCGGTTTCCGCCGCCAGGCGACGCTGGGCCTCGGCCACACGCTCGTTGTGGCGTGGCAGCACCTTGGCTTCGCCTGCGTTGATCTTCGGCGTCAGCACATCGCGCTGAGCCTGGATGAACTTGTTGGCGCTGGCCTTGGGCACGCTCTCCAGCTGGTCGTTGAGGGTCTCGAACGACACCCGCGACGCGAGGTCGTTGCCGTTGGCGTCGAGCAGGCAGCGCAAGGCCGCCGGCGGCAGGTAGCGGCCCAGTTGCAGCGAGCGCGGGGCGACCACTTCGCTGACGTAGAGCAGTTCAAGCAAGACGGTGCCCGGCTTGAGCGCCTTGTTCTTGATCAGCGCGACGGCGGTATTGCCCATCGAGCCGCTCAGGACCAGGTCCATGCCGCCCTGCACCATCGGGTGTTCCCAGGTGATGAACTGCATGTCCTCGCGAGACAACGCCTGGTCGCGATCGTAGGTGATGGTCACGCCTTCGTCGTCGCCCAGCGGGAAGCTGGCGTCGAGCATTTTCTCGCTCGGCTTGAGGATCAGGGCGTTTTCCGAATGGTCTTCGCTGTCGATGCCGAACGCGTCGAACAGCGTTTCCATGTAGATCGGCAGGGTGAACTGGTCGTCCTGCTCGAGGATCGCCTCCACCAGCGCCTGGCCTTCGCCGGCACCCCCGGAGTTGAGCTCAAGCAGGCGGTCGCGACCGCTGTGCAGCTCGCTCTCCAGGCGTTCGCGTTCGGCGCGGGCCTCGCCGATCAGCGCTTGCCACTGGCTGTCGTCGGTGTCTTCCAGCAGCGGCAGCAGGCGCGGGCCGAACTGGTGCTGCAGGGCGTTGCCGGTCGGGCAGGTGGCGAGGAAGGCGTTGAGGGCCTGGTCGTACCACTGGAACAGGCGTTCCTGCGGGCTGTTCTGCAGGTGCGGTACGTGCAGTTCGATGGTGTGTTTCTGGCCGATCCGGTCGAGACGGCCGATCCGCTGCTCCAGCAGGTCCGGGTGAGCCGGCAGGTCGAACAGCACCAGGTGATGGGCGAACTGGAAGTTGCGACCCTCACTGCCGATTTCCGAGCAGATCAGGACCTGGGCGCCGAATTCCTCGTCTGCGAAGTAGGCCGCGGCGCGGTCACGCTCGAGGATGCTCATGCCTTCGTGGAACACGGTGGCCGGGATGCCGGAGCGCACGCGCAAGGCGTCTTCCAGGTCCATCGCGGTTTCGGCGTGGGCGCAGATGACCAGCACTTTCACGCGCTTGAGCATCTTCAGGGTGTCGATCAGCCAGTCGACCCGCGGGTCGAAGCGCCACCAGCGGTTGTCTTCGTCGCTGTCGGCCTGGGCCTGGAAGCTGACTTCCGGGTACAGGTCGGCGTGCTCGCCCACCGGCAGTTCCATGTACTGGTCGGGGCAGGGCAGCGGGTAGGCGTGCAACTGACGCTTGGGGAAGCCCTGGACGGCGGCGCGGGTGTTACGGAACAGCACGCGGCCGGTGCCGTGGCGGTCCAGCAGCTCGCGGATCAGGCGGGCGCTGGCCTGGGTGTCGCCGTCATTGACTGCCGCCAGCAGCGCTTCGCCCTCGGCACCGAGGAAACCTTCGATGGTGGCATGGGCTTTCGGCGACAGGCGGCCTTCGTCGAGCAGTTCCTGCACCGCTTCGGCCACCGGGCGATAGTGCTCGCTCTCGGCACGGAAGGCGGCCAGGTCGTGGAAGCGGTTGGGGTCGAGCAGGCGCAGGCGAGCGAAGTGGCTGTCCTGGCCGAGCTGTTCCGGGGTCGCGGTAAGCAGCAGCACGCCGGGGATGACCTCGGCCAGTTGTTCCACCAGCGAGTATTCGGGGCTGGCCTGGTCTTCGTGCCAGACCAGGTGGTGGGCTTCGTCGACCACCAGCAGGTCCCACCCGGCGGCGAACAGCGCGTCCTGGGCCTTGTCGTCTTCGACCAGCCACTCCAGGGCTACCAGCGCGAGCTGGGCGTCCTCGAACGGGTTGCTGGCGTCGCTCTCGATGAAGCGCTCGGCGTCGAACAGGGCGACCTGCAGGTTGAAGCGACGGCGCATTTCCACCAGCCACTGGTGCTGGAGGTTTTCCGGTACCAGGATCAGCACGCGGCTGGCGCGGCCGGACAGCAACTGGCGATGGATCACCAGGCCGGCTTCGATGGTCTTGCCCAGGCCCACTTCGTCGGCCAGCAATACCCGTGGCGCGATACGGTCGGCGACTTCGCGGGCGATGTGCAACTGGTGCGCGATCGGCTGCGCACGCACGCCACCAAGGCCCCACAGCGACGACTGCAACTGGCGGCTGGTGTGTTCCAGGGTGTTGTAGCGCAGGGAGAACCACGGCAGCGGGTCGATCTGCCCGGCGAACAGGCGGTCGCTGGCCAGGCGGAACTGGATGAAGTTCGACAGCTGGGTTTCCGGCAGGGTGCACGCCTGGTTCTGCGCGTTGAGGCCGTGGTAGACCAGCAGGCCGTCGATGGTCTCGACTTCGCGAACGGTCAGTTTCCAGCCTTCGAAGTGGGTGATCTGGTCACCCGGCGAGAAGCGTACCCGGGTCAACGGCGCGTTGCGCAGTGAGTACTGGCGAGTGTCGCCAGTGGCCGGATAGAGCACGGTCAACAAGCGGCCATCCTGTGCCAGAACGGTACCCAGACCCAGCTCGGCTTCGCTGTCGCTGATCCAGCGTTGCCCCGGTTGATACTGCTGCACCATACTGCCTGACTCCCGCGATAAAAAGGCGGCTATCTTAACGGATAGCGGCGCTTTGACCAAAGGTTATGGCCCGCGAACCGGCGAGCGGGCATGCGGCATTCGTTGCCGGCGTACCGTGCAACCGATCGCAGGCGGGCACCTTGCGCTCAAGCCGTGGTCAAACGTGCCGACACAGGGGCAACAGGAGACCCACCACCATGCTGCCACCGATGATTCCGCTGAGCGCCGTGCCGGTCACGTCGCAACTGGACCCGGTCAAACCGACCCCGGACATCAAGCCCGTGGTGCCGGCCCAGCCCAGTTCCAGCGAGGGAACGGTCGATCTCAAGCATCGCGATCCCGAGCAGGCCGCGTTGCTGCTGCGCGAGGAGCAGCGAAGACGCCAGGGGCAGGGTCAAGGGCAGGGCGGACAGTCTTCCCCCGATGAGGAAGACGACCCTTACCACCCGCTGCCCGGGGACGAACTCAATGCCGACAACACGGTGCCCGTGGCGCCGCTGATGGGGGGCGAGAACCGCCAGGGGCTGCTGGTGGATATCGAAGTCTGAGGCGGGGCTTTCCAGCACCGGTGTCAGCCTTCATCATGACCACTCCGCTGTCCGCTTCCCGAGCCCGACCATGAGCCAAGACGACAACCTGATCGATTTCGGCGCCGAGCGCGCCCGCCGCGTCCATGACCTCAACGAGAAACGCCTGAACGAGGTGCGCAAGGCCTTCGAGCAGGCCATGCCGCTGGGCGCCGCCAAGAAAGGCAAGAAAAAGCCCAAGGGCAAACCCGGCAAGCGCTGAAAATCTTGATGCAGGTCAAGCCTGCACCCGCCTCCAGCGCCCGCCTCGGGCGCCATTGACCTCGGTCAATTTTCCCTCCCGGCACATTCGCTACTGTTCACTCATCGGACAGGCACAGGCAAATGGAGGCCGACATGTTCTTCGATAATGTGGTTGTCGCTGGCGTAGTCACGGTCGGATTGATGTTTGTCTTCTTCGCTGGCCTGGGCATTTTCATCTGGAAGGACTCGCAGAAGCGCAAAGAGCACTGATCCTTCCCGATACAACGAGCACGCAAGGCATTTAGGGCGACTTCGGTCGCCCATTTTTTTTGCCTGCGATTTCTGAATCGGCGCCAACGGCAAGGACAAAGAGATCGAAAAAAGACACTGGACATCTATTAGTTAGCTAGCTAATAATTTGTTCAAGACCTTTTTCGTTCACTTCTGTCTATCGTTAATCCCACCGTCTTCAGGTTCGTTTCGTGCCCATCACCTTGCAGGCGCTGTTCGCGCCCAACCGACTTGCCGTGCAGTTCGCCATCAAGACCTTGCTCGGTGGCGGCCTGGCCTTGTGGCTCGCCCTGCGCTGGGGGTTGGAGCAGCCGGCGTGGGCGCTGATGACGGCTTTTATCGTGGCGCAGCCGTTGTCCGGCATGGTCTTGCAGAAGGGCTTGGCGCGGGTGCTCGGCACCTTGGTCGGGACGGTGATGTCAGTGGTGTTCATGGCCCTGTTCGCCCAGACGCCCTGGCTGTTCCTGTTGTCCCTGGCCCTGTGGCTGGGGCTGTGCACTGCCTGTTCCACGCTGTTGCGCAGTGCCTGGGCCTATTCCTTCGTCCTGGCCGGGTACACCGTGGCGATCATTGCTCTGTCGGCGGTCAATCATCCATTGCAGGTGTTCGACCAGGCCGTGGCGCGCTGCACTGAGATCACTCTGGGGATCCTTTGCGCCACCTTGAGCAGCGCCCTGCTCTGGCCCATGCGGGTGGAGCAGCAACTGGCGGGGCAGGCGCGGCAGGCCTGGGCGAGCGGTTTGCAGGCGGCCAGTGCGACACTCAGCGGCGACGAGGAAGGGCGCAAGAGCCTGGTGGAAATCCTCGGCCGCATCGTCGCGGTGGATGCTCAGCGCGAACACGCCTGGTTCGAGGGCCGCCTGGGGCGCGAGCGGGGCCGGGCCATTCGCGGTTTGAGCCAGAAACTGCTGATCCTGTTGCGCATCGCCCGCTCGGTGCGTCGGCAATGGCGGCAACTGGATGAGGGCGAAGCCGACCACCTGCGACCCTGGCTCGACGAAGTCCGTGCGGCGCTGGCAGCTGCAGACGCCGGGCAACTGATGGAACTGCGCCAGCGCGTCTGGCAGGCGGCCCAGGACCTGCGCGACAGCTCGGCCGAGCATTATTGCCTGGCGCGCCTGACCCTGTTGCTCGACAACGCCGCCGCCGCGACCCATGCCCTGCAGGCGGTGGAGGAGGGCAAGGCACCGGCGGATGTGCCGGACAGCCTGGCCGTGCATCGTGATGTTCCGCTAGGCCTGCTGTTCGGTTCGCGCAGCGCCCTGGCCTTTCTCGCCATGGCCGGTTTCTGGATGGCCACCGCCTGGGCCGCGGCGCCTGGCGGGCTGGTGCTGACCTGTGTGGTCTGCAGCCTGTTCGCCAGCCGCGAGAACGGCGCACAGATCGGCATGAGTTTCCTGCGCGGCATTCTGCTGGCACTGCCGGTGGCGTTTCTGGTGGGGCAGATTCTGCTGCCGCAATGGAGCAGCTTCGCCATGCTCTGCCTGGGCATGGGCGTACCGCTGTTCTTCGGCGCGCTGGGCATGGCCAATCCGCGCATCGGTGCTACCGCCACTTCTTATTGCCTGCACTTCATCGTGCTGGTGTCGCCGCTCAACAACATGAGCTTCAGCGTCGAGAGTTTCCTCAACAATGCCCAGGCCATGATGATCGGTGTCGGTGCTGCGGTGCTGGCGTTCAAGCTGCTGGTGCTGCGCAATCCGGCCTGGCATGGCCGGCGCCTGCGGGCGGCGACCCAGAACGATCTGGTCCGCCTGACCCGGCGCGAACTGCGTGGCGCCGAAACCTGGTTCGGCGGGCGGATGGCCGATCGCATGCTGCAACTGGCCCGGCACTACACCGCCTTGCCGGAGCAGGAGCGCGGACGCTGGGACGATGGCCTGCACGGCCTCGACATGGGCGACGAACTGCTGCACCTGCGCATGTGCCTGGCGGTGGCCCGCGCGCCGGTGGAGCCGGCCCAGCGTGAGTACCTGAGACAACTGGAAACCGTGCTGGCGCAGGGGCCGGGCCCGGGGCGCGGGCAGCGCCTGGACGAACCGAGCGTGGACTTCATCGCCGCCTTGCAGGCTCAGCCGGCCAGCGATGCCCTGCGTCTGGCGGTGGGCGCCGTGCTGCAACTACAGAAGAGCTGGGGCCGCTGGTGCCGCCGGCTGGAGGATATCCATGGGCTTGCGTGAGTGGGCGCTGGGCGGGGTACTGCTCAGTCCGCTGCTGATTTATGTGTTGCTGGCGCTGGTGCTCACCGGCCTGCTGCGCCTGTTGTTGCGCCTCACCCCGCTGGGGCGCTGGATCTGGCATGAGGCGTTGTTCGACTGCGCCCTGTTCGTTTGTGTCCTGACCCTGGTAACGCTGTACCTGGGACCTGTCTGAGGAGTTCGTCCATGCGTACCACCGTGCGTGTTGCCCTGACCCTGTGCCTGGTGGCGGTCGCCATCTTCGCCGGCACCCGTCTGTGGCAGTACTACATGCTGACCCCCTGGACCCGCGACGCGAAGATCCGCGCCGACGTGGTGATCGTCGCCCCGGACGTGTCCGGCTGGGTGCGCGAGCTGAAGGTCAGTGACAACCAGCAGGTCAAAGCGGGCGACCTGTTGATGTCCATCGACAGCGACCGCTTCGAGGCGGCGCTGGACAAGGCCAATGCCGTGGCTGAAACCCGTCAGCAGCAACTGCGCCTGCGTGAGCATGAAGCCTCGCGCCGCGCTGCGCTCGGGCCCCAGGCGATCAGCGCCGAGCTGCGGGAGAACGCCCAGATCAATGCCGCCGTGGCCCGCGGCGAACTGCGCCAGGCCCAGGCCGACGCCAAGCTGGCGGCGATCAACCTGGCCCGCAGCAAGGTGCAGGCGCCGCGTGGCGGTCATATCACCAACCTGAGGCTGGCCGAGGGCAACTACGTCACTGCCGGCCAGCCGGTGATGGCGCTGGTGGACGACGCGACCTTCTACGTCCAGGCCTACTTCGAAGAAACCAAGCTCCCACGGATCAAGGTCGGTGCGCCGGTGAAAATCTGGCTGATGAGCGCCGGCGAGCCGATCCAGGGTCATGTGCAGAGCATCAGCCGCGGCATCACCGACCGCAACGCCACGCCCGACAGCCAGTTGCTCGCCGAAGTCGAGCCGACCTTCAACTGGGTGCGCCTGGCCCAGCGCATTCCGGTACGGATCAGCCTCGACCAGGTACCGGAAGGGTTTTCCCTGAGTGCCGGCATGACCGCCAGCGTCCAGGTCGAGGAGCAGCCCTGATCAGGGCTGCTGGCGCGTTGCGGCCAGTACGATTTCGCGGATGCACACGTGCTGCGGCTGCTGATAAGCCCAGAGGATCGAGCCGGCCACGTCCTCGGCGCTCAGCACCACGCCGCCCATGTCTTGCTGTTTCCAGTCTTCATAGCCGCGCTTGATCGCTTCGTCGGTGGTGTGGCCGAGCAGTTCGGTCTCCACCGCACCAGGGGCGATGGTCACCACCCGCACGTTATGGGGCGACAGCTCTTCGCGCAGGTTCTCGGAAATACCGCGCACGGCGAACTTGGTGCCGACATAGGCGACATGGTTGGGGAAGGTCTTGCGCCCAGCCACCGAACTGACATTGATCAGCGTGCCGTGGCGGCGCTCGCGCATTCCTGCGGCGAGCAGGTGGATGCCATTGAGCAGGCCCTTCACGTTGACATCGAGCATGCGCTCCCACTGCGCCGGATCTTGCTCGTGCATCTGGCCCAGCAGCATGACACCGGCATTGTTGATCAGGGCATCGGCCGGGCCGTACGTCGCCTCGGCTTCACTGACCGCTGCGGCGAAGGCTTCGCGGTCGCTGATGTCGACGGCGCGGCACAGGGTGTTCGGCAGGTCCAGTGCCTGCATCCGCTCCAGGCGCCGGGCCAGCAGCAGGAGCGGGTGGCCCGCCTGGGAAAACAGCCGGGCACAGGCTTCGCCGATACCGGAGCTGGCACCGGTGATGATGATCAGGGGCTTGTTCATGATGACCTCCAAGGCATAATCCAATTGAATGACTGAATTCTATTGAGCTGGTAAAGCGTTGAGAAACGGCTTATTCCGCTGGCTGATATCGGAAAAGACTATGGATATACGGCATCTGAAGGCGTTCATCGCGGTGTTCGAAGAGCGCAACATCACCTCGGCGGCGCAGCGCCTGTTCGTGGCCCAGCCCTCGTTGTCGGTGACCATCCGGCAACTGGAAGAGGAACTGGGCGTGGCGTTGTTCCAGCGCAAGGCTCGGGGCGTCGAGGTCAGCGAGCAGGCGCGGGTGCTCTATCCGCAGGCGCAACGCATGGTGGCCGAGGCCGAGGCGTTGAGCCTGCGTTTTCGCGAGGGGCGCGAGCAGTTGGTGCTGCAACTGGGCGTCGAGGTGGATATCGCCGCCAGCCAGGTCGAGTCGTTCATTCGCCTGGCCAGCGCGGCGCTGCCACGGCTGCAACTGGCGTTGCTGGAAGGCTGTGCGGGCGATGCCCGGATTGGGGTGGAAAGCCTGTGTTGCGAGGACGAGTTGTTCCTGCCGCTGTGGGAAGAACCTTTCGTGCTGGCGCTGCCGGCCAGCGCTGTGACCTCACGCTGGATCACCTGCCCGCACCAGCCTTCGCACCAGCGGCTGCTGGGTTTCTACGGCGATGCCGCGCAAGACCCGGCCGGCATCGCCGCGACCTTGCAACAGGCGCTGTACATGGTGGCCGCCGGGCTGGGCCAGGCGCTGCTTCCGCAGTCGCTGGCCGAACACCACCCCGGCGTGCAGTGGCGTCCATGCCAGGGGGCGGCCCTGAGTCGCCGTGTCGGTCTCTGTTATGCCGCCCAGGCGCTGCAACTGCCGGCGCTGGCGCAGTTGCACCTGGCCCTGGGGGCAACTGCGGATCAGAGGAACATGCCGCCGGACACCTCCAGCCGCTGACCGGTCACCCAGCCGGCGCCGTCGCTGGCGAGCACGGCGATGGCCGCACCGATGTCGTCCGGCAGGCCAACCCGGCCCAGGGCGGTATTGCTGGCGATGAAGGCATTGATGTTGGCGTTGTCGCGTACCACGCCGCCGCCGAAGTCGGTCTCGATCGCACCGGGGGCGAGGATATTCACGCGAATCCCGCGCGAGCCCAGCTCCTTGGCCTGGTAACGGGTCAGCACTTCCATCGCGCCTTTCATCGAGGCGTAGGCGGCATAGCCGGGCAGGGCGAAGCGGGTCAGTCCGGTGGAAACGTTGATGATCCGGCCACCGTCGGCAATCAGCGGCAGCAGGCGTTGAGTCAGGAAGAACGGGCCTTTGAGCTGGATGTTCAGCAACTGGTCGAACTGTGCTTCGCTGGTGTTTGCGAAGGGCACGTTGATGCCGATGCCGGCGTTGTTCACCAGCACAT
The DNA here is from genome assembly GCF_056388475.1 of Pseudomonas sp. TUM25319. Lineage (NCBI taxonomy): Bacteria > Pseudomonadati > Pseudomonadota > Gammaproteobacteria > Pseudomonadales > Pseudomonadaceae > Pseudomonas > Pseudomonas sp. TUM25319. The sequence continues at coordinate 5,547,668 of NZ_CM150751.1, read as the reverse complement.
CGAGGTGCTCGCGACCGAAGTCGCGCTTAAGCGTTTCGCTCAGGCGTTCGGTGAAGGCGGCGAAGCTGCCGCTCTCGCTGACATCAAGCTGCAGCATGGCGGCACGGGCGCCGCTCTGTTCCAGGGTGCTGACCAGGGTCTGCGCCTCAAAGGCCTTGCTGTGATAGGTGCCGATGATGTCGAAGCCCTGGGTCGCCAGGTGAAGGGCAGCGTTCTTGCCCAGGCCGCGGCTGGCGCCGGTGATGAGTGCGATTTTGCGGGACATGCTCGATACCTCGGAGGGAGTGGACGGGGCTGGATAGAAGTCTATTGATCGGTTTGGTGCTGATAAATCCGCTGGTTTCGGAAATACTGTTCGGTATCAACGAACAATCAGGCCTGCTGCCATGCTCAAGCCGGAACTGCTGCGAACCTTCGTCCGGGTCAATGAACTGTCCAGTTTCACCCTGGCTGCCGAGCAGCTCGGTCTGCCACGCTCAACCGTGTCGGAGCAGATCCGCGCATTGGAAACCCAGCTCGGTGCGCGGCTGTTCAATCGCTCGACGCGGCGGGTACAGCCAACCCAGGATGGCCTGCAGCTCTACGAGCGTAGTAAAGAGCTGTTGTCACGGATGGACGAAATCACAGGGTTGTTCCGCGCCGATCCAGCCGCGTTGAGCGGTGGTCTGCGGGTCGACCTGCCGACCCTGATGGCCCGGCGCATCATCCTGCCGCGCCTGCCGCAGTTCATGGCCGCCCATCCCGGCGTGAGCCTCGAGCTGAGTTGCACCGATCGCCATGTCGACCTGCTGCGCGAAGGTTTCGATTGCGTGCTGCGTATCGGCGCCTTGAGTGACCTGAGTGTGGTGGCAAGACCGTTGGGACAACTGGCCATGGTCAACTGTGCGAGCCCTGCGTACCTTGCACGGCACGGTGTGCCGGCATCCCTGAGCGACCTTGAGGGGCACCATCTGGTGCATTACGTCCAGGTGCTGGGCTCCCGCAGTCCCGGCTTCGAATACGCGGATCAGGGACGCACTCGCTTCATTGCCATGGCTGGCCCGATAACCGCGAACAATACCGATGCTTATGAAAGCGCGGGTCTGGCCGGCCTCGGAATCATCCAGGCGCCCCTGGCCGGGGTACGCGATTATCTCGAGAGCGGTCAACTGGTCAGTTTGCTGCCTCAGTATCTTCCGCCGGCCATGCCGGTATCCCTGCTCTATGCCCGCCAGCGCTATCTGCCGCCGCGGGTGCGGGTGTTCATGGACTGGCTGGCCGGGGTTCTGGCGACGCAGCTCGGTTCACCGGAAGGTATAGGCTGAACAACGTGCCCGCTTCGGCGGATGACCGCACTTCCATCCTACCGCCGTGGGCCAGCGCAATCTGCTTGGCAATGTAGAGGCCCAGGCCCAGGCCGACCTGTGGGGCGTCTGATGCGGGATGGGAGAATGGCTCGAACATATGCGCCATGATCCGCGGCGGGATCGGTTCGCCGGTATTGTGCACGCCCAGCACGAAGATCGAACCACTGATCTGCGCCGAGACGTCGATCGGCCCGTTGTCGTCGCCGTGCTGCAGGGCGTTGGCGATCAGATTCGACAGTACCTGGCAGATCCGTTCGCGATCGCAATAGATGCCTGACAAATCACAGATGTTCAGCGTTATCCGCCGCTGTGGATGTACTCGCTGCAACTCGGCGGTGACATGGCGCAATGCCTTGTCCAGGTCGGGGCAGAGCTGGATATTCAAGGGAATGCCGTCACCGAGTCGCCCCCGGGCGAAGTCCAGCACGTCGCGCACCAGCTGGGTGGCGCGGTGGCCGGAGGTCAGGATGTGCTCGGCGATGGTTCTCGAGCGGTCGTCTCCCAGACGCTTGACCAGCAGTTCCGCTCCGGCGGTGATGGCGAACAGCGGATTGCGCAGGTCGTGGCCGAGCACCGCAATGAATTTTTCCCGCAGTGCGGCGATTTCCCGCTCCTTTTCCAGGGCAATCTCGGTGCGTTGGGCGTTTTCCTCGCTCTCGATCTGGATCGTCAGCAACCGGGCGAACGCTTCCATCATCGGCTGGATGGCGCCACCGCGCAGGGGCTGGGGCAGCGGATCGAACGCGCAGATGGTGCCGAAGAAACTACCGTCGTTACGAAACACCGGCACGGCTATATAGCTCTCGAAACCGTAGGTGCGCGGGGCCGGATGCTCGCGGTAGTCGGCGTCCTCGCTGGCCTGGTCGATGACAATGGTCTGGTGGGTGCGGCGGATTTCGCCACACAGGGTGCTGCTGGCGTCCAGTTCGTCGCCGGCCTTCATGCCGAACCCCAGCGTGTCGAGCACGGCCAGTGCGGTCCAGCGGGTTTCCGTGACCCGGGCGACTGCGGCGAAGCGCAGGCCGGTCGTTTCGCTGATGACCTGAAGAATGGCAGGCACCACCTGGATTCGGCTGATGGTAGCGCTGTCTGGAAGCGGTGTTGTCTTCATGCAAAATCGGCTGTGCAGATCGAGGTGTCGGCTCCAGTGTAGCGAGCATCCGGGAGGAGATTGAAAAATCGGAACAAGCGGTCGGAAATTTCCTTTACTCTTGCAGCCACTCAAGCAGTCCCATCAGAGGACTGCCCATTCACTTGCGTGCCAATTCCGTTTGCCCTGCATCCCCATGGGTGTTTTCAGCGAGGTTTGACATGCATATCACGTCTCAGGACATCTGCGCCGCCGCCGATCAGTTGAAAGGTTTCGTCGGCTTCCACCGCAAACTCGGCAAGCACATCGTGCGCTTCAGCGAAGACTCGTTCGGCATGGATGTGGCCGACGACAGCATCACCCCGAGCAGCGAATTCGTCTGGCAGGCCGGTGAAGGCGAGGTCATGACCCTCAGTCGCGAGCTGATCGATGTACTGCTGGCGCAGAACGTCGATGACCGGCTCAACGTCAGCGAGCCACTGCGTGTGTATCAGCGCCGCCGCGATCTGCCGGAGATCATGGCGCAGCGACGCCGCACCCCCGCGGTCGGCTAGCCGGCCTGGTCGCCAGGGTTCGCCCGGTTGCGATGGCGTTCGAGCAGGGCCTCGAACGCGTCGCGCTCCAGCGGTTTGCTCAGGTAGAAGCCCTGGACCTCGTGGCAGTTCTCCATGCCCAGGGCGCGCAGTTGCTGTTCGTTCTCCACGCCCTCGGCGGTTACCGTCAGCCCCATCGCCTGGCCCAGGTTGATGATCGCCTGCACCACGGCGCGGTCGTTGCTGTCGCTGCTGAGGCCGGCAACAAAGCGCTTGTCGATCTTGATGCTGTCGAACGGGTAAGTGCGCAGGTAGCCCAGCGACGAATAGCCGGTGCCGAAGTCATCCATGTTCAGGCGCACGCCCAGTTCCTTGAGGGCGTTCATGGTACCCAGTGCACCTTCTATGTCGTTGAGCATCACGTTCTCGGTGATCTCCAGTTCCAGGCGCTGCGCCGGGAAGCCGGTGTCCACCAGAATCTGCCGGACATCGGCGACCACATCGCTGCGGGAGAACTGCGCCGGCGACAGGTTGACCGAGACCAGCAAGGGTTCGGGCCAGTCACGGGCGATTTCGCAGGCAGTCCTGAGCACCCACAGGCCGAGGGGAACGATCAGGTCGGTCTGTTCAGCCAGCGGAATGAACGTGTCCGGCCCAAGCAATCCTTCCACAGGATGCTGCCAGCGCACCAGGGTTTCCACCGACACGATCTCCAGCGTCTGCAGCCGGTAGCGCGGTTGAAAGTGCAGGATGAACTCGTGATTTTTCACCGCCCGGCGCAGATCGTTTTCCAGCTGCCGGCGGTACTGGATCTGCTGGTTCATTTCTTCTGAGAAGTAGCGCCAGGTGTTCTTGCCTTCGGCCTTGGCCTGGTACAGCGCGATATCGGCACAGCGAATGAGTTCGCCGGCATCGGTGCCCTGCAGGCGGGTTTGGGCGATGCCCAGGCTGGCGCCGATGTGCAGGCTGTGTTCTTCGTAGAGGATGGGCTGGTGCAGGCTCTGGATCAGGCGGGCGCAGAAACGGTCGATTTCGTTGCGGTTGTCCAGTTTGGCGATGACCAGCACGAATTCGTCTCCGCCCAGGCGCGCCACCAGGTCGCCGTCCCGGGTGGAGTCGCGCAGGCGTGCAGCCACTTCCAGCAGCACTGCGTCGCCCGCCGCGTGGCCGAGGGAGTCGTTGATCGGCTTGAAGCTGTCCAGGTCCAGGAGTATCAGGGTCAAGGGCGGCGCTTCCGGGCCTTTGAGCAATGTTTGCTCAAGGAAGCGCGACAGCTTGTTGCGGTTGGCGAGGCCCGTCAGGGCATCATGCAGTGAGAGATGCTGGATGCGGGCGTGGGCGGCGACCTCATCGGTGATGTCGCTGGCAGTTCCGCGAAAACCGGTGCGCTGGCCTTTCAGATAGATCGGTCGCGCCGAGAGGCGGCAGAAGCGCAGCAGGTTGTGCTGGTCGCGGTAGGCGCAGCGCAGGTGCGAGGCCTGCTGGCCAAGGGGTTCTTCGAGGTTGTCGAGCCAGGCGCTGAGGGGGGTGGTATCGCAGGTCAGCAGCAGATTCAGCGGCTGGCCCAGCCAGTCGTCGGTGCGGTAACCGGTAACGGCGACGAAACGCTGTGACAGATAGGTGAGGCGATGCTGTCGGTCGGTTTCCCAGATCCAGTCGGATGCGGCCTCGGCGACGGCACGAAACCTTTGTTCACTGGCTTCCAGCGCCTGGTTGCTGGTCTGCAGGTCGCTGAGGTGGGTGTCGATTTCCCGGGAGGTACGCAGGGCGAAGCGGAAGAAGTACGCCATCAGCAGGCCGAGAACCAGGATCGCGCCGAGCAGCGGCGGCAGCACGGCCCAGAGCAGGCGGTCGCCGGGGCGAGGCGGGCTCCATTGCAGGCTGTAGCCGATCGCGTCCAGCGGCAGGCTGGGGGCTACCCCGGATTCGCTGCCGCTCTTGACGACGTGCATGCCGGCCAGGCCGGCGTCGCTGGAGAGTTTGTCCAGCTTGGCTTGGGTCAACTGGTCGACGAACAGCATCACCGCGGTGGTTTTCGGGTCGATGTCCAGAACGTCGGCGTCCGGACGGATGGCGGCGGCGGTCAGTATCGCAGGCCAGCCGTTGAACAGGACGTAGCGGCTGAGCTGCTGGCGACTGGCGGCGAGCGCACGGGCTTCTTCAACGATGGGGGCAAACGGGGCGTCGAGATAGGCACTG